>OZ254152.1:0-1488100 GCA_965267985.1 Candidatus Nanopelagicaceae bacterium | reverse complement strand
CGTGACCCCCAAACCTGGATATTTGATATCCACAAAGTTATCCACAGGGTGTGGTCTAAAGTGCGCCTTGAGGCTTCACTTCCGACCTAATGTGACGGATACCTGTGGAGAACCCGCAAAGTAGACCCTTTTCTGGGAATTAGCAAGTAGTTATCCACACCTTTAACCCCTCTTCAATACGAGGAGCGAGTTTGACCGCCACCTATCCACACCCGTACCGTTGCACCCTCGCTTCCCCCGTATTTCTGACCTGTTCGACTACGAGGCCTATCTATAGGTAAGCCTCTCTATATTTTGGAGTTCTCATGACAAAGCGCACCTACCAGCCAAATACACGCCGCCGCGCCAAGAAGCATGGCTTCCGCGCACGCATGGCTACACGCGCAGGACGCGCAGTTCTTTCAGCTCGTCGCGCTAAGGGTCGCTCACGCCTTTCAGCGTAAGCAACCACTTTAAGACTAGGTAGAGCTGAACCGGATCTAGTACTCGTGCTGCCAGTTTCTGCACGTTTAACTTCACCGCAAGATTTCGCTCGCACAACAAAGAGCGGTCTTCGAGTTACCAGCGAACATTTCGTTGGATATTTACACGTTAACCCTGCCTCAACAGATCAACCTCGCGCTGGTCTGATCATCGGCAAAGGCGTAGGAGGGTCAGTCCGTCGCCATCGTGTATCTCGTCAGATTCGTCATGCAATCGCAACAACGCTCTCACAATTTCCTCAGGGCTCACTCATTGTTATTCGTGGGTTGAAGCAAGATTCAACAACTGATGTTGCTCGCGAGATTACTGAAATCTCAACACGCCTTATCTCGAAGGCGGCTAAGAGAACAGCAGATGCATCATGAAGCGCATCGCAGAGTTACTGATCAAAGGATACCAAGCTTTCTCATCAATGCGCGAACCCCGTTGCAAGTACTACCCATCATGTTCAAATTACGCAGCGACTGCAATCCGTCGTTATGGATTGAAAGGTCTACTCATGGCGGGGTGGCGAGTAATGCGTTGTAATCCTTGGTCTGATGGCGGCCTTGATTACGTTGATTATGAACTCGATAGCGCAGAGGCCCTTGCAAATATGCGCTCCACAATGGTTTCAAGCAATACAACAGAAGGGGTCCTCTAATGGGCTTTATCTTAAATCCGCTCTATAACATCGTCTCTGGAATCATGATCGGATTCCATAAAGTGCTCTCGCCACTTTTTGGTTTTGATTCAGGTGTGACATGGTCTCTCTCAATCATGGGACTTGTGATCTTAATTCGAACAATTTTGATTCCACTCTTTGTTAAGCAGATTAAGAGTCAGCGCGCAATGACAGCGCTGCAACCTCAGATCAAAGCTATCCAAGCGAAATATAAAGATGATCGCCAGAAGCAATCTGAAGAGATGATGAAGATTTACAAGGAGCATAAAACAAATCCACTTGCATCTTGTTTCCCAATTCTTGCCCAAGCTCCTGTCATGTTTGCACTCTTTACAGTTCTTAATGGAATTGCAAAAAATAAGTCACATGGATTTATGAAGGGCGAATATTTGACTTCAGCTGCACAAGCGAAGTTCTTTGGTTCACCAATCTCAGAGACATTCTTAGGTTCAGATAAATTAACTGTAAAGATTGTTACAGTCATTCTTATTATTCTTATGTCAGCAACAACTTTTACAACACAGAAGCAGTTGATGACAAAGGGCATGCCAAAGATGGATGCAAGCAACAATATGATGTTGCAGCAACAGAAGATCATGCTTTATGTATTCCCACTGATCTTTGCAATCTCAGGCGTTAACTTCCCAGTCGGTGTTTTGATTTACTGGTCGACAACAAACCTTTGGACATGGGGTCAGCAGTTCTATGTCATTAAGCGAAACCCAACTCCAGGATCACCTGCCTATGAAGAGCTCCAGCGAAAGCGCGCCCACAAGGCGAAGCTTGAAGGCAAGGAGATTGCCCCAGAGGGCACAGCTCCAGTTGAGGCGCCAAAGGTCGAGGGCCAGCGCCAACAGCCAAAGAAGGCTAAAAAGAAGAAGAAGTAATTCGGACAATAGGTACGAAAACGCACAAAAACATATAATTCACCCTACTCATAGGAGAGAAAATGCCAGAGTCAACAGAAGTTGTACAAGAGAATCTAGAAGAGACGGTAGAAGTTTCACCAGAGGCTACTAAGAAGGCCCCTAAATCTGCGGCGAAGCTCGAAGAAGAGGGCGATATCGCAGCCGATTACCTTGAGGCGCTCTTAGATATCGCAGATCTCGATGGAGATATTGATATCGATGTCGAGAATGGTCGCGCATCACTAGCTATCGTCGGTGGCAAGCTCAACCACCTCGTCGGTAAGGATGGAGAGGTCCTCGATGCTCTTCAGGAGCTCACACGCCTGGCAGTTCAAACATCTTCAGGTGACCGTAGCCGCCTCATGCTCGATATTGAGAACTTCCGCGCCAACCGCCGCAAGGAGCTAACAGCTCTTGCAAAGAAGCTCGGCGAAGAGGCTAAGACAAGTGGTAAAGAGATCAAACTCGACCCAATGAACGCCTTTGAGCGCAAGATTATCCATGACACAATCCAGGATATGGGCCTTACCTCAGAGTCTGAGGGTGAAGATCCACGCCGTTTCGTCGTTATCTTCCCTTCCTAACAGGTCCGCAGAGAACCGCTAGTTTCACGTGGAACCAACGCTCGATGAGCTGATAGCCCGCCACTTTCCTGAAAAAGAGGAGGCTATTCGCGCCTATGCCGATTTCCTTAAAGGGGCAGGTATTGAGCGTGGCTTGATCGGCCCACGTGAAGGAGATCGAATCTGGGAGCGCCATATCCTCAACTCTCTCTTTGTCTGCCAATTACTACCTCAAGGAGCATCCCTCTTTGATATCGGCTCAGGGGCAGGTCTACCTGGAATTGTTATCGCACTAGCCCGTCCAGACCTCAAGGTCACACTCATTGAGCCCCTTGAACGCCGTGTGGAGTTCCTCAAAGAGGCGACAGAGGGGACTGAGATTCAAGTAATCCGTGGCCGGGCCCAAGATGTGAAGAAGAGCGCTGATTACGTCACCGCTCGCGCAGTCGCCGCCCTCGATAAGTTGAAGAAGATGAGCTGGCATATGCTCAAGATGAATGGATCTCTCTTAGCGATGAAGGGGGAGTCAGCCTCACGCGAGATGGAGGCGGTTCCAGGCTCAATTTTGCATGAGATTACCCTTGAAGGTATCGGTCTCGGCCGGGTAGTCGAGCTGAAGAAGCTCCCGAAGGTTACCCAAGCCTAATTTTTCGGGAGTAACCACCCTCCCATAATGGTGGTTGAATACCCCTGTGGATGATTCACGTGAAACAAACGGAAAAGTGATAGGCGTCCGTCGCCTTAAAGAGGCGATGGCTAAGCCCGCCTCTACCCGTATCTTCACAGTGGCCAACCAGAAGGGTGGGGTTGGAAAGACGACCTCGACGGTCAATATTGCAGCTGCCCTCGCTATGGGTGGCCTACGAGTCCTCGTCATCGATCTCGACCCCCAAGGAAATGCCTCGACCGCCCTCGGTGTTGAACATCGCGAGAGCGCAGGTGTCTATGAGGTCTTGATGGGTACAGCTCCCGTCGCAACTGTTATCCAAAAAGTGGCAGGTTTTCCTGAGCTCGACTGCATCCCATCGAATACATCTCTGGCAAATGCAGAAATCAATTTAGTTTCAATGGTGGCGCGCGAGCTTCAACTAAAGGAAGCGATTGATGAGATCAGCGTTAATTATGACTACATCTTTATCGATTGCCCACCATCTCTAGGTTTGCTGACAATCAATGCCTTTGCAGCATCACGCGAGCTGATGATTCCAATTCAAACCGAGTACTACGCACTCGAAGGCCTCTCTCAATTATTAGAGACATACACACTTGTGAAGAAGCGACTTAACCCAACACTTAATCTCTCAACAATTATTTTAACGATGTTTGATTCACGTACTCGTCTCTCTAATGATGTTGCTGCAAATGTACGTGCACACTTTCCAAATGAATTAATTGATGTGCCAATTCCACGTGCTGTACGTGTATCTGAAGCACCTTCTTACAATCAAACTGTAATGACTTACGATCCACTTTCACCGGGTGCGATTGCATATATGCAGGTTGCTCGCGAAATTGCAGATCGCGGAAAAGCGAAAGAGCCAGACTTATCTGCTGAATTTAATTCAAATGTTGTCAGCATTAATTATTTGGGAGAAAATTCAAGAGGAAGTGCATAATGGCAGCAAAGCGCGGTGGCCTCGGTATTAATTTAGATTCACTCATTCCAACATCTCTTACAGTTGATGATGTTGTTGTTGCAACACAGAATGAAATCCCACTAGAGCAGATCTCACCTAACCCACGTCAACCACGAACAGTCTTTGATGAAGATGCGCTCAATGAGCTCATCTCATCGATTAAGTTATTTGGAATTTTGCAACCACCTGTCGTCCGTAAAGTTGCGACAGATAAATATGAATTGATTATGGGAGAGCGTCGCTTCCGTGCAGCAAAGGCTGCAGGGTTGAAATCAATTCCTGTCATTATTCGCCAGACACCAGATAATGAACTTCTTCGTGAAGCTCTTATTGAAAATATTCACCGCAGCCAACTCAATCCACTTGAAGAAGGCGCTGCATACTTACAACTTCTCACAGATTTTGGCTGCACTCATGATGAGTTAGCGCTAAAGCTAGGTCGTTCACGCCCACAGATTTCAAATACAATTCGACTTCTCAATTTGCCTGAATCTGTTCAACGTAAAGTTGCAGCAGGAATTTTATCTGCAGGACATGCGCGTGCACTTCTTGGATTAACCGATGCAAACGATATTGAGAAGCTCGCATCACGTATCGTCGGTGAAGGCCTGAGTGTTCGCGCAACGGAAGAGATCATTGCAACCCATAAGCCATCAACTGCTAAAGGTAAGAAGACAACACCGAAGGGCGTATCAGGTGCTGGGCTTGCAGCAGCTGAGCTATTGAGCGATTACCTCGATACCCGCGTCAACGTTGAACTTGGCAAAGGCAAGGGCAAGATTGTTATTGAATTTGCAGGCACAGAAGATCTTCAACGTATCGTTGATTTGATCGAAAAAAATTAGTTGAGCGCTGTTCCGCGGCGCTTCATCTCTCCCTTAATCACTCCACCGAGAGCCTTCACACCTTCACGGATGCGCTCTGGAGTTGGGTGGCAGTATGAAAGTCGCATCGACCAAGAACCGAGGCCATCTGCATAGAAGGCATTTCCTGGAACATAGGCAACCTTGGCAACGATCGCCTTTGGCATAAGAGCCTTTGTATCAATCTCTGCTGGCAGATTAACCCAGACATAGAATCCGCCACCAGGCTTTGTCCATGTCGCCTCTTCAGGGAAATATTGTTCTAGCGATTCAAGCATCGCATCGCGGCGAACTTTGTAGAGCTCACAGAAGCTTGCAATCTGATCGCGCCATGGCTGATCTGCAAGGTAACTTGAGATGGTGAGTTGAGTAAAGTTTGATGGGCAGAGAATTGAAGACTCTGATGCAATCACTAACTTATCTTTCAGTGATTGTGGAACAAGTGCCCAACCCACACGAAGTCCAGATGCAATTGTCTTAGAGAAAGATCCGAGATAGATAACGTTCTCTGAATCTTCTGCGCGCATCGCATTTGGCGATGGCTTATCAAAACCAAGGAGTCCGTAAGGGTTATCTTCAACTACAAAGATCTCTGCTTCGCGGCAGATATTTAAGATCTCAGTGCGTCGATCTGCAGGAAGGCAGACACCTGTTGGGTTCTGGTAATTAGGAATCAGGTAGAGGAATTTAATTTTGCGACCTGCTGCGCGAACGCTCTTAATCGCATTGCGGAGTGAATCAGGAACCATTCCATCGTGATCCATCTCAACATGGACAACTGATGCCTCATATTGGCGGAATGTACCGAGCGCTCCCACATATGAAGGAGCTTCAACGAGAACAACATCGCCTGGATCGATAAAGATTCGAGAGATGAGGTCTAACGCCTGCTGTGAACCGGTTGTCACGACAATATCGTCAGGATTTGCACGGATGCCTTCAAGTGCCATCACATCGCAGATCTGTTCACGGAGTTTTGGGTGTCCCTGTCCGCTTCCATATTGGAGTGCTTCTACGCCATTGGTAAGAATCAAATCGTTGACGACCCCAGCCATCATCTCCATTGGTAGTGCCGAGAGATTTGGCATTCCGCCAGCGAGAGAGACGATCTCTGGGCGTGAAGCTACAGCGAAGAGGGAGCGAATTTCAGAGGGCAACATTCCGGCGGCTCGCGCAGCAAATCTCTCTTCGAGATTCTGTGGAGCACCTGTTTGATAGCGAATATTTACCTCTGACATGGGATGAATCTTCCCATACCGCCCTACAAAGTCGGTACTTAATTAGAGGCGAAGATTAATTTCGACGAATTCCTGCGCTACGAAGGTCTGAGATTCGCAATGTTCCAGTCTTTGCATCATCTTCTGCCGATAGATAGAGACGTTGGATTGCAATGATGAAACTTTCAGCGAGGGTATCTCTGAATTCAGGGCGGGCTAAGCGCTCTGAATCGCCTTCATTGGTGAGATAGCCACAATCGACACGGATTGCAGGACATTCGGTCAGGCGCAAAATATCCCACGTCTTCGCATGAGAGCGACAGTTGAGTAAGTCGGTGCGCGCAGAGATTTCACGCTGCACAAGAGAGGCAAAGCGCTCACCAACAATCGAGTGAATTCCATGGGCATCGCTTCCATAGAAGAATGTTGCAACACCTTCAGCACGTGGATTTGAATCTCTATCTGTATGCAACGAGATTAAGAGGTCTGCGCTATTTTTATTTGTAAAAGCGATACGTTCTTGCTCTGTTGGATTATTGGTAGCACCGCGAACAAGAAATACAGTTGCACCGAGAGCGAGAAGTCTTCCCTCAATACGCTGAGCGATATCGAGAGTGATCTCTTCTTCACCATCGGCTGAGCCAGGATCGAGAACGATCACTTTATTTGCCAATGCAGGTCCACGATTTTTATGCTGCGCACTTTCGCGAAGAGCAGACGGTGCACCACCAGAGATTGTCTTTGTTAAACGCAAGAGAGCAATTATCGTTGCCGGCCCACACTTGCCATCAACTGTTGCACCTACAGATTTTTGAAACTCTTTCACAGCGCTCTCAGTCGATGGTCCATAGATTCCATCGACACGTCCGCAGTTAAATCCCATCTCAGTCAACCGAGCTTGAAGCGTCGCCACATCATCGCCACGCATCATCGGAGATGGTTGGAGATTAAGAGATCGATCACCGAGCTTCCAACGCGCCTCTTCTAAGGCGCGCTTGGTCGCATCGTTTAATTCACCGGTGACATGGAGTCCACGCTCTTGTTGAAAAGAGCGAATCTCGTCGGGAGATAACTCCTTCATAAGAGATTTAGATGAAGCCTTCGAGTTCCTTCAAAAGTGCTGGCTTTGGCTTTGCACCGATGATTGTCTTAACAACTTCACCATTGACATAGACATTGAGCATTGGAATTGAAGTCACGCCGTACTTGATAGCGATTGCTGACTCTTCATCTGTGTTGAGCTTTGCGATTGTGAGCTTATCTCCATGCTCTGCAGCGATATCGTCCAAGATTGGAGCGATTGCGCGGCAAGGACCACACCACTCTGCCCAGAAATCAACGAGAACAGGCTTGCTGCTCTTCAATACGACCTGGTCGAAATCTGCTGTTGTTACCTTGATTGGTGCGCTCATGACTTGCTCCTATATATCTAGTTATTAGTGTGTGAAATTTAGTGGGCCAAGAACTTCTCAGCATCGATTGCCGCTTGGCAACCAGATCCTGCAGCGGTAATCGCCTGTTGGTATGTGTGATCGACGAGGTCTCCACATGCAAAGACTCCGGCAATATTTGTGCGAGTTGAACGGTCTTCGACCTTTACATATCCCTCGTTATCGAGTGCAACCTGAGTTGCGACGAGTTCAGAACGCGGAATATGTCCGATAGCAACGAAGAGACCAGTAAATGCTCCAGTTGATTCCTCACCAGTCTTGGTGTTCTTCAACTTAAGTCCTTCAACTTTATTCTCGCCGATGACATCGATGACTTCTGTATCCCACATCATCTCAAGCTTAGGATTATTAAATGCGCGCTCCTGCATGATCTTTGATGCACGCAATGAATCTCGGCGGTGAATCAAAACAACCTTTGATGCAAACTTTGTTAGGAATGTCGCCTCTTCAACTGCAGAATCTCCACCGCCTACAACTGCAATTGTTTGATCGCGAAAGAAGAAACCATCGCAGGTTGCACACCATGAGACGCCACGACCTGAGAGTCGCTTCTCATTCTCAAGACCAATCTCGCGATAAGCAGAGCCCATCGCAAGGATGACTGACTTTGCCTTCACGATATTGCCAGATCCATCTTTAATAACTTTGATCTCTGATGTCAGATCCATTTCAACAACATCATCTGTGATCAGCTCTGCACCAAAGCGCTTCGCCTGCTTGCGCATATTGTCCATAAGGTCTGGGCCCATAATGCCGTCGATAAAGCCAGGGAAGTTTTCGACCTCAGTGGTGTTCATCAGTGCGCCACCAGCAGTCACTGAGCCTTCATAGATAACTGGCTTGAGATCTGCACGTGCTGCATAGATCGCAGCGGTATATCCGGCAGGGCCAGAACCAACAATGACGACTTCGCGAACTTCGGTGCTCATAAGCGCACCTTACCGCGCCTTTATCGCTTGAGCTTGGCCGAAACAGTTGTGGCGAAGCTTCGAAGACCTGCGATTTCAGCCACTTTGAAGCGATGGGCGAAGAAGAGATATCCAAGGCCGGCGACAGTCAAAGTTCCTGCCAATCGAAGTGCGCGAGTGATCAAAAGTGCTGAATCATCAGCCCAGCCAAGACAGGTAGAGAGAGCAAAGAGTGGTGCCATTGCAAGAAGTGATGCCCCCAACAGCGCGAGATGCTGACCGGCAAAGTCACGGAGTTTAAGTTCTCCTACATGCTTCTTGATTAACTTTAAAGTAATAGATAGTCCAACGATGTAGCTAATAGAGAAAGCAATTCCGAGGCCTACTGTGACGACATCGCTGGCAAGCTTCCATAAGAAGATATAGGAGAGCACAACAGAGATCACGTTAATGATCAAGATAGATACCACTTGAGTTTTAGTATCTTCAAATGCATTGAACCCGCGGACGAGAATCAAGTTAATGCTAAATGGAACTAGGCCGAGGCCGAGAGCTGCCAAGACATAACCGATATATCGCGAATCATCGAGTGAGATTCCCATATAGAGAACTTCAGTCATGAGTGGACCAAAGAAGATCAGCGCTATCGCACTTGGAACAGTCACAACTCCGACCATCTTGATTGCACGAATTAATTGAAGGCGAACATCATCAACCTTCTTCTCAATTGCAAGCTTAGAAAGATGTGGCAATAACGCAGTCACAATCGAAATTGTTACAATCGAATATGGCAACAGCATGATGTAGTAGGCGCTTGTATATGGCGTGAATCCAACGCCTGTTGTTATACCTGCCTTCGCACTTCGAACAGCTGCAGCTGTCGCGACATTAACTGTGACGAGATAACCAAGCTGAGAGATCAATACATAGACAAGGGTCCAGCCAGCCAATGAAAAAGATTTACCTAAACCTTTCACCCCAAAGATAGGGCGGATACGAATACCCGATCTATGTACGACAGGGATAAGGATGAGCGCCTGAATCACAACACCAGCAGTTGTTCCCCACCCCAAGAGTTGAATCTGAAAATCTGTAATAGTGCCGACTGCGATGTTGTGTTGAAAGGCGAGAAATCCACCGAAAACTGCAATAACGACAAGGTTATTTGCAATAGGTGCCCACATCAGTGGAGCGAAAGAACCACGTGCATTTGCCACTTGGCCCAACATTGTAAAGAGGCCGAGGAAGAAAATTTGTGGAAGACAGTACCGAGTGAAGGCAACTGCGATCGCCTGCTCATGCTCAAAACCAACTTCAGAGAACTCAGGTGCGTAGAGACGAACTAAGAGCGGTGCGAAGATGACTCCAATCGCCACCAACGCTAAGAGAATTCCAGAGATTGTTGTGACAAGGCGAGAGGCGAAACCATGTCCACCATCTTCATCGCTAAATGAACGAACCAATTGTGGAACAAAGATGGCAGTAAGCGCTCCACCCACTAATAAGTTGTAAAGAATATTCGGCATCGTATTTGCAACATTGTAAGTATCTGCCAAGAGCGCCGTGCCAAGAACTGCTACACCGAGGATTGCTCGGAAGAAACCGGTAATGCGCGAGAAGATTGTGCCGAGCGCCATAATCGATGAGGCGCGGAAGAGCTCATTATTTTTCATGACGGCTCCTTCTGATTCTGCGGACCGATTGAGTAATCGCTCCCAAGAAGAGAACAATCGCTGCAGCAGTTGTAAACCAGGCAACGCGAGAGTCAATGACCGTCATGGTCAGATTGAGCTTTGAAACTTCTCCGACGCGTGTTCCTTGTGGAGTCATTAATTGAGCAAGAACTAGCGTGGATCCAGATGCAATGACATCAAAGGGAACTGCAATCTGAACCTGGGACTTTGGTGGAATAGTGATGTTATTGACGTTCTCAACGAGCACACGTGAATTCATTGGAATAAGTGAGAGATTAACCGTTGTTGCTGTCTCAAATTTATTAACAAGCGTGAGAGGAACCTTCGTTGTCTCTGATGTTAATTGGTAGCGACCTGAAACAACTTTAAGTTTTCCAGAGACTTTTCTGACTGCTTCACGCGCTGAATATGAAAAATACGCGCGATCTTCAACGCTCAACAATGGGCTAAGAACAATCCCTAATTTTTCTCGCAGATTTGTAATTTCTGGAGTAGAAATAACTTTGCTCAACCCAAGGAGAAGCACGCGTTCATTGCGGTAAAACTCTTGATATTGGCTATCGAGACGGGATTTTCCGCTGCCCCAGCCATTCTGTGAGATCACTACGCGACCAAAGAAAGACTCTAGCTTTGAAGCGCCCAGTGCTGAGTAATAATTAATTTCACTCGGCGCCAACTTACGTGCAAGTGATGCATCTGGATTTCCATAGGGAAGAGCAACGATGGGATTACCAATAGTTGCGATACGAAGTTGCTGCAACCAAATCTTTGCAATGCTCGTGCCGACAGGATCTTCCTTACCTTCAAAGGTATATCCATCTGCCATATCTTTAACTTCATCGATGAGATAAGCGTCAATAACCCATGTTGCTGATGCGTTAGAGGTAAAGAGAGCCTTACCTAAACGACCAGTAGGAGTTAGGGTTGTTGCTAATTCATTATCGCGAAAAGTTCCATCGAAATTACGGTGAGGAATATCGACAACGCGGATAACGGGTGTTGCAGCAGTTGCAGATGGCAGCGGCGCAAAGAGAGCTAGCGCAGCAATGGATGTGGCGACTATTTTTCTCATATCGCCTCAAGCTCTGTCGTTGCGTCGGTACGGGCGATTAACTTCTTCTCATCAGGATATGCAAGCTTCTCAATAATCTCGTTGAGCGGAAACCATGCGACCTCATCGACTTCGCTCTCTTGCGCTGCAAGTAGACCACCGCTTTCACGGAAGAGATAGTGATGAACTGTCTTATGGATTCGCTTTCCACCTGCCATAAACCAGAAATCGATAACTCCGAGAGATTTCTCAATCTGAGATTGAATTCCCGTCTCTTCCTCTACCTCGCGAAGAGCAGCTTGTTCAGGTGTTTCACCTTCTTCAATATGTCCCTTAGGCAGCGACCAGAGAATCTTCTTACCGCTGGCATCTTTCTGATCGCGACGGCCGATGAGAAGGCCTAACTTTCCAGTGGTATCAACAACGAGACCACCTGCACTGACCTCATCCACTCGCTTTGCATAGGCGCGGGCAGGCGAAGGCTTCTTTGCAGGGGTCTTCTTTACTTGCTGCCCACCGTTTTCGGTAGGTGAATTCTGTGGGGAGCGATGCGCCGGGCGCTTGCGCCTACGCTTCTTCTTCGTACCTTCGCTGCCCGCACTAGGTGCCGGGGTCATGGGAGCAAGGGTACTCGTCTACGCTTATCTATTGTGAGCGATGCGAAGACCAATTTAGGGCGTGAACTCGCTCTCGCGACCCTCGTTGAGCGGGCGCCATTGGCGAGCTCGCTCGCAGCGGCCTTTAAAGAGAAGGGGTATCGCCTCGCTCTCGTGGGTGGCCCAGTCCGCGATGCAATTCTTGGACGCCTCGGCAATGATCTCGACTTCACAACAGATGCACACCCACTTGAGACGAAGAAGATTCTTAAGGGGTGGGCAGAGAATGTCTGGGATACAGGAATTGAATTTGGAACGATTGCTGGAAAGCGCGGCGATACAACTGTTGAAGTAACAACATATCGCACAGAGAAGTATGAAGAAGATTCTCGCAACCCAGATGTTGAATATGGCGACGATATTGAAGGCGATCTTTCACGTCGCGACTTCACTGTTAACTCGATGGCCCTTGAATTAACAACAGACTCACCAGAATTTATCGATCCCTTTGATGGCATTGGTGATTTAGCAGCGAAGGTATTACGTACGCCAGCAAGTGCAGTTCAATCTTTCTCTGATGATCCACTTCGCATGATGCGTGCTGCTCGTTTTGCAAGTCAATTAGATTTCACGCTCGATAGCGAAGTACTTGATGCTATGCACAATATGTCAGGACGCATCTCAATTATCTCTGCAGAACGCATCCGTGATGAATTTGTAAAGATGTTGATGTCACCTAATCCACGTATCGGAATCACGATTCTTGTAGATACAGGAATTGCAGAACATGTCCTACCTGAAATTCCTAAGTTGCGTCTTGAGATTGATGAGCACCATCACCATAAAGATGTATACGAACACTCCATTACTGTTCTTGAACAGGCAATCACTCAAGAAGATCGCCTTGGTGGCCCCAACCTTGTCAATCGCCTCGCTGCTTTACTCCATGACATCGGAAAGCCAAAGACTCGCAATCTCATCGAAGGTGGCGGCGTTTCATTCCACCACCACGAAGTTGTAGGTGCCCGTCTTGCTAAGTCACGAATGAAGGCGCTCCGCTTTGATAACGAGACTATTGATGCGGTGGAAACTCTCGTAGCTCTTCACCTGCGTTTCCATGGTTATGGTGATGGCGAGTGGACAGACTCTGCAGTGCGCCGATATGTGCGTGATGCTGGTGATTTACTCGCGCATCTTCACGTTCTTACTCGCGCTGATTGCACCACCCGCAATGTAAAGAAGGCAGAACGCCTATCTCGCACCTATGACGGTCTAGAGGCGCGCATTGCAAAGTTAATGGAAGAGGAAGAGCTCTCAAAGATTCGTCCCGATCTCGATGGCGCACAAGTGATGCAACTTCTTGGAATCACACCATCGGCAGATGTTGGTAAAGCTCTTGATTTCCTCATGGAGCTTCGTATGGAACACGGTCCACTCGGTGAAGAACGTGCGACAGAGGAACTTATGGAGTGGTGGCGGTCGCGCCGCCATCCTTGAGAAAGAACTTCTGTGGGCGTAATACAACGCCTGCAATAAGTAAGTAAGTCACCGCAACAAGCGTTGGAACAAGCCAGGAATCTCCACTCTGTGGCAGTAACAACGCTGAAATAATCGAGAAGGTCACGATTGATCCATTGACTACGACGTCATAGACAGCAAATACACGGCCACGGAACTCATCACTGATCTTTGATTGGACAAGTGCATCATTTGTCACTTTCACACTCTGACCAAAGAGGCCAGTTGTAAATGCAGCAGCGCAGAGAAGTATTTGATTGCGATCGATGACAAGGATCAATGTTCCGATAGCAGCTGCAAACATTGATAGTCGCATCCAACGATGGCGCCCCGTCCAACGCACACCAATCGGTGCAATCAGTGCGCCGATAGTAAATCCCACTGCCGCACATGAGAGAGCAATACTTAAACCGGCAAGACCTGCATCACTATTGTTCGGATCGTTAAATGTATTTCTCTCAAGCAACATTGCAGTCAATGTAAGTGCCGTGATACCACCGCGATGGATTGCAGTTGCTGCGATTCCACGCGCTGCATCTTGATGAATCCTTAAGAATTTAAATCCTTCTCGTACCTCGATAAATCCTTCAGCCAGAGATGCCTTCTTAATCTGATGTGGCTCTGGTCCAATCTCAGATTTCCTCATCATTGATGCAAATAGAGCTGCAAGGAGATAACCAGAAGCTGCGGCGAGGATGAGGTAACCATCGGCGTGATCTGCAGAGGTAATTGCATCTGTAAAACGCCTTATTAATAGCCCCATTCCGCCACCGAGAACGACCCAGACTGATCCACCAGTAACTGCGAGGGCATTGGCTGCAATGAGAGAGGACTGTGGTGCCACAAGTGGAAGTCCTGCTGATAATCCGGCGAGAATCAATCTATTCACACCAAATGCGACGAGTACAAAGATTGTGAGCTCTACACCTGTTCGTCCTTGAAATATGAGGAGAGCGATGAAGAGAAGAGTAATTGCGCGCGTCAAGTTAGAGAAGAGAACAGCGCGTTGACGAGAGAAGCGATCGAGAAGCGTTCCCACCATCGGTCCGACAATCGAATAAGGAAGGAGAACAACAGCAAATGCGACAGCTGCATTGAGTGCAGATGCCTGGCGTTCTGGCGAGAAGAGAACAAAGGATGCAAGTGCGCTCTGGAATATCCCATCGGTGAATTGTCCTGTCCACCGTGTACGTAAGAGCGGACGAAGCCGTCGATCACGGATTAACTCCCAGAAGGTAAATCCTCGTTCTAGCACGTCAGTAAGCGTAGCCTCGTAAAAGCGAATATTCTTCTCGCCATGGCTGTGCGGGCAAGAACTCAACGAAACTTCATCGACTATTCACTCGATAAGCGCGCAACCCTGCTCGCACTCTTTCGCGGAGTTGTTGATGCCTGCGATGCAGATCCATACTTGATGCGAGCTGCGAAATTTCATGGCGAGAAGGCTGGTCGAAACTGCCCCGTCTGCAAGAAGGATTCACTTGTAGAACTGCGCTACACATTTGGCGATCAGCTAGGGCAATACTCAGGTCGCATCAAGTCTCCAGCTGAACTTCTTGAGATGGAGAAGGAGTTTGGTGAATTCGCCGTCTATATCGTTGAGGTCTGTCGCGAATGTTCATGGAATCACCTCTGTTCCACCTATTTATTAGGTGATGGAAGTGTGCGAAAGCCACCACGACGCCAGCGAACCCTCGAGGATGAAGACTTCAGCGGTAACCTTGGAAAGTGATTAAAACCAAGCTCATTCGCGCAGGCATATTTCTCGCAGGTTTTGGCTTTGTTGCGGGAGCAACTCTCTTTGCGCTCGCTTGGTTTACAGTCGATATTCCAGATCCCAACGCCTACGTCAATAGCCAGGCGACAGTAATCCAGTATTCAAATGGACAAGAGATCGGTCGTATCGGCGCACAGAATCGCCAGATACTTCCTTTGGCAAAGATTCCACTTCGCCTTCGCTATGCAGTGATGGCGGCGGAAGATCGCAACTTTTACTCCAATCGCGCATTTAGCGTGACCGGTTTGGGACATGCAGTTCTCTCCAATGTATTAACGCTCGGCCAAGGTCGTGGTGGTTCAACAATTACTCAGCAATATGCAAAGACAGCATTCTTAACGCCTGAGCGAAGTATTCAACGAAAGATTAAAGAGCTTGTCATCTCTCTCAAGTTAGAGAATGCAATGACAAAGGATCAGATTCTCGAGAATTACCTCAACACCATTTACTTTGGTCGCGGATCATACGGAGTGCAGACTGCAGCGCAGCAGTACTTCAATCGAAATGCAAACCAACTCTCTATTTCACAATCTGCTGTTATTGCATCAATCCTTCGCTCACCTGGACTTTATGATCCTGACTACGGGGATAAGGCGCAGAAGGCGCGAAATCTCGCTCGCCTTGAGGCGCGTTTTAAATATGTAATTCAAGGAATGTTGGATGAGAAGTGGATAACCGCCGATGAGGCGAAGGCTGCAAAGATGCCAGCTGTTGCACCACGCACAACTGGTGGATCACTGAGTGGTCCCAAGGGTTACATCATGGATGCAGCGCAGAAAGAGTTGAGCAAACTTGGATTTACTCAAGAGCAGTTGATGGTCGGTGGCTATGTCATTAAGACAACACTGGAACAACGCGCCCAACAATCTGCAGTAGATGCGATCAACAAGCTTTATCCATCAAATGCACCAACAAACTTACATATCGGCCTTGTTGCAATTCGCCCAGGTACCGGTGAAGTTATTGCGATGTATGGTGGAAAAGACTATGTAGTACGCCAACTTAACGATGCGACGCAATCTATCGCTCTTGCAGGCTCTACCTTTAAACCTTTTGCCCTCGTTGCTGCCCTTGAACAAGGAATTCCGCTGACATCGATGTGGAACGGTGATACACCACAAACCTTCGATGATCTCGGCAAGCCATACATCGTCGATAATTACGGCGGCGAAGGTTGGGGTCAGATTGATTTAATGACTGCAACTCAACATTCAGTCAATACCGTTTATGTTCCACTTGGAATTAAGGCAGGACTTGATCGCGTCGTCGATGTTGCTCGTCGCGCCGGTATTCCAGAGAACGTGGCGCTGATGCCAACACCATCTGTCTCACTCGGTGTTGCAAGCCCACATGTCATCGATGTAGCAAATGCATATGCAACATTTGCTGCAAATGGCATTTACTCAAAGCCTTACATGGTCGCTCAGGTCATTGGACCTAATAAGGGCGTCCTCTATGAAGGTAAGGCGCAGACACAAGAGGTCTTTAGCAAAGAAGTAATGGCAGATCTCACCTACGCGCTGAAATCTGTCGTCAATGGTGGAACTGGCTCGGCAGCTCTTGGTCTCGGCCGCCCTGCTGCCGGTAAGACTGGAACATCACAGTCCAACGCATCTGCTTGGTTTAGCGCATACACACCACAACTTGCTGCATCGGTAGCACTCTTTAGAGATAGCGCATCTGAATCCCTTAACGGAATCGGTGGCCTCAACTCTGTGACAGGTGGAACATTCCCTGCAAGGATTTGGACAGCATTTATGAAGGGCGCTCTTAAAGATCAACCAACTATGGAGTTCCCAGCGCCTGCCAATATCGGCGGTCTCGATCCGATTGTGATGACTAGCGGTGGCAAGCAATCAATGAAGAAGAAGTAATAGGTCCTTACCTATGCGCGTAAATACTCGCGTCATCATTCTTCTTGCAATCATTGCTTCACTCTTCTCTTTTGCAAAGTTTGCACCATGCGAAAAATCTGTATGGGCAGGCCCCGATCAATACATTCACGCCTGTTATAGCGATCTTCCAGCGCTCTTTAGTGAGCGTGCATTTGGAAGAGGCGAATGGGCATTTAGCGGTGGAGATCAAGCAGTTGAATATCCAGTGCTGCAAGGCGTTGTTATGTGGGCGACAGCCAAGGTCTCACCTGATGGGCCGGTGAGTTACTTCAACTTCAGCGCGATATTAATTGCACTTCTCTTTATCGCATCTTCATACCTTGTTTATCGCATCAAACCTGATAGCGCACTTCTCTACACGCTTGCACCTACAGGAGTCCTTGCGCTCTTTATCAATTGGGATCTCTGGGCAATTGTGACAACTCTTCTTGCAATTTATTGGTTCGATAGAAAAGAAGAGTTAGCTAGCGCTGCGATCTTAGGTATATCAATTGCAACGAAGTTCTTCCCTGTTGTACTACTCCTTCCTATTGTCATCATCTTTATCCGCAGAGCAGAGATTAAGAAGGCAATTACTTATGTAGCTATCGCACTTGGAACTTTTACCGCGATCAATATTCCATTTGCACTCACCACCCCAACAGGTTGGTGGCGCTTCTACGATCTCAATCTTCATCGCGAAGCTGATTGGGGATCACTCTGGTATGCCTTAAGTGTCCTTGGAATCAATCTCAACCATATTAATTACATGGCAATCTTGACTCTCCTCATTGGCGTCACAGTTGTTGCAATATTCTTACTGCAAACTCGCGAGGTGTTAACACTTGCACAATCATCACTCTTCATCTTTATTGTGTTGATGACAGTAAGTAAGGTCTATTCACCGCAATATGTTTTATGGTTAACACCACTTGCAGTTCTAGCCCTTCGCGATAAAAGAGACCTCTCATGGTTCTGGGGATGGCAGATTGCAGAAGTGATCTATCACCTTGCAATCTGGCAACATCTCGCTCTTCTTACTGGTGCGCACTTCGGTCTGCCGGTTAAGGCATATGCAGCAATCACCATGCTTCGCATCGTTGCAGCCCTTGTAATGGCGATCGCCTTCGCCCGCCGCCATCGTTCAGCTGGCCTCCTTGAGGCCCAGCGCTGGCCCGAATTACCCCTATAACCCTGCGTAAATTTCTCCTTTTAAGCGCGCCCAGTTACCCTTAAGCCTCCTGATTCGCTTGGCCACCGGCCATATCGATGACGGTTTTTAACCCTCCTGTCACGGAAATACCGTGGCCGTCTTAGTCCAGAGGAGGTCGGGTTAACACATGCGTCACTATGAACTCATGATCATTCTTGATCCAGATCTAGAAGAACGTACAGTCACACCATCACTTGAGACATATCTCAAGATCATCAAGGACAGCGGAGGCGCAGTCAACAAGCTCGATGTTTGGGGCAAGCGTCGCCTATCGTTCGAAATCAATAAGAAGGCTGAAGGCATCTACGCAATTGCAGATATGAATTGCGAACCTGCAGCAATCAAGGAGCTCGATCGTCAGCTCAACTTGAATGAATCAATCCTTCGTACAAAGGTAATGCGTCCCGAGTAATCAACAACTTCGGGATTTCTTCCCGGAATTGTCACTCGAGGCGAGTAACTTATAAGCACGGACTCAACCAGTAGATAAGCCTAGATAAGGTAGAAAAGAAGGTAAGAAAATGGCAGCAGGAGATACAACAATCACATTAGTCGGCAACCTCGTTGACGACCCAGAGCTTCGCTTTACCCCATCGGGTGCAGCGGTAGCTAAATTCCGCGTTGCTTCAACCCCTCGTTACTTAGATAAAGCTACGAACGAGTGGAAAGATGGCGAGAGCCTCTTCCTTCAATGCAATATCTGGCGCCAAGCTGCTGAGAATGTTGCTGAGTCATTGACTAAGGGAATGCGCGTCATTCTTACAGGTCGACTTAAGCAGCGTTCATATGAGACAAAAGAGGGCGAAAAGCGCACAGTCTTTGAGGTAGAAGTTGATGAAGTAGGTCCATCACTTCGCAATGCAACAGCTAAGGTCACACGTACCCAGCGCGCTGCAGGCGGAAATACAGGTGGCGGATTCTCTGCCCCTGCTGCTGACTTCAACGAAGATCCATGGGCTGCTGCTTCGACTTCACCAGCCGGTGGTGGATGGGGTTCTCCATCTACAACCGACGAACCACCATTTTAATAAACCAACAATCCATTCCTAATTAAAAATTAGGGCCCGAAAAGGAGCACCATAATGGGAGCAAGAAATAACCGTAACCTCAAAGAGGTTAAGAACAAGGGCGCGAAAGCTGCTGCTCTTAATAAGAAGTTCAAGAAGAAGCCTTGCAGCTTCTGCCGCGACAAGGTCACATATATCGATTACAAAGATATTGCGACACTTCGCAAGTACATCTCAGATCGCGGAAAGATCCGCGCTCGCCGCGTCACAGGCGCATGCACACAACACCAGCGCGCAGTAGCTACAGCTGTTAAGAACAGCCGTGAAGTAGCACTACTGCCTTACACATCTTCAGCGCGATAAGGAGAACTGACTACTATGAAGCTCATTCTTACTCGTGAAGTTGCAAAGCTCGGCACAGCCGGTGACGTTGTAACAGTAAAAGATGGTTACGCACGTAACTTCCTCCTCCCACGTGGTGCAGCAATTGCATGGACACTTGGTGGAGAGAAGCAGATCGAGGGCATCCGCCGTGCACGTGCTGCACGCGAGGTTCGCGATATCGATCACGCAAAGGAGATCAAGTCAGCTCTCGAAGCAGCTAAGGTCCTCGTTGCTGTGAAGACAGGTACAGCAGGACGTTTGTTCGGATCAGTAACTGATAAGGACATCGCTGCAGCTATCAAGTCTGTAACAAAGATTGATATCGATCGCCACAACATCAAGACAACAGGTCACATCAAGAAGACCGGCAACTACTCTGTAAAGGTTTCACTCGGACACAATGTTGTCGCGACTGTAGCTATCTCAGTAACAGCTGCTTAATTCTTAAAGGTAAAAGCCCGTCACCGTAAATGGTGGCGGGCTTTACTTATATCTGACTATTACAACCAACCAGACTTCTTAAACTTTCGATAGAGGAAGGCTGTCACAATCACGAGCCCGCCAACGACCATCGGATAGCCATACTGCCAGCGAAGCTCAGGCATCGTGTCAAAGTTCATTCCATAGATTCCGGCAACCATTGTTGGTACTGATGCAAGTGCAACGTATGCAGTTATCTTGCGCATATCTTCATTCTGCTGCAGCTGAACTTGTGCAATCTCCGCCTGTAGCGCTGATTGCAACAGTGAATCTAGCCCCGATGCTGCATCAGAGGCACGAGCAAGATGATCCAAAGTATCTCTAAAGAACGGTGTGAGATCTGCTGGAATATGACGAGCACCAATACTTGCAATGTTCTGCAAGGGTGAGAGCAAAGGATCGATCGCATGGCGGAACTCAATGACTTCACGCTTTAAGAGATAAATCTCTTGCGATGCGCTAATTCTTGATTCACTAAATACCTTTGCCTCAGCTTGATTGACGTCAGTCTCAAGTTCGATAGAGATATCGATATAGCAATCGATAACGTGGTCAAGAATCGCATGGAGAACGGCGTAAGGACCTTTTGCTAAATGCTCGGGCTGAGATTCAAGGTTGTGACGGGTATGCGCAAGAGGTGCTCCATTGCCGTGGCGAACGACAACAATGAAATATTCGCCGATAAAGCAGAAGATTTCTCCCGTTGAAATCAAGCTGCCCTTCTCTTCGTAGAAGGCGGTCTTCAACACCATCACCTGAACATCTGGAAACTCTTCATACTTCGGGCGCTGATGTGCGGCAACGGCATCTTCGATAGCCAGTGGGTGGAATTGAAAGTCGCCCATGATCTTTTCAAATTCAGCAGCGGTCGGTTCAGCAAGTCCGAGCCAGACAAAGCCACCTTCTTGCTTAGCCTTACTGATGAGCTCACCTAAATTCGACGGCTCCTTATAGCGGTGGCCATTTTGATAGAGGGCGTAGTCGACGATCATGGTCCAATCCTGCCGGCCTCAGGTGAATAAAGAGTGAAGCCCACGATATGAGATGTCGAAGAGTTAATTCCCTCCACAGAAATCCACGCTCAAATCTGAGCTTGTCCACCGAAATAAGAAGTTATCCACACTTTATCCCCACCCTTTCACACAGGAAAAGGCGAGTTACGCACACCCTTATACACATAGCGAGTAGTAATTGTCAGGGGTCAAAGCCACTATTGCCCACGTGAGCATCGCAGAGTTTCCTACCAATAACCCCCGCCAAGAGCGAGGACAACAGAACACTGTCGGTGTCGAATTTGAGCGCACCCCACCGCAAGATTTACAGGCAGAGCAATCTGTTCTCGGTGGAATGTTGTTATCAAAAGATGCGATTGCAGATGTCGTTGAAGTTTTGCGTTCACGAGATTTCTATCGCCCTGCACATGAATTAATCTTTGAAGCAGTTCTCGATCTCTATGGTCGCGGCGAACCAGCAGATGCAATTACCGTCTCTGCCGAATTAACAAAGCGTGGAGAGATTGCACGTGCAGGTGGCGCTCCATATCTCCACACACTTATCTCATCTGTTCCCACTGCTGCAAATGCAAGTTACTACGCAAAGATTGTTCTCGATCACGCAATCATGCGCCGCCTTGTTGAGGCAGGAACAAAGGTTGTACAACTTGGTTACGATCAAAGCGGTGAGGTCGATGATGCAGTAGATGCAGCGCAAGCCGAGATCTATGCAGTCACTGAACGCCGTTCATCTGAAGATTATGTTCAATTAAATACCTTGCTCCCACAGGCTCTCGATGAGATTGAAGCAATCTCTAAGGGTGGCGGTGTTGAAGGTGTGATGACCGGTTTCCGTGATCTCGATAAGTTAACTCACGGCCTACATCCTGGAAATATGATTATTCTTGCAGCGCGTCCTGCAGTCGGAAAGTCAACGCTAGGTCTTGATATCGCTCGCTTTGCATCGATCCACGAAAATAAAGCCGCGGTGATCTTCTCTCTCGAAATGTCGAAATCTGAAATCACGATGCGTATGTTGTCATCAGAGGCGCGCGTCGGACTGAACAATATTCGTTCAGGACAACTCAGCGATGATGAGTGGGCAAAGCTTGCTCGTCGTATGGGTGAAATCTCCGATGCACCTTTATTTATCGATGACTCACCAAACCTTTCCATGATGGAGATCCGTGCAAAGGCGCGTCGCCTTAAGCAGCGCCATGATCTCAAATTAATCGTGATCGATTACTTGCAGTTGATGACATCAGGTAAGCGCGTTGAGAACCGTCAGCAAGAGGTATCTGATTTCTCTCGCCAGATTAAGTTGATGGCGAAAGAGCTTGATGTGCCTGTTATTGCTATCTCTCAGCTCAACCGTGGACCTGAGCAACGTACCGATAAGAAGCCAATGCTCTCTGACCTTCGTGAATCAGGTTCTATCGAGCAGGATGCTGACGTTGTCATTCTCTTGCACCGTGAAGATATGTATGACTCACAGAATCGTGCGGGAGAGGCAGACCTCATCGTTGCTAAGCACCGTAACGGTCCAACTCGTACGATTACAGTCTCAGCACAGCTCCACTTTGCGCGCTTCTTCGATATGGCCGAGAGCCAACAGCCTCGCAATTGGAATGAGCCAGCGGCTCCATCTGCACCAGCGACCGCACCTGCTGGTTATGTACCTGAATCTCCCTACGGCGATCAACAGCCATCTGAATCCGGAGATGGTGGTTGGAACGAATAGTTCCACGCGTTGAAATCTTTAGGGAAACTTTTTAATTACTTGCAGAAACTGTTTTAGATTTATCTGCAAGATAGATGCCGATTAATACAATTGCAGCACCGACCAACTGAATTGCATCCCAGCTCTGGTTCAACCAAATCCATGCGAAGATTCCGGCAAGTACTGGCTCAAGCATTCCTATTACGCTGCTCTTTGATGCACTTAAGAGACGAAGCCCGCTGATGACAAAGAGGTAGGGAACGATTGTTCCCATGACAACGACCCAGAGAAGCAGCAGCCATCCTGGAAAGAGATGTCCTGCAAGATAGCCATGGATATCCATCTTCGAGGTAAATATTGAGGTCGGAAAGTTCCAGATCGGTAAGACGATCGCCCAGAATGCGCCGGCAACACCGAGTCCGACAATCGTTGAACTCATTGGATGGCGATCAGTACCGAACTTCTCACCGATAAGAAAGTAACCAGTGAGGGCCAATGCGCTACCCAGGGCACCCACTAATCCAAGGAGATCAAAGGTAAAACCATCCCAGATCTTTGTCACGAGTAAGAGGCCAAGGAGTGAGAGCGCAATTGCAATCCACATATCTTGAGCAACAAAACCTTTACGAACATATTTAATCCAGAGCGCGATCCAGATTGGCGCTGTGAATTCGAGAACGAGGACTAAACCAAGGGGTAATCCACGCTCGATTCCAAGGAAATAACCGACATTAACCAGAGCAAAACCGATGATGCCATAGGCGATTGCTATCGGAATATCGCGCTTATGGAATTTAAGGAGTTCGCGGCGAAAGAGAAGTGCAAAGAGTGTGAGAATTACAAAAGCTGAGATTGCACGAATCTGCGCAAGACGAAATGCCGACATATGTTCGAGCACAACGGTTGAGACGATTCCATTAACAGAGAAAGTTAACGCCCCCAGAAAAAGATAAAGCTCGCCACGGTGTTTCATCACCGGGCGAGCCTATCTCAGATATTTCTTTTAGTTAGAAAGCGCCCTCTGGGAGATCCATGATGGTGTTATCAGTGGCTTCAACAATCTTGCGATCTGCTGTGATGTGAGGCAGGACGTTATGAACGAAGAAGTGAGCTGCTGCAATCTTGCCGGTATAGAAATCCTTATCTTTACCGGTAGCAGAAGGTAGCTTCTCTGTTGCGATATCTGCCTGGCGCAAGAGCAACCAAGAGATGATGATGTCGCCAACAGCCATCAGCGCGCGAGATGTATTGAGGCCCACCTTGTAGATCTCCTTTGGATCTTCCTGTGATGCCATTGCATGTCCTACAAGTACGCCGATGATTCCATTGAGATCACCAAGGGCCTTAAGAAGTGCCTGCTTCTCTGCGGCATTAGCTCCACCGCTCTCAGCAAATGCTGCAATCTCTTTACCCAGTGCACCGAGCGCCTTACCGCCATCCTTAACAACCTTACGGAAGAAGAAGTCGAGACCTTGAATTGCAGTTGTACCTTCATACAAAGTATCAATCTTTGCATCGCGTACATATTGTTCTAGCGGCCAATCTTGTGTGAAGCCAGAGCCACCAAATGTTTGCAAGCTTTCAGTTCCAAGAAGAGTCCATGCGCGCTCTGAACCGAAGCCCTTAACGACTGGAAGCAAGAGATCATTGAGCGCTTCTGCCTTCTTCAAACGATCTTCATCGCCTGAAGCGCGTGCAAGTTCGACCTCATCTTGTTGAGCTGCAGTAAAGAGAACAAGGGCTCTCATACCTTCTGCATAGGACTTTTGGACCATTAATGAGCGGCGTACATCTGGATGGTTGATGATGGTCACGCGTGGTGAAGCCTTATCGTTCATCACCTTCATATCTCCACCTTGAACACGTGACTTTGCATAGGCAAGCGCCTGCATGTATCCAGCTGAAAGTGTTGAGATTGCCTTTGTTCCCACCATCATGCGAGCAAACTCGATGACCTTAAACATCTGCGCAATACCTTCATGAACATCACCGAGGAGGTAACCAACTGCTGGCTCCTTCTCGCCGAGATTCATTTCGCATGTTGCAGAGACATTGAGGCCCATCTTGTGTTCAACATTGGTGACATAGACACCGTTGCGCTTTCCAAGATCGCCTGTCTCAAGATCGAACATAAACTTCGGAATAAGGAAGAGTGAGAGACCCTTTGTTCCTGGTCCGCCACCTTCGCGGCGAGCAAGTGTGAAGTGCATGATGTTCTCGTAGATATCAGCATCACCTGATGTGATAAATCGCTTTGTACCTGTGATGTGCCATGTTCCATCTGCCTGCTGCACAGCCTTTGAGCGACCTGCACCAACATCAGAACCAGCATCAGGTTCAGTCAACTGCATCGTTGCGCCCCAGTGGCGATTAACCATGTGGCCAGCCATCTTCTTCTGCTCTTCTGTGCCGAGTGTGTAAGCAACCTGTGCAAATGCATAACCGGATGCGTAGATGTGAATCGCTGGATTTGAACCGAGAACCATTTCAGCAATTGCCCAACGAAGTGATGGAGGAACTTTTGTTCCACCAAGTTCTACTGGAGCGTCGAGTGACCACCAACCTTGATCAACAAATGCTTTATATGACTTCTTAAAACTTTCAGGGAGCTTCACATCACCAGTTGCCTTATCAAAAACTGTTCCGATGCGATCGCCATCGACGAAAGATGCAGCGAGATCATTTTCAGTAATGCGCTTGATCTCCTCCAACATTCCCATCGCAGTATCGCGATCGAGATCTGAGTAGTGAGAGCTACCCAAGACTTTGTCGCGACCGAGGAGGTCGAAGAGGCAGAATTCAATGTCGCGGAGGTTGGCTGTGTAATGGCTCATGGCGTAATAGTTCTACCCGCCAGTAACTTATGCAAGTGGTGGCGAAGAGTATTTTTCCGCGCCTCAATAGATAAGGTACAGCCGTGCTACTCAGTGACCGCGATATCCGTGCCCAGATCGAATCTAAGCGTGTAGGCGTCGAGCCTTTCGCAGAGTCGATGATCCAGCCATCCTCTGTCGATGTTCGACTCGATAAGTTCTTCCGCGTCTTTGAAAATCACAAATATGAGGTCATCGACCCAGCGCTTGAGCAGCCAGAGCTGACTCGCGAAATCATCGCCGAAGATGGCGAGGCATTTATCTTGCACCCAGGTGAGTTCGTTCTCGCCTCAACATATGAGGTCATCACACTTCCCGATGACATTGCAGGTCGCCTTGAAGGAAAGTCATCACTGGGCCGCCTCGGTCTCTTGACTCACTCGACTGCGGGATTTATCGATCCAGGTTTCTCTGGCCATATCACCCTCGAACTTTCAAATGTTGCCAACCTTCCGGTGAAGTTATACCCAGGCATGAAGATCGGTCAGCTCTGCCTTATTAAGCTCTCATCTGCAGCTGAACATCCATATGGTTCTGCGCAATATCTCAACCGTTACCAGGGACAGCGTGGGCCTACCCCAAGCCGTTCCTTCATGAATTTCCACCGCAGTACTATTAAATAATCGCCCGGGAATAAGCCCCGGAGAAAACGGGTTAAATTCACCATGGAACTCATTCTTATTCTCGGCGCAGTAGCGCTTATCGCTCTCTTTGTCATCGCTCAATACAACCGCCTTGTGCGCCTCAATATCACCGTTGATGAAGCATGGGCACAGATCGAAGTTCAACTCAAGCGCCGTGCAGATTTGATCCCTAACCTCGTTGAGACAGTTAAGGGTTATGCAAAGCATGAGCAATCAACTTTCGACGCAGTCGTTGCAGCTCGCGCAAAGGCGACGAGCGCATCAACAATAGGTGATGTAGCAGCAGCAGATGGCGCAGTAACAAACGCGCTTCGTGGCTTGCTCGCAGTTGCAGAGGCATATCCAGATCTCAAAGCATCAGCAAACTTCTTATCACTACAGGAAGAGCTCTCAACAACAGAGAATAAAGTTTCATTTGCTCGCCAGTTCTATAACGACAATGTGCGCTCGCTCAATCAGGCAGTTGCAACAATCCCTACAAGTTTCTTTGCAGGGCTTGCAAAGGTCAGCGCTCGTGCCTTCTATGAAATAGAGAATGCAGCAGATCGCAACGTACCTAACGTTAAGTTCTAATAATGGCTAGCAGCTCTAACTTTCGCGATCTACAGTCGGCAAATAAGGGAAAAACATACTTTCTCTTAGCGTCGATGGGCCTACTTACTTGGCTCGTTGCATATGCCGCTCTGACTTACTTCGGTGCTGGAACAACGACCTTTGTTGTTCCACTCGCTGTCGGTATCGCGTTAGTTGGAGTCTGGGGCTCCTACTACGGCTCAGATAAATTGGTCATCACAATGACTGGCGCAAAGTTGATTACTCGGGAAGATGCACCTGAACTTTTCAATGTCATTGAAGAAGTCGTTATTGCATCTGGTCTACCAATGCCAAAGGTTGCAATCGTTGAAGATACTGCGCCCAATGCATTTGCCACAGGTCGTGACCCAGAACATGCGCTGATTGCGTTTACTACTCGAATCCTCGAGGTAATGGATCGCGACGAGCTACAAGGTGTCATCGCACATGAGATGAGCCATGTTGCCAATCGCGACACATTGGTATCTGCAGTTGCAACAACAACAGCTGGTGCAATTGCAATCTTGTCCGACTTCCTCACCCGCATGATGTGGTTTGGTGGAGGTCGCGACCGCCGCGATAATAATCAGAATCCGGTGGCGCTGATCATCTCTCTAGCAGTTTTGATTCTCGCTCCAATCGCCGCAATGCTCCTTAAATCTGCAATCTCACGTAAGCGTGAATCTCTCGCCGATGCGACTGCAGTTCAATTCACACGTAACCCAGCAGGGCTACGTAAGGCGCTAGAAGTCTTAGCTGCAGATACGACAGTTGTTCGCCAGAAGTCGAATGCTGTTGCACATATCTGGATTGAGTCACCACTCGATGGAAAGTCAGTCTCAAAGTTATTTAGTACTCACCCACCGATTGAAGAGCGCATCGCAACGCTACGTGCGATGGAATCTCTCGGCCCTGCAAATTAAGCCATTAATAAGAAAACCCCGACCAATTGGTCGGGGTTTTCTTATTTAAGTAACTTTATTATTCAGAAAACTTCATTGTTGCTGAGGCATCGGCACTTTCTGATCCTGTTGCAGAGAGGTAGATGTCATAAATGCCCTTATATGTTGGATATGACTGTATGTCTTCCACTGAGTCATACCAAGCACTACGGCACACCTTGATTTGAAGTGTTCCCACCTTAGGCATCGCCTTAGTTGATGCCTCTGCGCTAGATCCGTACCAAGTCGCTTCACCAATATGGCGATCCTGGTCGTCGCCAATAACTACAGTGAAGTAACTTTCGTCGAGCTCTAACTTATTGATCTGGTATCGCACTGGAATCTTCGCACAACCAGACTTAGGAAGCTTAAATAATGTTGGATATGAAATCTGAACAAGATTCGAAGCCTTCAAGGTCTTATTTGGTGTAGAAGCTGCGCTAGCAATTGGCGCTGTACCAAATAGAAGAACAGTCACGGAAGCAACCGAAACTGCGATTTTCAATTTATGAATATTCATAACAGGAATTATTCTCTGTGCAAACATCAAATACCAAATAATGACTGGTCACAATGTTATGTGAGTGCATAACCAAATTCTTTTATTACGGTGAGCAATCTAGAATCAACTAATCAAATGCAAACTGCATTTAACTCATTATTAATAGGAGTAAAGATGAACCGCACAAAGAAGGTTGCACTCGTAGCAACTCTCGTTTCCGGATTGATCGTAGCTTTCGCAGGTCCTGTTACGGCTGCGGATACATCGACTGTTACAACAACCGATCCAAATGCAGTAATCATTGATGCAAAGAAAGTTGCAAAGGCTCAGGGTTGTACCCTTAAGGTAAAGGGCAACTGCTCAAAGAAGAATCTTTCACGTGCTGATTTCTCGGGTCTTGATCTCACAGGAATGAACTTCTCTGGCGCGAACCTTTCATACGCTGATTTCTCTGAGTCAATCCTTACTAAGGCCAACTTCTCAGGCGCAAACTTAGCTGGAGCAAATCTTTCTGATGTCACTGCGCTGCAGGCAAACTTCACTGGTGCTGCACTTCGTCAGGCAAACCTAGATAGTGGTGACTTCACTAAGTCAATATTCAACAAGGCAAAAGGCTCACGTGCGACCTTGACTAACGCAACATTCATCAGTACATCAGGACTTGGTGCGGACTTCTCATATTCAGACCTCACAGGTTCGGATTTCACACAGGCAAACTACAAGAGCATTAACTTCTCTTATGCAACTGGCCTTGACGCGATTTTTGTCGATTCACAGTTGGTGGGCGCGAAGTTCCGTAATGCAAAGCTCACGCAGCCTGATTTCTCAGGTGCTAATCTTAATAATGCTGATCTTTCAAATTCATCAATTACTCTTGATGATCTAGAAACTTCTGATTACTGCGGCGCCTTGCTACGTGATGGCTTCTACGCAGATAACGATAGCTGCCAGAACGCGTAATCAATTATCAAGCTATAGATAATTAAATGTCAGAGCCGCAGGTGTAACAGCTTGCGGCTCTGACTAATTTCAGGAGGATTAAAGTGAGAGTCAGTAAATTCAAATCAACGCTAGCGTTGGCTGGATTACTGCTTTCGCTTTTACCACTCTTGGCCTTCAGGGCAAACGCGGTCGATCAAACAGTCGTAACCTCAACAGGTGGCACCGCTACTTACAATGCAACCACCGGCCACTATTATGAATACATCGGACAAGCAATTGATTTTGCTGCCGCTAAATCGGCTGCTGAGTCAGCAAGGGCGAATGGTTGGGCTGGTTACTTGGCTACGGTGAGCTCTAGCTCTGAATTCAGTTTTATTACGGCACGAGCAGGCGCAGTAAAAGGATTTTGGCTCGGCGGTTCAGATGCAGCACTCGATGGTTGTTGGCGTTGGGTGAATGGAACTGCGGCCGACATATCCGCACCGTTTTTCGTTAACGGTACCGTTTCGGGTTGTGCTAATTCCCAGGGTACATATACAAACTGGGGTTCTGGTGAACCAAATGGTAGTGGGGGTGAAACCGCCCTAACAGTCAGAGGTGCCTCTGGTTTATGGAACGACTGCGCGGCAACATGTGTCTGGGATGAAGGACCAGTTGGCTACGTGATTGAGTATGGCGATCGAGCGGATTTCCCTAATCCACCAACACCAACACCAACACCAACACCAACACCAACACCAACACCAACACCAACACCAACACCAACACCAACACCAACACCAACACCAACACCAACACCAACACCAACACCAACACCAACACCAACAGTCGATTCCGCGCCGCCTGTGATTGGCACAATTGCCGCAGTGTCGCCATCTCTTATTCTCGAAAATGGGCGAATCAACCTATCCGTTCCTGTCATCGATCAAACCGGAGTATCGAGCGTGACTGCAACTGTTGTAAGAAATAGTTCAGCTTCCATTCCCGTAACTGAGTCTGGTCTCACTTCGGGCACAATCACTCTCACTTTAGGTTCGGGTACAGCAACAAATGGAGTATGGACTGCCTCTTCATCAGTTAACTTCGGAGGCGGCTCCTCAACTGGATACCTCATATCAGGTGTTTATGACTTAACTATTACTGCAACGGATACAAATGGAAGGGTAGCTTCAAGTCCCACAGTCTCAAGTGCACTTGCAATTGGGCGCCAAGCTCCCGCTCCTTACCTACTTAACGGAAGCCTTTCTACAACCTCACTTGTAGTCGGAAATACTTTAACAATCTCGACACGAGCCGTGATTTACGGATCCAATGTTTCAACCGTGCGAGCAACCATCGGCACAGTAGGAATAAATGTAAATCTATCTTTGACTTCAGGCGCAAATATCGATGGAACCTGGAGTGGAACTGTAACCATCCCGGCGTCAACTACCCCTGGAACATATCCAGTAACTATTGTTGCTGGATCGGCAGCTGGTTATAACTCTGCAACGCAATCAGTAGGCAACATCCAATTTACTGCTCCAGCTCCTTCTGTATCTTTCACACTTCCAATTGCTGCAACTTCAATCAAAGGCATAACGACCATTACAACGCAAGCTAATGTTGCTTCGGGAACTACTGGTCGAATTGCTTATGTTTGTTTACGGTTCAACGGAACACCGGTTACTGGGGCCACTGCATCTTCAGGATCTGGAACATGGTGGGCTTCAACTTCTTCTAGTTACGGACCCACTGGAAATTGCTATCAAACTTCAAGTTCGATAGCAGGCAGCGGTGAATTTACCTGGAATTTAGATGTATCAAGTTGGGCCGATGGTCCTGTTGATTTCACCGCTTATGTTATTGATTCCTCTGGAAGTGTGAGTGCAACCGTAACGAGATCAGTTACCGTACAAAATGGAAGTCCAACCATCTCTTTCAGCGCACCCACTGCAGGATCAACGCAATCTGCAACCTTCTTAGTTAAAGCTCGCGGCGCTGTCGCCACAGGAAGCACGGCCTACATCAAGTATGTCTGCTTCAAGCTCGATGGCTCACTAAGAGGCAGCGACTATTCAACAACAAATTCTGCAACTTCTAGTTGGACTGCCAACGGCGCCTACACTGCTCCAGGCATTGGTAGTTGCATCCTTACATATAACGTGACCGGAACCGGTGACTTCTCATGGAGTATTGACCCAACAGGTCTCGCCAATGGCACTCACACAATTGATGCTCTCATTGTTGATTCCACCGGAAAGCAATCTGAGTGGACAAGCAGTAATTTTTTAGTGAATAACCCAATGCCAACACTGACAATTATTTCACCAATTTCAGGACAAAGTGTCACAGGAAAAGTTGTTGTTGATATACAGATGAGTTCAACAATTGGGGACATTGCAGTTGGAATCAATGATGCCAATGCCAGCACTTCTGGTTACTTCAACACTACCTCCAGAAGCGCCTCCAACCTCCCAAGTAATACTCAGCTCTATAACGCAGGATCTAATAAGACTTTTAGATGGACTGTGGATACTTCGTCTTGGCCAGTAGGTGTTCGCACACTAGTTGTTTCTGTCGTTGATAAGGCGAACCAACTTGTCACCGCCGAAGTAACCATTAACGTATTGAGCGTAAAGCCAACCGTGCTTGTCACATCTCCTTCACAATCTCAGTTAGTTAAGGGCAAGTACACCGTCAATGCCTATATCTCTACCGCTTCAACTGCAGGGCGCACAATTGCCTACGTTGGAATTTCAGACCAATCCGCTACCCCTTTATTTACAAATGGCTATGGCTACAGCTACAAAATGCCGAGCAAGTACCGTACTTTCTCAGTGGCAGCCGGAAGCTCTGCTATGAATGTCAGCTGGACCATTGACTATTCGAAGATAACACCAGGTAGCTATTCGATCTCAATTGCAGCGGAAGACTCTGCGGGTGACGTAACAGAGCAAACTGTTCAATTTACAGTTGCCAAGGCGCTGCCAGTAGTAAAAATTCTCTCCCCATCTGCCGACCAGACCATCAATGGTGCAATCAATCTCAAAGTCAATGCAATTGCGGATCCATCAACAACAGCAAAAATTTCCTATATTGCGGTGAGTAGCACCCTATTCACTCCCCAATTCTTGGGTCGAAGTACATACTCATGTCAGCTCGATAGTAAGTACGTATGCCTCTCTGTTGATGACCTCAAGGATTACTCATGGACTTCCCAGGCGGGAAGCTGGAAAGATGGCAGTTACACGTTGACTGTTATTGCTATCGACGAAAATGGAAATACTGCTACTCAATCCGTTTCATTTACAGTTTCAGTGGTGGCGCCAACAGTCACAATTAATTCGCTTGCATCTTCGATAATCTCAAAGAGCCCCTTCAACTTGAGTGCATCTGCACTTCCAAATCTAGGTAGTGGCGCTGAAATTATTGCTCTTGCAATCAGCGATAGAAATGCGACACCACAATTTGCTGGCACCTCGTATTTCAAGACCGTAATCGGTCTTCCGTCAGATGCTGCCATTTGGCAAGTTTCTAATATTAAGAATCCAAGTTGGCGAATAGATCCCTCAAATTGGAATGAAGGCGATCGAGTGATCAACGTCTTCGCAATTGATTCCAATGGCAAACTTGGACAATCGTCAGTGACTCTGCACCTTGCACCTGAACCAACATGGAAGATTGATCTTCAGGGTGCTGCGGTGTTGGGCAAGACTGTCCCAGTATTAATTTCGATGACTACAGATACACCCCATAGAAGTAATCCGCCAGTTGTCATTACTTTGCAGAGCTCGAGCACTTCTGCAGGTCCTTGGACTGACTTAGGACAGATCACGCTCGACTCTGCCGGCACAGGGTCAGGAAGAGTTTTGGTGACAGAGAATCTCTATGTTCGCGTGAGTCACCCAAATCTTGACTCCGTGCAACCTGGTGAGAGCTCGGTTAAGCGCATTGTGAATGTGCCAGATCCCGATCGAGCTGGCGGAAGCAATGGAACCGGGGCTCAGAATGAAGATGGATCAATCCCATCGGTAACTTGCACAGCAACCCCTAAAGCGAAGTCAGGCACAAAGGTTTCGATCACTTGCGTGGCTGAAGATGTACAGGATTCTTCGCAACCTGTGACGATCTACCAACAGACCAGCGGAGGCTTGAAAAAGCTTGGATCTGCGTCAATTAGAGGTACGAAAATAACTGGTTCTGTAACCATCAAAGCGTCAGGAAAGATCGGCTTCATCCTCAAAGGCGCTGGAAGTAAATACGTACCCTGGGCGTCCAACGTTTTCACCGTGAAGTATTCGTAGGCAATAAGTGACCATCCATAAAACAACTTTGACCTATAGGCAAAGCCAATCAAAACGAGAAGGAAAATAGGCTAAGAACATGAAGAGAATATCAATTGCATTAATAGCACTAGCATCTCTATTAGTGGCTGTGCCAGCGCAAGCAGCACCAGTGAAGAACGGTGTTAAGTGCGTAAAGCAGAATCAAACAACAAAGGTTGGACGAGTTACTTTCACCTGCACGAAATTTGGAAGTCAACTCCTTTGGGCAACTAAGGATTGGTCTCCACCATACTCAGCACCAAACGGATCCAGCAGCGCATACTCATACGGCTATAGCATGTTCTTGCAGACAAATTCTTCAACGCTATACGACTACAACTATGACATTGTATTTGGTGGATATAGCTATGCATCACGCTCGCGGGCACTCTACTGGTGCTCAAACTACTTCGTAGACCCAGATTTCTTCTCTGACTACTACAACATGTCATATTCAGAGCGCAACCAAGTAATCCTTGGCTGCACAGACGGTGTACTGCGTAGAGACGGCTAATTTGATGTTGTTTAGCAAGAAGCCCCGAGAGATTAGAAATCTTGGGGCTTCTTGCTGCAAATGTGGTGCCTCTGACGGCCAGAAACTAATTACACGCGAAGAGAGAGTTGGATGTCTCATTTCGCCTTTCACCTACTGCAAACCTTGTTTAACAAAAATTGACCAAGAGAGAAGCGCATACGAATATCAAAGATCCAACTTTTGTAATAACTGTGATGTGAAATTTGATAAACCGTATCGAAAGACCAGAAAGCCCCTTCTTATTTCTGGCGGCATCAACTCTTATTGGATAAATCTCTGCCCGGCTTGTTATGAAACTGAAGTGGAAAGAACACCAAAGGGTCATGAAGATGAAGACCTATGGTCAAGCGATTCAGTCACTGATGACAAAGGATTTTGGTAGCAATTACCGTTCAATTGGGAAAAAGAGAGTGAAAATCGCACCTTTGCCGAGCTCTGATTGAACTGTCACAGAACCACCATGGGCCTTCATCACTGCATCAACGATAGAAAGTCCTAGACCACTACCTTCGCCATCAACGCGGACGCGAGATGTATCTGCGCGGTAGAAACGTTCAAAGATCTTCTTCTGATCATCTGCAGATAATCCAGGTCCGTTATCTGCAACGGCAATACGAATTCCATCTGCATCACGGTGGAGTGAAATATTGATCTCTGTGCCAGCAGGTGTGTGTGTCCGTGCATTGGCAAGTAAGTTCGCAACTACTTGATGGATTCGAGCCTCATCACCGAGCGCAAATAGATCTTCGCCTTTGCCGGTAAATGTCACTGGATGATCTGGACCGGCTGCGCGTGCGGAAGCGACAGCAGATTCAACAACTTCTCCTAAGTTCACTGGCTTAGATTCCATCTCGCGCGCCTGATCTATACGAGCTAAAAGCAGAAGATCTTCAACGAGAGAACCCATACGCTTTGATTCGCCTTCGATGCGGCCAATAAGTTCGCGCGTTGGCTCTTCACCAGAGACAGCGCCCTGGCGATAGAGCTCAGAGAAGCCACGGATTGCAGTCAGTGGAGTACGAAGTTCATGGGATGCATCTGCGACAAATCGACGGAGCTTATTTTCGCTCTCAGCGCGAGCATCAAATGATGTCTCGATACGCGCAAGCATTGAGTTCAGTGATGTGACGAGGCGGCCTACCTCTGTATGTGGATTGGCATCTGGCATACGGGCCGATAAATCACCGGCCGCAATCTGTTCAGCAGTTACTTCAACATCTTCAAGTGGTTGCATACCAACCTTAATCACAATTCGTGAGGCGATAGCAATCAGAGTGATAAGTAGCAGCCCGATAAGGAAGAAGAAGAAACCAAGTTTTCCAACGGTGCGATTAGGACCGGCGAGAGATTGCGCCGCGACAACCGTTCCCGCTCCATTCGGAAGAGAGAGCGCAACTGCACGAAAATCAGGACCCTCTGCTTTAACAGTAAAGGCCTTTCCTTGATAGCGGGCCGCATCTGCAGGGGTGAAACCAGCCAAATAATCAGTGACTGACGCTGCGTTGAGGTCTCCACCGAGCCCTGCCACCACGGCGCCATTTGCGTCAAGCAAAGTTACTGATGTGGAAGTTGGAATACGTTGCAGTGGAGTTCGCGGAATATTGTCTTCATCACCGCGCCCTCGAGCGCCATTTTGTTGCGCAACAAAATCATCTTGATCTCGCGCAATCCCCGCTTCAGCAATACGAGGAAGTGAACTGCCTGAGAGTGTAAGAAGTTCGTTATCTACCTGCTGAATTAGATATGAGCGAAGTGCTTGCTGTGCAACAACGCTAGAGAGAATAAAGCCTGCAGCGCTCAGAAGAACGACACCGAGAACCAAACGGCTACGGAGTGACCAGGTGCGCAGGGGACTCTTCATTCATCAAGCCTATTACTTACTTGGTGCGATTCGAAGGCGGTAACCAACGCCGCGCACTGTGTGGATGAGCGCTGGTTCATAGATATCAATCTTCTTGCGCAGGTATGAGATATAAGTTTCAACGATTCCTGCATCTCCACCAAAGTCGTAATCCCAGACGTGATCAAGGATCTGCGCCTTTGAGACAACGCGATCTGCATTGATCAGCAAGTAGCGAAGAAGTGTGAATTCAGTAGGGGATAGCTCAATGAGATTTCCTGCGCGACGCACCTCGTGTGTTGCTTCATCGAGTTCGAGATCTGCAAATGAAATCTTCTCATCATCAATACTCTGCTCAACAACACCGATACGACGCAGAAGCGCCTTAAGACGTGCAACAAGCTCTTCCAGGCTAAATGGCTTTGTCATGTAATCATCGCCACCGATTGTCAGCCCTTGCACTTTATCTTTCATCTCATCTTTAGCAGAGAGAAAGAGAACTCCGACTTGATGTCCTTCATTGCGAATCTGTCGACAGACTTCAAAACCGTCGAGATCTGGCAACATGACATCGAGAATCATCGCGTGTGGCTTGAACTCTTCAGCAATTGCGAGAGCTTGTGATCCACTTGCTGCTGTGCGGACATCGAAGCCGACAAACTTGAGTGAGGTAGCGATGAGATCGCTAATGCTGTTCTCGTCATCGACGACGAGGATGCGCTTGCCTGTGGAATCTGTGCTCATGGCTTAATACTTGACCCCAATCCTGTGTCTTTGCTGAGAATGGAGGGGGAACGGCCGGGGAGGGTGAAATTACGCTCAAAGTCACTCAACCCCAGAGGGAAGGCTAGGAGGCGGGCTGAAACTTCGGGATTTCTACCGTCCAAGGCTTTTGACGGTATTTACAGATTCCATTTACCACTAGGATAATTGCCTGACCCGAGGAAATCGGGCACCTGAGGCCTTTTGGGGCCTTTTCGATTTAGCCAATGGAGGCTCGATGAGCGAGAAGAAGCAGGGCTACGACGCCTCTTCTATCACCGTCCTCGAAGGCCTTGAGGCGGTCCGCAAGCGCCCAGGTATGTATATCGGATCGACTGGCGAACGCGGTCTCCACCACCTCGTCTATGAGATCGTCGATAACGCCGTTGATGAGGCGCTGGCAGGTTATTGCACCGAGATTCAAGTAACTCTGATGGCAGATGGATCGCTACAAGTAATTGATAACGGTCGTGGAATTCCAGTTGATATCCATCCAATCGAGAAGAAGCCAGCTCTCGAAGTTGTTCTTACAGTTCTTCACGCAGGTGGAAAGTTCGGAGATGGCGGTTACTCGGTCTCTGGTGGTCTTCACGGCGTTGGATCTTCAGTTGTTAATGCGCTCTCCACCGATTTACATGCAAAGGTAAAGCGCGATGGATTTATCTGGACTCAAGAATATAAGTTGGGTGTTCCAACAGCTCCTGTAAAAAAGGGCGAGGCAACAACAGAGACCGGAACAACAATTCAATTCTGGCCATCTGCTGAAATCTTTGAAACAGTGGATTTCTCATTTGAAGTTCTCTCTACACGTTTTCGTGAAATGGCATTTCTTAATAAGGGCCTCATCCTCGTACTGACCGATATGCGCGATGGCCATGTTGATGAGAAGGGCGAACAACTAACAGTTCGCTATCAATATGCAGGCGGAATCACTGACTTTGTAAAGCACCTCAATTCAACTCGTGGCGAACTCCATAAGTCAGTTATTGCTATCGAGGCAGAGGATAAGAAAGCCCGGCTTTCTCTTGAAGTATCAATGCAGTGGAACCAGGGATTCTCTGAATCTGTCTATACATTTGCGAACACCATTCATACCCATGAAGGTGGAACACACGAAGAAGGGTTCCGTACCGCTCTGACATCTGTAGTAAATAAATTTGCTGAAGATCAGAATTTAATTAAGAAGAAGGAAGATCGCCTTACTGGTGACGATGTTCGCGAAGGTCTCACTGCAATCGTCTCTATCAAACTTGGCGAGCCACAATTTGAAGGACAGACAAAGACAAAACTCGGTAACACCGAAGCGAAATCATTTACACAGAAGATTGTTAGCGAACAACTCACTGCATGGTTTGAACGCAATCCACAAGAAGGTAAAGACATCATTCGTAAATCGATTGATGCGGCATCTGCTCGTGTTGCAGCGCGAAAAGCACGTGATTTAGCACGTAATCGCAAGGGTTTACTAGAAGGTCGCGGAATGCCAGGAAAGCTCGCTGATTGTCAGTGGACTGATCCAGCAAAGTGCGAGCTCTACATCGTTGAGGGAGATTCAGCGGGCGGTTCAACTAAGGGTGGACGCGATTCTCGTAATCAAGCTGTTCTTCCTATCCGTGGAAAGATTCTGAACGTTGAGAAGGCTCGTATCGATCGCGTCTTGCAGAACAATGAAGTACAAGCGCTCATTACTGCCCTTGGTACTGGCGTTCATGATGATTTCGATATTGAAAAACTTCGCTATCACAAGATTATTTTGATGGCCGATGCTGACGTTGATGGTCAGCACATCCGTACTCTCTTGCTCACCTTGCTCTTCCGCTTTATGCGCCCGCTCATTGAAAACGGTTTCGTCTACTTCGCTCAACCTCCTCTCTACAAGCTCAAGTGGGCGGGCAAAGAAGCAGTTGAATATGCATTTAGCGATCGCGAACGCGATGCGATGATTAAAGATGGAATCGATGCCGGAAAGCGCCTTCCTAAGGATGACGGAATCCAGCGATTTAAGGGTCTCGGCGAGATGCCGGCTAAAGAGCTCTGGGATACAACGATGGATCCAGATCACCGCGTTCTCATCCGGGTAACACTCGATGATGCAGCGGCCGCAGATGATTTGTTCTCAGTTTTGATGGGTGAAGATGTTGAGAAGCGCCGCGCATTTATTCAGCGCAATGCTAAGGATGTTAGGTTCTTGGATATCTAATGAGCGATGAGAAAATAACAGCAGCAGATTCAAGCGGTGCAACCTATGACCGCATTGAAACCGTTGACCTCCAAGTTGAGATGGCACGCAGCTACCTCGACTATGCGATGTCAGTTATCGTCGGTCGCGCGCTTCCAGATATTCGTGATGGTTTAAAGCCAGTACACCGTCGCGTCTTATATGCGATGTTCGATGCGGGTTACCGTCCTGATAAGGGTTATTACAAGTCATCTCGTATCGTCGGTGACGTCATGGGTAATTACCACCCACATGGTGACACTGCGATCTATGACTCTGTTGTTCGATTGGCTCAGCCTTGGTCTCTTCGTTATCCATTGATTGATGGAAACGGTAACTTCGGCTCACCCGGTAACGATCCAGCTGCTGCGATGCGTTATACCGAGGCTCGTCTAGCGCCTCTCGCGATGGAGATGATGCGCGATATCGATGAAGATACCGTCAACTTCTCGCCTAACTACGACGGCCGCTCACAAGAGCCTGATGTATTGCCATCACGTTTTCCAAACCTTCTCGTTAATGGTTCAGCAGGTATCGCAGTCGGAATGGCTACAAATATTCCGCCACATAACCTTCGCGAAATCGGCGAAGCAGTTATCTACACACTCGAGCACCCAGATCAATCGACTGAAGATTTACTTGCGCACCTTCTGACTGTTGTAAAGGGTCCAGATTTCCCAACAAAGGGCCTCATTGTTGGTCGTGGTGGAATCGAAGATGCATATCGCACAGGTCGTGGGTCTATCACGATGCGCGCAGTTGTTAATGTGGAAGAGATCAATAAGCGCACATGTCTTGTTGTCACTGAACTTCCATATCAAGTCAACCCAGATAACTTGGCGCTTAAAATTGCCGAGCTTGTTAAAGATGGCAAGATCAAGGGCATTGCAGATGTGCGCGATGAAGGAAACGAACGTCTAGGTCAGCGTCTTGTAATCGTCCTACAGACATCAGCAATTCCAAAGGTAGTTCTTAATAATCTTTACAAGCAGACACAGTTGCAGGACACATTTGGCGCAAATATGTTGGCGCTCGTTGATGGAGTTCCCCGCACACTTCGCCTCGATGAGTTCATTAAGTACTACATCGAACATCAGATCGAGGTCATTGTTCGCCGCACCAAGTTCCGCTTGGTTGAGAAGGAGAAGCGCGCACATATCCTTAAGGGATACCTCAAGGCACTTGATGCACTTGATGCAGTCATCGCACTTATCCGCGCATCTAAGACCCCTGAAGAAGCTCGCACAGGCTTGATGAAGCTGCTCGATGTTGATGAAGTTCAAGCAAATGCAATTCTTGATATGCAGCTTCGCCGTATTGCAGCGTTGGAGCGCCAGAAGATTAATGATGAATATGAAGGCCTTATGGCTGACATCATCGAACTCAATGCAATATTGGCATCAGAGGCGAAGCAGCGTGAAATTGTGAAGACAGAGCTTTCAGAATTGGTTACCAAGTATGGCGACGAACGTCGCACACAGCTCGTTGCATCTGAAGGTGACTTCTCTGCAGAAGATTTGATTCCTGATTCCGATGTTGTTGTCACCATTACACGAGGCGGATATTCAAAGCGCACAGCTGCAGACCTTTACAAGTCACAGCGTCGCGGAGGTCGCGGGGTTAAGGGTGCTTCACTGAAGCAAGATGATGTCGTTGACCACTTCTTCGTAGCATCAACGCACGACTGGCTATTGTTCTTCACCAACCAAGGCCGCGTCTATCGCGCAAAGGTTCATGAACTTCCTGATGCAGGGCGCGATGCTCGCGGACAGCATGTTGCAAACCTCTTGGCATTTAAGCCAGAAGAGACAATTGCACAGGTCTTGTCATTTAAGGATTACAACGCAGCTCCATTCTTGATCCTTGCAACAAAGGGCGGTCTCATTAAGAAGACCCCACTCATTGAGTACGACTCACCTCGTACCGGTGGTTTGATTGCAATCAACCTCAAGGGCGATGATGAAGTTGTCTCTGCGACACTTGCAGCTGATGGCGATGAGATTCTTCTCGTTTCACGTAAGGCGATGTCAGTTCGCTTCGTCTGTGATGATGAATCTCTTCGTTCGATGGGTCGTTCAACATCGGGCGTTATCGGCATGAAGTTCCGCGCAGGCGATGAGCTTCTGACAATGTCGCGCGTTGATGGCGAGAATTCATTTGTCTTCACAGCAACAGATGGTGGCTATGGAAAGAAGACTCCCATCGAGGAGTACCGACTTCAGGGCCGTGGTGGAATTGGTATTAAGGCAGCGAAGATTGATGAGGATTCTCGAGGAACTCTCGTCTCAGCTCTCGTTCTCGTCGATAGCGATGAGATTCTCGCAATCACCAGCGCAGGTACTGTGATGCGCACACAAGCTTCTGAGATCCGCCAGACCGGCCGTGACTCAATGGGCGTCCGCCTCGTCAATCTTGATGAAGGCGCGACCCTTTTGACCGTTACTCGTAGCCGGGAAGGTGAGATTTCGGAGGAAAAGTAGTACTGTCTGCGCCTGTAGCTGTTGGCCAAATCCTTAATCGGAATTGGGGCGTTTTGGCTACTTGGTGAAAATCAAGTAATCTACGCATTCTGCAAATGAACGAAAGTTTATCTGCGGGCCTATAGCTCAGCCCGGTTAGAGCGCTTCCCTGATAAGGAAGAGGTCGATGGTTCAAGTCCATCTAGGCCCACCCCGCACTAACAACGGGGACCTAGCTCAATTGGTAGAGCACCGCCTTTGCAAGGCGGGGGTTAGGGGTTCGATTCCCCTGGTCTCCACGCAATGTAATTTGCGTGACAGCTTAGCTGTCAACGAACCCACCAGATATGGTGGGTTTTTTACTACCGGTAAGCGATTGGAAAAGAAATGACAACAGCAACTTTGCATACAACTCTCGGTGACATCGTTATCGAGCTCTTCCCAGATCACGCGCCAAAGACAGTCAAGAACTTCGTTGATCTTGCAACAGGTGCACGTGAGTGGACTGACCCACGCACAGGCAAGCCATCAACTGAGAAGTTATATGACGGAACAGTTTTCCACCGCGTCATCAGCGGCTTCATGATCCAGGGTGGAGACCCACTTGGTCAGGGCTTTGGTGGTCCAGGTTATAAGTTCGAAGATGAGTTCCACGGTGAACTTCAATTCGATCGCCCATACATCCTTGCAATGGCTAACTCAGGACCAGGAACAAATGGTTCACAGTTCTTCATTACATCTGCACCAACAACATGGCTCAACCGCAAGCACACAATCTTCGGTGAAGTGAAGGATGCAGCATCACAGGCTGTTGTAGACAAGATTGAGTCAACACCAACAGGTGCGCAAGATAAGCCAGTTACACCGGTTGTTATCAACAGCGTCACAATCGCTTAAGTAAAATATAAGAAAGTTTCAGATGAAGAAGCCACAGAGCATCGTATTAACTCTTATTACGGTGATCTGTGGCTTCTATCTTTGGGAGCTCATTAATCCATCGATTATCGATACGCTCTCATTGCAACGAATGGATTATCTCAAGGCATCAAATGAGTGGTACCGACTTTTTACAGTCGCACTCTTGCATGACACATCGAGCACGCTGCCATTCCACTTAGCCTTTAATATGATGGCACTTCACCAACTTGGTACGCCACTGGAATATGTATTCGGTAAGGCAAAGTTCCTTGTTATCTTCTTTATTTCACTCCTTGCAGGATCACTCGCCTCATCATTTCTCATGGCAGAAAACGGGTATTCAATCGGTGCATCAGGCGCTGTCTTTGGCCTCTTTGGCGCATTTATCGCTGTAGGCAATCGCATCGGCGTAGAGGTGAAGAGCATCTACGCAATCGTCGCTATCAACTTTGCAATTGGTTTCACCATCGGCGGTGTCGATTGGCACGCCCACCTAGGCGGCCTCATCGGCGGTTGGGTTATTACAAAGGTTATTGCTGCTTCACGCTCCTAAGCAGAACCTGAGCAACATCTAATACCTCAACATCTGATTGGCGCGCCGTCATGCCATCGCCCACCATGATGCGACAGAACGGACATGCAACTGCAACTTCAGGTGCACCTGTCTCAATCGCTTCATCAACGCGGTTGAGGTTGATACGTGAACCGAGAGTCTCTTCCATCCACATACGACCGCCACCGCCACCACAGCAGAATGAACGCTCTTGATTACGTGGCATCTCTTCAATGTCACAACCTGATGCTTCAAGAAGTTCACGAGGTGGCGCGTAGATCTGATTGTGACGACCCAAGTAGCAAGGATCATGGAATGTAATTTTCTGATCAGCCTTATGAGGTGAAGTCTTTAACTTTCCTTCTTTCACCAAAGTATTGAGAAGTTGTGTGTGGTGCAGCATCTGAAGCTCATAGCCACTCTGTGCATAATCTTTACCAATTGTTGTAAAGCAGTGTGGGCAGGTAACAACAACTTTCTTCACGCCACGGTTACCGAATGTCTCTTTAAATGTTTCGATATTTTCAGCTGCAAGAATTTGATAGAGGAATTCATTTCCAGCACGACGCGCAGGATCTCCCGTACATGTCTCGCGCTTTCCAAGAACAGCGAAGTTCACTCCAGCCATATGGAGCAACTCTGCGACTGCCTTCGTTGTCTTCGTTGCGCGATCTTCATATGCGCCAGCGCATCCGACCCAGAATAAGTATTCAACATCTTCTGGAAGTTCACCGCTGACAACCTTTACAGGGAAGTCACACTCTGCAATCCACCCTTCACGATCTTGCTTATTGGCACCCCATGGGTTGCCAGCCTTCTCAAGATTTCTAAATGTTCCACCGAGCTCTGTTGGAAACTCTGATTCAACAAGAACTTGAAAGCGACGCATATTGACGATGTGATCCACATGCTCAATATCGACTGGACATTCGTTGACGCATGCACCGCATGAAGTACAGGACCATAAGACATCCATTGATACAGGAGCCTTATCGCCGACAAGGTTCTCGGTATCGACAACCTTTGCCATCGCGTGATCGCGCATCGCCATAATCAATAGCTTTGGAGAGAGTGGCTTATCTGTATGCCAGGCTGGGCATTGAGATTGGCAGCGGCCACACTCGGTACAGCTGGTCATATCGAGCAGGCCCTTCCAGGAGATATCTCCACGTGTGCCAAGGCCGAAGACGTCATCATCTGCAGGATCTTCAAAGTTAACTGGCTTGCCGTGTGACAACATCTCTGGAAGCGCACCAAGTGATGGCTGATCGATATTGCGCTTAAAGTAAATGTTAAAGAAAGCTAAGAAGCGGTGCCACGCAACGCCCATTGTTAAGTTCGATGCAATAACAATGAACCACAACATTGATACGAGAATCTTTGCTGCTGCAACTACAACAATCGCGCTTTCAAGTGAAGACGTTGACCACCCTGAGAAGAATTGAACTGCAGGCCACGAAATTGCGTAATGCCAGTTCCAGCTCTCTTCCTTTGCTAGCGCACCTTCAAGTCCGCGAAGTGCAATCACGCAGAAGACAACGGCGAGAATCGTTGCTTCAACATAGTAAGCGCGACCTTGATGTGATCCTGCAAAGCGAGACGTACGTCCCTTATGCCAGAATCGAGTTGCCTGACGAATTCCAATAAGAGTGACGATTCCGATTCCAGTCAGCGCTGCAATAACTTCAGCAAATAGTTCGTAACCAACAAAGTGGCCGATGAGAGGAAGTGCGAAATCAGGGTTGATCACCTGACCATATGCTGTGATCAAAGTTCCAAAGAGGGCGCCGAATCCGACCATCACAAACCAGTGGGCGATACCTGTTCCGGTGAAGTTGAGCATCTTGGTGTGGCCAAGTACCTCTGTGAGCATATTGGAAAGTCGTGCACCGCGATTGCCTGAGCGAGTTGGGTCTGGTTGCTGCTTCTTATAGATTGCAATGAGCTGGCGAGTGCGGAGAATAAAGAGGCCAACAGCTACGACGGTAATTAAATATGAGAGTACGGCGAATGCGAACATAACCGCAAGGGTAAACCTACTGGTCAGTTAAATTGAAGAGATAAGAGCGTATTTAGCGCCACTTAGTCGCGAGGCTAAAGCCCACTGCGATAAAGCTGAAACCGATGATCATGTTCCATGCGCCGATTCCTGAGATAGGAAAACGAGTCTGGCTGACGTAGAAGATAACAATCCAGACGAGGCCGATGATGAAGTTTGCGACCATGACAGGAGCGAGCCACTTTGGGCTCTCTGCAAGGGGAGTTTCGACAGCGTGAACCTGCTCTTCGTGAGCGTGCTGTGCTTGAACCTTCTTACGCAATTTCGACTTTGGCATAGGGCATAGATTACAGGAGAATTAGACCGTGGCCCGCATCCTTGTCGTTGATAACTACGACTCCTTCGTCTTCAACATTGTGCAATATCTCGCACAGTTGGGGGCTGAGTGCACCGTTGTCCGCAACGATCAGGTCGAGGCATCCGAGGCAGCTCAGTACGACGGAGTCCTTATCTCCCCAGGACCTGGCACCCCGGATAAGGCAGGGGTATCAATTCCGATGATCAAGTACTGCGCCGAACACTCAATCCCACTCTTTGGTGTCTGCCTTGGACATCAAGCAATTGGTGAAGCATTTGGTGCAACAGTTTCACGCGCACCAGAGTTATTACATGGCAAGACATCTGTTGTGCACCACAACGGCAAGGGAGTAATGGAACATCTTCCATCTCCGTTTACAGCAACGCGCTATCACTCACTCGCAGTTGAGGTGGATACAGTTCCTGATGTTCTGGAAGTAACGGGTTCAACTGAATCTGGTGTCATCATGTCACTTCGACATAAGACTTTACCTATCGAAGGTGTGCAGTTCCATCCTGAATCAGTATTAACAGAACATGGACATAAGATGCTTGCAAACTTCTTGGTGACATGTGGAGATAAGGGCGCGCTCGCTAAGGCAGAGGGTTTATCTCCGGTCGTTAACCGCTAAGGCTGTTTGTTGATAGTAATTGTTACTGACTTACCGATTGTCTGTGTTGTTCCAGCATCAGGTGCCTGACGAATAACAACTCCAGCTGGTTGTGTTGAGTCGTAGTCATAGAACTCTTTAATCAAAAATCCTGCTTGAATCAAAGTTGTCTTCGCTTGGATAGCTTCAACCCCAACAAGATTTGGAACAGTTACTTCACCGCTTGCGATTGTCAGTACAACGCCGCTTCCAGCTGTTGTTACAGAACCAACAGGTGGGTTTACCTCTAAGACGGTTCCTTGTGGTTGATCCGATGGGGATGCAACTGTCTGTGAAACTGTAAGACCCACTGCAGTTAACGTTGCACGTGCATCGATAAGTGACATTCCCACAAGGTCGTCAGGAACAATCGCATCGCCTGGACCATCAGAGAGTGTCAGAACGATTGATGAACCCTTAGGCGCATGCGTTGTTGCGAGCGGGCTCTGGCTTGCGATGCGATCTTTTGGAATAGTTCCATCATGTGCACGTTTAATGGTGATGACATAACCGTCGAGCAAATTACGCGCCTGGGCCTCAGATAAGCCCACAACATTGGGAATAAGGGGACCTGTCTCTTGAGTTCCGCTGAGCAAGAAGCCGGTAATTGAAAGTGCAATTGCGGCGAGAAATGAACCACCATAGATAAGGGCGCTGCGTCGAGTAAAGAATGGTTTTGATGCAACCTTTGTTGTAACGGCTTCTCCTTGATGAACGCGAATCAAATCATCAAGCATCGCCTGTGCGCTCTGATAGCGATCTTCTGCTTTCTTCGAGAGCGCAATCTTAAGAATTGTCTCGATATCAGCAGGAAGATCTGGTTGAAGTGCGCGAGCAGATGGAACTACTCCCGATACATGTTGGTATGCAATCGAGACAGGTGTCTCACCTGAAAATGGTGGCTGCCCAGTAAGAAGCTCAAAGAGAAGACACCCTGTTGAATAAATATCGCTACGTGCATCGGCAACATCGCCGACAGCCTGTTCTGGTGATAGGTATTGCGCTGTTCCGACAACGTTCCATGTACTTGTAAGAGTTGCACCAAGATCATCCATCGCACGCGCAATACCAAAATCCATCACCTTGATATCGCCACCACTTGTAATCATGACGTTTGCAGGCTTGATGTCACGATGAACAATGTTGCGTTGATGCGAATATTCAAGAGCTGCAAGTGTTTGCTCGACAATAGAGAGCGCATCATCGAGCGAGACTCGCTCACCACGGTGAATCAAAGAGCGAAGTGTGTGGCCAGAGACGAGCTCCATCACGATGTATGGAGCAGGTTCTTCTCCTGAGTCATAGACAGCAACGATGCCTGGATGGTTAAGCCCAGCAGCAGCCTTCGCTTCTTTACGAAAACGTGAAACGAATGCTGGATCTTTAGCGAGATCGCTTCGAAGAATCTTTACTGCAACTTCACGAGAGAGACGTTGATCTTGAGCAATATAAACATCGGCCATTCCGCCGGTGCCGATCATCTCGCCTAAGAGATAGCGATCACCAAGGAGCTTTGACATCATTTAGCAGCTCCTAACATGGTGAGTGGTTCCTGGATATCGTTATCGAGGACATCGGCAACAATAACGGTGACATTGTCTGGCGCACCATTTATATATGCCGCATCAACTAGCGCGTCTACGGCAGCTCCTCGAGCCTTTCCTTTGAGAATTGTTTTGATCTCCTTATCGCCGAGGGCGGTTGTGAGCCCATCGCTGCAGAGGAGAAAACGGTCATCTACTTTGACTTCATAGATTGAAAGTGATGGTTGATTACGGCCATCCCCCATCAATACCTGAGTAAGAACTGAGCGTTGTGGGTGAGTTGCAACATCTGCCTCTGTGATTGTTCCTTGATCCAAAAGTTCTTGGATGACGGTGTGATCGGTGGTCAGTTGTTCAAATGTATTCCCACGAAGTCGGTAGATTCGAGAATCTCCGATATGAAGCGCCGCAACTGCGCCTTCACGGAGAAAGAGAGCAGAGAGGGTTGTTCCCATACCTGCGAGTTCAGGGTTCTCAATTGCATATTCAGAGATAGTTGCATCGATTACCTGAAGAGATGCTGAGAAGAAATCATCTGCAGATTCGAAATCGATGCCATCTTTTGTGAAAAGCTCAGATTCCTTTGCAAGCGTTGTGATTGCAAGGCGTGAAGCAACTTCACCTGCAGCATGTCCACCCATTCCATCTGCGACCGCGACTAGTGCACGAGATGTCAGTCCAGAGTCTTCATTACCGGCGCGCACCAAGCCAACAGCAGATTTTGCTGCCGTTGCAAAGTAGAGAGCGCTCATGAGCCAATCGTAATGGGGCAGAGGCTTTGCTACCCTCACCCTTATGCTCATCTACGCACATAGAGGCGCAAGCGCCGACTATCCAGAGATGACTGAGACTGCCTATATGGCCGCCATTGATCAGGGCGCTGATGGTTTTGAATGCGATCTTCGATTAACTCGCGATGAGATCCCCGTTCTCTGGCATAACGCATCGATGCTCGAACGCGCTGGCAATCACGGGCTTATTGCTGAGATGAACTTTGCAGATGTGCAGCGCGCATATCCGCAGATACTGACGCTCGATAACTTTCTCGATATTGCAATCACAGCTCATCAAGGTGTTCTCATTGAGACAAAGCATCCTGTGATTAGCGGAAATCGCGTCGAAGAGATTCTTGTGAAGAAAATTCAAGAGAGAAAAGTCCTCTCAAAGATCAATGTGTCAGTGATGTCATTTAGTTGGAGTGCGATTGAAAAGGTAAAGCGGATCGATTCAACTATCCCAACAACTTTTCTCATGACATCGCGAACTCTTTGGCCACAAGTACGTTTCTCATCAGCGCAAGCAATTGGTCCTGGAATTAATGAAGTCAGGGCAAATCCAGAACTCGTTGCTCGATTGATGAAGCTCGGCAAATCAGTCTCAGTTTGGACGGTCGATAACGCCGCAGATATTGAACTCTGCAAGGAATTAGGCGTAGATATTCTGATTACAAATACGCCGGCACATGCACGCACATTCCTTTAGTATCCTTAGCCAATGCATACATACGCCTATTTAGGGCCTGCGGGTACCTTTACCGAGGGCGCTCTGAAGAAGATCACAACTTCAGATGATGTTCGCATTCCATATATCAACGTCACCGCAGCGCTCGATGCAGTTCGCGCTGGAGAAGCTGATTTCGCACTTGTTCCAATTGAGAACTCAGTAGAAGGCGTAGTCGCTCGTACGCTCGATGAGTTGGCTACGGGTACACCTCTTACTATTGCAGCAGAGGTAACTCTTCCCGTCAGCTTCGACCTCATGACAAAGCCAGGTACGACAACAATCAATCGAATCGGTACTCATCCACATGCTGAGTCACAGTGCCGCACATATTTATCTACACATTACCCACATGCAGAGATCGTTCCTACAAACTCAACGGCAGCGGCGGCAGAGCTCGTAGCCAAGGGCGAGTTAGATGCAGCAATCGCATCAACTACAGCAGCCGAGAACTTTGGGTTAGAGATTAAGGCCTCAGCAATTGGCGATAACCAAATCGCTGTCACTCGATTTATCGCAGCACAGAAGCCAGGCTTCATCCCTGCGCCAACAGGCCACGATCGAACATCACTTGTCGTCTATATAGATATCGACCATGCCGGTGCCCTGCTTGAAATCCTCTCGGTATTTGCAAAATACGATGTAAACCTGACATTTATCCAGTCACGTCCAACAGGTCGCGAGCTCGGTCACTACCATTTCATTATTGATGTTGAAGGCCATATCAACGATGAGGCAGTTGCTCAGTCGATGGATGACTTACGCGAAATTTGCGATGACATTAGATTCCTAGGTTCTTACCCTCGAGAGGTGCGCTCATGATTGATATCAAGTTCTTACGTGAAAACCCAGATGTTGTTCGCGCATCTCAAAAGGGCCGTGGCGAGAACGTTGAGCTCGTTGATCAGATTTTAAGTATCGATGAAGTGAAGCGCGCTGCAATTGCAGAATTCGAAGCTCTTCGCCAAGAGCAGAACATACTTTCGAAGAGCGTTGGCGCTGCTAAGGGTGATGAAAAAACTGCCCTCCTTGCAAATGCAAAAGAACTTGCAGATAAAGTAAAGGCCGCAGATAGCAAGCGCGCCGAGATTGAAGAACAGGCAAAGCAGCTTGTTATGCAGCTCTCTAACTTGCTCGACACCGAGGCTCCAATTGGTGGAGAAGAAGATTTCGTCACTATCGAACACATCGGCACACCACGTGACTTCACCAAGGATGGCTTCGAGCCTAAGGATCACGTTGAGCTCGGAAAGTTGCTCGGTGCAATTGATACAGAGCGCGGTGCAAAGGTTGCAGGTTCACGTTCTTACTACCTCACTGGTGCAGGAGCGATGCTCGAGTTCGCACTCGTTAACTATGCGATCTCTAGCGCCCTGAAGAATGGCTTCACACCAGTTATTCCACCAGTTCTTGTCAATCCATCAGCGATGGAGGGAACAGGATTCCTTGGTCAAGCTGCAGAGAATGTTTACCGAATTGAAAAAGATGACGTCTACCTTGTAGGAACATCTGAAGTACCACTTGCAGCTATGCATATGGATGAGATCTTGCCGGCAGATAAGTTGCCGATGCGTTATGCAGGTTACTCATCATGCTTCCGCCGCGAAGCTGGAACATATGGAAAAGATACGCGCGGAATTATTCGTGTTCATCAATTCGATAAGGTCGAGATGTTCTCCTTCTGTAAACCAGAAGAGGCTAAGGAAGAACATAAGCGTTTACTGCAGTGGGAGAAGGATTTCCTCAATGCGATGGAGATTCCATACCGAGTAATTGATGTTGCTTCTGGCGACCTTGGATCCAGTGCAACTCGTAAGTTTGATATCGAAGCATGGATCCCGACACAGGGCGCGTATCGTGAAGTAACAAGCACATCCAATTGCACTGAGTATCAGGCCCGCCGACTCAATATTCGTTACAAGGATGCAGATGGCACCAAGGCGATTGCAACGCTCAATGGGACGCTCGTTGCGATTCCTCGCATGATTGTTGCAATCCTTGAGAACCACCAGAATGCAGATGGAACAGTCAATGTTCCTGCCGCACTTCAGCCATTCCTTGGTACTGCAAAGTTAGAGCTCGTGTGATTAGACCAAAGTTAATTGCAACAGATCTCGACGGCACAATTGTCAATCATGATGGTCGTATCTCTGAGCGAACAGTTGCAACATTTAGGAAGGCGCGCGATCTCGGCGTTGAAATCTTCTTCGTAACAGGACGACCACCACGTTGGATGCCAGAGATTCGCGAGGCCTTTGGTTTTGGAAATGCAATCTGCGGCAATGGCGCGATGTTGTATGACTTGATGGGCGATAAAGTTCTTGAAGAGTGGCTTATCGGAGTTGAAGAGCAATACGAGACAGTCAATCGTTTACGTAAGGCGATCCCACAAGTTTCATTTGCAGTTGAATCACATAATTACTTCCATCGCGAGAAGGCATACATTCCACGATGGGATGTTGGCCTCGACAATATCGGCGTCAATACAATTGAAGAGGTAATCAAGGCACCTGCGCTGAAGATGCTTGCACGTTGTTCTCAGCAGAATCTCTCCTCAGATGAGATGTTAGAGATCGCTTTAATTGAACTCGAAGGATTGGTAACCGTTACACATTCCAATCCCCATGATTCTCTTCTAGAAATTTCGGCGCATGGTGTATCAAAGGGCGCAACACTTGCACGCATGGCAGGGCGTCTTGGAATAGATGCTGCTGATTGCGTCAGCTTCGGTGATAACCCCAATGACTTCTCAATGCTCGAATGGGCCGGTCGCTCATATGCAATGTCATCTGGCCATCCAGATGGGGCCAAGTACGCCAAGAGCATCGCGGGTCCATGCGAGGAAGATGGCGTTGCCATCGCCATCGAAGCCCTGCTTGATCTGCCACTTGCCTAACCTTTCGATTTTTGAAAACTCCTCGACCTCTAGTAGCCTCTCCCACGGAGGACTCGCATAGCGGCCGAGTGCACCGGTCTTGAAAACCGGCAGGTGAAAGCCTCGTGGGTTCAAATCCCACGTCCTCCGCGCTAAACGAAGCCCGTCTGCATGCACTGCGGACGGGCTTCGTGCTTTCTCCCCAAATGTGCGGTTGTGGCTGACTTCATAAGCTTTACGCGGGCTTCTACCTAGATACTTACCGCCAATGAGCGCACACTTATACCTATTAATTAGGGCAATTAGTTAGAGCAATCCAATGGGGGAGCATCAATGTCCGGAGTCTTTTCTCCAACGCGCGCCAAGATTAAAGAGCGCACTCTACGAACAGATAAGTGGTGGCTTGAGCCAGCGATTACCTTTGGAGTTCTCTTCTCCTTCGTAATCTACGCAACCTTCCGCGCATTCGAAGGCGCTAATTACTTTGTCGAGCCGCTCATCTCACCTTTCTATTCACCATGTCTCTCCGAAGCATGTGTTGAAGGATCAAAGCTCTTTGGTTGGGCGCCTGTCAGTGCACAAGTACTTGGCTTCGCACTTTCACCAGCGTTGATTATCTTGATCTTCCCACTTGGTTTCCGTATGACGTGTTACTACTACCGCAAGGCTTACTACCGCGCTTTCTGGTTATCACCACCAGCATGTGCGGTTGCAGAGCCACATACAAAGTACACAGGAGAAACTCGCGCACCGTTGATTTTGCAGAACGCGCACCGTTGGTTCTTCTATGCAGGTTTAGTATTTAACGTGTTCCTTACATATGACGCAGTACTTGCCTTTAAGAATAATGATGGCCAGTGGGGACATATGAGTGTGGGAACTCTCGTGCTCCTTGCGAGCTCTTCACTTCTCTGGTTCTACTCACTCTCATGCCACACATGTCGCCACACCGTTGGTGGACGTTTGAAGCACTTCTCTCAGCACCCAGTGCGTTACAAGCTCTGGTCAGTTGTTTCAGTGCTCAATACAAAGCACCAGCAATTTGCTTGGTTCTCACTTGCAGCAGTTGCGTTTGCCGATATCTATGTTCGCCAAGTTGCAACTGGCGCCTGGACCAACTTCTACTTCTTCTAAGCGGGCAGGGAATATAAAAAATGTCACAGAACCTTACGAAATTAAAGTACGACGTTGTTATCGTCGGTGCAGGTGGAGCCGGTCTTCGCGCAGCTGTTGAGGCGCGTGAAGCTGGCCTTCGTGTAGCGATCATCTGTAAGTCATTATTCGGCAAGGCCCACACTGTTATGGCTGAAGGTGGAGCTGCGGCATCAATGGGAAATGCCAATAGCAATGACAATTGGATGGTCCACTTCCGTGACACTATGCGCGGTGGAAAGTTCCTTAACCACTACCGCATGGCAGAGCTTCATGCGAAAGAGTCACCAGATCGCATCTGGGAGCTCGAAATGTGGGGCGCTCTCTTTGATCGCACAAAAGAAGGAAAGATTTCACAACGTAACTTCGGTGGACACGAATATCCACGCCTTGCACACGTTGGCGATCGCACAGGTCTAGAACTCATCCGTACAATGCAGCAGAAGATTGTTGCGCTGCAGCAGAAGGATGGTCGCGAAACTGGCGACATGGAAGCAAACCTCAAGGTCTATGCAGAATTTACAGTCACTGACATTCTTAAAGAGAATGGAAAAGTTGCAGGTGTCTACGGATACTGGCGCGAAAATGGCGACGAGATTCTCTTTGAAGCACCAGCAGTTGTTATTGCAACAGGTGGCGTTGGTAAGGCATTTAAGATCACATCAAACTCTTGGGAAGGCACTGGCGATGGCCACGCGCTTGCTCTCAAGGCTGGTGCAAATCTAAAGGATATGGAGTTCTTGCAATTCCACCCAACAGGAATGGTATGGCCTCCATCAGTGCGCGGAATTCTCGTCACCGAATCTGTTCGCGGTGAAGGTGGAGTTCTTACAAATAATCTTGGTGAGCGCTTTATGTTTAAGTACATCCCAGATGTATTTAAGGATAAGTACGCAACAACAGAAGAAGAAGCAGATCGTTGGTATACGGATCAGGACAATAACCGTCGTCCGCCAGAGTTGTTGCCACGCGATGAAGTTGCTCGCGCTATTAACTCAGAGGTCAAGGCTGGTCGCGGCACAGAACATGGCGGAGTATTCCTCGATGTTTCAAAGCGCTTGTCAGCTGAAGTTATTAAGAAGCGCCTTCCATCTATGTGGCACCAGTTCTATGAACTTGCCGGCGTTGACATTACAAAGGAGCCAATGGAAGTTGGACCAACTTGTCACTACGTCATGGGTGGAGTCGATGTAGAGCCTGATACAGCTGCAGCAGTTGGAGTTCCAGGACTTTATGCTGCTGGTGAAGTTGCTGGTGGTATGCACGGTTCAAACCGTCTCGGTGGAAACTCACTCTCAGATCTCTTGGTCTTCGGCCGTCGCGCAGGTGCGGCAGCTGCAGATTATGCGAAGGCAAATGGTGCCAATCCTGTCTCTGATGCGACTCTCGCAAAGGCGGCTGATCGTATTGAGGCCCCATTTAAGAATGAGGGCGGCGAAAATGCTTACTCATTGCACGCAGAACTTCAGGAAGTCACACATAACTTGGTCGGAATCATCCGCACCGGTGCTGAAATCAAGGAAGCAATTGCAAAGATTGCAGATATCCGCGCTCGTAGCCAGAAGGTAAGCGTTGCAGGAGATCGTAAGTTCAACCCTGGCTTCCACCTAGCATTCGATCTCGACAATATGTTGCTCGTTGCAGAATCAACTGCAAAATCTGCAATCTTGCGTGAAGAATCTCGCGGTGGCCACACACGCGATGACTTCCCAGGTATGGATAACAAGTGGCGTCAGGTCAATAACATCTCAAGCTTTAATGGCAGTGAAGTAACCGTGACACCACGCGCACTTCCTGCAATCCCTAAGGAACTCTTCGATCTCTTTGATGTTCACGAGTTGGAAAAATACATGACACCGGAAGAAATTGCGAAAGGCGGTTCACACTCATGACACGCAAACTCAATCTTCGTATCTGGCGTGGTGATTCAACTGATGGCGGACTTAAGGATGTCGTCGTTGATGTGAACGAGGGTGAAGTTGTCCTCGATGTAATCCACCGTGTTCAAGCAACACAGATGGGCGACTTGGCAGTTCGTTGGAACTGTAAGGCTGGTAAGTGTGGATCTTGTTCAATGGAGATCAACGGTAAGCCACGTCTTGCATGTATGACACAAGTTGCATCATTTGATGAGGACGAGACAATCACTGTCACGCCTCTTCGCGCATTCCCAATCATTAAGGATCTCGTAACTGACGTCTCCTTCAACTACAAGAAGGCGATGGAGATTCCGGCGTACGAACATCCAACAGATCTCGCACCGGGCGAAGCACGTATGGAACAGGTGGATGTTGAACGTTCACAAGAGTTCCGTAAGTGCATCGAGTGCTTCCTATGTCAGAACACATGTCACGTAATCCGCGACCATGAAAAGAATAAAAAGTCATTTGCTGGCCCACGATTCTTTATCCGCATCGCAGAACTTGATATGCACCCATTGGATCGCATCAAGAACCGCAAGCGCACAGCACAGGAAGAGCATGGTCTCGGAATGTGTAACATCACGAAGTGCTGTACTGAGGTTTGCCCAGAGCACATCAAGATTACCGATAACGCAATCATTCCTATGAAGGAGCGCGTAGTCGATATTAAGTACGATCCAGCACGCATGTTTAGCGGGCTGCTTCGTCGCGAGAAGCGCGACTAAAAATGAATTTAATTATCCGATGGGCAGTACTTGCATTCTCAATGTGGGTAGCAACTTTGGTAGTGCCTGGTATTTCAGTGCATGGTCACCTTGCTACCTACCTATGGGTGGCGCTGCTCTTCGGTTTAGTTAATTCAATCTTTGGTTCGCTCATCAAGGTCCTGACCTTTCCAGTATCAATTGTGACCTTTGGTCTCTTCCTCTTTGTGGTGAATGCCGCAATGCTGACTCTGACTGCAAACTTGTCAGATAAGTTGGATGTAGCAGGTTTCTGGTCAGCGCTCTTTGCATCGTTGATCATCAGCACGATCACCACCGTCTTTAAAGCGAGCAAGAAGAAGGCAACGCTTTGAAAGCAGTACTGCTTGTCAGCGCAGGGGGAGTCTTAGGCTCCCTCTCTCGCTTTCTGCTCCCGGACTTCTTCGACAGTTATCGTCATGCGACCTCTGCGGCTAATTTCATCGGCGCAGCACTCGCCGCACATTTACTGGTGCTGATGGAGCGACGTGGCATTACCGAGTTGCGCTGGTTTCTGATTCCTGGATTCTGTGGCGGTCTGACGACATTTTCTGGAGTGACATATGAAGCGATGTTGCACCCACATGAGAATTGGGTATTTATCTCCACCAATGTCATTTTCTCTCTTATAGCCGTTGCTATATCAATCACGCTTTCACGTAAATGGATCAAGGAGAAGGCATGAACGAACTCCTTGTCGCCCTCGGCGCCGCTTTCGGTGCACCGGCACGTTTCGTAATCGATAACCAATTCCGAAAATACACGAGCAAACCATTTGGAATTTTTACGATCAATGTTGTTGGTTCATTCTTGATTGGTCTTACCGTCGGAAGCTCCGAGCATTGGCATAACTTGCTTGCAGTTGGGTTTTTAGGCGCCTTTACAACCTGGTCAACCTTTATGCTCGATCTCTACCTTGCATTCCAATTAAAGCGATATAGAGAAGTGGCGATCAACCTCGGAGCATCGCTCTTCTTCGGACTTATTGCTGCCTGGATTGGATTACAACTAGCGCAGTAGTTGCTTCATCCATTTTTCAATAGCATCAGGGTGGCGAGGAATGTTCTCGCTCAAATTGTGGCATCCATCAGCTGTGATCACAATGTCATCTTCGATACGGATACCGATTCCACGATATTCCGGAGCAAATAGCTCATCATCTGGCTGGATGTAGAGACCCGGTTCAACTGTGAGAACCATTCCCTCGCGAAGTTCTGCATCAACATAATCTTCACGACGGGCGTGACCGCAATCATGAACATCTAATCCGAGGTGGTGGCTGACACCATGCAGAGTCCAACGACGATGCAGACCAACCTCTGACTTAATTGACTCTTCAGCAGATACTGGAAGGACGCCCATATCAGCGAGGCCTTGGGCTAAAACTGCTTGGCAGGCCTTATTAATTTCCGAGAACTTCACTCCAGGTTTAGCTGCTGCAAAGCCTGCAAGCTGTGCTTCATAGACAAGCATGTAGAGAGAACGTTGCGCCGGTGAAAATTTTCCAGAGACAGGGAGTGTGCGAGTGATATCTGCGGTGTAGAAAGAATCAACCTCAACACCTGCATCGACGAGAACGAGATCACCCTTGCGAACATCTCCATCATTGCGAATCCAGTGAAGAACACATGCATGTGATCCTGCACCAATGATTGTGCTGTAACCAAGGTCGTTACCGGCAAGTCGTGCTCGACCATAGAAGGCAGCTTCAAGGACGCGCTCTCCACGTGGAGTAGCAACCGCTGCAGGGATTACAGAGATGACGTCGTTGAAACCAAGTGCTGTTGCATCAACTGCTTTCTGGAGTTCATTGAGTTCATATTCATCTTTTATAAATCTCTGCTGCGATGTGAATCTATTGAAATCTATATCGTCCTTATGTGAAGGAATTATTGAGTCAATGCTCTCGTCGGCGCCGCGAATGGTGAGAGTCTCACGCCCATCTTTGAGAAGAGTTGATATTTCATTGAGGTGGCGTGTATCAATCTGGTAGCGATCTTTTGCTTCGCTTAAGGTGTAACGGCGGCCAACCCAGAGTTCGCCATATTTTGTATCGCGATAGAAAGCATCTGTATCGCGGGTTGAACGGGGATGGATGTAGAGATAAGTCAGGTGGCCACCCTCGGTTGGTTCCATAACAAGAACAGCATCTGCTGTTGCATCAGAACCCTGGACACCGCTGTAGTAAGCAAATGCGCTGTGTGGGCGATATTGGTAATCAGTATCGAAAGAGCGAACTTGGAAAGGACCAGAAGGAAGAACGAGGCGCACTCCAGGATAAGTAGCAGAGAGAACTTGGCGACGAGCAAAGGCGTAGGTAACGACCTCAAGTGGTTCTAAACCAGTGAAATCTGATGGCGCCCATCCAGTGCGCATAAATTCGGCATATTGCTCGGAAGGTGCCTGATCGTGGATGCGCTTTGGCTTTGTGGAGGTTTCGGCGCTCTCGTTATTCATGCTCATAGCCCTAAGTTTAGGCGGTTTAGCGCTATTGAGAAGAGCAGGTAAACTCTCGCCTGCAACTCGGAGACGTCGCATAGCCCGGTCGAGTGCGCCTCACTGCTAACGAGGTAAGGGGTTAAACCCTTCAGGAGTTCAAATCTCCTCGTCTCCGCCAGATTTACCGGTACAAGGGATAGGTTAAATCCATGCGCTTCATCACTGAACCTCAATTCGACCTGACCTACGACGATGTCTTTATGGCACCATCTAATTCGGAGATCTCAAGCCGCATGGAGGTTGATCTCGATACGACGGATGGAACCGGCACCACAATTCCTTTGGTTGTAGCGAATATGACTGCGATTGCTGGTCGTCGCATGGCTGAAACAGTTGCACGCCGCGGTGGACTGGTTGTCATCCCACAAGATATTCCGCTCGATATCGTTGAAGATGTCATCTCTTCAGTGAAGGCCGCGCACCCATTCTTTGAAACACCAATTACCTTGACTCCACAGCAGACCGTTGCCGATGCAGCAAGCTTGATCAATAAGCGTGCACATGGCGCCATCGTTGTCGTTGAAGGCAAGAAGCCAGTCGGCATCATTACTGAAGATGACCTTCAGAGCGTTGATCGCTTTACTCAACTTGGTCAGGTCATGACATCAGAGCTCACCACAATGCCTGACACCCTTGATCCACGCCAAGCATTTGATTTCCTCAATGAGAAGGTGCGCACCGTTGCTCCAGTAGTCTCTTCAAAGGGCGAGCTTGTGGGAATCGTGACTCGCACAGGCGCGCTTCGTGCAACGCTCTATAAGCCAGCACTTGATGGAAAGGGTCGTCTGCGTATTGCAGCAGCAGTAGGAATCAATGGCGATATCGCTGAAAAAGCAAAGCAGTTAGTAGCTTTTGGAGCAGATGTCCTTGTTGTTGATACAGCTCATGGTCACCAGAAGAAGATGATTGAAGCCCTGCAAATCATTAAGAAGCTTGATCTCGGTGTGCCAATCGTTGCAGGTAACGTTGTTACAGCAGAGGGTGTTCGTGATTTAGTAGCTGCTGGCGCTGACATTATTAAGGTCGGCGTAGGCCCTGGCGCTATGTGTACAACTCGTATGCAGACAGGTGTTGGTCGCCCACAGTTTTCTGCAGTTCTTGAATGCGCAGCAGAGGCAAAGAAGTTGGGTAAGCATGTCTGGGCAGATGGTGGAGTCCGCCATCCACGCGATGTTGCACTCGCACTTGCAGCAGGGGCATCACAGGTAATGATTGGTTCTTGGTTTGCCGGAACATATGAGTCACCGGGTGACTTGCTTCGCGACAGTGCTGGACGCCCATATAAGGAATCCTTCGGAATGGCATCAAAGCGCGCAGTTGCAGCACGCACATCTAAGGAAGATGCATTCGATCGCGCACGTAAAGCGTTGTTCGAAGAGGGTATTTCTTCATCAAAGATGTATTTAGATCCAACTCGACCAGGCGTTGAAGATTTAATTGATGAAATTATCTCTGGACTTCGTTCATCATGCACATATGCAGGTGCACGTTCACTTGAAGAGTTTGCAGAACGTGCACTTGTTGGAATTCAATCTGCATCAGGCTATGCAGAGGGACGTCCACTAAGCCAGTCTTGGAAGTAATTAAATAATTTCTTCTAAAGTAATTGATTAATAAGGGTTTTAGAAAGTTACAGTTTTCTAAACCTAAATTCAGAATTACATCTGTGTAATTAACCCATTTTTGCTACGGGTGAATTAACAGGGTGAGAAGTCTCTGAAATCACCCATACGGCTATGCGTGCAATCACCCCAAATCTAAAATTAGACCCTCGCAAATACGCGCTAACAAAGAGGTCAAAACAATGGGGTTTAGGTTGAGGTTGCCTTCGCGCACTCAAACTTCCCGTTGGACCGTCTACGCGCTCTTTGCGGGTCTCTTCATCTCTCTTCCAGCTGGGGTTATCACCGCCCCACGGGTAGAGGCCGCCTCATTCGGAACTGTTTATAACGCACCAGAATATTTCTTTGGTGGCGGCACTAATACCGGAGTGAGTGATTGTGCAGCAGGCCAAGTTGTTGTGGGAATTACCTTTAATCAAAATGCGATGTCAGTTGGAAGAATATGCGCTCCACTTCTTGCAGATTACACAATCGCTGCTTTATCGACGGCAACCCGAAACACAGCTGGTTATGTCTTCTGTCCCGATGGAATGGCAGCAGTAGGAACGAAGTACTTTAGTTCTGGCGGTTTACGTGCAGGCCTTCTTTGCAAGACACCTCCCCTTGTTAACGATGCCGGCGAAGAAACTCAGTATGTTGCTTCGGCTGCTGCAACACCGAAGATGACGAGAACAACTCAGACAACAACGAACAGTCTATGTAATGCCGGAGATCTGATGGTCGGTATTCGATACACATCAAATCTTTGGCTTGACTCACATGGTGCTCGTTGTGCGCCATATGTAAAGTTTTCAATTTCCTATAACGCAAATAATGGCGTGGGAGCAGTGCCCAGCACTGTTACTCAGACGACCCCTAACCAGGATCTCACTGTTGTTGGTTATGCGGGAAGCCGCTCTGGATATCGCCTCGCCGGTTGGAATACCAATGCCAACGGCACCGGAACCCTCTACCAAGATGGAGATGTTCAGTCGAATATGACTGCCTCCCTCTCACTCTTTGCCGAGTGGGATTCGATTATTACCTACGATACAAACTCTGCAACTTCGGGATCAGTCCCATCGCCGACGCTTGCCCGCACATCAAATGCAGTGACAACTCTTGCAACCAATTCGGGAACATTGGCGCGAACTGGTTACACCTTCGGTGGTTGGAATACCCGCGCCGATGGCGCCGGCACAAATTATGCGGCTGGTCTCACAACGTATGCATCCCCTGGAGACATCACGTTATATGCGCAGTGGAATTCCACGATTACCTACAGCGGAAATGGAAATACTTCGGCTGCCGGAACCGTTCCTGCTGTAAAGAACATGACGGGTTCTGGTAGCCAAACTTATTTGCTGCCTGCCCCAACAACTCTGCTTCGTACTAACTTCACTTTTGCCGGTTGGAATACGGCTGCAAATCGAAGTGGCACCTCGTATCTACCGGGTGAGACCTATACCGCTACGGGCTCTACAACTCTCTATGCGATGTGGAATCTATCGATATCGTTTAATGGAAGCACTCCTACATCGGGCTCATTGCCTTCGGCGATTACAACAAACGAATACTCATCCCCTACCCTGCCTGGAAATACTGGAAATCTAGTCAAGACTGGATCAACCTTCGTCGGCTGGAACACATTAACAACGGGTGGTTTTGCAACTCGATATTTGCCAGGCGAAACAATCACAGCAACTGGAAATACAACGCTCTATGCGGAGTGGATCGCAACATGTGCTCCAGTAACTAGCTACGCAAATGGCGATCAGATTCTCACTATCACTCGCACCACACCTTGTGCGTACACACTCCCAGAATCAGCGACAGCAATCGACATTCTTGTTGTCGGTGGCGGTGGCGGTGGCGGCACAAATGTTGGTAACGGTGGAGCAGGTGGAGGAGTCACATATAGAACCTCTGTCCCCGTGGTTGCAGGTCAGGTCATCATTGCCTCAAATGGTGCAGGTGGAACAACAACTGCAAATAGTGGAACAGCTGGATCAAACTCAACCCTGACGGTCGGAAAAAGTCAGTTCTCCGCAACCGGTGGAGGCGGTGGAACTTCCTATGTTGGGTCACGAACTTGCGCTTCAACCCGATCAGCAGGTGGAACAGGTACTACGGCTAATGGTGGTCGTGGCGGTAACGGTGCAGGTGGAACACCGCAGAATGGATGTATTGGTGAGAGCGGAACCGTAATCTCTATCTCGGGCAGCCCAACAATCTATGGTGCTGGTGGTGGCGGCGGCGGGTATGACGGTGCTGGCGGACTTGCCGGTGGCGGCGTTGCCAATAGTGGCGCAGGCAATGGTGGCCGTTATGCACCAGCAACTGCCGGTGGTGCAGGTGTTGCAAACACTGGCGGTGGCGGTGGCGGTGGCGGTGCTGGAAATGCATCCGGCGGTGCAGGTGGCGATGGCGTCACGATTATTGCTCTCGACTTCTTAGCGACAGTCACTTTTGATACCAACACTGCGGCAAGCGGTGCACCAGGAACCTCGTCCCTATCACAGAGTGCAACAGGCGAAAGCCTCACCGCTCCAACCCAAGGAACCTTGAGCAAACCAGGATTTCGCTTCGATGGCTGGAATACATCAGCCGATGGAACTGGAACAGATATTGAAGTAGGCGATCCGTTTGCTCCACAAGGAAATACTCGCCTCTATGCTGAATGGAACTACGACGTTATTTATGACGGCAATGGCTATACATCTAGTGCGGGAACTCTTGCAGATTCAGTAACGGTTACGTCTTCGATCTCAACCATCACACTTGATTCAGCCACAGCGCTCGCTCGCACTGGATATCGACTGACCGGTTGGAACACAATTGCAAATGGATCAGGTACCAACTACGCACTTGGTGCGACCAATTGGAAATCAGCAGCTGGAAACATCACGCTCTATGCACAGTGGAGCTCAACAATTTCATTTAGCCTCAACGGTGCAGACACCGGAACCGTTCCGTCAGCGGTTGTAACAACTGGAACCGGTAATGGAACCTTTAATCTTCCAAGCCCCACTAATGTGCGCGAAGTTGGTTTAACGTTTTATGGATGGAATACCAATCCTTATGGAACAGGTACTTCTTACGCAGCGGGTGCTTCATATACAAGTACTGGAACTGCGACGCTTTATGCACAATTCAATGCAACCTTGACCTATAACGTCAACGGAGCAACCTCAGGAACGGCGCCTGCTCAAGTCGTATCACCAGCAGGAGCAACAGGAAATGGTTGCAAGTTAGAGACCGGCTATACGCATTGCCGGGTATTTACATTTACCGGATCAAATCAAAACTTTGTCGTTCCCGACGTTATTCCTGCTGGCCAAAGAATTCTCGTGGAGTCTTGGGGCGCAGGCGGTGGAGGTGTGTACTTCTCAGGCTACGCGTCGTCTGGAGCCGGTGGCGCTGGTGGTTACTCAAAGAGCACAGTAACTGCAACGGGAAATGCAGAAACCTGGACGATTGTCGTGGGCCAATCTGGTGAAGCTGTTGATCTCACACCTCAATATGGTGGAGGTGGCGCTGGTGGTAATTCTGGAGCGGTGACAAAGGGATCTTCCGGTGGTGGTCTCTCTGGAATCTTTATTGGAAACGACACGTCTACCCCGCTGATTATTTCTGGTGGCGGTGGAGGAACTTCACCTGGTTCATACGTTACCGATGGCGGTGGCGGCGGAGCTGGTTATGGAACAGGTGCGTCCGGTCCAACTGCTGCACGCACTGGTCGTGGCGGAACACTTCTCGCCGGTGGTGCGGCAGCAACGGCAACGACACTCTGCACAATTACACAAACTGCTGGCCGATCACAGCAAGGTGGAAATGGTGCCGGGCATCCAACCTCTACCTCTTCCGAAGGTGGCGGTGGTGGCGGTGGTGGTTACTTTGGTGGTGGCGGTGGACATTGCGATGCTGCTAACTCAAATGGTGGTGGCGGTGGCGGATCTGGCTACGCCAATCTCGCACGTGTAACTATTGTTGAAAGCGCAACTGGTGCAACAGGAATCGTTACACCAGCTACTGCTCCTGGTGGATTGAACTCACTCAACTATTCATACTCTCTCGGTAATGGTGGAGATGCAACAATCGGAGTTGGCTTCGGTGGAAATGGAAATTCTGCATCCTATGCGGCAGCAAAGGGCGGCGATGGCCTCGTTGTTATTCAGTGGAATGATCCATCAGATTCATGGAACGCATCTTCGAATGTAAATAACATGGAACGCCCTGGTTTTATCTTTGGTGGTTGGAACACAAAAGCAGATGGCACTGGTGTTCACTATGACACCGGAACTGCTATCGCTCGAGCGAATACAACTTTGTATGCAGAATGGCGCTATGTCATTCATTACGATGGAAATACAAATTCTTCGGGAACAGCCCCTGCTGATCAAATTGCTCTCTCACCTGAGGCAGTCACAACGATTGCTGATAACCCAAATACTCTAGAGAAGACAGGGTATTACTGGGATGGATGGAATGAACTTCCCAACGGTAAGGGACGCAACTATTCTGCAACGGGCGATCTCTTTGGTCTCCCACAGTCATATATGCGCTTTAAAGCCACTGATTACAACACCAGCACGAAGGTGTGGATTGATTCATCAGGCAATGGTCGTAACTCAAGTTTAACTCGTGGTGCTCCAGCAAAGACAACATCAGCTGGTGCGTATGGATTGAGTAAAACATTTACAACCCTCAAGGGGGCAACAACTGATGGAATCAGGTTTGCCAACCCACAACTAGCAAATTACACACTCTGCTATGTCGCTCGATATGCGGGTACAAATCGAGGTCGCCTGATTGACACTGTAAGCGGGAACTGGGCATCGGGCTTTTACGGCAACAGAACCGATATGGCACTTCATGATGCATGGATTACTTCTACTACGGGTCGAGTTGATGATCTCACCTGGCAAATAAACTGCGACTCAGGGGATACCTTCCGTAGTGAAGGTGTTGCGCTGAATAACGCAACATCAACTACCAAATATCTTCCTGCTGAACTCTCAGTGGGTTATGGCTTCTATAGCGGTGCAAATGAAAAATCTGATTGGGAAATCGCCGAGCTAATTCTCTTTGATTCGTATCTCACAACCACTCAGATCCAGCAGATTGAAACCTATTTTGCTGACACGTACGGCTACACGCCTTTCGCAAGGAGTAATCCGGTTTCCAATTCATACCTACGTCTTGAGGCAACGAATTTCAATACCAACACAATGGTGTGGGAAGACTCATCTGGAAATAATCGTGATGTCACGTCTTTCCGTGGAGCTCCAGTCGTGACAACTAACTCAGCGGGAAATGGATCGACGCAGAACATCACCGTTGTTAAGGGTGGAACTGGCGTTGGCGTAAATCTCAATAATCCACAACTGACAAATTACACATTCTGTTACGTGGCTCGATATGGAGGTGCTAGTAAGTATCGAGTTTTTGATGCCTATGGGGAAAACTGGCTGACTGGTTTCTATAGTGGCGGAACCAACCTTGCCTATCACAGTGGAACTTGGACTGCGGCAACAGGAGCGCTGACCACAACAAACTGGGTCTACGCCTGTGATTCTCCAAATGATTACGTGGGCAATGTGGGAAGCCGAGCAGTTGCAGCCTCAACTGTTAACTACCTGCCTGCAAATATCACCATCAACAACTTTGGCGGTACAGGTCGATCCAGTGAGACTTCCGATTGGGAAGTTGCCGAAGTAATTATCTATGACCGAATTCTGACTAATTCTCAGATTAACGAAGTGAATGGATACTTTGTCAACAAGTATGGACTTTGGTCTCCCGCCATCACAACAAAGCGAAATACAAACTTCGCCTCTCCTAATGGGGGCGTCACTCTTTACGCTCAGTGGAATTCATACATCACATATGACAGCAATACGGCAACATCTGGAACTGTCCCACTTCCACAATTGATGGTTGCTGATACTCCTGTGGCGCTCTCGGCAAACACTGGCACGCTTACAAAAACTGGAAACACATTCATTGGCTGGAACACTCAAGCCAATGGACTCGGAACAAGTTATGCAGTAAATGAGTCATATACACCAACAGCAAATGTGACGATGTATGCCTTGTGGGGCTCTGGCGTCACATTTGATTCCAACACCGCGACTTCGGGAACAAAACCAAGTAACGCCGCACTTGTTCCAGGACAAACCGTGACTCTTAGCCAAGGGACTCTCGCAAAAACTGGATACACATTCGCGGGTTGGAATACCGCTGCAAACGGATCGGGAACTAGATATGAGACCGGCACAGCTTTTTCTTCATCAACCAACATCACACTCTATGCGCAATGGAACTCACTTATTCGCTTCGATGCCAATGGCGGATCAGGTGCTCCAAACGTTGACTCGGTAACAGCAACCGGAACCGTTGCGGTCACTCTTGCAACACAAGGAACTCTTCTTAGAACTGGCTTCACCTTCGGTGGATGGACCACTGTTAATAACGGCACAGGAAGCCTGTATGCAGCTGGTTTATCGACCTATGCGCCTGCAGGGAATATCACCTTGTATGCAAAGTGGACTGGGCTTCCTTTCACGATCTCCTTCGTTTCCGATTACAACAGTGGTTCCACCCCCTCGAAATCAATTATTGCTGGAACGCCTGCAGCGCTACCCGTTAATGGATTCGTGCTAAATGGATACCGATTTATTGGATGGTCGGATACGTACAGAGCAACAACTGCCACTTACGCAGATGGTTCGACGCAGACCTTCTTTGGCGATAAGACTTTGTATGCAGTGTGGAAGCCTGATGTTTACACGATTACCTATAATTCAAATGGTCCGGCTGCTCAAGCATCGAGTGTTACTTTTTCCCAAGTCTTTACCTTAGGAACAGCTCCAGCAGCGTCGGTTTACACTGCTTGGCAAACGTTTGCATCTCAACTCACTTCCTCCTACAACTCCTTTACTTTCTCGAGTTCTAACGGCGGAAGCATTACCGTTACTGACTCAGTGAAAGTTAATCAAATTGCATCTGCAATTCGCACTAATTCCGCAATCTCAAGTGTAATTGGCGCAAACACTTGGACATTCACAATTTCGCCATATATGGAGTTCGGAAATGCCGGATTTGGCGACTGTCGAAATCCTGCCTATGTAGTCCGCCCCGCCATGCCAAGTTCAAACTGGGGTGGAGTGGGTGTGACATGTGGCGGCGCTACGCAAACAATCACCATTTCCTTCAATCTTGATCCATCCGCACAACCGATTAACTCAATGGTTCTTGGTTCACCAAGTAAAGCAAGTGAGACATACACCGTAGGAACAACAGGTGTGACTCTGGCTACCGTTGGAACGATGGTTCGCCAGGGCTACCGTTTCTCTGGTTGGGCAACTACTAATACCGGAACAACTGCGCAGACATCACCATATGTCGCGACCAATTCACATACCTTGTATGCAATTTGGACTGCAAATCAATACCGTCTTCTCTACGATTCAAATACCGCAACCTCGGGAAGCCTGGCCTCACTTAACTTCACAGCAGGCAGCTCCTTCAATCTCAATGGTGTCTTGAACTTCCAAAAAACTGGCTATACCCAGACCGGTTGGAATACAAAGGCGAATGGAACTGGCTACTTCTATGAAGGTGGCGGTTCGGTCATCGCATTCGACACGACAACTGTTTATGCCGTGTGGACTCCGAATGCTCCAGCTGCCCCTACGGTAACTGTTGCGCCAGGAAACACCACCGCACGGATTACCGTTGGCGGAGGAACACTTGGCGCATCGAATGGACCGGCGGATTCATACACGGTAACTGCAAAGCTAGGCACAACTGTGATCGGCACCTGTGTGGTTCTATCTCCCGAAACAAGCTGCACAATCTCAGGGCTAACAAATAACACCGCATATACATTCACCGCTGTTGGCTCTAATAAAACTGGTACTTCAGCGGCAAGCTCAGGTGTGGCTGGGACTCCACTGGGATATGTCGTCACCTACAACCCGATGGGCGGAAGTGTTGGTAGAACCAGTGACACCTTCACAGTTGGCACACCGTTGATATTGCCACTTCCATTTCGAAGTGGTTATAACTTCACAGGCTGGTTTGATTCATCAACCGCTGGAACAAACCTTGGTCTCAACGGTGGCTCATATTCACCTTCGGAATCACGCACTGTGTACGCCCAATGGACAGCAATTCCTTACACCATCTTTTATAACAGTAATGGTGCAACCTCAGGATCTGTCCCTGCAAATGGAACTTACTCACTCACATCGGGTGCATATGCGATTGCAAATAAGAACACTCTGGCAAAGACCGGGTATGTTTTCAGTGGATGGAAGTCAGATACCGGAACAGCATTCGCAGTTGGCGCAAATTACACAACTTTAACTAACCTCAACCTCTATGCAAATTGGGTTGCTGAAACTTACACAGTCACGTATGCAGCTAACGGAGGAAGTGGATCGGTTCCGGTGAAGGCTGGATATGTAACTATCGGAGAAACCTTTACCGCTCCTAGTACAACAATTACCCTGATTGGTTCTACATTTGCAGGTTGGAGTGATGGAACACGTACATATCTTCCTGGAGATGTGATCACTGTGGGTGGATCGAATATGACTCTGACCGCAGTGTGGAATGGGACGCAGTACGTTGTTACATATTCACTCAATGGTGGAAGCGGCAGCGCACCAACTTCTCCGAACAAATATCTGAATGAGACTTTGACAGTTGCATCCATTGGTTCAGTTACCAAGACTGGTTATTCATTCTTAGGTTGGGTTGAGAGCGGCACCGCCTACATGGCTGGCAACACCTACACAATGCCAGCGCGCAACATCACCTTCATCGCCCAATGGAGCGGGTTGGTCTACACGATCACCTATGCAACAACAGCGGCCGACTCAGGTGCACCTACACGTTCCAGTGATTCATTTACATTTGGAAGTACTGCTATTTCACTACCTACAGCGGGCTCCATGGTCAGAGCGGGCTACTCATTTGCCGGCTGGTCTGAGACTTCGACAGTGATTTCAGGAGCTTATGCACCTACTGCCAGCGTGACCTTGCAACCAGTGTGGACTCCGACAACACAGACATTTACCTTCGATAACAACGGTGCAACTGGAACAACTCCGGCATCAGCAACATATACGACTGGCGGTGCATCAGTGACCGCACCGGCTAGAGGCGATCTGCTCAAACCTGGATTCACTTTCGGTGGCTGGAGCGATGGAACCAATACTTATCCTGCAGGAACACCAATCAGAGGTACTTCAAATAAGACTCTCACTGCAATTTGGACACCAACTGTCTTTGCAGTCAACTATTTTGCAGGAACACTTAATTCAAATCCCGTCTTAGATTCAATCGGGCTTCCCACAACTGCAAACACCGCTTATGGAAATACTTATCTCTTAGGCACTCCAGAGACTAAGACTGTCGTAGATAACGGAATTACATATGCCTTTGCAGGTTGGAGTTATAACGGTCAGACATATCAGGCTGGCACTAATCAACAAATGGGAACTGGCGCTCCGTACTACGCAGCGACATGGCTTCGACTCTACGAAGTCCGCTATTACATGACTGGTGGAAACGATCCGGGGATGACTCAAGGTCTGCTCTACTCCAATGGAGCAATTGTTAATATCGATCCCCTCACACCAATACGCACCGGATACACATTCGCTGGGTGGAATGATCAATCCAACAGATCTGTCAATGGCAGCACATATCAGATTGATGCTAATAATTATCTCTTCTACGCAACCTGGACCATTAACAACTACTCACTTACCTACTCTTCGGCAGGTGGTAGCGCTGCGCCATCGGTGAATACATCTCCCTTTGGATCTGTTATTAACCTTCCGGCAGCGAATTCTGTGACTAAGAGCGGTTATACATTTGCAGGTTGGTCTATCGGTGGCAATACAGCGCCAGGTGGTTCTTCATATCAATTCGCTGCAGGATCAGATACGGCGACAGCGGTCTGGACTCCAACTAGCCAGACAATCACAATCGATCTAGCCCAAGGTACAAGTGCGACGCCTATTTCAGAGTCTTCACACATCATCGGAGATACCTTCGCTGCTCCTACTACGATTCCGGTTCGCACTGGTTATACCTTCGCGGGTTGGAGCGATGGCAGCACCACATATACCCCAGGTGCAACAGTCACAGTGGGTGCAAATAACATCACCTTAACTGCGACTTGGACTGTTGCTTCATACACCATCACTTATGCGCTCAATGGCGCAACAGGAACAATTCCTGCACCTACTTCCTACAACTTTGGTGTTGCCCATACAATCGTGGCAGGCGTCACAAAGGCCAATAGCAACTTCATTGGATGGTCTAACGGATCAAATACTTATTCTCCGGGCGCAACATTTACCGTGGCAGCCCGCAGTGAAACATTTACCGCTCAATTCTCTGGTGCAATCTATGCGCTCTCATTCACTCTTAACGGTGCAGATACAGGCACCGCTCCTTCAACACTTACTGGTCAAATAACCGATTCCTTTACTTTGCCATCTTCTTCTGGTCTCGCAAAAACTGGCTACGCATTCGGTGGCTGGACAACAGGCGGAACTACTTATGCAGCAGGACAAACAATTACTGGAGTATCTTCAAATACAACTTTGACCGCAGTGTGGAATTTACTTCCACCAGCAACACTTGCAGCGCCAGTTGCAACTCCAGGAGATCATGCTGGAACAGTGACGGTGACTCCTCCATCGCTGGCGAATGGTGGAGCTGTAACGTCTTACAAGATTATCGCCACAGATGGCTCTGGAACTCCAATCAGCCCTGAGAAGAGCTGCATCGTGAATGCACCTGCAACAAATTGCGTCATCACCGGTCTTTCTAATGGCAGCACTTACAAGTTTCAAGCAGTTGCGACTAATGCAGCTGGTACGAGCACTTCATCGCTCTCAAACTCAATCGTGCCTGCCTCGATTCCAGGTGCACCAACAGCTGTTACAGCTTTGCGAGGAGATGAAACCGCTACCGTCTCATTTACAGCACCTGCAGATAATGGCGGTTCAGCAATCACTGGCTACACCTTGACCGTGGTCGAGACTGGTCAAACTTTCACCGGTTCTGGATCACCAATAACAGTCACAGGCCTTACTAATGGCTCTTCTTACACATTTAAAGTGACTGCGACAAACGCTGTAGGTTTCTCAGATACCTCAACCGCATCTGCTCCTATCAAAGTTGCAGGCGTCGCTGATGCACCTGCTTTGGTTACTGCGCTTGCAGGTGATCAAAGTGCCCTCGTAACAGCAACGGGCAACTGGAATACAACTGCAGGCAGCGGCGGAGAGTCAGTTACTGCAATTATTTTCACTTCGATGGATGGGCTGCATGCCTGCACCGCCACATATCCTGCAACTTCCTGTTCTATGACTGGCCTGACAAATGGAACCGCTTACACATTTCCTGCAGTTGCACGAAATGCAATCGGAAATTCTCCTGCAACATCCTCGAACTCAGTGACTCCAGCTGGTGCGCCAACCGCACCAACAACTGTCACCGCAGTAGCTGGCGATCACAGCGCAACTATTTCCTTTAGTGGTGCTGGCGCAAATGGATCAACAATTACAGGATATATCGTCAAGGTTTCTCCTGGTGGGGATACTTACACTGTTTCATCTTCACCAATGACAATAACCGGATTAACAAATGGCGGTTCCTATTCATTTACTGTTGCCGCTATAAATGCAGTCGGTACTTCAGCATTCTCGACAGCTACCGCATCAGCAATCCCTGCTGCTGCTCCGGGTGCACCAACAAACTTGCAAGTACTTGCTGGCGATACTTCGACCGTTATTTCACTGACTGCACCAGCAGATGACGGTGGCAATCCGATTACTTCATATCTCATTACGGCAAGCAATGGCGCGACTTGTACTGCAATCGCTCCCGCAACAAGTTGCAAGATCTCTGGATTAACCAACGGAACTTCTTATACCTTTACAGCACAGGCGATTAACTCAATCGGAACCGGAGTTGCTTCACAAACATCTCCTTCCGCAACTCCTGCAGGACTTCCAACCCCACCTACATCGATTTCTGCAACAGTTGGTGATGGTCAAGTGGCTATCTCCTTCAGTGGCGCAGGCAATAATGGATCTGCTATTACAAATTACACAGTTATTGCGCAACCAGGAGGTCTTACAGGTAGCAGTTCAAGCTCTCCAGTAACAGTGCTCGGCCTTACAAATGGCCAGGCATATACATTCCGAGTCATTGCAACCAATGGCGTTGGAGATTCTGAATCTTCAACAGCGACAGTGACTGCTACTCCAGCGACAGTTCCAGGTGCTCCAACGAGCGTATCCGCTGTCGACGGCAATGGCACCGCGCGGGTTTCCTTTGCTGCACCTACAAATAATGGTGGTGCACCGATTACCGGGTACACAGTTACGGCATCCCCAGGTGGTGCAACATGTAGTGCACCTGCAAATACAACAAGCTGTGTTGTCTCAGGATTGAGCAACGGATCCACCTACACATTTACCGTGGTTGCGCATAACGGTGCAGGAGCATCGCAGCCATCTGGAAGTTCAAACTCAGTAACACCTCTCGGACCTCCTGGTGCGCCAACAATCACAGCAGCTGTTCGTGGCGATACCAAGGCATCAATCACACTGACTCAACCATCTGATAATGGTGGATCTGCGATTACTCACTATGTCATCACTATTCAACCGGGCGGACAGACAATTACGACTTCGTCGTCAACAACTGAGATCACTGGACTCACAAACGGAACGCTCTACACATTTACTGCCGCCGCTGTAAATGGCGTAGGAACAGGCTCTGCATCAAATGCCATGACAGCCAGACCAGCAGGAACCCCTAATGCGCCAACTGTTGTGAGTGGTTTACCAGCCAATGATCGCGCCATTATTGATTTTAGTGGTGCAACAGGAAATGGTGCGCCCATTACGAATTACATTGTCACTGTTATTGAAACCGGCGAAACAGCAACAGGAACAACTTCTCCAATTACAGTCTATGGATTAACAAATGGAACACCATATACATTTACTGTCACAACGGTAACGTCTGTCGGTCCTTCAGCGCCTTCAACAATCTCTGATCCGATTACTCCAGAGCAAGTAACTTATTTGGCACCATCAACTCCTGCGTCATCTGGTGGAGGATCCGCGCCAGCTCCCGCTGTAGTGACACCTACTCCTTCACCAACTCCGTCGCCTTCAGTCTCACCAACCCCTACTCCAACTCCTTCGCCTTCAGTCACGCCTAAACCAACGCCTTCAGCGACAGTCTCTCCAAAACCAACTGTTAAACCGACGCCAAAGCCAACTGTTAAGCCAACTCCAACTCCAAAGGCATCCAATAAGCCTTCTCCAGCTCCTACCTCCACTTCGAAAGCGACGCCTAAGCCGTCGTCAACAAAGTCTCCACTAGCAATTAATCCATCGACCTCAGGAGGCAATGCGAAGGTAGGAATTGAGAATTTGCAGCCTGGTCAGAAGATCAAAGTAACTGTGAAGGAAGGCTCTACTGCTACACCTAAGGCAAGTGTCAAGCCAACTGCAAAGGCGACACCACTTCCTACAAAGAATGATTTCAAGGTAACAACGAAGAATCCGCTCAAAGTAATACCTAAGCCATCAGGTAATAAAGCAAAGGTTGATGTTCAGAACCTAAAGCCCGGTCAGAAGATTAAAGTCACCGTCAAATCAGGAGGTACAAAGAAATGATCAGAAAGCTGTTTCTAGCGACTCTATTCATTCTTCAATTATCAATTCTCCCAAGTTGGGGTGCCGATACAGTCATCATCGATAGGTTGACGGTCGCTGAAGCTGAAGAGCTCAATATCGATATTCCTAGTGAAACACCTCCGGGGTATCACGAAGTTGTCATTGAAGTCTCTGATGCAACGGGCGTTCTAGATCAGAAAATTCTTACATTCTGCAAAGACCTTGATGGCAATATTGATTGGGCAAGCAACTGTCCAAATCTTGTCCGAATGTATTCAGAGGAGGAGTTGATTCCACTCACACAACGTGCAGAGTTGCCTTCGTATGATCCAGCTCAAGAGCCAGAGAAGAGTAAAGATCTGGCCGTGACTGCATTCGCTGCATTGGCAGCGCTCTCTGCCGCAGGTGCATCTGGTGCAGGTCAGAGTAACTCAGGTAGTAAATCTGAGAATAAAGATGGTGAAAAATCTGATCAAGAAGGAGGCGACTCCGATTCTGAAGATGAAGAGCAAGATGATCTTTCATCGATTAGTGCAGGTGACCTAGAAAAGATTAATCGCGGCCCTGGTGCGGGCGATCTCAGTAATACGTGGCGCCGAGCTGGAACAGAGCGCAGTGATGCTTTCTTTGCAGGGCTGATCACCAGCGTTTCACGCCACCTTCCGCTGATGGCTCGCACGATTGCCGACGGAACCTACCTCCGTGCAATGTTTGGTTCTCTTGCACCACTGACGATTATCCCTGGCGTAGCGCTTGGAATTTTTGCAGCTTTTGATACATCGGGTCAGGCGCTTCCACCAGCGCTCTGGATTGTGTTGGCGATTATCGCTCTTGCAAATCTTGATGCCCTAGCAGGATTTGCCGCGGGAGCAGTATTTACATTCGGTGTAGCGATCTCAGGAAACTTAGCTTCTCGAGATGAAATTCTCACCGTTGCGGGTCTCTACATTATTTTCTACGCTCCAGCACTTCTTGCAAGCGCTATTCGTCCCCTGCGACGCCTTGCAAGCAATCGTCACGATGCATGGGAGCGAGTCACAGATTATGCGCTCGGACTTCTGCTCTCGGGTTGGACGATGTCTAAGCTCATTGGCGGACTGAATGCACTAGCAGGTGTCCAGCTCTTGATTACTTTCCACGCAAAAGAGATTGCATGGTGGACGGCAGTATTTGTTCTCGTGCGCATGGTTCTTGAAGATTTTGCTTCTTATAACTATCCCGAGCGCATTGCCGCAGTATCAGGAGAAATGCGTTCTCAAGATGTTGTTCACAAGGTGATCAGCCTTGAGCTTAAGATCTTCATCTTTGTTGAACTTGCAATGCCATTTGTTGGTTTCAATATCAAATTATTGCTCGGAACAATCTTGATGGCTGCCCCAACAATCATCGGACTGACTATCGGAAAGAAACTCCCTAAGTTCCCTATTTTGTATCGCTTGATGCCAACTGGTGCATTCAAGATTGTCGCGATGGTCTTTATCGGAACGATTGCTGCTTCGTTCATTCAAGCGCTCTTTGCAAGTCCTCGAACATTCCTTGAGTGGTCCTTTGTTGTCCTTGCCGTTCCAGGATTAATCTTAAGCATTCTCGGGAAGATGGTGAAGGAACCTGAAGCGGATTGGAAGAGCTCACCGATGGGGAATGCAATCTATCGAGTTCTTGGAATAGTGGTCTTTGTGTTATTAATTCAGATTGTTCGAGGAGTTGATCTTTACGCAGCTGTCTTTGGTAATTAATTACTAAGTAGGCGGTAGCCCACTCCACGGACTGCGTGAAGAACCTTTATATCGCTGACTTCCTTGATTTTCATGCGAATTCTTGATGCATGGGTATCGAGCAGGTGATCGCTGGAATATTCAAGTGATGTTCCGATAGCCTCGGAAATCTGCTCGCGTGTAAAGACGCGCTTTGGGTTAGAGATGAGGAGATTGATAAATTCGTATTCTGTCCGAGTTAACTCAATCTTCTTGCCTTCAACAAGCAGGCTTCTGGTCTCGGTGTTGAACATAAGCGGCCCAGCCGAGATCGTTGTTCCTTGAACTTGTACCTGTGCCGCACGATGGCGAAGCTGAGTAGTTGTGCGAAGAACGAGAATTCGGGCTGAGACAGGCTTAGTGATGTAGTCATCTGCACCAGCTGCAAGACACATCGCCTCATCCATCTCCTCGACATGGCTCGTTAGCATGATGATAGGAACGGTAGATACCTTTCTAATTTCGCGACAGACTTCAAATCCATCAGGCTGGCCGATGGAGAGATCGAGAATAATTGCAGATGGCTCCTTCTTCCTAAAAATTTCTAGCGCAGCGTTGCCACCAGCGGCCTCGATAACTTCAAATCCCTCGGCGGTAAGCGCGCTCTTTACAAAGAATCGAATATCTTCATTGTCATCAACTACCAATATTTGATCTTTAGCCATTGCGCGCCCCCTTCAGCTTCTCTTCTTCTGCCCTTAATAGAACCATAAAATCTAATCGTGATTTCTCTAAATCTTCATCACTGAAGAGATTTTCAGCGGTGTGGTTGCGAGAGAACTTAGTCAGGTCATGCCCTAAGTCGTCAAAACCATAGAACCCAAGGGCGCCACCAATTTCGTGTGTTACTGCTCCTATAGTTTCAGGAGTTGCGCTATCGAGGGCGGCAATCGCACGTGCCAGGACATCTCCTCGGCGTTCTTGAATCATCTTCTCTTCGCTAGTGAGAAATAGCGGAATGTAAATAGTGAATGTCGTGCCATCGCCTTGAGTAGATGCAACCTTGATACTTCCACCATGGCGCTCAAGGACTTCAGAGACGATTGAGAGCCCAAGTCCAGTGCCTTGAAAGTGCTCTGAGACAGCGTTGCTAGCCCTAAAGAAGCGAGTAAAGAGGTGTTCTAAATCCTCATTTGGGATTCCGATGCCACGATCCTCAATCTCGATATGAACGCAATCTACCCCACTCTGATTTCGCTCTGAGGCAATCCTTATCTCTATGGTGGAATCACGATGGCTAAATTTGACGGCATTACCCAAAAGATTGATAAAGACTTGGATCAACTGCCCTTCATCTCCAGTAACAAAGTACTCACTATCCTTCTCAAGGTTGATTGCGATACCTGATTTTATTGCTTGAGGCTTCATAGTAAATATCGCTTTATCAATCACATCATCGATTCGAACCTTCTCGTAATTGAGCTCTGCTTGGTTGCTATCAATTTTGCTTAAGGTCAGCATGCTCTCTACGAGGGTAAGAAGAATCTGGGCGTTGCGATCTAACGTCTCTAAATATTGGGAGATATCAGTCTTCTTCGCACCTTCACTTTCTTCACGGATGATGTCGATGTAGCCAATAATTGACGTTAATGGAGTTCGAAGTTCATGATTGACAGTGGCGATAAAGGCATTCTTTGTATCACTGAGATTCTTCAACTCGGCAACAGTTGACTCGGCTCTTTGGAGTTCATCGAGCGTGGACTCAAGTCTCCTCTGCTCTTCATCGAGATACTTGCCAGCGTCGCGATAATTCTTGAAGTTAGTCAGGACATTAAGCAATAAGAAGAGTCCACTAAAGAAAAGTGAGAGATAGAAGAGTACGAGCGAGATCTGATTTCTTCGAGCCTCTTCACGGATACTTTGCTTTGTCGCCTCATCGACCGAACGCTGATAAGAAACCACGAGCTGACGAGCCTCCGAGAGAATGTCATCGATAATCGGCGAGATTTTTGCACTTACCGCCATGTGTGTTGATTCAGGGAGTACTCCTGCAGGTGCAGCCGCAACGATTGCATCAGCGGCCTTGAGCGCCTTCCAATAAGAGCTCTTGGCACGACTACCCATCGAACGCCCGCTGGTATCAATGACTGCCAGACGTTGGGCCAATAGATTGCGAGCAATTTGAACATTGCGACGAGCAGTTCCGCCATTAGACCATTGAGCCAATCTCGTTGCATAAACGAGCGTTTCACGCTGGGTAAAGATGATGGATGCGGCGGGAGTCTCGACATCGCTGAGCATCGCCGTCTTTTGAATAGCTGTATTGGATTGAGTCAGAGATGAAACGCCTAGGCCAAGAATCGACAAGAGAGCAAGAGTTGCCAGAACCCATTGACTCTTTGTGATCTCAAACTTCGCTATCGAGCGAAGATCGACATATCTCTGATCTGTAGACATTTCTCTACTTCACTCGAATCGCAGATAAAGACCAGTTCCAGGCATCGAGGTTCTTCGCCCAGCTACTGTCATCGGCAAAGACTAAGCGAAGCGGTCCGCCCTGATCGTAGGGAATATCTACGCCATCTCGTTTGATAGCGATATACGCCCCGGCCGATACAAATTTAACCGCAGTGTTTGTATAGATGTAATCATTGAGTGCAATAGTCATTACCTTATCTTGGTTAGAAATCCCAACAAGAGCGAAAAAATTCTTAAGCGGTATTACCGTGAACTTCTGACGCTTTTTCAAGAATGGTTCGTAGATTGAAATTGTCTTGCTCTTCATCTTCTGAATTCGAGCATATGCAAACTCGGCCTTCTTGCTGCCTTTTGAAACTGTAAAGATGACCTCATTTGGTCCCGCTGGATCAACAGTTGAAGTTCCATAAGGATTCTTCTCTGCAGCAGTTGCTGTGAATGGCGACACTACAGTAAGTGAGAACAAAAGTGCGATTGAAATTATCTTCTTCATAAATTTCTCCGGTTTCTTTTCAGTTTTCAACTTTTAATTCAAGAATATTGCGAACCTTTTCGCGGATCAGCGCGCCGCGAAAAGGCTTAACGATGTATGAGTTAGCGCCAATGGCTAAAGCCTTATCAATATCGTCAGTCGATGCCATCGCTGTAATCATGATGATCGGCACATCTCTATGGTGCTTTAAAGCCCCAGTGCGAATCTCCATCAAGAGATCAAGGCCAGATGTGCCTGGCATCATCACATCGAGCAAGATGAGATCTATCTCATTGCTACGCAAAATCGCCCGTGCATTCTCTCCATCGTGTGCTGAGAAGACATGAAAACCGTCAGCGTCGAGAATGTGCATGACAAGTTCGCGAATATCGTGATTATCGTCAACGACGAGAATCCTCTTCTTCTCCTGAGTCATTTGTGTACTTCCCCCCACTTTGGTGTGATGTCTAAGGGTAGGTGCGCCACCACGCTATTCCAATGAAAAAGTAAGCGAATACCGCATCGTGGAGTGATGAGGAGCAAACTGTGAGGATTTCGTGAGGTAAGAGCCCTACCTTCAACACATGAGAGAGAAGAGCAGGGCTAGCAGAGTGCATAAGGCGATCTTCATCGCTTTCGCGCTCCTTGTCGCAATTCTCCCAGCGATTCTTACCTCACAATTTGGATTCGGATTCTCACCAATCCTCACAGGATCAATGAAACCTGCAGCAAATCCCGGAGACATTTTTGTTACTCGTCTTACATCTGCATCTAATGTGCAGGTAGGTGACATCATCGCTGTAAATAATCAGAGCACCGGTGTCTTCTACTCCCACCGCATTGTAGAGATTCGTGACTTCAATAATGCTCTACGTATCACTACTAAAGGTGATGCAAATGAGAGCGCAGATAGAGATCCATTTATCGTCTCAAGAATTGCGCAAGTATCTCTAGTAGTAAAGAGAGTTCCATATTTGGGGCGCCCAATGGTCTACATGAACACAGTTCAGGGCCGCCAGACAGCAGAGAGCTTCCTTGTCATCGCAAATATTCTCGCGCTCTTCGCATTTTTATTCCGCAAGAAGATAGTCGCCTCACTCACACCAGAGCGCGTCTATAAGGAGCTCTACATGGAAGAGCGCCGCAATAACGAGCAATACCGAAACTTAATCGATAACTTGCAGGAGTCACTTGCGATCGAGAGAGAAGCAGAAGAGAAAGTAGGGAGAAGCTCATGAATCCAATCACCTCAGCTCTATCAAAGGGCGCAGGAAGCGTCGCACTCAAGGTCACAATCGTTGCAGTAGCCGCACTTGGTGGAACTGGGATGGTTACCTCCAATGTATTCGCTGCTCTTACAGCAACTGCAACAAATACCTCTGGCGGACAAGTTACCTCAGGTACCTTGAAACTCACCATGGCTCCATCAGGTGTATCTGGCATCACTAATGGCTTTACAACAGCAATCGCAAATATTGGACCGGGTGATACCTACAACCGATATGTAGATCTCACCAATGGTGGAACTCTCGATGGAATGACACCTACTTTGCAGCTCGTTACATCAGATACCAGCACTTTGTCGGAGAGCACCACCGCAGGGCTCCAAATCGCAATTGCAGGATGTTCCCAGGCCTTCACAAACCTTGGAGCATGTGGTGGAACACCAACAACGGTTCTAACAAGCACCTCTGCAAAAGCATTAAAGACTTCTGCTACATCGATCACACTTCCAACACTCTTGGCTGCTGGCGTTAGCTATCTCAAGGTATCTGTCTCACTTCCAGCGAGCACAGAGAATGTACTTAATGGAGTTTTGCCATCGGGCACAATCCAAGGATTAACTGCTAACTTAACGTGGACATTTGTGATCACGGATTCATCCGCAATACCAGCAGGAGTTAACTCATAATTCAAAGTTAACGAAATAGAAATCACGGAAACAATTGGTGGAAGGAGAGGGAGATGAGAGTTAATCGCAAATCTACATCTCTCGTCGCCGCTGTGGTGGGCGCGTTATGTATCGCGCTCACCCAGCCACCAGTTGCCGAAGCAGCAGTAAAGGCTCAATCTAATAACACCCTCTCAGTCGTCTCTGGCAACGTCGTCATCTTCGCAACTGGCACTCAAAGTTTCACCAATACAGGAATCGCCTATAGCACCATCTTGAGTAATGGAACCGTGCGCACATTCCATATCAATAACAGCGGCTCACTTGGCGTCACTCGCTTCACAATGACAATCACCTTGCCAGCTTCAAATTCCAATGTCAGCGTCTTCCGCCGATGCGATCTCAATGCAACCTTCACTGGTACAAATATCTGCTCCTCAGGCACATCAACGAATGTGACAGCCCCAGTTCATAACGCAGCAACCGTCTACACCTTGACTTTGCCGGCGAATAGCTTCTACTCATTCCAAATCGTTCAAAATAAGGTCGGAAGCTTGGTGGTCTCAGTATCTGCCAGCCTCGCTAATGTCTCTGCCGGCACCTTCAACTCTTAAAGAAGGTTAAACTTCGACCCTCGAGATCTATTAGAGGTGAGTTGAATGAAGAACTTCAAGATTGCAATAGTGGGCGCTGGACCAGCCGGTTATTTTGCGGCTCAAGCGCTTCAAAACCTTGCGACCGATGAACTCTCCTTCTCCATCGACATGATTGAGCGACTCCCAACTCCGTGGGGCTTAGTTCGAAGCGGCGTTGCCCCGGATCACCCAAAGATTAAGAGCGTTTCAAAGGTCTTTGAGAAGATTGCAAATACTCCTGGCTTTCGCCTCTTTGCAAATGTCGAGCTAGGTATCGATCTCACAATCGAGCAGTTACGTGAACGATATGACGCAGTAGTGCTGGCAACCGGTTCTCCCAAGGGGAAGAAACTTGGAATACCAGGTGAGGGTCTTCCTGGATCACTTTCTGCAGCAACTTTTGTCCCTTGGTATAACGCACATCCAGACTTTAAGGATGAGAACTTCGATCTCTCATCGCATCGTGCAGTTGTGATTGGTGCAGGAAATGTTGCGATGGATGTTGCGCGCATGTTAGCTCTTCAACCATCAGAGCTCGACCCAACTGATACCGCCGATCATGCAATTGACGCCTTAAGAGAGAGTGCAATCCGTGAGGTGGTCATTAGTGCTCGTCGTGGTGCAGAGCATGCAGCATTTACATCACCTGAACTTCGTGAACTTCCAAAGCTCGAACATACAAACGTTGTTATTGAGCCAGAAGACATATCCGCTGCAATTGTCCGCGCCGGCGATGAAATTGAGAAAGATACAAAATCAAATCTTGATGCGATGACCGTTATTGCAGAGCGCGAACCAACTTCTCATGAGCGCACCATGCGATTCCAATTCATGGCCACACCTATTGAAATCAAAGGCAATGGCAAGGTCGAAGAAGTTGTATTTAAGGGCACTGGTGGGGATGAAACATTCTCAATTAAATGTGGGCTAGTCATCACAGCAATTGGTTATGAATCACCAGAGCTTGATGGAATCCCATTTGCATATGGGAAGGTTGTTAATAACGAAGGCCATGTAGATGGAAATCTCTATGTTGTGGGATGGGCAAAGCGCGGTCCATCAGGAGTTATTGGAACAAACAAATCTGATGCAGCAGATGTAATGAAACTCCTTGTTTCACAATTGGGTTCACCAAAGGATTCAGGTGACCTCACAGAAGTCATCACCCATGACAAGGTAGTGACTCAGATGCATTGGGAGCAGATCAATGCAGCAGAGATTGCTGCTGGCGAACCTCTTGGAAAGCCTCGTAAAAAGGCGGTTTCTCGCGAAGAATTACTCAATTTGGGCGCCCTCTAATAAGAAGGTATTATTCGCATCTGCACTAAATACAAGTAAATAAGCGTGCGTAGCTCAACGGATAGAGCATCTGACTACGGATCAGAAGGTTAGGGGTTCGAATCCCTTCGCGCGCACAAGTTAAGCCTCGAGTGCCTTTCACACTCGGGGCTTTTCTTCTATTTAAGGCTAAATAGCCATCGTCAATCTAAATTCAGTTGAGTCGCCAACTCGAGAAATCGACCACCGACCATCTGAGGCAAGGTTAAAGATTCGCGTGCCTAGTCCTGATCTTATTGGAATCAGTGGCGGAGCAATAGTTGCATCATCGATGGAGATGACTTGGACATCGCTCTCTCCGGCACGAACAACCTGGAGTTCAATGTTGTGAGCCTTTCCATGGCGGATCGAGTTTGAAAGCAACTCCTCTATAACTTCACTCAATTCTCGAACACGAGGATGTTTAAGCGGTATCAAATCAGAATCTATGTAGAGGCTAATGTCCAGAAGTCCCTTCCAGGGATCGAGGCGGGAATTAATTTCACCCTGAAGGTTTTGTGAGTTACTCTCGAAATCTTCATCTGGCGCATTAAGAAGGACCACCAGAGAGTTAATGGCGGCACGGAAACTGTTTTCATCTCCGGATTTTGAAGAAGATTCAAGCTTGAGAGCGGTGGCAGCAAGTCGAGTCAAGATCTTTCCATGAATGTAAACTGCCCATTGATGAGATAAATTACTTGAGAACCCATACTTCCTGCACAGATTGTGAACGTAGAGAAGGTTACAAAGCCAGCCGTTTCTGTAGTTGTAACACCGAAACCATCTCCAAAACCGGATACCTCTACAAGTGGAAGTGGAGGTGCGCTAAAGCCTCTCAAATCCACGTTCGTTCTCAAGGTCTACTTCGACTTGGGTTCTTCCGACGTGAAAGGTGAGAATTTGAAGAAACTCCGAGCCCTAGCACAATCGCTTACTCGACTCGGTAAATCAATCACAATTAATGTGACTGGATATGCACAACCAACTCCAGGTTCGGAGGCTATTGACAGAGTGCTCTCTCTTATTCGAGCTGCTGCTGTTGCGAAATTGCTCAAAGCTAACGGCGTCACTACCAGGGTGACATATCTCGGCGCAGGTCGTGCAACCATTAACGCCCCAAGCTCTCGCTATGTAGAGATTGTGGCTGCCAACCGTTAGTTTTAAGCATGAAAACGATTGCCTGCATAAATTTGGTGAAATCTGACCACTCTTAACGAGGTATTTCCTTGCTCGCTTTGATGTGCGAAGGTTCAATTACCCCATGGCAAAGCTCAAATGTGGTGAGTGCTCATCTCAGGTCAAATCCGGCTGGAACCACTGCAGTAGCTGCGGTGAACGCATCGAGTGGATTGCACCTGCACAATCAGGAAAGAAGAAGGCCCCGTTCATCACATATTGCGGATATGCCGCTGTCATTGCCCTAGTAATCGCACCCATCTTTGGTATCTATAACCAGCGCAATGCAGATTTACTATCTCGATTGAAGAATCAAGCGGTTCTTGCTTGGACAGAAGATAAGACAAGTGAAGTACTTCAATCTGCAGGCGAATATGCACCCGAGCAAGCGATTGTCACTGCAACCGGTAGCTGCACAATTTGGATCTATCCAAGTGAGAAAGCCGCCACCGCAGCACTCGATAATTACATCAATCTCAATGCTGAGTTCTCTGCAGCATGGAGCGGCGTTGAAGAAGGCAAGGGCAATGGAGTAATCCTCTGGACGCTAGAGAATAACTCTTTCTGCTCAGAAGAAGCTGCCCACTATCTCGAGTGGAAACTTGAATAAAAGTTAATTGCGCAACGCCTTAGCAAACTCAGCAAAATCATCTACCAAAATGTCGATTTCAGTCTGAGTATGTGCAAGCGAGATCAACCATTGCTCATCGAGTCCTGGCGGAGTGATGATTCCGCGATTGAGTGCGAAGAGCCAATGAGCCTCTGCAACACCAAAATCAGTAGCCTTGTAATCGCGATAATTACGAACTGGTGACGTAGACCAAGTAACACATCCCTTTACACCGAATCCAACTGTGTGTGCAGGAAGTTGATATTCATCAATGATGTCGCTGATGCGCTCAAGTGCTTGGAAATTAAGCTCTTCAGCCGCACCGAGAGTCTCGGTTGTTGCGATGCGATCGATTGCACGAACTCCCGCCATTGCAAGTGGGTTGCCATTAAATGTTCCGAAGTGAGCCATCTTGTTATTGGTAACGAAATCCATGTACTTCTTTTTGCCACCAAATGCAGCAAGTGGAAGTCCTCCGCCAATTGATTTAGCGAGGGTAATCAAATCTGGCTTTACGCCAAGGCGCATCGACGCACCATGAGCGCCAGCAGTAAGACCTGTCTTTACCTCATCGAAGATGAGGACAACGTTGTATTGATCGCAGAGTTCGCGAACACGCTCTAGGTAACCAGCATCAGGTAAGACGATTGCAAGGTTTTCGAGAACTGGCTCAACGATGAAGCAGGCAAGCTTCTTTGCATTCTTCTTAAACATCTTCTCAAGAGCCGGGATGTTATTAAAAGGAACGACGTAGATATCACCGGGAACGAGATTTGAATCGATATAAGGAACCGGCTTGTCGGCCTTACCAATCTTGTCGACTGGAGGCTTTGATGAGACCACGAATGGGTCATAGCTACCGTGGTAGCCGCCCTCAATCTTGAGGATGCCCATCTTCTCGGTAGCTGAACGCGCCACGCGAACGGCATACATCGTCGATTCTGTGCCTGAATTAGTGAAGCGGACCTGATCGATACCAAAGCGCTTACAGATGCGCTCGGCAGCATCGGTAGATGTAGGAGATGGGGTTACAAAGAGCATTCCCTTTGTGAGTGAAGATTGAATCTCTTCAACTACAACTGGGTTGAGGTGGCCGGCGAGCATTGCGCCAAAGCCCATCGAGAGGTCGAGCAACTTACGGCCATCGACATCGGTCATGTAAGCGCCTTCCGCACTCTCGATTGAGATTGGGTACGGATCCCAGTGCTGGAAGCTTGATGTCACGCCAAGGGGGAGAGATGAAAAAGCGCGCTTGCTCTCGATCTCGGAGGCTTTGGTGTTCTTTGTAAAGAGCCCCCACTCGGCAGCGAGAACTGAAGCTACCTTCTCAGGAGAAATTGGTTTTGATGTTGCTGGAACTCGACGATATGTATTGGCATGTGGAGCCTGCATCGTATGTGATGTTGTCATTTGTAACGCTGTACTACAAAAGCCTCTAACTTAGAAGCGGTTTTGTTCTGTACTCTCCTTTAAACCACGTCGTTAAACGCGTTCGCCAATTATCTATGATGGAGAATAAAGTTGCAACTGTTACAAAACCATTGTGGCGATGAGCATATTTACGATGAATTTATCCCAATTTTCTTGAACCATTGGGTGGGGAGCGATGTCATCGACAATTTTTCCTAGGGTATAGCTTTGAATAAATACTGCACCTATGCGTGCATCAAGATCTGGCTTAAAAAGTCCCTTATTTTTTGCCTCTTGAACTAAATCTTCAAGTGCAGTTGTTAATCGCTCTTGCTCTAAACCAAGAGCCCTTAGAAATCGTGGTGAAGTTTCGGCTTTCGCTAACGCGCGAGCACGTGCAAAGCGATAAGTTTTATATTCACTCGATTGCGTATATGTCGTAGCAACTTGCAATCCCTTAATAATATCGTCGCGATTTTTAGCACCTGATAGAACAGGCGTAATTAATGCAATGCTTCGATCCACCCATTCGGCGTAACGAGAAACCTGTGCAGCCTCGATAAGTTCACCAAGATCTTCGAAGTGGTGATAGAGACTTCCTTTAGAGATACCTGATTTCTCAAGAATCTCATCTACTTGAATCGCCTCTGGAAATTGTGTCTCTAAAAGCGCGGCAGTTGTCTCGATGAGACGTGCCTTTGTGGGATGAACTGTCGCGGACATTAGGCTATTAAACTCAATAATGAGAACTATTGGTAGCCTTAACCACCATGACGAAGCCAACAATCATCCTAGCGACCAGTAATGGCGTTGGTATGGGCCACCTGGTGCGCGCAACTGCGATTGCGATAGAGCTCAAGAAATATGCCAATCCCATCATCGTCTCGATGGCTGGCGGAATCGCTGAGATCCCTGATTACCTTGGAATCCGAGTCGAATATATTCCTGGACGCGATCGCGGATGGATGCCTCGAGAAAATTGGGATGACTATCTCCGTGATCGATTGATGGCGCTAGTAGATGAAACTGGTGCAACGGTGATGTCATTTGATGGCGTTGTCCCATATCCAGGAGTCATCGCAGCAAAGTTTTCACATCCAAAGTTGGCTCTAGTCTGGGTTCGACGTGGACTCTGGCAGAAGAAGCCACAAAGATTTGTCCTTGGAATGCAATCGAAGATGATGGATCACATCGTCGAACCTGGTGATATGGCCCGCGCCTACGATTTTGGACCTACCGCGCAACGCAATGATGCAACGCTTACATCGCCTGTCTCTCTCTTTAGAGAGTCAGAGGCTCTATCACGTGAAGAGGCGCGAAAAGTATTGGGTCTCGACCTGGATCGCCCCGCAGTCTTGGTTCAACTCGGAACCGGCGATAGCGATGTCAACGAGAAGTTAACTGCCGCTCTCTCGGGGTTGATTGGATGGAAAGACCTCCAGGTAATTCTTACCAAGCAACCTTTTGATAAAGATGGAAAGTCACTTGCACCTGAAGGGCTAGATATCCGCGTCGTGCGCCACTTTCCACTTGCACGCGTGCTTCATGCATTTGATGCAGGGGTATCTGCAACTGGCTATAACGGTTTCCATGAAAATCTCCCTGCCTGCCTTCCAACAGTCTTTATCTCAAATATTCGTGGAACTGATGATCAAGAAGCTCGCGCACAATGGGGAAATGATTTTGGTTTTGCTATCCGTGGAAATCAAGCAGATCTTCATGACATCACCGCTGCAGTAAAGAAACTGCAGGATCCACAAGTTCGTGCAAAGCTCGCCGTAAAGTGTAAAGAGCTTCCCGCGACAACAGGCGGTGCTGAGATAGCAAAGATTCTCTTCGACCTTGCAACACGTGAAGAGCCAAAGCGCCCATCCTGGTTTACCTATAACCGCCTCAAAGTCCAAGAACATATCAATCGTGGAAAGCGCCACCTTGTATATATGGGACTACGTCGCCTCGGGCTTGTCTATCGCATGATTAATCCACATATTGTCGTCAACGTTATAAAGCAAGATCCACCGGTATGGGGATCACAGACAACTGCAAAAGAGTTGCATCCATTAATCAAGGGCGATGCGCGATTTGAACATCTGATCACTGGTGCATCGGATACCTACACTGCGCGTCGCAAAGAGATTGCAGAGAAGGCATATGGCCACCGCACTGAGATTATTAATAGAAAGAAGTCTCAGAGTTAGTTATCGACTTCGTTCTGCAAGAATCTGCTACAAACGTTATTCTTCTGCCTTATGAGAGCTGAAACTTCAATCCCCGTTAATGAAATTATCGCCACACGTCGTAGCCCACGTTCACTCGATCAGAGTGCGGTAATTTCCAATGAAGATCTCCGTGCAATTCTTGAAGCAGCGCGCTGGGCTCCTTCAGCATTTAACGGTCAACCATGGCGCTACTTTGTAGGTAAGCGTGGAGATGAGCTCTTCACACAAATTCTTTCATCTCTCGGAGAGTTCAATCAGATGTGGGCACGCAACGCCTCAGCTCTCGTCTTGGTTGCATCAAAGACAGTGAAAGGTGATGGAACAACACCGCATGCTGATTACCAGTATGACTGCGGGCTCTCAGTTGCACAGCTTGTCATCGAAGCTCACGATCGTGGACTCGTTGCACACCAAATGACAGGCTTTGATAAGAGTATTGCGCAGAGCGCAGTGGGCATCAGCGCGGACTTAGTCCCAGTAGTCGTGGTTGCAGTAGGCACGCAAGATCTTCCAGAGAAGCTCTCTGGTCCCATGCTCGAGCGTGAACTCGCTAAGCGCGAACGCTTGCCGCTTGAAGAGATAGTCGTAAAGGGTCTTCCTTCTTAAAAGCGAGAACGGATCTCCCAGAGATCTTTAAAGACTGGGTTAAAGAGTGTGCTTGCAAGATATTGCACACCGCTTGATCCCCCTGTACCCATCTTCGCTCCAATAGTGCGTTCAACCATCTTTACATGGCGGTAGCGCCACTCTTGGATTCCTTCATCGATATCAAGTAGACGTTCTGAAACCATCGCTGCCTCTGCATCTGTGCGATGAAGTTCGAGAAGGGCATCTTGAACTTGGAGATTGCTCTCATATGCAACAGATTTTGGTCGGCCGAGAACTTCAGCAGGAAGAGCGAAACCGCGACCTGCAACATAGATCAAGAATGAATCCCAAACCGAATTGCGATCTGTAATCTCCTTAATCTCTGCCTGCATTTCTTCAGGTAGATGGCCCGCCATCTTTGCATCACGACGTCCGAGGATTGCTTCAACTTTTCTAAATTGCGCCGATTGGAATCCGCTCGATGAAGAGAGGTAACCGCGGAAGGCGTTAAATTGAAGTGGCGTCATCGTCTCGAGAATATCGACCTGCGTAACGCAGACCTTCATGATGGTGCGGATACGCCCTAATAGCGAGAGCGCGTAGTGTGAATCACCTGACTCCATCGCCTTTGCAGCAGCTTGGAATTCATGCAATAGCTGCTTAAACCAGAGCTCGTATGTCTGGTGGATGATGATGAAGAGCAGCTCATCATGTTCAGGTCCCTCAGAGAGCGGCTTCTGTAGTTGCAGGAGCTCATCGACCTGGAGATAAGAGGTATATGTCAGGGCTGATTCGTATTGGTTGCTCATGTGACTCGTGAATCCGATCCCTTAATTTCTTCATACTTCTTCGACAAGGTGAGGTCGCGTAGTCGTTCGAAGCCATCCCAAATCTCAACGTAGGAAGTAGGAAGAGGAGCGATTGCCAAACGAATTGAATTCGGTGTGCGGTAATCAGGAATGACATTAACGAATTTACGAAGCGCAACACAGATCTGGGCAGCTTGGGGATGTCCAATAGAGATATGTCCACCGCGTTCACTTGCATCACGAGATGTAAGGAGTGTGTATCCAAGGTCTGCCAGCCATGCATCGTAGAGATCAATCATCATCTGAGTACCAACCGCTGCTTTATGAGAGATTGCTTTAATGCCTGCTTCTTCAATCATTCCAAATGCGGTTTGAACGCCACGGATTCCAATGATGGATGGGCTAGCAATTTGGAATCCGCGGATTCCCTCTGCCTTGACAAATTCAGCGCCCATTCCAAATTGATCTTCATTGGCAAACCAACCTTGGATAGGAACCTGTAGCTCCTTCTGGACTCGCTTATTTACATAGAGCCAAGCAGGTGAACCAGGTCCAGAATTTCCATATTTATATGTGCAACCTACAGCGAGGTCGACACCATTTGCATCAAAATCCATCTCGATCGCACCTGCTGCATGGCTTGCATCCCAAACTACCCATGCTCCAAATGAGCGAACAAAATCGGTGATTGATTTAATGTCATTACGTGCGCCTGAGCGATATTGAATTACTTCAAGTGTCACAAGAGCAACATCTTCATTCATGTAAGGCTTGAGAATATCTACCGTGATTCGTTCATTTTCAGAGATGGCAGGATCTTCATTATCGATAATCACTAAGTTGAGTCCGAGTTGCTGTGCGATTCCATCGAGGATGTATCGATCGGTGGGGAAGTTAGCAGCATCTGTGATGATGGTCTTGCGGCCAGGACGAGAGTTAATCGCTGCGAGACAGAGTTGATAGAAGTTCACAGATGTTGTGTCACAGACAAGTACCTGACCCGGCCCAGCACCAAGAACGGCACGACCGAGTAGATCTCCAGCAGGCTGCGCCTCATCAATCCAGTGGCTCCAACCATTGACTACTTCGCGGCCCCATTCGTGAGTCAAGAAGTCATTGACCGCCTTGACCGTCTCGTGGGGCAAGCGCCCTAATGAATTTCCATCGAGGTAACAGAGATCTGGGTCGGTAATGACGAATCGGCTCTTAAATTGAGCCAAGGGATCGTTCTTATCGAGCTCTAGGGCATATTCGCGGTCAGTAACCTTCATGATGGAAAGGTACGCTCTCCTACCGTGGCGCGCAATCTTGTAAACATCGAAGAGGTCTCTAAAGCCTTTGATATTCGCCCACTTCTCATCAAGGTCTCACTCGGTATTTCAGAGGGGGAGCGAATCGGAATTGTTGGTCGAAATGGTGCCGGCAAGAGCACATTGATGCGGATTATTACCGGCGAAGAATCTGCCGATGAAGGTCGAGTAACAAAATCGAATTCAACAAATATTGGATACCTGGCTCAGATTGATAACGCTGATCCCAAGGCGACTGTCGGAGATGTTGTCCTAGGTAATCGCGAAAAACATGAGTGGGCAGGAGATTCACGAATACGTGAGATCTTTACCGGCCTCTTCGGTGGATTTGATGACCACCTCTTTGAGCGCACATTTGGCAATCTCTCTGGTGGCGAGAAGCGCCGTGTAGGTCTTGCAAAACTGCTTATCGATGATGTTCAGTTAGTGCTTCTCGATGAGCCAACAAATCACCTCGATGTCGAAGGTGTTGCTTGGCTTGCAGATCACCTCAAGAAGCGAACCGATCTTGCCGTTCTAGTCGTGACTCACGATCGATGGTTCTTGGATGAAATTACTGAGCGAACCTGGGAAGTAGTTCAAGGAAAAGTCGAAGAGTATGACGGCGGTTATTCAGCGTATGTATTAGCAAAGGCAGAACGTTCTAGACAATCTGCTGCAACGGAGGCGCGTCGCAACAACCTGATTAGAAAAGAGCTGGCGTGGCTGCGTCGTGGTGCTCCTGCTCGAACAACTAAACCAAAGTTTCGTGTTGATGCCGCCAATGAATTAATTTCAGCGGAGCCGGCACCACGTGATGGAAGTGAACTCCTTAAATTTGCACTCAACCGTTTAGGTAGGACTGTCCTCGAGACGAAGGATATGCAAGTGAAGGCTGGAGATAAGGAACTCCTTTCGCACCTCACCTGGAATATCGGTCCTGGCGATCGCATTGGAATTGTTGGAATCAATGGTGCAGGAAAGAGCACCTTGATGCGCGTTCTTGCGAGCGAGCTTCAACCAGCAGCGGGCAAGCTGACTACTGGAATAACAGTGAAAATAGCCTTCCTTACACAGCATCTTGATGAGCTTGATCCAACGTGGCGAGTACTGGAAGCAGTTGAGAAGGTCGCGCAATTTGTCGAGCTCGGTAAAGGAAGAACACTTTCCGCCTCACAACTCTGTGAACGTCTTGGCTTTGACCGCGATGGTCAGTGGACTCCAGTGGGAGATCTCTCAGGTGGCGAACGACGTCGTCTTCAACTCACTCGTTTATTGATGGATGCACCAAATGTTTTGATGCTCGATGAGCCGACAAATGATTTCGATATTGAAACCCTTACAGAGCTCGAAGATCTTCTCGATAGCTACGGCGGAACACTTCTCGTCGTCTCACACGATCGTTACTTCCTAGAGCGCGTATGTGATCGATTTGTGGGTCTCCTTGGAGATCTTCAACTTCGCGACCTGCCACGTGGCGTGGATGAGTATCTTGAACTACGTCACAAGCAATCACTTCCAGCAGCAGGTTCAGATGTAAAGGTAAAGATTTCGAACGCTGCTGAAGAACGTCAACTCAAGAAGGATCTTAATCGCGTTGAGCGACAGATCGAGAAAGGCAAAGCAGAAGCTATACGAATTACTGCAGAACTTGAATCGGCAACGTCTACTGCAGAGAAATTACTTGAACTTACTGAATTACTTGCGAAAATTGAATCAGAGCTTGCTACGCGTGAGGAAGAGTGGCTCTCCATCACAGTGGCACTTGAGGGATAGTGATGACAAGTAAAGAGAACCAGCGTTTAGATATTCTCGCGACTATTTCAGGGGTAATGATTGCGCTACAGGCGAGAGCAAATGGTGAACTCTCCCACCGGCTTGATAACGGTGTTGAAGCGGCGCTGATCTCATTCGGTTCAGGGCTATTCATCATCGCACTTTTTGCGCTCTTCTCGCCAGCAATTAAAGAGGGTGCACGTAATCTCCGTGGAGCGGTCGCCCGCAAGGAACTTCCACGATGGACCCTCTTTGCAGGAGCGCTCGGTGGAACCTTTGTCGGGATTCAAACCCATGTAGTGCCTGTAATAGGCGTGGCTATTTACTCTGTCGCCTCTATCGCAGGTCAGACTACAGCCTCTCTCTTGGTTGACCGCCTCGGAATCACAGGTGGAGGAAAGAAACACATCACCGCTCGACGTTTAGCGGCAGCTGCCTTCACAGTCTTTGCAGTCTTTATCTCTGTCTACGATCGTATCGAAGCATCAGATCTTGCAATCTTCGCAGTATTTCTCGCAGGAGTTGCTGGTGCAGTTGTTGGTGTACAACGCGCCCTCAATGGACAGATTAACGAACATTCTCATCAGAGTTTCACAACATCATTACTCAACTTTATTATGGGAACCACTTTCTTAACGCTGCTACTCACACTTCTTCTCATTCTTGGAGATACAAAAGTTTCTGCGCTACCTGCAGGACCATGGTGGATTTACACGGGTGGTGTAATCGGAGTTATCTACATCGCCTTCACATCAAAGATAGTTCAACACCTTGGAGTACTTACTTTCACGCTCTTTAGCGTGGGAGGAAATCTCTTAGGCTCACTCCTAATTGATCTCATCTCACCAACCGATGGGGTTCGTGTCAGTTGGTATTTGGTGATCGGTATCGCTATGACTTACCTTGGAGTTATCGTGGGCGGCGTAAATAATTCACAGTCGCGGAAACCGCTGAAGCGATAATAAAGAAAGCGGCAATCGCGTAAGAAGAAGTCTTTACCCATGGAAGTGAGTGGGCATAGAAACCAGCGAGAGTAATTCCTGCCCCCCAGAGGATTGCCCCCAATATATTTGCAGATAAGAATTTGTAATAGTTCATCTTTGATGCCCCAGCAATAGGTGGCACAAAGGTACGGATCCATGGGAAGAAGCGAGCTGCAACGACTGCCCACCACCCTGTTTGTTCATAAAATCGTTCCGCATTGACAATCATTCGCTGAATGCGTGGTGACTCTCGCTTATCGAGATATGGGCGACCAATCACTCGTCCGATGACGAATCCAATTTGATCTCCAAAGAAGGCTGCGACGACGATGATTGCAACTAAGAGGGCAATGTTGACGTTTCCTTGAGCTGCAGCGACTAAACCTGCGCTGAAAAGTATTGAATCTCCAGGGAGAAAGAAGCCAAAGAGAAGGCCGGTCTCAATAAAGACAATGAGCCCTACCACCAGATAGATCAGGAAAGGAGCGAGCGTTGAGAATTGAGCATCGAAAGATGCTGCAAATGCGTTCATCGTTACTTTTTAGAAATTTTCTTCACTGCAGCTGCAACCTTTGTAACTACCTGTGGGTCGAAGACACTTGGAACGATAAATGATGCGTTGAGCTGTGATGGAGATACACATTCTGCAATTGCTTCAGCGGCAGCTACTAAGAGGTCATCTTCAATTTTGCTCACACCTGCATCGAGGAGTCCACGGAAGATTCCAGGAAATGCCAAGACATTATTGATCTGATTTGGCTGATCGCTACGCCCAGTGGCAACAACAGTTGCATACTTACGGGCAATCGCAGGATCGATCTCTGGAGTTGGATTTGCCAGAGCAAAGACAATAGAGCCCTTATTCATGGCAGCGATATCTTCTTCATTGAGAACGTTAGGTGCGCTGACACCGATGAAAACATCTGCCCCCTTCATGGCCTGATGGATATCACCTTGGAAGTTTTCAGGGTTGGAGTTATCGATAAACCATCGGCGCATAGGTTCGTCACCAGTTGTGCTCTTGCAAATTACGCCATCCTTATCAAAGGCAACAATGTTCTTTGCTCCACTGAGAACAGTAAGGCGAGCAATTGCAGTACCGGCAGCTCCTGCACCGCTCATGACAATCTTTACATCGCCAATATTCTTATTGACGAGCTTGAGTGAGTTGCGAAGTGCTGCAAGAACAACGATCGCAGTTCCATGCTGATCATCATGGAAGACTGGAATATCGAGTAGCTCACGAAGACGAGCCTCTATCTCAAAGCACCGAGGTGCAGAGATATCTTCAAGGTTGATTCCACCGTAGACCGGTGCAATCAATTGAACTGTGCGGACAATTTCATCAACATCTTGCGTATCGAGGCAGACTGGCCAGGCATCGATATCTGCAAAGCGCTTGAAAAGCACTGCCTTGCCCTCCATCACAGGAAGAGCTGCTGCAGGACCTATATTTCCTAAGCCCAGTACTGCTGATCCATCGGTGACAACAGCGACAGTATTGCGCTTCATGGTGAGGCGACGAACATCTGAAGGATCCTCAACGATTGCCTGACAGATTCGAGCAACACCTGGTGTGTATGCTCGAGAGAGATCATCGCGAGTCTTGAGTGGAACCTTTGAATTAATTTCAAGCTTTCCACCGAGGTGGAGAAGAAATGTTCGATCGCTGACCTTGCGGACAGTCAGGCCGGCATGCGCTGCAAGTGCTGCATTAATTTCATCGGCATGATCTTTATCAATCGTGTCACAGGTAATATCCACAACGACACGATCGAGATGAGATTCAACTACGTCGAGAGCTGTAATTGACGCTCCAGCGCTAGTAACAGTTGCAGTCACGAGTGCTACAGGTTGAAGATCAGGTGCACCTTCAACGCGGATTGTGATTCCATATCCAGGAGATGTTGATGCCATTACACGACTCCGTAGAGGCGATCACCTGCATCGCCAAGTCCAGGGACGATATATCCGTGCTCATTGAGTTTTTCATCGAGTGAGCCCGTTACCAAAGTGATCGGGACTCCTGAATCTTTAAATGCATCTTCGACAATCTTGATTCCTTCAGGAGCTGCAAGGAGACAAATTGCTGTGATCTCAGTTGCGCCGCGCTCGATAAGGTAGTTAAAGGCTGCAACAAGCGTTCCACCAGTTGCAAGCATTGGATCGAGAACAAAGCAGTGGCGCCCCGATAAATCTTCTGGAAGACGATTTGCATAGGTGCTCGCTTGAAGGGTCTTTTCGTCGCGAACCATGCCTAAGAAACCTACCTGCGCTGTCGGAAGCAGCTTGGTCATTCCTTCAAGCATTCCAAGGCCTGCACGCAAGATTGGAACGACAACTGGACGAGGCTCTGCCATTTTGAGACCAGTTGTCTCTGTAACAGGTGTCTTAATCTTGACGGCGACTGTCTTTACATCGCGAGTTGCCTCATAGGCGAGAAGAGTGACGAGCTCTTCAACGAGACGGCGGAAAGTTGGCGAATCTGTGCGCTCATCGCGAAGAACAGTTAATTTATGAGAGATGAGCGGGTGATTGGCGACATGTACTTTCATGCCTCCAACCATACCGATAAAGTCGGGCTATGCAGAATAACGAGGAGCTCATGCGCTTGGCCCTTGATGTGGCGCGCATCGCACCAAGCACGGGTGATATCCCGGTCGGTGCAATTGTTATCAATAGCGATGGCGTTGTTATCGGTAAAGGCTTCAATGAACGCGAAGCTAATAATGATCCAACCGCACATGCTGAAGTTGTTGCAATCCGCAATGCAGCATCACGGTTACAGAAATCTCGTTTAGATGGCTGCACCCTGATTGTGACACTCGAACCCTGTGCGATGTGTGCCGGCGCAATTGCACAGTCTCGCATCTCAAAAGTGATTTATGGTGCTTGGGATGAGAAAGCGGGCGCAGTCGGATCTGTCTGGGATGTACTGCGTGATCCACGTTCGATTTTTAAAGTGGAAGTTGTTGCAGGCGTTCTCGAAGAAGAATGCGCAGCACTTCTGACAGAGTTCTTTAAAGATCGGTAGCGAATTAAATAACTAATTCATAAGAAGGATTGAGAATGACGAGAGTTCCTTCTTCTTCGCCCACCATACCTTCAGCGCGAACTTCCATACCTACTTCAAGTCCTGCAATCTCGCGACGTCCAAGGAAGTTAAGAGTCACTCCACCTGTCTCATCCCAGACCTCTACTTGAAGCGTTGGTGCGCTTCCGCGAGGAGCTGTTGAAATTGAAGTTACTCGCCCCTGCACATGTGCACGCTTGCGCCATTCGATCTTTCCGATTGGAGTGATGTGCTCTGCATAGTGGCTGATAGGAGTAAATGGCATATCAGCACGGGTTGCCGGCGCTACCGGAGAGGCTGGTGTTGCAACCTTTTCAACGTGCTCTTCATGCATGAGAACGCTCTTGCCGGCAGTGATGTTGTTGACGTCGAAAGGAATAATCGTTGCTACCACTCGCTTGAGTTGCGAAATCGGTGCTGCAATTTCTTCCGCAGTTTGATCATGAAGAAGGCGGCCGAGGAAGCGTGAATATGAACGACGTGGAAGTAAGAGAGTGAGCTCGATATCTGGCTTTGCTGTCTTACGAATTGCGTAATCCATTGCAGAGTTAGCGATTCGGCGATCAGGACAATCGATGAGTTCAAGTGGAATATCTTCAAGAGCCTCTGACTCAGCCCATGCGCTCTGAATATCTTCTGCATGGCGATCATCAATGACAAAGTGAACTGCCTTGATCTTATGTGGCTTCAAGCTACGTGCGTAGCGAACTGCACCAACGGTAGCGAGGTCGACGTTATCAACCAAGATGGTTACATCGTGACGAGCAATAGAGGTTGCGCGCTCGTGTTCATCATGAACCTTGAGCGCTGCTTGTTCGCGGACATACTGCTTACGGAAGCGGAGGAAAACAAAGACAAGAATTGGCGCCGCAACGAGGACCATCCATGCACCTTCGCTGAACTTAACGACAGAGAAGATGATTACGACAAGGAAAGAGACAGCTGCTGATGTTGCATTAATTGCAACCTTCCACTTCCAGTGATCTGGGCGGTTACGTAGTGCGTGCTTAGTCATACCAGCGCCAGCCAAGGTAAAGCCGGTGAATACACCGAGGGCATAGAAAGCAACGAGGTGCTCGACAGAACCTGCAGTGACTGTAACAAGGAAGATTCCGCCTGCAGAGAGCAAGAGGATTCCATTGGAGAATGCGAGGCGATGTCCGCGCTTGGTTAATTGACGTGGAAGGTAACCATCGCTTGCAACAAAATTACAGAGAAGTGGGAATGCGCTATATGTGGTGTTGGCACCTGCAAAGAGAATGAGCATTGTTGCAGCCTGAACCAAGATAAACATCACTGTTCCAAATGAGCCACCACCGAGGGCTGCCTTTGCAATCTGTGAGATTACAGTTGGCGATTCATCTTCATAAGGAACAGCGTGAATATGGCTTGCAAACCATGAGACTCCAAGAACAAGTGAACCAAGCAGGGTAGACATGATCACCATAGTGCGCTTTGCATTTGTGTGCTCTGGCGCCTTAAAGAGCGCAACGCCATCTGAGATTGCCTCAAGTCCGGTCAATGATGAACCACCATTTGCAAATGCGCGGAGCAAGATAAAGATTGCAGCCGCTGTCATTAATCCTTGTGATTGACCAACATGGACAGCGCCTTCTGCATAAGGATCAAGAGTGGGAAGTGTGCCGTTAATGAGGCGCCAGGTACCCATTCCGAAGACGATAGCCATACATCCGACGAAGAAATAAGTTGGGGCAGCAAATGCTTTACCAGCCTCTTTCACTCCTCGGAGATTTCCAAATGTTAAAAGGATGATGACGGCAAAAATCATCTCCATCTTTAAATCAATCAAATTTGGAAATGTAGAGATAATTGCAGCAACACCTGCTGCAGATTGAACTGCGACTGTCACGATGTAATCGAGCATCAGTGCAACAGCTGCAATCTGTGCAACAACAGGTCCGAAGTTATCTCGCGCCACAATATATGCGCCGCCAGTCTTGGTATAGACATCGATAACGTTGCGATAAGAAAGTGTAAGAAGAGTAAGGATGATGAGAACGACTGCAGTCATTGGCATCAAGATTGAGAATGCAGCTAAACCAAATGCAGGCAGAAGCGCAATCAAAATCTGTTCTGAACCGTATGCAGATGATGAGATGCAGTCTGAAGAGAGAATTCCGAGGGCATACTTCTTATCGAGGCGCTGGTGACCAAGTGAATGTCGGTTATGTGGTGCACCTAAGAGCGCGCGCTTAATCTTGTAGCGCAGCGGATCCTTGAGGTGGGCATGTTCCTGGAGAGCTACCGGCGCAGGTGCGCCATCGGTCCACGACTTCGCCACAATGACTCCTTTTATGCACTATCTGCAATGACTTATAAATGCCTGCTTTGGTAGGCTCATCTTATGCGTACACAGTTATATATTGATGGTCAATGGGTCGATGGAAATGGCACTCTCGCAGTAATTGACCCGAGCGATGGCTCAGTTATCGCCAATGTTGCTACTTCAAGCGATGAGCAGAACCTCAAAGCGCTAGAGGCCGCCGACCGAGTTGCAGCTGATTGGGCGAAGACCGCCCCACGCGTACGCGCTGAAATTTTACGTAAGGCTTTCGAGATCATGACGGCAGAGTCTGATTACATCGCAGAGCTAATCTCAAAGGAGAATGGCAAGGCCCTTCCTGATGCAAAGGGCGAAGTTGCCTATGCCGCAGAGTTCTTCCGCTGGTTCTCAGAAGAAACTGTTCGCACACCTGGAGATTTCCGCCTCTCACCATCGGGCGATAAGCGAATTCTCGTCACTCACCAACCTATTGGTGTCTCACTTCTTATTACACCGTGGAACTTCCCGGCAGGTATGGCTACTCGAAAGATTGGTCCAGCAGTTGCTGCAGGTTGCACAATGATTCTCAAGCCAGCTGGTGAGACTCCGCTGACTGCACTTCACATCGTCGACATCATGGAGCGCGCAGGACTTCCTAAGGGAGTTCTCAACGTGATCTTGCCGGCAAAGACAGGTCCAGCGATCTCTCAATTGATGCATGACTCACGATTGAAGAATCTCTCATTTACCGGTTCAACTCAGGTCGGAAAGATTCTCCTTCGCGAAGCTGCGGATCAAGTTATTCGTTGCTCACTTGAACTCGGTGGAAATGCGCCATTCGTGGTTCTCGATGATGCCAATATCGGCGAAGCAGTAAAGGGCTTGATGCTTGCAAAGATGCGTAATGGTGGCGCTGCATGCACAGCTGCAAACCGCATCTATGTTGCACGTTCTATCGGCGACAAGTTCATCGCAGAGTTTGCAAAGGCGATGGCAGGTTTGAAGATGGGAACGGGTCGCGAAGCTGGAATCACACTTGGTGCATCTGTCTCAATGAAAGAGCGCAACAAGATTGCAGAGCTCGTCGCTGGTGCAACATCACGTGGCGCAAAGGTTCACCTCGGTGCAACAACACCAGACGGACCAGGAGCTTTCTATCCAGCGACAATCGTTGAAGTTGCTAAAGATGATGAGATTCTCGTCAACGAGGTCTTCGGACCTGTTGCTCCAGTTGTTCTCTTCGATACCGATGAAGAGGCGCTCGCCCTTGCCAACGACACCGAATATGGCTTGATTAGCTATGTCTATTCAGAAGATCTCAAGCGCGCAATTCGCTTTGCTGAGGCGATGGAGTCAGGAATGGTTGCGATTAACCGCGGAATGATCTCTGATCCAGCGGCACCATTTGGTGGAGTAAAGCAGTCAGGTCTTGGTCGCGAAGGTGGCTTCGATGGTATTCACGAGTTCTTGCAGACCAAGTACATCGGTGTGGAGATTTAATTCAAGTTCCGCACCTAAGTTCTAAGTGTTTCGTGACCGCTACGGGAGTTCTCCGGATTTTGCCCTTAACTTCAGCTTTCCCGTATACGTAGGCAAAGTAGTCAGTAGGCTGTCTATTTTTACAAAACACAGAAGCACTTTTAAGCTCAACTTCATTTCCTAAAGATGTAGGCGCAAGGGGATTAGTGGAAAATCTTCCTACGAAATTGCTGCCAATACGACCATCCTTCCAAATTTCAATTGTTAGCTTTACATTTCGATGGCCGTATGTACAAATTGAGCGAGCATTTACTTTTACACGAATCTCCCCTCGTTTTTTGTAATACTCAGAGATGTGAGGGTCATCAACTTTTATATAACAATTAGAACGGAGACCTGGTTCATCGTAACTAGTTAAGTTTGAAGCAGTTCTTGAAGTAGAAGATGGTGCAAGAAAGCTGACGATGAGGATCAGCGGGATTAATTTATGAGACGCAATTGACTTTTCCATACGGCATTTTAGAAATTTAACTTTCGATCTAAATATGGGTAACCCAGCGATTGTGTATTAACTTCTTAATAATCTAAATTTTCTAAGAGGCGATTTCTCAATACGTCCGACAAACTGCTCTTTTGGGTGGGAGCCGCCATTGAGGCTTCGAAAATCCTGGTCATCCCACTTTTCTCGGAGAAGAGCATCCATTTCCTTTTTGTTATCAAAACATTCAACTAAAAACCAACGAAAATGATGAGTTTCATCATCATAGCGGTGATGCCAGACTGAGAATCGGTCAACGGTAGAATCTTTTATACTCACCTTGGCCATTAGTAATCTCCTTCCGACAGCGAAAAGAATACGCCGAACTTAACCAGGGGAGAAGCAGTATTTCCCTGCTTTAAGTAGTTAATTGGGTAGACCTTCAACTCCTTGACTCGTTCCTACGTTTTTCTTGTCAGTAGCAGAAGGAAATGCAGAGCAATACCAACAAAAATCGCCCAGATTAAATCGACCGTGATGGTGACAAGTGCCGTTACAACGTAGGTACTTACCTCTTGCCATGTTGATCTCAATTGCTCACGAATATTGTGAGGATTGAGAATTCGCACCGAAGTTCCAATCAAAACTCCTGCAATTGCAGGAAGTGGAATCAGCGCAAAGACCGGTGTGAGAATTAGAACAACAATAAGTAGGAATAGAGAGTGGATAAGCGTCGCCATCTTTGTCTTGCCGCCAGATCGGATATTGACGCTAGTACGAGCGATTGCACCTGTTGCTGGCTGGCCACCGAAGATAGATGCCACCATCGTCGCAAGCCCCTGACCAAAGAGCTCTTTATTAGGGTGGAACTTCTCTTTGGTATGGGTCATTCCATCAGCAACGCGGGCCGCCAGGAGAGATTCAATCGCTGCAAGAAGTGCAATCAAAATCGCAGGAGTAATTAGTGATGACGAGAAGTGAAGCCCTGAACCCTTCCAGATAAAGACATTGCGTGGGATATCTCCAATCTTTGCTACGTCGAGCTTAAAGATGGCGACAATCACTGTTGTAATCGCAAGGGCAGAGAAGCTTGCTGGAATATATGATTTTAGCTTTAATCGCTCAATAATCTTCACGATATTGAACTTAATGAAGAGTGTCAGAATCAATATTGAAAAGGTTGAGAAGTGCACACCTGATTCGATGGCACCTTTAACGGTATTAATTGCCACTTGGAGAGTGCGATCTCCTCCACCTTTCACAACACCCAAGGCCATAGGTAGCTGCTGAAGTGCAATTACTACGGCGATTCCGAGTGTGAATCCCTCAACAACCGACCAAGGAATTCGATTGATGATTCCACCGAGTCTTAAGAGCGACATCGCAATAACAATCAGCCCGGCCATTAAACCGAGAACGGGGATTGCTTCAATGCCATGCTTTGCAATTACTGGAATCAAGACAACTGTCATTGCACCCGTTGGCCCACTTACTTGGTAGCGAGATCCACCGAAGAGCGCAGCGATAAATCCAGCGAGAATTGCAGTGGAGATTCCGGCCTGTGCTGACATTCCAGAAGTAATACCAAAACCAATTGCGAGGGGGAGAGCGACGATTCCGACAGTCACACCCGCAACGAAATCTTTACCGAATTGTTCACGGCCTCGCCAAAAATCTTCCTTATTGAAAACTGAAGCAAGGCGCATTCGATGAGAGTAGTACTTCTTAAGCTAAACGATCCTTCTTGCTGACTGTTAAGTAAGTAACGAGCGCTGCAATAAGCGTAAGAAAGATTAATGAAGTAGTGGTGGCACCCAGCCCAAGTCCAGTCTCATCCCTTGGCAGGGAGAGGAAATCACCGGCAGCAGCACCTAATGGGCGAGTTAATACATATGCCACCCAGAATGCTCCAACAGGATTGATTCTCTTGCCCTTCCATAGTGCCCAGACAATCGCAAGTGCAATGGCAAATCCAACAAGTGAGAACTTGAGAGCGACTCCAAAGTCATCAAGGAAGATGTCTCCGCCAGCAGTTCCAAGCGCGAAGGTAAAGAGAATGGCTAACCAGTAGAAGCCTTCGCGTTTGCGAGTATTAATCGACTTCATCTCGAGACTGCCTTCGCGCTTATGCCAGATTGCAAAGGTAAGAATGAGTGCGGTTGCAAAGACAATGATTGATTGCCAGTTTTGAACGTTGAAATTATCGTGCAGAGTATCTGTGAGCAGTGTGCCCACGGTGCTAATCAAAACGATTGTCACCCAGTAGATAGCAGGGATATAACGTGTTGATGAAATTTGGGCCACAAGTGCGATCGCGAGAGCGCCCGTCATTATGAGAGCAGTTTTTGTCAGACCGAAGCCGAGGGTCGAATTGAGATAGTCAGCTAAGGTTTCGCCAACAGTGGTTGAGAGAACTTTTATTATCCAAAAGTAAGTAGTAATTGCTGGAACTTTTACTAAAAGCTCTCGGGTGCGCGCTGAAGTCATGGAGAGAAGGTACTTCAGAAAGATGAAAGAAGGCTGAGAGCTACTTCTTCTTGCGGACTTTCTTCACCGCATTCGTCACATGATGACGCGTGCGATTAAGTAGCACTTCAGCCCAAGCAAACTCAGTTGCCAGCAGTGCGAAGCCAGCAATGAGAAGTGGAACACCTGGGATCACAGGAAGTACGAGGCCGAGAAGACCAAGAGCTACAAGGGTGCCGCCAACAGTTGCGACGATTACCCAACGGAGGGGATGGGGAAGACGCTTCCAATTGTTCTTAACCCAGAGCCATCGTGTACGCATGTAATTAGTCTACGCCTAGATATTAATGTCTACGCCGACGTCGAAAAAATAAATATTTCTTCGATGCCAAAGCAAAAAGGACCCTGTTTCTAAATGTATCTGGACGGAAAGCCCCCTGCGCTATTCGGCGCTTTTTTCGAACAAAGGATTCCGCATAATAGTTCGCGGGTAACTTTTGCCCCGCCACCTGCTCCTTCTCGTGAGCTCTACCAGCAATCCGGCGACTCTCTAATTCCAAAGCCGCTTCATCTAAAGATTTTTCGAATTCTTTTCTATTGTCATACGCGGATTCATCAATCCAACGGAAGTGATTTGTTGCAGCATCAAAACTGTGTCTACGAATTACATATCGAACGATGGAATCATCAGTCGGATCTACTTTGGCCACACGTTGATTGTAACTCAGGTGCCGCAATTGAGCTCAGTAATATTTTCGGAACGTACAGGAGGAGTTGAGTAGTTCTTGCCATTTATTACTGCTTGCGCGGTTGCTATTCCGTAATACCTCGTTTTAGTTCTATTTTTGCAGTAAACATATGTAAATTGATTCTTAACTACGAGTCCTTGAGATTTTGGGCTATCTCTATCTGTACTTTTTTCTTTAACCAAGCGTGAACCTAATCGGCCCTCTTTGTAGATCTTCACTGTAAGAGTGACGTTTCTTTGAGGCGCGTTACATCTCGAAATCGCGTTTACTTTCACCGCAAGTCGACCTTCTTTCTTATAAATAGTTGTAGAAATGTGGGCATCGCGAATATCAATAAAGCATTTCGTAAGTGGTGGGGTTACAACCGAGGATTCACCGTGCGCGGCAGGCGCGAGAACCAATGCTGCAAGAATCAAGAATGTTTGGAGGTATTGTGATTTTGAGTTTAGTTTCATGAGGGGAGAATCTCGAACCTCGAAGAGTCAGATTTGAGATATCCACAGCTTGCGGAGGATGAGGGATTTGAACCCTCGATAGGTTTCCCTATACACGCTTTCCAAGCGTGCGCACTCGGCCGCTATGCGAATCCTCCCGCGCCTGGTCCACGCTCACGCGCCAACCGGACTGGCTAAGGGTAGCGGTGTGCGAAGTCAGCCCTGACACATAAGATTGGCCCAGATCTCCGGTGCGACGGCACCGTTCTGAACTCCCCCAGGGTAGGAATACAGCAAGGGTAGGAGCGCTCTGTTGGGTGCACCGGAGGTCCTAATATCTAGCAATAGATATGTAAAAAAATGTAGATCCTCTGGTCAATTAGAAGTGAATTGAATCAGAGCTATCGAAGGGTATGAAAATGAGCCTAGCTCTCTATCGAAAGTATCGTCCATCTGTATTTGCAGATGTAATCGGACAGGAACATGTCACAGTTCCTCTTTCCAATGCCCTCGAATCCGGAAAGACCCACCACGCCTATCTCTTTAGCGGCCCTCGTGGTTGCGGCAAGACTTCATCTGCGCGAATCATGGCGCGCTCGCTCAATTGCGAGAAAGGCCCAACACCAAATCCATGTGGCGAATGCCAATCATGTAAAGATCTAGTTGCCAATGGTCCAGGTTCACTCGATGTTATTGAAATTGATGCGGCGACTCACGGACTTGTCGATGATGCGCGCGATCTTCGCGATAAAGCATTCTTTGCACCAGTACAAAGTAAATACAAGATTTACATCATTGATGAGGCGCACCAATTAGGAACAGGTGCAGCAAATGCACTCCTCAAAGTTGTTGAAGAGCCACCTGCACACGTCATCTTTATCTTTGCTACAACTGAACCCGAAAAGTTGATTTCAACGATTCGCTCTCGTACACACCACTACCCATTCCGACTTGTTCCACCTGGAACTCTCGCTGCACATCTCGAAAAAGTGTGTGCATCTGAAGGAGTGAAGGTTGCTAAGGGAGTTATTCCACTCGTAGTTCGTGCATCAGGTGGATCGGTTCGTGATGCGCTCTCTGTCCTTGGTCAATTGTTAGCTGGTGCAGGTAAAGATGGAGTGAGTTACGAGATAGCTGTACAGCTTCTTGGCTTTACCGATGGCGCACTTCTCGATGATGCGATGGGCGCAATTGCTGCGCGAGATGGTGCAACCTTGTTCCAGACTATTGACCGCGTTATTGAATCAGGCCACGACCCACGTCGCTTCACGCAAGACTTACTAGAGCGCTTACGTGATTTGATGATTGTTGATGCGCTTCAGGCAACAAATGCCAACAGCATTTTGCGCGAACTTCCTGATGACCAGCTCGAACGTATGCGCGTTCAAGCACAGAACATTGGCCAGGCTTCACTTTCTCGCGCTGCTGATATCGCCTCTGAAGGTCTCACTCAGATGCGCGGTGCGACTGCTCCACGCTTGATTCTCGAGCTCATCTGTGGCCGAATCTTGTTGCCGATCGGCGACAACTCCGATGCAGGTTTGCTCTCACGAATCGAACGCCTCGAGCGCGTCGAAAACATTGCTCCTTCGCCACAAGCGGCTTCAAAGGTGGCTGCACCGTCGAGCCCTGTCGTTCCGACAGAGCCTCGCCTTACTCCACCTTCTCCCGCTAAAGAGGTAGATCCAGCTGATTACGTATCACGAGCAACAGCTGAGGCAATTCGTGAAGTTCCTGCTGTAAAGAATTCTGAACAAGCAGAGGCTCTGAACGAAGTGAAGGGCTCTGCGGTTAAGAATTCTGAACCAACAGCTCCACGCATTGATGCAATCGATGTTGCAGGCTTACGACGTATGTGGCCTGAAGTCATTGAGAATGTAAAGAAGCGCCGCCGTTTAACCTGGTCGCTCCTCAGTGCAAGTGCACAGATTCTCGGCGTAGACGATAAGAACATCACCATTGGAATTGTTAATGCTGGCGCACGCGATTCCTTTATCCGTAGCGAGTCAGATGCAATCTTGCGCGATGCCTTCATTGAAATCGTGGGGCTTGATCGCAAGATTGAGGTAACAGTTGACCCAAGTATCGATACCTCTTCAACGCCTGAAGCTCGTGCGGTCCGCACAACAGAGGCACCAACAGATAAGACTCAGTTGACGGGTGCAGCACTTCTTGCAGCCGAGCTCGGTGCAACGATTATTAGTGAAACGAAACACGACTAATGTCTAATGGAATGTATGAAGGCGCAATTCAAGACTTAATCGACGCACTAGGTCGCTTGCCAGGTATTGGACCAAAGTCTGCCCAGCGCATCGCTTTCCACATCCTGCAATCAGATTCAGAGATCGCTGATTCACTCGTGGAGGCTGTACGCACCGTTAAAGAGCGCGTGAAGTTCTGTAGCGAATGTGGCAATGTCTCTGAAGAGGCGCAGTGCCGCATCTGTCGCGATCCACGACGCGATCCTTCGAAGATATGTGTTGTTGAAGAGTCAAAGGACGTTATTGCGATTGAGCGCACTCGTGAATTCCGCGGCAAGTATCACGTCCTCGGCGGAGCAATCAGTCCGATTGATGGGATCGGTCCAGATCAGCTTCGCATTCGCGAACTCATGCAGCGCCTCTCTGATTCAACAATCACCGAGATCATCTTGGCGACCGACCCCAACCTCGAAGGCGAAGCAACTGCTACCTATCTCGCTCGTTTGATTAAGCCGATGGGCATCAACGTTTCACGCCTTGCATCAGGTCTACCCGTAGGCGGAGATCTCGAATATGCAGATGAGGTGACCCTAGGTCGCGCATTCGAGGGTCGTACAAACCTCTAATTACTTGATTTTGAAACCAGCGGGGCACAAGGGTTTTGTCGAAGTAATCTTCTTTGTTACCTTGCCTTTAACGCAAGTAATTGATTTCTGTACCGCGCTATTTCCAAACTTCACAATCAACTTTGGATTTGAGTAGGTGAAACCATAACCCTTGAGATACAGCCAATCTGAAGCAGCATCGTATTTAGCCGTGATGGTCGCAATTTTTTTAACTCCATCGTTATAGACAATTTCAAGTTGCGCACGTCCAGCAGCTATTCCAGGCTGAATCCCAAATCTTTGTGTGATGTAACGACCCCGAATCGCTCCCTCAAACCAACCTTCGATGACAGAACCATCAACGTCATAATGTGGCGAACCGACTTGCATCACCAAACCTTGTTCAGCGGCATCCCAGTACATCGCTCCGCCGCAATTCCATCCATTTGTTCCAGAAATCATGTCACCTGGATGTTGCGCTAACCATTGATCACCATTGCGCCCCGCCCAGTAGATAACGTTCCAGAAACCCCAACCACCACCATCTGCTTTGTACTCGTTTCGCTTACAAACATCCTTGCGAATTCCATTCTCAGAGGTCCAACTCCATGCTGTGTATGCAAAATTTGCTGTGATGGTCAGGACATCACCTTTTGAAGATGTTGAGAACAAAATTTGCGGATTTCTACCAGTACTGGAAACCCCACCCACAAAGCCTTTAAGAAATTTGGAATTAAGTGAAACTACAAATCTTTCCTCGAAGATGCTTTGGAAGTGACCGTTGCAAGTCGGTTTTCCATTTACTTGGAATCCACCCCTTACTGGGCGCGCATCAATCACGATATTGCTATCACCACAAGGTGTTGTGAGACCTTCAAATGTATATGACCCCGCCAATGCGACTGATTCCACAAAATCCTGTCCAGTCTCACCGTTGTCATCTACGTACCAACTCTGTTTGAAGTTTGAAAATTTAAAATCAGGCTTAGGAGTCCACACTCCAGAAACTCTTGTTCCATCCGACTTGATCCAACTGACTGACTCGATGCAATCGGTCAGTTGGTATTCACTTTGGCAAGGCAACCAATTGCCCCATGTGAAGCCGGCGGGTAGTCCTGTCTGCCCAGCCCAGCTTGGCGCAGGTGCTGAGGCGCTTGCCGTTGAGGGGACAAGAGGGCTGAGCGCCAAGACGGTGAGCCAGATCAGAATTCTCTTCATAAAGTACTGACCGTAATAGGGGTGAGTATTTATGCATCGTTGCTATCAAGAGTATTTGTCTCAAAATATGGATTGAACCTTATTCCATATAATGAGAAAATCTGAAATTCGGCTGGCGTGTATATAAATAGGGGTTCAGACTTACTCCATGGCGCTCATTGTTCAAAAGTTTGGCGGATCCTCAGTAGCTGATGCCGAAGGCATGAAGCGCGTTGCCGCACGTATCGTGGCATCGAAGAAGGCCGGTAATCAGGTTGTTGTCGTTGTCTCAGCGATGGGCGATACGACAGATGAGCTGATTGATCTCGCCAACCAAGTAAGTCCAATCCCACCGGGGCGCGAGCTCGATATGTTGCTCACTGCCGGTGAGCGAATCTCTATGGCTCTTCTTGCAATGGCGATTAATAACCTTGGTTTTGAGGCGCAATCATTTACCGGATCTCAGGCCGGAGTTATTACTGATTCAACTCATGGCAAGGCGCGCATCATCGATGTGACGCCAGGTCGTATTCGTGAAGCAATCGATGGCGGAAATATTGCAATCGTTGCTGGCTTCCAGGGAATCTCGCAAGATACAAAAGACATTACAACACTCGGTCGCGGCGGGTCAGATACAACAGCAGTTGCGCTCGCTGCCGCACTTGATGCAGATGTCTGCGAAATTTACACAGATGTTGATGGAATCTTCTCTGCTGATCCGCGCGCAGTTCCATCTGCTCGCAAGTTAGAGACTGTTACATATGAAGAGATGCTTGAACTTGCAGCAGCAGGTGCAAAGGTTCTTCACCTTCGTTGTGTTGAATATGCACGCCGATACAACTTACCAATTCACGTCCGTTCATCTTTCTCACCACTAGAAGGCACATGGGTAGTTGAAAACCACCCAGAAGGAGGCACCATGGAGCAAGCAATCATCGCTGGCGTTGCACACGATAAGTCAGAGGCGAAGATAACAATCGTTGGTGTACCTGATCGCACGGGCGTTGCAGCACGTATCTTCCAGGCACTTGCCGATAACGATCTCAATATCGACATGATTGTTCAGAACGTATCTGCTGCTGCAACAGGCCTCACAGATATCTCTTTCACACTTCCTAAGGCAGATGGTGCAGAGGCAACAGGTGTACTCAAGAAGATTCAAGGCGAAGTTGGATTCGCTTCAATTCAATATGACGACACCATTGGAAAGCTCTCATTGGTAGGTGCAGGAATGCGTTCACACCCAGGTGTGACAGCAACTTTCTTCGCTGCAATGTCAGAGTCGGGCGTCAATATTGAGATGATTTCTACATCTGAAATTCGCATCTCAATCATCGTTCGCGAGAGCGATCTAGAACGCGCAGCAAAGGCTGCACACACTGCTTTTGGCCTTGATTCAGATCAGAACGAGGCTGTCGTATATGGAGGTACAGGACGATGACTAAAAAGAAGAAACTTCCGTCTCTCGCGGTTGTCGGAGCGACCGGTGCAGTTGGCACAGTCATGCTCGACATCTTGAGCACTCGCAAGAATATTTACGGTGAAATTCGTCTGATCGCATCTGCTCGCAGCGCGGGTAAGAAGTTGATGTGTCGTGGCGAAGAGCTGACCGTTGTTGCGCTCTCATCTGAGGCATTCGATGGAATTGATATTGCAATGTTCGATGTTCCAGATGAAATCTCTGAAGAATGGGCGCCGATTGCTGCTGCACGTGGTGCGGTTGTCGTTGATAACTCAGGTGCTTTCCGTATGGATAAGAAAGTTCCTCTCGTTGTCCCAGAGGTGAATCCTAAAGATATTAAGAAGCGTCCAAAGGGAATCATCTCAAATCCAAATTGCACAACGCTTTCAATGATTGTTGCAATGGGTGCGTTAGATCGCAAATTTGGTTTGAAGGAACTCGTCGTCTCTTCTTACCAAGCAGCATCAGGTGCTGGTCAGCCAGGAATCGATGCGCTTCACGATCAGATCTCAAAGGTTGCCGGAAAGAATCTCGGTTCAGTGGCCAAAGATCTCCGTGGCGTTATTACAGATTTAGGTCCCTTCCCAGCACCACTTGCGATGAACGTTGTCCCATGGGCAGGTTCATTAAAGGAAGATGGTTACTCATCTGAAGAGCTGAAGGTTCGCAATGAATCACGGAAGATTCTCGGTATGCCAAAGCTCAAAGTTTCAGCGACATGCGTTCGTGTTCCAGTGATTACAACTCACTCACTTACAGTGCATGCAGTTTTCTCAAAGGAAGTCACACGTAAGGCAGCGCAGAGCGCTCTCAAAAAAGCGGAAGGCGTCATGCTCTATGACAACCCAGAGAAGAAGGAATATCCAACACCTGCAGATGTTGTAGGAACAGATCCAACCTGGGTCGGTCGAGTCCGTCAGTCATTGGATAATCCAAAGGCAATTGACCTCTTTGTCTGCGGAGATAACTTGCGTAAGGGAGCTGCACTCAACACGGCTCAAATCGCAGAGCTCTTGGCGAAGGAATTCACCAAGTAAGATAACTTCCATGACAATCGTTGTTGCCGGTGGCACAGGACTTGCCGGCTCAGCGATAGTCCGTGCGTATCAAGCAGCTGGCGAGGAAGTTATTCCAGTCAGCCGCAAGGTTGTCGATCTCCTTGATCGCGATGCCACCTTTAAATTTATTAAAGAGGTAAAGCCTTCGCTGATTGTCGATGCCGCAGCCAAGGTCGGTGGAATCGGTGCCAATAACTCTTTCCCGGTCGAATTCCTATCCGACAACGTTCGCATCCAGAGCAATCTCATGGAGGCAGCGCACGCAGCCGATGTTGAGAAGTTCATCTTCTTAGGCTCTAGCTGTATCTATCCACGCGATTGTGCGCAGCCAATCAAGGAAGAGTATTTACTCACCGGCCCTCTCGAAGAGACCAACTCTGCCTATGCTGTTGCAAAGATTGCCGGAATAGAGCTCATTAAATCTTTCCGTAAAGAGTATGGACGCACGTGGATCTCATTGATGCCGACAAACCTCTATGGAATTAACGACAACTTTGAACTTCAAGGCTCACATGTTCTGCCTGCATTTATTCGCCGCTTCGTAGAAGCCGCAGATAAGAACGCTCCCGTCGAAACTTTATGGGGTTCAGGTTCACCTAAGCGCGAGTTCTTGCATGTTGATGATCTTGCTGCCGCAGTTGTGCACCTCGGAAAGAATTACAACTCATCCGAACACCTCAATATCGGTACCGGCGAAGACCTCACAATTAAGGAATTAGCTGAACTAGTGGCAGAACTCGCTGAATTTAATGGTGAACTCGCGTGGGATTCATCGAAGCCAGATGGAACACCTCGTAAGGTTCTCGATGTATCCAAGGCGAAGGCGCTTGGATGGTCACCAAAGATTTCATTGCGCGATGGAATTGCATCAACTATCGCTTGGTATAAAGATGCGACAGCAAAGGGAGAAGTACGACGATGAGCAGAAAAGTAGCCCTGATTACAGGTGTGACAGGTCAAGATGGTTCATACCTTGCAGAGTTCTTGCTTGAAAAGGGTTATGAAGTCCACGGCCTCATCCGTCGTTCCTCAACATTTAATACATCCCGCATCGATCACATCTATCAGGATCCCCATGTAAAGAACCCACAATTGTTCTTGCATTACGGTGACTTGATTGATGGCGTTGGGCTTACCAACCTCATTCGTGAAGTAAAGCCAACTGAGGTCTATAACCTCGGAGCGCAGTCACATGTGCAGGTCTCTTTCACCATGCCTCAGTACACAGGCCAGGTCGATGCAGTAGGCGCAGTTGGCTTACTTGAGGCTATCCGCAGCGCAGATATCGATACACGTTTCTACCAGGCATCAACATCTGAGCTCTTTGGATCTACCCCACCACCTCAGAATGAAACCTCAGTCTTTCGCCCACAGTCACCATATGCAGCAGCAAAGTTGATGGCCTACTGGTGCACAGTTAACTATCGCGATGGTTATGGCATGCACGCCACCAATGGAATCCTCTTTAATCATGAATCACCTCGTCGCGGTGAAACATTCGTTACTCGCAAGATCACTCGTGCAGTAGCTGCAATCAAGGCGGGCCAGCAGGACAAGTTGTTCCTTGGCAATATGGATGCAGTGCGTGACTGGGGCTATGCAAAAGAATATGTCGAATCAATGTGGCTGATGCTTCAGCAAGATAAGCCATCTGATTACGTTGTCGCTACAGGTGTTGGTGCAACCGTCAAAGATTTCGTAGAGGCATCCTTCTCACATGCAGGCCTTAACTGGGAAGACCATGTTGAGACTGATAAGAAGTACATCCGCCCAACTGAAGTAGATGCGCTTATCGGTGATCCATCAAAGGCAGCAAATGCATTTGGATGGAAGGCAAAGACACATTGGAAAGAGCTTGCTCATCTGATGGTCGATGCTGATATCGAAGCTTTAGCCCGAAAGAATTAGTTCTAGTAGAACTAGAACAAGCTAGTTAAAGTCACCAGAGAAACTTCTGGTGGACTCGCTACGCGAATTCGCGCAAAGGGACTTGTTCCCATTCCTGCTGAGACATGTAGATATGACTCATCATCAAAGTAAGTTAAGCCTCGTGCACGCCAATTGGGTAGATCGCAATTTGTTGTAAGCGCCTTCGATCCACCGGGCCACGGCAAACGAATCTGGCCGCCATGTGTATGTCCTGCAAAGATTGCATCGAGCTTATCGTTGCTCATCGCCTCAATGATTCTTAAATAAGGTGCATGTGTTACTCCGATAGCGAGATCGCATTGACCGGGTTCACCTGCCACCAGTGAGTAATCATCAAATTCAAGATGGGCATCATCAGTTCCGCGGGCTTCGATGAGAGTGTCATTGATCTTTATCGTTGCCCGAGACTTGTTGAGGTTCTTCCAACCACGTGCCTGCAAACCTTTATCGAGCTCTGGCCACGGAAGATCTTCTCCATGGACTCGCTTGCCATGATCTGGAAGTAAATACTTCAAAGGATTCTTCGGTTTAGGTGCAAAGTAATCGTTAGAGCCAAATACAAAGAGCCCCGGGATATCGAGCAAGCCATCGAGGGCATCGAGGACGACCGGCACAGCCTTCATATCAGCTAAGAAATCTCCGGTGCTAATGACTAAATCAGGGGAGTACTTCACCCAGGATTTGATGTCAGCAATCTCGCTCTTACGCTTTGGCGTGAGGTGAAGGTCAGAGAAATGAAGGATACGTATCGGGGCATGGCCCTCAGGAAGAACGGGGATTTCCGCTTCGCGGAGTACGTAACTCATGGAGTAGAGGCTACAGGCGCGTGAGAAGATAAGCCCATGGGATTAAAAGAGACGCTCCACGAAGATTTAACAGCCGCTATCCGCAGCAGTGACAAGCTAGTTTCAGGAACCATCCGCATGGTTCTGACAGCAATTACAAATGAGGAAGTTGCAGGCAAAGAAGCTCGCACGCTCAGCGATGATGAGATCATCACAGTTCTCTCACGCGAGGCGAAGAAGCGACGCGAAGCACATGAAGAGTTTGCAAAGGCAGGCCGCACAGATAAGGCTGCTGAAGAAAAAGCAGAAGGCGAAGTAATCGCTAAGTACTTGCCTGCTCAATTAAGCGAGGATGAAATTAAAAAAATCATTGCAGATGCAGTGGCATCAACTGGCGCTGCAGGACCTGCTGATATGGGCAAGGTCATGGGAGCAATTAAGCCACTTATTGCAGGAAAAGCTGATGGATCACTCGTTTCATCGCTCGTGAAGTCAACACTCGCTGGAGGAAACTAATGAAGTTTGAATACGCAACAGTTCCATTGCTTTCACATGCAACAAAGCAGATTCTCGACACTTGGGGTTCAGATGGTTGGGAACTCGTTCAAGTTGTCCCAGCACCAGGCGGCGAGCAGCTCGTTGCTTATATGAAGCGAGAGGTGAAGTAAATGTCAGTAGATGTTCGCGCAAAACTTGCAGAGAAGGGTTTAACTCTTCCCATCGCATCAAAGCCACTTGCAGCCTACGTTCCAGCAGTTCGCACCGGCAATATTGTCTTCACTGCAGGACAGCTTCCAATGGTTGATGGCGCAATTGCTGCTGTCGGCAAAGTTGGTTCAGATATCACTCCAGAAGAGGCGAATAAGCTTGCAGAGATCTGTGCACTCAATGCATTAGCTGCGGTTGAACTCGTTGCCCCAGTTGATTCAATCGTGCAGGTGGTTCGCATTGTTTGCTACGTCAACGGAGCATCAGGCTTTATCAATCATCCAGCTGTCGCCAATGGTGCATCAGAGTTGTTTAAGCACATCTGGGGCGAGGCAGGAGTTGCGGCACGTAGCGCAATTGGCGTTGCAGAGTTGCCTTTGAACTCACCTGTTGAGGTAGAGCTCACTGTAGAAATCGCTTAAGCGAACTACTTGCCGCGCTTTTCGAGGCGCTCTACATCTGTAATTAATACTGCGCGACCATCGAGGCGTAGCCATCCACGACCTGCGAAATCAGCGAGAGCCTTATTAACGGTTTCGCGTGATGCGCCCACAAGCTGAGCGAGCTCTTCTTGAGTGAGATCGTGGTGCACGAATAGACCTTCATCAGTTGCCTTGCCGAAACGAGTTCCCAAATCAATAAGAGCTTTTGCAACGCGTCCTGGAACATCTGAGAAGACGAGGTCGCCAACTGCCTCATTGGTACGACGAAGGCGCTGAGCCAAACGTGCCAAGAGCTGAAGTGAGACATCTGGATTGTCGCGAAGCCATGGGATTAACTTTTCGTGGCTAAGAGATAAGAGCTTTGCATCGGTCACTGCAGTAGCAGTCGATGTACGTGGTCCTGGATCGAAGAGTGAGAGTTCGCCGAACATCTCGCCTGGTCCGAGGATTGAGAGAAGATTTTCGCGACCGTCACCGCTAGAGGTTCCGAGCTTGAGCTTTCCATCCACGATTACGTAGACGTGTTCTCCCTCATCGCCTTCTTTAAAGAGGATTCCGCCCTTGGAGATCTTTACAGAGTCCATTGAGGCGCGGAGAGATGTTGCAGATGCATCATCTAGCGCAGTAAAGAGCGGGGCACGACGTATAACTTCATCATCTTGTGGCACACCGGTACTTTATACCCGTGCCCGCCGATAAGGAAAGTCAGAAGGAAGCTAGGGCTATTTATAAGGTTTTAACGAAGACTTATCCTGAGATTCGTTGCGAATTAGACTTTAAGAACCCTCTCGAATTAATCGTGGCAGTAGTTCTCTCTGCTCAATGCACCGATAAGAGGATTAATCAGATTACCCCAGCCCTCTTTAAGAAATATAAGAGCGCAAAAGATTATGCACGTGCTCCATTGCCTGAGATTGAAGAATTCATCTTCTCTGCAGGTTTTTATCATGCAAAAGCTCGACACCTCAAAGGCCTTGGGACAATGCTCGTTGAAGATTTTGATGGCAAAGTCCCTGCAACTCTTGAAGAGTTGATTACTTTGCCGGGGGTGGGAAGAAAAACTGCAAATGTAGTGCTGGGCCACGCATTTGATATTCCTGGAATCACCGTCGATACCCACTTCGGTCGACTCTCACGTCGCTTTGGTTGGACTACCTCAACAGATCCTGTGAAGGTTGAATTTGAAGTTGGAGTTCTCATTCCTCAGAAAGAGTGGACCAATCTCTCTCAACGAATGATTTGGCATGGACGCCGCATCTGTCACTCACGAAAACCTGCATGTGGTGCTTGTCCTGTCGCTAAACTCTGCCCATCAGTTGGCATCGGCGAAATGGATCCAAAGAAGGCCGCGCTCTTAGTAAAGACAGATAAGGACTTCAGATGAAGATTCGCACCATGAGCGCCCTTGCTCTCTCATCTCTCTTGTTCCTGACCTCATGTGGCAATTCTGAGCCAGTGATTACCGGTGAGGTAGTCGCATGTAATCACATCACTCTTATTCCAAATCCGACTCAAGAAGTTGTCGCGGAATGTCTCGATAGCTCGCCCGGGGTAAATATTGCGGCAATTAAAGGCCCAGCAATTATCAATGTCTGGGGCTCTTGGTGTGACCCATGCAAGGAAGAACTCCCGTACTTCTCAGAGTTCTACCAGACAATGGATCGACAGATTCAATTAATCGGTGTTGATGTAGAAGAGAAGCGAATCGAAGATGGACGTATGTTTGCGCGTACCCACGGAATTATGTGGCCAAATCTCTATGATGCAGATGGGTCGACTCGTAAGTACTTCGGAATGGGCGTTCCAGTAACCTGGTTTATCGATGGTGATGGAAAAGTTCTCTATAAGAAGATTGGCCCATTTAAATCAACTGAAGAGCTCCGCACGATGACATTTAAGTACTTTGGACTCCGCGGATGATCTTCGACCTCATATTCTCACTCATCGCACTCGGCGCTCTCTTTACTGGCTACAAGAACGGCCTTGTAACGACGATTCTTCGAACAGCTTTCTTTATCGCTGGTGCAATTGCAGCCATGTACTTTGTTGTGCAATACAACAAGACCGGATGGCTGATTGTCGCAATCATCACCGGCGCCTATGCAGCAGCGTGGGTCGGTACACAAATTGCAAAGACCCTTAAGTTCACACTTATTCGCGGTCCACTTCGATGGATTGACTCACTCCTTGGAGCAATCTTTGAAGTAGGTAAGTACGTGATCCTCTTCTACGTGATTGGAACAATCTTGCTCTGGGCACCATGGAGCTCTGGTCAGAACGCAGTTGCTGAGAGCAAGGTCTACCTACAGATAGATAAGCGCGCACCTGCAGTGATGACAGAGCTTCGCCAGAGAGTCGAAAAACTCTTATCTAATCCTCACCCTGATTAATCTTCAGTGTGGGCGCTCTTTAGCCCTTCAGCGATTAACTTCATGACATTAGGGTCTGCAAGGGTTGTTGCATCTCCAACGGCGCGATTTTCAGCAACATCCTTGAGTAAACGACGCATGATCTTGCCGCTGCGAGTCTTTGGAAGCTCGTTAACAACCATAATCTGGCGAGGCTTGGCAATTGCGCCAATCTCTTTCGCAACGTGATTACGAAGTTCTTTTACAAGAGCCTCACCTTCTACATGCTCGACACCTCCGCGCAGAATCACAAATGCAACAATTCCTTGACCTGTCATTGCATCTGCTGCACCAACAACTGCAGCCTCAGCGACCGCTTCATGTGAGACAAGTGCAGATTCCACTTCAGTTGTTGAGATGCGGTGCCCTGAAACATTCATCACATCATCGACGCGACCAAGTAACCAGATTGCTCCGTCATCATCTAACTTTGCGCCATCTCCAGCAAAGTAGATTCCGTCCCAACGAGACCAATAGGTTTCTTTATAACGCTCTTCCTCGCCCCAGACTCCGCGCAACATTGAAGGCCACGGTTGATCAAGGATGAGATAACCACCGTGACCATCACCGACTGGAACGCCATTGTCATCGACAACCTTTGCGCTGATACCTGGGATGGGGCGCATCGCAGAACCTGGTTTCGTTGCAGTGATTCCAGGAAGCGGCGAGATCATAATTGCGCCGGTTTCAGTTTGCCACCATGTATCAACAATCGGACAACGTCCTCCACCAATTACATGGCGATACCAAATCCACGCCTCTGGGTTAATCGGTTCGCCGACTGAGCCGAGCAGTCGAAGAGTGGATAAATTAAATTGATTTGGATATTCATCGCCCCACTTCATCCATGTGCGAATCAGAGTTGGAGCTGTATACAAAATAGTGACGCCGTACTTTTGAATAATCTCGAAAATACGCCCCTTATGTGGAGTATCAGGAGTTCCTTCATACATGACTTGAGTAGAGCCATTAATCATGGGGCCATAAACCATGTATGAATGGCCTGTTATCCAGCCAACATCAGCAGTGCACCAGTAGACGTCAGTTCGAGGCTTAATATCAAATACAACTTTATGTGTGTAAGCAACCTGCGTGAGATAGCCACCGGTTGTGTGAAAAATTCCCTTCGGCTTCGCCGTTGTTCCTGATGTGTAAAGAATGAAGAGTGGATGTTCGCTATCAAAATATTCAGCGGTATGAACAGATGGTTGGTGATTAACAAGGTCATGCCACCAGATGTCGCGACCCTCAACCCAATTGGTTTCTTGACCTGTACGTTTAACAACTAAAACTTTTTCAACATTAGTTTCGCCCTTGAGCGCATCATCAACTGCAGGCTTAAGCGCAAACGCTGCACCTTTGCGGAATCCGCCATCTGCAGTAATTACTAACTTTGCATCAGCATCTTGAATTCGAGAGAGCAGTGCATCAGCAGAGAATCCACCAAAGACGACAGAGTGAATTGCACCGATGCGCGCACATGCCAACATTGCAACAGCTGCTTCTGGAATCAACGGCATGTAGATTGCAACGCGATCACCGGCAACGATTCCCAACTCAGTCAGAGCGTGAGCTGCTTTGCTGACATTGGTAAGCATCTGCGCATATGAGATTGTCTGTGTATCGCCAGGTTCGCCTTCAAAGTGAAATGCGGTACGGCCACCATGGCCTTCAGCTACATGGCGATCGAGGGCATTTACCGAAGCGTTGATCTTTCCGCCGACAAACCATTGGGCAAAGGGCGGGTTCCACTCAAGAGCTTTATCCCACTTGCGCTCCCACTTGAGCGCCTCCGCCTGGCGCTCCCAAAATCCGAGGCGATCGAGCTCTGCCTCTGCATAGATGGTCGGTTGGGCGTTGGCGGTAGCGGCAAACTCTGGCGAGGGGGCAAAGGTGCGATCTTCGGAGGAGAGGTTCTCGAGAGATTCAGTGCTCATAAAGAATGAGGTTACAAGTTGGCGAGACTCCTGCATAGGGTTTTTCTCTCCACAGGAGGGCAGGTACTCACTCTTTATAGGCCATTTCTAGTGAAATATCCGCGCCATGACGCTCATAACCTTCCTCAGCTATCTCCTCAAATTTCTCTCAAATCCAGCGCTTTTAAGCGCTCTTTTAGCGGCAATTCAGAAGCTTCTGAGGTAAAGAGAGAGTCGATTTTCTCTTACGCAGGGGTAGGTGGTTGGATTAGCCGTAAGCCTCGGTGAGTCAATGGAGCCGCATCGGATCGGGTTTACACCCTTCGATCTACCCATTGGAGTCATCATGCCAATTGCAACCCCAGAAGTTTATGCAGCAATGTTGGACCGCGCTAAGGCGGGTAAGTTCGCATATCCAGCGATCAACGTTTCTTCATCACAGACAATCATCGGCGCTATCCGCGGTTTCGCAGAGGCAGAGTCAGATGGAATCATCCAATTCTCTTGGGGTGGAGCAGAGTACGCATCAGGTTCAACGGTTAAAGATCAGGTCGCAGGAGCATTAGCGCTCGCAGAGTTCGCACACGTTGTTGCAAAGAATTACAACGTCAACATTGCAATTCACACAGACCATTGCCCAAAGGAGAAGCTCGACACATTTATGCGTCCGCTTCTCGAGATTGGTGCACAGCGCATCAAGGATGGCAAAGCACCACTATTTAACTCACACATGTGGGATGGCTCAGCTGTCGACATGAAGGAGAACATGGTTATCGCAAAGGAACTCCTTGCGAAGTCAGTAGCAGCAAACACAATTCTTGAAATTGAAATCGGCGTTGTCGGTGGAGAAGAAGATGGCGTAGAGGCAAAGCACGATGCAAAGCTCTACTCAACACCTGAAGATGCTCTCCTTACACTTGAAACATTGGGTAATGGCGAGAACGGTCGCTACATGGTTGCAGCAACATTCGGAAATGTTCACGGCGTATACAAGCCAGGTAACGTTGTTCTTAGCCCAGGAATCTTGAAGGACCTTCAGGATGCTGTTGCAGCAAAGCTTGGTCAGGCTGCTGGAAGCAAGCCAATGGATCTCGTATTCCATGGCGGTTCAGGCTCACTTCTCTCAGAGATCCGCGATTCACTCGATTACGGTGTAATCAAGATGAATATCGATACAGATACTCAGTACGCATTCACACGTCCAGTTGTAGATCACGTCATGAAGAACTACGACGGCGTTCTTAAGATTGACGGCGAAATCGGAAATAAGAAGGCTTACGATCCACGTGCGTGGGGTAAGGCAGCTGAAGCAGGTATTGCAGCTCGCGTTGCACTTGCTTGCGAAGATCTACGTTCAACTGGCACATCACTACTTAAGTAATTAATCAAACCTACGAGTCGGAGAGGCTTTATCCATGCCTGCATTAGTTCTACTGGGAGCACAGTGGGGTGATGAGGGCAAGGGTAAAGCTACCGACTTGCTCGGAGATCGCGTCGATTATGTCGTTCGTTATCAAGGCGGCAACAATGCAGGTCATACAGTTGTCATCGGTGATCAAAAGTACGCACTTCACTTGCTGCCGTCAGGAATTCTCTCTCCAAACGTTATCCCTGTAATCGCAAATGGCGTTGTTATCGATCCAGCGGTTTTACTACAAGAGATCAATGGATTAACAGAGCGCGGAATCGATTGCAGCAAGTTAGTTATCTCAACTAATGCACATTTGATTACTCCTTATCACCGCACCATCGATAAAGTTTCAGAGCGCTTCCTTGGTAAGTCGAAGATTGGTACAACGGGTCGCGGAATCGGTCCTGCATACGCTGACAAGATCAACCGCATCGGTATCCGCGTACAAGACCTCTTTGATCCATCAATTCTCCGACAGAAGCTTGAAGGCGCACTCCGCGATAAGAACCAGATTCTTATCAAGGTCTTTAACCGTAAAGATATTTCTGTAGATGATGTTCTCGCTGAATACCTCGAGTATGCAGAGATTCTTCGTCCATACGTTGCAGATACTGTTTTACTTCTTGACCAAGCACTTAAGGCTGGCAAGCGAGTACTGCTCGAAGGTTCACAAGGAACTTTGCTCGATGTTGATCACGGAACATATCCATTCGTAACTTCATCAAACCCAACTGCTGGTGGAGCGTGCACTGGTTCGGGCGTTGGTCCAACAAAGATTGAAAAAGTTATTGGAATCGTCAAGGCTTACACAACTCGTGTTGGTTCCGGTCCATTTCCAACAGAGCTCTTCGACGAAGATGGCGAGAAGCTACGCACAATCGGTGGCGAGGTCGGTGTTACTACTGGTCGCGCACGTCGTTGCGGTTGGTATGACGCACCAATCGCACGATATGCAGTGCGCGTTAATGGCCTGACTGACTTCTTCCTGACAAAGCTCGATGTCCTCACAGGCTGGGGGCAAATCCCAGTATGTGTGGCATATGAGATCGATGGAAAGCGTGTAGAAGAGCTTCCATCATCACAATCTGATTTCCACCATGCAAAGCCAATCTATGAGTACCTTCCAGGTTGGAAAGAAGATATCTCTGGAGCGCGCAAGCTCAGCGACCTTCCTAAGAATGCACAGGATTACATCTCCTTCCTTGAGAAGATCTCTGGCGCTCCGATGAGCGCGATTGGCGTGGGTCCCGGGCGCGACCAAACAATCGTCGTAAAGGATTTCATCTAAGCCATGAAAATCCTCCTAGTTGGAAGCGGCGGTCGTGAGCACGCACTTGCACTAGGACTGCAGGCAGATTCAGCTTGTACAGAACTTCACGTTGCACCCGGCAATCCAGGGATTGCAGATTTCGCAGAGGTTTACCCCCTTGCCATTTCCGATAATCACGCGATTGCAGCACTTGCACAATCTCTCGGTGTAGACCTTGTTGTGATTGGACCTGAAGTTCCACTCGTTAATGGAGCAGCGGATGCAATACGTGCAATCGGGATTCCCGTCTTTGGACCATCAAAGGCGGCGGCACAGCTCGAAGGGTCAAAAGATTTTGCAAAAGGTGTCATGCGCGATGCAGGTGTTCCAACTGCACTGAGCTATACCTGCACTACTCAAGGAGAGATTGAGAAGGCGCTAGATGCTTTCGGAGCTCCATATGTTGTTAAAGATGATGGACTTGCAGCGGGCAAAGGTGTTGTCGTTACCAATGATCGTGAAGCAGCACTTAAGCATGCGCTGCAGTGCGATCGAGTTGTCATTGAAGAGTATCTAGATGGTCCAGAGATTTCATTGTTTGGAATCTCTGATGGACGCAATATTTTGGCGATGCAACCAGCGCAAGATTTTAAGCGGGCATATGACAATGATGAAGGACCCAATACAGGTGGAATGGGCGCCTACTCTCCACTTCCGTGGGCTCCCGATGAGATTGTTGAAGAGACCTATGAAAAAGTCTTAGCTCCGATGATTGCCGAGATGGCAGCGCGCGGAACACCTTTCGTAGGCTTGTTATATGCAGGTCTTGCCCTGACAAAGAACGGCCTGAAAGTGATTGAATTTAACGCGCGCTTTGGTGATCCCGAAACACAGGTACTTATTCCTCGCCTCAAGACACCTCTTGCAACTCTTCTCTATAACGCGGCAACAGATAATTTAGATGACACCGTTCTTCACTGGAGCGATGAGAGTGCTGTAACAGTTGTACTGGCATCAGAGGGCTATCCAGAATCACCAAAGATTGGTGCTTCAATCGATATCCCAACATCTATGGATACAACTGTTTATCACGCAGGCACTTCACATACATCCCATGGATTAGTTTCCAGCGGCGGCCGAGTTCTTACCGTGACAGGTTTGGGAGTAAATCTCAGCGAAGCTCGCGAGAGCGCATATGGAACCATCTCTAAAATATTCTGTGAAAACTCTTTCTACCGTTCAGATATAGCACTAGCAGCAAGCGAGGGGAAATAATCCAATGAGCGTATTGGCTAACCGTTATGCATCGGATGAGATGCGAAAGGTATTTGCACCCGAGCAGAAAATTATCGCTGAGCGCCAATTGTGGATTGCTGTCGCTCGAGCACAATCACAACTTGGCCATCCAATCGATGCAGCTGTCATCGCTGATTACGAGAAGGTCATCAATTCAGTAGACCTCGCATCTATCGATGCTCGCGAAAAGATTACACGTCACGATGTGAAGGCTCGTATCGAAGAATTCAACGCACTTGCAGGCCATGAAGCGATTCACGCAGGTATGACGAGCCGTGATCTCACTGAAAATATCGAAGCCCTTCAGATTCGCGATGGACTCAATATTGTGCGAGATAAAGTTGTGGCGCTCCTGGCTCAATTAGCGGCAAAGTCAGCCGAGTATTCAGAGCGTCCGATTGCTGGACGTTCACATAATGTCCCTGCGCAAATCACAACACTTGGTAAGCGCTTTGCATCAGCTGCTGAAGAGCTCCTTTACGCATTTGAGCGCCTCGAGAGCCTACAAAAGCGTTATCCCATGCGTGGAATTAAGGGTCCGGTAGGAACTGCGCAGGATTCGATTGATCTTCTCGGCTCATCAGATATTCATCAGAAGCTCGAGGCATCGATTGCTGCAGAGCTTGGATTTGAGCGAGTACTTGATTCAACTGGCCAGGTCTACCCACGTTCACTTGATTATGACGTTCTTACGACGCTCGTTCAGTTAGCGGCATCTCCTTCATCACTTGCAACATCAATTCGCTTGATGGCCGGTGCTGAGTTAGTAACAGAGGGCTTTAAGGCAGGGCAGGTGGGATCTTCTGCAATGCCGCACAAGATGAATACTCGTTCATGTGAACGCGTCAATGGTCTGACAGTGATTTTGCGTGGCTATGCATCAATGGTCTCTGAGCTTGCTGGAAACCAATGGAATGAAGGCGATGTTTCATGCAGCGTTGTGCGACGCGTGGCAATCGCAGATGCCTTCTATGCAATTGATGGCTTGCTAGAAACAATGCTGACAGTTCTTAATGAATTCGGAGCATTCCCAGCTGTCATCGATGCCGAGCTCGAGCGTTACCTACCTTTCCTTGCAACAACGAAGATTCTGATGGCATCCGTTAAGGCAGGTGTCGGTCGCGAAGTTGCACACGAGGCGATTAAGGAACATGCAGTCGCTGCAGCGCTTGGTATGCGCGAGGGTAAGAGCAATAACCTTCTCGATGCACTCGCAGCTGATGAGCGCATTCCATTTAAGCGTTCAGAGCTCGATGCGCTGATTGGAAATCCAATTGAATTTACTGGTGATGCACGTGAGCAAGTAGCGCGCGTAGTCGCACGAATTGAATCAATTACAAAGAAGTTCCCTGCAGCTGCAACATATAAGCCAGGTTCTATTCGATGAGCGGATTCGGAGCAGCGGGCGCACCTGTTGCGCCGAAAATCGAGGGCTGGAACCATCTGCGTACGGGTAAGGTGCGCGATCTCTATAGCAACGATGAAGGCGAGATTCTTCTCGTCGCATCAGATCGCATCTCAGCCTTTGATTGGGTTCTACCCTCAGTAATCCCTAATAAAGGCGCTATTTTGACCCAGTTATCGCTCTTCTGGTTTGAACTCCTCGGCGATATCGTTCCTCATCACATTATTACTGAAAACGTTCCAGGCCAAGTAATGGACCGTGCAGTGATTGTTCAACCACTCGAAATGTTTGAAATTGAGTGCGTTGCACGTGGCTACCTCACAGGCAGTGGTTTAGTTGAATATCGCGAGAACAGCGCTGTCTGTGGCAACACACTTCCCGATGGTCTACTCGATGGATCTCAATTACCTGGATCAATCTTTACGCCAGCAACAAAGGCAGAGGTTGGCGATCACGATATCAATATTGATTTCGAAGCAGCGGTAAAGATTGTCGGTCGCGATATTGCAGAAGAGTTACGAGCTACAACTCTCAAGCTCTATGACACAGCAGCGGAATATTCACTTGGTCGCGGAATTATTCTCGCTGATACTAAATTTGAGTTTGGCGCCAATTCAAAGGGTGTCATCACTCTTGGGGATGAAGCGCTCACACCTGATTCATCTCGATTCTGGGAGGCCGATGGATGGGCGCCAGGGAAATCTCAACCATCATTTGATAAGCAATTTGTTCGTGATTGGTTGATCTCAAGCGGATGGGATAGGAAATCGCCACCGCCAGAGCTGCCCAATGAAATTATCGAGAAGACTGCTGCTCGATATGAAGAGGCATTTGAACGTATTACTGGAACAAAGTTTTAACCAACAAGCGAAGGAGAGAAAAATGGCAACAATCGTGGTGGATGTAATGTTGAAACCAGAGATCCTCGACCCACAAGGAAAGGCAGTTGCATCTGCACTACCTCGCCTTGGTTTTACCTTGGCTTCAGATGTTCGTCAGGGAAAGCGCTTTGAAATTACTGTTGATGGAGAACCAACTGCCGCGCAGCTTGCAGAGGTTGAGAAGGCAGCAGAGAAGTTGCTCTCCAATCCAGTGATTGAAAACTTCACCGTTCGAGTAGAGAAGTAAGCGCGATGAAGATTGGCGTTGTCACATTTCCCGGGACGCTTGATGATCGAGATGCAGCCCGCGCAGTTCGCTATGCAGGCGCTGAGGCTATTGAGCTCTGGCATGATGATGCCGACCTCAAGGGTGTCGATGCAGTCATCCTTCCCGGTGGCTTTTCATACGGTGATTACCTCCGTTGTGGCGCTATTTCTCGCTTCTCTCCAGTGATGGAGCCACTGATTGCAGCGGCCAAGGGTGGAATGCCGCTCCTTGGAATCTGCAATGGTTTTCAGGTACTCGCTGAGGCGCACCTTATTCCAGGTGCACTCACTCGTAACCAGCACCTCCACTTCCTCTGCACCGATCAAACTATCCGCATCGAAAATAACTCGACTGCCTGGACCAACTCATATTCCAAGGATCAAGAGATTGTGATTCCCCTTAAGAATGGCGAAGGTTCTTATCAATGTGATGATGAAACATTGAAGATGCTTGAGGGCGAAGGACGCATTGTTGCTCGTTATGTCGGCGAAAATCCAAATGGTTCACGTAATTTGATTGCCGGAATCTCCAATGAACGCGGAAATATCGTTGGCCTGATGCCCCACCCAGAGCATGCAATTGATTCTCTTACTGGACCTGGGGTAGATGGACTTGGATTCTTTACCTCTGTCCTGAAGGCGATGGTGAAATAAATATGGCGCTCGATACTGTTGCAGCAGCAAAAGCAAATCCAGATGCTCCACAACCATTTGCAGAACTAGGCCTTAAGCCTGATGAGTACGCGAGTATCAAAGAGATTCTCGGTCGTAGACCAACATCTTCAGAGCTCGCGATGTACTCAGTAATGTGGTCAGAGCATTGCTCATATAAATCTTCAAAGGTTCACCTCAAGCAATTCGGCGAGAAGGCAGTAAAGACAGATGCACTCCTTGTTGGAATCGGCGAGAATGCTGGCGTTGTTGATGTCGGACAGGGCTACGCAGTGACATTCAAAATTGAATCTCATAATCACCCATCATTTATCGAGCCATACCAAGGCGCTGCAACTGGCGTTGGTGGAATCGTCCGTGACATTCTTACAATGGGTGCGCGTCCTATCGCAGTGATGGATCCGCTTCGCTTTGGTCCTGCAGATGCTCCAGATACTCGACGCGTATTGCCAGGAATCGTTTCTGGCGTAGGTGGCTATGGAAATTGCCTCGGGCTTCCCAATATTGGCGGAGAGATTGTCTTCGATGAAACGTATTTAGGAAATCCACTCGTCAACGCTCTCTGCGTCGGCGTGATGAAGCACAGCGATATCAAGCTCGCCAAGGCTGCCGGAGCTGGAAATCTCGTTGTTTTATACGGTGCAAAGACAGGTGGCGACGGTATCGGCGGCGTATCAGTTCTTGCTTCTGAGACCTTTGAAGCTAAGGGGCCGGCAAAGCGTCCTGCAGTACAAGTGGGAGATCCATTTGTAGAGAAGGTCCTCATTGAATGCTCACTTGAAATCTTCGCAGAAGATCTCGTAGTCGGTATTCAAGACCTTGGTGGCGCAGGGCTTTCATGTGCAACATCAGAGCTTGCATCTGGTGGTTCTGGTGGCATGAAGGTGCAACTAGATAAGGTCCCGCTACGTGATCCTTCACTTTCGCCTGAAGAGATTTTGATGTCAGAGTCGCAAGAGCGTATGTGCGCAATTGTTGAACCTTCAAAGATTGATCGCTTCCTAGAAATTTGTAAGAAGTGGGATGTCACTTCAACTGTCATCGGTGAAGTAACCGACGGAACACATCTTGAGATCACATTTAATGGCGAACTCATCGTTGACGTTCCACCTCGCACTGTGGCTCATGATGGACCTGTCTATAACCGACCACTCGCAAAGCCTGCATACATTGATCAGGTTGCAAAGGAAGTTATTAATCCACCGATTCCATCAACTGCTGCAGAGATTAAGGATGCAATCCTTAAGGTTGCTGCAACACCAAACCTTGCTGATAAGTCGTGGGTAACAGATCAATATGATCGTTACGTGCAAGGAAATACAATTCAATCTCAACCCGATGATTCAGGAATGGTCCGCATCGATGAGAAGACACATCTCGGCGTAGCGGTAGCTACCGATGCAAATGCAAACTGGTCATATCTCAATCCCTATGAGGGTGCGAAGTTGGCACTTGCAGAGGCTGCTCGCAATATTGCAACAGCTGGCGCAAAGCCTCTCGCTGTGACCAACTGCCTCAACTTTGGTTCTCCTGAAGATCCAGGTGTCATGTGGCAATTCGCTGAATCAGTGCGCGGACTTGCAGATGGTTGCCTTGAGATGGGACTTCCTGTGACAGGCGGTAATGTCTCGTTCTATAACCAGACCGGTACCGTTGCAATCCTTCCAACACCTGTTATCGGCGTCCTTGGAGTAATCGATGACGTCCGCACACGCACCCCAATGTCCTTTAAAGACGCTGGTTTAGAGCTCTTCCTTCTCGGTGCAACCGATGAGAATCTCTCAGGTAGCGAGTGGGCCTATATCCACGGAATGCGCGGAGGCATCGCACCTACTGCTGATCTCCAGCGAGAGATGCGCTTAATTGATCTTCTCGTTGCAGGCAATAAGAGCGCGCTCTTCGCTGCAGCGCACGATCTCAGCCAGGGTGGTCTTGCAATTACTCTCATTGAAATGGTCCTGCGACACAATGTGGGAGCAACAATTGAAATCGAAACTGCTGGCATCTCCCTCTTGAGCGAGACTCCGGGACGTGTTGTGGTTGCTATCGATTCAGCAAGGGCTTCAGAACTTCACGCTCTTGCTACATCTCATTCGATTCCATTGGCAAAACTGGGAACAACCGGGGGAGATGCACTCGTCATTAACGATGCAACAATCTCATTGTCCGAACTCCGCACAGCCCATACCGAGACATTTAAGAAGTTGTTTGGGTAAGAGAGATATGCGCGATCCAAAGGTTCTGAGTGAGGTGAAGTCAACGCTTGCACTTCTCGCAGATAAGCATCCCGGTAAAGCTATAGAGGTACGAATTCCTCCATACGCTGCTGTCCAATGTGGTGAAGGCCCAAAGCACACCCGAGGTACACCGCCGAATGTGATCGAGATGGAGGCAGCTACATGGCTGCAACTTGTCTATGGAGAGCGCACTTGGACTGATGCCTATAACGATGGACTGATCAGCGCATCAGGAGTTCGTGCAGATTTAAGCCACCTTCTACCTCTTGCGGAGAAACCATGACACGTAGAGCCGATGGAAACCTCAACCACAATATTCTCGATGAGGATAAGGGGCCACAAGATGCATGTGGCGTCTTCGGTGTTTATGCTCCCAAGGAAGAGGTCGCGAAGTTAACTTTCTACGGTCTCTATGCCCTTCAGCATCGTGGTCAAGAGTCAGCTGGTATTGCAACATCTGATGGCGAACGCATCGTTATCTTTAAAGATATGGGCCTCGTATCTCAGGTATTTACCGAGAGCGATCTCTCATCACTCAAGGGCGATATCGCTATAGGACACTGTCGTTACAGCACTACAGGTTCCAGCACCTGGGTTAATGCTCAGCCAACTCTGCGCCCAACTAAGTACGGAACAATCGCTTTAGGCCACAATGGAAATCTCACCAATACAGGTGAACTCTTTGATCTTGTTCGCACACTTGAACCCGAACCTCCAAAGTTGGGTCGCGGGGCAACTACCGATACTGAGATCATGACAGCTCTGATTGGTCTGCAGGATCACGAAACAATTGAAGAGAACATCATCGCCGTTCTTCCACTTCTGCAGGGCGCTTTCTCGCTCGTCATCATGGATGAGACAACGCTTTATGCAGCGCGCGATCTCAATGGAGTGCGTCCACTTGTTCTCGGCCAACTTGAAAAAGGTTGGGTCGTTGCATCAGAGACTGCAGCTCTCGATATCGTCGGTGCGACTTTTATTCGCGAGATCGAGCCAGGTGAATTTATCGCCATCGACGAAGATGGAGTTCGCTCTACGATGTGGGGAACGCCAAATCCCAAGGGTTGCATCTTTGAATATGTTTATCTTGCACGTCCTGATACAACAATTGCAGGACAAGGAATCCATGCGGTGCGTGGAGCGATCGGTCGCCGCTTAGCAGTTGAGTCACCAGTCAACGCTGATTTGGTAATTCCAGTGCCAGAATCTGGGACACCGGCTGCAATCGGATTTGCAAAAGAATCTGGAATTCCATTTGGTTTAGGACTTGTAAAGAACTCTTATGTGGGGCGAACATTTATCCAGCCTTCGCAGACAATCCGACAACTGGGTATTCGCCTCAAGCTCAATCCGCTGAGAGAGATTATTGAAGGCAAGCGCATCGTTGTTGTCGATGATTCAATTGTTCGCGGCAATACACAGCGCGCCATCGTGAAGATGTTGCGTGAGGCAGGCGCTCTTGAGATTCACGTGCGCATCTCGTCCCCTCCGGTGAAGTGGCCATGTTTCTATGGAATCGATTTTGCAACTCGCGCAGAACTCATTGGCGCTGAAATGACGGTAGAAGAAATCCGCCAATCAATCGGCGCAGATTCCCTTGCATTTGTCTCTGAGGCAGGGCTCATCGAAGCGACGAAAGTCCCTGAAAATAAGCTCTGTACAGCCTGTTTTTCGGGTAAATATCCAATTGCAATCCCGGCAGATCTTTCAGAAGGTAAAACCCGTTTAGAAATCACGGAGGCGTAACGATGGCAACGTATAAGGATTCAGGAGTCGATATCGATGCTGGAGATCGCGCCGTTGAGTTAATGAAGGCATCAGTTGCACGGGCATCACGCCCTGAGGTTATGGGTGGAATCGGTGGCTTTGCCGGCCTCTTTGATGCATCTGCGATGAAGAATATGAAACGACCACTTCTTGCAACGTCGACCGATGGCGTTGGAACTAAGACAGAGATTGCCCGACAGATGGGAATTTATGACACCATCGGTGAAGATCTCGTCGCAATGGTCGTTGATGACCTCGTTGTCTGTGGAGCCGAACCACTCTTTATGACGGATTACATTGCTGTCGGAAAAGTTATCCCAGAGCGCATTGCAGCAATTGTCTCTGGAATTGCAGCAGGATGCGTGAAGGCGGGAACCGCACTCGTTGGAGGAGAGACAGCAGAACACCCAGGTCTTTTAAAGGAAGATGAATTCGATATCGCGGGCGCTGCCACAGGAGTTGTTGATGCTCATCTTCAACTCGGTGCAGATCGCGTCAAAGATGGCGATCTCATTATCGCTATGCCGGCTAGCGGAATCCATGCAAATGGTTTCTCTTTGGTACGCCACATCATTGCCACACAGGAGCTCGATATCACTCGTAACTATGACTTCTCACAGTCGCTCGGTGAAGTGCTTCTTACTCCAACAGAGATTTACACCTTGGATTGTTTAGCACTGATCAAAGCCCAGCAAGAAAATATCCGTACCTTTAGCCACATCACCGGTGGAGGACTTGCAGATAACACCGCTCGCGTCATTCCTGATGGCCTTACTGCAATTTACGACCGTTCAACCTGGTCGTTGCCACTGGAGATGAAGTTCCTTGCCGATGTTGCAGGCGTTCCTCAAGCAGATCTAGAGCGGACATGGAATGTTGGAATTGGCATGAGTGCAATCGTCGACCCATCAGTTGGCGATCTCATCGTTCGTTCACTGGCTGCACGTGGCATGAAGGCTTGGATCGCTGGAAAGGTCGAAAAAGCAGTAGAAAAGGGCTCTTCTCGCTCATACTTAGCCTCTGAATATAAGTAGTTCTAACTAGAGGAATACATCGATGGCGAGCAAGAGTAAGAAGGTCAAAGCGGTTCAAGGCAAGAAGGATCAACGCCTGGGCTATTGGTTGATTGCAATTCCAGCGATCACCTTCTTGATTAAGTTAATCATCATGAGCAATGCCACAGGTGGTGGCTGGCTCGGTGCAGATGGCGAGAATTATCTCGGTGGCGTTGATGGAATTCTCAAGGATGGTCTCTACTCAAAGGAACATCTCCTTGGATATTGGCCAGCCGGTTATCCAATTCTTATCTGGTTGATGACGAAGATCTCAATCTCACACATCTTGTGGGTTATTTCGATTGTCCAGAGTGCTTTCTACGGATATGCAAGTTACTACTTCACTCGCCAAATTCGCGATACAAAGTTGAAGCCATATCTCTTCTGGATTGCCATGGTTCTTGCTATCAATCCAACTCTCTCACTGAGCTCTCTCGCTGTTGGTTATGAAAGTCCTATCGCTGCTTGCATGTTGATGGTGACAGGATTAATTGTTAAATCTCAGATGGGCACTATTGATCGTCGCTTCTGGATACGCGTTGCAGCTGTCGGTGGATTCTTTGCACTCGCATCATTTATGCAGCCACGTTGGGTTCTCACAACACTTGTTGTTGCCGTTATCTGGGCGCTTGCGTATAAGAATCGCAAACACCAAGCACTTATCCTTATCGGTGTAATGGGCATCATGGCTCTTGCTCCAGTTGCACTTATTGCACGTAACCAGAAAGCTGGAAACGGCACAGTAATCTCAACAAACCTTGGTGTGACAATGCGCCTTGGTGCAGGTGACGAGACCGATGGTGGATATGCACATAAGGGTCCAGATGTTCCATGTGATCCAGTTGCACCTGCAACAACTGTGACAGATAACGAAGTCGTGAAGTGCGTCATCAAGTGGTATGCAAGTAATCCTTTGAAGTCAGTAAAACTCTTCATCAATAAGGGTTTCTTTTACTGGTCACCATGGTCTGGTCCAATCGTGAATGGCACGATGGCACGTAATCCATGGCTGAAGATTGATCCACTTCTCAATATCGCTCGTGGAAGCCAACAAGGCCACGACATTGTCTATGGCGCCTTTGGAAAATTAGTCTCATGGATCTGGATGCTCAGTTGTATCAGCCTCTTCTTCATCGGCTTCTTCTGGCTCCGCTCCTTTAAGGGCATCTATAGCCAGCTTGCTTGGCTCGCCTTCACACCTGTTGTGATCTCCTGGCTCGTCGGAATGGGCACAATCGGCGACCACCGATTCCGTCTTCCTACGATGTCCTTGAGCCTCGTCTTGCAGGTTGTGGGCCTCTACGCCTTGCGCCAACGGGCTCAGAAGGGCTCATTTAAGGTCGAATCCGAGGGCTAAAACCTCTGCTTTGGTGGCCAGGCGCTCAACGCGATAACCTACCCCCCTGAAACACACATAGTTCCGATGAGGAGGTCTCGCCCATGGGTCGCGGCCGTGCAAAAGCAAAGCAGACAAAAGTAGCTCGTGATTTGAAGTACAACTCCCAAGAGATGGATATTGAACGTCTCGCAAAGGAGCTTCATAGCGATGCGCCACTTCAGCCAGAGCGTGATGATGATGATCCGTTCGCTGAGGGCAATTACATTCCACGCGCGTAAAGCAGGGCTCGTGTGAGCTCCACTCCTTACGTTGCTTCCCTTCGAATCTTCGAACCCATCTCTGCATTTCCTGCAGCTGATCGTCTTCGATGGGAATCTCTCTCTGCAGATGTTGATACCCGTGAAGAGGAACAAGCGCTCGCACTGCGCAGATTAATAATTCCAGAATCTCCTGCGCTTCGCCCCGACGGGGTTCACCTTTTAGATTTTGAGGGCGCTCGATTTATATCTCCTTGGTCGACCGCCGCTCGCGTCTGGTCGGCGCTCGATGAATTTAAAGATTCAATGCCATCTAGCGTTACGCCATTCTTTATTCCACCTGCACTTGAAGAAGTGATTACATCCGGGATGGATAGCATGGTAGATCGCGTCCCACACATTATTACCGAGACGTGGATGGTTCCACCTCGTTGGCTCGCACTCTTTATCCCTGAAGAACGCGAACGTGGATATGTCGATGGGATTGCTTACTCACGTGCTCGCACAACAATTGCAAAGGCTCTCGAACGTTCTAAGAATTCACATAAGATTGTTTTGCGCTCTTTCGGAGATGGCATCGTTGAAGAAGAGATTGCAGATCTCATCGATTGGCTTGAACTTTTTCATCCGCTATCCATGGTTGAACTTGATTATGGAGGGCTCGCCCACTACCTCGATGGCACTCTCAAGGCAGATGGAATGGCTGGCATTGAAGATGATGGTTCGATTGAAGATGTCATCTTCAGCCTCTCTGGATTGGCAAGCGGTGATGGTTCGATCGCTGGTGAGGGATATAACCGTCTCGTGAGCCGTTGGCGCCCTGTTCAGGCCCTCGAATCTGCGATGTAAACCCCTTGCCAACTCACCCCTTTCTCCCCGATACTTCCCGACATAACGGAGCAAAACGGACATTCAATCCAAGGAGATGAAAGGGGTAGCACTAGTGGAACGCATTCCTGTCGCTGAGACCCTTCTTACTCCTCGCGAAGTTGCCGATCTCTTTGGCGTTGATCCCAAGACAGTGACACGATGGGCAAAGGCGGGAAAGCTGACATCAATCCGCACATTGGGTGGACATCGTCGCTATCGCAAGTCAGAAGTAGATGAGCTTCGAGCAAATTATTTTAAGAGCAATAGCTAAAATTTCTTATCTATGAATTATTCAGTCGCACAATTTGCCCTACTTGGTTTTCTCACATTTGTTCTCGTAGGAGTCATCACTCCACAAATTCGTAAAGTCGCGCTTCATTTCGACGCAGTGGATGCGCCAAATCTCGAACGCAAAGTTCAGAAAGAACCTGTTCCATATCTCGGTGGAGTTGCGATTGCAATTGGTGTGGTTGCCGCTTCCTATGGATCTATGTTAGCCGTTGATTTCTCATGGCAGACAATTCGCCTTGCAAGCACTGTTCTTGTTCCAGCGATTGCAATCTCGGCGATGGGGCTTTGGGATGATCTTCGAGGATTACAACCTTGGCCGCGCCTGATCGCACAGACTGTTACCGCGGTTGTAGTTTCATCGATTCTGATTGCCACGGATACAAGCGGTGTGGCATTCGGCAATACCTTCTTGAATTATGCAATCACAACGTTATGGATTGTTGGTGTCTGTAACTCGATTAACTTCTTCGATAATCACGATGGTGGTGCTGCGGGTACTGTTGCAGTCATAACCTTCTTTACCTTCTTTATCGCCTACGACCGTCAACAGGTTTTGGTGAGCGCTCTCGCTGTTGTGACAGCTGGAGCAACAGCTGGATTCTTGATCTGGAACCGCCATCCGGCGAAGATTTACATGGGCGATGCTGGATCGCTCTTCTTGGGAATCATCATCTCTGTGCTCACTATCCGCCTCTCGCCAGGTGTAGTTCCTACCTATAAATCACTCGCCATCCCAGTGCTCTTGATGGCTATTCCTATCTTGGATACAACAGTTGCTGTGGTTTCACGCCTCTATCGCGGTATCTCTCCATTCCAAGGTGGCCGTGATCACCTTTCACATCGATTGATGCGAATTGGTTTGCAGAGAAAGTCGACAGCAATCTCTCTCTGGGCTCTCGCCGCCTTCTATGCAGCTCTCGCTCTCGCTCTCTACACATGGCCCGATACCTGGGGAGTTCAGATCTTGCTCTTCGCTGCAATTACATGGCTTGCAAAGCTCGTAGCATTCCTTCGAATTCCATCTGAGGGGTAAACTATTCACATGTCTAATTCAGCAGATGATGTAAAAGCGAAGATGCTTGCAGCCATTGAAGCAAAGAAGAATAAGAAGGGCGCTCCAGGCACTCAGAACCATGCTGAGAGTGGATCAAAGATTAAGGGCGGACAACGCTCAGGTGGTGCACCACAGGTGCAGCGCAAAGCAGGACCTTCAGGTTCTGGTTCAGCAGGCTAAAACTTCTCTTAGCTCGTGCCTTTCCTTCTTGAGATTCGCGTACGACCAAACTCTTCACGAAATAAAGTCGGCGGTCTTGTCGGCGAGCCTCCACGTCTTGTAGTTGCAGTACAAGCACCTGCAGTTGACGGTAAAGCAAATCAAGCAGTTATCAAAGAACTGGCGGAAGCCTTTAATCTTCGCGCTCGAGATTTCACAATTGTCTTCGGGGAACTTGGTCGCGACAAAAGGCTGTTAGTGGATGGAGATGAAAAAACTCTCCAAGCTCAGCTTGAAGAGTTGATGGGCGAGAACCCTAAACTTCTTTAAATTTTCTAACGAGTGGCTCGGGACAGGATCGAACTGTCGACCTCACGATTTTCAGTCGCGCGCTCGTACCAACTGAGCTACCGAGCCATTATTTACTTTTTCATCAATTTCAGATGGCAAGCCATTGAAACTGTAAGTAAGAAGAAGAGAGCGTGTGGACACTCTCTTCTTCTAGCGACCCGGACGGGACTTGAACCCGCGACCTCCGCCGTGACAGGGCGGCGCGCTAACCAACTGCGCTACCGGGCCTTGATAAATCAAAGCCGCAACTTCTTGTAAAACAGGTACTGCGTGCCCCCAACGGGATTCGAACCCGTGTTACCGCCGTGAAAGGGCGATGTCCTAGGCCCCTAGACGATGGGGACGTATGAGGCTGGGAAAGAATACCGGTTCAGAGGGCATGCTCCAAACCGGTTACTTTGGAGCAGAAATAACCCTTTTATTGGGCAGAAAGAGTGCGGATGAGATTCTTAAAGAGCCCACTGAATAGTGATTGAGACAGTCACATCTTGTTGTCCAAGATCGACCACAGTCGATGCATCCTCTGCCTTAGCGGCTGCAGCAAAAACTGGAAGAGAGATTGATGGGCTGCCATTTTCGGTGAGGTAATTAACCTTGCCGAGTTTTACTCCGAGGAGCTTGGCATATGAAGCGGCCTTTGCCTTTGCATTCTTTACCGCAACAGCGCGAGCAGATTCTGCAGCCTTAGCTGCATCGAGAAGGAATGGTGCAACAGAGTTGATCTGTACTGCATCACCACCTGCTGCGACGACGCTATCGACTACCGCACCTGCTGTTGCAGCAGCGCGAATGACCACTGAGAAAACTTGTGAACCACGGTAGCCAGAAAGCGTTGAGCCGCCATTGGTGTCGTACTTATATTCTGGATAGACAGTGATGTTCTGAGTTGAAATGTCTTTCGTGGAGATACCTGCAGCGACGAGCGCCTTACGCACTGCTGATGCGTTTGTTGAAGTAGCCGCAAGCGCCTCTTTACTTGAAGCAGCGACGGTGGTGACTGTCGCTGTGAGGCGTACGGCATCAGGAGCAACCTTTACTGTGCCCTCTGCATTTACTGTGATGTAGCGAGTTGAAGTTGCAGCATTTGCTGCCACTGGTGATGCCACAGATGCAATGAGTGCGAGGGGAGCAATAAGGAGAAGTGATTTCTTAACGATTGAGGTTGTCATGCCCCTAAGTATGCCTACTTATTCTGTGAAATCTCATAGAGAGATGCATGATCAGCGAGTGATTTAGCCAATGAGAAGTACTTCTCGGCATGAGCTCTTCCGACAGAACCAAGTTCAAATCGGAGATCTTCATCTGTGACGAGCGCGCTGAGGGCGCTTGCCATTGCACCTGGATGGGTTGAGGTAAGAAAGCCCGTCTCTCCATCGAGGACTATGTCAGAGATAGAGCCAACACGTGGCGCAACTATGGGAATCCCGGCAAATGCTGCCTGGATTAAAGTAAGTGGAATACCTTCATTATCGCTAGTCAGTATCGCCATATCACTTGCAGCAAAGAGTTGATCAATATCGTTGCGCCACCCTAAAAATGTGATGGGGAGTTGCTCTCGTTTGGCGCGCGCTTTGGACTCTTCAAATAGCTCGCCTTCACCAGCAACGAGGAAGTGAATATTTAATTCTCGTCCAACACATGCTGCAGCAACATCGAGCAGGCGATCTGGGCGCTTGATCTGTGTGAGTCGTCCAACGAAGGTGCAGTAGATAGCTTCTGCATCAAGAGTCATTTCTTTACGGGCACTATCTCGGTTAATGGCAGGCGGTATTGGAAGACCTGGGAAGAAGACCTTGTACTGATCTCGCTCTCCGATTCCTGCAGCGATGAGGTCTTCTTTAACTTGAGTTCCAACAGCGATCAACACATCTGTCTTTGTTGCAAGGAATTTCTCAATCGCGATGACGAGACGAACTTTCCAGCCAGCGAAATAACCGTGGAGAAGATGGCCGTGAAATGTGTGCACTTTGAGTGCGCCACCACCAGCGATGATTGCCGCAAGACGCCCAAGGACTCCAGCTTTTGCAGTGTGAGTGTGAATAACATCGGGCTTCTCGCGCTTGATCATTGCAACGAGAGCGATAAATGCTTTTGCATCGGCCGCTAAAGAGATGGAGCGGCCAAGTCCGGCAATACGTGTGGCATTCACATCCGTGGCAACCGTGTCGAGGTAGTCCGCTTCATTCTCTGCGCAATATCCAGTGATCAGCTTCTGCTCGAATTGCGATGAATCAAGACCGCGCATTAAATCGGCAACAATCACTGCAGGACCGCCCACATTCATTCGGGCAATGATCTGCATGACCTTGATTTTTCCCGCCGATTTCATGTGGTTATCTTCTCGCAAAATAGAGGGATAATTGGCCATATGAGCCAAGGTCAATTCATTTCACACTGCACAGCGGATGCGCTCACCCACGCCGCTATTCAGTTGACGTCAGGGGCTTTGGTCGCATTTCCAACCGAGACCGTTTATGGCCTTGGGGCCGATGCCGAGAATGAAGTGGCTGTCGCTCGCATTTATGCGGTGAAAGGCCGCCCGGCAGATCATCCATTGATTGTCCATCTGGCAGATGCGCAAGATATTTCCGAGTGGGCATCTGTTATTCCAGATTATGCAATTGATCTTGCACGATCTTTCTGGCCTGGTCCGATGACTCTTGTCTTAACTCGAAGCGAGTTGGCACAAGATTTCATTACCGGTGGACAAGGGACAGTTGGAGTTCGCGTTCCCGATCACACACTCGCTCTCGCATTTCTCGCTGCCTTCAAAAAAGTTGGCGGCAAAGGAATTGCCGCACCTAGCGCCAATAGATTTGGGCATGTATCAACAACTACTGCGAAGGCTGTTCATGAAGAACTTGGTGAATTCCTCGCGCCAAATGATCTGATTCTTGATGGCGGTCCATCTCAGGTTGGTGTTGAATCAACAATTATTGATTGCACATCAGATGCGCCACGAATCTTACGTCCTGGTGCAATCACAGTCGAGATGATTGAAGCGGTAACCGGCGTAAAGGTAGTCAATCGCGATGATGTTATCCGTGTTAGCGGTTCACTCGAGAACCACTATTCACCAGAAGCGCACGTCGTTCTTGATGGACATCCACGTCCGGGTGATGGCTTGATTGCACTCAGTGATTACCCAACTCCTGAAGGCGCGGTTCGTCTTGCATCACCAATCAATAATGATGACTTTGCACGTAATCTTTATGAAGCGTTACGTGAGGCAGATGCTCAAGGAATCGAACAAGTAATTGTTATTCAACCTGAAGGTGATGGCATTGCAATCGCAGTTCGCGATCGACTTAAGCGCGCTGCGGCTGGGCGTTGATTTAACGTAATACCTCTGCAAGAGCACGTGTGATTTCACGGTGACGTGCCATGCCATCTGCAACCATTGGGATCCAGTTTGTGACATACCCAAAACCAATTTTGTACTTCTGATCCGCAAATCCTTGTTGTCCACCAAGACCATCGTGACCAAATGTTGAGTTGCTCAGTACAGGGGAGTGCTCTGGATTTGCAACGATAAAGCCTAATGAATGCACTGGGTATGGAGCAGGGTCACCGAAGACATTGGGACCGATATTGGGGCGAGAGATAGCTTTTCTCACAGTCTCATCGTTGAGGATGCGCACACCATCGGTTTCGTGGACGAGAGCTGAATACGTTCTGGCAACTGCACGTGCGTGTGTAATTCCGCCGGCACCTGCAAATTCCAATTGATGGGTGCGAGGATCGTTATAGCCTCCTACTTCGTCATCAACATGTCCGGTAAAGGCCTTACCAAAAGTCATCGCTCGTCGATTCCAGTAGAGCGGTGATTCAAAAGGGTAATCAATAAGCGGTGCATCATCGCTCTTAAGTCTGGCGATTGAGCTTTCAATATTCGCTGGAGCTCCAAAATATGCCTCCACACCAAGCGGAGTAGCGATGATTTCTTGGAGCAATTGATTGAGGCGTTTGCCGGTGATGTTGAAGTAAATCTTTCCAAGCAAATGGCCGATAGTTCCGGCGTGATAGAGATATCCGGTGTCAGGTTCCCAAATCGGAATTTGGCGAGCCAACGCTTCCTCTACCGGAATTACTTTCTGCAGATCTTCAAATGTTAAATCTTCACGGACAGCGCTTAGACCAGAGCGATGTCGCATGATCATCGCAACCGTCACATTTTCTTTTCCATTGGCTGCAAACTCTGGCCAGTAATGTGAAACTTTCTCATCAGGATCAAGCAAACCATCTTGAATAAGACGGTGACCAAGGATGGAGAGCAATCCTTTTGAAGTAGAAAATACAACGCTCTTCGTTTCTTTCTCCCATGGATGTCCAGGGCATTGTTCGCCAGCCCAAATATCGAGGACGGGGAGACCGTCCTGATAAACACATAGCGCTGCGCCACCGTAAGGCTGGTCAGCGGTGAGTGAGAAGAACTTATCTGCCACCGGCTGGAACTTTTCATTGATCAGCATTCAAGAAGAGTATCGAATTTAATTCAGATAGTCTTCGGCTATGAATACAAAGGGATATGCAGCGCTTTCAGCGGGTTCAGAGTTGGTTCCATTCGAGTTCGATCGTCGCGCGGTTGGTGCTCACGATGTCGAGCTCGATATTAAGTATTCGGGCATCTGCCACTCAGATATTCACCAGGCCCGTGAAGAGTGGGGCCCAGCAATATTTCCTATGGTTCCAGGGCACGAGATTGCTGGCGTAGTCACATCTGTGGGCGCATCTGTAACGAAATTCAAAGTTGGTGATCACATTGGAGTCGGCGTATTCGTTGATTCGTGTGGCAAGTGTTCTCAGTGCAACAAGGGACTTCAGCAGTATTGCGAAGAAGGAATGACCGGTACCTATAACGGTTACGAGCGTGATGGCAAGACTGTTGCCATGGGCGGATATAGCAATCGCTTCGTCGTCAACGAAAACTATGCGGTTCAAGTTCCGGCAAACCTCCCGCTTGATGGCGTAGCACCACTTCTGTGTGCAGGAATTACCTTGTACTCACCAATCAAGCATTGGAACGTTGGGCCAGGCAAGAAGGTTGCCGTCATGGGCCTTGGTGGACTTGGACATATGGGAGTTAAGTTTGCAGTAGCACTAGGTGCAGAGGTAACAGTTCTCTCTCACTCACCATCAAAGGAGGCAGACGCAAAGGCGATGGGTGCACACCACTTCGTATCTACGAAGGATCCAGAGAACTTGAAGGCTATTGCAAAGAGCTTCGATGTCATTCTCAATACCGTCAGCGCAGAAGTTGATATCAATCAGTACCTCAATCTTCTTGCCCAAGAAGGAACTCTTGTCATCATCGGTCTTCCGGGTAAGCCTTATTCAGTCCATGCAGGTTCTCTCTTGAGTGCACGCCGATCCATGGCTGGTTCAATGATTGGCGGAATTCCTGAGATGCAGGAGATGCTTAATTTCTGCGGCGAGCACAACATCTTGAGCGATGTTGAAGTCATCAAAGCTGATTACATTAACAAGGCTTATGAGCGCACAATCGCTAGCGATGTGAAGTATCGCTTTGTGATTGATGCATCGACCTTCTAATCAATTACCGGAAGTTGAGTAGATCTCGAACTGCCACGGCTTGAGGGTCAGAGTCCAACTCTTACTCAAAGTTGCTCTGCTGTTAGTTGGAAAAGTGAGGTATGAACCAGCTAAGTTATCTAATTTCAGGGTAACTTTCTGATTCTTTTCTGATGTATTAAGAATATAAATAACTCTATTTTTTCCAACACTTCGAGCGAAGCTCAGCACATTGAGATTTCTTTGGAAAATATCGGTCATTTTCAATGGTGCGGTATTCCACAGTGAAACATTCTTCTTCTTAAGGTTGATAAGGTTCTTGTAAAAAGTTGTCGTCGTATTCTCATCTTCGATATTAGGAATCTGATCTTTCTCAAAAAACTCAAGTTCGCGAATATTTCCCACCTCTTGTCCTGAATAAATAAGTGGCATTCCTGGGAAGATAAATGAGAGCGCAGCCATCGCTTCGACATTTGCGCCCATCCGCTTATATTCACTTCCATTCCATGAATTTTCATCATGGTTGGTTATGAAATTCATCGGAAATGTACCGCGTGGATATTTCGAGAGTCGATAGTTGTAAGCAGTCACAAAGCTCGCTACACCGGTTCGTCCCTGTGCAATTCCATTGAGGTCTCCCAACAGCGTCCAGTTGTAGTTTGATTGGAATGCTTTATCTAGCATGCCGCGAGTACCTTGTTCTTCAGCTAACATCAAGAGAGGCTTGATGGCTTGAAGTTGAGAGGTAGATTCTTCCCAAAAATCAATAGGAACTCCGCTTGCGTAGTCTGCACGAAATCCATCGATATCAAATTGTGTAACCCAATATTTCATCGCATCAATCATCGCTGCACGTAAATCTGCATTCTCATAATTGAGCCAAGCAACATCAGTCCAATCGTTATTGGGGGCGATGATGTTTCCATTGTCATCCTGGTGGTACCAGGATTTATTTGAGATCCACGGATTGTCCCAACCTGAGTGGTTTGCTACCCAGTCCATGATTACCTTCATTCCTAGTGTGTGCGCAGTGCCAACTAGTGCTTTGAAATCATCTGGGTTACCGAATTCCGGATTGATGCCTTTGTAATCAGCAACTGAATATGGCGATCCAAGAGCTCCCTTACGTTTGAGCTGAGAAATCGGTTGCACCGGCATCAACCACAGAATCCCGACTCCAAGGTTCCTTAAACGTGGAAGCGAGGCGGTAACTGCCTTGAATGTTCCACTCTCGGAATACTGTCGAATATTTACTTCGTAGATCGTTGTTGAGCTAGCCCATTCAGGAGTTCGAGGATTGGCGGCAGTCGATGGCGATGGCGATAGAACGCCACAGATGAGGAGTGCCACTAAAGATGAGAGATGGATTCGCCGCATGAGGTAAGTATCTATGCTGAGTTAATCGCAGGTCTTTCTCGTGTGAAATGGTTTGGTAAAGGTGTATTAAGATGCGCCTGTCTACGCTTCGGTGAAGACGGTGGGGCCTATAGCTCAGTCGGTAGAGCAACGGACTTTTAATCCGTGGGTCGACGGTTCGAGCCCGTCTGGGCCCACTTTTTCTTAACTCACCCCTTTCACGCTCAAACTCCGCTGTGATACTCTCATGTGAGCGCTCTCATTTAGAGGGCATATGGGGGAGATTGCCGTGGAGAAGAGCTGGACTCTTTTAGGTCACTACGATGCAAAGGCGAGAAATAGCGTCTTTGGAATGGCCCTCGCCGTCTTTATCGCAGCTGAGACTTTTGGTGGCCACGACCACCGCTACAAAGTATTGATGTGCTTATTGGTTCTGGTTTCCGCAGCCTTTATTGGGTGGAAGGCTCTGGGTGCAAAGTCGATCGTTGGACTTCTCACCGTCGCACTCTCGTTGATCTGGATTCTCCCTCTTATTGACGCAACTTTTTTCTACTCTGTTGATCTCACTTTCATGCTCGCACACTCTGCGCTCGCGCTTGCAGTTGCAGTAGGTGCCTTCACCTACCTGAAGAATTAACTCAACCTATGGCGAAGGTAAGTTTTGTTGGCTTCCAGGAGAAGGTAGAAATTCCAGAAGGATTTCAATTACTCCAGATAGAAGAGCGCTTAGAGAGCAAGAAGAGCAGGGATGATCTCTACTCATTACTAAGCGATTCGAAGCAACTCTCGCAATGGCTTAATGAGGTGCAATCTTTTAATTCACGACCAGGCGGCAAGATGATCTTTACCGATGGAAGCGAAGCAACCTGCACCTCTTTCCTCCTCGGCAAAGAAGTGTCACTCATCTCTGATTACTTCGGCAATTTCAATTGCAAAGTTGTAAAAGGAAGAGATCTGAATTCTCTTGAATTAAATTTCTCAATTTTGAGTGATGATGTTGAGTCAAAGACAGGTGAAATCCTGATAATCATTGAGAGATTGAAGAAGTTGCTGTGACAGAGCGGAAAGCAAATATTTACGATGTTGCGCAATTGGCACAGGTCTCGCATCAGACGGTCTCACGTGTACTCAATAACCATCCCAGCGTCAAACCAGCGACTCGAGAGCGCGTTGAAGGTGCTATTGCAGAACTGAAGTACAGCCCAAATCAAGCCGCACGACAGTTAGTAACTTCGCAAAGTCGGATCATCGGAATACTCATTGCTGGAAGCGAGCTTTACGGTCCGTGGGCGATTCTCAATGCAATGGAGCGCGAGGCTCGGATCGCTGGATATTCAGTAATCTCAATCTCGATTCGGCCAGATTCGCCAGCTTCATGGCGGGAGGCAATCGAACAATTACGCGATCTCAATACTGACGGCGTCATCACTATCGCTCTTTCAAAGAAAATTATTAATGAAGTTGAGAAGTCTCTCTCTTCTGCGACCATTGTGATTGTTGATTCTGAACCCACGAGGAAGTTTGACGCGGTGAATATCGAAAATTTCGCGGGTGGAAAAATTGCTACCGAGCACTTGATTCAACTCGGTCACAAGAAAATCGTTCACGTTGCGGGGCCAGCTGATGGGTATGAAGGACAGCAACGCAAGTGCGGATATGAAGAAGCGATGAAGTTAGCAGGATTAAAGAGTGAGATCATTCAAGGAGATTGGTCTATCGAAACCGGGTATCGAGCTGGTAGTGAATTAGCCCAACGTAAAGATTTACCGACAGCGGTATTTACATCAAACGACCACCTTGCACTGGGAGTCTTGAAAGCTTTTGCCGAAAATAAAATTAGAGTGCCGCATGATGTGAGCGTCATGGGCTTCGACAATATTCCTGAATCTGGATATTTCTCACCGGCGCTCTCAACCATTCATCAAAATTTCGACGAACTTGGAAAGACAGCTATTGATCGAATGTTGCTCCAATTGAAGGATCCAACATCTCATACTGCAATCACAATTCCGCCACAACTCATACTTCGTGAATCTACTCAACAACTCAAGACAGGGAAATAAGATGGCAGATAAATATGTAATCGGTGTCGACTACGGAACCCTCTCTGGTCGAGCGCTAATCGTCCGAGTCTCCGATGGTGTCGAGATGGGCTCTGCTGTCTTTGAATACCCCAACGCAGTAATGGATCGGGTCCTCAATGCGACCGGCGCACCTCTTGGACCAGATTGGGCGCTTCAAGATCCCAATGATTACGTTGAAGTCTTAAAGCACGCCATCCCAGAGGCCATCAAGGCATCAGGCATCAACCCGGCAGATGTAGTTGGTATTGCTACAGATTTCACTGCCTGCACGATGATTCCAGTTCTTGAAGATGGAACACCGCTTTGCCAGCTCGATGAATATAAAGGCAATCCGCATGCATATGTAAAGCTCTGGAAGCACCACGCTGCACAGCCTCATGCGGATCGAATCAATGCAATGGCGCGAGAGCGTAAAGAAGCATGGCTTCCTCGATATGGAGGCCAGATTTCATCTGAATGGGAGCTCGCAAAAGGACTTCAGATTCTTGAAGAGGCGCCAGATGTATATAAGAAGATGTGGAAGTTTGTGGAAGCTGCCGATTGGATTATCTGGCAGCTCTGCGGCACATATGTTCGCAATGCGTGTACCGCTGGATATAAGGGAAATCTTCAAGATGGAAAATATCCATCGCGAGAATATTTCGCAGCTCTCAATCCAGAATTTGCAGATTTTGAGGGAAAGATTTCACACACCATTGGAGAACTCGGTGACAATGCTGGACCTCTTACAGCACAGGCATCTGCTTGGACCGGACTACCTGAAGGCATTGCAGTCGCGGTAGGAAATGTTGATGCACATGTGACAGCCCCGGCAGCAAAGGCAACTGAGCCAGGTCAGATGGTTGCAATCATGGGAACATCAACGTGTCACGTAATGAACCACGATGCGATCACTGAAGTTCCCGGAATGTGCGGCGTAGTCGACGGTGGAATCGTCAGCGGTCTTTACGGCTATGAAGCAGGTCAATCAGGTGTGGGCGATATCTTCGCGTGGTATGTCAATAACCAAGTTCCACAGCGCTACTTTGATGAGGCAAAGGCCGCCGGAACATCGATTCACCAATACCTCACTGATCTTGCAGCGAAAGAGCCAGTTGGTGCACACGGCTTGGTAGCCCTCGATTGGCACAGTGGAAACCGCTCTGTCCTCGTGGATCACGAACTCAGCGGAACAGTGCTGGGCCTTACTCTCACGACAACCGCAGACCAGGTCTATCGCGCATTACTCGAGTCGACTGCATACGGAACTCGAATGATCGTAGATACATTTGCAGCATCAGGAGTTCCGGTAAAGGAATTTATTGTCGCTGGCGGACTATTGAAAAATAAGTTCTTAATGCAGCTCTATTCCGATGTCACTCGTCTTCCAATTTCTACTATTGATACTGATCAAGGCCCTGCCCTTGGTTCCGCAATTCATGCAGCCGTTGCAGCTGGCGAGTATGCAGATGTCAACGCCGCTGCAGAGGCGATGGGTAAAGTGAATAAGCATGTCTATACGCCAAATGAGGAACGCGCTCAGCAATATGACAAGCTATATCGCGAGTATGTAGAACTTCACGATTACTTTGGTCGTGGCGCAAATAATGTAATGAAGCGACTTAAGCAGATGAAGCGAGAGGGATAGCCATGGCAAGCAAGGAAGAGTTAATTAGAAAGACCCAAGAAGTTTTAGTGGATCTTCATCAAGAACTTGTTCGCTATGAGTTGGTTGTATGGACAGGTGGAAACGTTTCGCAACGCATTACCTTTGAAGATGGTTCACCCGATCTCTTTGCCATCAAACCATCGGGAGTTCGCTACGACGAACTCACTGCAGATTCAATGGTCATCTGCGATCTCGATGGAAAATTAGTCCAAGGCACGCTCTCGCCTTCAAGCGATACAGCAGCGCATGCCTATGTTTATAAGAACATGTCTGAGGTAAACGGCGTTGTTCATACACATAGCAACTACGCATGTGCATGGGCTGCGGTGGGAGAAGAGATTCCATGCATTCTCACAGCCATCGCAGATGAATTCGGCGGACCGATTCCAGTGGGACCATTTGCCATCATTGGCGATGACTCAATCGGACGTGGCATCGTTGAGACCCTCAAGGGCCATCGCTCGCCAGCGGTGTTGATGCAGAACCACGGAGTCTTCACTATTGGCGATAGTGGCAAGGCTGCGGTCAAGGCAGCCGTGATGTGCGAAGACAACGCCAAGAGCGCCTTTATCGCCCGCCAGCTCGGCACCCCAATCCCGATCGCCCAAGAGGCGATTGAATCTTTATTCAATCGTTATCAAAAGGTCTATGGAAAATAGGCGAAAGTAGGTAGATTTCCCGCTAGAAATGTGAGCGCTCACTTAGATCACTCATTTTCGTTCACCCTAGGAAAGGAACACAATTGATTAAGAAGCTAACAACTGTCGTTGCTGCAACAGCAATGGCAGTAACAGGTCTTATGGTTGCTGCGCCAGCACAGGCAGCAGACAAGGGCCTTATCGGTGTTGCAATGCCAACACAGTCATCAACACGCTGGATCTCAGATGGTAAGTCAATCAAGGCAGCTCTTGAGAAGGACGGCTACTCAGTAGATCTTCAGTACGCAGAAGATGACATCCCAACACAGGTTTCACAGCTCGAAGCAATGCTTACAAAGGGCGCTAAGGCACTCATCATCGCTTCAATCGATGGCGAGCAGCTCACAGACGTTCTCGCAAAGGCAAAGAGCAAGAATGTTCCAGTTATTGCTTACGACCGTTTGATCCGTAAGTCAGCAAACGTTGACTACTACGCAACATTCGACAACTTCAAGGTTGGCGTACAGCAGGCAACATCACTTCTCGTTGGTCTCGGTGTCTTCAAGTCAGAAGCATCAACAAAGGCTGACGGACCAAAGGCAAAGGGTCCATTCAACGTGGAGCTCTTCGCTGGTTCACCAGATGACAACAACGCAACATTCTTCTTCAACGGAGCAATGTCAGTTCTTAACCCACTCATCAAGAGCAAGGTTATTGTTGTTAAGTCAGGTCAGACAGCATTCACAAAGGTCGCAACACTTCGTTGGGACGGCGCTGTAGCTCAGAAGCGTATGGAAGATATTCTTGTTTCTTCATACGCTAAGGCAAAGGTAAACGGCGTTCTTTCACCATACGACGGACTTAGCCGTGGAATCATCGCTGCTCTTACAGACGGTGGCTACACAACAAAGACAATGCCAATCATCACAGGCCAGGATGCAGAAGTTCTTTCTGTTAAGGCAATGATCAAGGGCGACCAGTACTCAACAATCTTCAAGGACACTCGTGAACTTGCAAAGGTTGCAGTATCAATGGCTGAGGCACTTCTTGCAGGCAAGAAGCCAACAGTTAACGATACAAAGACATACAACAATGGCGTGAAGGTTGTTCCATCATTCCTTCTTACTCCATACATCGTTACAACAAAGAACTACAAGAAGGTTCTTATTGATAGCGGATACATCAAGGCATCAGACCTCGGTTAATTCCTAGGTAATTGATTAAGGGTTCGGTTGGTCAATCTCACATAAGGGATTGACCAACCGAACTCCCTTTTACGGTTAGATAGCTCTACAAGCAGTTAATTCGACACCATTGCAAAACTAGTTTGTTGGAAAAGATGGGAAAAATGACAGAGAACATCTTGGAAATGCGTAACATCACCAAGACCTTCCCGGGCGTTAATGCGCTCACCGATGTCACATTGAAGGTAAAGCGTGGTGAGATCCATGCAATCTGTGGCGAGAACGGTGCTGGCAAGTCAACGCTGATGAAGGTTCTCTCAGGTGTCTATCCTCATGGCACATATGACGGAGATATCGTCTTCGAAAATGAGGTTTTAAATCTAAAGAATATCCGCGACTCCGAACACCTTGGCATTGTCATCATTCACCAAGAGCTTGCGTTGAGTCCCTATCTTTCAATCGCTGAAAATATTTTTCTTAATAACGAGATCAAGAGCCGCGGGCTCATTGATTGGAACAAGACAGGACTTGAGGCACAGAAGCTGCTTGCAAAGGTTGGCCTCGATGAAGACCCAAATACGCCAGTGAATAAAATTGGTGTGGGCAAGCAGCAGCTAGTAGAAATCGCAAAGGCGCTCTCAAAGCGCGTGAAGCTACTCATCCTTGATGAACCAACAGCAGCTCTCAATGATTCAGATTCAGCACATCTGCTCGATCTACTGCGTCAATTTAAGAACCAGGGAATGACCTGCATCATCATCTCCCACAAGCTCAATGAAATCGCTGCAATTGCCGATCAGACGACAATTATTCGTGATGGTTTTGTCATCGAGACTCTCGATATGAAGGCGGATAAGGTCGACCAAGAGCGCATCATTAAGGGCATGGTTGGTCGCGAGATGAATAACCGCTACCCAGTTCGTGAGCCAAAGATCGGCGAAGAAGTTTTCCGTATCGAAAATTGGAAAGTTCACCACCCAGACGATCATGAGCGCGTAGTAGTCGATAACGCGAATCTCAACGTCAAGGCAGGAGAAATTGTTGGCCTTGCAGGAATCATGGGAGCAGGACGCACAGAGCTTGCACGTAGCGTCTTCGGACATAGCTGGGGCGCAAAGATCTCTGGCACCGTCTACGTCAACGGCAAAGAGGTAAAGGTTAAGACCGTTCGTCAGGCAATTGATGCGGGAATCGCTTACTCAACTGAAGACCGAAAGCGCTTTGGACTCAACCTCATCGACGATATTAAGCGCAATATCTCCCTTGCATCGCTCGAAGATTTCACCAAGTACGGTCTCGTCAATGCAAATGAAGAGTTCAAGGTTGCATCCGAGTACCGCGAATCCATGAATATCAAGGCGCCATCTGCAAACTCAATCGTGGGCAAGCTCTCAGGCGGAAATCAGCAGAAGGTTGTGTTGAGCCAGTGGATTAACGTTGATCCAGAGATTTTGATTCTCGATGAACCAACTCGAGGAATCGATGTCGGTGCAAAGTATGAGATCTACACAATCATCCAAGAGCTCGCCGCAAGAGGTAAAGCAGTTCTTGTAATCTCATCCGAGCTTCCAGAGTTGCTCGGAATTTGCGATCGTATCTATGCAATTGCTGAAGGATCAATCACAGGAGAGGTCGCACGTAAGGACTTCTCACCAGAATTACTCATGCAATATATGACCACCGTAAAGGAAGTAAGCAATGTCTAACGTCAAAGAACAGCAATCAGGACCTATCGACAAACTTCGTAACCGCCTTAAAGGTGTAGATCTCCGTCAGAACGCAATCTTCCTTGCGCTTCTTACCTTGATTGCATACTTCGCTGTCACAACACCGAACCACGCATCGCTGACTCCAGATAACTGGTCTAACTTGGTTGTGCAGAACGGTTACATCCTCGTTCTCGCAATTGGTATGGTGATGATCATCATCGCAGGCCACATCGACCTTTCAGTGGGTTCTGTTGCAGCCTTTATCGGCGCGGTTTCGGGAATCTTGGCTGTTCGCCCACTCGAGCAGAATGGTTGGGATTGGCTTCCAGCATCACCGTGGTACATCGCAATTATCGGCGCCCTCGTCATCGGCGCGATAGTAGGTATGTGGCAGGGATTCTGGGTTGCCTACATGGGCATTCCGGCATTTATTGTGACGCTTGCAGGCATGCTCTTGTTCCGCGGCCTTGCATTGATGACACTTCAAAATTCAAATATCGGTCCATTCCCAGATGCATTCCGAGCGATCGGTAACGGCTTCGTTGATAAAGAGAACACACTTGGAAAAGATTTCGGAATCGAAACCCATAACCTGGTAGCTCTCATCATCACTGCAGTGGGAATCCTTGCTCTCCTCTGGAGCTCATTTGCTACTCGCCGCGGTCGCATTAAGTACAACCAGAGCGTCGAGCCACGTACCTGGTTCTTCGTCAAGAACACACTTCTCGCAGTGATGATTGGCTATGTAGGAAATAAGCTCTCACAGTCTTCAGGTATTCCTTGGACACTCGTTCTTCTGATCTTCCTCATCGTGATCTACACAATCATCATGAAGCAGACAACTTTTGGTCGCCACATTTATGCCATCGGTGGAAATCTTCACGCAGCTGTTCTCTCAGGTATCAATGTCCGCCGAGTTAACTTCTGGCTCTTCGTAAACATGGGAATGCTTTCAGCGCTCTCAGGTATCTTGATTACAGCTCGTATGAACTCAGCTGTACCAAAGGCGGGAGATGGATTCGAGCTCGATGCGATTTCATCTGTCTTTATCGGTGGAGCATCAGTTCAAGGCGGCGTAGGAACAGTCACAGGTTCGATCGTCGGCGGAATGATTCAGGGCGTACTCGGTAACGGTATGAACCTCAACTCAGTCGGCATCGACTTCCAGATGACCATCAAGGGCTTAGTACTTCTCTTCGCTGTCGCTTTTGACGTCTGGTCAAAGCGCCGCACTAAGTAATTCATCCACTCTTCAACTCTAAAGAAGGAAGTTATGACGCATCAGATTTGGTTTCTTACTGGCAGCCAGGATCTCTACGGACCTGAAACACTGGAACAAGTAGCTGTTCAGTCTAAGGAAGTTGTTGCAAAGATCTCTGCAGGTCTTGGCGCACCAGTAGAGATCATCTGGAAGCCAACTCTGAAGAACACCGCCAATATCAAGCAGGCGATGCTCGATGCATCAAGCGACCCCAACTGTCTCGGTGTAATCACGTGGATGCATACCTTCTCTCCAGCGAAGATGTGGATTCAAGGACTTGATCTTCTTCGAAAGCCGCTGCTTCATCTTCATACCCAAGCCAATCAATCACTTCCTTGGGCGACGATTGATATGGACTTTATGAACCTTAATCAAGCAGCACACGGTGATCGCGAATATGCGCATGCAGTTGCTCGTGTAGGTGTTCCGCATAAGATCGTTGTTGGCGAACCAGGTTCGGCAGATGTGAAGGCTCGAGTTGATGCATGGGCTTGGGCGACAATTGGTTGGAATAAGTCGCAGAACCTCAAGCTTGCACGTTTTGGTGACAATATGCGCTTTGTATCTGTCACAGATGGCGACAAGGTATCTGCACAGCTTCAACTCGGAATGTCTATCGAAAATTATGGAGTCAACTTCCTTGCAGATGCAGTGCATGCAGTCTCGGATGCGGATGCCGAGAAGCTCACCGCAGAGTACGAGGCGAAGTACGAGGTAGCGGCTGAGCTCAAGGCAGGTGGGGCGCGCCACGATTCTTTGGTCTATGCAGCAAAGCAAGAGATTGCGCTCTTAAAGATTATGAAAGATGGCGGTTTCGACGCATTCACAAGTAACTTTGAAGACCTCGGAACTCTCAAGCAGTTGCCAGGTCTTGCTGTGCAGCGCTTGATGGAGATGGGATATGGCTTCGGCGGTGAAGGCGATTGGAAGACATCTGCACTTGGTGCAATTCTCAAATCAATGACACCTGCAGGTGGCGGAACTTCATTTATGGAGGATTACACCTATCACTTCGGCCCTGGCCCGGCGAAGATTCTTGGCGCACATATGCTCGAGGTCTGCCCGACAATTACAAAGAGCAAGCCAAAGATTGAGATTCATCCTCTCGGTATCGGTGGAAAAGAAGATCCAGTTCGTATGGTCTTTACCGCATCTGATGCAGAGGCTCGCGTCGTGTGTCTAGTAGATATGGGTGATCGTTTCCGGATGATTAGCAATGAGATAACTGTTGTGAAGCCAAATGAAGCTCTTCCAAAGTTGCCAGTGGCACATGCAGTCTGGGAGCCAAAGCCGTCACTTCCAGTTTCGGCTGAGGCATGGATGCTTGCAGGTGGATCTCACCACACCGTTCTTACCAATGCCGTCTCACTTGAGACTATCGAGGACTTCGCGCGCATTGCAAAGATTGAACATGTCATCATTGATGAAGATACAAAGATCCGTGAGTTCCGCCGCGAACTTCAATGGAACGCTGCATATCATCGATTTGCAGAGCGGATTTAATTGATGTCACAAGCGCTTGAGAATTTCCAACGACGCACTGCAGAATTTCTCGATGCGCTAGCGTTGATTCCAGATCGCCTTCGAAACACAGCGCCGGAGGGCGAATGGTCTGCCGCCTTCATCGTTCATCACGTCAGCGATGCCGAGTTACATTTTGCAACACGATATCTTTCTACCCTCGCCTCAGATAATCCAACGATGGTCTACTTCGATGAAGAGCTCTATCCAGATGCACTTCGTTATCAGAAGCGAAATATTACAAAGTCACTTGCATCAATTTCTGGTGTACGTGCGATGGTCTTAGATGTTCTCTCCCACATGGATGAGAGCGCCCTTCAGCGGATCACGACATCAGAGGATGGAAAGGTTCGCACCCTAGGCGAGCTCCTCGAGCTAGCCGATGGTCATATGGCCTCTCATACTGAGCAACTCAAAGAACTTCACTCAAAAATCTCATAATGTGATGACCAGCCGGCGACCAGTCGGGGTTTGACTGGTCAAAACTGGTTATCCCATCGCATAAAAAGGGGGCATTCCCTACGGTATCCATATCAGAGCAATCTGAAAGGGTACTGAGAATGAATGAAATTAGAGGCTTCATTGAGTGGTTGAGTTATCACCCAACCGCAGACGAGATTTCGCGCGCCCTCGTTCTCGATCATCTCGCCACCCTCGGAGCATGTTGTGTTCGAATCGGACTTTTTAATTCCGACGATAGCGTCACATTTGTTGGCGAGTATGGATTTGAAGATGGGCGAAAGGGAAAAACCTTCCCCAGCAGCGAATGGCGAACCTGGAACTTCGAAGCGGTAGAGATCGCAATTGGGAGAAATCCAGACCACTGGTCTAATGATAAAAAACTATTGATGTTCCAGCTCCGCCACCGTGGCGCGATCCAAGGCCACCTTGCGATTCGTTTCTCACAGTCAGTAGAAGATTGCTCTCGAGTAGAACAAGTGGTTATGGATTATGCAGTTCCAATCTCACTCTATCTCTCGCTCAACCATGAGGGACAGCGCGGAGGAACATCTGCTGGGCGCGACGATACTGGCGCAGAACAGTTAACTCCACGTCAGCTTTCAATTCTTGGTGGAATGGTTGAAGGAAAGACAAACCATGAACTCGCAACTGAACTTGGTTTTAGCGTCTCAACAATTCGCCACGAGACTATGCGGATCTATCAGGCGCTTGCAGTCAGTGATCGTAAAGAAGCAGCGAAGAAAGCTCTCGCACTTTCGCTCGTATAACTAGTAACCTCACCAGGTGAAGAAATCTGGTTCGTGGTTACCTCTCTACCTCATCGTTGGATTTATCTGGGGTTGCTCATTTATCTTTATTAAGGGTGGCCTCGAATTTCTTACTCCGATTGGAGTCGCATTTGTTCGATGCGCACTAGGTGCGCTGACTCTCTATACCTTTGCAAAGATTAAGAAGATTGATCTTCCACGCGGCAAGAAGGCGCTATTTCATATCTGGATAGTCTCGCTTCTCCTTAATGTATTTCCTGGAATCTTCTTCGCACTCGCAGAGACAGAGGTGACGTCAATTCTGGCTGGAATCATCAATGCTGTAACTCCGTTGATGACGCTGCTGGCAATCTTGTTGGTCAATCGCGAAGAGAGACCAAAGTTCACCCAGCTCATTGGATTGCTCCTTGGTTTTAGCGGAGTACTTGTTGTACTCGGTGCTTGGAATGGACTGGGTGATAACCCATGGTGGGCGGTAGGCATTCTCTTGCTCGCAGTAACGTGTTACGGATTCTCATTCCCCTATACACGTCGCTTCGTCCTGCCATTGGGGTTACGGACAGAGGCGATTGTTTCTCAGCAATTGATTCTTGCTAGCTTCACTCTCTTGCCACTCTATCTCTTTGATGGAATTGCTAAGGATGAATACAGAATTGGACCAATGCTCTCAATGATCGCACTTGGGGTTTTTGGAAGTGGATTCGCGTACTTATGGAATTTCAAGGTGATGCAGATTGCAGGAAGCGCCATCGCAAGTAGCGTCACATATCTGACCCCAGTTGTTGCGGTAATCGTCGGCATCATATTTCTCGGTGAGAAAATCACCTGGAATGAGCCGGTAGGAGCTCTTGTGGTGCTGCTAGGTGCAGCGATTGCTCAAGAGCGGATTCGAATTACTCGACCTTAAGTTCTTGGTGGATGTGCTCTGTCTCAACGATTCCAGATGAGTAGCGCTCTTCATAGCGACCGACCTTCCAGATAACGATCGAGAAGATCCAGGCGAGAACAAAGGAGGCAACAATCCAATAGCCGATTCCACCGAGTTTAACCGATGCAATCAGCTTAAATGGCTGGTAATTATCGATATTCGTTTTATCTGCAAGTACTCCAACGAGTTGAATTGTTCCAATAACAAGTGCAACAAAGATTGATAGACCTGTAGTTGTGATGTTGTAGTAAATCTTTCGAAGCGGTGATGTAAATGCCCAGGAATATGCCTTCGTCATAAAGATCCCATCAAGGGCATCCATCATCGACATTCCTGCTGCAAAGATGATTGGTAGCGCGATAATTGCAAGTGGTGGAAGCGTTCCACCGACAGCACCCACTGCGGTTGTGGCAGAGAGTGCAAGAAGGGCAACTTCAGTTGCTGTATCAAAGCCAAGACCGAAGAGAACTCCAACCGGGTAGAGCTGCCATGAGTGATCAAAGCCCTTCTTAAAGAAGCCACGGAAGATGCGCTTCATAAGTCCGCGCTCGTTGAGAAGTTCATTGAGGTGCTCGTGTGAGAACTGACCGCTCTTCGCCTTTTTCCACACCTTTAAAACGCCAACAAGAATTACCAAGTTGAGGATTCCGACGAGATAGAGGAAGAAGCCTGATACAGATGCGCCAATAATCGCGCCGGTCTCCGCATAGTTCTTTTGAAACTTAATAGCTGTCTTTGCCGCAAATGCGATCGCGATGGAGAGGCCAAGAACAATGGTCGAGTGGCCGAGTGAGAAGAAGAGTCCGACTCCGAGCGGCTTCTTGCCCTTTGCCAACATGATGCGCGTTGAGTCATCGATCGCCGAGATGTGATCGGCATCGAATGCATGGCGAAGACCGAATGAGTATGCGAGCGCTCCGGCACCGGCATAGATCAGCGCACCTTTGCCATCAACGAGTGAGTGGTACTTAGGGTCCGAGTTGTAGTGGATGAAGAGGCCCCACCCGAGAACGTGGAGGAAGACCACGGTGCCGAGGACGGCAAAGAGCGCAGGAAGCTCCTCACGGCTAAATTTGAGGTGTTCTTTCAGCGTTGCCTTCTGGCTCATCGCTCTCTCCAAGCGCTAGATGCAAATCGTTTGCAAGTAGAAGGGTAGGGGGTGAGCGCCCTTTGCGCCACTCGAGAGACCGGTCAACTCGAGGGAAATATCGGCGGCGAGAGCATTGTTGGGTCTAGAGTGCGCGGAAATAGAGAGCGCGAAACAGGAGAGGGGCAGCCATGAGCAACGACGATCGAGATTCTGGCGATGAGATCCTGACTGAAGAGATGCTCTGGGATCGAATCCCTGAAGTTACCGGTGAAGAACGGGCAGATACGTATTACGAATTAAGCGCTCGCATCTTTGCTCGGGGTCAATACGATGAAGCGTTAGCGCTCGCTGAGACTGCACGAGATATTTACTCTGAACTCGGTGCAGGAGTCTCCAATGAAGGACTTGCACAGGCTTACTCTGCGATTGGATACAACCTCAATCAGTTAAAGCGAATGGATGAAGCCGCAACTGCTATGTCAAAGGCAGTTGAACTCTTACGTGAAAATAAATCACCGATTGCCCTAGAGCTCGCCTGCACATTAGGTGAGTGGTGGTACTCATCAAAGAATTATGAAAAAGTAATTGAAATTATGTACGAGTGCGCGCAAGAGCATCTCGTTGATGGAAATAACATCAGCGCCGCCAACGATATGCACCTCATTGGTTGCGCGCAGCGCGAGTTGAAGAATTATGAGGAAGCAATAATCTGCTTTAAAGAAGCGCGCGCAACTTTCAAGGCAGAGAAGGAAGTTATTCAGGTAGCGCGATGTGATCAGAAGATTGCATCGTGCTACAACGAGCTCGGAGATGGTGAAAAAGCACTAGAAGCAGCGCGTAAAGCTGTTGATGTCTTTGAGACTGGACACGATCATCGCCGTGAAACTTTTGCTCTCTATGAGTTCGGTCGCGCCGAAATATTGCTTGGAAAGTTTGATGATGGACTTTCCACTCTCGATGGAGTACTGCAGATTGCAGCCGAGGAGGATTCAAAGGATTTTGAATTCATCATCGAGATTGAAACCAAGATTTCAAGCGTGATGCGCGAACTTGGACGAATTGAAGAGGCAGATGAAATTGATCGTCGTCTCACCTCAGTGAGAGAAGCGCTCGGCTAACTCTTGCGAGGAAGGTGCTGCAGCGCCCAGTGATACATGGCAATTGCGGCTGCCGCTGATGCATTCATAGAACGAGTCGACCCATACTGCTCAATTGCGTAGAGAACGCTACAAATTGCAATAGCTTCCTCGGACATTCCTGCGCCTTCTTGCCCAAAGAGAAGGACGCAGCTCTCAGGAACTTCAGATCCTTCTAGGTTTCGTGATGTCGGCACATTGTCGATACCGATAATCGGAAGTGAATTCTCGCCACACCACTGTGCAAAATCAGCGACAGTCGGATGATGAATTACGGTGAGATAGCGATCTGTCACCATTGCACCGCGCTTGTTCCAATCTCGCTTTCCAATAATGTGTACTGCGCTGACATTGAATGCGTTAGCAGTGCGTACTACTGAACCGATATTGAGATCATGTTGCCAATTTTCAATTGCAATCTGCAACTTATGGCGCTTGGAATCGAGGTCGGCGACAATCGCGGCTACGCTCCAATATCGATAGTGATCTAGGACATTTCGGCGATCACCATTGGCAAGGAGCTCGGGATCATATTGCTCACCTGTGGGCCATGGCTCTGCATGAGGACCCACGCCTACGACCGGGAAGAATTCTCCTGGGCCGATCTCCGCGGGGGTCTTAATTTCCATGGTCGCACTCTAAACTAGGAGACATGAAGACGTTATTTAATATTGCACTCGGAATTCATATTCTTAGCATCCTTGGAATTCTTGGACTTCTCTTGAGCCAAGTACAGAAGAGCCCACGAAAGCTCAATCCTGGCGTCACACATGCAGGTCTGACAGCGCTCATTGCAGGAATTGTGATGACCGGTATCTGGGATCAAGTAAAGCCAGATGAGGCTCTCAATCATGGAAAGATCGGCGTAAAAGCACTGGTCCTTACAGCAATTCTCTTCTTGGCATATAAGAACGTCAAGAAAGATGTTTTGAAGCCATGGGTCTGGGCAACAATGCTTGGATTAACAGTTCTCAACATCATTATCGCCGTTGGCATCTAATTTTTTATGGTGCGCAAGAGAAGCTCAATAGTTCTATGCCTGCTCGCAGGCCTACTTCTCGCACCGCAAAACTCTGCTCAGGCTGTTGACTCTCTAGGGATTTCCGCGGCCTTTTCACAATTAACAACCATCCCAACTATGGCAGATCCTTCAGTGATAGTTCTCGATGAAGTGACAGGCGAAGTCATTTATGAAGCAAATGCGAATTCCCCGCGTAAGCCTGCTTCGGTAATCAAATTAGTCTCTGCTGCCGCCGCATATACCTATATGTCGCCATCGGATTCCTTCACGACCTCCCTCTGGACCGGAATTGATGGAAAGTCCGTTGTTATCCAAGGATCGCTCGATCCATGGATGGGATATGACCATAAAGTTGCGGTGAAGATGGGGCGCACATCTCTTGAGCGAATTGAATTCAATGCACTGAGCGCCATTAAAGAGATGAATTCTGGGTCAACAAAAAACACTACGATCTTCTACAACAATCTCTACGCACAAGATGTTTCTCACCTGTCAAAGTTTCTTAAGGACCACCATCTCTCAATCGCCTTAAAGCGAGTCACAGCAACTGACGCAGATGCAAAATCGAGCGATCACTTACTTTCTTCAACATCCCCAACTTTAGAGAAGATTCTTGATTGGACTCTGACGTGGAGCGATAACTTGCTAGCAGAGCGCATTGCACGGCTAGCTTCAGCAGCTGCCGGAAATACCTTTGATGATGAAGGTGTGGCGCTTACCTTTACTCAAATGCTCACAGAGATGGGTATCAGCACTTCAAACCTTGTAGTTAAAGATGCGAGCGGTTTATCGAAAGAGAATCGTGTTACTGCAAAGCAGATCTCGCAATTATTGATGGTGATTTACCGCGATCCAAAGTTCTTACCTCTGATAAATGGTTTACCTGTTGGGGGAGTATCAGGAACCCTGCAACATCGCTTCATCGAAACTGCGCCGACTGCAGTTGGATTGGTAAGAGCTAAGACCGGAACTCTTAATGGAACTACAAATCTTGCCGGCTATGTTGAATCAGGTGATCATCAATACATCTTCGTCATCATCGCAGATCGCCATAGTAAGAGTTACTCAGTAACGAAAAAGGTCAGGGCAACGGTAGATCGAATAATTGGAAAAATCGCTACTCCACTTTTGCCCGTACTTGCCCTTCCTGTTTCTCAGAACGAATCAAGTACGGCTACTCGCTAATCTCGGTCGTCGTGACCTTCGCGTCCTTCATGGACACCTTCACGGCCACCATCATGCTCGCGTCCTTCTCCAAATTGATGGTCGCCGTCGTCATCGCCACGATTGGCGCCAGGAGCAGGAACTCCACCTTGTGTTGGATCTTGAATTCCCGGTGAAGTTGAAGCGTTGGGTGTTGCAGAAGATGTCGTGGCAGGCGTTGCACTTGCAGTTGAAGATGCGACCGTTTGAGTGACGCCTTCAGCGCTTGCCTCATTCTCTGATGCACTTGCAAAGAAAGCTCCAGTTGCAATGACTGCACCTGTGATGAGCACCGCAGCAATAGGGAGTTTCTTATTGACCTTTGCGACCTGCGCAGATGGAGCATCGTTATCTGTGAGCTCGAACCACTCGGGCTTCTTCATCTCTTCAGTCATGGCTGCACCTTTCGATCATCTCTTGCTATGGCCTAAAAGTAAGGGTTGAGTCTGTGAAAGCACTGGGAAGTAGCGTTAAGTACCTTGCCAATCGCGTAATAGGCTACGCATGTGTCGACCATCCGCGCCTATATAGACCTCATGAAGCTTCGGGTCGTAGAGCTATTGGTCATTACTACCGTCCCAGCCGTTGTGCTCGCAGAAGGTGGCTTCCCATCTCTCTCGCTTCTGGCCTGGACCCTAATCGGCGGCACTTTGGCAGCGGGATCAGCTAACGCTTTTAATATGGTGATTGAATCCGAGCGCGACAAGTTAATGAAGCGCACATCGAAACGCCCATTGGTGACCGGCGCGGTATCTCGATTGCAGGCAACTATTTTCGCATTTGTAATTGGGGCTCTCTCACTTGCAATCTTCTATATCTTTACAACTCTTCTTGCAACGATTCTTACCGCAATTGCAATCGCTTATTACGTCATCATCTACACAATTGCACTGAAGCCAAATACTTCGCAGAACATTGTGTGGGGCGGAGCAGCAGGGTGTATGCCAGTCCTCATCGGTTGGGCGGCAGTAACAAATTCATTGACATTGGTGCCAATTGCTTTCTTTATGGTCATCTTCTTCTGGACGCCGCCACATTTCTGGGCGCTAGCAATCAAATATAAAGATGATTATTCAGCGGCCGGAATTCCAATGCTTCCATCTGTTGCATCGCGCTCGAACGTTATTGGGCAGATGTGGTTTCACACCATTGCAATGGTTATTTGTTCCACTGCGTTGATTCAATTGGCAGAGCTACCTGTTTGGACTTTGATGGCAACTGTTGCACTCGGTGCAGTATTTACCTTCCAGCTCTTTGCGCTGAAGGAGAACTCAGATAACTACAACAAGGTTGCTGGCGGAATCTTCCACTGGTCAATTACCTATCTGACCTTGCTCTCTGTACTGCTCGTTGTAGCTCAGCTCTTAAGTGCTTGATCAAGATCCTTAATCAAGTCGCGTACATCCTCAAGCCCCACAGATAAACGTAGAACTGAAGGAGTAATACCCATCTCTGCCTGAACTTCAACAGAGAGGCGGCGGTGCGTGGTCGAAGATGGATGAGTAATCAGAGATTTGCTATCTCCGAGGTTGTTCGAGATATCGATGATACGGAGCGAATCCATGAACTTAAAAGCTTCCTTCTGAGGGCCCTTAAATTCAATGCCAATCGTCGTTCCGCCACCGGTCATCTGCTTCTTAATGACAGCTGAATCTGGATGCGATGCTAGACCTGGATATCGCACGCTCTTGATTAATGGATGTGATTCTAGGAATTCTGCAATCTCCTGCGCATTCGAATTCATACGTTCAACGCGCATATTCATCGTCTCAAGAGATTTCAGAAGTACCCACGCATTAAATGCACTGAGTGAAGGACCTGTGTGGCGTGTGAATGGTAGTAACTTCTCTTGAATATAAGAGAATGAACCGAGAAGAGCACCAGCAAGTACACGGCCTTGTCCATCGATATGTTTTGTTGCTGAATACATCACGACATCGGCACCTAGTTCAAGTGGGCGCTGTAAGACAGGTGAAGCCATCGCGTTATCAACAATCACAGTTGCGCCAACTTTATGTGCAAGCTCGCTTACTGCGCGAATATCTGTGATCTCCATAAGTGGATTACTTGGAGTTTCAATGAAGACAGCCTTTGTTGGCCTTGAGAGAGCCTTTGCCCAACCTTCTAAATCATTTGCTTTAACAAGTTCATATGTAACGCCCCACTTAGGAAGTATTTCAGTGATGATTACATGGCATGAGCTAAACATTGATGAACATGCAACGATGTGATCGCCCGCTTCAACGATGCATGCAAGTGATGCAAAGGCTGCAGCCATTCCTGAACCAAATGCAGTACAGAATTCAGCGCCTTCAATAGCTGCAAGACGCTTCTCAAACATTGCAACTGTGGGATTGTGAAAACGGCTATATACAAAATGATCTGTCTCATCAGTAAAAGAGTCAAAGGCTTCTTGGGCTGATGTGTAGGTAAATCCACTATTCAGAAAGAGCGCTTCGGATGTTTCGCCAAAACCAGTACGGGTTAACCCTGCTCGAACAGCATCAGTTTGTGGTTGCACATCCCAATCTGGCGCCGGACGATTGTTGCGGGGCTGGTATCCCCACGCATCTTTACTCATGGCTCAATGTTAAGCCAATTTTAAGATTGGACTGCTATCTTCCCCCTCATGACGACTTTAGCTATTGAGGTCAGTGACCTTACAAAGCAATACGACAACTTAACTGCAGTAAAGGGAGCAACCTTTTCAGTCCCACGTGGGGCAATCTGCGGATTTGTCGGTCCTAATGGCGCAGGTAAGACGACCACAATCAGGATGCTCCTTGGTCTGATCACTCCAACATCAGGAAGCGCCAAAGTCTTAGGTGAGTCAGTCAGCAACCCAGAGAAATACCTATCGTTCGTCGGCGCAATGATTGAAGGACCTGCTTTCTATCCAGCGCTCACTGGTGCAGAGAACCTGCGCGTACTTGCAACACTTGGTGGTTTTCCAATTGAACGCGTAGAAGATCTCATCACATTGGTTGGATTAAATGGTCGCGGTGGAGATAAGTACAAGACTTACTCACTTGGCATGAAACAACGACTTGGAATTGCTGCAGCGCTCTTGCCAAACCCTGCGCTACTTATTCTCGATGAGCCAACAAATGGCCTCGACCCAGAAGGCATTCAAGAAGTTCGTGACCTACTGAAGAAATTAGCGAGTGAAGGTACAACGGTTTTTGTCTCATCACACTTGCTCTCAGAGATTGAAATTATCTCTGAATATATTGTTATGGTGCGCAAAGGTGAAGTAGTTTTCGCCGGTCCGATTGAAGAGCTTCTCATGAACCAGAAGCCAACAATTATTCTGCGAACAGAAAATCCAAGTGATCTCGAGAAGATCGCGGCAATCGCAATCGCTGAAGGACATAAAGTCTCAATCCGTGGGGGCGAAGCTCATATCGAAGGCCCTCATGAGTGGGCACCACTTCTCAACAAGAAGGCATTTGAGGCAGGGATTACTTTGGCTCAACTCACTCCAACGCTACCTAACCTCGAAGAGACATTCTTCGAGATGACAGGAGGAAAGTAATGTTTAAGGTCTTCTTTGCAGAGTGGCGCAAACTACGCCGTCCGACACTCCTACTGGGTACTTTCTTTGCTGCCCTTTTCTTTAATGGGCTAATCACCTCGTTCGTTTACTTGATGATTGACTCAGAACAAGGCAACTCGGACCGCGGTCGCAGGGTTGGTCGTGAGGTACTCAACCTTGCGAGCGGATCTGTTTACGGTTTCTCATCTATCGGTGGTTTGCTTGGAATCATTGTCCTCTGCGTATTTGCAGCTCAAACTTCGCAAGAATATACATACGGAACCCTGCGAAACCTACTCGTTCGCCAACCTCGACGCCTCACACTGCTAGCAGGAAAGTACGCAGCGATGAAGAGTTTTGCACTCGTTCTAGTACTTGTGAATGCAGTAGTCAGTATTGCAATCTCGGTCTACCTCTCCGACCGAGCACAGGTTTCGACCGATCTCTGGTTTACCTCTGCAGGATGGTCTGCCATCGCACATACGCTCGTAAATGTTTACATCTCAATCGTTCTCTATGCCGTTATCGGCATCGCACTCGGAATCTTGCTGAAATCTCCAATTAGTTCAATATCTATTGCGCTCGTCTGGCTATTGATCTTGGAGAATCTGATTGGAGCTGTGAAGCCTGCGACTTTGAAGTGGGTGCCAGGGAATCAACTTTCGATCATCGCGCAAGGTGGAAGTGAAACAATCTCTTACTCTCATGCAGTAATCGTTGGCGGCGCATTCGCGTTAATTGCTCTGATTCTCTCCTCATTCATTTTTGTTAAGAGAGATGTGGCTAACTAACGACACCTGGCGAGTTGGCAGTGCGTAGCTGCCCTCTCTCAATTATTCTTGAATAATGCGCCGTAAGCCTTTGATCGCTCTTGCCCTCATGGGTGCGCTGACCCTTGCTACAACACCTGCGGTTGCTAAGCCGAAGCCAACTCTGGCTGAAATTGAAGCGGCAAAGGTGGCAGAGGCTGCCAAGAAGAAGGCGGCAGATGCAGCGGCAAAGAAGTTAGCTGCAGCGAATCAGACGCTGCGCCAATTAACTGCAAAGGCCAATACTGCGCGCGCTCTCTATCTCAAGGCGCAACAAGAGCTCAATATTGCAACGGCTGCTGCAAATGCAGCGGCGAAGCATGCAGCAGAGACAGCCCTTGCTGTGGCAGAGGCACATAAGACAATTGGGAAGATTGCATCAAATGCCTACATCATGGGTGGAAGCCTCAGCGATATTCAACCCTTGCTCAGCGCCAATGGTCCTCAAGAAATCGTCGATCAACTTTCAACACTGAACACTCTCGGGGCGCGTAACTCAACTGCACTCGCTCGATTTAAAGCAGCTGAGATTGTGGCACGTGCTGCAAAGAAGAAAGCTGATGAAGCCCGTGCGGTTCAAGCCGCAGCAACTGCAAAAGTTGCAGCTGCAAAGAAAGTTGCCGATGATGCACAAGCCCTTCAGCAGAAGGAAGTAGATAAACTTCGCAAGGTTCAGGATGCACTGATTGCAGAGCTTGCTAAGGCGAAGAATGTCCGCGTTACTCTTGAACAACAACGGCAGTTGGCACTTCTCGAAGAGAGCCAGGCGAATACCGCTGCAACAACAATTAATCAGGCGAAGGTCTGGCCAGATCGTGGCTTCCAAGGCCGCTCAACAGTTCGCACAACCGAGTCTCAACGTCTTGCTGCAGTTGCATTTGCGAAGAAGCAGGTTCAGGCACGTAAGCCATATGTGTGGGGCACGCAAGGTCCAAATACCTTCGACTGTTCTGGACTTGTCTACGCTTCATATAAGGCAGCAGGTTTGAATTGGCCAAATTGGGACCGCCTTAACTCAGCGCTCTACGCTGGTTATACCTACCACGTTGCACTCACACAGCTTCAGCCGGGAGATCTTCTCTTCTATTCATATAAGGGAACAATCTCAACGATTCACCACATCACAATTTATGCCGGCGGCGGAATGATGTGGGAGGCAAATTCAAAGGGTGCAGGTCTTCTCTACTCAAGTATCTATTCAGTGAAGGGTCTCATGCCATTTGGTGGTCGAGTCTAAGAAGATGGTTGATGCGACGGTCTTACTCCGCAACGCTGTTAAGCCATTTCTCTTAGAGCTTGAGGCAGGAGATACATTTCTTGTTGCAGTATCTGGAGGTGCTGATTCGCTCTCACTCGCAGCTGCACTTCTTATTGAATCGAAGAATCTTGCACTCAATCCGATTGCAGTAACAATCGATCATCAGCTTCAAGAAAATTCTGCAGTGCAAGCGGAGAAAGTTTCAGCACAGTTAAAGGAGTACGGATATGCTCAAGTCGTTATTAAGAAAGTTCTGGTCTCTCTTGACTCCGGTCTCGAAGCTGGTGCTCGTGATGCGCGGTATGCAGCTCTTATGGAGATCGCTCAAGAGAGTAAAGCGGTCAAAGTCTTCCTAGGCCACACACGCGATGATCAAGCAGAGACAGTGCTACTTGGACTTGCACGTGGTTCGGGCGCACGATCTCTCTCTGCAATGGCTTTTGAAAATGGAATCTACACTCGACCATTTCTCTCGATTACTCGCAGCGAAACAGAGGCAGCATGTAAAGAGTGGAAATTAGATTTCTGGAGCGACCCACATAACCTCAATACAGATTTCACTCGCGTCAAAGTTCGCCGTGAGGTGATTCCATATTTAGAGGAACATCTCGACCCAGGGATTTCGCGCGCACTCGTTCGCACCGCTGCTCTCTTGCGCGATGATGCAAATGCTCTCGACCAATGGGCCGATCGCGAGAGCGGAGATCTCGACTGTGATCGATTGGCGGCCCTGCCAAGAGCGATTCGCACTCGAATCATTCGCCGAGCCGCACTTGAGGCGGGCGCGACCCCGGGACAGCTCACCTTTGAGCAGGTAGGGGCGATTGATGCCCTGATTTGCGCGTGGAAGGGGCAGGGGGCTGTGAGCCTGGCCGGCGGTGTGAAGGTTGAGCGTATTTCGGGCAGACTGTCCCTCTCGCGGTAGGGCGCTTTCCTACCGACCTCGACCTTTAGGAGCGAACCGGTGGATCTTGCAGCAGTTGGAACCGATGTAGAGCGTGTTATTGCAACAGAAGAGCAACTCAAGGCACGCGTTGCAGAGTTGGCAGCTCAAGTTGATGCAGATTACAAAGGTAAGGATCTCTTGCTCGTAGGTGTTCTTAAGGGCGCAATCATGGCGATGGCAGATCTGACTCGTGCAATGCAGACACATATTCAGATGGATTGGATGGCAGTCTCTTCATATGGTTCTGGAACAAAGTCATCTGGCGTTGTTCGTATTCTTAAAGATCTCGATACAGATGTCACAGGCCGCAACGTTCTTATCGTTGAAGATATTGTCGACACCGGTCTTACGCTTTCATGGCTCAAGGCCAATCTCGAATCACGCGGCGCAGCTGATGTAAAAATTCTGACAATCCTTCGCAAGCCAGAGGCGGCAAAGGTTGAGGTTGATGTGAAGTACGTCGGATTCGATATCCCAAAGGATTTCGTTGTCGGCTACGGTCTCGACTTTGATGAGAAGTATCGCAACCTTTCATTTATTGGTGTGCTTGCAAAGCACATGTACGAATAGGCCACTGCATGAGTAACGAAAAGAAGAAGGTCAATAATCCGTTGAAGAAGATTTCAACGAATAAGAGCGGTAAGCCTGCAGGAAAGTCTGAGCCGAAGACACGCGCCCAGAAGATTTTCCGCGGCCCACTCTTCTGGATCATTGTTGCAATCTTTGCTGTATCAATCTTTGGCCAGATCACAAGCGCCGCAAATCGTTATACAGTTGTCACGACATCACAGGCGCTCGATGCGATTGCGCAATCAGATGTTAAATCAGCGCTTCTCATCGATAAAGATCAGAAGATCCAACTTATTCTTAAAGATGGCAAGACCATTAAGGGCGCTACAAAGGTTGAGGCTTCTTATGTAATTCGCCAAGAGCCAACGATTGTTGATGCACTTACTGCTAACCCACCTGCAAAGGGTTGGGATGTAGATGTACCAACACAATCAATATTGGTCTCGCTCCTCTTCTCATTCGGCCCGATTCTTGTTATTGGTTTCTTGCTCTTCCTTATGATGAGCAACGCCCAAGGCGGAAACCGTGTATTTAGCTTCGGAAAGTCCCGTGCCAAGCTACAAAATCCAGATGTTCCTCAGAATACTTTCGCTGATGTTGCTGGTGCAGATGAAGCAATTGGCGAACTTGAAGAAATCAAGGATTTCCTCTCAGACCCAACAAAGTACCAACTGCTTGGCGCAAAGATTCCAAAGGGCGTTCTGCTCTTTGGTCCTCCAGGAACAGGTAAGACACTTCTCGCTCGTGCAGTTGCAGGCGAAGCAAAGGTTCCTTTCTATTCAATCTCAGGCTCTGACTTTGTTGAAATGTTTGTCGGTGTAGGAGCAGCACGTGTGCGCGATCTCTTTGCGCAAGCAAAGGCAAATGCACCTGCAATTATCTTCGTTGATGAAATTGATGCAGTCGGTCGTCAACGTGGTACAGGTATGGGTGGCGGTCACGATGAACGCGAACAAACTCTTAACCAGTTGCTCGTTGAGATGGATGGCTTCGAGGCAAATGGCCAGGTAATTCTTATCGCTGCAACTAACCGTCCTGATGTTCTCGATCCCGCACTCTTGCGTCCAGGCCGTTTCGATCGTCAGATTCCAGTTGATCGTCCAGACCTCAAGGGTCGTGGCGACATTCTTAAGGTTCATGCAAAGAATAAGCCAATCTCGGAAGATGTTGATCTCGTTGCATATGCCCGACGTACTCCAGGTTTTACTGGTGCAGATCTTGCAAATGTTCTCAATGAAGCAGCTCTACTTGCTGCACGTGAAGGCAAGAAGGCAATTACAAATCCACAGCTCGATGAGGCAATTGATCGCGTCATGGGTGGACCGCAGCGCAAGACACGTTTGATGTCAGAGGAAGAACGTCGCGTTACCGCCTATCACGAAGCAGGACATGCACTCGTTGCTCGCGCACTTCCACATACAGATCCTGTTCATAAGGTCACCATCATGCCTCGTGGTCGGGCGCTCGGTTACACCATGGTTCTCCCTGACGAAGATAAGTACTCAACTACTCGCAATCAATTGCTCGATCAGTTGGCCTACTCTCTCGGTGGTCGCGCGGCTGAAGAATTGATCTTCCATGATCCATCAACTGGCGCATCAAATGACATCGAGAAAGCGACTGCTCTTGCACGTGCAATGGTCACTCAATACGGAATGACTGAAACGATTGGTGCAATTAAGCTCGGCGGAGATTCAACTCAGCCATTCTTAGGCCGCGAATACGGCCATGCGCGTGATTATTCAGAGTCTCTCGCAGCAAAAATCGACGCTGAGATCCGTAAGATGATTGAAAATGCTCACCAAGAAGCCTTCGATATCTTGGTTGCCAATCGTGAATCACTCGATGCAATGGTTGTCGTTCTTCTCGAGAAGGAGACCATCAATAAGGAAGAGATTGCAGAGATCTTTGCCAATGTTGTGATGTGGCCAGAGCGTCCTAAGTGGACAGGTTCACTGACACGAATTCCATCAGATATTCCACCTGTTGCGCTCACCGAGAAAGTTGCACCTGCAACTGAGGAAGAGGATGCAACAAAGCCAAAGCGTGCACGTCGCGTGAAGAAGGCAACTGACAGTGAGTGATATCAGCTCAATCTCCATGAGCCCTGAAGATGGTCGCGCAAGCGCACCATACGATCAGGAGCGCGCAGAGAAAGCTGTTCGTGAACTTCTGCTTGCACTTGGTGAAAATCCAGATCGCGAAGGACTTCAAGAGACACCCGCTAGAGTCGCTCGTGCATTTAAAGAGAACTTTGAAGGTCTATGGCAGCGACCAGAGGATGTTTTAACAACTACCTTCGATATTGGACATGAAGAACTTGTCATCATTCGAGATATCGAAGTCTTCTCCCATTGCGAACATCACCTCACTCCATTTCATGGCGTTGCACATGTGGGATACATCCCCAGTGGCAAGATCACAGGTCTCTCAAAAGTTGCACGCCTCGTTGATCTCTATGCACGTCGCCCTCAGGTCCAAGAGCGTCTCACCACTCAGATTGCTGATGCAATGGTTGAGATTCTCAAGCCAATGGGCGTCATTGTGATTATCGATTGCGAACATCTCTGCATGTCTATGCGCGGAGTGCGTAAATCACAAGCTCGTACAACAACATCTGCAGTACGTGGTGTGTTGCGCGATCCTGCAACTCGTGCAGAAGCAATCAGTCTCATCACCAATCGGTAGTTAATTATGCTTGTCATGGGAATCCTCAACGTCACACCGGATTCCTTTGCCGACGGTGGAAAGCACTTCACCTTTGAGCATGCAGTTTCTCGCGGATTGCAGATGATTGAAGAGGGCGTTGACATCATTGATATTGGTGGCGAATCCACACGACCTGGCGCGGAGCGCGTATCTGAAGCGGAGGAACAGGGCCGTGTAATCCCTGTAATTAAGGCACTTGCGGGCAAGGGTGCAGATATCAGCATCGATACGATGCGGGCATCTACCGCGCGCTTAGCGGTTGAGGCGGGGGCATCAATCGTTAATGATGTCAGTGGGGGAGCAGCCGATCCTGAAATGTTTACAACAGTTGCATCCCTCGACTGTAAATACACTTTGATGCATTGGCGCGGACACTCTAAAGATATGAATGAGAAGGCACTGTACGGGGATGTTGTTGCCGAAGTTATTGAAGAGGTAACCATTCAATTGGATAAGGCCATTGTCGCAGGAATCAAGCGCGAGAATATTGTGCTCGATCCAGGTTTAGGTTTTGCGAAAGATTCAGAACATAACTGGGAGATCCTCAAGCGCCTCGATGAATTTCAGGCACTTGGCTACCCAGTACTTATTGGCCACTCTCGTAAACGCTTTATCGGTGGAGACACACCAGATGAACGTGAGGCAGGAACTCTCGCCATCTCTGAATCTCTCGTCGGTACCGGTATCTGGGCGGTTCGTGTTCATAGCGTTGCCCCTCACGTAGAGTTGGTGAAGTGATGAGCGATAAGATTTCAATTAAAGGCATCAAGGGCTTTGGATACCACGGTGTCTTCGACTTTGAAAAACGCGATGGCCAAGATTTCTTTGTAGATCTCGATATTGATATAGATCTTACCGCTGCAAGCAATAGCGATTTATTAGCTGACTCTGTTGATTACAGTCTTCTCACTGCGATTGCAAAAGAGGCGATTGAGAAGTTGCAATTCGATCTGATCGAGCGCCTCGCTGGATTTATCGCAGATACGATTTGTGAAAACTTTCCTGCAGTCAGCGCAATTGCAGTTACAGTCCATAAGCCATCTGCTCCGGTAAGTGAGAGCGTCACAGATATTGCAGTGACAATTACACGGCCATGAAGGCGGTCATCGCACTCGGTGCAAATATCGGAAACCCACAAGAGCAGATGGATCTCGCAGTAGCGCTCTTAAGAGAATCTCTTGAAGTCATTGCAATATCGAGCTATTTCACGACTGCACCTGTAGGCGGTCCTGAACAACCCGATTACCTCAACGCAGTCTGTATTGCTGAATCAGATCTTCCAGCTGCTGACCTGCTCGCGCTTTTGCATGGAATTGAGAAGGTGCTTGGGCGTGAACGGATCGAACACTGGGGCCCTCGCACGATGGATCTCGATCTTATTCAATATGGCACCCTTCTGAGCTATGCAGATGAATTACTCCTGCCACACCCTCGTGCACATGAACGCCGCTTCGTTTTAGAGCCATGGGCGCAAGTTGAGCCTGATGCAATCCTGCTCACACATGGAAAGATCTCTGACCTTTTGGAGCAATTGCCGTAACGCTTTAGACTTACATCATCTGCTAGCCCGGTACCTGAAAGGACTGGAGCCATGAAGGTAGTAACAAATGCACAAGAGCTTCCTTCTGCCTGCGCATTTATTCCGACAATGGGCGCACTTCATGCTGGTCATGGCTCTCTCTTTAAGATCGCATCGCAATATTCAAATGATGTTGTCGCGAGCATTTATGTAAATCCGCTGCAATTTGAAAATGAAGAGGATCTTGAGAAATATCCGCACACGCCTGAACGAGATATTGAACTTGCCGAAAAATTTGGCGTTACACATTTATGGCTCCCACGGTATGAAGAGATTTACCCCGAGGGTTTTGCAAAACTTATCGCTGGGCCAATTGCTTCGCTGTATGAAGGAGCATCACGACCTGGCCACTTTGATGGAGTCGTCACTGTAGTTCGCCGACTCTTCGATTTAGTAAAGCCTACAGTGGCGATCTTTGGCGAGAAAGATTTCCAGCAACTCGCACTCATTCGCGAGATTGCCAATGAAGTTGAAATTATTGCTGCCCCGATAATTCGCGAGAGCGATGGAGTTGCAATGTCATCTCGCAATGTTCGATTGGATCCTCAAGGTCGAATCGCAGCGACAATCATTTCTCAGGCGCTCCGTGAATCAACGAGTGAAGCCGAACTCCGCTCAATCCTTGGACGTGAGCCAGCGCTCACCGTTGACTATGCAGATTACATCGATGAGAAGACTTTCTTAGCCCCTACAGATACGACTGAATTTACGCGTGCGATAGTCGCCGGTTGGATTAATGGCATCCGTTTGCTCGACAATATGGCCGTGAAGAGCGAGAAGAAGTAATGAAGCTACTCGCCCCTGCCCCTGGATGGACTGCAACTGCAGATGTCATTGTTGTCGGATCTGGAATCGCAGGACTTACGACAGCGCTTCAATGCCGCACATATGGTTTATCAGTTCTCCTCGTTACCAAGGCTCGCGTCGATGAAGGCTCCACTAAATGGGCGCAGGGCGGAATTGCTGCTGCACTCGGTGAAGGAGATTCACCTGAAGAGCATTTAGCGGATACCTTAGAAGCCGGTGCAGGGCTCTGTGATGCAACCGCTGTTCGAGTCCTGGTTACAGAAGGACCGGAAGCAGTTCGAAAACTCATTGAGCGCGGTGCGAAATTTGATACTGAAGCTTCAGGCGAAATTTCACTCACCCGTGAAGGTGGCCACCACCGCAATCGAATTATTCATGCGGGAGGAGATGCAACAGGCGCTGAAGTATCACGCGCACTTCTTGCAGCGGTGCATAACGATCCAGAGATTGAAGTTGTAGAACACGCACTCGTTCTCGATGCACTGAAAGATGAAGATGGTGAAGTCTGTGGTGTCACTCTCCACGTCATCGGTGCAGGTAGCCGTGATGGCGTAGGTCGTGCACTCGGTAAGGCAGTTGTTCTTGCAACAGGTGGACTCGGCCAGGTATTTGCTCAGACAACCAATCCATCCGTTTCAACGGGTGATGGCGTTGCTCTTGCACTTCGTGCGGGAGCAAAAGTCTCTGATGTTGAGTTCATTCAATTCCATCCCACTGTTCTCTGGCTCGGCGATAACTCAAAAGGGCAACAACCGCTGATCTCTGAGGCGGTACGTGGTGAAGGTGCTTATCTTTTAGATGACAAGGGCAATCGCTTTATGCAAGGCCTACATCCCTTAGCTGAACTTGCACCACGTGATGTTGTTGCAATTGCGAGTATGCGAGTAATGAATGAGACTGGTGCTCATCACGTCTGGCTCGATGTCCGTCATATCGAGGGATTTGAGAAGCGATTCCCAACAATCTACGGCTCATGTATTGCACACAATATTGATCCTATGAAAGACCTTATTCCAGTTGCTCCCGCTTCACATTACGCATCAGGGGGCGTTCGCGTTGATCTCAATGGCCGCACCAGTGTTCCTGGGCTCTATGCGTGCGGAGAGACAGCTTGTTCAGGTGTTCACGGAGCAAATCGCCTCGCATCAAACTCACTTCTAGAAGGATTGGTATTTAGCGCACGTATCGCTGCAGATATCGCAGCTCATACTCCAGAACCTGGTGCACCAGTTGAGAATGCATCACGAGAGATTCTTCTCGATCCTCGCGTTCGTGCAGATCTTCAAAACTCTATGAGCCGGGGCGCAGGTGTATTGCGTTCTTCTGATTCGCTTCTGAAGACAAGTGCAGACCTCACGCGCATTGAAGATCGTCGAAGCACCGAACCATGTGTTGAGGCATGGGAGGCGACAAACCTCTTCCAATTGGCTCAAGCAATCCTTAAGGCAGCCCTTATCCGCCAAGAGACTCGTGGCTCTCACTGGCGCGAAGATTTCCCAGAGACGAGCAATCTCTGGCGCAAGCGCATCGTGCAGGATTTAGATCAAAGCGGCGCATGGACAACTGGATATCAGGAGGTCAGTGATAAATGATTGATCAGAAATTAATCGCAATGGCGCTAGCGGAAGACTTGCAAGGTGGAGAAGATGTCACATCGGTCTCTACAGTCTCAGAAGATTCACAGAGCACTGCAGATTTCACCGCACGCAAAAGTGGAACACTTGCAGGAATTCAGATGGTCAAAGCAGTACTTGAAGAAGTTGGCCTGACGGATATTTCGGTAAAGAAGAGTGACGGGGATCTAATTTCTGCAGGAGAAGTTCTTTTGACTGTCTCCGGCAACACACGCGCAATTCTTCTTGCAGAGCGCACAGCTCTTAACTTTGTTGGACATCTCAGCGGCATCGCAACAGAGACTTCTAAGTGGGTTGCAGCAGTTGCAGGAACTCAATGCAAGGTTCGCGATACTCGCAAAACAACTCCGGGATATCGCCAATTAGAGAAGTACGCAGTGCGCATGGGTGGCGGAACAAATCACCGAATGTCACTCTCAGATGCAGCGCTGATTAAAGATAATCACATCGCAGCTGCAGGGGGAGTCTCTCAAGCATTTTCCGCTGTTCGCAGCGCATTCCCCGCAGCACCGATTGAGATTGAGGTCGATACTCTCGATCAATTACGTGAAGTACTTCCGCTTCACCCAGATCTGATCCTTCTCGACAATATGAGCCCTGCAACCTGTGCTGAGGCGGTAGCAATCGTCGCTGGCTCAACGAAGCTAGAAGCCTCTGGCGGAATCAATCTTGAGAGCGCAAAGGCTTATGCAGATTCTGGAGTTGATTACATTGCAATAGGCGCGCTGACACATAGCGCAGCAGTCCTTGATATTGGCCTAGATCTGAGAGCGGAGTAGAAATGCTATTAACTGTCGATGTTGGAAATACAAATACCGTTCTCGGAATCTTTGAAGGTAAAGAGCTCATCAAGTCATGGCGCGTAAAGACAGATCCACGTACGACCGCTGATGAGTTATGGCTTCAATTTAACGCACTCGTTACTGGTTACACATTAACGGGGCTCTCAATTTGCTCAACAGTTCCTGCAACTCTTCGCGAGCTTCGAACAATGATAAGTACTTATTTTTCGGATTTACCTACAACAATTGTTGAGCCAGGAACGAAGACAGGCGTGCAGCTCCTTGTAGATAATCCAAAGGAGATTGGTGCAGATCGCATCGTAAATACCCTTGCAGCTCACACTCTCTATGGTGGCCCTGCCATCGTTGTAGATTTTGGAACTTCAACGAATCTCGACGTAGTCTCGCCAAAGGGAGAATTCCTTGGCGGTGCGCTTGCTCCCGGAATAGAAATCTCTGTCGATGCTCTCGCATTACGAGCCGCACAGCTCCGTAAAGTAGAGCTCATCCGACCTAAATCAGTGATCGGTAAAAACACAGTTGAGGCGCTCCAATCAGGAACCATCTTTGGTTTTGCAGGCCAAGTCGATGGCCTCGTCGATCGCATCACCGCAGAGCTCGCACTTGAATACGATGAGGCTCCGACAGTTATTGCAACAGGTGGACTTGCACCTTTGATCATGGGCGTTGCAGAGACAATCGATGAATATGAGCCAGATTTAACGCTGATTGGCCTTCGACTGATTCACGAGAAAAACCTCTAACAAAATAGGGGTTACCCTTAACTATGAGCAGTCGCCGGTATTCCTCGCACCAGCATGATGAGGCTGCCTATTACGACGACCCTATTGGTGAAGAAGTAGTTCCCCGCAAGGGTAAGTTTAAGAAACTCTCTGCCCTTGCCTTAATTCTCACAGCCGGCTTCTTTATCCAATCAACTTTAGCCTCCAACATCACACTTAACTCCGGTGGCTCAACTGAGTTCGGTCAAGGCGTTCAATTGACCACTGCTTGTTCTGGATCAAACGCGCTTACCGTTACTCCAGTACTTGCATTTGAAAACGGAGCATCGGCAAATTTCAAAGTCTCCGCAATCAAAGTCTCGGGCATCCCAGATTCGTGCCAAGGCGCTGATTTCACTTTAAAGGGATTTGGTGAGACCAGCTCAGCATCACTTGCCCTCTTTAATACATCTTCTACTGATGCAGTCGTATACAACAATGCGGGAAATTTCAAAGTTGGAACCGGTGGCTATGGACTTACTGTGACCAGCGGAGTTCGAGAATTTACAGTTAATTTTGCATCACCTGTACTTCTCTCCACAGTTCTCTCCCGAATCACAATTCAGAGCGGACCACATATACCCGTGAACTGCGCACTCGGTGGAACTTGTGCACTTGGTGATACAGGTCCTGGAGGTGGAAAGGTCTTCTATATTTCTGTTGGCGGCTTCGCATGTGGACCAACTCTTGCAAATACTTGTAACTACATGGAGCTTGCGCCATATCCATGGGGTGGCAATGCAGATCCAACTCGAACTTGGGCAGACACTGCATTTCGAACTCTGAATGTTGGCAGCACAGGTGGCGACACCGCTTCCGCCACCGCCATCGGTTGGGGTTATCGAAATACATTGGCAATCATCGCTCAAGGAAATACGGATCCGGCACTTGCAGCAGCACCTCTTGCAAGAACCTATCAACCAACGGTCAATGGAATCACATACACCGATTGGTTCCTGCCATCTCAAGAAGAAGCGACTCAGATCTACACTAATAAGGCAGCGGCTGGTCTGACATATAACTCTGGTTTCTGGACTTCAACCCAGGACTCTGCTTCAAACGCCCGCTATGTAACTAACAGCAATGCTTCTCCATATTGGACTTCCACGGGCAAAGGGGTCAATTACCAAGTCAGGCCAATTCGAGCTTTCTAGAAAAGGTAGACTCTGCGCACTATGACGACTGATAACACGCCTGCAGTAGATGACGACCTTCCAGAACAGCTCCGCATACGTCGCGAGAAGCGCGCTGGATTGCTCGAGCGCGGCGTTGAGCCCTATCCGGTTGCAGTAGATCGCACCACTTCACTGAAGGCGATCCGCGAGAAGTACACAGGTCTCGAAATCGACATTGCCACTGGTGATATCGAATCTCTTACAGGTCGCATTATCTTTAAGCGCGATACCGGCAAGCTCTGTTTTGCAACGCTCCGCGAAGGAGATGGAACCGAACTTCAGGCGATGCTCTCACTCGACAAGGTTGGTCAAGAAGCCCTCGATGCATGGAAGTCAGATATTGATCTAGGCGACATCGTCAGCGTTACGGGCGAAATCATCACTTCAAAGCGAGGCGAACTTTCAATCCTTGCAAACTCATGGACGCTCGCATCAAAGTCACTTCGCCCATTGCCAAATGATCACAAGCCGATGTCTGAAGAGACTCGCGTTCGGATGCGTTATGTTGATTTGATTGTTCGCCCAGAAGCGCGCGCAGCTGCACGTATGCGCCCTCAGGTAATGCGTTCACTTCGGGATACCTTTAATAGCTACGACTTCATCGAAGTAGAGACCCCAATGCTTCAGGTGATGCATGGTGGAGCAGCGGCACGACCATTTAAGACATTCTCAAATGCTTACGATATGGATCTCTACATGCGCATTGCGCCAGAGCTCTTCCTTAAGCGCTGCGTTGTCGGCGGCATCGAGCGCGTCTTTGAAATCAACCGTAACTTCCGTAACGAAGGTGCCGATTCTTCACACTCACCAGAGTTTGCAATGGTTGAGTCATATATGTCTTATGGAGATTGGCGATCAATCGCTGATGTCACACGTACTCTGATTCAAAATGCAGCAATGGCTGTCGCTGGCTCACATGTTGTCACACATGCAGATGGAAGCCAGAAGGACCTCGGCGGAACTTGGCGCGAAATCTCCTTATATGACGCTATCTCTAACGGCGTTGGCGAGACCGTCACAGCCCTTACTCCTTATGCAGATCTTAAGAAATATGCAGAGAAGCTTGGTATGAAGATTGATCCAAAGTGGGTTACAGGCAAGCTTGCTGAAGAGATCTTCGAACACGTTGCATCAGATCTGTTAATCGAGCCAACATTTGTTATGGGTTATCCAGTTGATACATCTCCACTTGTTCGCGCTCACCGTGAGACACCTGGCGTTGTTGAGAAGTGGGATCTCTACGTTGATGGCTTTGAACTTGCAACTGGTTACTCAGAACTTATCGATCCAGTTATTCAACGTGATCGACTACTAGAGCAGGCACAACTCGGCGCAAAGGGTGACCTCGAAGCGATGCAGGTGGATGAAGACTTCTTGCGCGCAATGGAGTTCGGAATGCCTCCGATGGGTGGAATGGGAATGGGCGTTGACCGACTTCTCATGGCGCTTACTGGCCTCGGAATTCGCGAAACAATCTTGTTCCCATTGGTGAAGCCAGAGGTTGAATAAGAAGAATGATTGAGATTCGTCCAGCACGCACATCGGATATCAAAGGTATCCGTGCTCTTATTGATGCATTTGCACTTCAACGTCGATTGCTCAATAAAGAGACTGTGACGCTCTACGAATCAGTTCAAGAATTTACCGTTGCAGTCGAAGATGGCGTTGTTGTTGGTTGCGGAGCGCTCCATATTCTCTGGGAGGACCTTGCAGAAGTTCGCACTGTTGCAGTTGCAGAACATCTTCATGGCAAAGGCGTCGGACGAAAGATTCTCGATGCAATCATCGCTCGCGCAAAGACAATCGGTGTTGAGCGCATCTTCTGCCTCACATTTGAAACTGAATTCTTCGGAAGCCTCGGTTTTAAAGAGATTCAAGGAACTCCGGTAGAGCCAGATGTCTATGCCGAGCTCTTGCGTTCATATGATGCTGGTGTGGCCGAGTTCTTGGACCTTGAATCGGTGAAGCCAAATACCCTCGGCAACACCCGAATGCTCCTCAACCTCTAGCCACAAACTCTGGCTCTGAGGGGGAATATCAGCCCCATATTTGGGGTTCTATCAGCGTAAGAATCCCACCTCGCGCGCCTATGCAGGCGGGCGATAGGCTTATGCGAGATCCACTGTAGAAGGAGATGCCATGTTTGAGCGCTTTACCGATCGAGCCCGCCGCGTCGTTGTCTTGGCGCAAGAAGAGGCACGCATGCTCAACCACAACTACATTGGTACCGAGCACATCCTCCTCGGCCTCATCCACGAAGGTGAAGGCGTTGCAGCTAAGGCTCTCGAGTCAATGGGTATCTCTCTCGATGCAGTGCGTGCACAAGTAGAAGAGATCATTGGCCAAGGTCAGCAAGCACCTAGCGGCCATATTCCATTTACACCTCGCGCAAAGAAAGTTCTTGAACTCTCACTTCGCGAAGCGCTTCAACTCGGACATAACTACATTGGCACAGAGCACATCCTTCTCGGTTTGATTCGTGAAGGTGAAGGCGTTGCAGCACAGGTTCTCGTCAAGCTCGGCGCAGATCTCAATCGTGTTCGCTCAACTGTAATTCAACTTCTCTCTGGTTATCAGGGCAAGGAAGCTGTGACACAAGGTGGACCTGCAGAGGGCACGCCATCTACTTCTCTCGTTCTTGATCAATTTGGTCGTAACCTCACAGTTGCAGCGCGTGAAGGAAAGCTCGATCCAGTAATCGGTCGCGACTCAGAGATTGAGCGCGTCATGCAGGTTCTCTCACGTCGCACAAAGAACAACCCTGTTCTTATCGGCGAACCAGGTGTTGGCAAGACTGCTGTTGTAGAAGGTCTTGCACAGGCAATCGCAAAGAATGATGTTCCAGAAACTTTGAAGGATAAGCAGCTCTACTCACTCGATCTCGGAGCGCTCGTCGCTGGTTCACGTTACCGCGGAGATTTTGAAGAGCGTTTGAAGAAAGTTCTTAAGGAGATTAAGACACGTGGCGACATCATCATCTTTATCGATGAGATTCACACACTCGTTGGCGCAGGTGCTGCAGAAGGCGCAATCGATGCAGCAAGCATCTTGAAGCCAATGCTTGCTCGAGGTGAGCTCCAGACAATCGGTGCAACAACTCTTGATGAGTACCGCAAGCACATAGAAAAGGATGCAGCTCTTGAGCGTCGCTTCCAGCCAATTCAGGTGAAAGAGCCGTCAGTTGCTCACACCATTGAAATCTTGAAGGGTCTTCGTGACCGCTACGAAACACACCACCGCGTTTCTATTACAGATGGCGCACTTGCAGCAGCTGCAAACCTTGCGGACCGTTATGTTTCAGATCGCTTCTTGCCAGATAAGGCGATCGACTTGATCGATGAGGCTGGGTCACGTCTTCGCATCAAGCGCATGACAGCACCTGCCGAACTCCGCGAATTCGATGAGAAGATTGCTGAAGCGCGTAAGGCGAAAGAGTCAGCGATCGATGGACAAGATTTTGAAGGCGCTGCTGCACTTCGCGATAAGGAGAAGACTCTTATCGGAGAGAAGAATGAGGCAGAAAAGAATTGGAAGGCGACAGATCTCGATAAGGTCACCGAAGTTGATGAAGAACTCATCGCTCAGGTCCTCTCAGCTTCAACTGGTATTCCAGTATTTAAGTTAACTGAGGAAGAGACTGCACGACTACTTCGCATGGAGGATGAACTCCACCGCCGCGTTATTGGTCAGGATCAAGCGATCAAGGCCTTGTCACAGGCAATCCGTCGTACTCGCGCTGGTCTTAAGGATCCAAAGCGTCCTGGTGGTTCATTTATTTTCGCTGGTCCATCTGGTGTTGGTAAGACAGAGCTATCTCGCACACTTGCTTCATTCCTCTTCGGCGATGAGTCGGCGCTAATCCAATTGGATATGTCTGAATACTCAGAGCGCCACACAGCATCACGTCTCTTCGGTGCACCTCCAGGATATGTTGGTTATGACGAAGGTGGTCAGCTCACTGAGAAGGTTCGTCGTCGTCCATTCTCTGTCGTTCTCTTCGATGAGATTGAGAAGGCTCACCCAGATATCTTCAACTCACTTCTTCAGGTTCTTGAAGATGGTCGTCTGACAGATTCACAAGGTCGCACCGTCGACTTTAAGAACACTGTCATCATCATGACAACCAACCTCGGTACTCGCGATATCTCTAAGTCACTCGGACTCGGCTTCTCTGCCGCAGATGATGATCTCGGTAATTACGAGCGCATGAAGGGCAAGGTTGCTGATGAACTCAAGAGCCACTTCCGCCCAGAGTTCTTAAACCGTATCGATGATGTCATCGTCTTCCACCAGTTGACCAAGGATCAGATCATTCAGATCGTTGATCTCATGATCGCTGGACTCGATGATCGCCTCAAGGCGAAAGATATGGGTATCGAGCTGACACAAGCTGCCAAGGATCTCCTTGCAGCACGTGGCTACGATCCGCTGCTTGGTGCGCGCCCATTGCGCCGCGTTATTCAGCGTGAGATTGAAGATGCACTCTCAGAACGCATCTTGTTCGGTGAGCTCAAGTCAGGTGAAATCATCGTTGTCGATGTTGAAGGCGTTGATGCAGATGCGAAGTTCACATTTGTTGGCGCTCCAAAGGCGATGACTCCAGATTCACCTGAAGATCTCGCTGAAGCACCAACTGCCTAAAGCTTAAGAAATACTTCGAGGCGCCTCTTACAGATTGTGGGGGGTGCCTCGTCGTATGTGGTGGCGGTGAAGCTTTGATTTCCAGTCGATTGAGCCAAGGGCAATCAACCCTGCAATCATCAAGAATTGAACTGCAATAGCCCAGGGAGATTTAATCTCAGTGATAAGAACTTCACCGAAACTAGTGGCGGCAAGGGCTGCAGCTCCGGTTACATACGTTGAATATGAAAATATTCTACCCAGAGCAAATGCTGCAAGGAGAGGTCGCAACTTAATCGTCTTCATCATTCCTGCTGCCTCAAAGAGTTGGGCAGAAGAAATCGGAGAAACCAAGAAGAGAGCAAGGATTGCGTAACGCTTTCCTGGCTGACTCTCAAAGTATTTACCTGCGTACTCCATATTGTGAGAGAAGCGGGTTGGGACGAGATGGGAAAATTTTCTAAAGTACCAAGCGAGAATCGCCCGACCTGTTGTTGCGCTGAAGACTCCAAGAATGACTAGGGCAACAGGATTTGCCTCGTAATTGATAAGAAAGAAGACGAGCGCCATCCATGTTGGTGGAGCAAATGCAGGGAGAGCATTCATTGCAATAATTACTAGAACTGCAAATAAGTAGATCTCCATCTGCACACCTTAGCGGGGGAGTGAGTACGTATTCTTGCGGCGCTCTTCGATCAGCCCATCATCCAAGAGAGTCAGGATGGCCTTTTCTACTTGAGATGGAACATCCCACAAGAGATGAATCTGCTTCTTATTGAGATTTGAATTTTCGCGAAGTGCTTGAACAATTGTTCCGCGACATTGTCGATCGGTTCCATGCCATGTTTGGGTACGTTTTACACGCTCAGATGCCGGGTAATCGAGGCTACGCCACTTACATTCATCAGAGACCGGGCAGCGACCACAGAGCGGGTTCTTCGCCGTGCACACAAGTGCGCCGAGTTCCATCGTCGCAGCTGCCCAGATATGGGCGTTCTTCTTTGGAACAAATTCGGCATACTCAACGCGCTCTGCCTTTGTCGGCGCTGCGGTCGGTGCTTCCTCACCTTTATATAGACGTGAGAAGAGTCTGCGGATATTGATATCGAGAACGAGTGAGCGACCTTCAAATGCAAAGGCGACCATTGCTGCGGCGGTGTACTCACCGATCCCGGGTAACTTTCGAAGTTCTACCTCACTATCTGGAATCTGACCTCTGAGTTCGGTTGAAATTACCTTTGCACATTCATGAAGGCGCAGTGCACGGCGCGGATAGCCAAGCCTTCCCCATGCAGTGATGACCTCGGCAGGCGTTGCCTTTGCAAGACGTGCGGGAGTCGGCCAACGTTTCATCCACTCGTTATAGACCGGCAATACGCGCTGAACAGGGGTCTGCTGCAACATGATCTCTGAGACGAGAACGCCCCATGCATCTGTTTTACGCCAAGGAAGATCACGCTTATTCTTCTTAAACCAAGCAATGATGGCCCGTTCGTAATGAGCACTGGCGTACATATTAGTCAGCGTTGATCTTTACTCGCGCAATTGCTTGATCGAGACGTGATACCTCAACGATCTCCATTCCTGCAATCTTCACATCAGATCCAGTCGGAACAAGTGCTCGTTTAAATCCAAGTCGATATGCCTCAGCGAGGCGACGTGAGACGCCACTTACTTTACGAATCTCACCTGCAAGTCCGACTTCACCGATTGCAACGAGATCACCGGGAAGAGCGAGACCTTTAGCTGCAGATGCAACAGCGAGTGCAAGTGCTAAATCTGCAGCGGGTTCTGTCATCTTCATTCCACCGACAGTTGCAGCATAGACATCGCGACCACCTACACGGACATGAGCGCGAAGTTCGAGAACAGCTAAAGTCATTGATGTACGCGCGGAATCGAGGCCGCTGACAACGCGGCGCGCATTTCCGAAATCGTTCTCACGTCCTGCGCTAACGAGTGCTTGAATCTCGGCAAGGAGTGGGCGGCGGCCCTCTAGAGTCACTGTGACACATGTGCCAGGAACAGGTTCTGCATGGCGCGATGTAAAGAGACCTGTTGGATCAAGGACGCTTTCGATACCGGTATCACTTAAATCAAAACAACCGACCTCATCGCTTGCACCGAAACGGTTCTTTACTGCGCGAATAAGGCGAAGGCGTGAGTGACGCTCGCCTTCAAATTGAAGAACCACATCGACGATATGCTCGAGAAGGCGAGGACCAGCGATAGATCCATCCTTTGTCACATGGCCTACGAGGAGAAGAGTTATATCGCGATCTTTGCAGATTCGAATGAGAGCGCCAGCGACTTCACGCACCTGCGTTACGCCACCGGGTGCACCATCTACATTTGATGAACCAATTGTTTGAATCGAGTCGATAATCAATAGTTCGGGCTTAACGGTATCGATATGCGATATGACGGCGCCGAGATCGGTTTCAGATGCAAGGAATAAGTTGGGATCAATCGCTTTGATTCGTTCAGCGCGAAGACGCACCTGTGATGCTGATTCTTCACCGCTGATATAGAGAACTGGAATTGATTTATTGGCGGTCTGCGCAGCGACAGATAGGAGAAGAGTTGATTTACCAACACCTGGTTCTCCCGCAAGCAGGATTGCAGCTCCTGGAACTAGACCGCCACCAAGAACTCGATCGAGCTCTGAGACACCTGTTGCACGTGCATGTGCCGCTGATAGATCAACATCACCGATTGCAGTTGCCTTTGCAGAGATAGGACCTGCTTGGAGAGAGAGCTTCTTAGGTGCACCGATCTCTTCAACGGTTCCCCATGCTTGGCACTCACCGCAACGACCGACCCACTTCTGCGATGTCCATCCGCATTCAACGCAGCGGAATGGATCCTTCTCTACCTTAGCCATGGAGCTAGGTTACTTGGATGCACTGACAGTCGCTGGGTGCTGAATAACAAAGAGAGGTAATGAGCGCGCCTGCGCATCACGGATTCCAGCCATTCGACGTTCGCAATGCTCAGCAAGAATTGAGTAGGCAGTCTCACCCATCATTTTTTCGAGCTCTGCTTTATTGGAGAGGTAGACAGGCTGCTTTCCAACATGGGCTTCAGTATTGCTTGTGCAATACCAATCGAAGTCATCTCCGCCATCGCCCCATCCGAGGCGTTCATATTCTCCGATAACGATTACTGAATATTCACGTTCGCCGACTTCACGTGTTTCATAGCTGCGGCGAAGTGGCAGTTGCCAACATACATCTGGCTTTGTATCTACGAAATGCATATCGCGTTTTTCAGCGAGATGGTGCAGAACGCAACCAAAAGATCCGGTAAATCCTTCTGCCTCGTAACCCTTGCGATTGAGGAAGATACAAGCATCATCGACTGTACGAGTCTTTCGCTCATCATCTTCGTCGGTATCTGTAATACGAAGTTTGCCGCCAGGCTTCTTTGGACGTGCTTCGCTATAGAACTGCCACATATCGGGTGTGAGGAATTCTGCTGCACGAAGTGTGCGTTCTTCATCTGCTGCATCTGAATACATTGCGCCTTCAGTACAGCAACCATCGTTGGGGCGATCTTTAAAGACTCCCTGACATCCATCGCCATAGATGCATGTCCAATTTGATGTGAGCCAGGTGAGGTCGCATTTGTAGATTTCTTCTGGGCTATCCGGATCTGAGAATTCAATCCAGTCGCGTGCAAAACCTGCTTTAACCTCTGACATAGGAAGAGAGCCTACGCGTACTCTTACGCCATGGCTAATCACATCGGAGTTATCGGGGCAGGAGTTATGGGTGAAGCACTCATTGCTGCCCTTATTCGAAGTGGTATAAATCCAGCTGATATTTCATTCGCTGAAAAGCGAGCAGAACGTGCGACCGAGCTGGAAGCTCGTTACTCAATTGTTCATAAAGATTTAACCACCGTTGCATCAGAGTCCACCACTATCCTCTTGGTAGTAAAGCCACAGGATATGCAGGCGACTCTCGGAGAGTTAGCACCACATATCTCAGAAGATTGTTTAGTCATCTCATTTGCGGCAGGTAAAACAATCGCTTCAATATCAACTGGCCTTGGTAAATCCAATCCAGTTATTCGAGTGATGCCCAATACTCCCGCTCTTGTGGGCAAGGGTGCGTCGGGGTATTCACTGGGTACTGGGGTCACAGATTCACAGCGAGCATTTATCGCACACTTCCTCGCTGCAACTGGCAAAGCAATCGAAGTTCCTGAAGCGCTTCAAGATAGCGTCACTGCAACAAGTGGTTCTGGCCCTGCATACTTCTTTGCATTTGTAGAAGCGATGGTTGATGGCGCAGTCGCGCTAGGTCTCTCACGTGAAGATGCAACAGTTCTCACTATTCAAACTATCGTTGGCGCTGCAGAGCTCCTTGAGAGCTCTGGGGATTCACCCACAACTCTTCGCGAGAAAGTCACTAGTCCTAACGGAACAACAGCTGCCGCTCTTGCATCTTTTCAAGGGGCAGGTCTCGGCAAAGTTGTAAGCGATGCGATGGCGGCAGCTGCAAAGCGTTCACAAGAACTTGCCTAATATGAAGCGCGTACTTCTCGCACTCCTACTCACTATTTCACTCCTTCCTTCTGCAGAGGCTGCGCCTAAGGCGATTGCGGTGCAGCTTGGTTCGATCTACAACGCTGCAGCAGGTACCGAACTCTTTCTGCTCTCTGGAAAGAACTCAATCTTTATCTCAAACCCATCTCTCAAGAGCGCAGATATTCAAGTAACAGCCCTTGATGCAAGTGGCACACAAATATGGCAGCGCACTATTGACTCAGGTGTAGATGAAGTTGCTATGGCAATCACATCAGATCCACTCGGAAATATCTGGATTGCAGGCAGCGCAGCGATAGCTCCTGTTGCCGAGACTCCAACATCATTGAGCGGTATTGATAATCCCGATCAAGTAAGCATCGATGGTGGCTCTTCTCTACGCACTGATATGAACCAGCTTGGACTGTGGAAAGTTGGCGCAACAGGGGAACTTTTAGCTACCTATCTTTCACCGCAGAAATTTGTTCCCGTAGTGACTGCGCTCTCTGCAACAAATTCCGGGATATCAATTATTGGCTCAATTGATGGAAAGCCTTACTTATTAACTGCAACAACTTCTGGAACCTTCGGAAAAGTTCTATCCATTGGAACATCAAAGAGCGAACTCAATGCAGTCGCGCGAAATTCAGATGGCAGCACATCAATATTTGGATCAAGTGTCGAAACTCTTGCAGGGAAGAAGGTCGCCGGAATTCGCGATGGCGTATTGATGAAAGTTTCGAAAACTGGATCCATCACATCGCTTGTGAGAAGTTCAGCGCTGAAGGCATCACGTAGCTGGGTCTCTGGTGATTCCTCCTCGCTCGTCAGTGGTCCGGTAATCACAGGTAAAGTTATCGAGAGTGCAATCACAAAATTCTCGACTACTTTTTCTCCAACGTGGACACTTCGCCTCCCAAGCACAGGTGCATCGACAACGCTTTCAGCAAATGGAAACTCATATCTCGCCTTCACTAGCCGGGGCGTTATTTCTGGGATCTCTGGATGGAAGCCAACAGCCCCATCACTTCTCGTTCTCACCTTCGATAGCAAGGGCGTTATAAAGGCAGCAACAGCCCTTCCAGGCCTTCTTACCCCGCTCTCGCTCCAATATTCACCGGCTCGAGGCGTTGTGGGGCTGGCAGCTGGAGCTGATGGAACCGTTTCGATTTTTACCCTCGTATCGCGGTAACCTTTGCCATCGTTTTAATCCAGATAATTAATCTGGGAACTACTACTAGGAAGAGCGTGACTTATGGGTTCCGTTATCAAGAAGCGTCGCAAACGTATGGCTAAGAAGAAGCATAAGAAGCTTCTGAAGAAGACACGTATTCAGCGTCGTAACGCTAAGTAATAGCTCCTAGTAATTCTTATTAGGGACGGAGCATCGAAAGCTGGCCATTAATACCAGCGACAAGATACTTCACACGATTTACCGAGACCCAGGTGGAACTTATTCCATCTGGGTTTTCGCTTGTCGCAACATATGAAATCTTCGATGCGCTCTTCGCAGTATCCATGGCGCATAGACGCTTCTCGCAATTAAAGGCGATTATTGAACCATCGGTTGCAAGGAATTTCGAGGGCCTACCAAAACCCTCAGTGGTTGCGCTCTCCTGTGTTGGGTTTGGAGAGATGTAGCTCCAACGGATCTTATTAGCGTTGGGAAGCGAGTTAGGAGCAGAGCTCAACCAGGTAGCAAAGATTCCGGTTGCGCTCTTACCTAGAGCAACGTCATAACCAATGACAGGAGATGCGCTCGATGTCGCTTCGAGAGTTTGATAGCTCCAACCAGTGCTTGAAAGGTTTGAGCGGATTGCGACTCGAACCTCACCAGTCGTTGCCTCTTTCTTCTGGTTGATTGTCAAAATTGAGTCATAGATGATGTAACTACTTTTTCCATCAAATGCTGCCTTTAAGTGGAAAGCGACATCTCCGGTTGTTCGATTATCTGTCTTGCGATCACCATCGATGAGTTCGTAGCTCCAGCTCTTTGCTGAAGTTGTTTTAACAGCCCCAAGAAGAATTCCTTGGCTCTCATCGCGATAGAAGACTTGTACTCCGCCAGCTGATGCAACACAGGCGCTAGAGATGCTGAGGTCTGAATTGGTGCGAACGCGAATGGGATCCTCATAGTTATTTACTTGAGCTGCGTCGCCATCAACAATCTCGTATGTAAATTTCTTTCCATCATATTTTGCATATCGAAGATCAGTGTTCTGAGCATCTGAGTAGAAGATATGGAGAACTTGGCTCTTTCCACTTCCATTTACGCAGAGCGAGAGCGCACCCTTGATTGAAGCATTGGTACGTCCAGACGATCCACCAGCACCATCAACTGTGACCTTTACCCAGACTGTACCGCTCCAGGTTGCGAGCTTGAGATCTCCGCTCTTCGAATCAATATAGGCAATTGCCGGTTGCCCATTAAAAGTGGTGCTCGCCACGAGTGTTGCATCGCTCTTGGAATCGATAATAAAGCGCTTCCAACTTGCCTGCGGTGTGACTGTGGCGGTGTTGGCGGGGTCAGATGAGCCATTGGAGTTTGAAGCGGTCACTGCAAATGTATAGGCAGTCCCATTCTTTAAACCGTTAAAGATGATGGGAGATGAGGTTGCTGATTTCACCTGATTAGTCTTGAGATTTCGGACGGAATAGCTGGTGATCTGCGCTGTTCGCGCATTTGCCGGTGGATCGAAGGTGATGATTGCAGAGCCATCTGCAACGAGAGCGTTGACGTTTCGAACCTGGAGCGGAGTACCAACTGCAATACCTACAGGTGGCTTGCGACGCATATCTTCCATCATCGCAAGAAGTAGAGGACCGGGTTCGTGAAAGATCTCGCCAGCATCGAGATTGGGCGTCATCACCATATCGAATTTCGATTGAGAGAAAGTGGTCTCATCGAGGTGGCTTACCGATGAACCTTCTTCATATTTAGTAGGCGAGTAGAGAAGTGGCTTTACTCCGCCATTTGCTGCAATACCCAATGGACCAGACCAGACAAGTGGCGCGGTAAGTGCCTTACCTAATTCAATTGATGGTGTGGGTAGATCAGAGAGGCGACGGCCATCTTCGACCTGCACATATGCATCGAAGGGGGTTGGCTGATCGATACTTCCATAGCCAAAGAAAGTGTCGTAAGAGTCTGTCGAGAGGAAGCCAAGTCCATGGCCCATCTCATGGATAAATACTGATTCGAGGTCATACTCATTTTGGTGAGAGATTCCATCGTTTCTTGTATTCCACTCAGCAAGTGAATTTACCTGGATGACGATTTCAGATTGCTTAGGATCTAAATCTTTTCCTGCAAGCGCATTTGCAAGCGCTGATGGATACCAGAGGCTTGAATCAGGTGAATTATCAAAGCCAGCAAAGTAGCTACCTGGACGTGCGCTGCCGAGAACGCCAAAAGATGAAATTCGTGTCCACGTTGCATCGATAGTGATGGGAACGGTTGATGAAAAGTTTGCAGACCAGACATCGACTGCCGCCTGAAAATCTTTCTTTGCCCACTCTGGGAAATTCTTGTAGTTAACGACAAATTTAGATTTTGACTCGATGTAAGCAACTTTTCCGCGAGGAGCTTGCTTTACATTTGTATTTGGCCCGGCATAGATGCTGCCCCATTGAGTTGCTGGTCTTTGTAAGAATGGAGATATTGCTTGAGCTTGAATCGGTACGAGAAGACCGAGAAGTAGGGCGAGAAGCACTGTGGCGCGAATGCCGCGCTGGAATTGGCTCCTCATAGCGGGCAACGTTATCAGGGTGCGACAATATAGATATGGTCACCGTTTACTCCCGCCACGGATGTCATCTCTGCGAAGATGCTGTGAATATTCTCGAGGGCCTTCGCGAAGAGCTCGCATTTGAAATTGAGATCATCTATATCGATGGCAATGCAGAGCTTGAAAAGTTATATGGCGAACAGGTACCGGTCACACTTATTGATGGAGAGCACCACGACTTCTGGCGAGTAGATCCAATACGGTTTAGATCTTCCCTTGAAAAACATCGTCAGCGTCAATAATTGTGTAGCTATAACCTTGCTCAGCTAAGAAGCGCTGGCGGTTCTGAGCAAAATCTTGATCGATAGTGTCACGCGAAACGACAGAGTAGAAACGAGCTCCACGTCCATCAGCCTTTGGACGCAATACGCGGCCGAGTCTCTGCGCTTCTTCTTGACGTGAACCAAATGCACCCGATACCTGAATTGCAATTGTTGCTTCAGGGAGATCGATTGAGAAGTTTGCAACCTTTGAAACAACGAGACAAGAAATTTCACCGGTTCTAAATGCCTGAAATAACTCTTCTCGCTCTTTCTGCGGAGTTGATCCTTGAATTACAGGACACCCTAGCGTCTCGCCGAGATCATCTAATTGATCGAGATATTGACCGATAACAAGGATTTGTTCTTTTGCATGGAGACTGACAAGTTCTTGTACAACATCGCGCTTTGTGCGGGTTGTTGCACAGTTGCGGTAACGCTCTTCAGGTTCTGCAGTCGCATAGGCCAGGCGCTCTGCCTCAGTGAGATTAACTCGCACCTCAATACATTCTGCTGGAGCGATGTAGCCCTGCGCTTCAATCTCTTTCCAAGGAACATCAAATCGCTTTGGACCAATGAGGGAGAAGACCTCGCCCTCCATTCCATCTTCACGCACAAGAGTTGCAGTTAAACCAAGGCGACGTCGCGATTGAATATCAGCGGTAAAGCGGAAGATAGGTGCGGGAAGTAAGTGCACCTCATCATAAATAATCAAACCCCAGTCATGGCTATCAAAGAGGTCTAGGTGTGCGTAGACACCATTCTTCTTCTTAGTCATAACTTGGTAGGTCGCAATGGTGACGGGGCGAATCTCTTTCTTTGAACCTGAATATTCACCAATCTCATCTTCATTGAGAGATGTGCGCTTTAACAACTCATCACGCCACTGACGTGCGGCAACGGTATTGGTGACGAGAATGAGAGTTGTTGCCTGTGCATGTGCCATCGCAGCTGCGCCAACAATTGTCTTTCCTGCTCCACACGGTAGGACTACAACGCCAGAGCCACCATGCCAGAAACCTTCAGCTGCATGCTCTTGATATTCACGGATCTTCCAACCCTCTTGTTTGAGTTCGATTGGATGTGCTTGGCCATCGACATAGCCTGCGAAATCCTCTGCTGGCCAACCAAGGCGTAGAAGTGATTGCTTGATTGCACCGCGTTGGCTGGGATGTACGGCAATACTCTCATTATCGATACGAACGCCAAGGAGAGGTGCAATTTTCTTTGCTCTAATAACTTCTTCGAGCACAGCTGTATCTGTGGTCACAAGAATCAGACCATGAATTGGATCTGCCTCTAGTCGCAAGCGCCCATAGCGAGACATCTGTTCTGCAACATCAATTAAGAGCGCATGTGGAACTGCATAGCGAGAATATTTAATAAGAGTGTCGATCACCATCTCTGCATCATGGCCGGCAGCTCGGGCATTCCAGAGACCTAGATTTGTAAGGCGATAGGTGTGCATATGTTCTGGTGCTCGTTCAAGCTCAGCGAAAGGTGCAATCGCGCGACGGCACTCGACTGAAAGTGGATGATCTATATCAAGTAGGAGCGTCTTATCGCTCTGAACAATGAGTGGTCCGTCGCTCATGCGAGTAATTCTTTAATAAAAGCATGGAGAAAAGCGCTACGAGGCTCGATTGTTGAAAGACTTACCCATTCATTAGCAGCGTGTGCACCGCCACCTACTGCGCCGAGTCCATCGAGAACGCGCGCACCTGTTGCAGCAGCAAAGTTTCCATCACTTGCTCCTCCAACTTCTGCAGAGCCTAAAGGTGGCATTCCAAGTCCTGTCGCAACTTTCTCTGCAATTTCATAGAGGGCAGCAGTTGATGAAGGTTGTAGGGGAGGGCGGTGTAGCCCACCTGCGATCTCAATACGCGCACCAGGAATCGTTGCTGTGATGTTCTTAATTGCAGCATCTACACGTTGAAGATCTGCTTGCGAAAATGAGCGAGCATCAATCTCAAGAACCGCTAGCTCTGGAACTGTATTAATTGTTGTCCCAGACTTTAATAGCGTTGGAACAACAGTTGTTCCATGTTCAGAATTTTCAAGTGCAGCGAGAGCAAGAATTACATGTGCAATCTCTGTTGTTGCATTGATGCCCTTCTCTGGTTCGAGGCCGGCATGTGATGCCTTACCGTGAACTGAGATCTGATACATCGCTGTACCTTTACGTCCCGTCTTCACTTTGCCATCGAGTGAGGCTTCTAGAACTAAGACTGCATCTGCACCTGTTGAGAGCTGCTTGATGAGCTCCTTCGACTTGTGGCTACCAATCTCTTCATCGGTAGTCGCAACGAGGGCGACATCTCCTTCAATATCTTTTAACGCATAGAGAGCCTGAACAAAGCCGGCCTTCATATCGAATACACCTGGACCACGAACTACATCGCCTTCAACGCTCCAGAGCGGTGAGAAGGATCCAATCGGCCAGACAGTGTCGAGATGGGCAAGGACGAGAACTTTTGGTTGCTCGCTTCCCCACCAGAAGACAGGTCGTCCTTCAATCTCTTTAATCTGTGCAGGTGTTCCGAGAACACGTGTTGCAATATCGCTAGCAAGTGCAACGACAGAGCGGCAAGCATCGATATCTTCACTAGGAGATTCGCACTTCACCAACGCTTCAATTGCTGCCAACATGGGGGTAAGTCTGCCGTATTGGTCGTGATTCTCGCTCGTCATAGCGTTGCTACCCCCGTAATACGCGGAATTCTAAAGGTGAGGACCTCGCCGGTGGCGTGATCTCGAGCCATCAATGAGCCGGCAGAAATTTTCAATGGATCGATGATGCGGTGAGAGACAAGGCCATTGTTATCGGCATAGCCAATCGAGAGTGATTTCGTTGGATTTTCGCGCAAGTGTTTAGTTAAGAGGTCAAGAGTTTCATTTGCAGTTGTGCGCGGTAGTGAACCAAGAGCCTCCTGTGAAATATCTCGAAGGGTGCTCTGTTTTGCAGATGATTTCTCGCCGGTGCGAATTGTGCGCACTGCAATCTCGAGTATGCCTCGCTCGGGTTGTTCAAACTCTCCGACAATTCGCGGAGGACGCGCCTTAGTCTGTGCGCGCTGAATACGTGGACCGCTCAGAAGTAACCCTTGTGAATCTTCAGCTGCAGGAAGGTATCCAGCTGCACGCAAGATATTGATTGCATCATGTGCATCATGAGTACAGATCAGAACTTCAGGAGCAATGCGTCGAAGTCCTAACGCCTCAACTTTCTTATCTTTAATAATCTGCGTAATTAAAGCAGTATCTTCACAACGGATAAATGAAGAGGCGTTACCAACGCGCAACTTGCCATGTTTCTTTGAAATATCTCCGATGAGATATTCAAGTGGCTGTGGAACGGGGGTCTTTGAAGTTTTCTTCAGGAAGGCGAGGATTTCTTCGCCGGTGCGGCCATGATCGAGCCCGCGTCGAAGTGATGCTTCACTAAATCGAAATACTGTTGCAGCTCCGCGAGATTCAATATCTGCAATGAGATCAAGCTCCTGTGAAACCTCTTGCTCGAGTGGTCCGGGCGCAATTGCAGTGTTATCGCTCTGAATAAGTATGTGATCAACAGTCTTAGGAAGGTCTGCATCGATTACGGCAAGGTCTTCACCGGCCAATACAAGGTGGCCGTAAGTAGAGAGCGCACCTTGCCCTGTGACTCCAAGCCACTCTGCCTCGCGCGAAATCCATTGAATATATTCCTCAGGGATGCCACCTGTGCGTCGGTAAGGAAGGTTCCACTGAATCGCCGCAGTAAGTGAGTGATGGGTTGGCGCGAGATTTTGGACAGAATCAAGGAGCGATAAGAGCTTCTTACGAATGATTGATGCCGTGCTGCGGTCTAGCTCGGGTCCCAGAGGAGCTGCATCTAAACCGCTTAAGCGAGATGTAATCAACCAGGCAGAGATGAGGTTCTCCCATTTCGCTGATGCAGGTTGAGCGAGCCAGATATCAAATTGATGGGTTGGTAAGACGCGATCATCAGGATCTATTGTGAGTAGTCCGCTGATGTATGCAACTTCGATAATGAAAGATGTGCAATCAGTATCAACGCCAAGGTGTTGAGAAAGTTCACGGAGATCACGAACGCCAATTCCGCCGGCTTTAAGCGCCATCGGAGGTTCTTGTCCCCAGAAATTGAGGACTTCTTCAACCCATCGCAAGAACGTTGTGACATTTGAGATTGCTGCAAGTTGAAGGCTCTTTGCTTCAACAGTGCGACCTGAGAGTTCAGGTTGTTGCGTGAAGAGCTCGCGGTGAACTTTATTTCCACGCAAATGAAGTGCGACTTCGCGGTGGAGTACAACTGTCTGCTGATTTACTGGAGATACAAAACCCTCATCAAGTAACCACTTCAGTCCAGGATTTGGTTTCTTCACATCTGCCACTGCGCCTCGAGGTGGACCCCAGACCATTGCATCGAGAACTTTCTTCGATGCCGCTGGAGCGCCTTCTAGATCCTTCAGCTTTAACTTCTTCGCCGCTGGTATTCCTAGCCCTGCAATTTCATTTCCTAAGACATCGCGCAAATTATTGGGAATGCGATAGCCGTCGTGGCCTAAATAAATAAGTGCACGATCCACAAGTGCTGCAAGTGCAAATTTTGCGCTCTTATCGGTGTGCTGCAAGAGCTCCTTCTCAGTAAAGGGCTCTGCTAAGACTGCAGCGGCTTCTAATACTTGTAGCTGCCAACGATTGAGTGAATCAACGGCGCGAACAAGGCTGGGAATTGATGATGCGCGCACAGCAAGGCTTGCAATATCTGATGGAACGGGCGATGTGAGATCGCTCCGACTTTCGAAGAGCGCGATAAGAGCTGCGTCATCGAGTGAGCGCAGGTAATCGGCGTGAGAACGAATTTCCATAACCTGCCTACATTAGCGGGCTGGCACCTCTTGGCGCGAATTGAATTATCGGCGCTTGCGTGGAACGAGGAGAGCTGCAACAGCTGCGAGGCGACTTACCGCAGGACCCAGGAGTCGATTAAGGAACCGAGCGCGTCTGAAATCGTGAATTGGCCATCCTTCAGCGAGTGCCTTAAGTCGAAGGATTGCATCAGGATTGATTGCAGATGGATAGCCAACTGCTGTTAAGAGCGGTAGATCGTTGTGGCTATCAGAGTATGAGTAACACTCATTGAGATCATAATCATGCTCTTGCGCCAGTGCACGAATTGCCGACGCCTTCTCAACTCCGTGGAGAATCTTTCCATCGAGTTCACCTGAGTAGATTCCATCTTTGATGATGACTTTACTTCCAATTGCTCCAGTAAAACCTAATCGGTTGGCGATGATCTCTGCCATATCTTGTGGAGCTGCAGTAACAAGCCAGACTGATTCACCTTTTGCAAGATGATCACGAGCAATCTCACATGTGCGCTCCCATAATTTCGGTGAGACATATTCATCGTAGATCTCTTCACCGAGTTTAAGAATGTCACTTACTTGATGCCCACCCACAAAATCTGTCGCAGCTTTCTGAAAACGCTCGATTACTTCTTGCTTCTCCATGCCAGTCATACGGAAGCGAAGGTTGGCGACCACAAAGCGCGAGATATCTGCCTTTGTAAAATATCCGCGTTGATACATGCCCCTTCCAAGGAAGTAGAGAGTTGACCCGCGAACGAGGGTGTTATCTACATCAAAGAAGGCAGCACGAGTGGTCTTTTGCGCCATACCTCAACCTTAGCGATTGCTGAGTGGGAAAGCCCTACGACTTCACGCTTTATGCTTAGGCCATGAGTTCAACGGTGCATGTGGTTCGCCATGGTGAGGTAGAAAATCCTCAGAAGATTCTCTACGGACGTCAACCAGGTTGGCGTTTATCTACACGTGGCCAAGAGATGGCAGAGGCTCTTGGAGAATGGTCAAAGAGCATCAACCTCGGAGCTCTCCATGTCTCACCCCTTCAACGTGCACAAGAGACTGCGGCGCCAATTTCAAAGGCGCACTCAATCGATATTCATACCGATGAGCGATTAATCGAAGCAGCAAATATCTTTGAAGGAAAACCATTTGGAATTGGCGATGGAGTTCTTAAACATCCATCTGCTTGGCGCCACCTATACAACCCATGGAAGCCATCGTGGGGCGAGCCTTATGAAGAACAGATCAGCCGCATGCTTGCTGCAATCTTCGATGCGAAGAAAGCTGCAGGAGATAAAGATGCAATTGTTGTATCGCATCAATTACCGATTTGGATTCTTCGCAGTGCAGTCGAAGGTCGTCGCTTACTTCATGATCCACGCAAGCGCGAATGCACCTTGGCCTCAGTTACTTCAATCCACTTTGATGATGAAGGCATGATTACCGGCACCTCATATTCAGAACCAGCCGCCCACCTACTTCCTCAGAAGTAGAGAGATAGATATGAAGAAGCTCAGTGTTGCTCTCGCTACGCTCTTGCTTCTATCAGGCTGTGGCAATAACGGTTCTAATACTGCGCAAGAGAGTTTCGTTGCTGGAAATGGTGCGACTTCATATATCGCAATCGGCGACCGCGTTGCTGCCCCGGAACTTTCTGGAATGACACTTCTTGGAACAAAGTACTCATTGCCTCAGAATGAAGTTGCAGTCATTAATGTCTGGGCATCATGGTGTTCGCCATGTCGAGCAGAAGAGCCGACGCTCTCAGCCCTGTCAGTGAAATATCCTGATGTGAATTTCCTTGGAATTCTTACACGCGACAATCCTGTCAATGCAGAGGCATTTGTGCGTAAGAACAAGAGTCCGTACCCGACTCTTATTGATGATGCAGTGCTCATCGGCTTTAGTAAATCACTTCCTGCCAATGCGATCCCAACAACGATTGTTCTTGATAAGAAAGGATTAGTGGCAGGTCGCATCTCGGGAGTTGTCACTATCGCTTCACTGAGCGAGCTGCTCGATAAGGTGAAGAGCGAATGACAAGTTTCGTTGTAGATCAATTAATGGGCGGAACACTGATTGCAGCTCTACCCATTGCGCTCTTTGCGGGGTTGCTCTCATTTTTATCTCCATGCGTGCTGCCACTAGTGCCAGGTTATGTTGCTTATGCAACTGGATTTGCATCAACTAAAGGTCGAGTACTTCTCGGCTCACTTCTCTTTGTTCTGGGATTTACATTTGTCTTTGCTTCGTATGGATTAGCTTTTGGTGGACTTGGTAGCCAGATTGCAGCCAATGAAGATCTCATCACAAAGATTTTAGGAATCTTTACCATTGCTATGGGAACCCTTTTCCTAGGTGTATTTCCCTTTGCTCCGACGATTCAACCAAAGATTTCTACAACCGGAGGAATCGCAGGTGCGCCGCTATTAGGTGCGCTCTTTGGAATCGGATGGACTCCTTGTATTGGACCAGCACTTGCAACAGTTCAGACTCTCGCTTTTGATGAAGGCAGTGCGACCCGTGGAGCGATTCTTTCCATTGGATATTCAATCGGACTGGGAATTCCCTTTATTCTCTCTGGCCTTTTCCTCGACCGTAGCAAGAAGATTCGCTCTTTCTTTATTCGCAAGGGCTCACTCATTAGCAAGGTCGGTGGCGTGCTCTTGATTCTCATTGGATTTATGCAGTTGACCGGAGTATGGGGAGATTTGATGATCAACCTCCGCTCACTTATTTCAGTTTTTGAGCCGGTGATCTAATGAGTAATAATGTAGAGATTCCAGAGCTTGGTTTTATTGGCTTAGCCCGCTTTGCATGGCGCCAATTAACAAGTATGCGTACAGCGCTGATTCTTCTCATGATGATGGGTCTAGCCGCTATTCCAGGTTCAATCGTTCCTCAGCGCACGAGCAATCCCATCGCAGTACGTGATTTCTTTGAGAAGCATCCAGGCACTGCGCCCTTCTACGATCGCCTCTCACTCTTTGATGTCTATGGATCTCCATGGTTTAGCGCAATCTATATCTTGCTCTTCATCTCACTCATCGGATGTGTGCTTCCACGCGCCGTTGAACATTTCCATGCGATGCGCGCCCTTCCACCCCTTACTCCAAAGAATTTAAGTCGAATGGAGCACCACACTTCTTTTGAAGGTGGAGAAAGAGCGCTAGTGAGCGCGCGCACCTGGTTTAAGAAGAATCGTTTTCGAGTGCGCGAAGAAAAAAGCGCTATCTCTGCTGAGAAGGGTTACTTACGAGAGACCGGCAATCTTTTATTTCACCTCTCACTGATCTTTATCTTGATAGGCGTTAGCTTCGGCTCACTCTTTGGCCTTCAAGGTGAAGCGATCGTTAATACTGGTGAGCGCTTCGTAAATGTCCCAACAAGCTATGACACTCTCACCCTAGGGAAGCTGACTAAAGATTCTGATCTTGGTCAATTTACGATCACGGTTGATAAATTTGTTGCTAAGTACGATCCAAAGACAAATATGCCGCAGGATTACACCGCCTACGTCACAACAACTGAAGGCGGAGTAAGTAAGAAGCAGGTAGTTAAAGTTAATTCACCGCTGACCTTCGGCAGTACTCGCGTCTATCTCCAAGCAAATGGTTACTCGCCCATTGTGACTGTGAGAGATTCATTGGGCGCAGTTGCATTCCAAGGGCCAGTGACATTCTTGCCACAAGATGGAAATCTTCGATCTATCGGGGCTATTAAAGTTCCTGATGCGACGCCATCAGTTGGATTCGTTTCATCATTCTTGCCTACATTTGAGCGCACCAAAACAATGGGTGGCGTTTCAATCTATCCAGAGCTATTAAATCCACGTCTCCTCTTCTCTGTATGGAGCGGTGATTTAGGGCTTGATTCAGGCGTTCCGCAATCGGTCTATCGAATTAATACTGAGAAGATGAAGAACCTTGGACTCGGCTCAGTCGGTATAGGAGAAACATTTACTTATCCCGGCGGAACTATCACTTTAGAAGGCGTTACTCCGTGGGTTAATCTTCAAATTGTTGATGATCGTGGAAAGGGCTTTGCACTCTTTGGCGCTATCTTTGCAGTCCTGGGCCTCATCTCATCCCTATATGGTCGACGTAGGCGTATCTGGATTAAAGTCACAGGATCTCAAGTTGAAGTTGCCGCCTTGGCCAAGAACAATGCTCCTGGATTAGCAGAAGAAGTTTCTCGATTAGTAGAAAGCGTGAAGTAGTCAGATGAATACAACATGGGCATATACATCGAATAACTTCGTTTACTCTGCGATGGCGCTCTTTACTCTCTCATTCTTGGCTCATGCATTTGAAACTGCATTTGCCGTGCGCACTCCAAAGAACGCTGATGTAACAGATGGCAACCTTCTTACTAAGACTCTTGATTACAAGCGAACAGAGAAGGCAGCGCGCCTTGCAACCACATTTATGGCGCTCGGCACTGCGCTTTTACTTGCTGGAATCATCTCTCGTGGAATCTCTGCAGGTCACGCACCGTGGGGAAATATGTACGAGTTCTCCATTACTGGGGCATTTGCATTCTCGCTCGCATATCTCGTAGCGCTTCGTAAGTACGATCTTCGCTGGCTAGGTCTCTTTATCTCTTTCTCAGTTCTACTTACTCTTGGAACTGCAATCACACTTCTCTATCGAAATAGTGCGCCACTTGTTCCCGCACTGAAATCAACTTGGTTGATCATCCATGTTTCAACTGCGATTATCTGCGGCGGAATCTTCCTACTTGCAAATGTCATCGCTGCTGCATATCTCTTCTTGGAGCGTTATGAAGAAGCAGGGGCTCGACCAGTCTGGGCTCTTCGCATCCCATCACTTGAAACTCTTGATCAACTCTCATACCGACTCGTTGCATTTGTATTTCCACTCTGGACCTTCTCAGTTATCGCCGGTGCAATTTGGGCAGAGAGCGCATGGGGTCGCTACTGGGGTTGGGATCCAAAGGAGACCTGGGCATTTATCACCTGGGTTGCATATGCGGCATACCTTCATGCACGCGTAACAATTGGTTGGCGCGGACGTCGCGCGGCATGGCTCTGCATATTTGCAGGCTCAACATTCTTATTTAACTATGTCTACGTCAATGTCTGGGGCACAGGTAAGCACACGTACTCTGGCCTCAATCAAAAATAATTTAAAGACCGCGCAAGAAATCCGGATTGTCATCCGGTGGTAAAACGCGTGGCTTGCTCTTCTTCTGACGCTTCTGCAAGGCACCTTGTCGACCTGCAACGAGGTAGACAATGGATCCAAATGTTGGAAAGAGAATGATTACAAGGAGCCAGCCCCACTTAGGGAGCTTCTTTATCTGAAGATCTTCGCGCATTGCACAATCAATAAATGCAAAGAGCATTAAACCAATTGCAAGTACTGCAAAGAAGCCTTCGAGTTTAACCATGGCTCAATACTAGCGCCGCGCTTAAAAGGATGGAGAACTGGAGTTGGAGCTTTCCAGTCTTCGCAAGGAACGGTATGAGGTCGCGTCCTTGAGCGGTTCCGAGAACTCCATGAACTAAAGGTGCACTGAGAGGGAGAGTCAGGAGAGTAAGAGGTGTCCAAATAATTCCTAGAGCAAAAGTTGCAAGGTATCCCAGTGAGATGAGAGCTGCAAAGAAGTATCGGGCTCTGCGATCTCCGAGGCGAACAGCAAGGGTCTTCTTTCCAGCTGGCGCATCGAGTGCGCGGTCGCGGATGTTATTGATTGCAAGAAGAGCACATGCAAAAGAACCCATTGAGATTGAAATCAGAATCGAATCGAGAGTGATCACTTCAGTCTGCACATAGAAAGTTCCAACTGTTGCAACAACGCCGAAGAAGATGAAGACAAAGAGTTCGCCAAGACCCATATATCCATATGGATTCTTACCGCCGGTATATCCCCATGCTGCTGCAATTGCTGCAAGGCCAACAGCAATCAGCCACCAACTTGTCATGGTTGCAAGAGTTAGACCTGCAACTGCACCGATTCCAAATGAGATAAATGCGGCAACCTTGACTGATGAAGGCGTTGCTAACCCTGCAGCAGTGATGCGAGTAGGACCAACTCGATCTGCATCTGTACCGCGGATTCCATCCGAGTAATCATTTGCGTAATTAACGCCGATTTGAAGGCTCAGACTGACAATGAGCGCAAGAAGCGCAGGGATGAGCGATGCATCGCTTCCTGCGAGAGCTGTAGCAACGGCAACCGGCGCAATTGCTGCAGGAAGAGTCTTTGGTCGAGCTCCAATAATCCACTTATTCATTGACCATCTCCACAAGTGCTCTGCGATCTACTTTTCCAATACCTATCAATGGTAACTGCGCGATGTGGTGAAAGCGCTTCACCTTTGATGCGCCACCAAGTTCACGTGCGAGAAGCTCTTGAATCTTCTCTTCATTCCCTGAATCAGCGCCAACAATCGCTAAATGAACCGCCTGCCCCCACTCTGGATTTGCAATTGCAAATGCTGCCGCCTGAATATCTGGGAAGGTTTGAGAAATAACTCGATCAATTGCGGTGAGAGAAACATTTTCGCCGCCTGAAATAATGATGTCATCAATACGTCCATCAACAATTAACTTCTCATTTTCAAAATGGCCAGCATCAGATGTGTAATACCAACCATCTTTGCTCACAAGTTCGTGTGCAACAACCTTGCCTTTAATTGCAATGCGATTATCAGATCCGAGTGCAACTTCAACGCCATCAAGCGGTACGCCGTCGTAGATACACCCACCTGATGTTTCCGTAGATCCATAAGTTTCAATTACCTTGATACCTGCAGACTCTGCCTGCTCGCGAAGGGCAGAAGTCAGCGCCGCTCCACCGACAAGTACCGCTTTCGCGCTCTGTAGATGTTGGAGGAGATTGCTATCGCCGTTGAGTGCGCGATAGAGCTGTGTTGGGACAATCGCCGTGAAATCAACCTTTGGAAACTTTCCGGTGTAGCCAATCAAATTTGTTGGTGTTGTTCCAAGTTCAAGTGAACGGACCAATACATTTATTCCAGCAACATGGTTCAGCGGCAGAAGTAGCGACCATGTATTGCCAAACTCTGCTCCAAGAAATTTATTAGATGAACGAGCAGATGTCAGAAGAGCAGATGCAGAGAGCCCGACCTCTTTTGGTTGACCAGAGCTTCCCGTTGTTGTCACAACGAGAGCGGTACGTCCCGAGACGGTCGGTGCGGAAATTGGAGAGAGGGCAAGGGCGGGGCCATCAGAGACGAGCGCCTTTGCGATACGGGCCATTAACTCGCCCAGGTTCCATGTGGAATCGACTGTGCGAACTTCTCGTTGTGCGTTTTGCTCCATTGCCCGCGTAGGCTATCGCCCGTAATCAACAATGGAGGAATCGTGAGCAAGCCAATTAAGCGTGATTTTGGTGACCGCAGCATCCCTAAGTGGGAGACCGCTCGTGGGGGAGAGAAGTTCACCGATATTAAGTATGAGAGCGCCGATGGAATGGCGAAGATTACGATCAATCGCCCAGAGGTACGTAACGCATTCCGCCCTCAGACAATCATCGAATTGAAAGAGGCCTTTGATTTAGCGCGCGATAACACTGAGGTCGGTGTCATCATCTTTACCGGTGAAGGCAGCGAAGCTTTCTGTTCCGGCGGAGATATCAGCGTTCGCGGTGACGATGGATATATAGGTGATGATGCGGTGGGCCAGCAAGGCATGGGTCGTCTCAATGTTCTCGATCTTCAGGTTCAGATTCGCCGCACGCCAAAACCAGTTGTTGCGATGATCGCTGGTTGGGCAATCGGTGGCGGACATGTTCTCCACGTTGTGTGTGATCTCTCGATCGCTGCAGATAATGCAAAGTTTGGACAGACAGGACCAATGGTCGGTTCATTCGACGGTGGCTATGGTTCAGGACTTCTTGCTCGCAATGTTGGACAGAAGAAGGCTCGCGAAATTTGGTTTATGACTCGTCAATACGATGCGCAAGAAGCGCTCGATATGGGACTTGTTAATACAGTTGTTCCACTTGCAGAGCTCGAGGCAGAGACTGTCTCATGGTGTCGCGAGATGCTTATGAACAGCCCAATGGCGCTCCGTCTATTGAAGGCATCAATGAATGCTGCAGATGATGGGCTTGCTGGAATCCAACAACTTGCAGGCGATGCAACGCTCTTGTTCTACTTAAGTGAAGAAGGCCAAGAAGGTCGCGATGCTTATAAAGAGAAGCGCAAACCTGACTTTGGAAAGTTTCCCAAGCGCCCATAATGTTTAAAGAGCTCCTCTCCACTATGCGCGTTATCGCGCTTCCAACGAAGACTAATTTTCGTGGGGTAACAGTGCGAGAGGTTGCTCTCTTTAAAGGTGAATACGGTTGGGGAGAGTTCTCACCATTCCTTGAATACGGTGATCAAGAATCATCACTGTGGCTGGCATCTGCTATCGAAGCGGCAACATCTCCACGTCCTCCTCAGTTGCGTCGCTCTATCCCAGTAAATGGCACTATTCCTGCGAGCAACGATAAGGCTGTTATTGATCGCCTAGTTGCCTCCTATCACGGCGTGAAGACCTATAAAGTCAAAGTGGGCGATAACCTCTCTGAGGATATTGCGCGACTAGCACGGATTCGTTCATTAGGAAGAAAAGTAAATATACGAATCGATGTCAACGGACTCTGGAGCGTTGATGAAGCACTTACTAATCTCTACGCCTTCTATGAGAACGTTGGACCTTTTGAATATGTTGAGCAGCCTTGTGCCGCGATCGAAGAGATGCGCGAATTAAAGTCAAAGATTCGTATCCCGCTGACTATTGCCGCTGATGAGGTAATTCGTAAAGCGACAGATCCATTTGCAGTAGACCTTGCAGGAGCTGCAGATATTGTGATGCTTAAAGTGCAACCACTCGGTGGCATTACTCGTGCACTTGCCATTGCAGATCACCACAATCTTCCGGTGGTTGTTTCAAGTGCCCTCGAGAGCGCTGTCGGAATTCACTATGGTCTAGAGCTCGCAGCATCAATCGTTGATCTCAATTATGACTGTGGTCTTGCCACTGGCTCTTTGATGAGCGTGGATGTTGCAGAGTTGAAGATCATCGATGGCTCAATCGCGCTAGGTGATTTAGATATCAAGCTCGATGGACTTGATGTGGCACCTGATCGCTACGAATGGTGGAAGAATCGTGCCATGCGCTGCGCAGAGGTCTTAGGTCTCTCATGAACACATCGACAACTCTTGCGCGCACAATTGTTCGCCAAATTCTTGAAGCCGGTATTACCGATGTTGTGATTTCACCTGGCTCTCGCAATGCGCCATTGACGATGGCTTTCTTTGAAGCTTCAGAGCGCAAACTTATTACTCTGCATACTCGTATAGATGAACGCACAGCTGCTTTCTTTGCACTCGGTATCACTAAGGCAACTCATCGCCCGGTTCCCATTATTTGTACATCAGGAACAGCCCTTGCCAACTATCACCCTGCTGTTCTTGAAGCTTCTCACTCAAACCTTCCGCTGTTAGTGATTACTGCAGACCGACCAGCAGAATTACGTCGTACCGGTGCCAACCAGACAACAGAGCAGGAGCGCATTTTCGGTAAGGCAGTTCGTTACTTTGCAGATATTTCAGGTGCTGCCTATCCGATGGTCCTTCCATTGAACTCATTAAAATCAGGGCCGGTGCACCTCAATGTGCAATTTGCAGAACCGCTCGGCGTTGATGACGATAGCGATTGGTTGGCAAATCTCACCGTCAGCGCACCTCGTGATTTCGATCGTAAGAGCGCAGGAACTTTCTATACAAAATCTACCCGCGGAATCCTTGTTGTAGGACATGATCGCGCAGGCTTTACAGTTGAAAGCGTTGAAAAGTTTGCCGCTGATCTCGGTTGGCCGCTCATCGCAGAAGATCCACTCTCATTTAAGAACGCGCTCTCACACGCAAGCATCTTCTTAACATCTCAGACGATTACAGATGAGCTCGCACCCGATACCGTCGTTGTTATTGGCCGAACAACGCTTTCGCGCTCGATCAACCGCATGATTTCACGCGCACGTAAGACAATCGTTATTGATCCCCGAATTCTCACCGTTGATAGCGACCGCTCAGCAGATCAGAAATTCACAGCTCTTCCTGTTGTGGAAGCACCTGAAGTAGATGACGAATATGTCGAGCGCTGGAATAAGTTCTCACATCGCGCAGCAAAGAAGATTGCGGATCTTTCGACATGGTCAGAGGCGCTCGTTGCTCGCGAGATTGGTAGCGGCGTTCCAACCGGAACAACACTCTTCATCTCTTCATCTCGACCTATTCGAGATATCGAAGGTTTCGCAGTTGCCCGTAGCGGAGTAGAAACTTTTGCTAATCGCGGTCTTGCAGGCATTGATGGGAATATCTCAACAGCTCTTGGAATTGCATCGCAACGCAAGGAGACAATTGCCGTACTAGGGGATCTGAGTTTCCTCCATGACATCACCGGGCTTATTCATAATGAAAAGATCAATCTCAAGATCATCGTCATTGATAACAATGGTGGAGGAATCTTCTCTACCTTGGCGCACCGCGGGGTTGCAGGCTTTGAGAGCATCTTTGGTACGCCCCACAACCTGGATCTCACAAAAATCGCTGCAGCTTTTGGACTTCCAACATCCATAATTACAGAGCGCTCCGGGCTGATTACAGAACTTTCAAAGCTTGTTGTTGGCCTTTCACTTGTAGTGGTAAAGGTTCCTGATCGTGAAAGCAATGCAGATAATCTGCAAGCGATTTATAACTCAGTCGATTCGATTTAAATAAGGGCAGAGCGCATCGCGCTAAATTTCGCATTACTTTCGGCAAGTTCTACGACAGGATCTGAGCCCGCAACAATTCCGCAGCCAGCAAAGATTCGGATCTCATTGCCAGTCACCTGACCCGAGCGAAGTGCAATACCGAGCTCGCCATCTCCTCGTGCATCAATCCATCCAACTGGTCCTGCATAGCGACCGCGGTTCATTCCTTCAATCTCATCAATCACATCGAATGCAATATTGCGAGGAGTTCCACAGACCGCAGCTGATGGATGGAGTGATTTTAAAAGTGCGAATGCATCTACATGATGTTTAGATTCAAGGAGCGCGCCAGTCACATCTGTTGCAAGATGCATGACATTTGCTAAGTGAAGAACAAATGGAGCTTCAGGAACATTTGTTGAGGAGCAGAATGGTTCGAGCGCTTCTGCCACAGAGCGAACTGCATATTCGTGCTCTTCGAGATCTTTTGATGATCGTGCAAGAGAACCGGCAAGTGCAAGATCGCGTGCATCATCTCCGGTGCGAGGAATAGTTCCTGCAAGTACGCGTGATGTCACCATACCGCGTGAAAGTCGAAGAAGAAGTTCCGGTGTGGCACCAATGAGGCCATCGACTGAGAAGACCCACGTTGCTGGATAGTTCTCAGCCAACTTTGTTAAGACTGGGCGCACATCAATTGCACCGTCGGTTGTTGCAATCAAATCACGAGCAAGTACGACTTTATCAATCTCTGTCTTATCAATCTTTGCAATGGCTTGGGCAACGCGAGACTCCCACTGCTGTTCGGTCAGAGTGCCTTGACCCCATTGAAAAGAGTTTTCTGCATACTGTGGCGCTACATCGGAAAGTGCAGGTTGTGCGCTTTCACCAATCCATGTAATCCATGAGTTTTCGCCCTTCGTTCCAACAATGACGCGGGGGATCACTGCAATGGATTCTTCATTGCGATCAAAGCTAAAAGAAGTGAAAAGCACTGGCCCTGTGCCACTTCCATGGACAGAGTTAGAGATAGAGAAAGTCTCTAATTGCTGATGCCACCATGTTCGTACCTGCTCAAAGCGATCTTTGCCGGTGACGCGTATCGATGCGTATTCGCCCCAACCTACAAGACCTTCACCGCCACGCACCCATGAATACTGCGTATCTTCAGGTAGAAGTTGCAATAAAGGCAGGTGAGAACCAATGCGATTGGTTGTAACTGGAACTAATGAGGGCATCAGTAATTAATTACTTATTAAGTGTCGATGCAATCTTGCGCCAGATAAGCGGAAGAGATGTACCGACGATTGCAACTTTAAGAATTTCACCGATGATAAATGGTGTAAAGCCTGCTGCAATTGTTGCAGACCATGAAAGGTTCAAAGAGTTATGAAGCCAGAGAAGACCAAATCCAAAGATTGTTACTTCGCCAAGGAGAAGTGCGGGATATGAAGTAAGGAACTTCTGATCTGCTTTGCGATCTGCGAGATAGCCAAGGAGAAGGGATGCCACAAGCATTCCGATGAGGTAACCACCTGTTGCTCCCATGACGCGATCGATTCCGTGATTGGCAGATGTTGCAGATGGAGCGAAGATAGGAGCTCCGGCGATTCCCGCAAGGAGATATGTTGAAAAAGTTGCGAAGCCAAGGCGAGCGCCATATGTAGTGCCTACAAGAAGTGCGGCAAGCGTCTGGCCTGTAACAGGAACAGGAGATCCTGGAACTGGAATTGACACCTGAGCCATCGCTGAGATAAATGCAACCCCGCCGACGATGAAGAGGGCTTGAGTCAGCGCAGTGCTACGAGGTGCAACTGCGACGCGAAGTGTGGCTGTAGATGACATGTGTCCTCCAGGAATCTTTCAGGTTAAAAGTTGTAGCGAAGCCTACCTTTGCGCCAGACTACCCACATGTCTAGAGCTGATATGAGCAAAGAGCCTGAAGAAGTCGCTGCGATGTTCGATGGCGTGGCAAAGCGCTATGACCTCGTCAACGATCTCTTGAGCCTTGGCCAGACTAAGCGGTGGCGCAAGAAGGTCACCACGCTGATCGACCCAAAGCCGGGGATGGAGATCCTCGATATGGCAGCCGGCCCCGGCGCCAGCTCAGAACCTCTCTATAAGGCGGGGGCGAAGGTCACCTCAGCAGATTTCTCCCATGGAATGCTCGATGCCGGCCGAAAGCAGCGCCCATACCTCAATTTTCAATGGGCAGATGCCCTCCAGCTCCCTTTTGGGGATAACTCATTTGACCTCTACACGATCTCATTTGGCCTTCGCAATACTCATAAGACCGAGGCTGCCCTCAAAGAGGCGCTCCGAGTAGTCCGCCCTGGCGGCCGCCTCGTGATCGTCGAGTTCTCAGCCCCCACATGGCGTCCGTTTCGTACCATTTATACCAATTACCTCATGAGCGCCCTCCCATGGATCGCCAAGAAGACCTCCTCCAACCCAGATGCCTATATCTACCTCGCTGAATCGATCAAGGCATGGCCCAATCAGGCTGCGCTCTCTGCCATCATTGAGAAATCTGGCTGGTCTCAAGTCGCTATCAGAAATTTAACTGGCGGAGTTGTCGCAGTTCACATGGCTGTGAAGCCGTAACGATTTTGTCTACAGGCAGTACCACCTAGACTTACCGCCTGTGAGCGCTAATCCATATTTGCCCATCATCATTCTCTTTGCGATTGGATTTGGCTTTGCCGCCTTCTCGGTCGGCATTGCAGCAGTAACCGGTCCAGCTCGCTACAACCGCGCCAAGCAAGAGGCGTACGAGTGCGGAATCGAACCATCACCTCAAGCTCTCGAGGGCGGACGCTTTCCAGTGAAGTACTTCCTCACTGCGATGTTATTTATCGTCTTCGATATTGAAATTGTCTTCCTCTATCCATGGGCAGTGACATTTGATGCCCTTGGACTCTTTGGTCTAGTTGAAATGGGCATCTTTATCGCAACGGTATTCGTTGCATATGCATACGTTTGGCGACGTGGCGGATTGGAATGGGACTAAACAATGGGTCTCGAAGATAAATTACCTAGCGGAGTACTTCTCTCAACAGTTGAAGGTCTTGCCGGATATATGCGCAAGAGCTCAGTGTGGCCAGCAACATTTGGTCTTGCATGCTGTGCGATTGAGATGATGGCACTTGGTTCATCACCGAAGCACGATATCTCTCGCTTTGGAATGGAGCGCTTTAGCGCCTCTCCTCGCCAGGCAGATTTGATGATCGTTGCAGGTCGCGTTTCACAGAAGATGGCGCCAGTTCTTCGACAGATTTACGATCAAATGACAGCGCCAAAGTGGGTTATCTCAATGGGTGCATGTGCATCTTCTGGTGGAATGTTTAATAACTACGCAATCGTTCAAGGTGTTGATCACGTTGTTCCGGTAGATATTTATCTTCCAGGTTGTCCACCGCGTCCAGAACAATTAATGGATGCAATCATCAAATTACATGAACAAATTTCAGATACAAAGCTCGGAGCAAACCGCGAAGCTGTCATAAAAGCAGTAGAAGAGGCTGCTTTGAAGGCTAAGCCAACAATTCAGCTCGGCAACCTTCCACATGAAGGAGCGCTCGCTTAAATGACACAAGAAGGCATGTTTGGCGTTTCCGGAACTGGCGATACATCAGGCTACGGTGGATTAGTTCGTACAGTTACAAATCCAGGTTCAACAGAGCGCCCATATGGTGGCTACTTTGATCAGGTTGCAGATGATCTCGAGCGCGCATATCCAGATTTCGCAGATGCAATTACAAAGGTAGTTGTTGATCGCGGCGAACTCACACTTCACATAAAGAAAGAGCGCCTCGTAGAAGTTGCAAAGACTCTTCGCGATAAGTTGCTCTTTGAAATGTGCATGGGAGTCTCAGGCGTTCACTATCCAGATCGCCCAGGTTGCGAACTCGTAGCTGTATATCCATTGCTCTCAATGACAAAGAATCAGCGCGTTCGTCTTGAGGTCTGCACATCAGAAGTTGATCCACATATTCCTTCACTTGTTGAGGTCTATGGCGGAAACAATTGGCACGAGCGCGAAACTTTCGACATGTTTGGAATTATCTTTGATGGACATCCAGGACTTACTCGCATCTTGATGCCAGATGACTGGGATGGACATCCTCAGCGCAAGGATTACCCACTCGGCGGAATTGCAGTCGAATACAAGGGTGCAACTACACCGGCGCCACAGAATCGGAGGTCTTACAAGTGACCACATTCGATCCATATGCAGCTACTCGCGAAACCACTGAAGGAACTGTTTATTCAGTAACTGGTGGCGATTGGGATTCACTCGTCTCTGAAATCGGCGAGGCAAAAGAAGAGCGCATCATCGTCAACATGGGTCCACAGCACCCATCTACACACGGTGTATTACGCCTTGTTCTTGAGCTCGAAGGTGAGACTGTTACAGAAGTTCGCCCAGGTATTGGATACTTGCACACAGGTATTGAAAAGAACATGGAATACCGTTCTTGGACACAGGGCACAACATTTGCCACACGAATGGATTACCTAGGACCAATCTTTAATGAGACTGCTTACTGTCTTGCTATCGAGAAGTTGCTCGGAATCACTAACGATATTCCAGAGCGCGCATCAATCATTCGTGTCTTGATGATGGAGCTCAATCGCATCTCTTCACACATGGTGGCACTTGGAACTGGTGCACTCGAACTCGGTGCAATGGGACCAATGTTCTTTGCATTCCGCGAACGCGAACTTGTTCTCGATGCATTTGAAGCAATCACAGGTCTTCGTATGAACATGGCCTATGTGCGTCCGGGTGGAGTCCAGCAAGATCTTCCAGCAGGAATGACATCACGTCTTCGTGATCTCGTGAAGGAACTTCGTAAGAACTTTAAGGATAATGAGAAGCTCTTGGTTGGTAACACAATCTGGATGAAGCGCACTGAGGGAATCGGATATCTCGATCTTGCTGGATGCACCACTCTCGGAATCACAGGTCCAGTTCTTCGCTCAACAGGTCTGCCTTGGGATCTTCGCAAGATGCAGCCTTACTGCGGCTATGAGAATTATGAATTCGATGTCATCACCGCAGATACATGCGATGTCTATGGTCGCTTCTTGATTCGCATGGCAGAGCTCGAACAATCACTTCGCATTATTGAACAAGCGCTCGACAAGTTAGATGCAACAGAAGGTCAGCCAGTAATGGTTGCCGATAAGAAGATTGCTTGGCCAGCTCAGCTTGCCCTTGGTGCAGATGGACTTGGTAACTCACTCGATCACATCCGCGAAATCATGGGCTCATCAATGGAGTCGCTCATCCACCACTTCAAGTTAGTGACAGAAGGTTTCCGCGTTCCAGCAGGTCAGGCTTATGCAGCAGTTGAATCACCACGCGGTGAGCTTGCAGCACACATTGTCTCTGACGGTGGAACTAAGCCTTATCGCGTTCACTTCCGTGAACCATCATTTAACAATCTTCAATCAACATCTGCAATGAGCGAAGGTGGAATGGTTGCCGACATCATCGGCGCTGTTGCATCTATTGATCCTGTTATGGGAGGCGTGGACCGCTAATGACAACTTTGAATCAGGATGTAATGCAATCAATCGTTGCGCGCTATCCACGCAAGCGTTCAGCAATTATGCCTTTGCTTCACTACGTACAATCAATCTCTGGTTTCGTTACAAATGAAGGCATCGAAACCATTGCTGCAATTCTTGAGATCGAGACAGCTGAAGTATCAGCAGTCGCTACTTTCTATACACAGTACAAGCGCAAGCCAACCGGTGAATATCACATCGGAGTCTGCACAAATACTTTATGCGCAATCATGGGTGGCGATCAGATTCTCGCATCGCTCAAAGAGCACCTCGGTCTTGAAAATGATGGCGTTACAGATGATGGAAAAGTTTCTATCGAACATATCGAGTGCAACGCAGCATGTGACTATGCGCCCGTTGTGATGGCTAACTGGGAGTTCTACGACAACCAGACAGTTGAATCAGCAAAGGCTCTTGTCGATGGTGCTCGTGCAGGAAATCCACCAGCCCCAACTCGCGGTCCAAGCCGTCTTGTTACATACAAGGAAGCATCTGCAGTACTTGCAGGGCTCGATGATGGACTTGCAGAAGAAGGCGTTCAGGCAGGTGCTCCCACACTTCTTGGTCTCAAGCTCGCAAAGGAAGGCAAGTAATGTCTCTATTAACTCCCGTCCTTTCAGCACATTGGGATGAGAAGGATTCGTTCACTATTGATGCATACAAGCGCAACGGTGGATACAAGGCTGCTCAAAAAGCTCTTGCAATGGATCCTGATGCACTCATTCAACTCGTTAAAGATTCTGGACTTCGCGGTCGTGGTGGCGCAGGCTTCCCAACCGGAATGAAGTGGGGCTTTATTCCACAGGGCGATAACAAGGAGCACTACCTCGTTGTGAATGCTGATGAGTCAGAGCCAGGAACATGTAAGGACATGCCACTACTTATGGCTAACCCACACGTTCTTGTTGAAGGCGTCATCATCGCTGCATATGCAATTCGTGCAAAGCATGCTTTTATCTATATCCGCGGCGAAGTAACTCACGTTGCACGTCGTCTCAATAAGGCGATTGCAGATGCCTATAAGGCTGGCTACCTCGGTAAGAGTGTTTTCGGTACAGGCCACGATATTGATCTCGTTCTTCACATCGGTGCAGGTGCCTATATCTGCGGTGAAGAGACAGCTTTGCTTGATTCACTTGAAGGTTTCCGTGGCCAACCACGTCTTCGCCCACCATTCCCAGCAATCGCTGGTTTATATGCACGTCCAACTGTTGTAAACAATGTTGAGTCAATCTCAGCTGTTCCTGCAATCGTTGCAAATGGCGCAGAGTGGTACCAATCAATGGGTACAGAGAAGTCAAAGGGTGCAACTCTTTACTCACTCTCAGGCCACGTTAATAATCCGGGACAGTTTGAAGCACCACTCGGAATCACACTTCGCCAGATTCTCGAGCTCGCAGGTGGAGTTCGTAACGGTCACAAGTTGAAGTTCTGGACACCAGGTGGCTCTTCAACACCGATCTTTACCGATGAGCATTTGGATGTTCCATTGGATTATGAAGGCGTAGCAGCAGCGGGCTCCATGCTCGGAACTAAAGCGCTTCAGATCTTTGATGAGACCACATGTGTGGTTCGCGCTGTATTGCGCTGGACAGAGTTCTACAAGCACGAGTCATGTGGAAAGTGCACACCATGCCGCGAAGGCACATGGTGGTTGGTACAAATCTTGCGTGACCTCGAAGAAGGTAAGGGCACAGAGGCAGATCTACAGAAGCTGCTTGATCTCTGCGACAACATCATGGGCCGTTCATTCTGTGCTCTTGGTGATGGTGCAACATCTTCCATTACATCATCAATCAAGTATTACCGTGATGAGTACATCGCACACGTAACTGGTGGCGGTTGCCCATTCGATGCATCAAAGTCAACACTCTTTGCGGAGGCTAAGTAATGACCACTCAAGAAGTAGTTGCAGTAGAGATGATTACCGTCGTCATCGACGGCTTTGAGGTAACGGTGCCAAAGGGCACACTCATTATTCGTGCAGCAGAGAAGCTCGGAATCCAGATTCCACGTTTCTGCGATCACCCACTTCTTGATCCAGTAGGTGCTTGTCGTCAATGTCTCGTCGATGTCGAAATCAACGGCCGCGCATTTCCAAAGCCACAGGCATCATGCACGATTCCTGTAGAGCCAAATATGATTGTAAAGACTCAGCTCACATCACCAGTTGCAGATAAGGCGCAGAAAGGTGTGATGGAGCTTCTCCTTGGTAACCACCCACTCGATTGCCCGGTCTGCGATAAGGGCGGCGAGTGCCCATTACAGAACCAAGCGATGAGCAATGGAAATGCAGAGTCACGTTTAACTGGCTACAAGCGCACTTTTGAGAAGCCAATCAATATCTCTTCACAGCTATTGCTCGATCGCGAGCGTTGCGTGCTCTGTGCACGTTGTACACGTTTTTCAAATCAGATTGCATCAGATCCATTTATTACTCTCAACCACCGCGGTGCGTTGCAGCAGGTTGGTATCTACGAGAACGATCCATTTAACTCTTACTTCTCAGGTAACACTGTTCAGATTTGTCCAGTAGGTGCACTCACAGGTGCTTCATACCGATTCCGCGCACGTCCATTCGACTTGGTCTCAACTCCATCTGCATGTGAGCACTGTGCATCAGGTTGCGATATGCGTACCGATGTTCGTCGCGGTAAGACACTTCGTCGCCTCGCAGGAGATGATGCTGCAGTAAATGAAGAGTGGAACTGCGATAAGGGTCGTTGGGCATTTAAGTATGTGACATCAACTGCTCGACTTTCACAGCCACTCGTTCGTAACGCAGATGGAATTCTCGTTGAAGCATCATGGCCAGAGGCACTCGCTGCAGCTGCAGCAGGTCTCAAGGGCAAGCGCGCAGCTGTTCTGACCGGTGGTCGCGTCACAACAGAAGATGCATATGGGTATGCAAAGTTTGCGCGTATTGCGTTGAAGACAAACGATATCGATTTCCGTGCACGTGTCTCAGGTAAAGAAGAAGGCGAATTCCTTGCAGCCAAGGTTGCAGGTAAGTTCGATGTTCATTACAGCGATATCGATGTAGCAGATCACGTTCTCCTCGTTGCCTTTGAGCCAGAGGAAGAATCACCAATTGTCTTCCTCCGTCTCAATAAGAACTTCAAGAAGCGCGGACTCAAGGTCACATCAGTTGCGACAAAGGGGTCTATCGCGATGGATAAGCTCTCAGCAGAGTTCATCAAGGTTGCACCAGGAGCAGAAGCTGCTGCAGTTGCAGGTGTAACGCTGACTGCAAAGTCAGTGATTCTCGTAGGTGAGCGCGCATCCGAATCTGCTGGACTTCTCTCTGCCGCTACTGCACTTGCTGAGAAGAGTGGTGCAAAGCTTGCATGGATTCCACGTCGCGCAGGCGAGCGTGGAGCACTTGAGGCTGGCGCGCTCCCAACACTTCTTCCTGGCGGTCGCCCAGTAGCAGATTCTGCAGCTCGCGTTGATATCGCAGCTGCTTGGGGAATTGATTCACTTCCTGCAACACCAGGTCGCACAACACATCAGATCATCGAAGCACTTGGCAACGATGAACTCGATTCAGTTGTCGTCGGTGGCGTTGATGCATATGACTTGCTCAATAGCCGCAAGGCACTTGAAGTCTTGAAGAAGAGCTTCGTTGTCTCACTCGAGATTGCAGAATCATCAGTAACTGAAGTTGCAGATGTAGTTCTTCCAGTTGCAGCAGTTACTGAAAAGTCCGGCTCATTCCTTAACTGGGAAGGTCGCGCTCGTTCATTCGATGCAGCGGTCTCAGAGTCACTCAACCGTAGCGATGTTCGCATCTTGTCAGCACTCGCTGATGCGATGGGCGAATCAATCATGCTCGGAACTGTTTCAGCTGCAGCGCGCGAAATCGCACAGCTTGGTAAGTGGGATGGCGCTCGTGCTCCATTCACACCAGTTGCAGCAGGCAGCGCACCAGCAGCTTCAGGGGATCAAGCAGTACTTACATCCTGGCGTCGCTTGCTCGATATGGGAACAATGCAGCGCGGTGAAGATAACTTGGCTGGCACACGTCGCCAGACAGTTGCTGTGATCTCTGAAAAGCGTGCATCTGCAGCTGGCGTTATCACTGGTGACCAGGTTCGCATCTCTAATGAGCACGGTTCAATCACATTGCCAGTTCTCGTTGAAGATATTCACGACGATGCAGTCTGGATTCCACGTAATTCATTTGGTTCTCAGGCACTTACCGCTCTCAATGCGGTTCACGGCGAACTAGTAACGGTGGTGAAGGCATGACAACAGCTCAGCTTCTCGGACAAGATCCAGGTTGGCTCGTCGCGGTAAAGGCAGTACTTGTCTTTGCTATCTGCGTCGTCTCAACTTTGATGGCAGTCTGGACCGAACGTCGCGTCTTGGCAAAGATGCAACAGCGCACCGGACCTAACCGCGTTGGACCTTTTGGACTTCTTCAATCACTATCAGATGGCGTAAAGCTTGCGCTCAAGGAAGACATTATTCCTGCAGCTGCAGATAAGGTCGTTTTCATTGCTGCACCGATTATCGCCGCAGCAATGTGCTTTATGTCTTTTGCAGTTATTCCAATGACAGGACTTGTCACACTTTTGGGCCATAAGACAGCGATGCAGCTCACTGATCTTCCGGTCGGCGTCCTCTACATCTTGGCAGTGACATCAATCGGTGTCTACGGTGTTGTCCTTGCAGGGTGGTCTTCAGGTTCTACCTACCCACTTCTCGGTGGTCTTCGCTCTAGTGCGCAGGTCATCTCTTATGAAGTTGCGATGGGACTTTCACTCGTTGCAGTCTTTATCTATGCAGGTTCTATGTCGACATCAGATATCGTCGCTTCACAGCATGGACATATCTGGAACGTCATCGTTCTCTTCCCATCATTTGTTATCTATGTAATCTCAATGGTCGGCGAGACAAACCGTGCACCTTTCGACTTAGCAGAAGCTGAAGGAGAGCTCGTCGGTGGATTCCACACTGAGTACTCATCGCTGAAGTTCGCACTCTTCTTCTTGGCAGAGTACGTCAACATCATTGCGGTATCTGCCCTTGCAACAACTCTCTTCCTTGGCGGCTATCACGCACTTCCAGGCCTTGGCTTTACTGAAAGCTGGCTCGGAGGTTGGTTCGTCATCATCTGGTTCTTCCTTAAGGTGAACTTCTTCTTCTTTATCTTTATGTGGCTCCGTGCATCGCTGCCACGTCTTCGCTACGACCAATTTATGAAGTTCGGCTGGAAGGTTCTTATCCCAGTCTCACTTATCTGGATCTTGATTGTTGCCTCTCTTCGTGTGATTCAGCAGAACGGTGCATCGCGCACAGTTGCTCTCGCATTTGCACTAGGAATCGTCATCATCGTGATGGCAATCTCTTCACTCTTTGAGAAGTCAAAGAAGGAGTCGCGCAAGCCACAACCAGTGGGCGCTGCGCCAGATTTCCCACTGCCGCAACTTCCAGGTGTTACATCATTCAATGCATCAGCTAAGGCACACACTTCAGGAGAAGCACATGAGTAATTCATTAGAGCCAAAGAAGTCAGGTGCTGCAAAGGACATCAACGATGTCTCTTTCGTTGAGGTAGAACAACCAGGGCCAGCATCTCTTGGTAAGCAGTCACTCGGTTTCTGGGTCACCTTCAAGACAATGTTTAAGAAGAACCTCAGCGTTCAATATCCAGATGTAAAGGCGCCAACGGAAGAGCGTTTCCATGGTCGCCACCAACTCAACCGCCACCCAGACGGTCTTGAGAAGTGCATCGGTTGCGAACTCTGCGCATGGGCATGTCCAGCGGACGCAATCTATGTTGAAGGTGGAAATAACACACCAGGCAACCAGGTCTCTCCAGGTGAGCGCCACGGTGCGGTCTATCAAATTAACTATCTCCGCTGCATCTTCTGCGGTCTCTGCGTTGAAGCATGTCCTACACGTGCACTGACAATGACAAATGAATATGAACTTGCAGATGATTCACGTGAGAAGTTGATCTTCGAAAAAGAGGATCTCCTTGCACCGCTTCGCGCAGGAATGGTGATGCCACCACACCCAATGTATCCAGGCATGGATGAGAACAATTATTACCGCGGTGAAGTGAAGTCAGCAGATCCTTCACAGGGACCAATTGTGGGGGAGGCAAAGTAATGATTATCCAGACTCCAGAGGCAGTGATGTTCTGGATCCTCGCTCCAATCGCTGTTATTGCAGCACTTGGAATGTTGCTTGTAAAGAAGGCTGTTCACTCAGCTCTCTTACTGGCATGGGTCATGATCACACTTGCAATCTTCTACATCGCACAGGATGCGCTCTTCCTAGGAATTGTTCAGATTGTCGTTTATACAGGCGCTGTAATGATGCTCTTCCTCTTTATCTTGATGCTTGTCGGCGTTGATTCTTCAGATTCCCTCAAAGAAACAATTCCAGGTCTTCGCCCAATCGCAATTACTGCAGCAGTTGGCTTCGGGGGACTTCTTACATCTTTGATTGGCCGCGCAACACTGGGCCACGATGCATATGGATTAGCTCAGGCCAATTCAGCGGGGAATGTTCAATCACTGGCGCAACTTCTCTTCTCTAATTACGTCTGGCCTTTTGAAGTTGTCTCAGCACTTCTGATTACTGCAGCGCTAGGTGCGATGGTTCTTGCACATCACCAGCGCGCAGTCGAGCGTCCAACTCAACGTGAAAGCGCAATTGCACGCTTCCGCACAGATTCACTTGCAAGCGCCGCCGGTCTTCCAGGCCCTGGTGTATTTGCTCGCCACAACGCAGTCGATGTTCCAGCGCTCCTTCCAGATGGATCTCCTGCACCAACATCAATCTCAGCAACTCTGAAGGCTCGCGGCGACATGCTCGAGTCTGCGCAATTCCAGCTTGATGTTGTCGATACAACAGTCCTGGAGGAGAAGTAATGAATCCATATAACTACCTCTACGTTGCAGGATTGCTCTTCACAATTGGTGCAGTCGGCGTTGTTGTTCGTCGCAATGCAATCGTTGTCTTCATGTGCGTTGAGTTAATGCTCAATGCTGCAAACCTTGCATTTGTTACCTTCTCACGCATCAACGGAACTTTGGATGGACAGGTCACAGCCTTCTTCACAATGGTCGTTGCTGCATGTGAAGTTGTGGTCGGTCTAGCCATCATCGTGACGATTTATCGTTCGCGCCGTTCAGCATCAGTCGACGATGCTAGTTTGTTGAAGCGATAACCATGAGCACTTCATCATCACTCGTATATTTGATCGCACTGCCGCTCTTTGGCGCTGCAGCTCTTCTCTTGGGAGGACGTCGCACCGATAAGTGGGGACACTTCCTCGCTACAGCGATGTCTGCAAGCTCATTCGGTGTTGGTCTCTACCAGCTCTCACAAATGCTTGGTCGTCCTACAGAAGAGCGCGCTGTGACTCAGAAGCTCTTCTCATGGATTGCAGTCGGCAATTTCAATATCGATGCCGCACTCCTGCTTGATCAGCTCTCTATCTGTTTCGTACTCCTGATTACAGGTGTAGGTACTTTGATTCATATCTACTCCATCTCTTATATGGAGCACGACGAGAACCGTCGACGTTTCTTTGCATACCTCAATCTTTTTATTGCAGCGATGCTCTTATTGGTGCTCGGCAATTCTTATCTCAACCTCTATGTCGGTTGGGAGGGCGTGGGTCTTGCCTCATACCTCTTGATTGGATTCTGGAATCAGAAGCCTGCCTACGCAACTGCTTCTAAGAAGGCGTTTGTGATGAACCGCGTCGGCGATATGGGTCTCTCATTTGCCATCATGATTGCATTTGCAACCCTTGGAACAACAACATTTGCAGGCATTGCAGAGGTTGCACCACGTGCATCTGAAGCAGCTCTGACTGCAATCGGAATCATGCTCGTGGTCGCAGCAGCTGGTAAATCTGCGCAGTTCCCATTACAGGCATGGCTTGGCGATGCAATGGCTGGCCCAACACCAGTTTCAGCGTTGATTCACGCAGCGACAATGGTGACAGCAGGTGTTTATCTCATCGTCCGTTCACACTTCATCTTCGACCTCGCACCAACAGCTCAGCTAGTTGTTGTGATTGTCGGTGCAATTACTTTGATCTTCGGTGCCCTCATCGGTACTGCAAAGGATGACATCAAGAAAGCTCTCGCAGCATCAACAATGTCTCAGATCGGATACATGATCCTTGCAGCAGGTCTTGGTCCAGTTGGTTATGCATTTGCAATCATGCACTTGCTGACACATGGTTTCTTCAAGGCGAGCATGTTCCTCGGTGCAGGCTCTGTGATGCATGGAATGAACGATGAAGTAAATATGCGAAAGTTTGGAAATCTTCGTAAGTTCATGCCAATCACATTTGTGACATTTGGATTTGGTTATCTTGCAATTATCGGTGTTCCACCATTTGCAGGTTTCTACTCGAAGGATGCAATTATCGAGACAGCATTTAACGCTGGCGGCCTTAAGGGAATCCTCCTTGGTGGTGCAGCTCTTCTCGGTGCAGCAATCACAGCCTTCTATATGTCTCGCCTCATGATTCTTACCTTTACAAGCAAGGCACGTTGGGATGATGAAGCACATCCACACGAGTCACCTGCGTTGATGTGGGTTCCTATTGCAATTCTCTCGTTCGGATCGATTGCATCCGGTTTCCTCTTTACTCGTGGCCATGCTCTCGTCAATTGGCTTGAGCCAATCGTCGGCGGACACGAAGGCGAGCATGAAGAGTTCCTAGCTCCGATCGTTGTTTCAGGCCTTGCTCTGACAGCCGTTGTTATCGGAGTTGCCATCGCGCTCTTGAAGTATCAATTTGCAGAGGTTGCAGCAGTTGCACCTGATGATGTCTCTATATTTACACGCTTTGCCCGTAAGGATCTTGGTCAGGATGCCTTCAATGAGGCGGTCTTTATGCGTCCAGGTATTGCGCTCACAGAGCTAGCTCAGAAGGCTGATCAGAGCGTTATTGATGGAGCTGTTCGTGGCATCGGACGTCTTGCAACAGGTTCTGGTTCAGTTCTTCGTAGAAGCCAAACAGGATTCGCTCGAAGCTATGCAGCTTTCATTCTCATCGGTGCGGTCGCCTTGATCGCTGGAATCTGGGTGGTCACACAATGAGTTCACTAGTCACACTCGGCCTACTGCCGCTCCTTGGCGCACTTGTTGTCGGAGTTCTACCAAGCGGCAATGTCTTGCGCATCAAGCAGGCAGCGCTAGCAACAACAGTACTGACAGCGCTCTTTGGTCTCTACATTGCCACACAGTTTGTCGCCAATGACACTGCACTTCAATTCGTTCAGAAGAACCAATGGATTCCATCATTTGCTATTAACTTCTCAGTCGGCGTTGATGGTCTCGCACTTGTTTTGATTGTCATGTCAGTTGTACTGACTCCTATCGTCATCCTTGCTGGTTGGAACGAATCAGAGGGCGGTCGTTGGTCCGCAAAAGTTTTCTACATTCTTATCCTCGTCCTCGAGACGATGATGATTGGTGTTTTCGCTGCGACTGATGTCTTCTTGTTTTACGTGATCTTCGAAGCAATGTTGATTCCCGTCTACTTCCTTATCGGTGGTTATGGTTCAGGCGAACGCGCAGCAGCTGCTGTGAAGTTCCTGCTCTATAGCCTCTTCGGTGGACTCTTGATGCTCGCATCGATCATTGGAATCTACGTTGTATCTAGTGGTGCAGGGTATGCAAGCTTTGATATTACTGAGCTCTCAGAGCTCCACACTGTCATGAGCTCAACAACTCAAAACCTCTTGTTCCTAGGCTTCTTTATAGCCTTCGCAATCAAGGCTCCTTTGTGGCCACTACATACATGGCTTCCAGATGCAGCCAAGGCCGGTACCCCAGGAACTTCCGTTCTCTTGCTCGGTGTGCTCGATAAGGTCGGTACATTCGGAATGATTCGTTTCTGTATCACGATCTTCCCTGATGCAAGTAAGACTTTTACTCCAGTGATTATCGTGCTCTCAGTGATCTCCATTATCTACGGCGCATTCCTTGCTATTCGCGCGACTGATTTGAAGCGTTTGATTGCATATACATCAATCTCTCACTTCGGATTTATCACAATGGGAATCTTCGCGATGACAACACAGGGTCACTCAGGTGCGACTCTGTATATGTTTAACCACGGCTTCTCTACAGCAGCTCTCTTTATTGTTGGCGGATGGATGATTGCACGTCGTGGCTCATCAACAATTGCCGACTTCGGAGGATTGCAGCGCGTCACTCCTGTAATGGCGTGGATGTTCTTTATCGCTGGAATGTCATCACTGGCTCTTCCTGGACTTTCAAGCTTCGTCTCTGAGTTCTTGGTTCTCGTCGGTACATACACTCGCTACCCAGTGGCGGCAGTAATTGCCACAATTGGAATCGTGTTAGCAGCGTTGTATATCTTGATTCCAGTTCAGCGCACGCTCCATGGCCCTACAACTCCAGGAAATGAGAACCTTCCGGATCTCAATCTCCGCGAGAAGATTGCTATCGCTCCAGTCGTAGCAGTCATTGTTGCCTTCGGCTTCTATCCATCACCTCTGCTCAACATTATTAATCCAGCATCAGCTCATGTCATTGAGTCTGCAGGGTTTACCGATCCAGCTCCAACAGAGATTGCAGGTAAGTAAATGACATTTACAGCTCCCGTACTTGAATATGCGCTCCTGGCGCCAATTCTCATCGTTCTTGCTGGCGCACTTGTCGGTGTACTTATCGAGGCATTTGCTCGTAGCAGCGTTCGCGCGACTGCCCAACTCTTTGTCGCAGTTGCAACAATTGTTATTGCATTTGCACAATTGATGCGAGTTCGTAACGAGGGATCAACAACAGCTGCAATGTCATCACTGACATTTGATGGTGCTGGTGTCTTGTTGATGGCTTCAATCCTTGTGATTGCACTCATCTCACTATTTCTTATTGCAGATCAAGATAATTTCACCGCAGCAGCGGCAGCTGTTCCAGGGTCATTGGAAGAGCGTGAAGCTCACCAAGCTCGCGTGCGCACAACAGAGGTATTCCCGCTCACTCTCTTTGCAGTAGCTGGAATGCTCCTCTTCCCACTTGCAAGCGATTTGATCACCCTCTTTGTTGCCCTCGAAATGTTGTCACTGCCTCTCTATTTGATGGCCGGTCTTTCACGTTACCGTCGCCTCGCTTCCCAAGAAGCAGCCCTCAAGTACTTCTTGCTCGGTGCATTCTCATCAGCATTCTTCCTCTTCGGTGCAGCCTTCCTCTATGGATACTCATCTTCAGTCACTTTTGCAGGTATTCAAGCAGCCATCACAGGTGGCTCAGGAAACGATGTCTTCCTCTTGCTCGGAATCGCTTTTGTCTCTGTCGGCCTTCTCTTTAAGGTCGGCGCATTCCCATTCCATGCGTGGTCACCAGATGTATATCAAGGTGCACCAACTCCTGTTACAGCATTTATGGCAGCAGCGACAAAGGTTGCAGCATTTGGCGCAATCCTTCGTATCTTCTACGTAGCTTTTGCCAATGCAGAGTGGCAGTGGCGCCCAGCAGTCATCCTTATTGCAATTGCAACGATGCTCTTTGGATCTCTCGTTGCTATCGCGCAGAAAGATGTTAAGCGCATGTTGGCTTACTCATCAATCGCACATGCAGGTTTCTTGCTCGCAGGCGTTATTGCCCTCAGCAAATCAGGCCTTGATGCTTCGATCTTCTATCTCTTTGCATATGGAGTAGCGACAGTAGGTGGCTTTGCCATCGTGACACTTGTTCGTGACTCTGCTGGTGAAGTGACTGCCCTCAACCGCTGGAGCGGTCTTGGAAAGCGTTCACCACTAGTTGCCGGAACATTTGCATTCTTCTTGCTCGCATTTGCTGGAATTCCAATGACTTCAGGATTTATTGGAAAGTTCTCAATCTTCTCAGCGGCATATCAATCAGGAAGTCTTGCAACTCTCATCGCCGGTGTTCTCTCATCAGCGATTGCTGCCTTCTTCTATATCCGCGTCATCGTCTTGATGTTCTTTAAGGATCCAGTGGAAGATGGAACAAGCGTTGTTATTCCTTCTGCCTTGACGACAGTAACAATTGCAAGTTCAGCAGTTGTCACATTGGTCCTAGGAATCTTCCCTGCGCCGTTGATTAACTTCATCGCATCTACTGCAGTCTTCCTTCGCTAATGGCCAATCTCGGCATCCCTGGTATGGCTCCTGCTCTTGAGGCAGAGCTTTCTCAAGGCATGGCCGAGGTAGAAGCGCTCCTTCATAGCCATATTCAGGGTAAATATCCTTTGGTGGAAGAGACTTCACGCCACCTTGTAGCAGCCGGAGGCAAGCGCCTACGCCCTCTCCTGACCCTTCTCGCATCTCACTATGGCGATAAGAATCGTAAGGGCATTATCGAATCAGCTGCGGTATGCGAACTTACTCACGTTGCAACCTTGTATCACGATGATGTGATGGATGAAGCGCCGCTTCGTCGCGGGGTCGAGAGTGCAAATAATCGTTGGGGCAATACAGTTGCAATCCTGACGGGGGATTACCTCTTTGCGAAAGTTTCTGCCCTCCTTGCAGATATTGGACCTGAAGCAGTGCGCCTGCAGGCACATACATTTGAACGTCTTGTCATTGGTCAAATTATGGAGACACAAGGGCCGCAAGATGGAGGAGATCCTCTCGAGCACTATCTCGCGGTAGTTGCAGATAAGACTGGTTCATTAATCGCAGCCTCTGCGCGATTTGGTGCAATGGTTTCTGGTGCGCCAGATGAAATTAAAGAGACTCTCACAATCTTCGGCGAAAAGATTGGTGTCGCCTTCCAATTGGTCGATGATGTCATCGATATTGCCTCTGAATCATTTGAGTCAGGAAAGACACCGGGCACAGATCTTCGTGAAGGTGTACCCACTCTCGTGACTCTCAATGTGATTGCGATGAATCGTCCAGAGGATGCATCACTTATTGCGCTCTTAAAGGCGCCAATCACTGATGAAGACACAGTGCAAGAAGTTATTAGAACTTTGCGTGCGCACCCAGCACTAGAGATTTCACGTCAGCAGACCTTGCAATTTGCAAATGATGCTCGCAAGGCACTTGGACCATTGCCAGTAGGCGATGTAACAGGTGCGCTTTATTCGCTATGCGATGCGATTATCGACCGTACGGCTTGATCGTACTAAATCAATAGTCAGTGCGACTAGTGCGCACCAGATAATCACAAAACCAATCCATCGCGCAGTTGGCATTGCTTCGTGGCGCACCCAGACTCCGATAGAGAATTGAATCGTGGGTGTGATGTATTGAAGAAGTCCAATGACTGTATATGGCAGGCGGGTGGTTGATCCGTTAAAGAGGAGAAGTGGAATTGCGGTAATTGCACCTGCACTTAATAAGAGAAGCGAGAGCCCAAGGTGGTGGCCAAATTGACCGGTGCCATTGTTCTGCAAGATAAGCAAGAAGGTTGCATAGGGGATAAAGCTGAGCATGGTCTCGATGGTGAGCCCCTCAAGTGCTCCTAAACCAAGGACTTTCTTGATGACGCCATAGCTACCCCATGAGAGCGCCAATGCAATGGCGATCCACGGGAGACGTCCATAGTCGATAGTCAGTACTGCGACTCCTACTGTTGCGATACCGACGGCAACCCACTGACCTGCACGCATCTTCTCTTTCAATAAGAGAACTCCGAAGGCGATAATCACGAGTGGGTTGATGTAGTAACCAAGAGATGCCTCAACGACGTGACCTGCATTGGTTGCCCAAATATAAACAATCCAATTAATAGTGATCAGGATTGAAGTAGCGAGAAGTCCGAAGAGGATCTTCGGTTTCTTTAATTGAGCAACGGTGTGGCGCAACTTCTTGTGAAATGCCAGAACGATAAGGCAGAAAGCTAAAGTCCAGACAGCCCGGTGGGCAACGATTTCATAGGCACTTGCCGGTTTAAGGAGAGGCCAATAGAGCGGAAATAGCCCCCATAAAATATAGGCGCTAAGACCAAAAATTAAGCCGAGCGATCTCTCGCTTCGATTAGCCATCAATTAACGGAAATTTGTAAATTGAACAGCGAAATCAAATGGACCTTCTTTGATCTGCTGGATTGCATCCTGAAGGTCATCACGGCTCTTCGATGTTACGCGAAGCTCATCGCCCTGAATCTGAGTCTTGATTGACTTTGGTCCTTCATCGCGGAGGAACTTTGCGATTTTCTTTGCATTCTCAGTTGAGATTCCCTCTTTGAGAGTGCAACCAATCTTGTAGATCTTGCCTGAGAGCTGTGGTTCACCTGATTCAAGGTGCTTGAGTGAAACACCGCGCTTAATCATCTTCTCTTTGACGACATCGAGCGCTGCCTTTGCACGCTCTTCAGTGCCAGCTTCAATCTTGATTGCCTCGCCAGCGAGTTCCACTGTTGTTCCAGTGTTCTTAAAATCAAAGCGAGTATCAATCTCGCGGATTGCCTGGTTAATTGCGTTATCGAGCTCCATACGGTCGATCTTGGAAACTACGTCAAAACTTGCGTCAGCCATTGTTTTTGGCCCTCTCTCTAGGTCTTCTTAGCGAAAATGAAGGACGATTTTTCATCCTTATGAGCCTAAGGTATCCTTTCGCCTCGTACTTCAAAAGCCGCAACACATGTTCGACCCTGGCGGGTTGCCCGAGCGGCCAATGGGAGGGGACTGTAAATCCCCCGGCTCTGCCTTCGAAGGTTCAAATCCTTCACCCGCCACCATCAAGATCAGCTGGCCCAATGGGTCAGCTTTTCTATTTGAGCAGGACAGGAAGCGCAATCAAACCGCGCAGCGCGACATCACTTCGCCATCGCAATTGGCTTGGTTTCTCAGCTAGTTCAATACTTTCAAACCTATCAAGTAGCTTCCTAATAATCTCTTCTCCCTCGACTCGAGCAAGTGGAGCTCCGAGGCAGACATGGACGCCTCTACCAAAAGCTAAATGTTTACGGGTATCTCGCTCGATAAGAAAGGCATCAGGATTTTCAAAGATTGTCTCATCGCGATTTGCAGATGCGAGCATGGGTAGTACCAATTGACCACCGGGAACAACCGTTCCAGAGATCACCATCTCGCGCTTTGTAATTCTCCAAGAGCGAGGGACAGAGCCATCAAAGCGAGCCATCTCATCAACGGCTGATTTAATAAGTGAGGGATTGGATCGAAGGCTTTCTATCGCATCGGGTTGAGAAAGGAGTGCGAGGAATCCATTTCCTAAAAGGTGCGTTGTTGTCTCATGTCCCGCCACGAAGAGAGTTACTGCAGTCGATACTAACTCTGATTCGCTGAGGGCATCTCCATTTAATTCTGCGCTCACGAGTGCAGATAAAATATCTGCTTGAGGATCAAGAGCGCCCACCTCTCTATCATTGCGACGCTTATCTACAAGTCGCATAACAAAGATACGCATCTCCTCCAACATTGCTTCTGCATGAAGAGCTTTATCGGGTGAAATCCTTCCTCCCTTTTCGTAGAGCCCATTGATGGCATGCGCCCAACGAATGAGATCTGGAATATCGCTTTCTTCAGATCCAAGTAAGCGTCCGACAACGAGTGCGGGAACCGGGGTAAAAAGATCATCGATGAGATTGGCTTCAGATTTCAACGCGCTCAGAACTCGATCGACAACCTCAGTTGTAATGGGGCGCATTGCCTCAGCCATCTTTGGAGTAAAAGCTTGAGCTAATAAAGCACGTAATCGCTTATGTTCTGGAGCATCAGAGTGAGCCAAACCCGTTGCAAAATGCATCTGCAGAAGTGGTAATTGCTCTTGAATCCCCTGATCCAATTGATAAATGAGATGAAGGACTCTGCCTTTGCTCGAATAATCCTCATGGTTATGCAAGATTTCTGCGACTTCGTTATAACCAGAGATGACCCATCCACCGAGGTGGTGGCTAAAAAAGAGTGGAGATTCTCTTCGAAAGTGAGCAAAGAGTGGGTATGGGTCCGAGAAGTAGCTTCCATCTGAGAGAGCTGCACCGAGAAGGTCATCTGCGCTCATGAGAAAAACTTACCGTTATTGAATAATGCTGCATAGGTCTTCTGTAAATATAGAGGAGTTAAGTACTCTTTCTCTCATGAACCATAGCGAAGCCTTTGCTGGCAAAATTGAAGCGCTACGCGCTTTGATGACCGAGAAGAAATTAGATGCCCTCATCCTTCGCCGCAATCCCAACTTGGCATGGGCAATTAGTGGACGCGCCCATGTCCCAACGACAATTGATGCTGCTTGCTTCGACCTCGTCATTACTTCATCTGCAACATTTGCAGTGACAAATGCGATTGAGGCACCTCGTCTTGCAGCTGAAGAGTTCCCTCCTCATCTTGAGATCAAAATCGTGCAATGGTGGGAGGGGCGCAACAATGGCCTTGCAGAAAATCTCGCTGTGGGATCAGATCAACCAGGTCCAGGGCTAACCGACCTCTCACTTGAGATGGAAATGCTTCGAGCATCTCTCGACTCTTACGACCAAAATCGAATTGCAACGATCTCAGAGCGCGCCGCAAAGGCGTTAGGGGATGCGCTGAAAGGCGTTGCCTCATCAGATCGTGAGATTGATGTAGCCGCACGCATTACATCTGCACTCTGGCAGAGCAATCTTGAAATTTCTTTTCTTGGAGTCGCCGGACAATCGCGAGTGAAATTATTCCGACACCCATTGCCGACCGATGCACTTGTGGGCAATCGTGTCAGTGCATCTATCTGCGCTAAGGAGAAGGGCTTGATTGCATCGGCAACCCGCATCGTTACCTTCGGCGCCCTCTCATCGCAGGAAGAGAGTGAATATGCATCGATTCTCGAAGTAGAGGCTGATTTACTGGATGCAACCATTGTGGGTAAGCCATTCTCATCTGTCGTAGATGTTGCCACACGATCATATGGCGAGCATGGCTTTGATAGCGATGAGTGGCACCGCCATCATCAAGGTGGACCATCTGGCTTTTTGCCGCGTGACTGGCCAGCAACGCAATCGAGTACGCGATTGATTCAAGAGAATCAGGTGATTGCATGGAACCCCACTGGTAAAGGGTGGAAAGCAGAGGACACAATTATCACGAGTTCAACTGGAATTAAACTCCTATCACTTGATTCCAGCTGGCCGACAAGAGAAGTCCGTGGACGTATCCGTCCAGATTTACTGCGAAAGTAAGAATGTCAGATATCACCGTTGCAGAGATTGAAGCTGTTCTGCGCGGTTATGCTGCAGGAGATGCCTACGGTGTCGCCTATGAATTTGTAGATTACCAAGGTGAAGTAGATCCAGATTTATTACGCCTCAAGGATGGTTGGCCATATGGCGGCGTCAGCGATGACACTTTGCTTACTCTCCTCACAATTGATTCCATCATTGCCGAGAGCGCAGTGCACTCCCAAGAGAAATTTCTTTCAGCGCTACGTTCAGCGATTCCACGCCTTCGAGGTCTTGGGCCCACAACCCGATCTGCTCTTGGTCTACCTATTAGAGAAGATGAAAAATCTCAGGTGGGAATCTCTAACGGCGCTCTTATGCGAACCGCTCTACTCGGTTTAGCTTTTCAAGAGAGCGAGGCCGATGAGAGGCGTCACTTTGTTCGCATACTCGCTCAAGCGACACATAAGAGCGCAACTGCCGTCGGGTGCGCAATTATTGGTTCCGCCCTCTTCGCTGATGCGCGTGCCAATGGCGAAGATAACTCACCATTTGAAGTCGCAATGAGAGAACTTGAAGAGATTGAAGAAGAAGTAGATCTTTCAGATTGGCGTGAACCTATTTGCACCGGAGTATCTAATGAATCTACCGAGACGCTTAATGCGGTGCTCTGGGCTTTAAAATCAAGTACTTCAGCTCGCGATGCCCTGACGATTTCATGTGAACTCGGGGGAGATACAGATACCGTTGCTGCGCTGACTACCTCACTTTTGATTGCGCGAATGCGAGGAGCTGCAGATTTTCAGAGCATTCCGTGGCTTCAGGATATTGATTGGGGGGAAATCTCTGGATTGCCAGAGGCTGCATCCCATTTATCTCAACTCTATAAAGAGAGAAAAGTGATTTCATGAAGCGCAGAGTCTGGATAATCGGTCCAGTAGCAATCGATCGAGTTGCATATATTGAAAGCCTGCCTACTCAAGGATCATTTACTAGACCATCTCGGATTGTCGAGCGTATAGGTGGCTCATCAGCCAACGTCGCTCTTGGACTCTCTGATGCTGGAATCGAGACCGGCTTCATCAGTTACATTGGCGATGATGAGAACGGAAGAAAGATTGAGAACCGCTTCTCTCAAAGCAAGATAAAGCACCTGCATCTCCAGAAAGTTTCTGGCGAAAGTAATAGCGCTCTAGTGATGGTAGATAGCTCCGGAGATCGCACAATCGTCGCACTGACCGAGAGCCATCTTTCCGAAATCACTCTTGAAGATATTCAATTCTCCAAAGAAGATATCGTTGTCTTCTCGCTATGGCGACCATTCTTTATAGATCACCTGATTCGCGTACAACAGCTGGGATGCGCGACCGTAGTTGGCCTTGAGGCGCTGGCCGATAAAAAAGTGCCAGGCGCTGATTTCGCAATCGGCAGTGAGAGCGAGTTTGGGGGTGCTAATCCTTCCGAGCATCTCGATAGATTTCCTACTATTGTGGTTACTCGAGGTGCGGCAGGTAGCGATCAATACCAGGGCTCATCCGTTGCCCACCAAGGGGCCATTGAGGGCAAAGTCGTTGATACAACGGGTGCGGGGGATACATTCCTCGCTGGATATCTGACCTCAATCGCACAAGGGGAGAGTGATTTAGGCTCAGCCCTGCAGTTAGGTGCGCGATGGGCAGCCGCCTCAATTGCTCAAGAGGGCTCTGAGCCGGCAAAACCGCCTCTATAACAATTGGGTAACTCGGCGATTTCCCTCGCATAGACCATTGACGAGGGGTGCTCAGGGGGGCAAACTTCTCCGAGAGGTCTTACCACTTGGAGGAATATGAGCACTGTAGCTCTGGTCGCACTCGCACGACCAACCTTTGATCTCGCATGCGCACAGGCAAATTTTGATAGCGCCCGCGCACTTCTTAAAGATCTTGGTGCAACAGTGGTCGGACCAGCAGAGCTTGTTATGACTGTCGAGGATGTCGCAGCGGTCACGCTTCCTGAGGCAGATCTCCACATTCTCTTTATGGCTTCCTTCTCAGATGCATCCCCTGCAGTGGAATTACTTGGCGCGGTAAAAGGTCCGGTCCTCGGATGGTCGATGCGCGAACCCGGCGAAGTCGGCGAACGCCTCAAACTCAATTCAATGTGTGGAGTAAACCTTGCAGCACATGCGTTGATGGATGCAGGTCAATCCATTCGCCACATTCATGGAAATACAGATGAAGCGCATGTGCGAAGCGCTATCGCGGATGCAATTGCTGGCAAACTTCCAGCGGCGATTACTCCGGCAAATATCTCTGGAGAGCGCGCATCGCAAGATGTTGCAGATAAAGCTTTTGCTTGGTTGAAAGATAAAAAAGTTGGAGCCGTGGGTGAAGCGCCTGTCGGCTTTACACCATGTCTCTTTGATGGCCCGAAACTTAATTCACTCTTTGGTTTAGATGTTCGTCAAATTTCAATTGACAATGCATTTGAGAGAATCTCTGCAGTTGAGCCAGCTCGTGCAGATAAAGCATATGCAGCAGCGCTCGCAGCTCAACCATCACTCGGTGATGTCAATGTTGAGCAGGCTAAGAAGGTCTACGGAGTTGAAGTAGCACTCGATGATTGGCGTGAAGAGGATGCGCTTGATGCAATTGCCATTCGCTGCTGGCCAGAATTTCCCACCGATCTCGGTGCATGTATCTGCTCATCACTCGGCCGTATCTCGGATCGCGGAACCGTGACTACATGCGAGCGAGATGTACTGGGCGCTGTCACTATGTTGGTCTGCGAGGCGCTCGGTTCTGACGAAAACTATCTCGTCGATATCGTTGATCTCGTTGAAGAAGAAGGCTTATTGCGACTCTGGCACTGTGGCTCTGCAGCAACGAAACTTGCAGCAGATCCAAAGAGCGCAACGCAATACATCCACTGCAATCGCAAACTTGGCGTTGCAGGTAATTTTCCGCTCAAGACGGGACCGGTAACACTGTTCCGTATTGATCGGGATGTAGATCCGAGCAATAGCACGGGTTTACGCATGGTTGTGAGTCGAGGGGAATCAATCCCAGCTCCCAATCACTTCCAAGGTAATACAGCGACAGTTCGAACAGAGCCAGATGCTGCTGTCTTGGTGAATGGAATAGTCACAGGTGGATATCCGCATCACTTAGTCATCTCTTGGATTGATGTGAGACCGGGTATCCGCACAATGGCAGACATGTTAGGGATCCCCCTCACTGAATGGTAAGTAACTCAACCCCTCAAACCCACAAGGCAAGGACTACAAAAATGAAAGCTAAAGGACTAAAGACCTTCGGCGCAGTCGCAACAGTTGCATTGGCTCTTCTAGCAACATCTGTTCCAGCGACCTTCGCAGCTGGTGAAGAATTCGGTAAGACATGCGCTACTGAAGGCGTTAGCACCGGAAACATGACAACATCTTTGATCTGCGTTAAGGGATCAAATGACAAGCTCACATGGCAGCGCGTTCGCTTGGGTGCAAACTCAGGTGCGCCAGTCGCAGCTCTCAAGGCGCCAAAGGGAACAATTGAGTTCCACCACTGGCGTCCAGAAGACAAGGTTGTTCTACAGAGCATCATCGATAAGTTCCAAGATGCAAACCCAGGAACATTTATCAACCAGGTCATCATGAACTCAGTTGATTACACCAACCTTGCATACTCAAAGATCAGCGTGAACAAGAAGGCAGCTGTCTTCGTAACTTCACGTGGCGGACAGTTCGACCAGTTCTACAACGGTGGACTTCTTCGCGATATCTCATCAGATCGCTATGTAAAGCAGAACGTCATTCAATCTGCACTTGCACCAGCAACTGTCAATGGCAAGGTCTACGGTATTCCTTACCAGTCACTCTTTAACAACCCGATCTACAACACAGAGCTCTTTGCAAAGAAGGGTTACAAGGTTCCAACAACTTGGACAAGCCTTCTCGCATTCTGTAAGCAGGTTAAGGGCGATGGAATCATTCCTTTCGCATGGCCAGCTGCAACTCGCGGTAACGCAGGTCAGATCCTCAACTCATTCATGATGAACTCAGCTCCACTTGCTGAAGTTAAGGCACACGTTGCTGCAATCGAATCAGGTAAGGAAGACCTTACAACTGACTGGTTCAAGGGCATTGCTACAAAGTACAAGCAGATGAACGATGCAGGTTGCTTCCCAGCTAACGTTGCTGGTTACAACGACACAGTCGCTCCAGCTGACTTCGCTTCAGGCAAGGCTGCTGTCTACCCAACAGGTACATTTGGAATGAGCACAGTTACAAAGCTCAACCCAGATATGAAGGGCAAGATGGGCATCTTCGGCATGATTACTGTTGATTCAAAGCCAACATACGAAGGAATCACAAATAACACCTTCGTACTAAGCGTCAATGCAAAGTCATCAGCAACAGATCAGAACATCGCTCGTGCATTCATCTCATACCTCACAACTGCAGCAGCAGCTCAGGAGTATGCAGTTGGAACTTCACAGCATGTTTCAATCATCAACGTTGATTACGCTGCAAATATCGACCTCTTGAACACATCAGCGATCATGGGTAAGAAGCTTCTTCTTGCACCACGCTTCTTGTTCACTAACGTCAACAATGTACGTAACCCACTTGAAGATGCTTTGATCGCGATTGGTTCTGGTGCTGATATCAACACCACATTGACCAACACTTCAAAGACAATCAAGCAAGGTATCGGTGCATAATTAAGACCACGGCAACAAATGAGCTGACCTCCACCAATGGTGGAGGTCAGCTTGTTGCACCCTTTAAGAAGAAGCGCAAGAAGGAGTCTTTAATCCTCCTTGCGATGGCAGCGCCTGCGCTAGCTATCTACGCCTTCCTCTATCTCTACCCATCTATTTCAAATCTTCTCTACTCAACAACCCGATGGGATGGCGTAACTAAGCCAATCCAAATCGGTCTACGCAACTTCACCTATCTCCTCACCAACGATGACCTCTTCATGAAGGTCCTTGGTAATAACTTTCGATTCACCCTCATAGTTGTAATTTTCCAGACAGGGCTTGCGCTTCTCTTCGCCACCTTCTTGGTCAAGAACACGAAGATGACAATCTTCCTTCGCACCCTCTACTTCTTCCCAACGATTCTCTCCTCTGTCTCTGTTGGACTTATTTGGAACTTTCTCTACGATCCAAATTTCGGATTTATCAACGCATCACTTAAATTCTTTGGCCTTGATTCGCTAGCAAAGAACTGGCTAGCCGATCCAAAGCTCGCGCTCTATGCAATCGCTGTTACTCAAATTTGGTTCCACACCGGTCAGATGGTCATCATCTACGTAGCTGGATTGCAACAGATTCCTGCAGATCTCTATGAAGCTGCACAGGTAGATGGCGCATCACGTTGGCAACAATTCAAGAGCGTTACCTGGCCTATGGCTATGCCAACAACTGCTGTGGTCGTCGCCTATACGACCATTCAAACATTTAGAGCATTCGACCTGGTCTACTCAATGGCGCAGCCTGCCTCACTTAACGGTTCTGATCTATTGGTAAACCTTGTCTATAACTCAGCATTTGTTGGCTACAAGTTCGGTTATGCAGCTGCTCAATCTATCTATCTTGTAATTCTCGTCCTCCTCGTCACCTGGCTTCAACGTCGAGTTCTTAAGAACAAGTCGGAGGATTAAGAATGCTATATAAAGCAATCCGAGGTTCGCTCTTAACCGCCTTTGCTCTCGCTGTCATCGTTCCTACATCGATCGTAATTCTCGGTACCTTTAAGACCGACCTTGAGATTTACACAAAGCCACTCGCTCTTCCGAAGTCATTTAATCTCGATAACTTCCGCACCCTTTTCGCCGATGGGCAGATGCTGACCCCCTTTAAGAACTCAATTATTGTCTCGGTGTTCTCTGTCTTCTTTACATTGCTCTTTGCAAGTATGGTCTCGTTCGCAATTGCTCGTAGCATTACGGTTACTGGCAAGGTAATGCTTGGATTATTTACACTCGGCTTAGCCATCCCGGGCCAGATCAATATCGTCCCTATCTTCACTCTCTTTGTGAAGCTCCACCTCAATAACTCTCTCTTTGGGTTGATTCTCGTCAACATTGCGCTGACTCTTCCTATCTCAGTCTTTATCATTACCGCGTTCTTTAAGGATCTTCCAAAAGAGATGTTTGAATCAGCAGGTCTAGATGGTGCTAATCACTGGCGCATCTATCGTTCGATTGCACTTCCACTGGCCCGCCCAGCAGTTGGCGCAACTGGAATCTTCCTCTTTGTAATTACCTGGAACGATCTCCTCTATCCATTGATGTTGATCAACGAGGCATCGAAGAAGACCCTGCCCCTCGTCCTCATTGATTTCCGCGGGGAGTTTGCGACGAGTTACAGCATGCTCTTTACAGCGATCATCGTCGCCTCAATTCCAATGGTTGTGATGTATGTCGTGGCTCAAAAGTCATTTATTGCCGGACTCACTGCGGGCGCTGTGAAAGGCTAGCCCCATGAGTACACCAGCGACCCATCTCGCTCCACAGAGAGCCGCCAAAATTGCCAAGCAACTGACTGAGCTCATTGAGATTCAAAATTTAGAACCAGGGGATAAGTTGCCTCCTGAGCGCCAATTAGCTGATTTGCTAGAGGTTTCACGACCATCACTTCGAGAGGCGCTCCATATCTTGCAGGCACAGGGCCTCGTTCAGATTCGCCATGGCCAGGGAACATATGTCCAAGAACCTCTCGTTGCGCAAGAACTTCGAGCATCAATGATGTCGACTACGCACGACCTCAATGAACTCTTCGATGCCCGTGAGGTACTTGAAGTCCCTGCTTCTAATTGGGCTGCGATAAAAGCATCGAAGGAAGATATTCGTATTTTGCGTACAACGCTTAATCAGATCGACACTATCTGCGCTAAAGATCCAATTGATTACGATCAACTTCAGATGCTTGATGCGAAGTTCCACCTGACAATTGTTGGAATCGCCGGAAATAGATTTATTAACCAGACTCTCAACGTTCTTCAAGATGTTATGAAGATGTCAATGGACACCACCCTTCGCCTTCCAGGACGTAAAGAGATCTCTCGTAAAGAACATAATGAGATTCTCGATGCGATTGAAAATGGCGATGGAGTCTTAGCGGCAAAGATCACTCATCAACATATCTCTGGAGCTCGCGCCACAGCTCTCGCCGATGCCCGTGGCTAATATTCAAGTCGTCTGTATTGGCGTTATCACGATGGACACTATTGCCCTCGTGGATAAGTATCCTTCTGAAGATGAACGAGTTCTCGCCCAAGAGATCGCACGTGGCGGCGGTGGACCTGCTGCAGTTTCAGCTGTTGCACTCGCAAGGCTCGGAATCTCTACCGCTATCGTCGGCACTATCGGAGATGATGCTGATGGTCGCGAAATTCTTGAGATCTTCAAGCGAGAAGGCGTTGATACTTCAGGAATCTCAATCGGAAAAACACCAACTGCAGGCAGTGTGATTGTCGCTTCTAAGGAACATAGTGCACGCGCAATTAGCACCCGCCAACCAATGGTTCAAGCGCCAGCAAATGAGGCGGCGAAGAAGTTGGCGCAATCAGCGCAATGGGTTCACTGCGATCATGTCGGCATTAATCGTCTTGCAGAGCTCGGAATCTCACGAGGAAATGGGCCAAAGATCTCATTTGATGCGGGTTACGGCGTTGAAAATTTTGATGTCAGCCTCGTTGATCTCTTCGTTCCAACAGATCGACAGATGGCGCTTCGCCACCCGGGCCTCACATTAGAAGAGGCAATGGCAAAGGATGCAAAGAGCGCCAAAAATACAGTTGTTGCAACGTGTGGATCAGAGGGAAGCGCCGCTTACTCGGATTCATTTATCACCGCGGCTGGTTTCTCGGTCGATGTCGTCAGCACTCTCGGTGCTGGAGATGTCTTCCACGGTGCTCTCATGGCTCAAGTTGTCGAAGAGCGTCCTATGGCGCAGGCCCTTCGTCGGGCAAATGCTGTAGCTGCACTTTCCTGCAGAGGTCTCGATGGCCAATCTGCAATACCTACTCTGCAAGAACTCAATACCTATCTGGAGGCACAATCATGAGAAGAGCACTAACTAACCTTGCACGCCCATCTGGTGCTCTCGCAATGGTTGCTGTCGATCAACGTGAAGCGCTACGAGGAATGTTTGCAGCACATCAGAGCACACCGGTTCCGAATTCACAGTTGACTCAATTTAAAGTTGATGTTGCTCGTGAGCTCTCACCATTTGCATCAGCTCTCCTTGTAGATCAAGAGTTTGGTATCGACGCCATCATCGATCAGAAGGTCCTCGCTCCTACATGTGGACTTATTGCAGCAGCAGATTTATTGGTGGGGCCAGCTGGGGGAGCTGCGACGGATACTGCCGTAGACCCTGATGTCGATCCACTGCGCATGCGTGATATCGGTTCTGTCGGTCTTAAATTTTTAGTTCTCTGGCGTAATGATGAAAGTCCAGAGTCACGATTGAAACTGGTGGATCAATTTAACGCGCTCTGTGAAAAGTCAGGGCTCCCTTCAATTATTGAGGTGATTGTTAAGCCACCGACAGATACTTCTCGTTCATTTGATCGCGAAGAAGAGTTGATCATCGCTGCGAAAGAAGCATCTACCTGGAAGGCTGACTTGTACAAGGCAGAAGTCCCATTCCATGGCGAAGGCGATCTTCTTGCTATTACGCGAAACGCTCAGCGCATCACTGAAGCGGTGGGCACTCCATGGGTAGTTCTCTCTAATGGAGTAAAGGCTCCATTCTTTGCAGATGCGGTAAAGGCATGTGCACAAGGTGGAGCGTCAGGATTCTTGGCAGGTCGTGCAGTGTGGGCCGATATCGTTGGATCAGCTGATATTCCTGCAGCGTTGCGTGAAGTATCTATTCCACGCTTAGAAAAGCTTGCAGAGATTGTGGACGAGTTTGCTCGCCCATGGTCTGACGTTCGATAAGACTTACTAAGCCCACATCTCAGCGAGGGTTACAACACGACCTTCGCGAATAGATTTATGTGCAGCAAGTCCTGTTGCAACGCTCGTAACACCGTCATTGAGTGTGACCTCAGCAGGCGTTGAATTGAGAAGTGCATCGCGGAATTTCATATGCTCGATATAGCTTGCGCCGAAGTGGTGGCCCATCACGCGTACATCGTAATTATGAACATGCTTTACCTCGTTGCCGCGACCCTTGCTGGCACCGCTCGACCATTCGGTTCGAGCGCCATAGTTATCGCGACGAGATGCCTTGAGTGTCTGTGATGGCAAGAATGATTCAAGCTTTCCCTCACTACCGACGACTGTGAGAATCTCTTTATCAAATGTTCCTTCGGCAAACATGCAGAGATCGAGCATTCCTCGAGCACCATTGGCATATTCAAGAATGACAAATGCGTTATCCAACATGTCGGCCTGCTTACCATCGTATTTTTCATCGAGGTGATTGACGGCTTGGCTACCGGATGCAAAGACCCGTACAGGATTTTCCCCAACGACGATATCCATCAAGTTGAAGTAATGACAGCACTTCTCAACGAGCGTTCCACCAGTGCGCTCTGAGAAACGATTCCAGTTATCTACCTTGGGATAGAAAGGTTCGCGGTGTTCGCGAATTGAGACTTGATGAATCTTTCCCGCTTCGCCTGCCTTTGCACGTTGAATTACTTCCGTTACTGGTGGCATAAAACGATATTCAAGCGCCATCCAGGTAAGAGCGTTGCGCCCCTCACCCCATGAAGTAATTGCTTTGCAATCCTCCATCGTCGTTGCAAGTGGCTTCTCGATCAGGGCGGCAATATCGGTTGCGAGAACATCTTTAAGAACTGCAGCATGTGTGTCGTTAGGAGTTGCCACTACAACCGCATCGACTAGGCCTGATTCAAGGAGAGCTCGGTGATCCGAGAAAGTCTTTGCTCCGGGGGTCATAGCCAATGAGGCATCAAGGCTTGCCTGATGCGGGTCGGCGAGGGCGGTAACGACTCCATTGCCCATGACCTGAATATTGACGATGTGCTCGCGCCCCATGCTGCCGGCGCCGATGATTCCGTATCGAAGTTCGCGTCCCATGGCTACAGGTTAGACCACTGCCACTAATTTGGGCAGGGGTCTAGACAAAATACGCTCAAAACCTTTAGACTTCCGGCAGAGGTCAGACCACTAGCCCTTCTGGGCGGCGGAAAGACGCACGACTAACCACAGCAGAGGGGCACATATGGCAATCACACCTCCGCAGTTCTTACTTCACCATGATGGCGATAACGTCGCAGTGGCGATGGAAGATCTGGAGCCAGGGACTCTTCACGGCCGTTCCGTGAAGCAGGGAACTGAGAGCACCGCAATTTTAAATCATGCAATTCCACTCGGTCATAAGTTCGCTCTGACCGATCTCGCAGAAGGCGATGCGATTATTAAGTACGGCATCAAAGTTGGCCTTGCTTCAGCAAATATTAAAAAAGGTGATTACATCCATACACACAACATGAGGAGTTATCGATGGGAAGCAAGCCGCGCTTAACAGGATACCGTCGCCACAATGGCACGATGGGTATCCGCAATCACGTCATTATCTTGCCTCTCGATGACCTCTCAAACGCAGCTGCAGAAGCAGTAGCAAAGGTTATTCCTGGCACTCTCGCTCTTCCACATGCATTTGGTCGTCTGCAATTTGGTGAAGATCTAGAACTTACCTTCCAAACACTTATCGGAACAGGTCGCAATCCAAACGTTGCAGCTGTTGTCGTCATTGGCATCGAGCCAAAGTGGACACAGAAGGTTGCAGATGGAATCGCAGCAACAGGCAAGCCAGTTGCTGCATTCTCAATTGAAGGCAAGGGTGACCTTCAAGTAATCGCCGAAGCAAGCCGTGTTGCTGCGATGTTCCTTCAGGATGCATCAGAGATCCAGCGTGAAGCTGCAGAAATCGGCGACATGATCATGTCAATTAAGTGCGGCGAGTCAGATACAACTTCTGGTCTCGGTTCATGTCCAACAACATCTCAAGCGGTGGATCGCTGGGTTGCTGCAGGCGGAACAGTCTTCTTCGGTGAGACATCAGAGCTCACAGGTGGAGAGCACCTCATTGCAGATCGTTGTATCGACGATGCTTGTCGTAACTTGTTCCAGACAACATATGACAATTACATCAAGGTCATCGAATCAACTGGCGCCAACCTCCTTGGCTCACAGCCAACTCAGGGCAATATCGCTGGTGGACTTACAACAATTGAAGAGAAGGCACTTGGCAATATTGCTAAGACTGGCTCTGTCCCAGTTGTTGGCGTACTTAAGCCAGCACAAGAGCCAGATCCAAAGAAGAAGGGTCTCTACTTCATGGATACATCTTCAGCAGCTGCAGAGTGCGTAACTCTGATGGCAGCAGCTGGCGCTGTTATTCATTTGTTCCCAACAGGTCAGGGCAATGTGATTGGTAATCCAATCATTCCTGTGTTGAAGTTAACTGCGAATATCAAGACTGCACGCAGCATGAAGGAGCATATGGACCTCGATGTCTCTGGCCTACTTCGCTACGAGTATGACTTGACCAAGGCAGGCGACATGATGATGGAGGTCATCGATCGCACAGTGAACGGTCGTCTCTGCACCGCTGAGGTCATGGGTCACCGCGAATACACATTCACTAAGCTCTATATCTCTGCGTAAGCGAATTTAACGAGAGAGATAAAGATTTAGTGATTCTAATTTCAGAAGATGTATGGGGAGCTCCTTTCGAGAAACTTGGAGGGAGCTTCCCCATTCTTCGAGAAGATAATTTATGGCAGGACCCTGAACTTCTCAAAGAGAAGATCAGGGATGCGAAAGCACTTGTAGTGCGTAACCGCACCCAAGTAAACGCAGAAATCATCGCCGCCGCCCCTCACCTTCGCGTTATCGCTCGCGCTGGTGTTGGTCTCGACAATATTGATCTTAAAGCAGCTGATGCAGCCGGTGTTGTAGTAGTTGCCGGACTTGGTGCAAACGCTGTCAGCGTTGGTGAGTTAACACTTGGCCTCGCCCTTGCAACGCTTCGAAATATTCCAGCTCACGATATTGCCACTCATGACGGTAAATGGATTCGTACGCCTGGTCGCGAACTCTCTGGACTCACCTGGGGACTTCTTGGATGTGGCGCAACCGGTATGGCGACTGCACGTTTGATTCAAGGATTTAATTGCAAAGTTTTGGGCTATGACCCATTTGTTAAGGCAGATGATCCGCGCCTTGCACCACTCAATATGTCTATGCACCCACTCGAAGAAGTTCTTAAGGGCGCGGATGTCATCAGTATTCATATGCCATCAACACCTCAGACAAATAACACTATTAATGCAGCGACCCTTGCGATCATGAAGTCGAGCGCAATCATCGTTAACGTAGGTCGTGGTGAAGTCATCAATGAGGCAGATTTGATTGCTGCACTCAAGGCGAAGACCATCTCTGGCGCTGCCCTTGATGTTCGTGCGCAAGAGCCACCAGTTGTGGGTGAGCTTGAGACACTTCCCAATGTCATTCTTGCGCCACACGTCGCAGGAATCACCACTGAGAGCCAATTGCGCATCAATGAAATTCTCACAGCAAATATCGAGCTCATGCTCACGGGTAAAGCTGCCATCAATGCGGTGGGATCCATAAAGGAGAGCACTCGCTCATGACTCAACTCACCGTCGGAGCTGCAATCGAAAGAGCGACCGAACTTCTCGTCGCTTCAGGAATGGATTCAGTAAAGGCGGCAACGAGTGCACATGCAATTGTTGCCAGCGATCGCTGGGGGATAGGAAGCCACGGATTGATGCGCCTTCCTTTCTATCTCGATCGCTTAAAGGCGGGCGGAATAAATCCAAAGGCAGAGCTTAAGAAAGTTACAGATATACCAGGCCTGGTCATCTTTGATGGCGAAGATGGCCTTGGACATTGGCAGATACAGCACGCGGCGCAACTTGCAGCAGAGCGCGCAAAGGTCAATGGAATCGCAGCAGTCGGTGTTGGTCGCTCATCACACTGTGGCGCACTCGGAATTTATGTCTGGCCAATGATTGATGCAGGTTTAGTCGGAATCGCATTTAGTACAGGACCAGCAGTGATGCCACCAACAGGTGGCAATCAACCGCTTCTCTCAACTTCTCCACTTGCAGCTGGGATTCCAACAAATCCGCCAACAGTTGTCGATCTCGCAACAAGTGCTGTTGCTCGCGGAAAGATTCAATCGAAGGCGCAAGCTGGTGCTGAGCTCGAACCAGGATGGGCATTTACAAAAGATGGTGCGCCAACAACAGATGCCAAGGAAGCGCTAGCGGGAATGCTCGCACCACTAGGTGGTGCAAAGGGTTATGCCCTCGCAATTCTCGTCGAATCTCTGACCGGTGTGCTTATCGGCCCCACTCTTTCAAAAAATATTCCAGATATGTTTAACCACGATTTCGATAGCGCACCACAAGAGATAGCCCACTTTGTTATTGCAATCGATGCTTCAAAACTCTCTGTCGATGGCGAAAATAATCGACTCAATGATTTTGCGGGCGAGGTCAAGAGCGCAGGCGGTCGACTTCCAGGTTCCAACCGAGTCAATCCTGGAAAACTTAATCTCAGCGATGAGATCACAATTACTGATTCAGTTGCTGCACAGTTAGGACTATAAATGGTTAAGAGCTACGCACCAGGCCTTGCGCTCATCTCAATTTTGGTTGCAATTGCATTTCAAATTAATCACTTGCAATCAGCAATTAGTCCCCTTGCGCTCTGTGTTGCCTTCGGATTCATCACCGCGAACTTCATCAAATGGCCCACATTTGCCGCTCCAGCTACCAAGCTCTCCAGCAAGACATTGATGCGCATTGGTGTAGCTCTCCTCGGTGCACAGGTCAGCGTTGCCTCACTGAAAGAGATTGGTCTTAAAGGCGTTATCACCGTTGGAATCGTTGTCACTTTCACAATATTTGGCATCCTTGGACTTTCCAAGCTCTTCAAGATGTCTGGAGACCTCGGTTTACTTATCGGAGTTGGCTTTGGCGTCTGTGGCGCAACAGCAGTTGCTGCAATCCGCCCACAGACTCGCGCAACTGAGGAAGAGACCTCATATGCAATTGGTTTGATTTCGCTCTGCGGAACACTTTCGATCTTCCTCCTTCCCTTCCTTGGCCATCTTTTTAACTTAGATACTCGCGAATTTGGTTCATGGGCAGGTGCTGCAGTTCATGATGTTGGACAGGTAGTTGCCACTGCTTCTGTCTGGGGTGATGGCGCAGATAAATATGCAATTGTTGTAAAACTTGCACGAGTCTGTCTCTTGGCACCAATCGTACTTATCCTCTCTATTCGCCATCGTAAGTGGCTTACTTCGCAAGGTCAGAGCGAGAGCTCATCTGCGAAAGTTCCACTGATTCCTTACTTCGTTCTAGGATTTATTGCAGTTGCCACCTTCCACAATCTCGTTGAGATCAATGCACGATTGCTCGCCGACATTGTCTTCACAAGTAAGTTATTACTTGGCGCAGGTCTTGTTGCACTCGGCTCTGGCGTTCGTTGGAAGTCAATACGTGCAATTGGTCCGCGTCCCATGGCGATGGGAATGATCGCTTGGGTGATTGTTGCTGGCGTTGCACTTGCGGCGGTAAAGGTCACTGGGCTCTAAATCACCCTCTCGCTCGTAGCATTTTGGTGATTTGGCTGGGATAGCCCTATATAGACTCCCGCGGTGCTCTCCAGAAGAAAAGTTGTCGCCGGCCTTGCTGGCCTCTTTCTCACCAATGCAATGGGTGGGCAATCGGCTCAGGCTCTGACAAAGAAGAAGAGCTCATCAAAGGTAAAGCCAGTTACTCACTCTGTCACAAAGCCAGAGCCAGTACTTCCTTCGACTCTTGATTCATCCGTACTTACTTCGCGAACCAAGCAAGTTGTCTTCTATGCACCACATCCTGATGATGAACTTCTCTCATTTGGCGTGATTGCTTCTGAGTACATTGCACTGGGATATGAAGTTATCTATGTTCTGCTCACCAGCGGTTCAACATCGACAGCAATTAAATTGATCAATGGAGAGCTTGCATCTCCTGGCAATGGAACGCGATTTGTCTATAAAGGAATGCACAATCCCTCTATCTCTGGTTATGCGCCATTATCGATTGAAGATATTGGACGAGCGCGAGTGACTGAATTCAAATCATCTGCAGGAGAAATGAACGTTCCACCACAGCGCATCCATACCCTTAATCTCCTAAAAGAGAATGAACTTCACACCGAAGATGTAGTGGGAGCGATGTTAGAAATCGTGGCACTCTACCCTCAGGCAATTCATTGGACTATGTCTACTATTGATATTCACCCACATCACAGGGCAGCGGGAGAGTCACTCCGTTTGATCGCTGAAGGCACAGAACTCTTGACTGGGTATTCCATTTCTCGAACAACGTGGGATGCGCTGACTGCAGAGCGTGCCAGAATGAATGCAACGCTTCCTACAACTTATCTCTTTAAGCCATCGACAGATCGCATGCAGAGAGTGCGCAACGCTGCTCTTCCATATAACGCTTGGAACCCACAAGCAGGCTCATTTGCAGTGGGATATACATCTGTTCCAAAACAGTTTGAAGATCTCGATACAAAATCAGATGCGCAGTACTCAATTACAGCGCCAACCCTTGAGAGCGTTAAGGGCTGGATTCCCTCTATTTAATCCCTCTATTTAACTAGCGCTGCATAATCGATTTTGATACAACGATCCATCACTACCTGCATTCCTGATACAGAGCCCTTGGCTGCGACCTCATCGTTACTAATCCCTAATTGAAGCCAGATTGTCTTTGCACCAATAGCGATAGCTTTCTCAAGCACCGTTAAGCAATCTTCGGCTTTACGGAAGACATCGACAATATCAATCTGCTCTGGGATATCGCCAAGTGATGGATACGTCTGCTGTCCCAGGACTTCATCAATGACTGGATTGACGAAGAAGAGAGTGAAATGTGAATTTTGCTGCAGCCATTCGGCGACTTGATAGCTGGCGCGATCGGGCTTATTGGAAATGCCAACAATTGCAACGTTCTTCGATTCTTGAAGAATTGCCTTAATTTCTTCGTTGCTCTGCGGGCTCCATGTCATAGAACGAGTCTAAACCCGCTAGATATGCGAGGTAAGTTGAAAGGCTCTAAAGTTGAGTCATGGAGAACATCTCGAACCCAGCAAATCTCGATGAGGCAAAGCTCGCCGAAAACCTTGATCCGCTTTCATATGAGGTGCTTCGCAAAGGCGCGACAGAGCGCCCCTTTACAGGCGAATACACCGATACCGACAAGGTAGGTTCGTACCGCTGTAAGGCATGCGGCAATGAGTTGTTCCGCTCTGAGACAAAGTTTCACTCTGGATGCGGATGGCCATCGTTCTATGCACCATCAGAGTCAGATTCAGTGCGCCTTCTCGAAGACCGCTCACTTGCTCCACGAGTTCGCACAGAAGTGCGTTGCGGAAAGTGCGACTCGCATTTAGGCCACGTCTTTAAAGGCGAAGGCTATGACGTTCCTACAGATGAACGTTGGTGCATCAACTCTGTTTCACTCATTCTCGAAGAGAAGTAATGTTGAAAGACCTCCTCTGGATTCGCCAGATTCTTGTTGCAAGTCTCGCCGGTGGAACCGCTTGGTTTATCGGTAATCAACTTGGCGGCCGAGGTGGAATCGTTGCGGCGATTGTTTGTACGCTGACAGTCAGAATTAGCCTCCATCGCTCACTTCGTGAAGGATTTGGGCAGATACTTGGCAACTTCATCGGTGCAGTTGTTGCAACTATTACAGTGCACTATCTCGGCCTTGGCTTCTTCTCCATCGCCTTGACGATCCTGGTCTGTTCAATTTTGGCAGCCACTCTTCGCCTGGGAAGTATCGCCTCTGTAAATGTTCCAGTCGTTGCCATGATCATCATTGGCCCAGATCTCTCCGAAAGCACTGTCGCACACAGACTTGGCGCCACTTTAGTCGGAGCGATTACTGGAATCGTCTTCTCGTACTTTTCGCACCCAAAGACTCCCATAGATCGCACATATGAATTGCTTAACAAGTTAGGTCTGCAAGGTGCCGCGATTCTCGCTGAAATGTCAGAGGGTGTTGCATCGAATTACACACAGAGCGATGCAGGACATTGGTTGGCACGATCTCGTTCACTAGTACGCCAACTTCCCGAGCTACGACTTCAGATTGGCGATGCAAAGGGATACACGCGCTGGATTCGAGTTGGCCAGAGAGAAGAAGCTGAGAAAGCTTCGCGCGAAAGTTTGGCAATCGAACACACACTTGTGCAGATTCGAGTAATAGCACGCACACTTTTTGATGCTTCACTTGATGCAGGAATTGCAGATATAGCGCGTAAAGAGACAGCGGTTGCACTTTCTGCAGCGAACTATGCACTTACTGCACATATTGAAGATCCCGAAGAAATCATCGGAGCGCCACAGAGTCCAACGGCAGATTTGCGACAAGCGACAGATGCACTGACTCAGATACTCGTTTCTCAGAAAAGTTCGATTGCAAAAGCGCAGATTGTTAAAGGTCTTGCAGTTGTTTCCAATATAGAAATCATTGCCGACTCGCTAGATTTCACATCACCGGCACTTAACGATGAGGTCGAAGAGGCGTAGAATCGCTTTATTCTTTCGACAACAAGGAGCAAGCACATGTGTTCACGCGTTACCTGCGATAAGTGCAAGAAATACACCTGGTCTGGCTGTGGCGAGCACATCGATAGCGCCCTTCAAGGCTTAACCGAAGACCAGATCTGCCACTGCGGGCACTAGCTCCGCCTTTGACCCCTCTGGTGGGGTATTTTCCTGCAATTTCCTGCAAAGAATCCCAAAGTCTCATCTTCTGGAATCACTCGCATCTGCAAACGTAACCAATTCGTTACTCAAACTTCGTAGCGGATCTACGCTCGCGAGCCTACATTTTACGCGTGTCGACGAATGCGCCGGCGCAACCTTTCAAGAGGTTTTACTTCCAAGAAAGCTAGAGGACGTAAATGTCAGTAGAACAAAACGGAGTATCACGTCGTACCCTCATTAAGGGTGCAGCATTGGGTGGTATCGGAATCGCTGGAGGCGCAACAGTGCTTTCATCATGCGGTTCAAAGGCATCAGGACCAATGTCATTCGGCGCGCGTACAGTTGACGAATCTCCAACAAAGCAGCTCAAGGCACTTGTCGCTGCATACGAGAAGAAGTCAGGCAACAAAGTTACATACAACGCAACAGAATCAAATGCGTTCCAGAACAACCTCTCACAGTATCTTCAGGGAACACCTGATGATGCATTCCAGTGGATGGCCGGATACCGCATGCAGTTCTTCGCAGAGCAGGGTCTCCTAGAAGACATCTCAGATGTGTGGAAGGACCTAGAAGGTCAGTACGACAACTCATACAAGATTGCTTCAACAGGTCTTGATGGCAAGCAGTACTTCGTTCCACAGTCTTGGTACCCATGGGGTCTTCACTACCGTAAGTCAATGGTGAAGGAGCTCGGTCTTGATCCAGAGAACATCGCAACTTTCGATGACATGATCAAGATGTTCGATGCGATGAAGAAGAAGGGTCTTGTTGGATTTGCAGCTGGCGATAAGGGCGGCTGGGAAGCAATGGGAACATTCGACATCATCAACGCACGCCTCAACGGCTACCAGTTCCACGTTGACCTCCTTGCAGGTCGCGAAAAGTGGACAGATCAGCGCGTTCTCGACGTCTTCAAGCAGTGGGAACTCCTACTTCCATACACAAATAAGAACGTTCTCGACCTCGAGTGGGATGGCGCTATGCAGCTCCTTCTACAGAAGAAGGCTGGATCAACTCTTATGGGTTCATGGTTCGGTGGAAACTTCAAGGAGAAGTCACAGGAAGATTACGACGATCTATGGATCGTTCCATTCCCAGAAATCAACCCAGAGCACGGCGTTGACACAATCGATGCACCTATCGATGGTTTCTGCGTAGCTGCTAACGGTGCAAACACCGAAGTTGGTAAGGACTTCATCAAGTTCGCTGGTGACAAGGAAGGTATGCAGGCGATGCTTGATACCGGAGTTCCAATGACATCTGCTAACAAGAACCAGGACACATCTTCATACGATGCGTTCCAGAAGCAGCAAGCAAATGTTATGAGCCAAGCTAAGTACATCACTCAGTTCTTGGATCGTGACACTCGTCCAGACTTCGCAGGTCCAGTTGTTGGTCCAGCAATTCAGTCTTGGTACAAGAACCCTAAGGATGTCAACAAGATTGTTGATTCTCTTCAGGCACAATGGGAAGCACTACCAGCTCTCTAATTGAGCTAAGGTAAAGGTATGAACTCGACGGCGGATAACAAGACGAAAATTCAAGTTACCCGCCGTCGAGCCTTTTCCCCGAAAGATCGTTTAACGCTCGGCGTATTTATCGGAGTCCCAACTGCGCTCCACGTACTACTTGTATGGATTCCAGCAGTTGCAACTATCGGTCTCTCATTTACATATTGGACCGGAATCCACATCAGCGACATTCGCTGGGCAGGATTTGCTAACTATCACAACATCTTCTTCTCAACACCTGTCTTCTGGCAGGCTTTAAAAGATAACGTTATTTGGCTTGCTTGGTTTGGCTTGATTGCAACTCCTCTCGGAATTTTGCTCGCCTACCAAATTGATCGCCAGATTCGCGGACATGCATTCTTCCAAACTGCTTACTACATCCCTGTAGTTCTCTCATTGGCCGTTACCGGAATCATCTGGAACTTTATGTTGCGCCCTGATGGATTCATCAACGGAATCTTGGGTAAAGACATTACTAATCCAATCTCCTTCTTCGGTGACGATAGATGGAACCTCTATGTCATTTTGGTGATGGCATCGTGGAGACATATCGGTTACATCATGTTGCTCTATTTAGCTGGCCTTAAGGCTGTCGATCCAGCGCTTCGTGAGGCTGCAGCCCTTGATGGCGCAACTGAATGGGAGACCTTTAAGCGGATCATTCTTCCAACGATGCGCCCTGTAAATATCATCGTCCTCGTTATTACGATTATCGAATCTCTCCGTGCATTCGACATTGTTTACATCATTTACGGAACATCCGGAGCCCAGGTTCCTATCCTCGGCACCTTGGTCTTCCAGAACATCTCAGGCGAAGGTCAGTCAATGAAGGGCGCTGCATATGCAACTTTGCTCTTCTTGCTCTCTATCGGTCCAATCATCGCTTACCTGCGTACGACCTTTAAAGAGGATGTGAAGTAATGTCCACAATCGTCGTCAATAAGGAATACCGCGATAAGCAGCAACGTAAAGATACGTTGATCTCACTCTTTATTGGTTTCTTTGCACTGCTCTGGATCTTTCCACTCGTCTGGACTTTGTACTCATCACTTCGCCCTTATGTAGATCTCGAAGCAAATGGCGTCTTCTCTTTCCCTCATCACCTTAATTTGCAGAACTACTTTGACGCTGTACGTCGAATGAATCTTCCGCTCTACTTTACAAATACAGCGGCCATCACAATCCCTGCAGTCTTCTTGACTCTCTTCCTTGGATCATTGATGGCATTCGTAGTTTCTCGCTATTCATTCAAGGCCAATGTTGGACTTCTCTTATTCTTCACAGCAGGTAACTTGCTTCCAGGACAGTTGATCTTTATTCCTTTATTTAAGATGTACCTTGCAATCGGTGATGCAGTCGGAAACCGAAAGTTTCTCTACGATTCACACTGGGGCATCATTTTGATTCACGTTGCATTCCAGATGGGCTTTGCAACATTCGTTCTCAGCTCGTATATGAAGACAATTCCAAAAGAGATTTCAGAATCTGCAATGATTGATGGAGCTTCAGTCTTTACCCACTACTTCAACATCATCTTGCCGCTTCTTCGCCCAGCTCTTGCATCTCTCACAGTACTGATGACTACCTGGATCTATAACGACTTCTTCTGGGCCCTGGTTCTCACATCCAGTGATAGCAAGCGTCCTATTACCTCAGCCCTTGGGCGATTGACCGGTGAATATGTCACCGATTACAACCTCCTTGCCGCCGGTGCGATGATCGCAGCCCTGCCAACGCTGATTGTCTTCTTCGTCCTGCGAAAGCAGTTCGTCTCAGGCCTGACCCTCGGCTCAACCAAGGGATAAAAGCCAAGAGTTGGCCCACCAGCCCAATTTTTACTTTCCTGACCTAGCACTTAGACTGCGTCCTCTACCTCTGCCCCCCTAGCTCAGTCGGTAGAGTGTTTCCATGGTAAGGAAAAGGTCACCGGTTCGATTCCGGTGGGGGGCTCGCAGTACAGCTAGGCACAATTGAATAAGAATTGAATATGCAGGATCTTGGCGGGGTAGCTCAGCTTGGTAGAGCAAGCGGCTCATAATCGCTGTGTCGTGGGTTCAAATCCCGCCTCCGCTACAAGGTATCTTCAACGGCTCTGGCCGTCTGAACCGAAGGACTAAGCGGGCATTTTGCCCAGAACTGTGAGCTCAGGTAACCTGAGCCCACCAATCACGAAGGAGTAACACCATGGCAAGTAAGAGCGCGGACGTACGTCCAAAGATCACCATGGCATGCGTGGATTGCAAAGAGCGTAACTACATCACTAAGAAGAACCGCCGCAACGATCCAGACCGTATGGAACTCAAGAAGTTCTGTCCACGTTGCAAGTCTTCAACTCTTCACCGCGAAACTCGCTAATGATTAGCCCGGATTCCATCGGGCGTACCTTTCCTGGTACAGAGTCAATCACTATTTCTCAATCTGAGATCGATGCCTTCTGCGCCGTTGTCGGTGAAACCAATACAACTATTGCGCCACCAACATTTTCAATCCGCATCTCATTGCAACAATCTGAATCAATTCTGACGAGCCCAGAGGTCGGCATTAAGTGGGACCGACTTGTTCATGGCGATCAGAAGTTCGATATCAAGCGCCCCATCAAAGCCGGCGATGTAGTGACATGTGCATCGACAATCGAGAGCGCTCGCGAAGTCGCAGGTAACGAGATCATCTCAGTGCGTTCAGATATTTCAACAGCAGATGAACTACTCGTCTCTTCATGGTCGACATTGGTGATTCGCGCATGATTAAAGATCAAGTATTAGAAGAGAAAGTCTTCTATGTAAATCGCGCACTTCTTAAGCAATATGCAGATGCAAGTGGAGATCAGAACCCAATTCACCAAGATGAAGCATTTGCTAAGTCTGTCGGATTGCCTGATGTCATCGCTCACGGAATGCTGACGATGGCCCTGGTTGGAAAATATGTCTCTGATATTGCAGGAGGCTCTGCAAATGTTCTTGAATTCGGTGGTCGCTTCACAAAGCCGGTCATTGTTCCTGCAGGGCAAGATGTAGATCTCACCGTCTCTGCGACAGTTACTGATGTTCTTGATGGGAAAGCCTCACTCACACTTTCGGCAACTTCTGCGGGAGTTAAAGTCCTTGGTATGGCTAAGGCTGTTATCGCACTGTGAGCGCTCCACAGGAAGTACACGATCTCGCCCTGGCACGACAAGAGGCGAGAGCGAATAGAGATTTCGCAAAATCTGATGAGCTGCGCAACGAGATTGCTGCAAAAGGCTTTGAGGTTGTCGATGTAGCTGGTGGTTACGAGCTTCGCCCGAAGAAGCGCTATGCCACTTATGAATCAACTCGCGATCTTCGACCAATTAATTCAGGTAAATACGAGATCACCGTTACGATGATTATTGATGGCTTTCATGAAGATGCCGTTGAAACTGTGAAGAGCATCAAGGCACATAGTGCAGATTGTGCAATCACAATGCTGGTCTTAGGTGATGCAGGAATCCTCGCTGATCAACTCGATGCTCGTACATCTCTCGTTGTAGTCACAGAGAACTTTGGCTGGGGCGAGAATGCCAATGCGCTACTTCGTAGCGTCACAAGTGAATTTATCGTCATTATGGATCCATCAACTCGCTTTACTGGCGATGCAATTGCACCAGTACTTGCAGAGTTGAAGAAACGTGAATTTGTGGCAGTCGGTTGGCGCGGGGGATTGGTCAACCTTGACGATGAGTGGCGTAGCACCGAAGATAAAGGTCCAGGCGAAGTCGATGTTCTCTTTAGCTACTTTATTGCGATGCACCGTGAAGATGCACTTGCTGCTCGCGGCTTTAGCAATCGCGCCGTCTTCTACCGCAACGCTGATATCGAATTCTCATTGGGTCTTCGCCATGCCAACGGCCGTCTCTTACAAATGGATCTGCCGCTTGAGCAAGATCGCCATCATGGATATCACGATTCAGAGCCTGAGTACCGTGACCTTCAATCGAAGAAGAATTACGACCGTATCCTCGAGCGCTTCCGAGGTAAAGAGGCAATTCTTAGTCCACGCCGGTAGCCCCAAACCGGTAAAGTTTGACTATGACCACTCTTAACAAGTACACATCACTGCGTGTGGGTGGTCCGGCAAAGAGCATCGTTAACGTCTCAACTGAGGCAGAGATCATCGCTGCAATTGAAGGCGCCGGAGATTCTCCGGTCTTAATTATCGGTGGTGGAAGCAACGTCCTGATCTCAGATAGTGGCTTTGAAGGCACAGTTATCCATATCGCAAATAACCAAGCAGAATCTGAAGTAGATGCATGTAGCGGCGCAACGCTCACTATTGGCGCAGGCGAGAACTGGGATGACTTTGTAGCGACAACAATCTCACGTGGCTTTGCGGGGCTTGAAACTTTAAGCGGAATTCCAGGCACAGTGGGCGCAGCCCCAATCCAGAACATCGGTGCCTATGGACATGAAGTATCAGAGTTCATTACCCGCGTCCGCACCTACGATCGCCGAGCAAAGGCGATCAAGACATTTACCAACGCCGAGTGCGAATTTGAATATCGTAACTCTCACTTTAAGAAGCACCCAGGTCGCTACATCGTTCTCTCAGTGCAATTCCAGATTCGCCGCGGAGAAGTCTCAACACCAATTACATACGCAGAGCTCGCAAAGAAGTTAGGCATTGCTGTGGGGGAGAAGGCACCTGTTATAGATACCCGTAAAGCGGTTATGGAACTTCGTGCAGCAAAGGGAATGTTGCTCAACCCAGATGATAAAGATTCATGGTCTGCAGGATCTTTCTTTACCAATCCGGTAGTAACAGCTGAGATTGCGTCGGCTCTTCCAGAAGCTGCACCGAAGTGGCCGATGGCCGATGGCCGCGTCAAGACAAGCGCTGCATGGCTTATCGAAAACTCTGGAATTGATAAGGGTCAGGCACATGGTGGCGCCCGCATTAGTTCAAAGCACGTTCTTGCTTTAACGAATTCAGGAAATGCGACAGCTGAAGAGTTAGTCCAACTCGCTCGTGAAGTCCGCTCAAGCGTTGAAGCGAAGTTCGGGATTACTCTCGAACCAGAGGTTAACCTCGTCGGTATCTCGTTGTAGCCAATTCGACACTTCTAAGACACCAAATCTTTCTCTTGCAGATATCTAGATATCTGGTGTTCTTTCGTTGCAGTTCACCCCTCATTCATTCGCCTCATTGAGTATGCGCATACCAACCAATCGAAAGGTATGAAATGCGCAAGAAGTTAGTAGCTCTTTCAGCTGCCGTAAGTGCAGTCGCACTTACTCCAACAGCATTCGCTGCAGATGCACCACAGTATGTGGTTTCAAGCAATCCAGCTGCAACTATCTCAATCCTCGCAACTTCAGGTGACATTATCGGAGGGCAGATCCTTCGTGGCACACCTGATGGAATGGGAGTTCTCAAGAACTCCGATGGAACTCTTACTATTCTTTCTAATCACGAGATGTCACTTTCAGATAAGACAGTTCAGCAGTCAAAATCTGCAACCGGCACGTGGGGTTCATCGGTCTCAAAGCTGACATATAACCCAACAACTCAGAAGATCACAAAAGTTGAAAACTTCATCAATTCAATTCAGTACTACGACTACACAAATAGCGTCTGGACAACTGATTACACAACGACTCTGCCTGCCGGCTTTGTGGCAGTCGATGCTTTCGGTGGAGATACCTTCTCCAACGGTCTAAACCGTTTCTGCTCATCAAACCTCGTTCAGGCTGGAGCCCTTTCTTATAAGGATGGCAAGAAGACTTACGGTTACACAGGTGCTGCCTACTTCGTAGCTGAAGAAGGTGGAGATACATCACGTGCATTTGCTTTCGATATGAATGGAAATGGCGTTCAGCTTCCAAAGTTTGGTGTTGCAGGCTATGAGAATGCGCTAACAAATCCAGCATCAGGCAAGACAACCGTAGTCATGCTTAATGAAGATAACAGCGCAACAAATAGCCAGCTCTACATGTACGTAGGCTCAAAGCAGGAAAAGGGCGCCAACTTCGCTGAGAAGGCTGGCCTCACAAATGGACAGCTCTACACAGCTTTTGTAAAGAACACACGTACAGATAACAAGTTCCGTGCGACATACAAGATTGGCGAAAAGGTAGATGTTTCATTTAATCCGCTTAACACAGACCTTGCTTACTCAGATTTCCAAGCTCAGGCTCAAGCCGGAGGAACAACTTTCTCCCGAATCGAAGATGGGGAATGGGATCCTAAAAACCCAAATGTTTACTACTTCATCACAACCGAATCCAATAAAGATCCACTCGCCACAGCTGCAAACCCATCAGAGTCTTCAACAGCTCGCGATGGTGGAGCACTATGGCGCCTTACTTACAAAGATGTAAAGAACCCATTGAAGGGTGCATCACTTGAGATGCTCCTTAATGGAACGGAAGCACCGTATCTATCAAAGCCAGATAACTTGGCAATTGATGAGTCGGGCCACATCCTCATACAGGAAGATCCAGGAGCAAATGCTCACGTTGCACGTGTAGTTGCCTACCGCGTATCTGATGGAAAGCTCGGAGTTATTGCAGAGTTCGATAAGACCTACTTCGCAGCAGATTCAACTTCACTCATCACAATTGATGAGGAGTCTTCAGGAATGGTGAATGCAAATGCCGCGCTTAAGAAGGCAGGAGATACAGCCTCTTACTTCTTCTTCAACGCTCAGGTGCACACAACGACTTCTAAGGCACGCCTTGAAGCAACACCAGTTACTGCAATCGATGTAGCAGCCATCGAAGGAGGTCAGTACTACTTACTAAAGATCAGTGACTGGAACAAGATCTTTAGTTAATCGCGAGATCAAAAAAGGCGGGGGAATTTGAGGGCCCCCGCCTTTTTTGTTGTAAAAAAACTATTCTGTAAGCAGCTTCTTGATACGGCCAATTCCTTCAACGATATCTTCATCGCTAGTTGCATATGAGAAGCGAAGGTAACCAGAAGGTCCGAAGGCTTCACCTGGAACAGCAGCTACCTCAACCTCATCCAAGATAATTGTTGCAAGCTCTGCGGATGTATTGGCAACTTTGCCGCGGATCGACTTTCCAAGTACACCCTTCACTGATGGATACACGTAGAAAGCACCCTGCGGTGTTGGACATTCAATGCCTGGAATATCGTTGAGCAAGTCGACGATTAACTTACGGCGACGATCAAAAGCAACGCCCATCTCGTGGACTGCATCAAGGTTGCCGGTAAGAGCTGCAATTGCTGCACGCTGTGAAACGTTTGCAACATTTGATGTCAGGTGTGACTGCAGGTTAGTTGCTGCCTTAATGACATCCTTAGGGCCGACCATCCAGCCCACACGCCAACCTGTCATTGCATAAGTCTTTGCAACGCCGTTGAGAATAATTGTCTGATCAGCAAGACCTGGAACAACAACGGGCATTGATGGAGCCTTTGCACCGTCGTAGAGAAGGTGCTCGTAAATCTCATCGGCGATAATCCAAATATTATTCTTCAGAGCCCACTCACCAATTGCCTTCACTTGATCTTCTGAATAAACAGAACCTGTTGGGTTTGATGGAGAGCAGAACAACAACGCCTTTGTCTTTCCCGTGCGCGCTTGTTCAAGTTGATCGACAGTAACGAGATAGTTCTGTGTCTCATCTGCAAATACTTCAACAGCTTTACCGCCAGCGAGCTTGATTGCTTCTGGATATGTTGTCCAGAATGGTGATGGAAGAATTACTTCATCGCCTGGATCAATGATTGTGGCAAATGCTTGATAGACGGCTTGCTTTCCACCATTGGTAACAAGTACCTGATCGACTGTGATCTCGTAATTGGAATCACGCTTTGTCTTATCAACGATTGCTTGGCGAAGTTCAGGAAGACCCGGTGTGGGTGTGTATCGGTGATTTGCCACAACCTTCGTTGCAGCAGCCGCTGCTTCGACAATATAAGAAGGTGTTGGGAAATCTGGCTCGCCTGCTCCAAAGCCGATAACCGGACGACCAGCAGCTTTGAGGGCCTTGGCCTTTCCATCGACTGCCAAGGTAGCTGACTCTGCAATTGCTTCGATACGCGCTGAAATTCTGCTCATGAGCGTAAGTCTGCCCTATCAAGCGGGGTCCTCGCCTCCCGGCAGAGGCCGGTTTTACTCACATAGCCCCCAGCCTCTACACTTCGACGCTCACGAGAAATTTTTTCCTCGCCTTGGCGCGCCAAAAATATCCCGCGAAGGGCAATAGCTCAATTGGCTAGAGTTGCCGTCTCCAAAGCGGCCGGTTGGGGGTTCGAGTCCCTCTTGCCCTGCAAGTTCGATGTAAGTGCAGTAACGAGTAAGAACGAGAGAAAAGGTACGAAGATGAGTGATGCAGTAGAGAAGTCAGCGGATAACTCCGAGGACAAGCTCAACGTTTTCGCACGCGTTGGCCTCTTCTATCGCCAGGTAGTTAATGAGCTCAAGAAGGTCGTATGGCCTACACGCGAGATGCTCACAACTTACACAGCGGTTGTCCTTGTATTCGTTGCATTCATTATTGCCGTTGTATCCACCATCGACTTGGTTCTTACCAAGGTCGTCTTCTGGGTATTCGGTTAAGGGGAGATCATGACTGAAGAGATTAAGCACGATGCATTTGAGGCAGCACTTGTTGCCAATGCGGAAGAAGTTGCTGCTCCAGTTGAAGAGATTGTTCTTCCTGTTGAATCGACTGAGCCAGAGCTTGCTCTCGCATCTGATGAAGATGGCGATCTTGATTCTGATGAGAACGATCCCAACGCTGAGTTCCGCCGTACATTGGCGACAGCAGCTGGCGATTGGTATGTCATCCACTCTTACGCGGGTTACGAGAAGAAGGTAAAGGGCAACCTTGCCAACCGTATCCACACACTCAACATGGAGGAGTACATCTTCCAGATTGAAGTTCCAGAGGAAGAAGTAGTTGAATTTAAGAATGGCGCTCGCAAGGTTGTTAAGCGCAACGTTTATCCAGGTTACGTTCTCGTCCGTATGGACCTTACAGATGAGTCATGGTCTGTAGTTCGTAATACACCTGGCGTTACAGGCTTTGTTGGAAATGCTCACAACCCAAGCCCACTCACTTTGGATGATGTCGAGAAGATCCTCGCACCACGTCCATCAAAGAAGGGCGACAAAGTTGAGGCGAAGGATGTTGACTTCGAGATTGGTGAGTCAGTCACCGTTATGGATGGTCCATTCGCAACTCTTCCAGCGAATATTTCAGAGATCATGCCAGAGCAGGCAAAGCTCAAGGTATTGGTATCTATCTTCGGTCGCGAGACTCCGGTAGAGCTCAGCTTCAACCAGGTTCAGAAGATCGTTTAATTTTTCAAAGAATAAAAACCAAGAAAAGAGATAAGAAATGGCACCAAAGAAGAAGGTATCTGGCTTTATCAAGCTCCAGATCCAAGCTGGCGCTGCTACACCTGCTCCACCAGTAGGTCCAGCGCTCGGTCAGCACGGCGTAAACATCATGGAGTTCGTCAAGGCGTACAACGCTGCGACTGAAAGCCAAAAGGGTCAGATCATTCCGGTTGAGATCACTGTTTATGAAGATCGTACATTCGACTTCATTACAAAGACTCCACCAGCATCACGTTTGATCTTGAAGGCAGCAGGAGTCGAAAAGGGCTCAGCTATCCCTCACAAGACTAAAGTTGCAAATATCACCATGGCTCAGGTCAAGGAGATCGCAACTACAAAGATGGCAGATCTCAATGCAAATGACATTGAAGCTGCTGCAAAGATCATCGCAGGAACAGCTCGCTCAATGGGAATCACTGTCTCTGCTTAAGTAAACAACTTGTGGGAGGGCCACGCTGGCTCGCTAACCACAACCTGAATAGACGAAAGTCTGAAAGAAGGAAGAAATGAAGCGCTCAAAGAAGTACACAGAAGCGGCTGCAAAGGTCACTAAAGATCACCTTTACACACCACTTCAGGCAGTAAAGCTTGCAAAGGAAACATCAACAACTAAGTACGACGCGACAGTAGAAGTTGCTCTCGTTCTCGGCGTTGATCCAAAGAAGGCAGACCAGGCAATTCGTTCAACAGTGAACTTGCCACACGGAACCGGTAAGACCGCTCGCGTTTTGGTTTTCGCGAATGGTGAGCGTGCTGAAGAAGCACGTGCAGCTGGTGCAGATATCGTCGGTGGAGATGAACTCATCGATGAGGTCTCAAAGGGTCGCTTGGACTTCGACGCTGTAGTAGCAACTCCTGACTTGATGGCTAAGGTGGGCCGTCTTGGTAAGGTGCTCGGAACACGTGGTTTGATGCCAAACCCAAAGACAGGAACAGTGACAACAGATGTCACTAAGGCTGTTACAGATATCAAGGGTGGAAAGATCGAGTTCCGCGTTGATAAGAACTCAAACCTCCACTTCATCATCGGTAAGGTCTCATTCACAGAGGATCAGCTTGCAGATAACTATGCAGCAGCTCTTGAAGAAGTTCTCCGTGTGAAGCCAAACTCATCAAAGGGTCGCTACATCCAGAAGGCTGTTGTTTCAACAACGATGGGCCCTGGTATCGCTGTAGATCCAAACCTCACACGCGAACCATCAGCTAACTAATTCAATAGAAACCGGCTCTTCAGCTGGGCTCGGGACATGCTCCTTAATGTCCCTTCCGCCTCAGCCGAAGAGCCGGTTTTTGCATTCTTAAGCGGGGATTTGCCACACAGTTTGAATCCCTTTAAAGTAAGCCCATAACCAAAGACCGCAGGTCTTGGATCGCAAGGTTCAAGATAAATGAGGAATCTCAGCCCGCGTAGGTGTTCACATTAATCCGTGCGCATTTACGCGTCACGGATTTTTTATTGCCTCTGGTCAAACTAAAGAGGAAGGTGAACCGAATGGCTCGCCCAGATAAAGTAGCAGCAGTTGCTGAACTGACTGAAGATTTCAAGTCAGCTACAGCTACATACCTCACCGAATATCGCGGTCTTACCGTGACTTCGATGAAGGCGCTACGTCGCTCACTTGGTCCAGATACCAAGTACAGCGTCGTAAAGAACACACTCACCAAGATTGCAGCAAAGAATGCTGGCATCGAGATCGCAGACGATCTTCTTGCTGGTCCATCAGCGCTTGCATTCATCAAGGGCGATGCAATCGATGCAGCTCGCAACATGAAGAACTTCCAGAAGGAGAACCCACTACTTGTTATCAAGGGTGGAATCTACGAAGGCAAGTTCGTTTCAGCAGCAGAGATCATGAAGCTCGCAGACCTCGAGTCACGCGAAGTACTTCTTGCAAAGCTTGCTGGTGCTATGAAGGGATCGCTTGCTAAGGCAGCGCGTACCTTCGATGCACTTCGCATCAAGATGGAAGCAGGAGCTCCAGCAGCACCTGCAGCGGAAGCAGCACCAGCTGCAGAGGCTCCAGCAGTTGAAGAGGCAGCACCAGCTGCTGATGTAGTAGAAGAAGTTGTCGCTGAAGTTGCTGCAGAAGCAACAGATGCACCAGTTGCAGAAGCAACAGAAACTCCAGCGGAATAAGAAAAGGAAACTAAAAAAATGGCAAAGCTTTCACAAGCAGACTTGATGGCACAGTTCAAGGAAATGACACTTGTCGAGCTCTCAGAGTTCGTTAAGGCATTTGAAGAAGAATTCGATGTAACTGCAGCAGCTCCAGTAGCAGCAGCAGGCGGAGCAGCTCCAGCAGGTGGCGCAGCAGAAGCACAGGACGAGTTCACAGTTATCCTCGAAGATGCAGGCTCACAGAAGATTGCAGTTATCAAGGAAGTACGTAACCTCAACGGCGCTCTCGGACTTAAGGAAGCTAAGGATCTCGTTGACGCGACTCCAGCAGTTCTCCTCGAGAAGGCAAACAAGGAGACAGCAGACAAGGCAAAGGCAGCTCTCGAAGCAGCTGGCGCAAAGGTCACACTCAAGTAATTCCGTCTTACTTAAGAGGAGCCCCGTACCGAAAGGTGCGGGGTTTTTCTTTTGCTGAAGGAGGCCTTTAGACTGGCAGTATGAAAATGAGCAGCAGGGGCAAGACTCTCGTCCTGCTTCTCTCTCTGGCGCTGACTTCAATGGGAATTGAAATTGCCCGCGCTGATTCCTTTACCTGGACAACAATCTCAACTTCAAATTTGTCTTCTTCTTACGGCTCAAAATCAATTGCTATGTCATCCGATGGGTCAACCATCATCGTCGGACGTGATACCGATGGCGTATATCTATCGACGAACTCTGGAACTAATTATTCCAAAATAAGCACAACTTCAATTCCGAATGGTTCTTATTTTGTCTCTATCTCCGCAGATGGAACAAAGATGCTTGCCGGATCAAATGCAACTAATATTCCAAACTTTTATTACTCGATTGACAGCGGCTCGACTTGGACAGCAAAAGTAGCTTCAGGTACGACTCCTACTATTCGCGACACATGCATGTCAGGCAATGGCTCACGTTGGATGATCTTGAACACCCGCGGTGCATACACCTCAACTGATAATGGAGCTACATGGTCCTACATACTCGGCACCGGACCCGACTACTGGACCTGTGCAATGTCAAATGATGCGACCAAAATTTTCGTTCTCCCATTTGGAACCGCTCTTAAATACTCAACGGATTCTGGAGCTAACTGGTCAACTTCAACAAATACCTATTTGTCAGCGAATATCATTGCGAGTTCTTCGGATGGATCAAAACTAGTTTTAACTGATCGAGATGCTTTGAAAATCTACATGTCCACAGACTTTGGAGCTACATTCACGCAAAAGTTTTTAGCTGTCGGATCACTGCAAGACGCAGCTATTTCTTCTGACGGATCAAGAATTGCAGTTGCTGTAGCAGGACGTTTGCTCACAAGTATTGATGGCGGTACTAATTGGGTGCAAGAGATGACCCCGTCTTCGCTAACCTGGGGAGCGGTCGCCATGAATGCAAGCGGCTCAAAGGTGATTGCCAGCCCATCGGGCGGCACAGGGGTCTCATATCAGGGAATTATCCCGTCACCAGCCACCTTAAGTTTGCAATCAATCTCACCGAGCGCGTCACCCTTGATTTATAGAACTAGTTACACGCTAAGTGCCCTCTCCAATGCAGCAGGAAAAGTTACGTTCTACGCGAATGGTAAGAAGATTACAAAATGCAGCCAGGTGCCAACAGTTTCGTTAGTTGCAACTTGTATCTACGCACCAAGTATTCATGGAGTCATTACGATTACGGCAGCGATAGCCCCTTCAGATAGCAGCTATTTGGCCGGTACTTCAAGATTGCTTCAGACATCTGCAATCGTGAGAACTACTAAGCGCTAACGATTTCCAACTCTACGCAAAATAAACACGGGCAATTTCTGCGAATAGGAATCCACGTAAGTTGGATCCGTTGGATCTAAGAGAGCTTGAATACTCCACTGACCAGTGACGTTTGGCTTCCAGAGACATGTCGCTGATGAAGTAGCAACCTTCTTAATGCACCCAGGGATTCGCTCACCATTCCAGAAAAAGGTAACCACGCCAGCCTGATTTACCTGCGCGGTAATTGTGATTGGCGTTCCTTTATTTGCTGTTGTTGCAGAAGCAGTAAGAGAAATTGCCACACTTGCGGAAGCTGTCGGTGAAGAACTGACAATGTTTGAGGCAAGGCCATCACCAAGGTTGGAGACAGCTTTGATTTGAATCTGATAAGTGGTGCCGTTCGTCAACCCAGTTATCGTGATAGGTGAAACTGCATCGGTAGGGGATAGCGCAGTAAATGCACCGCTGTTCAAGGAATATTTGTAGTTGGATACAGACGACCCATTTGTTGCGCCGGCCGTGAAGTAGATTGTTAGCGATGTGTTGTTTGCAGTTATCGAGTCAATCGTTGGAGCGCTCGGCGGTTGATAAACGTTCACACTTGTTGTAACTGGTGGCGTGAAACTAAAGTTAGTCATCACGTTGGTTGCTAAGTCGGTGATTGTTCCAGTATTTGTTTCGAGCGGAGAGAGAACCGCAATTCCATCTAAGTCGATATCGTTATAGTCAACAGTTACGGAATACCTAAAGGTGGCGGTTTTAGAGTCTGTAAGAGCGACGAAGTTTGCATACCTCGAAGTCGAACCAATTGTTATCGGCAATTGTGGCGTACCAGTGACAGTTACTGATTCATTAAATACGACTGTGAAGTTTAAACTTGGCGTAATGGCACTGCTGTAGTTGCCGTTAGTGGTTGATACTGTCGAAATCGTGGGCGAGGATCTATCTAAAACCGTAACCTTGCCATTGGTCGCTGTCGCTGGACCTGTAGCAGAGCTTGATGAGCTAGTTATGCCACCCGAGGCCAATTGAGGGATCAAAGTACCTTCAGAGCAGTTAGTAATTATGACCGCGAAGGAATTTCCGGAGGAGGCGGAAGGCGTGAAACTGCATCCAGATGCCGTACCTGTATTTGAAAAATCTCCACCCGCAAGCCCGGTAATGCTTTCGGAGAATGTGAGCGAATATGAAAGTGAGGTCAGGTTTGTAGGAGATGGCGTACTCGTCGTAAATGTTGAAACGCTTGGCCCAGCAGATATTCGGTAGTCGTTGTTCTTAAAGCTTGTTCCGGTCGCCACGCTATAACCATTGGCGTTGTAGGTGATATTTGGAAATTGCGCTTCTAGAACTGCATCACCGCCATTGGTTACCCCAGCTAAGCCAGAGTTAGCATCGCAAGCGGCGTTGATTCCCATTCCGATATCAATCACACTTGAATTCGCCGTGAAGAGCGCTTCATAAATAATAGTTGATCCACCCACCGTTCCAGAGGTCGATGCAGTGCCTTCGTAGCGAATACGAACTTGAGTTCCGCCATTTTCAACTCGGTAGTAGACGTACTGATAGGAGTTATCTTTTGAGCACATGTGGATAGCCGGAAGTGCAGGCGAGTTGGGTGCAAGGCTCGAGTACTGAGATCCATTTGTCGTGTCATTTGCTGTGCTCGTCACATTTGCATTGCTAAAGCCAATGTAAGTATTTGAGTGGATTTGGATGGTGTTGTAATTAAGGCCCTCGAAGCTGACGTTAAAACCAAGAGCGAGGTTGAGGGAGATGTCATCACGGCTGATATTGCTAAGTACGGTCCAGCCAGTCGTAGGGGAGAGCGTGGCAGATTTGGAGCCTGCCCATGTAAATCCAGAAGGCAGCGTTGTGACAGTGCTCAGCGCATGAGCGGCCGGGAGAGCGATTGAGGTCAAGAGGCCAACTACAAGGGCCAAACCCAGCCCAATTCGTCCCGCCCCTTTAGCCATATCCGTAGGTTACGCGCCAAAATAGGAGCTTGAGCATGCTCAGAGGCCCAAAATCCACAATTTTGGGCAAATCTGAGACAAATGGGCCGATTTGGGGGTATAAGGCCCCAGTTTGCCACGCTTGGGGGTGAGCCGATACCCTTGGGGTTCGCATTTTTATTACTCGAGGGTCTTTGCATATAGCGGCGGCGACCTTCTAGATGTGCGTCCCCATGTATTACGAACTTTGTCTGAAAGGACATCTCTTGGCCGCGAAAAAGAGTTCAGTTGCACCCCGTCGTATTTCATTTGCGAAGATCCGTGAACCGCTAGAGGTTCCAAATCTTCTCGCACTCCAGGTAGAGAGCATTGATTGGTTACTCGGTAACGATCTCTGGCGCGCTCGCTTGGCAGATGCCAGCACAAGCCGTGGAGAAATTCCATCGAAGTCAGGTTTGGAAGAAATCTTTGAAGAGATTTCACCAATCGAAGACTTCCAGGGAACGATGTCACTGTCATTCCGTGACCACCGCTTCGAGCCACCTAAGTATTCAATCGATGAGTGCAAAGAGCGCGATATGACTTATTCGCAGCCACTCTTCGTGACTGCAGAATTTACAAATAACGAGACTGGCGAAATCAAGTCTCAGACAGTATTCATGGGCGACTTCCCTGTGATGACACCTCGCGGAACTTTCGTAATTAACGGAACAGAGCGCGTTGTTGTTTCACAGATCGTTCGCTCACCAGGCGTTTACTTCGAGCGCGCTATTGAGAAGACATCTGACAAGGATGTATTCACAGCGAAGATCATCCCAAGCCGCGGTGCTTGGCTTGAATTCGAAGTTGATAAGAAGGATCTCGTTGGCGTTCGTATCGACCGCAAGCGTAAGCAGTCTGTAACAGTATTCCTTAAGGCTCTCGGTTGGACTGAAGAACAAATTCGTGAAGAGTTTGGTGACTTCGAATCAATGATGGCAACACTTGATAAGGACACTGTTAAGACACAGGATGAAGCGCTTCTCGATATCTATCGCAAGATGCGTCCAGGTGAGCCACCTACAAAGGAAGCAGCACAGAACCTTATTGAGAACCTCTACTTCAACCCTAAGCGTTATGACTTGGCCAAGGTCGGTCGCTTTAAGGTGAATAAGAAGCTCGGTATGGAGCTTGCTCTGGATCAGACACTTCTTTCAATCTCTGACATTGTCGCAACACTTCGCTACCTCGTAGCGTTGCACCGCGGCGATCTCACAATGGAATACGGCCGCGAAGTTCGCGTCGAGAAGGACGATATCGATCACTTCGGTAACCGTCGCCTTCGTACAGTTGGTGAGCTCATTCAGAACCAGGTACGTATCGGTCTCTCACGCATGGAGCGCGTTGTTCGTGAGCGCATGACAACACAGGATGTGGAAGCAATTACTCCACAGACTTTGATCAACATCCGTCCGGTTGTTGCATCAATCAAGGAGTTCTTCGGAACTTCACAGTTGTCACAGTTCATGGATCAGACAAACCCATTGTCAGGTCTTACACACCGTCGTCGTCTCTCAGCTCTCGGTCCTGGTGGTCTCTCACGTGACCGTGCAGGCTTCGAAGTTCGTGACGTTCACCCATCTCACTACGGACGTATGTGCCCAATTGAAACTCCTGAAGGACCAAACATCGGTCTCATCGGTTCACTTGCAACATATGGTCGCGTAACAGCATTTGGATTTATTGAAACTCCTTACCGCAAGGTCAATAAGGGCAAGGTTTCAGATCAGGTCGATTACCTCACTGCAGATGAAGAAGATGAGCACATCATCGCTCAGGCGAATGCTCCTTTGACAGCAGATGGTCACTTCGCAGAAGAGCGTGTACTTGTTCGCCGTCGTGGTGGAGAAGTTGAATACATCCTCGCTGACGAAGTTGATTACATGGACGTTTCACCACGTCAGATGGTCTCTGTTGCAACAGCGATGATCCCATTCCTCGAGCACGATGATGCAAACCGCGCAGGTATGGGCTCTAACATGATGCGTCAGGCAGTTCCTTTGATGCGCGCTGAGGCGCCATTCATCGGTACAGGTCAGGAATTCCGCGCCGCAGTTGATGCTGGTGATGTAGTTACTGCCCTTAAGCCAGGTGTTGTTACATCTATCTCTGCTGATGAAGTAACTGTTATGGGCGATGACAGCACATACCAGACCTACTCACTCCGTAAATTCTCACGCTCTAACCAGGGAACTTCATATAACCAGAAGGTTGTTGTTTCTCAGGGACAGAAGCTTGAAGTTGGCTCAGTAATCGCTGATGGTCCATGTACCGAAAACGGTGAAATGGCTCTTGGTAAGAACCTCCTCGTGGCATTTATGTCATGGGAAGGCCACAACTACGAAGATGCGATCATTCTTTCGCAGCGCCTCGTGCAGGACGATGTGCTTACCTCAATTCACATTGAAGAGTACGAAGTAGATGCACGCGATACAAAGCTCGGTGCTGAAGAAATCACACGCGATATCCCTAACGTTTCAGAAGAAGTCCTTGCAGACCTCGATGAGCGCGGAATCATTCGTGTAGGTGCAGATGTTGTTCCAGGCGATATCTTGGTTGGAAAGGTAACTCCTAAGGGAGAAACTGAACTCACACCAGAAGAGCGCTTGCTCCGTGCAATCTTCGGCGAGAAGGCCCGCGAAGTTCGCGATACATCTCTCAAGGTTCCACACGGTGAATCAGGCAAGGTTATCGGCGTAAAGATCTTCGAATCAGAAGAAGGATTCGAACTTCCAGCCGGTGTAAACCAGCTTGTACGTGTCTATGTTGCACAGAAGCGCAAGATTCAAGATGGTGACAAGCTCGCTGGTCGCCACGGTAACAAGGGTGTTATCTCAAAGATTCTCCCTGTTGAAGATATGCCATTCCTCGAAGACGGAACTCCAGTCGACGTTGTCTTGAACCCACTTGGTGTTCCAGGACGTATGAACGTTGGACAGGTTCTTGAGATGCACCTCGGCTGGGTCGCAAAGACCGGTTGGGATATCTCAGGTGTCGGCGAAGCATGGGCAGATCACCTCAAGGCGATCGGCGCAGAGAAGGGTGCACCAGGAACTAACTTGGCAACACCAGTCTTCGACGGTGCACTTGAAGATGAAATCTCAGGTCTTCTCGAATCAACGCTTCCAAACCGCGATGGCCTTCAGTTAATCGGTCGTTCAGGTAAGGCGAAGTTATTTGATGGTCGCTCAGGCGAGCCATACCCAACTCCAATTTCAGTGGGATACATGTACATCTTGAAGCTCCACCACTTGGTAGATGACAAGATTCACGCGCGTTCAACTGGTCCATACTCAATGATCACTCAGCAGCCACTCGGTGGTAAGGCTCAATTCGGTGGTCAGCGCTTTGGTGAGATGGAAGTGTGGGCACTTGAAGCTTACGGTGCTGCTTACACACTCCAGGAACTCCTCACAATTAAATCTGACGATGTTCTAGGACGCGTCAAGGTTTACGAAGCAATCGTTAAGGGCGAGAACATTCCTGAACCAGGTATCCCTGAGTCATTCAAGGTACTTATCAAGGAGATGCAGTCACTCTGCCTCAACGTTGAAGTCCTCTCTTCAGAAGGTGTCGCAATCGAAATGCGCGATAACGATGAAGAAATTTTCCGTGCAGCCGAAGAACTAGGTATCAACTTGTCACGAGTTGAGCCAAGCTCTGTAGAAGAAGTTTAAGGAGAGGCAAAAATGTTAGATGTAAATTTCTTTGATGAACTTCGTATCGGTCTCGCATCGGCACAGAACATTCGCGATTGGTCTTTTGGAGAGGTAAAGAAGCCAGAGACAATCAACTACCGAACACTCAAGCCTGAGAAGGACGGACTCTTCGACGAGAAGATCTTCGGTCCAACTCGTGACTGGGAATGTTATTGCGGTAAGTACAAGCGCGTCCGCTTTAAGGGAATCATTTGCGAGCGTTGCGGTGTTGAAGTAACACGCGCAAAGGTTCGTCGTGAGCGCATGGGTCACATCGAGCTTGCAGCTCCTGTAACTCACATCTGGTACTTCAAGGGTGTTCCATCACGTCTTGGCTACCTTCTCGACCTTGCACCAAAGGACCTTGAAAAGGTTATCTACTTCGCTGCTTATATGATCACAGAGGTCGATGAAGAAGCTCGCGAAGAAGATCGTGCACAGAACGAGAAGAAGCTCGCTAACGATCGCAAGAAGATTGAAACAAAGCGCGATGTAGATCTCGATGCTCGTCAGAAGAAGCTCGAAGCAGATATTGCAGAGCTCGAAGCTGAAGATGCAAAGTCAGATGTAAAGCGCAAGGTTCGCGAATCCGCAGAGCGTGAGCTCAAGGCAATCCGTGAGCGTGCAGACCGTGAGGTTGCCCGTCTTGAAGATGTCTGGAACCGCTTTAAGAACCTCAAGGTTCAGGATCTCGAAGGTGATGAGAACCTCTACCGCGAGATGCGCGATCGTTATGGAATGTACTTCAAGGGCGATATGGGTGCTGCGGCAATCAAGAAGCGCCTTGAGACATTCGATCTCGAGACAGAGCATGCAATGCTCACAGACCTTTCTGAAAACGGTAAGGGTGCAAAGAAGACTCGCGCTATCAAGCGTCTTAAGGTCGTCAATGCATTCATGACAACCACTAACAATCCAGCATCTATGGTCCTTGATTGTGTTCCAGTTATTCCACCGGATCTACGTCCGATGGTTCAGCTCGATGGCGGACGTTTTGCGACATCAGATCTCAACGATCTCTACCGTCGCGTTATCAACCGTAACAACCGTTTGAAGCGTCTCGCTGATCTCGGTGCACCAGAGATCATCGTTAATAACGAAAAGCGTATGTTGCAGGAAGCTGTCGACTCACTCTTCGATAACGGTCGTCGTGGTCGTCCAGTTACAGGTCCAGGTAACCGCGCACTCAAATCACTTTCAGACATGCTTAAAGGTAAGCAGGGTCGCTTCCGTCAGAACCTTCTCGGTAAGCGCGTTGACTACTCAGGTCGTTCTGTAATTGTTGTTGGCCCACAGTTGAAGCTTCACCAGTGTGGTCTTCCAAAGCAGATGGCTCTCGAACTCTTCAAGCCATTCGTAATGAAGCGCTTGGTTGATCTCAACCACGCACAGAACATCAAGTCCGCAAAGCGTATGGTCGAGCGTGCTCGTCCAGTCGTGTGGGATGTTCTTGAAGAAGTAATTGCAGAGCATCCAGTGCTCCTCAACCGCGCACCAACTCTTCACCGTTTGGGTATCCAGGCGTTCGAACCACAGTTGGTTGAAGGTAAGGCTATTCAGATTCACCCACTCGTATGTACAGCGTTTAACGCTGACTTCGACGGTGACCAGATGGCTGTTCACCTTCCATTGTCTGCAGAGGCACAGGCTGAAGCTCGTATCTTGATGTTGTCTTCAAATAACATCTTGTCACCAGCTAACGGTCGTCCAATTACATCTCCTACACAGGACATGGTTCTTGGCCTCTACTACCTCACAATGGAGCGCGAAGGCGAGCTCGGCGAAGGCCGCGCATTCTCTTCAGTTGCTGAAGCGATCATGGCTTACGACCAGCACTCAGTTTCATTGCAGGCGAAGATCAAGATTCGTATCGATGGAAAGACAGTCGATACAACAATTGGTCGCGCACTCTTTAATGAAGCACTTCCTGCTGACTTCCCATTCGTGGATCACGATGTCACTAAGAAGGCTCTCGGCGTAATCGTTGATCGTCTTGCTGAGTTCTATCCAAAGGTCACCGTGGCTCAGACTCTCGATGAGTTGAAGTCACTTGGTTTCCATTGGGCAACTCGTGCCGGCGCAACAATCGGTATCGAAGATGTTGTTACACCTCCTCGTAAGGCTGAAATTCTTGCTACCTACGAAACATTGGCAGACAAGGTTCAGTCACAGTACGAGAAGGGTCTCATCACAGATGACGAGCGTCGCCAAGAGCTCATCGAGATCTGGACTAAGGCAACAGCTGAAGTTGGTAAGGAGATGGAAGATAGCTTCCCTCGCGTCAACCCAGTCTGGATGATGGTCTACTCAGGTGCTCGTGGAAATATGATGCAGATTCGTCAGATCGCAGGTATGCGTGGTCTTGTGGCGAATCCAAAGGGTGAAATTATTCCTCGCCCAATTAAGTCAAACTTCCGTGAGGGCTTGTCAGTTCTCGAATACTTTATTTCAACGCACGGTGCTCGTAAGGGTGGCGCAGATACAGCTCTTCGTACAGCTGACTCTGGTTACCTCACACGTCGTCTCTGTGACGTTGCTCAGGATGTCATCATCCGTGAAGAAGATTGCGGAACCGATCGCGGCCTTTCCCTTCCAATTGCTGTTCGTCAGCAAGCTGGAAACCTTGTAAAGCACGATCACGTTGAATCATCTGTCTACGGCCGTACATTGGCTGAAGATGTTGAGGCTAATGGCTCAGTCATCATGAAGGCAGGCACCGATCTCGGTGACCGCGATATTGATGCACTTGTTGCTGCTGGCGTCGATGAGATCAAGGTTCGCTCAGTTCTTACTTGCGATAGCAAGGTTGGACAGTGTGCAGCTTGTTACGGTCGCTCACTCGCTGCAGGTCAGCGCGTAGCAGTCGGTGAAGCTGTCGGAATCATCGCAGCGCAGTCAATTGGTGAGCCAGGAACACAGCTCACAATGCGTACCTTCCACACCGGTGGTGTGGCTGGTGATGACATCACTCACGGTCTTCCACGTATCGTCGAGCTCTTCGAGGCACGTACACCTAAGGGTGTTGCGCCAATCGCAGAAGCTGCAGGTGTTGTCTCATTCCGTGAGGATGCAAAGGGTAAGAAGATCGTCGTAACACCAGATGATGGTGGAGAGGAAGTTGCTTACCCAATCACACGTCGTCAGAAGCTACTCGTAGAGGAAGGACAGCGCGTTGAAGTCGGCCAGAAGATGGTTGTCGGCGCTATCGATCCAAAGCAGGTTCTTCGTATCCTCGGCCCACGTGCAACTCAGGTACACCTTGTTAACGAAATTCAAGGCGTATACCGTTCACAGGGCGTAGGAATCCACGATAAGCACATCGAAGTTGTTGTTCGCCAGATGCTCAAGCGCATTACAGTGCTTGAAGCTGGAGATACAGATCTTCTTCCAGGTGAGCTCGTAGAGCACAACCGCTTTATGGCTGAAAACCGAAAGGCTGTTACATCAGGCGTTAAGGCTGCATCAGGTCGCCCAGAACTTATGGGTATCACTAAGGCATCTCTTGCAACTGAGTCATGGTTGTCAGCGGCTTCATTCCAGGAAACAACTCGCGTGCTTACAGATGCAGCGCTTTCAGAGAAGAGCGATCCATTGCTCGGTCTCAAGGAGAACGTCATCATCGGTAAGTTGATCCCTGCAGGAACAGGCCTTGCCCGTTACCGCAACATCCGCGTTGAGCCAACAGAGGAAGCGAAGGCAGCTGTCTACGCTAACTACGATGAATACGATCTCACACCGTTTGATACGGGTTCAGGCGAAGCAGTTCGCTTGGATGAGGTTGAAGTTCCTCGCTAAGTCTCTAAGAGAAAAGCCCGTCACTAGAAATAAGTGGCGGGCTTTTCTTATGCCCTGAAAAAGTATGACCACGATTGCACGCACTCGCACTCCGCAAATAGAGAGAAGAGCCTTAGCCTTTACTAGATAAATCGTTGGGGGATTACGGTGAAAATTGCTAAGAAAGCTCTACTAATTGCGCTTATTCCATTTCTCATTCTGAGTGGAAACCTAGCAACCGCTGCAGATAAGCCAGATGAGCAATTTATGGTCGTAAACCCTCCAACAAATGATCGGTACACGGGAATTAATCTTGCTGATGACAACTTCGGAAAGAACGCACTTTCTAGCCTAGAAGCGATGACGGCTGATGGCACCTCTGGTGATAGCACCATTACCTCGCGTACAAAGTGCATGAAAATCGGTGACACTGGTTGCGAATCCAATAAGTACTTCCAGTACAACGCACTATTGGGTATGTGTGACTCACAACTTACAACGGATTGTGTGACCAAAGTGTTTGCCCGCGATCGAAGTGGAACAACTTATGAAGGTCAGTTTGTTGAAAATTTCCCCGGAAAGACCGACTACACATTCCCAGGTGAGACATCAGTTAACCTCCCAACGGGAGCGAGTTCTTTCATCGTCGATTTTCCTGAGCTCCCACACAATGGAGGCACGAAGTACTTAGTGCTTGTGTATATGCAAGGTGCCAAGGGTTTTCAAGATAACAAATTTCACATTGAAGGTTTTAATAGCGGCATCTATGCGGTAAGCAAAGTTGATAGCCGATGCAACATTCCAAAACCAGAGCCAAATCTACGATCAGATCTAAAACTCCACGGACGTGCGATTAGCCAAGGAAGTTGTAACAACGGCAACTCTTGGGAAACTCGTTTACCTTGTATCCAAACCTCGACGACGTCCTGTGCGATGCCATGGACCATGCCGCTTGATGTCACTTTTGGTTATTCGCTAAAGCTGCATACAAAAATCCAAGGCTGGTTACACGGTCGCCTTACCGATGCTGTAGCTGAAATTAATTCAACCGCCGATGGAGACCAGTTGCTTACCATTCAAGGGAAGCCGTCTATTGTTCCTGGAATCCATGCATGGTTTAAGAAGGGCGAGTACCCCGCAGTCCTTGAAAAGTATTACGCGGGAATCCCCAAAGTCCTCGTCGATACAAACGGTGCAGGTTGGGGAAGTTCTGATGGAAAGTCAGGCGATGGGCCCGATGGTTTGCCATATTCAATTCTTAAAGAAGGCTTCGGTTACGACGAGGGCAGTTTTAAAGAGGTGCTCGCATGGATAAGCGCTACCGGAGATAAAGCCACTTATGCGCCTACCGTGTGGTCAATTAGAGCGATGCTCTCCGGGGAGTTTGAGTCCTGCATGAAGGGAGTTAATGGCCTCAGCGGCATCGTCTCTACCAACTCCACTATGTATATCGGCGCTCCGCCTACATTCGATAAAGAAAGTCAGAGTCTTGATTACAAGGTGATGTCACCGCACTCATTGCCAAACGGCAGTGAATTCAAAGGCAGCTATGACTTGGTAATCAAGAGCGATGTTGCACGCTGTATCTATGGATTCTCTAGTGCTCCAGTATCAGCAAAGATCTCAATCCTCTCCGCTGATGGAACTACGCAAGTTGCGACGACGATCTTTAATGAGCGCAATGGCTGGATGTACCTAACAGCCCGTGGCTTCACATTCTCATCTCCAACTGTCCGCGTGAAGTTGACTCAGGAGGCTTCGAAAACGCCAAGCACTATTCTGCCGAAGAAAACAACCATCACCTGCGTTAAGGGAAAGAGCACAAAGAAGGTCAGCGCTGTAAAGCCAGCATGTCCTTCTGGATGGAAGAAGAAGTAGTCGCTACCCTTCATGCATGAGTAACGATTCTAAGTATCACGTTAAGCGCCATGACGACCGCGAAGTATTTGATCGCGATGCAGTCAATGCACTTCTCGATTCTGAATATGTTGCTCACGTCGGATTTGTAGATGCCGACATCAACGAACCATTTGTAATACCTATGGCATATGCGCGAGATAGCGATCGCATCTTGTTGCACGGCTCAACTGGTTCGCGTTTGATGATGCAGTTAGCTAAAGGTGCACAGATGTGTGTCACTGTTACAAAGCTCAACGCCATCATCGTTGCAAAATCTACATTTAACTCATCGATGAATTATGAATCAGTGATGATCTTTGGCCAAGGTAAGCGCCTTGAGGATTCCGAGAAGCTTGAGGCGATGGATCGGGTGACTGATGCCCTGATTCCTGGGATGGTGGGCTTTGCCCGCCCCACTACGGCTAAAGAAGCGGCCGGAACGATGATTATTGAGCTCCCGATTGAGAAGTACAGCCTCAAGAGCCGTACCGGGGGAGTCATGGATGAGCCTGAGGATAAGGATCTGCCCATCTGGTCGGGGATTCTGCCCTTAAGCCGGGCCTACGCTCAGGCTGAGACCGCCCCAGATTCAGCGGGAATCGCCATTCCACCCCATATTGAGCGCAAAATCGAACGCTCCGGCCAATAAAGGGCGATTCGGGGCAAGACACGCCCGGGATTAAAAATTGGGGATAAGGCGAGAAATTTTGAGCCTGAAGGAGTAAAAGCCCCGTTTTGACCTTTCCACCACCCCTCAGATACCTTTCTCCTCTGCGCATTTTGCATGCAACACACCCGACCGCGTGGGTCGGAGGTTGAGCGTGAAAAAGGCCGGAAAGTTAGATGTGAAAAATCGCAAGATGTTTTTTCACATTACATAAAAGGAGAATGTAGTGCCAACAATTCAGCAGCTAGTGCGTCGTGGTCGTGCAGAAAAGACTACGAAGACATCAACACCTGCGCTTAAGGGATCACCTCAGCGTCGTGGTGTTTGCACACGTGTGTACACAACAACACCTAAGAAGCCTAACTCTGCGCTTCGTAAAGTTGCACGTGTTCGTCTTACTAGTGGCATGGAAGTTACTGCATACATTCCAGGTGAAGGTCACAACCTTCATGAGCACTCAATCGTTCTTGTACGCGGTGGTCGCGTAAAGGATCTACCAGGTGTTCGTTACAAGATTATTCGCGGATCACTCGATACACAGGGTGTAAAGAACCGCAAGCAATCACGTTCACGCTACGGCGCTAAGAGAGAAAAGAAGGCTAGCTAATGCCACGTAAAGGTCCTGCTCCGAAGTCACCTGTTGTCGCTGATCCTGTTTACAACTCACCAGTTGTAACAGCACTCATCAACAAGATTCTTCTTCACGGTAAGCGTTCAACAGCTGAAGGCATTGTCTACACAGCTCTTGAAGGAACACGTGCAAAGACAGAAGTTGATCCTGTAATCACACTGAAGCGCGCACTCGACAACATTCGCCCAGCGATTGAAGTTAAGTCACGTCGCGTCGGTGGTGCTACATACCAGGTTCCAATCGAAGTTAAGTCAGGTCGCGCAACAACTCTCGCGCTTCGCTGGTTAGTTGATTACTCACGTCTTCGTCGCGAAAAGTCAATGTCAGAGCGCCTTCAGAACGAGTTGCTCGATGCAGCTAACGGTCTTGGTGCAGCTGTAAAGCGTCGCGAAGATACACACAAGATGGCTGAAGCTAACAAGGCTTTCGCTCACTACCGCTGGTAATCGCAAGCTTCTAAATAGAGCTAACAACAAAGAATTAATAAGACGAGAAGAGGAATATAAGTGTCAACAGTAGAGAAGATCGATCTAGCTACGGTTCGCAATATCGGAATCATGGCTCACATCGACGCGGGTAAAACAACGACTACTGAGCGCATCCTCTTCTACACAGGTATCTCATACAAGATCGGTGAAGTGCACGAAGGTGCAGCAACGATGGACTGGATGGAGCAGGAGCAAGAGCGTGGTATCACGATCACTTCAGCTGCAACTACATGTATGTGGAAGAACCACCTCATCAACATTATCGATACACCGGGCCACGTTGACTTCACAGTTGAGGTAGAGCGTTCACTCCGTGTTCTCGATGGCGCTGTTGCAGTCTTCGACGGTGTTGCAGGCGTTGAGCCACAGTCAGAGACTGTATGGCGCCAGGCAGATCGTTACTCAGTTCCACGTATCTGTTTCGTTAACAAGCTTGACCGTACAGGTGCTTCATTCGACAAGTGCGTAGGCATGATCAAGGATCGCCTCAACGCAGTTGCTCTCGTTCTTCAGCTCCCAATCGGTAACGAGTCAGATTTCATCGGTGTAGTTGATCTCATCGATATGAAGGCTCTCGTATGGCGTGGAGAGACAAAGAAGGGCGAAGATTACGCAATCGAAGAGATTCCAGCAGATATGGTCGAAGCTTCAAAGGCAGCTCGTGCAGCAATGCTCGAGACACTTGCTGAGAACGACGATGCAATCATGGAGAAGTTCCTCGATGGCGCAGAGCTCTCAACAGCTGAAATCATCGCTGGTATCCGTCGCGCAACAATCGCTGCAAAGCTCTCACCAGTTCTTACAGGTTCTGCATTTAAGAACAAGGGCGTACAGCCAATGCTCGATGCTGTAACTCGTTACCTTCCATCACCACTCGATGTTGAAGCTATCGAAGGTACAGATATGAATGACCCAGAAGTTTCAATCAAGCGTCTTCCAAAGAATGAAGAGCCATTCTCAGCTCTCGCATTCAAGATCATGACTGATCCACACCTTGGAAAGCTCACATTTATCCGTGTTTACTCTGGCGTTCTTGAGACAGGTTCAACAATCTTGAACTCTGCTAAGAACCGCAAGGAGCGCATCGGAAAGATTTACCAGATGCACGCTAACAAGCGCGAAGAGCGTGACAATGTTGGTGCAGGAATGATCGTTGCTGTTATGGGTCTTAAGGACACAACAACAGGCGAGACTCTCTGTGATCCAGCTAAGCCAGTTGTACTCGAGTCAATGGACTTCCCAGCACCAGTTATCTCTGTTGCTATCGAGCCAAAGACAAAGGGTGACCAGGAGAAGCTCGGCGTTGCTATTCAGCGTCTCTCAGAAGAAGATCCAACATTCCACGTTGAGACTGATGAAGAGACAGGCCAGACAATCATCGCTGGTATGGGTGAGCTCCACCTCGAAATTCTCGTAGACCGTATGCGTCGCGAGTTCAAGGTTGAAGCTAACGTTGGTAAGCCACAGGTTGCATACCGCGAAACTCTTCGTAAGCCAGTTGCACGTCACGACTACACACATAAGAAGCAGACAGGTGGTTCTGGTCAGTTCGCAAAAATCCAGATCGCAGTCGAGCCACTTCCAACAGGTACAGTCGAAGGCGGATACGAATTCGTTAACAAGATCACTGGTGGTCGCGTTCCACGCGAGTACATCCCTTCAGTTGATGCAGGTTGCCGTGAAGCAATGACTACAGGTCCTCTTGCAGGCTACCCACTTACAGATGTACGAGTAACTCTTCTTGACGGCGCGTATCACGATGTTGACTCATCGGAGCTCGCATTCAAGGTGGCTGGTATCGCAGCATTTAAGGAAGCAGCAAAGCTTGCTGATCCTGCAATTCTCGAGCCAGTGATGAAGGTCGAAGTTGTTACCCCTGAAGACTTCATGGGTGATGTCATCGGCGACATCAACAGTCGTCGTGGTCAGATTCAGGCCATGGACGAGCGGTCAGGTGCCCGCGTTGTTAGGGCGCTAGTTCCATTGTCAGAGATGTTCGGCTATGTCGGAGATCTCCGCTCTAGAACACAAGGTCGTGCGAGCTACAGCATGGAATTCGATTCCTACGCTGAAGTTCCCGGCAATGTAATGAAGGAGATCGTTGCGAAGGTTCGCGGCGAATAATCCTTTACTCCCTAATAAGAAGAAAAGCACAACCCCTAATAACTAAGCACTAGAAACGAAAGAGGATACGAAAATGGCAAAAGCCAAGTTTGAGCGTAACAAGCCACACGTAAACATCGGAACCATCGGTCACATTGACCATGGAAAGACAACACTTACAGCGGCTATTTCAAAGGTCTTGCACGACAAGTACCCTGATGTAAACCCATTCACACCTTTCGACCAGATCGATAAGGCTCCTGAAGAGCGCCAGCGCGGTATCACAATCTCTATCGCTCACATTGAGTACCAGACAGAGAAGCGTCACTACGCACACGTTGACTGCCCAGGCCACGCTGACTACATCAAGAACATGATCACTGGCGCTGCACAGATGGACGGAGCAATCCTCGTTGTTGCTGCTACAGACGGACCAATGCCACAGACTAAGGAGCACGTTCTCCTTGCTCGCCAGGTAGGCGTTCCATCAATCGTTGTCGCACTTAACAAGTCAGACATGGTTGATGATGAAGAAATTCTTGAGCTCGTTGAGATGGAAGTTCGTGAACTTCTCTCTAAGTACGAGTTCCCAGGCGATGACACACCAATCGTTCGCATCTCAGCGCTTAAGGCACTTGAGGGCGATGCACATTGGGCAGAGCAGCTCATGAAGCTTATGGATGCTGTTGATGCATTCATCCCACAGCCAGCTCGTGATGTTGACAAGCCATTCCTTATGCCAGTTGAAGACGTTTTCACAATCACAGGTCGTGGAACTGTTATCACAGGTCGTATCGAGCGCGGTATCGTCAAGGTTAACGAAGAAGTTGAAATCGTAGGTATCCGCGAGGTTGCTCAGAAGACAACTGTTACAGGCGTTGAAATGTTCCGTAAGCTCCTCGACGAAGGACAGGCTGGCGAGAACGTCGGACTTCTTCTCCGTGGAACAAAGCGTGAAGATGTTGAGCGTGGTCAGGTTGTCTGCAAGCCAGGTTCAATCACACCTCACACAGAGTTCGATGCATCTGCTTACATCCTTTCAAAGGATGAAGGAGGACGTCACACTCCATTCTTCAACAACTACCGTCCACAGTTCTACTTCCGTACAACTGACGTAACTGGTGTTGTAACACTTCCAGAAGGCACAGAAATGGTTATGCCTGGCGATAACACTGAGATGTTTGTAACTCTCATCCAGCCAATCGCTATGGAAGAAGGACTTCGCTTCGCAATCCGTGAAGGTGGCCGCACAGTAGGTGCAGGTCGCGTTACAAAGATCAAGAAGTAAGTCAAAAAGTAATTCCACGTTGTGGGTGGTGGCGAGAAATCGCCACCACCGCATAACACGTAAGACAGATTGAAAATTAAATTTACCGAAGCAGTACTAAAAGATTAAGTAAAGAGGAGATTCACATGGCGGGACAAAAGATCCGCATTCGACTCAAGGCGTATGACCATGAGGTAATCGATTCATCAGCGAAGAAGATCGTTGAGACAGTCGAGCGCACAGGTGCAACCGTCGCGGGTCCAGTGCCGCTACCAACAGAGAAGAACACATATTGCGTGATTCGCTCTCCTCACAAGTACAAGGACAGCCGCGAGCATTTCGAGATGCGCACACATAAGCGCCTCATCGACATCATCGATCCAACACCTAAGACTGTTGATTCATTGATGCGCCTCGACTTGCCAGCTGGCGTCGACATCGAGATTAAGCTCTAAGGAAAGGACGAAACTAAATGGCATATACAACTGTTACTCAGTCTTACGGTTCGTCCATCAAGGGCGTTCTTGGTAAGAAACTTGGAATGACACAGATTTTCGATGCACAGAACAAGATGATCCCAGTAACTGTGGTCTCTGTAGATTCATGCATCGTCACAGGTCTTCGCACACCCGAGAAGGATGGCTATTCAGCTGTTCAGCTCGGTTTCGGTGCGATTGACCCAAAGAAGGTTAATAAGCCACAGGCTGGACAGTTTGCAAAGGCTGGCGTCACTCCTCGTCGCAGCATTGCAGAACTCCGCACACTCTCTGCAGCTAATTACACAATTGGCCAGGAGATCGGCGCAACAACTTTCGAAATTGGAGAGGTTGTAGATGCAACCGGTACTTCAACAGGTAAGGGAACAGCTGGTGTTATGAAGCGCCACGGTTTCGGTGGTCTTGGTTCTTCACACGGTGTTGATCGTAAGCACCGTATGCCAGGTTCAATCGGAGCATGTTCTACACCAGGTCGCGTTTTCAAGGGAATGCGCATGATGGGTCGTATGGGTAACGAGAAGATCACTACTCAGAACCTCATCGTTGCTGGCGTCGATGCAGAGCGTAATTTGCTCCTCATCAAGGGCGCAGTTCCAGGTACTGATGGAGGCCTTGTCTTCATCCGTTCAGCTGCAAAGAAGGCAGTTGTCGAGACAGTAAAGGCAGGTGCATAAGCCATGGCGCTTACACTCGAAGTCAAGAACGCAGAAGGTAAGAAGGTTGGATCAGTAGATCTACCTGCAGATATCTTCGACGCTCAGACAAACATTCCTTTGATTCACCAGGTTGTTACAGCGCAGCTCGCTGCAGCACGCCAGGGAACACAGAAGGCAAAGAACCGTGGTGAAACTTCTGGTTCAGGTAAGAAGCCTTTCAAGCAGAAGGGAACAGGTCGTGCTCGTCAGGGTTCTGTCCGTGCTCCTCTTCAGCGTGGTGGTGGTGCAGCACATGCAGTTCGTCCTCGTGACTATGCACAGCGCACACCTAAGAAGATGATCGCAGCAGCTCTTCGCGGAGTTCTCTCTGATCGTCAGCGCAATGATCGTCTTCACGTACTTGATCAGATTGCTGCAGAGGCTTCTACAAAGAATGCACTCACAGCAGTTCGTCAATTCTCAGAGCGCAAGAACCTCTTGGTTGTTGTATCTCGCTCAGAAGATCTCGCATGGCGTTCACTTCGTAACGCAGAGAACCTACACCTCCTTGTTCCAGATCAGCTCAATGCATACGACATCTTGAAGAGCGATGACGTTGTCTTCTCAGAAGCAGCGATCAAAGATTTCCTCAAGATTAAAACGGCTGCAAAAACATCTGTAAAGCCTGTTAAGTCAGTCGCACGCGAAAGTGAGGTATCTGCATAATGAAGGATTACCGCGACATTTTGCTAGCACCAGTTGTCTCTGAGAAGAGCTACGGATTGCTAGATGAAAATAAGTACACATTCTTGGTATCACCTGATGCTAACAAGACAGAGATCAAGATCGCTGTCGAGAAGGTATTCGGAGTCAAGGTTGTCAGTGTTAACACACTCAACCGCCCAGGAAAGAATAAGCGCACACGTTTTGGTGATGGAAAGCGCAAAGACACAAAGCGAGCAATCGTTCATGTGGCCGCTGGCGACCGTATCGACATCTTCGGAGGCCCTGTTTCTTAATAGAGACGGGACCTTAAAGAGAGGAAACCATAAATGGCACTTCGCAAACTTAAGCCGACCACACCAGGTCAGCGTGGAGCATCTGTATCAGATTTCGCAGAGATCACACGCTCAACACCTGAGAAGTCACTCGTTCGCCCAATTCACTCAAAGGGTGGCCGTAACAATCAGGGTCGTGTAACTGTTCGTCACCAGGGTGGTGGACACAAGCGCGCTTACCGTCTTATTGACTTCACACGTAACGATAAGGATGGCGTTCCAGCAAAGGTCGCTCATATCGAATACGACCCAAATCGTTCAGCGAATATCGCGCTTCTTCACTATGCAGATGGCGAAAAGCGTTACATCATCGCTCCAAACAAGCTTGTGCAAGGACAGCAGATTGAGAACGGCCCAAAAGCTGATATCAAGCCTGGTAATAACTTGCCACTTCGCAACATCCCAGTAGGTACAACTGTTCATGCAATCGAACTTCGCCCAGGTGGCGGAGCGAAGATCGCTCGTTCAGCTGGTGCATCAGTTCAGCTCGTTGCAAAGGATGGACCATACGCACAGCTTCGTATGCCATCTGGAGAAATCCGTAACGTTGATGTTCGTTGCCGCGCAACTGTTGGTGAAGTTGGAAATGCTGAGCATGGCAACATCAACTACGGAAAGGCTGGACGTAAGCGCTGGTTAGGCGTTCGTCCATCTGTTCGTGGTGTTGTTATGAACCCAGTAGATCACCCACACGGTGGTGGTGAAGGTAAGACCTCTGGTGGACGTCACCCAGTGACTCCATGGGGTAAGCCTGAAGGCCGCACTCGTAAGAGCAAGAAGTCAGATTCAATGATCGTCCGTCGTCGTAAGTCGAATAAGAAGCGGTAGGAGCCCTTATGCCACGTAGTCTCAAGAAGGGTCCATTCATTGATGGACATCTATCTAAGAAGGTAGATGCACAGAATGAAGCGAACACAAAGAATGTCATCAAGACATGGTCTCGTCGTTCAATGATCTCACCATCAATGATCGGCCACACAATTGCTGTTCACGACGGACGCAAGCACGTTCCAGTATTCATTACAGATGCGATGATCGGGCACAAGCTCGGTGAGTTCGCACCAACACGTACCTTCAAGGGTCACGTCAAGGACGATCGGAGAGCTAGCCGTGGCTAATACTGATAAGCCTGTAGTCGGTCGCGCTGTATTGCGCGATATCCGCCACACACCACAGAAGGCACGACGCGTTGTCGACCTCGTCCGTGGAATGCGCGCTGATGAAGCACTCTCTGTTCTTAAGTTTGCGCCACAAGCTGCTGGTGATGATGTGTTCACACTTCTCAACTCAGCTGTAGCAAATGCTAAGCAGCAGAACCCAGCAATCCGTGACGCTTCAGAGCTCTGGGTTGTTGAGGCTCTCGTAGATGAGGGACGCACAATGAAGCGTTTCCGTCCACGTGCACAGGGACGCGGTTTCCGTATCCTCAAGCGTTCATCACATATCACTGTTGCAGTGAGCGCTGATAAGAACGTTTCAAAGACAATTTCACGAGCAGCACAATCTGCGCAAACACGTAGCCCAAAGCGCTCTGATAAGTCACCACTAGCAGCGAAGGGAGCGTCCAACTAATGGGTCAAAAAGTAAACCCACATGGCTTCCGCCTAGGCATTACAACTGAATTCAAGTCACGTTGGTATGCAGATAAGTTGTACAAGGATTACGTCAAGGAAGATGTCGAAATCCGTCGCCTTATGACAAAGGGAATGGAGCGCGCAGGCGTTTCACGCATTGAAATCGAGCGCACACGTGATCGTGTACGTATCGACCTTCACACAGCGCGCCCAGGTATCGTCATCGGTCGTCGCGGACAAGAAGCAGACGTTATTCGCCAGAAGCTCGAAAAGCTCACAGGCAAGCAGGTTCAGCTCAACATTCTCGAGGTGAAGAACCCAGAGATTGATGCGCAGCTTGTTGCACAGGGCATCGCAGAGCAGCTTGCGGCACGTGTTTCATTCCGTCGCGCAATGAAGAAGTCAATGCAGACAGCGATGAAATCTGGCGCACAGGGCATTCGTGTTCAGTGCGGTGGTCGTCTCGGTGGTGCAGAAATGTCACGTTCAGAGTTCTACCGTGAAGGTCGCGTTCCACTACACACACTTCGTGCGGATATTGATTATGGCTTCTACGAGGCACATACAACATTCGGTCGTCTTGGCGTAAAGGTCTGGATCTACAAGGGTGAAGTTATCGGTTCACGTGCAGAGCGTGCTGAAAAGGCACTTGCTGAAGCACGCGCACCAAAGCCAGAGCGTCGCGGTCCACGTACACCACGTGCTCCACGCGCAGAGGTAACAACTTCTCAGGCAGCACCAGCTGCACCAGCAGCGGAAGGAGCGGCTAACTAATGTTGATCCCTCGCAAGGTTAAGCACCGTAAGCAGCACCACCCATCACGTAGTGGTGGAGCAAAAGGTGGAACACAGGTCGCATTTGGTGACTTCGGTATCCAAGCTCTTGCACCTGCTTACGTAACAAACCGTCAGATCGAAGCAGCACGTATCGCGATGACACGTTACATCAAGCGTGGTGGAAAGGTATGGATCAATATTTATCCAGACCGTCCACTCACAAAGAAGCCTGCTGAAACTCGTATGGGTTCCGGTAAGGGTTCTCCAGAATGGTGGATCGCAAACGTTAAGCCAGGTCGCGTAATGTTTGAAATTTCAGGTGTATCAGAGGAAGTTGCAACAGAGGCTATGCGTCTTGCAATTCACAAGCTTCCAATGAAGTGCCGTGTAGTAAAGCGTGAGGAGGCGTAAACATGACGACTATTTCTAACGACGAACTTCGTCAGCTAACAGCAGAAGAGCTAACAGCAAAGCTACGTGAGAACAAGGAAGAACTTTTCAACCTTCGTTTTCAGGCAGCTACAGGTCAGCTCGAGTCACATGGTCGCCTCGGCGCAGTACGCAAGGAGATCGCGCGTATTTACACAATTATTCGTGAACGCGAACTAGGAATCGGAGGCGCTGCATAATGGCTGACAATTCAGTAGACCGCGCAGATCGCAAGACACGTGAAGGCATCGTAACTTCAGACAAGATGGATAAGACCATCGTTGTTGAGGTAGAAAATCGTGTAGCACACGGTATCTACTCAAAGGTTATGAGCCGCTCACATAAGCTCAAAGCACATGATGAGACAAACTCAGCTGGCATCGGTGACCGTGTAATCATTATGGAGACACGTCCACTATCTGCTTCAAAGCGCTGGCGTTTAGTTTCCATCATCGAGAAGGCTAAGTAAGGGACGGGTGGAATAAAAAATGATTCAGCAAGAATCTCGCCTACGCGTCGCGGATAACACAGGAGCTAAAGAGCTTCTCTGTATTCGTGTACTCGGTGGATCCAAGCGTCGCTACGCAGGTATCGGTGACATCATCGTATGTTCAGTCAAGGATGCAATTCCTGGCGGAACAGTGAAGAAGGGTGAAGTCGTTAAGGCTGTCATCGTTCGCACAGTAAAAGAGCGTCGTCGTCCAGACGGCTCATATATCAAGTTTGACGAGAACGCAGCTGTCATCCTCAAGGCTGACGGCGAACCACGCGGAACTCGTATCTTCGGCCCAGTTGCTCGCGAACTCCGCGACAAGCGCTACATGAAGATCATTTCACTCGCTCCGGAGGTGCTCTAAACCATGGCGAAGATTAAGAAAGACGATAACGTGCTTGTTATCGCCGGAAAGAACAAGGGAGTAACCGGCAAGGTTCTCCATGTTGATGGCGATCGCATCACTGTTGAAGGCGTCAACCGCATTCAGCGTCATACAAAAGAGACAACCACAGAGCGTGGAGTAAAGGTCGGCGGCATCATCACTCAGGAAGCTTCGATCCACATCTCAAACGTTCAGGCTGTTGATGCAGATGGCAAGGCAACACGTCTTGGTATCCGCAAGGATGAAGCTGGCAAGAATGTTCGTATCTCACGTCGCACCGGAAAGGACATCTAATAATGTCAACAACTACAGATGTTCGCCTCAAGGCGCGTTACCGTTCAGAGATCCAGAAGGCTCTCAAGGAGCAGTTCGGTTACAAGAACCCAATGATGATCCCAACCCTTACAAAGGTTGTCGTCAACATGGGTGTCGGTGACGCTGCTCGTGATTCAAAGTTGATCGAAGGCGCAATCCGCGATCTCGCAACAATCACCGGCCAGAAGCCACAAGTCACTAAGGCACGTAAGTCAATCGCGCAGTTCAAGCTCCGCGAAGGCATGCCAATTGGTGCACACGTGACAATGCGCGGAGATCGTATGTGGGAGTTCACAGACCGTCTTCTCTCAATCTCACTTCCACGTATCCGTGACTTCCGCGGTCTCTCACCAAAGCAGTTCGATGGCAAGGGCAACTACACATTCGGTCTTACCGAGCAGGTTGTATTCCCAGAGATCGAGCAGGACAAGGTTGATCGCCCACGCGGTATGGATATCACAATCGTAACTACAGCTAAGAACGACGAAGAAGGCCGCGCACTCTTGAAGTTGCTCGGTTTTCCTTTCAAGGAGGCATAAAGAATGGCTAAAACATCACTCAAGGTTAAAGCTGCTCGCAAGCCAAAGTTCAAGGTTCGCGGTTACACACGTTGCTCACGCTGCGGTCGTCCACACTCTGTATATCAGAAGTTTGGCATCTGCCGTGTGTGCTTCCGCGAGATGGCTCACCGCGGTGAGTTGCCTGGCATCACAAAAGCTTCTTGGTAATAACTACAACGAAAAAAGTCCAAGCAGATCGCTTGGATACTAATTCGAGAAAGGCCACAGGCCACGTATGACAATGACAGATCCGATCGCAGACATGTTGTCTCGTCTGCGCAACGCGAACTCTGCTTACCATGACACGGTTTCAATGCCGTCATCATCGGTAAAGGTTCGTATCGCAGAAATTCTTAAGACAGAGGGTTACATTGGTGACTTCCGCGTCGTTTCAAATGAGAACGGTGTAGGAAAGACTCTTACTCTCGATCTCAAGTTTGGCACAAACCGTGAGCGTTCAATCGCAGGTCTTCGCCGTGTATCTAAGCCAGGCCTTCGCGTATACGCGAAGTCAACTGCGCTTCCTAAGGTACTTGGTGGACTCGGTGTCGCAATCATCTCTACTTCATCTGGTCTCTTGACCGATAAGCAGGCTAATAAGAAGGGCGTAGGCGGAGAAGTTCTCGCTTACGTATGGTAATCGACTATGTCACGTATCGGTCGTATGCCTATCACCGTTCCTAGCGGCGTAGAGGTAACAATCAATGGCCAGCATGTTTCAGCAAAGGGTCCTAAGGGTTCACTTGCTCTCACAGTTGCAGAGCCAATCAAGGTTTCACAGGCAGATGGTGTTATCACCGTTGCCCGTCCAAACGATGAGCGCATGGTTCGTTCACTTCACGGTCTCTCTCGCTCACTCGTAGCGAACGTCATCGAAGGTGTAACAAACGGTTACTCACTCACAATTAACATCGTTGGTGTTGGTTACCGCGTTGCTGAGAAGGGCAAGGACCTTGAGTTCCAGCTCGGCTACAGCCACGTCATTAACTTCCCAGCGCCTGAAGGAATCAGCTACAAGGTTGAGTCACCAACAAAGCTTGTTATCAGCGGAATCGATAAGCAGCTCGTTGGCGAGACAGCAGCGAAGGTTAAGAAGCTTCGCAAGGCAGATCCTTACAAGGGCAAGGGTCTTCGTCTTGAAGGCGAAAAGGTTCTTCGCAAGGCTGGAAAGGCAGGTAAGAAGTAATGGCAATCGGAGTTAAGGTCCGCAAGGGCAACGCACAAGTTGCGCGCGCTCGTCGTGCTTTCCGTCTTCGCAAGAAGATCTCAGGCACACCATCACGTCCACGCCTCGTTGTTTCACGTTCATCACGCCACCTGTTCGTTCAGGTCATTGATGACACACAGGGTAAGACATTGGCTTACGCATCAACTATGGAAGCAGATCTTCGTAGCGCATCTGGCGAAAAGACAGATAAGGCTAAGAAGGTTGGCGCACTTGTAGCTGACCGCGCAAAGAAGGCTGGCGTAACAACTGTTGTATTCGACCGCGCTGGTTACAAGTACCACGGTCGCATCGCAGCTGTTGCAGATGCTGCACGAGAGAACGGATTGGAGTTCTAATTATGGCTATTGAAACAACAACAGCTGCTCCAACAACTGGTGCACCAGCTAACAAAGGTCGTGGCGAACGCCGCGAAGGTCGTCGTGACGATCGCGAACGCGAGAAGTCTCCTTACACAGAGCGCGTGGTCTTCATCAACCGCGTATCTAAGGTTGTTAAGGGTGGACGTCGTTTCTCATTCACAGCTCTCGTAGTTGTTGGAGATGGAAACGGTCTCGTCGGTATCGGTTACGGCAAGTCAAAGGAAGTTCCAGCTGCGATTGCAAAGGCTGTTGAAGAGGCTAAGAAGTCATTCTTCAAGGTTCCACGCGTCCAGGGAACAATCCCACACCCAGTACAGGGTGAGACTGCAGCTGGCGTAGTTCTACTTCGCCCAGCGAGCCCAGGTACCGGAGTTATTGCCGGTGGTCCTGTCCGTGCAGTACTTGAGTGTGCTGGTATCCACGATGTTCTTACAAAGTCACTCGGTTCATCAAATGCAATCAACATGGTTCACGCCACTGTTGCTGCGTTGAAGATGCTTGAGTCACCAGAGCAGATCGCAACTCGACGTGGTCGTCCACTCGAAGATGTTGCACCTGCTGCAATTATCCGCGCTTCACAGCAGACAGTTGGTGCCTAATGCCACGTTTGAAGATCACTCAGATTAAGTCAACAGTTGGCAATAAGCCAGAGATTCGTAACACTGTTCGTTCTCTCGGTTTAAAGCGCATCAACGATGTTGTCGTTAAAGAAGATCGTCCAGAAATTCGTGGCATGGCAGTAGCTGCTCGCCACTTGATCAAGGTAGAGGAGGTCGAATAAAGATGACACTTAAACTTCATCATCTTCGTCCAGCTCCAGGTGCTAAGAAAGCTAAGACTCGTAAGGGTCGCGGTGAGGCATCAAAGGGTAAGACTGCAGGTCGTGGTGGCAAGGGAACTCACGCTCGTAATACCGTTCGTATCGGTTTCGAGGGTGGACAGCTTCCGCTCGTAATGCGTCTTCCAAAGCTTCGTGGCTTTAAGAACCCAGCACGCATTGAGTACCAGGCGGTTAACGTCTCAACAATCAATGCACTTTTCCCAAAGGGTGGCGATGTAACAGTTGCTGACCTCATTGCGAAGGGCGCAGTTCGCGATTCATTGCCTGTAAAGGTACTTGGAAATGGCGATATCGCTGTCAAGGTTTCAGTTACAGCACATGCATTCTCAGCTTCAGCAGTCGAAAAGATTGCAGCAGCTGGCGGATCAACAACAACGCTTTAATTTATTGATTTAGAGAGTGGAGAAGATTGATGCTTAGCGCATTTGGAATGGCATTTAAGACGCCTGAACTTCGAAAGAAAATCTTCTTCACCCTCTCAATCATGGCTTTGTTCCGCTTCGGATCAGTCGTTCCAACACCTGGCGTCTCATATGCAAACGTCAAGAGCTGTATTGATAACGCTCAAAACACAGGTCTCTTCGGACTCATCAACCTCTTCTCTGGTGGAGCGCTTCTTCACCTCTCTGTATTTGCGCTCGGCATCATGCCTTACATCACCAGCTCAATCATTATTCAGTTGCTTACAGTTGTAATCCCTCGCTTCGAGACTTTGAAGAATGAAGGACAGTCAGGTCAGGCAACACTTACTCAGTACACACGTTACTTAACAATCGGTCTTGCAATCTTGCAGTCAACAGGTTTGATCGCAGTAGCACGTACACCAGGTCGTTTGATCTCAGGTTGTTCACTTCCGATCATCCCTGATGCATCATGGCAGCGCATTCTTACAATGATCGTTGTAATGACAGCTGGTACATCTGTCATCATGTGGCTCGGTGAGCTCATCACAGATCGCGGCGTCGGTAACGGTATGTCAATCTTGATCTTCACATCTATCGCTGCAGGATTCCCTGGCCAGCTCTGGTCTATCAAGGTCTCAAAGGGTCTTCCAGTATTCCTCTTCGTTCTTCTCATGGGCTTTGCAGTTGTTGCTGCAGTCGTCTTCGTTGAGCAGGCACAGCGCCGTATTCCAGTCCAATATGCAAAGCGCATGGTTGGACGTCAGGCTTACGGAGGAACATCAACTTATATTCCGATCAAGGTAAACCAGGCTGGTGTTATCCCGGTTATCTTCGCATCGTCACTTCTCTATATTCCTTCATTGGTCGTGAACTTCACCAATAGCCAAGCTGGTTGGGCTGTATGGATCTCACGTAACTTGGTCAAGGGCGATCACCCAATTTACATTTTGTTGTACTCAGCCTTGATTATCTTCTTTACATACTTCTATGTTGCAATCACATTTAACCCAGATGAGGTTGCAGATAATATGAAGAAGTACGGTGGATTTATCCCAGGTATTCGCGCGGGACGTCCAACATCTGAGTACCTCACATATGTTCTCTCACGTATTACAGCGCCAGGTTCTCTCTACCTTGCACTCGTTGCGATTATTCCAATCATCGCTCTCGTTGCATTTGGCGCATCACAGAACTTCCCATTCGGTGGAACAGCAATTCTTATTGTCGTGGGTGTAGGTCTTGATACTGCAAAGCAGATCGAGTCACAGCTCCAGCAGCGTTCATACGAAGGCTTCCTCAAGTAATGCGCCTCGTCCTGGTAGGTCCACCAGGTGCGGGCAAAGGAACGCAGGCTCAATTCCTTGCTGCGCATTATGGCGTTCCCCATATCTCTACTGGAGATATCTTCCGTGCAAACCTTAAAGAGAATACCGCTTTAGGTCAGGAAGCTAAGGGTTACATGGATGCAGGGCAACTTGTTCCAGATTCTGTAACTAATGCAATGGTAAAAGATCGCCTCACTTGGGAAGATGTCGCTAACGGCTTCTTGCTCGATGGCTTTCCACGTAACGTTGTTCAGGCAGAGGTATTGCGTGCAATTCTCGCCGAGAAGCGCACTCCGCTCGATGCAGTTCTTGAGCTCTCAATTCCAAATGATTTGATCATTGGTCGCCTCTCATCACGTCGCACATGTCGTGCATGTGGTGCACCATCAGGGCCAGAGGCAACTGCATGTTCGGCATGTGGGGGAGCAGATCTCTATCAGCGCGAGGACGATAAGGCAGAGGTCATCGCAAAGCGCCTCGATGTCTATGAAGAGCAGACAGCGCCAATCATTCACTTCTACCGCACAGAGGGTCTTCTCATCACGATTGATGCAGATGGCGAGATCGCTGAAATTACAGAGCGCGCAACATCAGCGCTTGCTCGCGTAAAAGCATAATTCGGTAATAACTCATGGCAATTCAAATCAAAGACCTTGATCAACTCAAGGTAATGCGTCGTGCAGGTTTAGTTGTTGCACAGATCCATAAAGCGATTCGCGAGAACATTCAGATCGGCATGACAACAGATGCCCTCGATGCAATTGCTGTTGCAACGATTAAACGTGGCGGAGCAACTGCAAACTTCCTTGGATACCACGGTTATCCAAAATCTATCTGCGTCTCAGTCAATGAAGAGATTGTTCATGGAATTCCGGGCCCACGTGTGCTTAACGATGGCGATCTTGTATCTATCGACTGCGGTGCAATTATCGATGGATGGCATGGAGATGCAGCTTTCTCTATCGGGCTTGGGACAGTTGATCCAGAAGATCAGAAGATGATGGATGTCTGCGAAGAGTCGATGTGGCAAGGCATTGCAGCAGGTTCACTCAATGCGCGACTTTCGGATATCGGACATGCAGTTGAGAAGTATGTAAATTCTCAAGGAAAGTATGGAATCTTGCGCGAGTACGGCGGCCATGGAATCGGTACAGAGATGCACCAAGAGCCACACGTTCTTAACTTTGGACGTAAAGGATTTGGGCCAAAGATTGTTCCCGGTATGGCCCTTGCAATCGAACCAATGATTACTCGTGGCAGCGAGAAGACAAAGGTCCTCGCCGATGATTGGACCGTTGTTTCGACAGATAGTTCTCGTGGCACTCACTTCGAACATTCCTACGTTATTTGCCCAGATGGAAAGCCATTTGTGCTTACCTCCATCGATGGTGGGCGTGAAAAGCTCGGCCGTTACGGCATCGAGATCTCCACTTCACTCGACTAGGGTAAGTACCACCCCTTAAACTCGGCCTATGGAGATGCAGGCATGAGCCACCAAGATCAGGTGGAGTTCACTCTCTGGCTCCGTGAGAATCAAAAGGCATTTCTCAAAGCAGCGAAGGTGATCTGCTTCGATACCCAAAATGCCGAGGATGTCCTCCAAGAGGCTCTCGCCGATGTATATAAGCGCTGGGCAAAGATTCGTGAACATGAAAACCCCGAGGCATATCTCATGCGCGTGATGGTGAGTAAGCATGCCGATATGCGCCGCAAGTGGTTGCGCAAGCAGCAAGAGCTAGAAACTTCATGGGACCTTGCCGAAAACATTCGAGATATTGCAGACCAGACCGAAGATGTCACCCAGCGGCTACTGGTTCAGGCAGCGTTGAAGTCGCTGAGTGCTATACAACGTGCCGTTCTTGTTTTGATCTATGAACATGGAATGGTTTTAAGAGAAGTTGCAGATGTTCTGCAAATTCCAATGGGTACTGCAGCATCTCACCTTGCCCGAGGTAAAGCAGCTGTTGCAGCCTATGTAGAGTTGGTACCCGAGTTAGAGAAATCTTCCTCGCGAGAAATTGCCGCTCCAGAAGATAATGTCCGTGAAATATTAATCGCAGAGGTGGTGGATTCCAATGAGTGATATTGATCCGCTTATCAAACGTGAGATGCAATGGATGGCTGTGAGCGTTAATGAAAATCGCGATCTTGCGCCAATTATTATTGCGAAGGTCCGCCGCGAACGAATCCGTAATCGCATCCTTGCCGTTCTTGCAGTATTTGCCATTAGCGCTGGAAGTATTGGAATTTACGAATTCTTTAAGAGCGAACCAGTTCAAGTAATTGGAGGCGTTACAGGAAATAACATCGCTTCACAGCCGGAAATCACCGGACTTTCATCTGACTACCCAGTGACCTGGGAACAGAGCGTTGGCGACGTATCTGCAATCAGTGCTGCAGGTGGCCTGGGAGATACCCTCGGAGGATTGACCGCAGTTGGTCTCAAGATTTCGTGGGAACGTTGCGGTAGGGAGCAGTGTCCAACCTCTTGGATTCTCTCTGTTGAAAACAACACCGCAGATTTAGTCTCGACTTCACCATCACTTGGAATTTTCAATAACCACACACCGCTTGTCAGCGACTCTCGCCCAACGACAGTTCTGCCCGGCGGAAAAGCCCTCTTGGTCTTCTCTTTCCCAGAGTTTAGCGATGGGCTAGAGATTGCACCTGGAGCCTCATGGCAGTGGAATTGGTACCTCGCACAGCTGCGCTAAGCGTGAGAACTGACCATTGTTGACCAATCTGCTCTATTAAAGGCTCAATCCGGCGCATAAATTAACCCCATACCTGCGGTGTATTCCGTAGAGCCAGCAATGGCAATCCAGGATCAATTGGGGGAAAAGTGAAGAAAATTATTGCAGGGCTTTCAGCCCTAGCTCTTATGGCGGGAGCAATTGCAACGGGTGCAACATCTGCATCAGCTGCAACGATTCGCCTTCCAAAAACAGCGATGCCTGCCTGCGTACAGCAGAACGGTATCTATTGCATTGAGTCAGTGACTCTCACAACTGCTTCAGGCCAAAAGATTCCTTTGGTCTGGGTTCCATCAGGGGCTGAAGTTCCTGCAAAGAAGACTCCTTCGGACTTCTTTGCTCCAGTAGCTCGACTTGATAAGAATAATAAAGTCGTCGATAACAACTGGTGGATGTCACAGTATCAGCGTGATGTATTAACCTCAGGAAAGATGGTTGTTCAGGATCTTTCATCATTGCTCAATACACCAAACCACCCAGAGCAGGGCGCAAAGTATGACTCTGCTACAAAGAAGTACGACATTAACAAGCCTCTCGATTCATATGCATATCCAGTGGATTGCTGGGATCAGACAACTCGTACATCAACACGAAAGAATTTCTCTGATTGCTTTAAGGGATCAGTTGCTTTCCTTCTTGATAACGAAGTGAAGTTCTTCTTCTTCTACCCAACTGCGGCAGAAGCAGCAAAGCAGGTCACTGAATTTACATCGACCAAGTTTGTCGATCTCGCTGAGCTTTCAGCACTTCAGCAGCGTCCAGTATGGGGAACAACATACGATGCAGCAACAAAGACATTTAAGGCGACAGAAGGAATCATCATTCCAATCTGGGTAACTCAAAATGCTCTCGTTAATGGTTGGGCAGTTGCAGGAACACCTGCAGCAGTACCAGCAGGTGATTCAGCTCCAGCAACAACTACAACACCAACAACTGAGAGCGGAACAGCAGAGGCGAAAGAGCTTGCTGCAACTGCCCCTCTTGCACCTGCTCCAGGTGTAGCAGTTGGTACTCCAACTGAGGCTGGACGCGTACTTCCAGGACGTTGGACTCACCCAGATTGGCAGGGTCTCAACCTCGGTTCACTCGGTTATGACGGTCTTTATGTTGATGCAAAGGCTGCAAATGAGTTTGTATCAAGCATCTTGATGACAGATGTCGTTCCAGTACTTACCGGTGCAGATAAGAAGACAAGCCTCGCTGGTCAGGTCGGTAACAAGAACTACGCAGCTTCACTTGATCCAGATATCACAATCTCAGTGAAGGTCCGTATCGGAGATATGAAGACAGGCGTAACAGTTGCAGTGGGAACATCAGTAACAGTCGATCAGACTTCAACTGGTGAATACAACGCAATTACTGTTACAGGTTCACCAGTTACTGTTCCACTCGCTTCAAATGTGAAGGACTGTACTGGCGAAACTGGTATCTCAAAGGCAAATGTTCGCCAGTTCCAGATGATTGCACTCGCACAGAATGACGATCAGACCGGGTTCGGCGTCGAAGGAACTTCTGGTGATATGTACGTAGGCTCAAACGGTGTCTGCGGACTTTCAACACCAGTCTGGAATAACGACGACAAGACATTCACCTGGCAGGCAGCTGCGCCACACTTTGCTCCAGATGGAGTGACACAGAACAAGGGCTTCTACAAGGCCGTTATTCCTGTGAACGATGCGAAGCTCCTTTGGGGTCTTGAGAATCCAAACGATGCAGTAACAGCACTTGAAATCTCTGTAACAACAGAGGCAGGTGGATCTGCTGCAGCGCTCTCAAGCGTCTCAGTCAAGAATGGCAAGATCATCATCGACGTATCAGGCTTTGGATATTCACGTCCTAAGTTGAAGATTGCGTTGAAGAAGAGCTGGAAGCCAGCTACAACGATGCTCAACAAGACAACGATTACCTGCGTCATGGGTAAGTCAGTCAAGAAGATCACCGCTGTAAAGCCATCATGCCCTAAGGGTTACAGCAAGAAGTAACCCGAACTCCTCCAAGAGATAAATGCGGTAGCTGCCATAGCGAGACTTAAACATGGCAGCTACCGCATCTCTAGTTCGACATCCCGACTCTTTGTGAAATAGGTAAAAGTGAAGAAATTCTTAGCGATTCTGATTGGCGTAGCCGTACTCGGTGGATCTGCCTCATCAGTGAGCGCTGCTGATATTCCAGGTGAGCAATTTTCAATTCAAGGACCAGCGGACGGGGTCCCATCAGCAGGGGTTGTAATTGAAGATTCGCAATTCATCAAGAACCACTTTGCTTCACTTCAGGGATTTACCTCCGCAAATTCAGTTCGAGATGAAAAGCCTCTATCACTGACTGATTGCACTTCATATGGAACCTCGAGTTGTACTGACAAGATGTTTTACAACTACAAAGCCTTCTTCGGCAATTGCGTCGACTCAAATAGCCACGATTGTGTCCTTAGCGTTACCGCGAAATCTGCCGATGGAAGTATTCATAAAGCTAAATTTGTGGAAGATTTTCCAGGAAAGACGCAGTATTCCTACGTAGGTTCGCCTGAAGCTAATCTTCCCGATGGGGGATCTTCATTTATTGTTTCTATACCAACCCTTCCTCATTCACATGGCGATCTTTACCTAGTCACTGTAAATGTAGATGGCTCCAAAGAATTTAATTCACCTCGCTTCACAATCAATGACTTCCGTGCGGGTATTTTTGCAGTCTCTGTGGTAAACGGAAGCTACACAACATCTCATCCAAATACAGATGTGCAGAATGTTCCCTTCGTAGGACAGATTTCTAATCAGAGAGTTGCATTTGATAATTCAATAGGAAAGATTTCCGGATGTGCTCAAGCCACTAGAACCCGCTGCGCTCTGGCGTGGCCGCTCCCGGAGAATGTTGAATTCTCTATGGCACTGAAACTACGGACAAATATCAATGGCTGGATACACGGTCGTCTCAATGATGTATCGGCAACTATTGGTCAGGCATCTGACGGAGATCAACTTGTTACAGTCTCAGGTAAGCCTGTTGTCGTGCCTACCGTATTTCAATGGTTTCACCTAGATTCGCTACCGTCCTCCGTGACGAAATTTTATGCAAATCAACCACGTTTCATGACTCAGGGAACAGGCTTCGGCGGCACTAGCTTTGGAAACTCAACTTCGATTCTTAAAGATTACATTGGATATACCGTTCGAGAATTCCCAGAAGCTATCGCTTGGTATAACGCAATTGGCGATAAGGCCAATTCAACAGCAACTGCTTGGTCATTTCGAACTATCGAAAGTAACAACCTTCCACAGAAATGTAATTCGAAGGAGAATGCCCTAACAGGAATAGTCACGACGAATTCAAATATGTTCGTTGCTGCGCCACCAGACTTCAATAAAGAAGATCAAAGCCTTGATTACAAAGTTTCATCCCCTCACTTCCTTCCAGATGGTTCAGTCTTTAAAGGTACCTATAACTTAGTGATGCGTAGCGACTATGCCCGCTGCCTCTACGGCTTCACAAGCGCACCTGTCTCGGCTTCGGTCTCAATTCTTTCCGCTGATGGAACTTCTCAAGTTGCAACGACAGTGCTGGGGGAACGTGATGGCTGGCTTTATCTCTCAGCGAATAATTTCACGTTCTCATCACCAACATTAAAGGTAAAGCTGATGCAGGAGATTGCTCCAAAACCAGAGATGACAACTCAGGCTGTTGCTCCAGTGGCTGGAGCCGCGAAGAAGACAATTACCTGCGTAAAGGGCAAGGTGACAAAGAAGGTCACTGGCTCCAACCCAACCTGTCCAAGTGGATATAAGAAGAAGGCTGCATAATGAAAAAGCTTGTGATCAGCGCCCTATCCATCGCCCTTTTGCTCTCTATGGTCGATGCTAAAGCTGCCACCAAAATGAACCTAAGCGACCCCGTCATCGGTGTGAGCGTCACTGAGAACCGCGAAATTCTTACAGATGGACCAAACCTTATGGCTCAGACAGATACAAAGGATGGGGAGCGCTTCTATCTCTGTAAGACCGCTAAGGATGATATTTGCCTCGCGGCGCGAAATGTGAAAGCTACTTCATACCTCCCGCCTTGTTCGGCTCAGATTGCAATTAATTGCATTCTCTCCTTGTTTGCCATCGATGAAAATGGAAAGAAGACTGAAGGCGAATTCCTGAACTATGTAGATCCAGGCTCTGTCCGAGAATATGCTTTAGATGAAGAACTTAATCTTCCGCAAGGCAAAGGCCATGGCGGTATTTGGAAGATTCCTGGAGTGAAGAGCGCTACAGGCGGCGAGAATTATTATCTAGGTGCATTGCTGTACTCCTGGGCATCCGTAGATTCAGCGCACCAGAAGTACAACTCGAGTTTTTATCCACAGAGCCTGGTCACAGGAATATCTCCAGTGACGAACAAAGCAGGTCCATATGGGACTACAACCCCTTCTGATTCAAATCATAAGAGCAATGATGGATCTCCAAACGGAGGAGTGGGTAGCGGAAATAACTCTGCAGTTGAAGATTGGAGCGATTGTGTTGTTACGGAAGTTGGTAACTGCTACATGGCGGAAGAGTTTCCAGCTAATTATCGCTTTGGATTAACTATTAAACTTGGCAAATCTCTTAAAGGCTGGTTCCACGGGCGCATATATAAGCCCCAAATTTCGGTAGTTCAAAACAGTGGTTCAAGCCAGGTAGTGACTATTGATGCTTTGCCAGTGTTGATTCCGATTCTAAAAGAGAAAGTCCCTACATCATCTCTTACCGATGAACTTCGCACCTTCCTTCAAAATAATGAGGTTGGCAATGGATTCGGATATGTGATGCCTGGATCCTCAGGTGATGAAGCATTTAAGCAGGCGAAGATGTGGCTTCCCGTGATCAAAGATAAGGCGACAAAGTCCTTAACTTATTGGTCTGTTAGAACTTTAGATAACTATGAAGATCCCCTCATTCAAAAATGTTCTGCCAGCAATGATGGGCTCTCAGGAGTTGTCAGTACGAATTCCTTGGTTTACAACGCTGGTCCGCCAAATTTCGATGCCGCAACTCAGAATCTCAATTACAAGGTACTTTCGCCACACTTTACCTCGAAGGGCGATATCGCCAAGGGTACTTACGACTTGATTCTCTCTTCTAAAGTCGCACGATGTATCTATGGTTTTTCGAGCGCTCCACTTAAAGCAGATCTGACGATTCTTTCGGAAGATGGCTCCCCTCAGGTTGCAACACAGGTAATTAATGAAAAGAACGGTTGGCTCACGCTCTCTGCTGCCGGTTTTACATATTCCTCACCAACGATTGCAGTCAAGCTCACTCAGGAGAAGGCAGTTGTTGCGCCTACACCATCTGCTTCACCTAGTGCACCAGCATGGGCACAAGGCAGCAAGACAATCTCGTGCGTTAAAGGAAAGCTAAAGAAGAAAGTTTCAGGCTTCAATCCAAAGTGCCCAACTGGTTATAAGAAAGTAGCGTGACGCTATGAAAAAAGTACTGATTGCCCTAATGCTGCCAGTGCTTTTACTGCCAAGCGTTGCGGATGCTGCTGATACACCTGATGAACAGTTTGTCATCAGCTATGACACCACAGGTGAGTCATCGCTCGGCATCGTGATTGAAGATTCCCAAAAGCTTAAGAACACGTATTCATCCCTACAAGCATTTACGGCAGACGGCACAGAACTTCAGAAGAGCAAGTACACCTCAGTAGAGAACTGTAAATCTGTTGGAGTCCCAAATTGCGGAGCTGAAAAGTACTTCAACTATTTCGCTAATTTAGGGGAGTGCGACTCGACGCTCAAAACAGATTGCGTGCAATCGGTTTCAGCGACAGATTCAACTGGTAAATCACTGAAGGTTAATTCTTTGGGGGCATTCCCAAAAGTTGAGCCATATGGATTTACGGGTAGCCCAGAACTCAATCTTCCAACTGGTGGATCTACATTTATCGTCGATATCCCTGAAGCACCACATAAAGGCGGAACGCAATACTTAGTTGTTGCTCAAGTGCAGGGCAATAAAATGTTTGGCGAAAGTAAATTTGCAATGCAGCAATTCAATCTCGGAATATTCGCAGTTTCTAAGATCACGGGTAATTACCTCACAACTGGTCCTGCTCTTAAAATCAGTGACTTCAGCGTTCCATTGGGCGGAATATCCGGTGGATTTCAAGCGCTTGATCTTTCTACGGGAAAGCGCGCTCCGTGTGCTCAGATGACTTCAACTGAATGCTATGTCGCTTGGCCAATGCCCCTGGATGTGAAATTTGGCGTGACTTTAAAACTTCACACTCAAATTACCGGATGGCTACACGGACGCACTTCGGATACGACGGCAAATATCTCAAAGGCAGCTGACGGTGATCAAATCGTTGAGGTAAATGGAAATCCTTCAATTGTTCCAACTGTTTTCACATCTTTTGTGAGATCACAGCTGCCTATGGCCATCTCTGATTACTACGCAGCCCGTCCAGATATTGCATTCTTGGGATACGGCGCTGGTGAACGAGATCCCGTAACTCGGGTAAATAAGTGGCTTCTCAAAGCTCCTACAAATTACACACCTCAAGAGTTAGAAGAGGTTTTACTTTGGTATAGCGCGCTCAAGGATAAAGCTCCTTATGCGGCAACAGAGTGGTCGCTTCGAAGCACGACAACCGGGGGAGATGCAAATAATTGCTTTAAAGATAATACGCAGCTCAACGGAATCGTGACAACAAATTCCAATTATTTCCTATCTGGTCCTCCAGTATTTAATAAGCAAGAGATGGCTCTTGACTACAAGGTTGCATCTCCGCACTTCTTGCCCAATGGCGATGTCTTTAAAGGAATTTACAATTTAGCCATCCGCAGCAACGTTGCCCGTTGTCTGTATGGCTTCTCTTCAGCTCCAGTATCGGCAACTATTTCAATCATTTCTGCAGATGGAACCAATCAGACTGCGACTACCGTCTTATCAGAGCGCAACGGATGGCTTTATCTGACAGCGGCAGGATTTACATTCTCATCACCAATCGTTCGAGTGGCTTTGACACAGGAAGCTGCACCCCTACCCACCCCGGAGATGACCACTCAGGCGAGTTCAAAGATGCCAGTGAAGAAGGTGACAATCACCTGCGTCGCGGGAAAGGTAAAGAAGAAGATTACAAGCACTAATCCAAAGTGCCCCAAGGGATATAAGAAGGTCGCATGAGCACTCAGAAGACAATGAATAGAATAGCAAAGCGGCTTGGCATACGTGGATCAGTTATCGCACTGGCACTCGTAAATATTTTTATTCTCAATAGCTTTAATCCTGCAGATGCATCAGATGCACCTCAACTCAGTGTTGCCGGTGCCTTCGAGGCGGCGCTGCCTGAAATTGGCGCCCGAGGAATTGTCTTTCAGGAGAACATGCAAGCGATGGATTCTGTTGGCTACATTCGATACTCACATGTTCCAACATTTGATTCCAAAGGGTCTATAGCCCCAGCAGACTATTGGGATTGGAAGATTTGTAAGACCTGGGACGACTCGAGTTGTGAGGTAAAACAGGGATTTACAGCCGAGGGAAATGTTTACCTAGGGCACTGCCTTAACAATTCTGAGCTTGGCTGTATTGAATCACTAGGGGCAAACGATTCCTCAGGCAAACTCGAAGGACTGACTTATGTCGGTCCGGCATATGAAGGAATAGTTGATACTCCCGAAAGTGCAAAGTACTCGATTCCCAGGTCTTCAACGCCATCCATCTTCCGTGATCTCAATGGAAAACTTTTTCTCGTTCGTGGTTTTCTTCATTACAGCATTTACCAAAACTCGCCCCCTACATCAAAACTAGATGTTGATATCTACCCTGTTGTTAAAGTGGTAGACCAAAATGTCCATGCACCAATTCCTCAAACTATGAGAGACCTGAATTCCGGGCTTGGAATAGTTTCGGTCTTAAATGTCCGCTCTAATTGTCTAGCAATTTCTGAGGGAATTTGTTACCGACAATCGAGTACAAATTTAGATACTCAATACACATTGAAATTACGTCTGCCTAAAAAGATAGGGGGGTGGTTCCGAGGACGCTTAAGTAATCCAACGATTACAGTTTCGGAGTACAACTCAAATTCAAATACTCTCATTGTTAGCGCAAGCCCTGTCGCGATGCCGGTAATGGGTGGCTGGGTAAAGTATGGAGATCTCCCCAAAGATTTCATCTCTACTCTCTATCCTTCAGGAGGTTATCCAGAGAGCCCAAGTCAAACTCTTGGTCTCTATGCAGATGCTTCTCAAAATTCCCGTGGCTTTGAGGAGTTCATAGCATGGGCACCATATTTAAAAGATAAAGCGCTCATGACTTTGGAAACCTGGTCATTCGGAACAAATAGAGGTTCAGCAGGAAATTCATGTCTTTCAAATACCAACTCCGTAGCAGGAATGGTTACTACGAACGCATCTGTGTATTCGAGTGAACCACCGAAGTGGGATGCAACTGAGATGACGCTGGATTACAAGATTGCGGCACCGCATTTCAGCGAATCCGGTGCAGAGAACCTAGGGTCGTACACACTTGCAATCTCTAATGACGTTATCAAATGCCTCTACGGACTAGGACAGTTGCCAGCATCTGCAACAGTTTCGATTGTGTATGGAGATTCCGTGAAGAGCGTGGGCACGGTTGCGGTCGGCTCTCGTAACGGTTGGAGCTATTTCAGCGCCAATGGATTCCATTATTCGACTCCTACTATTCGAATTAAGTTCGCAGAACCTTCGCCCCAGCCAACCCCAGAGATGACTACGCAGGCCAGCCCGCAACGATCTCCCAAGAAAATTACAATCACCTGCGCCAAGGGCAAGGTCATGAAGAAGATCACCGCCTCAAAGCCCATCTGCCCTAAGGGCTATAAGAAGGTCGCCTAGCCCGCCCGATTCCGGCGTGTCGGCGGTCACATATGAGGGGGATTTAGGGCGATTTCCCTTATAAGGGGGCTCTCGCATAGAATCACCCTTCTGTCCAGCACGAAATCCACAGATTTTAGGCTGGGCTGAACCGTGTTCGTTTAATGTGAGATATAGAAATTGGGTGGCGTTACTTGGCTAGCAAAGATGGTGCGATCGAAATCGAAGGCACTGTGGCTGAAGCACTTCCGAATGCAATGTTTCGCGTTGAACTAACTAATGGACATAAAGTCTTGGCTCACATCTCAGGAAAGATGCGTAAGAACTACATCCGTATCTTGCCTGCAGACCGTGTAATCGTAGAACTCAGTCCATATGACCTAACAAAGGGTCGAATTATTTACCGTTACAAGTAAATAGTTCGCATAACAAAAGGAAAAACACGTGAAGGTTAATCCAAGCGTGAAGAAGATTTGCGACAAGTGCAAAGTCATTCGTCGTAAGGGTCGCGTAATGGTGATCTGCGAGAATCTTCGTCACAAGCAGCGTCAAGGTTAATTCGTTAACTAAGACAAAGAAATAAGTACGCGTAGTGCGACTTAGATAGAAATATCTAAGACCCCCGGACCGGTAGGCCGAGGCTCAGTAAATATGCTGAGGAGCACTGCGGAGGACCTCCGGATACAGAATGGTTGATTAAATGGCACGTCTAGTCGGTGTCGATCTTCCGCGTGAAAAGCGCATTGAGATCGCACTCACCTATATCTTTGGAATGGGTTTAACTCGTTCCCACGAAACGTTGAAGGCAACTGGTATTTCACCAGATACTCGCGTAAAGGATTTGCAAGAAGCAGATCTCGCAGTGCTTCGTGAATACATCGAAGCTAACTACAAAATCGAGGGTGATCTTCGCCGCGAAATCGCTGGTGACATCCGTCGTAAGGTTGAAATTCAGAGCTACCAAGGTATCCGTCACCGTAAGGGACTTCCTGTACGTGGTCAGCGCACACATACAAATGCACGTACTCGCAAGGGTCCACGTAAGGCAATCGCAGGTAAGAAGAAGGTGACTAAGTAATGGCCGCTCCTAAGTCAAAGACCGCTGCCGCAGCAAAGGGCAAGGTAAAGCTCCGTAAGAAGGAGAAGAAGAACATTGCTGTCGGTAAGGCTTTCATCAAGTCAACCTTCAACAACACAATCATTTCAATCACTGATCCAACCGGTGCAGTAATTTCATGGTCTTCATCAGGCCAGGTTGGTTTCAAGGGTTCACGTAAGTCGACTCCATTCGCAGCACAGCTTGCAGCAGAAGCAGCAGCAAAGCGCGCACAGGAGCACGGCCTCAAGAAGGTAGATGTTTTCGTTAAGGGCCCAGGCTCAGGACGCGAAACTGCAATTCGTTCACTACAGGCAGCAGGACTTGAAGTTGGAGCTATCTCAGATACAACTCCAGCTCCACATAACGGTTGCCGTCCACCAAAGCCACGTCGAGTTTAAGGAAAGGGAGAGAATAAATGGCTCGTTATACCGGAGCAGACTGCAAGCGTTGCCGTCGCGAAAAAGTAAAGCTCTTCCTCAAGGGCTCAAAGTGCGATGGACCAAAGTGTCCGATCGAATCACGTCCATATCCACCAGGACAGCACGGCCGCGGCCGTTCAAAGGAATCTGAGTACCTACTCCAGATGCGTGAAAAACAGAAGTGCGCACGTATCTACGGTGTACTCGAGAAGCAGTTCCGTGGATATTACGAAGAGGCTAACCGCAAGCAGGGTAAGACTGGTGAAAACCTTCTTATCATCCTTGAGACACGTCTCGACAACGTTGTCTTCCGCGCAGGTTTCGCAAAGTCACGTGACATGGCACGCCAGTTGGTGCGCCACGGTCACTTCCTTGTGAACGGCAAGAAGGTCAACATCCCATCATTCCGCGTGACTCCAATGGACATTATCGATGTCGTATCAAAGTCACACGACCTCACACCATTCATCGTCGCTAGCGCCGAGTTCGGTGAGAAGGCTGTTCCAGCGTGGATGGAAGTTGTTGCATCACAGATGCGCATCATCATCCACGGTGTACCTGCTCGATCAATCATCGATACACAGGTTCAAGAGCAGCTCATCGTTGAGCTCTACAGCAAGTAATTTTTTTTTCGTAGCTAACTAAGGAAATCAAATAGTGGGTTTCCGTGAGAAGAAAGAGGAACAACAGTGCTAATTGCACAGCGTCCAACACTTAGCGAAGAAGTAATTGGCGAGAACCGCTCACGTTTTATCATCGAGCCTCTCGAGCCAGGTTTTGGTTACACACTCGGCAACTCAATGCGCCGTACGCTGCTCTCATCTATTCCAGGTGCAGCAGTTACAAGCATTCGCGTTGCTGGAGCTCTCCACGAGTTCACAACTCTTGAAGGTGTTAAGGAAGATCTCACAGATATCGTCCTCAACATCAAGAACCTTGTTCTCTCATCAGATAACGATGAGCCATCAGTTGTTTACATCCGCAAGAGCGGTGCAGGTGCTGTTACAGGCGCTGACATCGCAGTCCCAAGCGGCGTTGAGGTTCACAACCCAGAGCTTCACATTGCAACACTTAATGACAAGGCAAACCTTGAGATCGAACTTACAGTCGAGCGTGGCCGTGGCTATGTAACAGCTGTACAGAACAAGGCAGCTGGCGCTGAGATTGGTCGCATTCCTGTTGACTCAATCTATTCACCAGTCCTTAAGGTCACATACAAGGTTGAGGCAACTCGCGTTGAACAGCGCACAGACTTCGATCGCCTCGTTGTAGATGTCGAGACAAAGCCATCAATGAAGCCACGCGATGCAGTTGCATCAGCTGGTAAGACTTTGGTTGAGCTCTTCGGTCTTGCACGCGAACTCAATGTTGATGCAGAAGGAATCGAAATGGGTCCATCTGTTCTCGATGCTGCACTTGCTGCTGATCTTGCTCTTCCAATCGAAGATCTCGATCTCACAGTTCGCTCATACAACTGCTTGAAGCGCGAAGGCATTCACACAGTTGGCGAGTTGATTAACCGTTCAGAGGCTGATCTTCTCGATATCCGTAACTTCGGATCAAAGTCAATCGACGAGATCAAGGCGAAGCTTCACTCAATGGGAATGTCTCTCAAGGACTCACCAGCTGGCTTCGATCCATCACAACACCAGAACTACAACGCATCAGATGAAGACTTCGCTGACGCGGATCAGGCATAAGGGAGATATAACAAATGCCAAAGCCAACTAAGGGTCCTCGTTTGGGTTCAGGCCCATCACATGAGCGCTTGATTCTTCGTACACTTGCAGAGCAGCTCTTCGAGCACGGCAAGATCACGACAACAGAGGCAAAGGCTAAGCGCCTTCGTCCTTTGGCTGAGAAGCTCATCACCTTCGGTAAGAAGGGTGATCTTGCAGCACGTCGTCAGGTTGCTGCTCGTATCGCTAACAAGAGCGTTGTTCACCAGCTCTTCACAGTGATCGCACCTACATTCGCTAACCGCGAAGGTGGATACACACGTATTACAAAGATCGGTCCACGTAAGGGCGATAACGCTCCTATGGCAGTGATTGAGCTCGTTACAGATAAGTAATTCGTTACTTAACTTCAACGAAGTAAACGTTTAATGGCCGAACCCGCTCTCTTCCCAGAGGGCGGGTTTCGTCGTTTACGACTAGATATTGCATATGACGGAACGCTCTTCTCTGGTTGGGCAACTCAGCCAGGAATGCGCACGATGCAAGATATGGTCGAAGAAGCTATCGCTCGCATTGTTCGCCATGATGTTGATTCAGTAGTTGCTGGGCGAACCGATGCTGGAGTTCACGCAACTGGCCAAGTAATTCACGTCGATGTCGCAGATGCTGCCTTTGATCGAGATTTAACCTATAAAGACCTGCGATACAAACTCAATCGTCTGCTCGATGAAGATATTCGAATCACCGACATTACCGATGCGCCATCAGGCTTTCATGCACGCTTTTCAGCTCTACGTCGCTATTACAGCTACAAAATTCTTGATGAGAATCAGGTCATTACCCCTGCCCAGCGCTTTGATGTTGCGCCGTGGTATCGCCACCTCGATGAGAAAGTCATGAACGAAGCTTCTTCTCTTCTCCTTGGCACCCATGACTACGCGGCATTCTGCAAATTTAAACAAGGTGGAACCACGATTCGCACTCTTGAGAAGTACCACTGGATTCGTACAGATGACGGTGTGCTGGTTGCCGATGTTGTTGCCGATGCATTCTGTTATTCAATGGTCCGAAACCTTGTGGGCGCAATCGTCTGCGTTGCAGATGGTCGAAAGCCCGTTGAATGGATTGCAGAGCTTCTAGAAAATAAAGAGCGGGTATCGGATTCGCTGGTATTTCCGGCCCGCGGATTGACTCTCTACCAAGTGGATTACCCATCTGATGACCAGCTTTTAGAGCGCGCACGAGTGACTGTTGCAAAGCGTGGAGATCTCTACGACATGTATGGTCAATTGAAGGCGAAGAAATAGTGGGACATATCGATGTCAGCGCTGTTGAATACGCGCTCTCTGATGGCCGCGTTCTTCTCAATGATGTTTCATTCCGGGTAGGAGATGGCGCAAAGGTTGCCCTGATTGGTCCAAATGGATCAGGTAAGACAACGTTGATTCGCATGATCTGCGGAGATATTTCACCCGATGAAGGTCAGGTTTCAATCACTGGTGGCCTCGGCGTGATGCGCCAATTTGTAGGTTCTGTTCGCGATGAGACAACGGTTCGCCAGATCTTGTTATCAGTTGCACCTAAAAACATTCGCGATGCTGCAGAGAAAGTCATTGCAACCGAGAAAGCAATGCACGAACAAGATTCTGAAAAGTCACAGATGGCATATGCCCAAGCGATTATCGAGTGGGGAGATGCCGGGGGATATGAGTACGAAGTTATTTGGGATGTCTGCTGCACCGAGATGCTCGGCAAGACATTTGATGAAGTCGCAGATCGATTAGTCAGCACCCTCTCTGGCGGTGAGCAGAAGAAGTTAGTCGTACGAGCACTCTTGGAAGGACCAGAGGAAGTCCTGATGCTCGATGAGCCAGATAACTACCTTGATGTTCCATCGAAGCGTTGGCTTGAAAAAGTTATTAACGAAACGAAGAAGACTGTATTTTTTGTAAGTCACGATCGCGAACTTCTTGAAAATACTGCAACTAAGATTGTCGCGCTCGAACAAGGAATCATGGGCAATACCGCTTGGGTGCATGGTGGAAAGTTCTCGACCTGGCACGATGCCCGAAAGGCGCGCAATGCACGTTTTGCAGAGATGTTATTGCGCTGGAAGCAAGAGCACGAGCGCTTGGTTACTCTCGTTAAAACTCTTCAGGTGCAAGCTGCAATCTCACCCGACATGGCAAATAAATATCATGCGATGCAGACCCGTTTACGTAAATTTGAAGAAGCAGGCGCTCCGGTTGCACCACCTGTCGAACAAGATGTTCGCGTCGGACTGAAAGGCGGACGCACTGGTCTGCGCGCTCTCACCTTTGAAGGTGTTGCGATTGAAAATGGTTCGGGGGAGTACCTAACAAAACCATTCGACTTTGAGGTCTTCTTCCAGGATCGCATCGCAGTTCTTGGCAAGAATGGCACCGGTAAGTCGCACTTCTTCCGATTGATTTCAGGTGAAGAGATGAAGCACACCGGCAACTTTAAAATTGGTGCACGTGTTGAGGTGGGTTACTTCGCGCAGACTCATGCACATCCTGAGTTCGAGAATAAAACCTTGCTAGAAATCTTGTGGGAGATGTATTCACTTCAATTAGGTCCAGCTAAATCAGTCTTACGTAAGTATGAGATTGACCAACAGGCTGAGCAGAAGTTCACATCGCTCTCAGGCGGCCAACAAGCGCGATTCCAGATCCTTTTACTCGAGCTCTCTGGCGCGACCTTGCTCCTTCTCGATGAGCCGACCGATAACCTCGACCTCGCCAGCGCCGAGAGCCTCGAGCGAGCCCTCGATGCCTATGAAGGGACCGTCTTGACCGTGACTCACGACCGCTGGTTTACGCGTGGATTTACCCGTTTTCTCGTCTTTGGCGATGACGGCCAGGTCTATGAGAGCCCAGAGCCAGTCTTTTAAAGCCGATTTTGACCCTGCCCACGCTGGCAGGTAAAGTTCAACCCCTGCGCCAGTAGGCGCTTAGAACAGTTCAATCGAGAAGAAGTAGGTATAAAAGCATGCGTACATATAGCCCAAAGGCAGGCGACGTAGTCCGTAAGTGGCACGTTATCGATGCACAGGATGTTGTGCTCGGTCGTCTTGCAACACACGCAGCGACACTTCTTCGCGGAAAGCATAAGGCGACATTCGCACCTCACATGGATATGGGTGACTTCGTCATCGTAATCAACGCTGAGAAGATCGCGCTCTCTGGTAACAAGACAACAACAAAGTTTGCACACCATCACTCAGGTTTCCCAGGCGGTCTTACATCGACTGTTTACGGCGAACTCCTTGAGAAGCACCCAACACGCGCTGTAGAAAAGGCGATCAAGGGAATGCTTCCAAAGAACCGTCTAGGTCGCGAGATGGCAGGAAAGCTCAAGGTCTACGCAGGTCCAGAGCATCCACATGCTGCACAGGCACCAGTCCCATACGTATTCACTCAAGTTTCACAGATCATCAAGTAAAGGAAAATAGAAAATATGTCAGATACAACTTTCGAACTTGATGAGAACGAGATCCCAACTTCTTACTCTTCTTCAACTCCAGCAGCAGCAACAAACCGTAAGGCAATCACAGCACCAGGTGCTGGTACAGGTCGCCGTAAGGAAGCAGTTGCACGCGTTCGCCTCGTTCCAGGAACAGGTCGCTGGGTAGTTAACGGTAAGACTCTTGAGAACTACTTCCCAAATAAGGTTCACCAGCAGCTCGTATCAGAGCCATTCCGCACAGTAGGTGCTGAAGGTACATACGATGTCTTCGCTCGCATCAACGGTGGTGGAGTTTCAGGTCAGGCTGGCGCACTTCGCCTTGGCGTAGCTCGTTCACTCAACGAGATCGATCGCGAAGCAAACCGTCCAGCACTGAAGAAGGCTGGATTCCTCAAGCGTGATGCACGTGTTATCGAGCGCAAGAAGTACGGCCTTAAGAAGGCACGTAAGCGTTCACAGTACTCAAAGCGCTAAACAAACTTTTCAATCCAAGAATCCCATTTGTAACAAGGAGGTCCACGTGGCTCTCTTTGGAACAGATGGGATTCGTGGTTTAGCGAACGGTTCTGTACTTACAGCAGAGACCGCTCTCTCTGCAGCAGTTGCTGCAGCTCATATTCTCGTTGAGTCATCAAGCAATGCAGGTAAGCGACCAACGGCAATCGTTGGCCAAGATTCACGTGCATCAGGTGAATTTCTTGAAGCAGCTGTTGTTGCAGGTCTTGCCTCCGCAGGAGTCGATGTCTATCGCGTAGGTGTTCTACCTACTCCTGCAATTGCACACCTTGTTGGTGCACGTGGCGCAGACCTTGGTGTGATGATCTCGGCATCTCATAACCCAATGCCAGATAACGGAATCAAGTTATTTGCGCGCGGTGGCGGAAAGCTTGATGATGCAATTGAGGCAGCTATAGAAAAGCGTATGGGCGAGCCATGGGAGCGTCCAACAGGTCGCGCAGTAGGTCGCATCATCAACGACGACAGCGCAGCTGTTGCATATATTGATCACCTTCTTGCATCCGTCTCAACACCACTCAAGGGTTTAAAGATTGTTGTCGATTGCGCCAACGGAGCAGCATCATCTGTAGCACCTACTGTCTATGGAAAGGCAGGGGCAACAGTTGTTGCCATCCACCACACGCCAGATGGTTGGAATATCAACCAAAATTGCGGTTCTACCCACCTAGAAGATTTGCAAGCAGCTGTAGTACGTGAAGGTGCCGACTTTGGCATTGCCCACGATGGCGACTCAGATCGATGCCTTGCAGTTGATGGTACTGGCGCAGTTGTTGATGGTGATCAGATCATGACAATTCTTGCCAATGGATTTAAATCCCGCGGAAAGTTAAAGGATGAAACAATCGTTGCAACTGTGATGAGCAATCTTGGCTTCTTCCATGCCATGAAGGATTCAGGAATTAAAGTCATCACAACAGCGGTCGGTGATCGCTATGTTCTTGAGAAGATGCTTGAGAGTGATTTCTCACTGGGTGGCGAGCAATCAGGTCACCTCATCATTCGTGAACATGCAGGTACGGGTGATGGAATTCTTACCGCGCTCGCTCTTGCACAAGAAGTTGCGCGCACAGGAAAGAGCTTGGCTGACCTTGCATCTGCAATGAAGCGCTTCCCACAGGTTTTGATCAACGTCTCAGGCGTTGCAAAAGATAAGTTGCCACAATCAACAGTTGTCGCTGCAGCAGTACGCGATGCCGAGCAGAAGCTTGGTGATGCTGGCCGTGTTCTACTGCGCGCCTCAGGGACTGAATCTTTGATTCGCGTCATGGTTGAAGCCGCAAGTGATAACCTTGCTCAAGAGATCGCAACAACACTCGCTGCGGTTGTTAAGGCAGAACTGGGGAACTAATTCGTGTGCGGAATCGTGGGTTACACCGGACCGCAATCTGCCTTTACCCCGATAGTTGAAGGCCTTCGTCGCCTCGAATACCGCGGATATGACTCAGCTGGAATCGCACTTGGTACCGGCACATCACTCTTTGTTGAAAAGCGCGCAGGAAAGCTCGCCAATCTTGAAGGTGCACTCCCTGCCAATCTTCCAACGGTGCATTCAGGTATTGGCCACACTCGGTGGGCAACACATGGAGGACCAACAGATCGCAATGCCCACCCACACCTAGATAACGAGGGCAAGCTCGCTGTTATCCATAACGGCATCATCGAAAATTACAATGAACTCAAGGCCGAGCTTCAATCACGTGGCCATACATTTGAATCAGAGACAGATACAGAATCTGTAGCTCACCTTCTCTCGGATTTACGTAAAGAACACAATGGAGATCTCACCGCCGCAATGCGCGCTGCTGTAAAGCGCCTACGTGGTTCATTTACTCTCCTTGCAATCCACGCCGATGAGCCACAAACAATTGTGGGAGTGCGCCGTAACTCTCCACTCGTTGCTGGCCTTGGCGCTGGCGAGAATTTCTTGGCTTCAGATGTTGCAGCATTTATCGATTACACCAAGCGCGCGGTAGAACTTGGCCAGGATGAGGTTGTCACAATCTCTCCCGAGGGCATCGCAATTTGTGATCTTGATGGCAAGGTGCTTCCACTTCGTGAATACGAAATCACCTGGGATGCAGCAGCTGCACAGAAAGGTGGCTACGCCCACTTTATGTTGAAGGAGATCTTCGATCAGCCAAAGGCGATTGCAGATACTTTGATTGGACGACTCTCTGATAACAATCAGATTCTCCTTGATGAGCTCCATATGTCTGATGAAGAAATTAAGAATATTCAGCGCATCTCTGTCATCGCTTGCGGCACTGCATATCACGCAGGAATGGTTGCAAAGTATGCGATTGAAAAGTGGGCAAAGGTTCCGGTCGATGTAGAGATTGCATCTGAATACCGCTACCGCGACCCAATTGTTGATAAGAATTCACTCGTCATCGCTATCTCACAATCAGGTGAGACGATGGACCTTCTGATGGCAGTTCGCCATGCAAAGGCAAGTGGCGCACGCGTTCTGGCAGTCTGTAATACAAACTCTTCAACGATTCCACGCGAATCAGATGCTGTTCTCTACACACATGCAGGCCCTGAGATTGCTGTGGCATCAACCAAAGCTTTCCTTACCCAGATTGTTGCTGTCTACTTGATCGGCCTCAAGCTTGCACAGGTACGTGGGGCGCTCTCTGATAACCAGGTTCGCGACCTCTATAACGAGATGCTTGAGCTACCGGGCCAGGTCGAACAAATTCTCGAGACAATCGAACCACTTCGCGAGCTCACTCGTAAATTTGTAAAGAACAACACTGTGCTCTTCTTAGGTCGCGGAATCGAATATCCCGTCGCTCTCGAAGGTGCTCTTAAGTTGAAAGAGCTCGCATATATCCATGCCGAAGGCTTTGCAGGTGGTGAACTCAAGCACGGTCCCATCGCACTGATCGAAGAAGGCACTGCAGTAATTGCAATTCTTCCTCCTGCAGATGAGCACCAGCTCGATGAGAAGATGCTGAGCAATATTCAAGAGGTAAAGGCACGTGGTGCACGTGTCGTTGTGATCGCACCTGAAGGCGCGGAAGTAATCGGCGCCGAACACATCATTCGAATTCCTGTTGCATCACCGCTCTTTCAGCCGGTGCTGGCAACTGTTCCATTGCAGGTATTTGCTTACGAGATTGCGGTCGCACGTGGAACTGATGTGGATCAGCCACGTAACTTGGCAAAATCAGTCACCGTTGAATAACTGAATGTGAAGACCGATGATTGAAACTCGCCGCCGCCAAATGCGTAGAGCGCTCAAGTGGAGCGCTGGCCTCTTTGCTGGTTTCCTTCTCGTCACACAGCAAGTCGTGACCTATGGCCCCATCATTCAAGTCGATCGATTCTTTAGTAAGGCAGACCATCCTCACTTTAAAGGGCTCTCAGCATTTCTTATTCGCAGACTCGATGACCTCGGTCTTCGAAGCGTCTCAGGTATTGCTCTACTTATCGTTGCGGTCTATATCTCTCGCAGGTTTAAGACATGGCGCCCAATCAACCTAGGTTTACTCTCATTTATTGCGCTCAATGTTGTCGTAGGCGGATTTAAATTCATGCTCGGTCGCACCAAGCCACGTATCGGACTTGATGTATTACATGCAGGTGGAATGTCATACCCGAGCGGGCATGCTTCTAATGCAATCTTTATCTGGGGAGTCGTTGCATACCTCATCTATCGATATGCACATGTCAATCGCTACCGTGGACGTCTTGCAAGTGCTGGCGTAGGAGCTCTCTCGCTCACAGTCTGCACAGTCTCACTTCTTCGTAACACCCACTGGTTCTCTGATTTATTCGGCGGCCTCCTGCTTGGGGGAGCGCTCCTCGTTCTCATCATCGCAATTGACCGCTACTTTCCATCTGATAGCCAACTTCATTAGCATCAACTAGAATTCCAGAATGATTGATGGAATCGGTATCGATGTCGTTGATATCAAGCGATTCCACGAATCCCTTGAGCGCACACCAGGTCTTCGCGAAAAACTCTTTACAGAAGCTGAGCGATCAGTAAATGAATCTTCATTGGCTGCGCGATTTGCGGCGAAAGAGGCTCTCTATAAAGCTCTTAGCCCAGATCACGGCCTTGCCTGGCATGATGCCGAAGTCATCAACCACATCAATGGAAAGCCTGCATTTCTCTTTCGGGGCCAGATAGCAGACTTAATTGATGGCGCATCCGTGCACCTCTCACTCTCGCATGATGCAGGAATCGCATCTGCAATGGTGGTGATTGAAAGATGAGAGCAGAGGCGCTAGTTGATCTCAGTGCTATCAAACATAACGTTGCGCTCCTCAAAGAGAAGTCAGGGACTGATCTTCTCGCTGTTGTGAAGGCAGATGCTTATGGCCATGGACTTGTATCTGTTGCAAAGGCGGCGCTTGATGCGGGTGCATCGATGCTCGGCGTTGCTCTCTTGGAAGAGGCAATTTCATTACGTGAAGCGGGTATCACTGCGCCGATTCTCGCCTGGCTGGTGCAACCAGGATCTGATTACAAGAGCGCAATTGATCTCGATATTGACCTCGCAGCAGGATCGCTCAAGGCGCTTCACGAAATTCAAGCTGCATCAACTGCAAAGAAGGCTCGCGTACATCTAGAACTCGATACTGGCATGACTCGAGGAGGGCTCTTAAGTGAGTGGGATTCGTTGCAAGTAAGTGATCTTGCTGGAGTAGAAATTGTCGGAGTCTTCTCGCACTTTGCTCGCGCAGATGAGCCAGCGGAAGTTCAGAATCAAGAACAACTCACCCGCTTTAATGAGATGGTCACCACTCTTCATGGATTTGGCTTCACCGATGTGAAGCGACATCTCTCTAACTCTGCAGCTACGTTAACGAATCCAGCAGCATCATTTGAGATGGTTCGAACAGGAATCGCAATCTATGGACTAACTCCGGATGTAGCGATGGGATCGTCGAAAGATTTTGGATTGCGTCCTGCCATGCAATTACGTGCAGCTCTCTATCTTGTTAAAGACGTTCCTGCAGGTACGCCAGTTGGATATGGCGCATCAGAATCAACTTCGCGAGATACAAAGCTCGGCGTGGTCGCTATGGGATATGCAGATGGAATCCCGCGTATCGCAAAGGGTGCAGGGGTCTGGATCAATGGTCAGCGCGCACCCATCATGGGACGCGTCTCTATGGATCAATTCGTTGTAGATCTCGGCCCTGAATCAAAGGCAAAATCAGGTGATTGGGTCGTCGTATTCGGAAATGGCTCACATGGCGAGTACACAGCAGATGACTGGGGCGCTGCGAGCGGAAGTATTAATTACGAGATTGTGACCCGAATCGGTCCTCGTGTGCCTAGAATCTACTCTGCTCATGTCTACTAATACCAACCTGCTCGAAGCCAAAGATGTCAACGTCGCCTTTGGTGGACTACGTGCATTGTCGAAGGTCGATCTCTCGATAGGTCGCAACGAAGTCGTTGGCTTAATCGGTCCCAATGGCGCAGGTAAGACAACAATGTTTAACACCATCTGCGGAATCGTCACACCTGATTCTGGATCACTCTCATTTGAAGGCCAATCAATTGGATGGCCTGCAACGGATGAATTAGCAAAGCTTGGTATCGCCCGCACACTTCAGGGGGTCGGACTCTTCCCAGAGCTGACAGTCATTGAAAATGTCATGATGGGTGCACAGAAGTTTGCTCGCACTGGATTGTTGAGCGCATCATTTGGAATTAATGGTCGCGATGAGAAAGCGCTTAAGGATCGTGCACATCATGCACTTGAGCGCGTCTACGCTGCCTCGCTGAGCAATCAACGTGCAGGATCTCTCTCTTATCCAGATAGCAAGCGAGTAGCAATCGCTCGTGCACTTGTGAGCCACCCAAAGCTTCTTCTCCTCGATGAGCCAGCAGGTGGTCTTGGTGCGCAAGATATCGAGTGGCTCAACCGTTTGATTAGCGATCTCTCTGGAGAAATGTCTATCTTGATTGTCGAGCACCATATGGATGTTGTGATGTCGGTCTGTGATCGCATCTATGTATTGAACTTTGGTGAAGTTATTTCGTCAGGCACACCACACTTTGTCCGTAACGATCCAGCGGTAATTACCGCCTACCTTGGAGCGGATGCGAAATGACACTTCACGTTGAGAATCTCACCGTTCATCATGGCGCTATCCAAGCGCTGACTGGCGTCTCCTTCAATGTAAAAGAGGGCGAACTCACCGCGGTGATTGGTTCAAATGGAGCAGGTAAATCAACTCTTCTTCGTACCCTCTCTGGATTGAAATCAGCGACAACGGGTACTGCAACATGGAAGGGCCACAACCTTCTTCACGGCAAAGCTGAATCACATGTTCGCCACGGAGTCGCACATGTCTCTGAAGGAAAATCTGTCATTCCAGAGCTCACAGTTGAAGAGAACCTCGACCTTGGTGCAATCTGGCGTCGCAATAAGGATGAAGCCGCTGCAACAAAGCGCGAAGTCTTTGATCTCTTCCCACGTCTTGAAGAACGTCGCAAGCAGAATACAGAAACCCTCTCTGGAGGCGAACGTCAGATGTTGGCTATTGGCCGCGCGCTGATGTCAAAGCCAGAACTTCTCTTACTCGATGAACCATCACTGGGACTTGCTCCGCTTCTCGTAAAGCAAATCTTTGAAGCGATTGTTAACGTCACAAAGCAGTACGGTCTCTCAGTTGTCTTGGTCGAGCAGAATGCAATGGGCGCCCTCAATATTGCAAACACTGGAATCGTCCTTAATCTCGGTACGGTTGCCACAACTGGCACTGCTCAAGAACTTATCTCTGATCCTGCAGTTCGCGCTGCCTACTTGGGATACTAAGGAGAGGAGATACGCATGTTCCAATTCATCAATACTCTCCTCATCGGCATCACATCTGGTGCTATCTACGCGCTAATGGCGCTCTCTATTGTTCTCGTCTGGCGATCTACTCGCGTCGTTAACTTCGCTCAAGCAGGACAAGCGCTGACATCAACTTTTATTGGTTTTCAGACTCTGCATTACGTTAACTCTTTCTGGGTTGCACTCCTTGTTGCGATGATTGGGGGAGCCTTAATCTCTGCTCTCATCGAGGTAACTCTGATGCGCGTGCTTCTTAAGCACTCTTCAAGTGGCGCAATTGCAGGTGTTGCACCGATTATTGCAACTCTTGGGTTGCTTGAGGTTATTCAAGCAACGATTACCTTGATCTGGGGCGGTGCCGACGTTCTATTGACTCCGCCGTTATCCAACGTTGGTTTCACAATCGGTACCAATACCTTGGTCTTCTCACCGATGAAGCTTGCAATCATTATTATCGTCTTGGTTCTTCTCGCGCTTCTTTCGTTAATCTTTCAGAGAACAACTATTGGGCTCTCACTTCGAGCCGCCGCATTTTCACCTGAGCTTGCCCGCCTTGCCGGTGTTCGCGTCGATGCTGTGCGCACCTTGGGGTGGGCTCTTTCGGGCGCAACAGGTGCTGTGGCTGGGTTACTCCTAGTTTCTAATGGCAATGGATCCTTCTCCAGCGCATCAATTGAATTCTCACTCCTGCTTATCTCTGGATTTATTGCAGCGGTAATTGGAGGCCTCGAGAGCGTTCTCGGAGCAGTCATAGGCGGCCTCGCGCTCGGAATCATCACCTCTTTTGTCTTGATGTATGTCAGTGATTCTTTATTCTTCATCGCGCCATTTGTGATCTTGCTTCTCGTCCTCTTTATCCGCCCACAAGGAATTTTGGGTAAGAAGGGTGGACGTCGTGCATAAGCTCTCTAACAAAGTTCGCATTCTTATCTTCATCGTGATCGGCTTTGCAATCTTCTTACTCAGCAACGCTGTTGATGAACTTCGCGTCTATCAAGGGGCACAGGTTGCTGTCTATGTTGTCGGTATCGCATCCATCATTTTGCTCACCGGATACTCGGGACAAGTTTCTTTGGGACAAGGCGCACTTCTTGGTGTTGGCGGTTATGCAGCAGCGCTCTCGCATTTAAAGTGGAACTTACCAATTCCAGCAACATTTGCGATTGCAATTCTCGCTGCTGCCGGTGCTGGTGCGCTATTAGGAATTGCAGCAGCTCGTTTATCTGGTCCTTATCTTGCAGGTGCAACGCTTGCACTTGCAGTGGGACTGCCATCAATCGCAAATCAATTTACAGTTCTCGGTGGCGAACAAGGCCTCTTCTATGATGTGGGATTCCCACCTGAATCACTCGGTCCAGATTTCACCCAATATAAATGGTTCTTCTGGATTGCATCCTTGGCGACTCTGCTCGCAATCTTTTGGTTACAAAATGTTATGAGATCACGATATGGCCGCACCTGGAAGGCGATTCGCGGTAGCGAAGTTGCAGCTGAATTAGCGGGAGTGCACGTTGCACGCGCAAAAATCCTCGCATTCACCCTTAGCGCGGGCGTTGCAGGGCTCTCAGGGGCCTTATTGGCGATGACAATCGGCACCGTTTCGCCATCAGCCTTCCCATTGGCCCTCTCATTTTCTTTGCTGACAGGCGCGGTTCTCTCTGGCGTAACTACCCTCGGAGGCGTCATGATTGGGGCAGTGACTCTTGTTGCTATCCCCGAGATCGTCGGTTCGATTGTTAATCGTGCTGGCGCATCAGAGGCGATAGCGAGCAACCTGCCTCACATCGTAGTGGGAGCGCTTTTGATACTGACCGTGGTCTTCGTGCCAAACGGTCCAGTTGAACAAATGCGTTCACGACGATTGAAGAAGGAGAAGAGTCTCTGAATCCCGTAAGGGCCCTCAATGGAAGGAAAGAGATGAAATCTTTTAATCGTCGTAAGCTGATTTCAGCTAGTGCGATTCTCGCGGCAACTGCGCTCACAGCAACAGCAGTTCCTGCAAATGCGTTCTCACCAAAGTCAGAAGTTGGTGTGAGCCAAACTGAAATTAAGTTGGGTGTCACACTCCCAATGACAGGTTCAGCATCACCTGGATATAACAAGGTTCCAGCTGCAATGAAGGCTTACTTTGATTATGTCAATGCCAACGGTGGAGTAAATGGTCGCAAGGTGACTTTGGTCGTCAAGGATGATCAGTACGTTCCAACTCAAGCAGTTGCAAAGACAAATGAACTCATCCTTAAGGATCGCGTTCTCGCACTCGTTGCTCCATTGGGCACAGCAAATAACAAGGCGGTCGCAGCGTCTGTTAACCCAGGTAAGCGCGGCGTCCCTGTTCTCTTCGTAAATACAGGATTCAGTGGATTCGCAGATCAGAAGAAGTTCCCAACAACGTATGCACTCTTGCCTTCATACATCATGGAAGCAAAGATCATGGCCGAGTACATCAAGGATAACTTCGCAGGTAAGACAATCGGTCTCGTCTACCAGGATGACGACTTCGGATCAGATGCTCTCGCTGGCTTTAAGCAAGCAGGCGTTAAGTTCGCAGCAACAGTGGGATATGCATCTGGTTCACAGAGCGCAACAACTGCAGCTGGTTGGGTTACAAAGCTCAAGGCAGCTAACTGTGATGTTGTCATCCTCTTCGGTGTATCAAGTGCAACTGCAGCTGGCCTCGGCACAGCAGCAGCGCTGAAGTACGCACCACAGTGGATCCTCGGATCTGTCGGTGGCGATGCAACAACTATTAAGGCAGCGGGTGTTCCAGCTGGCGTTCTCTATAACGCAGTCGGAGCTTCATTCTTGCCATCAACAACAGATACTGCGGATGAGTACGTTTCACTCTTCCAGAGCATCTACTCAAAGGCGGTGCCAGGTTCAGCATTCGATAACAACGTTCTCGTTGGTATGAACTCAGCATTCGTCACAGTGCAGGCTCTTAAGGCAGCAGGTGCAAACCCAACTCGTAAGTCATTGCTCGACGCAATTGATTCAAAGGGTGCAACATTTGCTTCAGCTGCTCTTCTTCCTTTGAACTACTCAAAGACAAGCCACGTTGGTTACAACGGTTACTGGTTTGGTAAGTACTCACCAACTGGAGATCTCAAGCCAGATGGCGGCAAGTACACCCTCTACACAACCGATTCAGGCTCAGGCGCTGTTGTTAAGTCAACATGGAAGCGTCCAGCTATGCCAGCGAAAGGACTACCTAACTAATGAGAATCTCTCATAAGTCACGCCTTACAACTCTCGTAGGTGCTGCAGCTCTCGTAGTTGCATCACTCTCAGCAGTTCCAGCACACGCTGCAGCTGTTGGTCCTATCTGTGATGCAAAGGTTCCTGTACAGACATGTCAGGGAACAACATCAGATGGAGCTCCATATGTAATGATGGTTCCAGCCAACTTCAATGGCATGGTTGCTCTCTACTCACATGGATACCGCTACAACATTGATATCCCAGCAGGAATCCCAGTAGTTGGTGGTTACAAGATCACTAATACTCCTGAGCCAGTTCCAGGTGGAAATCCAGCTGTAGCTAACTACTTCCTTAGCCAGGGCATTGCAATCATGGGTTCAGGTTTCGCTCGTCAGGGCTGGAACCTCGATTCAGCAATCACAACAAATGCTGAGCTCATCGATACATTCAAGAAGAAGTTCACAACAACTACAAAGGTAGTTGCATGGGGTTCATCACTTGGTGGAATCATTACTCAGACACTTGCTGAGAAGTACCCAACACTTGTTAACGCTGTCGCACCAATGTGTATGGCAGATAACATCTCTGCTGAGCTCACAACTGCTGGTGACTTCCTTTGGGGCCTCAAGGTCCTCTTTGATCCAACAATCAAGGGTGGAAATTACTCTGCAGGAGCTGCAGGAAATGCTGAAGCACTTGGCGATATCGTCAAGGTACTTACAGTGATGAGCAAGTTGCAGGCAGGAGTTGCAACAGGTGCTTGGCCAGATTCATCATCTGCAACAGGAAAGGCTCTCGCAGCTGGTGGAATTCCATCTCGTAGCGCACTCCTTCTTGTTGGCTTGATGGCTGGAATGCCAACACAGTCTGCACACTTCGACTCAATCTCAGGTCCAGAAGGCGCTCTTAAGCTCTCATTCCCATTGGCTGTTAGCCCAGCGCTTGCAGTTCTTGAGAATGGTGCAAATGCAGCAATCCTCGCAATCCTTGCAACACAGGATGTCGAGCTTCAGGCTGGCGGATCTGTATTCGATAACTCATCAACAGATTACTCAGCTCGCGTAGCTGAGTCATCAGTTATCTTCAATGCAGCGCTTTCAGGTAACACTGCAATCACTGCAATGCTCGGCGCACTTTCACCAGCTAACCCTGGTGCACCACGTGCAAAGGCAACCGCATCAGCGAAGTTGGCTACATTGGCTGCTACAACTGGCAAGATCAATGTTCCAACAATCATGATGACTGGTGTAGCTGATCCAATTACTCCAGCAGGTGCAACACAGCGCATCATCGACAAGTATGTCGATCAGTATGCAGCTGAGAAGGAAGCAGCTCAGAAGAAGTCTTATGGAACAACTTCATACCAGACTCCTAAGAAGCAGCTTCTTGCAATCTGGTCAGTGACTCCAAAGTCATGGACAACATTCGATGCAGCTGGTTCACCAATCACATCTGGTGCAGCAGCAAACGGAACTAACCACTGTAACTTCACAACAGCGAACTACCTCACTGTTGCCAAGTTCTTGGTTGATTCAGGCAAGACTGGAACACTCTCATGGAATGCAGCAGGAATGAGTGCGGTTCGTAAGTCAAAGGGTCTCCTCGTAGATCCAGACTTCCGCGCTCCATTGCTCAAGTTCTACGGCGAATAAGCCTTAGTACTCACGCGAAGGCCCCGCACTTAACGGTGCGGGGCCTTCTGCATTCTCTAAATTGCTGCAAGGTCTAATACCCTTAGCTCACTATGACCGAGCAGATGATTGCAACGCCTGAGGCGATGCACGAACTCGGCAGAGCTATAGGCGCACAGTGCAAGGCCGGCGATCTCATCCTTCTCAATGGCCCACTAGGTGCAGGAAAGACAGTCTTTGTTCAAGGTATCGGTGCAGCCCTCGGAATCGAAGAAGTCACATCACCAACCTTTGTTATTTCGCGCATTCATAAAGGTGCGCTGCCGCTGATTCACGTCGATGTCTATCGCTTATTAGAAGCAGGTAAAGCTGCCCTCTATCTTGATGACCTTGATCTTGATTCACCGCGAGAAGAGGCAGTCACGGTAATTGAGTGGGGTGGAGAAGAGTCTGCTCGCCTTGGAGATGACCGCTTGGAAATTGTTATTGATCGAAGTGAAGATGCTCGTAAAGTTTCAATCACTGCCATTGGCGAGCGTTGGGCAGGTGTAGAGCTGTGACGGTAACGCTAGCGATTGACACATCTTCCTCTCGCACCGTTGTGGGACTTGTTGACGGCGAAAAGATTCTCTTTGAATCATTCGCTGAAGGCGCAACAGATCATGGACGCGCCGTCAGTGATTTAGTTGCTCAAGCCCTCTTAAATAATCCAGCTCCAGATCAAGTTGTTGTTGGAATGGGACCTGGACCATTTACCGGTCTGCGCGTTGGTATCGCATTTGCTCGCACCTTCGCACTCTCTCGCGATATTCCGGTTATCGGGGTCTGCTCACTCGATGCAATCGATACCGGTAAGAGCAATTACACAGTTGCTATCGATGCCCGCCGTAAAGAGATTTACTGGGCGCGTTATGAAAATGGTCAGCGCGTTGAAGGACCTGCAGTAAATAAGCCAGATGAAGTGAAAGATTTCATTATTGATCTCTATCCAAATGTTTTATCACTTGTAAAACTTGCCGAAGAACAAAATGTGAGCGAGCCTTTCTATCTTCGCCGCCCGGATGCTGTCCCCACTGCGGAGCGCGCATGATTACCTATCGCCAACCAATCGCTTTAGACGTTCCAGTTCTTGTCTCCTACGACCGCGAACTCTTTCCATATTCGCCATGGAGCAGTTCGCAGTTTAAAGAGGAGTTTGCCGGAATTCCTACAACACGTTTCTTTGTTGTCGCTGAAGATGGCAATGAGATCGTTGGATATGCAGGATGTTTCGCACCCGGTGAAGGTATTGAGGCAGACATACTTACGGTAGGCGTTCTACCTTCACATCGCGGCAAAGGGATAGCTAAAGAATTTATTTTCCAGATTGAACGGTGGTGCCGAGATCGAAAAGCTAGTGCAATGATGCTTGAGGTCAAGGTCGATAATGTTGAGGCAATCGGCCTCTATCAATCGCTGGGATACATGAAGATTTCAATCAGGATGGATTACTTCGGCCCAGGAATTGATGCACAGGTAATGCGCAAGGAGCTCTCATGAGCGAGCCGCTAGTACTTGGTATTGAGACTTCGTGTGATGAGACGGCAATCGGAATCGTCCGAGGCCGCACGCTTCTTGCAAATGAGATTGCATCAAGTGTTGAAGAACATGCACGTTTTGGTGGAGTTGTTCCAGAGATTGCTTCTCGTGCTCACCTGGAAGCGATATTGCCAAGTATTGAGCGCGCAGTTAAAGATGCGAAGATTTCATTAAAAGATCTCGATGCGATTGCAGTAACTGCAGGGCCTGGGCTTGTCGGTGCACTTCTCGTCGGAACAGCATCTGCATCAGGGCTTGCGCAGGGATTGGGAATTCCGCTCTACGGAGTCAATCACTTAGCTGCACATGTTTCAGTCGACTACTTAACACATGACTTACCCACAGATCCAACTATCGCTCTTCTTGTCAGCGGCGGCCACTCATCACTGCTTCAAGTAGATGACATCACAGGTTCGATTACAAAGCTCGGTGCAACGATGGATGATGCGGCAGGTGAAGCATTCGACAAAATTGCACGCATCCTTGATCTTGGTTTTCCAGGCGGTCCTGCAATTGATCGCGAGGCGCGCAACGGAAATCCGACAGCAATCGATTTTCCTCGCGGGTTAACAATGAAGAGCGATTGGGAGACTCGTCCCTACGACTTCTCCTTCTCTGGACTCAAGACAGCGGTTGCTCGTTATATCGAACAAACACCTTCGCGCCTTCGCGCAGATGTCGCTGCCTCTTTCCAGGAAGCAGTTGTCGACGTGTTACTTCTCAAGGCACTTGCTGCTTGTAAATCTTCGGGGATTGATTCTCTGGTGATTGCAGGGGGAGTAGCTGCTAACTCTCGTCTTCGTGAGGTCGCCAGAGAGCGCTGCGCCAAGGCGGGCATCCAACTTCGAATTCCTAGCCCGGCCTTATGCACCGATAACGGGGCGATGGTCGCGGCCCTGGGTTCGCTCATGGTTTCAGCTGGGCGTCCGGCCACCCAGGGCGCCTTTGATGCTGATTCGAGCCTGCAGGTAGAGAGAGTCAGCCTCGCCTAAACCGATTTGCCGGCGGGAATAAGCACCCGTAGGCTTGGCGTTAGCACTCTCGGGCCGACACTGCTAATGGCAGCGGCCCCGAAGATAAGAATCCAACACTTGAAGGAGAAATAACCATGGCACTACGGCCACTAGAAGATCGCATCGTCGTGAAGGCGAATGAGGCAGAGACAACAACAGCTTCAGGTCTTGTTATCCCTGATACAGCGAAGGAGAAGCCACAGGAAGGAACTGTCGTTGCAGTAGGCCCAGGCCGCTTCGATGATGGCGTCCGCGTCCCAATGGATGTCAAGGTTGGCGATGTTGTTCTTTACAGCAAGTATGGAGGAACAGAAGTTCGTAACGGTAACGAAGAACTTCTCGTACTTTCAGCACGCGACATTCTCGCAATCGTTGAGAAGTAAGGGTCAAGACTCTTATGGGAAAGATGCTTCAATTCGACGAACAAGCTCGTCGCTCAATGGAACGCGGAGTCAACATCCTTGCTGACACCGTCAAGGTAACGCTCGGCCCTAAGGGACGTAACGTCGTTATCTCAAAGAACTTTGGTGCACCGTTGATTACAAATGACGGCGTCACAATTGCAAAAGAGATTGAACTCTCAGACCCAGTAGAGAACATGGGTGCACAGCTCGTTAAGGAAGTTGCTACAAAGACCAACGATGTTGCCGGTGACGGAACAACAACAGCGACAGTCCTTGCTCAGGCAATGGTGAAGGAAGGCCTTCGCAACCTTGCAGCTGGCGCACAGCCAATGGATCTCAAGCTCGGTATCGAGGCGGCAGTTGCTGCGGTATCTGCTCGCCTTCGCGAGAATGCATCAGTTGTTGCAGATAAGGCAGAGATTGCAGATGTTGCAACGATCTCAGCTCAGGATCGCGCTATTGGTGACCTCATCGCAGAGGCGATGGATAAGGTCGGTAAAGATGGCGTCATCACTGTAGAAGAGGCATCAACTACTGCGCTCGAGCTCGAATTCGCAGAAGGTATGCAGTTCGATAAGGGCTATATCTCACCGTATTTCGTTACTGACCAAGATCGTATGGAGGCAGTCCTTGATGATGCTTACGTACTTATCTCAGCAGGAAAGGTCTCAGCGCTCGCTGACTTGTTGCCTATCCTTGAGAAGGTCTCACAGTCAGGTAAGCCACTTCTTATCATCGCTGAAGATGTTGAAGGCGAAGCGCTTTCGACTCTCGTTGTAAACCGCATGCGCGGAGTATTTACATCGGCTGCAGTTAAGGCTCCAGGTTTTGGTGACCGTCGCAAGGCGATGCTCCAGGACATTGCAGTCCTCACAGGTGGAACAGTGATCTCATCAGAGATTGGTATGAAGCTTGATCAGGTTCAGCTCACAGAGCTCGGCCGCGCACGTCGCATCGTTATCACTAAGGATGCAACAACCATCGTTGATGGCGCAGGAGATGCAAAGGTTGTCGAAGGTCGCGTACAAGAACTTCGCAACGAGATTGCAAATTCAGATTCTGATTGGGATCGCGAGAAGTTGCAGGAGCGCGTTGCAAAGCTCGCTGGCGGCGTCTGTGTAATCAAGGTCGGCGCACATACTGAGGTTGAACTCAAGGAGAAGAAGCACCGCCTTGAGGATGCAATCTCAGCGACTCGTGCAGCTGTTGAAGAAGGAATCGTTATTGGTGGCGGTGCAGCACTCGTGCATGCAGCTGATGCTCTTAACGACAACCTCGGATTTACCGGCGATAAGGCAGTCGGTGTTGCGCTCGTGCGCAAGGCATGCGACGAGCCACTTCGTTGGATTGCAGAGAATGCTGGACTTGAGGGCTACGTCGTAGTTGCAAAGGTTCGCGCACTTCCAGCAAATGAAGGCTTCAATGCAGCGAGCGATGTCTATGGCGATCTCCGCAAAGATGGCGTTATCGATCCTGTAAAGGTGACTCGTTCAGCACTTGCTAACGCAGCATCAATCGCAGCGATGTTCATTACGACTGAGGCAGTTGTCTTCGATCGCCCAGCAGGCGAAGAGGCAGAGGCATCAGGCCACGGTCACTCACATGGACCTGGCGGACATTCTCACTAAGTTCTAACCAACTTCTCACTTTATGAGTGGAGGCCCTCGACTTTGACTAGTCGGGGGCCTTTTCGTTCCCCAAATGGCCGACACTCTCTCATGCCGGGATTACACTGGGGGTTAACCCTCACCCTAGCCCTCACCCTTATTTGGGTAGGGGTAGCGGAGCTAGCGCCCGGCTAGGAGAGTGAAAGTTGGCCAGAATGTTGATCCTCACCCCTCATAACTTCAAGAAGCTCCTTAGAGTCGTTGTGAGCCTCTCCCTGATTTCCTTTGCACCTGTACTTGGACCAAGTGCCCATGCGACGGTAACTCTTGATATGACTGGGGTGACTGTCACGGTTAACCACAACACCTTGCTTTCCGGTGCCTCAAATTTCGGTACCGGTTATGTAAATATCCGTGGAACCGGAACTGCCAACGGCGACATTGTCCGTTATAACTCGGCAGCCACCAAAAGTGGAACAACGATCGACATGGTCGTCACAACGAACTTGAACAATGATGCAAAGACTTTGACCGCGATTTCCGGGAATGGAACGACGGTTACTTATACAACTGCTGCAGCACACGGATATGTGCCAGGACAAACTGTCACTGTGGCGGCGACAACTCCTGCAGGATACGGCGGTACAAAAGTAATTGCCTCAGTAATTGACTCAACTCACTTTACTGTAACAAATGCAACTACTGGAACTGCGACCGCATTTACAACTGTCAGTCAGGCACCAGCCACTTCAATCTCATACGACACGGGCTCAGACACCGCGCTTTTTAATATGCAAATGACACCTGGATCTTCTTTCACAGGTATTGGGTTGAAGTTTGCGTTCTACGAACATGGCACATATACCGGCGTAAATACCGGTACTGAAGTTGTTCTTCAAAATCTAAACATGTGGGTAGATGACCTTGATACAACGGCTTCAACAGACTTTCAGTTTGCTTCTTTCAGCGGATTCCAAAGCTATACATTGAACAAGCGTGCAGCTGGCGCATGTAGCGGCGGAAACACTTCTCTCAGTTACAACGTATCAACTAATCCACGTTGCGACGATGCAAATTTAAATCTCTCAACCGTCACAGGTACTAACCAATCAAGATTTACGAGTACAGACTCAGCGGGTGGAACAAATATCCCTCAAGATCGAGTAGCTGTTCTTTATAACTCTGTCTCTTCCGTAGATGTAACTTTGGGAGTCGTCCAGGTAAAAGGTGCGATTTACGCTATTTCCTTCAGCCCTCCAACGTGGGGAACTTATGGTTCTGTGACATATTCAAACGGCGCGAATACTCCTCCTGTAATCACGGGAACAGTCCCAACACTTCGCGTTCAATCTAATAACCCGACTGTATTGGCGTTGACTGATTTTGGTACCTATTACGATTTCGATGCCAACCCATTTAATAAATTGGAGATCGAAACCCTTCCCGGTTCAGGTGTCCTTCAAAGGTTAGTTGGCGCATCTTGGGTAAATGTAACTGCCCTCGACACTATTACTGCAACGGATGTCGGACTTGGTAAATTAAGATTTACTGGTTCTTCTTCCACGTCATTTACTTTTAAGCCAAATGACTCGCTTGCATATTCAACATCTGCATATACATTAAATATTACGGTTACCGCTCAAAATCAAACAATTACATTTAATAATCCGGGAACAAAATTAACTAATGCCGGAACTTTTGCATCCGGGGCAGTGACGGATGCTTCAGGATTGGTTGTGACGCTTGAATCTAAATCGATTGGTGTATGTACAGTCAACAATACGACTCGTGAAATCACGATTGTTGCAGCTGGAACTTGCATTATCAGAGCTACGCAAGCAGGAAATGCAACCTACGCTACTGCGACACCAGTTGAGCAGACATTTATCGTTTCAGACCTCACCGCCCAGGTTATTACTTTCAATAATCCTGGCGATAAAGTATTAAGTGGAACGCCATTTGGGTCTGGTGCCGTTTCGAATGCATCTCCTGCATTAACTGTTTCACTCGCATCTACAACGTTGGATGTGTGTACGGTTTCTGGACTTAATATCACCACAATTGCACTAGGTAGATGTTCGATTACAGCTAGCCAAGCTGGAGATGCAACTCGTGCACAGGCGGCGAATGTCACTCAGGTATTTAACGTTGTAGGTGCAAGTTACACCGTCACATATCACGCAGGATCAAACGGAACAGGTTCAGTTCCATCCCCCGTGACATCTTCAATGGGCTGGACTATCTCCGGGAATACTGGCCCACTTACTTATGCCGGACACGATTTCAACGGTTGGAATACCGACGCTTCTGGCACCGGCGGAACTGCTTATTCCGTAAACCAAGCGGTTACTCCTGTGGCAAATGTAGATTTGTATCCAACGTGGGTGAATACACCTACGCATACAATTACTTACGCTCTTAACGGTGGAACTTCAACTCTGCCTACTCAGGCAGATGTTGCCGAGAGAGAAACTTTTACCGCCGCATCTACTCCGACAAAAGCCGGATATTCATTTACTGGTTGGAGCGATGGCGGAAGTGGAAATTATTCAGCTGGAGCGACAGTCACGATGGCGACGAGCAACCTGACCCTGACAGCGCAGTGGACGCTCAATCCAACGCACACAGTTACTTATGCCCTTAATGGCGGAGATTCAACTCTCCCAACCCAAGCTGCCGTTGCAGAAGGTCTGACTTTTACTACTGCTTCGACACCAACCAGAACTGGCTACGACTTCGTTAAGTGGCGCAATCAGGCTGGTACTGACTTCAATGCAAGCGTCAGTTACACAATGGGTTCAGGAAACGTAACCCTGACCGCCCAATGGACGGCAAAAACTTACGCCTACTCAATTTCATATTTACCAGGGGCTAACGGAACTGGATCGATGGCTACATCGTCAGGCGCGAGTGCAACATTTAACTTGCCTGCATCTACATTTACGCCAAACGGTGGCTTCTTCTTCTCAGGATGGCGCGATGCAAGTAATAATGCGTACATTGATGAACAGGCGATTTCACTTACTTCGTCTCTTACTCTTGTGTTAACCGCGCAGTGGTCTGCGTCTGCGGTTACTAAGTACACCTTGACTTACAATACAAATGGTGGCGGTGTCGCTCCTACAGCAGTAAACCATGCTGCCGGAGATATATCGCTCAATGATGGCTCAACGCTCTCAAAGGCGAATTATCGATTTACCGGATGGCGAATTTCAGGAAGCGACTATTTAACCGGATCACTCTTCCATCTGATTGCAGACGATACAGCTACGGCGATTTGGGTTTATGTGCCACCGACTTCGTACACTGTAATTTCAAGCGCCGGTTCACACGGTTCGATCTCACCATCAGGAAGTAACACAATCAATACGGGAGATGATGCCCGCTTCAGCTTTACTCCTGATGCGCATTACTCTGTCGCAACATTAACAATTGATGGAACTTTGGTCTCAAATGTATCGTCCTACACATTTGCAAATGTTCAAGCGGATCACTCAATTGCTGTAACTTTTGCGCTCACAAGTTTCTCAATAACTTATGATCCAAATGGCGGCGGAACAGCGCCGTCGGCAAGTACAGCTACTTACAATATTCAGGTCTCCCTCAATTCAGGAGGTACGTTAGCTAAGGCTGGATACAACTTCGGCGGCTGGCTAATCGACGGAAACATCTACGAAGGATTAGAGTCCTACACAGTCACAAGTTCGCTTACCGCAGTCGCGGTATGGAATTACGCGACCTACATTATTTCCTACGAAGGTAATGGTGGCGATGGCGGTCAATTACCTGGAAGCTACACAACAGGCGATCCGGCCTATGTAGTTGCCGATGGATCTGGCTTTACCAAGTCGGGCTACACATTCGGTGCATGGACAAGTACTCGAAATGATGCTTCGACAATTGTCGCTACCTATTCAGGCACCTCAAACATCCTCTTGCATGCATTGTGGAATGTAATCGGTGTTGAGTACACCATCACATATTCTGGAAACGGTAATACTTCCGGAACTGCTCCAGATTCGGCGACAGCTACGAATTCAATCAACCTTGCAGCAAATGCTGGCTCCCTCGCGAAGAGTGGCTACACATTTGGGGGCTGGAACACACGTGGGGATGGTTCTGGCCAGGGTTATGCGGAAGGTGCTATCTATCCATTGGTCGCAGATTCAACTGTCTATGCAATCTGGACCCCTGTTAGTAGCGGAGGCGGAGGCGGTTCAGCGCCCGCACCTGTTGTTGAAACACCGGAACCTAAAAAGGGTACCCAAATAATCAAGAAAGTAGTGATTTCAGTTGCGAGAATCATCCCAGCAACCAACACTCCAAATACGGGTATGCCGACTCAAAAGACTCAAACGAGTGGATCAACATCAACTAACGGAAATGTGATTGTCGTTAAATCCAACTCAGAATCAGCTATCTCCGTGAAGAATGTTTCAGAGACACCTCAAGCAGAAGTAAATGTTGGAGCTACAGTTTCGCCGTCTGTTCACGTAGAGCAGAGTGATTCTGGAGTAGTCGTATCAACAACCAACGGTTGGACTGGCCGCTTACAAGTGGCTGCTGTGACGACTACTGATAACGTCGAATCAGATAAGTCCTCAATTGAGATTGTGGTCAATCCTGATGCGGCATCAAATTCACTAACAACGCCAAAAACACTTCAGAAGGCAAATGTTCAGTGGAGTCCATCGCCATCACAGGTGGTTGGATATGAGGTATCAGTTAATGGAAATGTTGAGTGCAAGACTGTTTCAACCAGCTGCGCACTTCCGGTTGCAATCGGTCCCAAGAGTAAGGTCGAAGTTACTGCAATTGGAAATGATCAGACGACATCAATTCCAGTTTTAGCAAACGTGAAGGTTGATAAGCCAATTCCGGCAATTGTCGTGAACTTTGCAACAAATTCAGCAACACTTTCAGCGAAGGCAAAGGCAGATCTGAGAGCCGTAGCCAAGGTGATTCAAGAAACTGGATACACCTCGCTCTACGTTGCTGGTCACACCGATTCTGTCGGAAAGAATGGCCTCAACCAGCCACTTTCAATCGCTCGTGCAAATTCAACTTCTGCATATTTAACAAAGTTACTTCCTGGAGTTGAAGTAGCACCAGCTGGTTTCAGCAAAGCAGTTCCAGTTGCAAGTAATAGCACTGATGCAGGAAAGGCTTCAAACCGTAGAGCCGAAGTTTCTGTTCGGTAAGTAATTCGAGAAAAAGTAAAAACCCCGTCTCTTTCGAGGCGGGGTTTTTCTTTGTCACTACAACTTATGACGCTTCGGAAATCCGTGTAATTCCTCGGCGTGACAAGATTGCAGCACGATCATCTTCTGAGAGGCCGCCCCAAATTCCATAAGGCTCCTGGATTGCTAGTGCGCGATCGCGACAGAGCTGCATGACTGGGCATGATGCGCAGACTGCCTTGGCCGCGTTCTCGCGATTGCGACGACGTGGGCCGCGCTCTCCATCAGGATGGAAGAACATCTCGGGATCCATTCCGCGGCAAGCACCCTCGTACTGCCACTCCCATTCATCCGCTACAGGACGAGGTGCGATAGGACGACTTGTGAATGTATTCATTGCCTACTCCTTGGATTGAAAGCTGCCGTGATGGGATGAATCTACAACCGATTCATAAGTTGTTCAAGAGGCTAGCGCTCCAAATGTTGTTCACCTGAAAGAAGTGCCCTATATGTCCGAATTTCAAGTGGTGAGTTAAGCCACTCTCCGCCATCCTTGCGGGATGGCAAAGGCCCCTGAAGAGCTCCTGACCGTCGCAGCGGTCGCACGCCGCCTCGGGGTAGCACCTGCAACTCTACGTACCTGGGATCGCCGTTACGGCCTTGGGCCTTCGACTCACGAAGCGGGCGAACATCGCCGTTACTGTCCGGCAGATTTAATGAAGTTAACAACGATGCGTCGCTTGATTAGCGCAGGCGTTGCACCGGCAGATGCCGCAGAGCAGGCAAAGAAGGCAAAGGGCGAAGTAAAGCTTGAAAAGATTGTTCGAGAATTTGAAGTCCGCGAAGATTTCGTTGCAGGAATTAATAAAGCCCTACAGGCATTTGATATCGACTTCGTTGAAGAGACACTTCGCTCTGAAATAAGCGAACATGGTGTTGAAATCACCTGGCACGAAATCATCGTTCCAACGTTGATTGAGATCGGTGAAGATTGGAAAGAGACCGGACAGGGCGTTGAGATCGAGCATGCCTTCTCTGAATCCCTTAAGAAAGTTTTCCTTGAAAGATCTACCGCATGTGAATCACCGGTCAATGGCCATCCAGTAATTCTCGCTGCAGTGGGTGAAGAACAACACTCACTTCCATTACATGCGCTAGAGGCAGCGCTCTGCGAGATTGGCATCAAGACTCACTTCCTCGGCGCTCGCACTCCCTTTGAGGCGGTTGCGGCAACGGTCTCTCGATTGGCACCGCCTGCGGTATTCCTCTGGGCGCTCTTGCCACAGAATGCCAAGACAGATTTCTATCGCGAACTCCCTGCTGTTCGTCCAGCCCCTCGCATTGTGCTCGGAGGCCCGGGATGGAGCCCTGAAGAGTGCTCAGATGCGACCTTGGTCGTCGGCTTGGGCAGCGCCTGTGAGGAGATTAAGCGGGCGGTTGGCCTCTAAGGGGCAGGTTAGAATTACCTACCGCACGTTGTGAAGGAGAGTAGATGACCATCGATTCCGAGAAGGTCGCGCTCCTTGGGCTGACATATGACGATGTCCTCCTTCTGCCCGATGCATCTGATGTAGTCCCATCTGAGGTCAATACCTCAACCTGGTTGACTCGCAATATCTCTCTCGCAGTCCCGCTCGTTTCATCAGCGATGGATACTGTCACCGAATCTGCAATGGGGATCGCTATGGCAAAGGCCGGGGGAGTTGGAATCATCCACCGAAACCTGCCGATTGAAGAGCAAGTAGCACACGTGAAGTTAGTGAAAAATGTTGGCCTTGCAGGAGCAGCTGTTGGTGTGGGCGATGATGGATTTGCTCGCGCGCAAGCTTTGATTGATGCCGGTGTAGATGTCGTTGTCGTTGATACCGCACATGGCCATCATCGCGCAGTTCTCGATGCAATCGAACGCATCAAAAAGTTCTCTCCAACAACTGAAATCATCGGTGGCAACATTGCAACTCGCGCAGGTGCGCAAGCGCTCATTAATGCAGGCGCAGATGCAGTCAAAGTAGGTGTTGGTCCAGGATCTATCTGCACGACTCGCGTTGTTGCAGGTGTGGGCGTTCCACAGATCACTGCAATCATGGAGGCATCAAAGGCTTGTAACAAGGCTGGTATTCCATTGATCGCAGATGGTGGTCTTCAATATTCAGGTGACATCGTCAAAGCGATCGTTGCCGGTGCACACACTGTGATGCTCGGTTCATTGTTGGCAGGATGTGAAGAATCTCCTGGCGAACTCTTTGAAATCGATGGTCGCAAGTACAAGGGTTATCGCGGAATGGGTTCACTCGGTGCGATGCAATCTCGCGGCGAGAAGAAGTCATATTCAAAGGATCGCTACATGCAAGACGATGTTCTCTCAGAGGACAAGCTTGTTCCTGAAGGAATCGAAGGCAAGGTTGCATATAAGGGCACTGTCGCAAGCGTTGTTCACCAACTCGTTGGCGGACTTCGAAGCGGAATGGGGTATGCGGGAGCTCCTGACATTGAGACTCTTCGCCGCGAAGGACGTTTAATTCAAATTACTTCAGCAGGTCTTAAAGAGAGCCATCCTCACGATGTTCTCGATGTTGCTGATGCACCAAATTATGGAAAGAAGGCGTAAGTGGAGATCGAAATCGCACCAGGCAAGCGCGCTCGCCAAGCCTTCTCATTTGACGATATTGCAATCGTTCCAAGCCGCCGTACTCGTACACCTGAAGAAGTCAGCCTTGCATGGCAGATCGATGCTTATAAGTTTGAACTTCCGCTTCTTGCAGCACCGATGGATTCAGTTGTCTCACCTGACACAGCAATCGCAATTGGAAAGCTCGGTGGCCTCGGCGTCCTTAATCTAGAGGGACTGTGGACTCGTTATGACGATCCACGTATTCCACTGGGTGAAATTGCATCAATGCCAGAGAAGCATGCAACAAAGCGCATGCAAGAGATTTACGCTGCACCTATTCGCCCAGAGCTCATCAAAGAGCGCATCCAGCAGATTCGCGAAGCAGGTGTCACTGTTGCTGCATCCCTCTCACCTCAGCGCACAGTCGAACTCCATGATGCTGTCATCAAGGCTGGCGTGGATATCTTCGTAATTCGCGGAACCACAGTTTCGGCAGAACACGTTGGCGCAGAAGGTGAAGCGCTTAACCTCAAGAAATTTATCTACGAACTCGATGTTCCAGTAATCGTGGGTGGCGTAGCAACAACAACTGGTGCACTTCACTTGATGCGTGCAGGAGCTGCTGGTGTTCTCGTTGGTTTCGGCGGCGGCGCAGCGCATACAACTCGCACAGTTACCGGTATCGAAGTTCCAATGGCTACAGCAGTTGCAGATGTTGCTGCAGCTCGTCGTGAATATCTCGATGAATCTGGTGGGCGTTATGTTCACGTCATTGCAGATGGTGCTGTCGGTCGCTCAGGCGATATCGCAAAGGCAATTGCATGTGGCGCAGATGCTGTGATGATGGGATCAGCTCTGGCCAAGGCTGTTGAGTCACCAGGACTCGGATGGCATTGGGGTTCTGAGGCATATCACCCAGAACTTCCACGTGGACGTCGCTTTAACGTTGGAACAGTTGGAACTCTTGAAGAAGTTGTCCTCGGTCCTTCACATTCTTCAACAGGAGATATGAACCTCTTTGGCGCACTTCGTCGCGCAATGGCTACATGTGGTTACTCTGATGTGAAGTCATTCCAGCGCGTAGATGTTGTGATGCACCATGGCAAGTAGTACGCCCTATGGAGTACTTGTAGTTGATTTTGGTGCCCAGTATGCGCAGTTAATTGCTCGCCGTGTTCGCGAAGCCAACGTCTTCTCTGAGATCGTTCCTTCAACGATTACTGCAGCAGAGGTAAGTGCAAAGAACCCTGAAGCAATCATCTTGTCTGGTGGTCCATCTTCTGTCTATGCAGATCACGCCCCCAAGGTGGATCCTGCAATCTTCGCACTCGGAATTCCTACATTTGGAATCTGTTATGGCTTTCAGACAATGGCGGCAGCTCTTGCCGGTGTTGTTGCACAGACAGGTAAGTCCGAATTCGGTCGCACGCCTCTTGATGTAAAGCCTGGCTCAAAGTTATTTGCCGGCCTTCCTGCGCAGCAGTCAGTATGGATGTCACATGGTGATGCGGTCTCTGAAGTTCCTTGTGGTTTTTCAATCTCTGCATCAACTGCAGATACACCTATTGCAGCCTTTGAAGATGCATCAGCAAAGATTGCTGGAGTTCAGTTTCACCCAGAAGTTCTTCACTCAGAACATGGCCAGGCAATCTTGCAGAACTGGCTCATCAACATTGCGGGTTGTAAGCCAACTTGGACAACTTCCAACATTGCAGAAGATGAGATTGCTAAAGCAAAGTCAGTCATCGGCGATAAGAAAGTTATCTGCGGACTATCAGGTGGAGTCGACTCAGCCGTTGCTGCGGCGATTATTCAGCGCGCTGTCGGAAACCAACTCACATGTGTATTCGTTGATCACGGCCTGCTTCGCAGTGGTGAGTCAGAGCAAGTACAACGAGATTTTGTTGCATCAACTGGCGTCAATCTCGTAGTTATAGATGCGGTCCAGCAATTTCTCTCAGCACTTGTTGGTGTCACAGACCCAGAGGAGAAGCGCAAAATTATCGGTCGCGAATTCATCCGCTCCTTTGAAAAGGCAGCTCGTGACATTGCAGCAGGCGGGGATGTTGAATTCCTAGTGCAGGGAACCCTCTACCCAGATGTTGTTGAATCAGGCGGCGGCACCGGCACTGCAAACATTAAGTCCCACCACAACGTTGGTGGCCTACCTGATGATCTTCAATTTAAATTGGTCGAACCTCTCCGCACTCTCTTTAAGGATGAGGTCCGTCAGGTAGGACTTGAACTTGGCCTGCCGGAAGCGATTGTCTGGCGCCAACCGTTCCCAGGTCCAGGCCTTGGTATCCGCATCATTGGTGAGGTCACTCAAGAGCGCCTCGATATCTTGCGAGAAGCAGATTTGATTGCGCGCGCTGAACTTTCAGCAGCCGGACTTGATCGCGATATCTGGCAGTGCCCGGTTGTATTGCTCGCAGATGTGCGAAGCGTGGGAGTTCAAGGCGATGGTCGTACCTATGGCCATCCAATTGTGCTCCGCCCAGTTTCATCTGAAGATGCGATGACTGCAGATTGGTCTCGCGTTCCCTATGATGTTCTCGAAAAGATTTCAACACGTATTACCAATGAAGTCCGTGAGGTCAACCGCGTTGTCCTCGATGTCACAAGTAAGCCACCCGGAACGATTGAGTGGGAATAGGAAGATGAAAATGAAGAGAATCGCAACCATCTGTGCAGTTGCATTTGCGCTTACAACTTTCTTTGTTGTGCAACCAGCACAAGCTGCAGTCAAGTGCTCCAAGGTTACTTCTGTTGGCCACACGCCACTTAAGACAAACCCACCTCGCACTGCAGCGAAAGTTCTTCCGAAGACTATTACCTTCATAACAAACTGTGGAAATATCGTCGCAACTCTCGATCCAAAAGCGCCATTTACAGTTACTCAGATGGCAGCTCTTGCAAAGGCGAAGTATTTCGATAAGTCCCTATGCCATCGTTTGATTACAGATGGCTTCTCAATGTTGCAGTGCGGTGATCCAACTGCAACAGGTTCAGGCGGTCCAGGATTTTCATATATCGATGAGAATCTTCCAATCGGCGCAAAACTCACATACCCAGCAGGAACGCTTGCTATGGCAAATAGCGGACCAAATACAAACGGAAGCCAGTTCTTCTTAGTCTTTGAAGATTCAGGTTCGCTCGGACCGAGCTACACAGTGTGGGGCCATATCACTTCAGGACTCGATATTCTTCGTTACGTTGGAAAAGCGGGCGCAACTGTAAATCAAACAACAGGAAATAGTGCACCCAATCAGAAAGTTGAAATTCAGCGCGTACTTATTAAATAAGCACGCGCTGTAATCTAGCTAATTAGTGTTGACGATCTTAAAAGCTTCAGCGATACGACCTTCAGGTAGTTCGCCAATACCAGCGTTGCGCTGACCCCACTCGCGAAGCATCTCTTCGAGATTCTCCATATGCCCAGTCTGTGATGCATGCTCCTTAAGAGCTGCAATCTTGAAATGGAATGTATCGGTGATATCAACGAAGTGATCTGGATGTGTGTGACCCTGCATCCAGACTTCTTTCACCTTCCATGGCTGTAGACCCTCTTGATCAAGCAGATCTGTAAAAGCAAATGGATTACGTGCATCGGGATAGACAGCTTGAATAGTTGCTTCACCTGCAGCGAGGTGATCTGGGTGGCTAGCACCAATGCGATCCCAATTCCGCTCTGGTGACTGACAGAGGATTCGATCTGGCTGTACGCGACGAATCTGCCGAACAATATCTTTACGCAACGCGATAGTTGGCTCGAGGTGGCCATCAACATAATTTAAGAATGTGACATCAGAAACGCCAAGCGCTGCACATGCCGCACGTTGTTCGCGCTGACGAACCGCAGGCATCTCTTCCTTTGTAAATCCTGAATTTTCTCCACCTTGATCGCCATTGGTGCAGAGGACGTAACTGACCTCAATGCCCTTAGCCACCCACTGAGCAATCGTTCCTGATGCGCCAAAGTCGGAATCATCCGGGTGGGCGTTGATAACGAGGACGCGCTTGATTTCAGAATCTGCAATGGGTTCCATAGTGCGTAAGCCTAATAGACTCCGCGCTATGTCCGGTAACGATGAACTCCTCCAGGGGCTCAATCCACAGCAACAAGAAGCCGTTGCACATGCCGGATCGCCACTTTTAGTTGTTGCAGGCGCAGGTTCTGGAAAGACTCGAGTCCTCACACGTCGCATCGCATATCTGATGGCCCGCCGCGACGTGAAGCCTTATGAGATTCTCGCAATCACCTTTACCAATAAGGCCGCTGGTGAGATGAAAGAGCGAGTCACCGAACTCGTTGGCCCGATTGCAAAGTCTATGTGGGTTTCAACCTTTCACTCAGCATGCGTTCGTCTTCTGCGCCAAGAGGTTGAGCGCCTTGGATACAGCTCATCATTCTCGATCTATGACTCTGCAGATTCACAGAAGTTGATTCAAAAAGTCTGCGAGACACTTAATTTAGATTCCAAGCGCTATCCAGCCCGCCAATTTCAAAACATCATCTCTAATGCAAAGAATGAATTGCAGACCCCATACGAATACTTAAGTAAGGCGACCAATCAATTCGACACTATCGCAGCTGATGTTTATACGATGTATGAGAAGCGACTGAAGCAAGCCAATGCTATGGACTTTGATGATTTGATCATGAAGACCGTTGAGGTCTTGCAGAAGTTTCCTGAGGCAAAGGCGCGCTTTAGATCACGATTTCGCCATATCTTGGTAGATGAATATCAGGATACAAACCATGCCCAGTATCAATTGGTCAAAGAGCTCACCGGAAATGAGACCGATGGCTTTCCAATTGCAGAGCTCTGCGTGGTGGGCGATGCAGATCAATCCATTTATGGATTCCGCGGAGCGACGATTCGTAATATCTTGCAATTTGAGGTCGATTACCCGAATGCAAAGACGGTTCTACTCGAGCAAAATTACCGTTCAACTCAGAACATCCTCTCTGCTGCAAATGCCGTGATTTCTCAGAATGAATCTCGTAAGGAGAAGAATCTCTGGTCTGACTCTGGCGCAGGTGCTCCGCTCATCGGATATGTCGCAGAATCTGAATACGATGAAGGTGAATTCATTAAGGACGAGATTCGTCGCCTCCAAGATAAAGATGATTCGCAACCCGGAGATACTGCAGTCTTCTATCGCACCAATGCGCAGTCACGTGTATTTGAAGAAGTCTTTATGCGTGCTGCCATTCCTTACAAAGTTGTCGGTGGTCTTCGATTCTATGAACGTAAAGAGGTCAAGGATTTACTCGCTTATCTTCGCGTGCTCGCCAATCCAACAGATGAGGTCTCACTTCGACGCATCATCAACTTCCCAAAGCGCGGCATCGGAGATCGTGCTCTAGAAGAGGTAGATCTCTTCGCTCAGGCACAGGGAATCTCTTTCTGGGCGGCCCTCCTTCGTGTTCGTGAAGCGATAGCAGTTCCTAATAAGGCATCTCAATCCATTACAGAATTCACCAACATGATCTCGGCTCTCGCCGTACTTGTTGAGGTCAATACAAAGCCTTCAACAATTATTGAGGCAGCGCTCGAACAATCTGGCTTACTCAAAGAACTCTCATCGAGTACCGACCCCCAAGATGAAGTCCGTGTTGAGAACTTACAAGAACTTGTCTCTGCATCGATTGAATATGAAGAACGATCACTCGATGAGCTAGGCGAAGATGAGGTAATTTCTCTCGGAGGATTCCTAGAAAAGGTCTCACTCGTTGCAGATGCTGATGAGATTCCAGATGGTGAAGATCATGGGGGAGTCGTCACCTTAATGACGCTTCACACTGCAAAGGGACTTGAATTTCCAACGGTATTTCTTACAGGCATGGAGGATGGAATCTTTCCTCACGCACGAACATTTGATGATCCAAAAGAGATTGAAGAAGAACGTCGCCTTGCCTACGTAGGACTTACTCGTGCAGAGAAGCGTCTCTATATTTCACGCGCTGAATACCGCCTCACTTTCGGAACACCGAAGTACAACCCTGCATCACGTTTCCTCGACGAGATCCCTTCATCGTTAATTGAATGGATGAATGAAGGAAAACCTTCCTACACATCATCGAGTGCGGTGCGAAAATCTCGCGTTGCAAGTGCGCCACCTCCACGTGCAACAGGCAAAGTCTCATCTGCAATGGTTCTCGAGATTGGCCAACGTGTGTCTCATGACACATTTGGTTTAGGCACCGTCGTCGCAGTCTCAGGAGTCGGCGATAAATCTGAGGCGACCATCAACTTTGGCGCATATGGAGATAAGCGTCTATTGCTGCGCTACGCCCCTGTCACTCCGCTCTGATTGGCACGCCCCTGTAATGTGAGGCGCCCTCACGGGTTTAGGATTGGCTCAGTATTTACGCACCTACGCATAAGGAGCAATGAGTGGATCTCTACGAGTATCAGGCACGCGATCTCTTTGAAAAGCACACCGTCCCAGTTCTTAAGGGCGCAGTTGCAACAACACCAGAAGCAGCTCGCGATGCAGCAGCTGATATGGGTGGAAAAGTTGTTGTTAAGGCGCAGGTAAAAGTTGGTGGACGTGGAAAGGCTGGAGGCGTCAAGCTCGCAGTAGATCCGGCAGATACTTTTGAAAAGGCATCAGCAATTCTCGGAATGGATATCAAGGGTCACACAGTTCACAAGGTAATGATCGCCCAGGCAGCGCCAATCGTTGATGAGTACTACATCTCAATCTTGCTCGATCGCTCAAACCGTACATTCCTCGTTATGGCATCAGTTGCCGGCGGAATGGATATCGAAGAAGTCGCTCATACAACTCCCGAGAAGCTTGCAAAGGTTCCAGTAAGCGCACTCGATGGAATCGATAAGGCGCTTGCAACAAAGATCATTGCTCAGGCACAGTTCCCAGCGGATATTGCAGATCAGGTTGCAGATGTACTCGTGAAGTTGTGGGAGACATTCCAATCAGAGGATGCAACTCTCGTTGAGGTCAATCCACTTGTAAAGACTGAAGATGGTCGCATCATCGCTCTCGATGGCAAGGTCTCACTCGATGAGAATGCAGATTTCCGCCAGCCAGACCACGCGGCCCTCGTAGATACAGCGACAGCTAATGCACTTGAAGAAGCTGCAAAGGCTAAGGGTCTTAATTACGTCAAGCTCGATAACGGTCAGGTTGGAATCATCGGTAACGGTGCAGGACTTGTGATGTCGACCCTCGATGTTGTTGCATATGCTGGCGAAAAGTTCGGTGGAATGCGCCCAGCAAACTTCCTCGATATCGGAGGCGGAGCATCTGCACAGGTAATGGCAGATGGCCTTTCAATCATTCTCGGTGATCCAGATGTAAAGAGCGTCTTCGTTAACGTCTTCGGTGGAATCACAGCATGCGATGCTGTTGCTAATGGAATCGTTCAAGCCCTTGAACTCTTGGGCGCAAAGGCAACGAAGCCAATCGTGGTTCGCCTCGATGGAAACAATGTCCTTGAAGGCCGCGCAATTTTGAACGCTGCTAACCACCCATTGGTAGAGCAGGCAGAGACTATGGATGGAGCAGCATCACGCGCTGCAGAATTGGCGGCAAAGTAATGTCAATCTTTATCAACTCTTCCAGCAAGGTCATCGTTCAGGGCATGACAGGCTCTGAAGGAACAAAGCACACACGCCGTATGTTGGCTTCAGGTACCAAAGTTGTCGGTGGCGTAACACCAGGCAAGGGCGGACAGGTAGTCGATATCGATGGCACATCACTTCCAGTCTTTAATACTGTTGCAGAAGCGATGGCCGCAACTGGTGCAAATGTTTCAGTTGTCTTCGTGCCACCTAAGTTTGCAAAGGCTGCAGTCATTGATGCAATCGATGCAACTATGCCATTGGTCGTTGTGATCACTGAAGGAATTCCAGTTCATGACTCTGCATTCTTCTATGCATACTCATTGAAGAGCGGAAAGACTCAGATCATCGGACCTAACTGCCCAGGACTTATCAGCCCTGAATCTTCAAATGTTGGAATCATTCCTGCTGACATTACAAAGAAGGGTCCAATCGGACTTGTATCTAAGTCAGGAACACTCACTTACCAGATGATGTATGAGCTCCGCGATATCGGATTCTCAACAGCTGTCGGTATCGGTGGAGATCCTGTTATCGGAACAACTCATATTGATTGCCTCCGTGCATTCCAGGATGATCCAGAGACAGAAGCAATTGTCATGATCGGTGAAATCGGTGGAGATGCTGAAGAGCGCGCCGCTGCATTTATCGCTGAATATGTGAAGAAGCCCGTCGTTGGATATGTCGCAGGATTTACAGCACCTGAAGGAAAGACAATGGGCCACGCTGGCGCAATTGTCTCTGGCTCTTCAGGAACAGCACAGGCAAAGAAAGATGCCCTAGAAGCTGCTGGTGTAAAGGTTGGTCAAACTCCTAGCGAGACTTCGCGCTTGATGCGCGAGATTCTCGGACGCTAATTTAAAGATGCAACGCGTCCTCTCGGTCTCGTTGTCTCACGCAATACGTGGAGCGGCACTTGTGCTGCTCCCGTTTGCATTTATAGCCCTTGTTGCATGGGCAACTGCAGGTAGTGCAACAGGTACGACGACAGATCCGATTCGAGGCGCTGCCTGGATTTGGCTCGGTGCCCATCACATTCCATTCTCACTGGCACTGCCTCCAACGGGAATTCCAGGTTACTTCTCCTATCTTCCATGGGGTGCGATCGCACTTCCATTTATTGCAATCCGAACAACATTTAATCGTGCACTCGATCGCCTACAAGGAGACTTCCACGATATCAATGGCGTGCGCACCACATACTCACTCTTCTACACAATTATCGTTACCGCTCTCGCTTATATGACTGCATCGCCAACGGTGACGCCGCAGTGGTACTTGGCGCCGATATTTGCATTCTTTATCTCAATTACCGCAACACTTACATGTGGCCAGCGTTTAGCGATATCTGCACCAGTCATATTGGCTTCACGAATCATGGCGATTATTGTTGGAACATTTATGGTTGTTGTTGGCGCCTTAATCTTTACAAACTTTGCACAGGTAAAAGTCCTGACAGTCGCCCTGCAGCCGGGAATCTTTGGGGGAGCGCTCTTACTACTCCTTAACATCCTCTATCTTCCAAATGCAGCAGTTGCTCTCGCCTCTTATGTCGCAGGTACTGGCTTTGCAGCAGGTGCAGGAACTCTGATTTCACCGTGGTGGTATCACTCGGATCAACTTCCCGTCTTCCCACTTTTGGGAATTCTTCCAACGCAGCGCCACCCTCTCTTCATCGCATCAGCACTCTTCTTTGTTGCGATCGGCGCGCTCCTTGCATATTGGTCGCTTAACTCCGGCGTGCAGATGCTCATTCAAACTTCAATCTTCTTAATTGCCCTTATCTTCCTCATCGCATTTCTTTCTAGTGGTTCGCTGATGACCGATGATATGGGCGCATTTGGAGTCTCCATCTGGGAATTTGGATTAGTTGCAATTGGTGAGATTGGAATCGGTGCAGTGATAACTACCTTTATCGCTGCTCGAAAAGCACAATGAAGCGAATAGTTATCCTCGCATCGGGCACAGGGACACTTGCGCAAGCGATATTTGATGCCGATTTTTCAGATATCTCAGCGGAAGTTGTAGCGCTCATATGCGATCGGCCAGACGCGCATGTATTACAACGTGCGGAGATGAAACATATCGAGAGCTATCTAATTCCAATGCTTGAAGATCGAAATCTATGGAACGTTGAACTTGAGGGACTCATTGCGGCTCTGCGTCCAGATCTCGTCGTCAGCGCTGGATTTATGCGCATCCTTCCTGCATCGATCACCAACCGCTTTAAAATTATTAATAGCCATCCCGCTCTTCTGCCACTCTTTCCCGGTGCCCATGCTGTTCGAGATGCGATGGCTGCCGGTGTCACCGAGACCGGCACATCAATTCACTGGGTGGATGCCGGAGTCGATACAGGGGCGGTCATCACACAGGAGAAAATTGAGATTCTCCCCGAAGATACTGAAGAGTCGCTCCATGGGCGCATTAAGATTGTCGAACGCGGTCTCATAGTTGCGACCATTCGCCAGGTAATTTCAACCCTGTAGCAATGAATTCGGAGCCTCGATATGTCTGATCGCAAACCTATCCGCCGCGCACTTCTCAGCGTTTACGACAAGGATCGTCTCCTCGAGCTCGCCACAGTTCTCCATGAAGCAGGGGTAGAGATTCTTTCTACTGGTTCGACTGCAAAGACTTTGGCCGATGCAGGAATCGCAGTAACAGAAGTCAGCACTTACACCGGCTTTCCAGAGATTATGGGAGGGCGAGTAAAGACTTTGCACCCTCGCGTGCACTCAGGAATCTTGGCAGATCAAAATAATCCTGATCACCTCGCTGCTATTAAAGAGCTCGATATCGAGCCATTTGATTTAGTTGTGATCAATCTCTACCCATTCCTCAAGACAATCATGTCTGGTGCAAAGTTTGAAGATTGCATCGAACAGATTGATATTGGTGGACCATCGATGTTGCGTGGAGCTGCAAAGAACCATGGTTCTGTCGCAGTTCTCTGCCACGAACACCAATACGATGCTGCGATTGCAGCCGTTAAAGCTGGCGGATTTACCGCAGAAGAGCGTAAAGAGTTGGCACTTGAAGTCTTCCGCACCACTGCTGAATACGATCTCACTATTGCAAGCTGGCTCGGCACAACTATCTCAATGGAGATGCCAGATTGGCTTGGCCTTATTTGGAAGCGCCAGAATTCGCTGCGTTACGGTGAGAACCCACATCAGAGCGCTGCCGTCTTTGCAGGTGGCCCTCAAGGAATTGTCAGTGCAGTTCAATCGCATGGCAAAGAGATGTCATTTAATAATTACACAGATGCAGATGCAGCATGGCGTGCAGCTCTCGATCACTCCGAACCATGTGTGGCCATCATCAAGCATGCCAACCCATGTGGCATTGCTACCGGCGCCGATATCGCTGATGCATATGCGAAAGCACATGCATGCGATCCCGTCTCTGCCTTTGGTGGCGTCGTTGCCTCAAATCGCAAGGTAACCGTTGCGATGGCAGAGCCACTCTCGCATGTATTTACTGAAGTGATTATTGCTCCAGAGTACGAACCTGAGGCACTTGAAATCTTGATGAAGAAACCATCGATTCGAATTCTCACAAATTCAATTACTCGTATCTCTCCATTAGAACTGCGCCCTGTATCAGGTGGTGTTCTCGTTCAACAGACCGATTTGATTAGCGCAGAAGGTGATAACTGCGATAACTGGAAGCAGGTAACTGGTAAGCCTGTATGTGCCGAATCACTTGCCGATCTTCAATTTGCATGGCGCGCAGTGCGCGCAGTCAAGAGCAATGCAATCTTGCTGGCACACAACGGCGCAGCTGTTGGAATCGGAATGGGCCAGGTCAATCGTGTTGACTCTGCAAAGCTTGCAGTGGATCGCGCAGGAGATCGCGTCAAGGGAAGCGTTGCCGCATCTGATGCATTCTTCCCATTTGCCGATGGCCTTGAGATTCTTACCAATGCAGGGGTCGTAGCAATCGTTCAGCCAGGTGGCTCAGTCCGCGATGAAGAAGTCATCGCAGCAGCTGAGAAGGCGGGAATTGCAATGTTCTTTACCGGTACTCGACACTTCTCTCACGCATAACTACTCCAATAAGTTAGGTTTATTCCATGAGCGCACAGATTCTCGACGGCAAGGCACTCGCAGCCACAATTAAGCAAGATCTTGCTGCGCGCACAGTCGCCTTGAAGGCAAAGGGAATCACTCCTGGTCTTGGAACCGTTCTTGTTGGTGATGATCCTGGATCTCATTCATATGTCGGCGGTAAGCACCGTGATTGCCAAGAGGTAGGAATCAATTCGATTCGAGTAGACCTTCCAGCAGATGCTACACAGGCAGATGTACTAGCTGCCATCCGCGATCTCAATAATGCGAAAGAGTGCACTGGATATATTGTTCAACTTCCACTTCCGCGAGGTATTGATACACAGGTAATTCTTGAGGCAATCGATCCAGCAAAAGATGCTGATGGATTACATCCTATGAACCTCGGTCGTCTCGTTGCAGGATATGACGCACCACTGCCTTGCACACCACGTGGAATCGTTGAACTCCTGAATCATTACAACGTTCCGCTCAATGGAGCTGAGGTCGTAGTGATTGGTCGTGGTCTTACTGTCGGTCGCCCACTCGGCTTGCTTCTTACCCGCAAGCAAGAAAATGCAACAGTTACCTTGACTCATACAGGCACAAAAGATTTAGCAGCACATACTCGTCGTGCAGATATTGTTGTTGCGGCAATCGGACAAGCGCACTTCCTTAAAGCTGAGATGATTAAGCCAGGTGCTGCTGTTCTCGATGTTGGTATCTCTCGAACAGATGCAGGGTTACTGGGCGATATTGATCCAGGTGTGCGCGATGTTGCTTCATGGATTGCACCTATGCCCGGTGGAGTCGGACCAATGACTCGTGCAATGTTGGTGACCAATGTGGTGGATGCATGCGAGCGATAACAACGCTGCACCTTCGTGCCGCAGCAACCTCAATTTTCATAGGCGTTCTCCTTGGAGCCTTTGGCGCAGTGCGCACCGGCTCAATTCTTGTCGCCATCGGAACGGGGATCATCGCCTTGGCTCAGTTGGGCAAGGTCTCGGGGCGACGCCGGATTATTGAGTGCTACTTCCCGCTCGCCATAGCGGGCGTGCTATTCGCCTTGGCCCTGGCCCTTCCAAAAGGGTTGTAGAGTTATCTCGACGTCAAGATAACTCCGGGTAAACCCAAGATAGGACGCAACATGTCAAAGAAAGTCACCGTTGTTGGTGCAGGTTTCTATGGTTCCACTACAGCTCTCCGTTTAGCTGAATACAACATTTTCGATGAGGTAGTTCTTACCGACATCGTTGAAGGTAAGCCAGAAGGTCTCGCTCTCGATATGAACCAATCGCGTTCTATCGAAGGCTTTGAGACAAAGATTGTTGGCGCAACAACAACTGCAGAGGGTGCTGGTTACGAGAAGACAGCTAACTCAGATGTAGTTGTCATCACTGCAGGACTTCCACGCAAGCCAGGTATGAGCCGTATGGATCTCATCGGTGTTAATGCAGGAATCGTCCGCGGCGTTGCAGAGAACATTGCAAAGCATTCACCCAATGCAGTGATCATCGTGGTTTCAAATCCACTCGATGAGATGACGGCACTTGCTCAGATTGCAACAAACTTTCCAAAGAACCGCGTAATGGGTCAGGCTGGAATGCTCGACACAGCGCGCTTTACAAACTTTGTTGCAGAGAAGCTCGGCGTACCAGTTGCATCTGTCAAGACACTGACACTTGGCTCACATGGCGACACAATGGTTCCAGTCCCAAGCCGTTGCACAGTTGATGGAAAGCCACTTTCAGAGAAGTTGTCACAGGCAGAGATCGACGAGCTCGTTGATCGCACACGCAATGGTGGCGCTGAAGTTGTAGCACTCCTTAAGACAGGTTCTGCTTACTATGCACCATCTGCAGCAGCAGCTCGTATGGCTAAGGCTGTTATCGAAGATTCAGGTGCAGTGATGCCTGTCTGTGCATGGGTTGATGGCGAATACGGAATCTCTGGTGTCTATCTTGGTGTTGAAGCTGAAATCGGCAAGAGCGGAATCCGCAAGGTCGTCGAAAGCAAGCTCACTGATTCAGAGGTTGCATCTCTCAAGGAAGCTGCTGAGGCAGTTCGCGCAAAGCAAGCTGACGTACAAACTCTTTAATTCATCTCATATCCAAAAGCAATCCACAAAGGAAATAACTATGACAAAGATCAAAGTAGAAGGAACAGTTGTAGAGCTTGATGGCGATGAGATGACTCGCATCATGTGGCAGTTCATCAAGGATAAGTTGATCCTTCCTTACCTCGACGTCAATCTTGAGTACTACGACCTCGGTATGGAACATCGCGATGCAACTGATGACCAGGTCACAATCGATGCTGCAAAGGCAATTCAGAAACATGGCGTTGGTATCAAGTGCGCAACTATTACTCCAGATGAGGCTCGAGTAGAAGAGTTCGGCCTCAAGAAGATGTGGAAGTCTCCTAACGGAACTATCCGCAACATCCTTGGTGGCGTGATTTTCCGCGAACCAATCATCATCTCAAATGTTCCACGTCTGGTCCCACACTGGACTAAGCCAATCGTTATTGGTCGCCACGCATTTGGTGATCAGTACAAGGCAACTGATTTCAAGGTTCCAGGCAAGGGAAAGCTCACGCTCTCATTCGTTCCTGAAGATGGCTCAGCGCCAATTCAGCACGAGGTCTATGACTTCGAATCATCAGGTGTTGCCCTTGCGATGTACAACGTAGATAAGTCAATCTATGACTTTGCTCGCGCATCATTGAACTACGGACTTCTTCGTAAGTTCCCTGTCTACCTTTCAACAAAGAACACAATCCTCAAGGCATACGACGGTCGTTTCAAGGATATCTTCCAAGAGGTATACGAGGCAGAGTTCAAGACACAATTTGAAGCTGCAGCTATTTGGTACGAGCACCGCCTTATCGATGACATGGTTGCAATGTCACTTCGTATGGAAGGTGGTTACGTCTGGGCATGTAAGAACTACGATGGTGACGTTCAATCAGACACTGTCGCGCAGGGTTACGGATCACTTGGTTTGATGACATCAGTTCTTATGACACCTGATGGAAAGGTCTGCGAATCAGAGGCTGCTCACGGAACAGTGACACGTCACTACCGCGATCACCAGGCTGGCAAAGAGACTTCTACAAATCCAATCGCATCTATCTTTGCTTGGACACAGGGCCTTGCACACCGTGCAAAGCTTGATAACAATGCTGAGCTTGCAAAGTTCTCTAAGACTCTTGAAGAAGTGTGTGTAAAGACAGTTGAAGAAGGAAAGATGACAAAAGACCTCGCTCTTTTGATCTCACATGATGCGCCGTACCAAACGACGCAGCAGTTCCTCGCTTCAATCGATGAGAACCTTAAGAAGGCAATGGCTTAATCGCCAATCGCTATGAATCAGAGCCATGGCGTCTTAGCGCTTGTAGGTTCTGGTGAATATTTACCAGTAATGCAGGAGTTCGAAACCGGACTCCTGCATTCTGCTGTTTCTCGGGGCAAGCAGAACTCCTTTGTACAGATCCCTACAGGCTCATCTGAAGAAGGCGAAGACCGCCGCGAGTTCTGGCGCCGTCGCGGCCTAGAACAATCTGATCGCATCGGAAGTGAATGCATCTACCTGCCTATTCACGAGAGAGAAGATGCATTTAACCCAGAGTTTGTTGCAGCTGTAAAAGATGCCGGGTTGATTTATTTCTCTGGCGGAAATCCGCACCATATCGCTGATGTCTTTAAAGCAACACCTCTATGGGATGCGGTGGTTCAAGAATGGGAGAGCGGTTCTTCGCTCGCAGGTTGCTCAGCAGGAGCAATGGCATTTGGTGGAACCATTATGGGAATTCGTAAATCGAGCCATAGCGAAGGTCTTAGCCTATTGCCGGATATTGAAGTCATTCCACACTATGACAAGATGCTTGGTTGGTTGCCCGATCGCGTTGCATCATTTATTGCTCGTGGTGGAGCAGATACAACGCTTCTAGGAATCGATGAGAATACTGCGCTTATCTACGAAAACGGTTGGAAAGTAGCCGGTCTCGGAAAAGTTCATGTACTACGCGGGGTTCTAGAAATTCGGTAAAAGGTTTAGGCTCGCTCTATGGATGCAGCGAAATTACTAAAGCATATGGCCTGGGCTAATCAAGAGATTTTTTCAAAGGTAGCCGAACTTCCAGATGAAGCTCTCGATGCATATGCAGTCAACCCTGAATGGACGGCGCGCGAGATCATGCGCCACATTGCAAGTTCAGCGACTTACTACGGATATCGACTGATTGATAAAGATGCGCTGTCAGAAGCCGAGAAAACAGAGTGGCAAGTAAAGCTGGAGGCGACACATGTGCCACCGGTAACTATGAGAGATATGAATGTAATCCTTGATCGAATTGCCGCAGCAGATGCAGAGCTACTTCGTGCCGCTTCAGAGCCAGAAGGATTTGTAATTCACACGATGGACGGTCGGACTGTATCGCGCGCTCGTTCCACCATCATTTCACAATCGATTCATCATGCAACTGAGCATCGTGCGCAATTGATCTCAGCACTTGAAGCTAAAGGCTTCGTCGGAATCAATCTCGATGATTTCGATCTCTGGTATTACGCCGACACCATTGGAGAATAAGAAAAGCCCCGCCGAATATTCGACGGGGCTTTTTCTTTAGAGATTAGTTAATACGTGCACCTGTTGTTGCATCGAAGAGATGAACAGCATTTGCAAGGTTTGCAACAGTGATTGTGTCGCCAGCCTTTGGTGGGTTCTTTGGATCCCAGCGAACGATGACCTGTGCGCCCTCATCTGTTGAGTTAGCGAACTGAACATTGGAATCTGCAGGACGTCCGTAGACGAATGCATCTGAACCGAGCTCTTCAACAACTTCGACGAGAACGTGGAAGCCTGATGAAGCTGGTGCCCAACCTTCTGGACGGATTCCAACGATGACAGATGAACCAGCTGATGCAGGCACATCAATGTTGAGATCGCCCATCTGAGCCTTGCCACCTGAGACAGGAGCTGTAAGAAGGTTCATTGCAGGAGATCCGATAAAGCCTGCAACGAATGCATTTGCTGGCTTGTCGTAAAGATTACGAGGTGTATCTACCTGCTGGAGGAGACCATCCTTAAGAACCGCAACGCGATCGCCCATAGTCATAGCTTCAACCTGGTCGTGCGTTACATAGACTGTTGTGATTCCAAGACGGCGCTGAAGAGCTGCAATCTGTGTACGAGTTGCAACGCGGAGCTTTGCATCAAGGTTTGAGAGAGGCTCATCCATAAGGAAGACCTGTGGTTCGCGAACAATTGCGCGACCCATTGCAACGCGCTGACGCTGTCCACCTGAGAGGGCCTTTGGCTTACGCTCTAAGTAGAGTTCAAGGTCGAGAAGCTTTGCTGCTTCACGTACTCGCTTATCGCGCTCTGCCTTATCGATGCCTGCGATCTTGAGCGCGAAGCCCATGTTCTCGGCAACTGTCATGTGTGGGTACAACGCATATGACTGGAAGACCATTGCGATATCGCGATCCTTTGGTGCAACGTTTGTTACATCGCGATCGCCGATGAGGATACGTCCACCATCGATCTCTTCAAGTCCTGCCAACATACGAAGTGATGTTGACTTACCGCAACCTGATGGGCCAACGAGGACGAGGAACTCGCCATCTGCCACTGTGAGGTTGAGCTTATCTACAGCAGGAGTTGTTGTTCCTGGGTAGATGCGTGAGGCGTTTTCAAATACTACTGATGCCATTTTTTTCTTCCTTATCCGGGCAGGTACGTGCCCGACGGTCCGAGGGTAAGGCGCTAGCCGGTTGACTAGCAGGGCAAGGGTATCCGTGCGTAGACCCACGCGGAAGAGGCTCGCTACACTTCTCGTACTATGGACAGTCACCCGAGTGGAACGCTCCTCTCTGCAATTCTGATAGTTCTCGCCCTTATTGTTGTAGCTGGCCTCTTCGTTGCCGCTGAAATTGCCCAAATCTCACTTCGCGAGAGCCAGGTCAAGCAGATGGCGATGCGCGGAAAGCGCGGGGCGCGAGTAGCAAAACTTGCCTCTAACCCGAATCGACTTCTTGCAGCAGCCCAGGTCGGAGTCACATTCTGCGGATTTCTCTCTGCAGCTCTTGGCGCAGAGAAGTTAGGTGTGCACTTTATTCCGTGGTTGATAGATCGTGGCATCTCTGAGAAATCAGCAAACACCATCTCACTTATTACAGTCACCATTGTTATTGCATATGTGTCTCTCGTACTTGGCGAGCTCGTTCCCAAGCGCCTTGCCCTCTTTCGCACAGAGACAATCGCCCTATGGTCAGCGGCAATTGTTGATTACATCGCAATGGCCTTTCGCCCCATCATCTGGCTCTTATCAAAATCTACAGATCAGGTTGTCCGCCTCTTTGGAATTGATCCAAAGGAACAGCGCGAGCAGATGTCTGAAGAAGAGCTCCTGGATCTCGTGGCAGGACATGCTGCACTGACCGATGAAGAGCGAGATATCGTTGAAGAAGTATTTAACGCATCTGAGCGCCAAGTGCATGAGGTTATGGTTCCTCGTACTGAGGTCGACTTCATTGATGGTTCGCTCACCATTGCAAAGGCCATTGCGCTCGCTTCAGAGAAATCTCACTCTCGCTATCCAGTTGTTCGTGGTTCATCCGATGAGGTAATTGGATTTATCCACGTGCGCGATCTCATCGATCCATCGCTTGTAAATTCACAGGCGAAGATTCAAGAGCTCAGCCGTAGCATCATGTTTTTGCCCGGAACAAAGGGAATTCTTCCCGCCCTCACTGAGATGCGCGCACAGTGCCAGCACCTTGCCATCGTTCTCGATGAATACGGTGGAACAGATGGAATCGTGACGATGGAGGATCTCGTTGAGACACTCATTGGCGATATCCGCGATGAGTACGACGGAGATGAGCAAGATCTCGCCGCATCATCTCGTACAGGCGATTTCGAAGTCGATGGCTTGATGTCTCTTGAGGATCTCTCAGAGCAAGCAGGCGTTGATATTCCAGAAGGGCCGTACGAAACCATGAGTGGCTATGTTATGCACTTCCTGGGGCGCATTCCCGTTGAAGGAGACCTTCTCAACGTTAATGGAATTCGAATCACAGTACTTTCAATGGAAGGCAAGCGCGTAGGGCGCTTATTAATCTCTCGCTAGCGATATTGCATGCGAGAATGCAGCCATGAGTAAGAAGCGCGTCCTCTCAGGAATCCAGCCAACAAGCGATTCCTTCCACCTTGGCAACTACCTCGGTGCGGTCAAGCAGTGGGTTGAGCTTCAAGACGGCCACGATGCCTTCTATTGCATCGTCGACCTTCACGCTCTTACCGTCGAGACAGATCCAGCGCTCTTACGTAAGCGCACGCTGATGTCGGCGGCGCAACTGCTTGCACTTGGAATCTCTCCAGAGAAGTCAACGCTCTTTGTTCAATCTCAAGTTCCCCAGCACAATCAATTGGGCTGGATTATGGAATGTATGACTGGCTTCGGTGAAGCGAGCCGCATGACGCAATTTAAAGATAAGTCATCTAAGGCTGGAGCAGATGCTGCACGCGTTGGGCTCTTTACATATCCGATGTTGATGGCTGCCGATATCTTGCTCTATCAATCACACCTTGTTCCAGTGGGAGAAGATCAACGTCAACATATCGAACTCACTCGCGATATTGCTGGCCGATTTAATTCACGTTACGGCCAGACTTTTCAGGTTCCAGAAGGTTTCATCCTCAAGCAGGGCGCAAAGATCTATGACATCCAAGATCCCACTGCAAAGATGAGTAAGTCATCTGGCTCAGGTTCTGGACTCATCGACATCCTTGATGCGCCAGAAGTCAATATGAAGAAGTTTAAGAGTGCAGTAACCGATGCTGGCCGCGAAGTTAAATTTGATGCCGCTGAAAAGCCAGGTATCAGTAACTTGTTGACTATTCACTCAGCGCTCTCTGGCAAGTCAATTGCAGATCTCGAGAATGAGTTTGATGGAAAAGGCTACGGTGATTTCAAATCTGCAGTCGCAGAAGTTGTCGTTGAATACTTCCGCCCGATTCGTGCACACGCCCTTGAGCTCCTTGAGGATGAAGCCCATCTCTTAAAGATTCTTCACCAGGGATCTGAAAAGGCGCGCGAAGTTGCACAGGGCACTCTCGATGCCACATATAAGAACCTTGGTTTGGTGCTTTAATGAAAATTCGTGCAGCGCTTTTGGGATGTGCAGTTCTATTCGCATCGCTCATAGCTGCACCTGCTCAAGCAACTTCGCTCACAATTGGAATTGCCTACGATATTGGCGGTCGCGGAGATCGCTCATTTAATGATGCAGCAGCGGTAGGTCTTGAGAAGGCGCAGAAAGAGTTTGCTTTCTCAGTCGAGCCAGTTGTCACTGATGGAACTTCGGCAGATCGTGATCGCCGAGTACGTTCACTCATTGCAAAGAGCTGCAACCCCATCATTGTTGTCGGTGGGGGATATGCACCCCTCATACAAGTTCTTGCAGTTGAATTCCCCAATACTCAATTTGCAATCTTGAATGATGCATCTATCGATGCCCTCAATGTGACATCACTGATCTTTGCCGATATTCAAGGCGCCTACTTAGCTGGTTTTAGCGCAGCGCTTTCAACAAAGAGCGGCAAGGTCGCGATGATTGCCAATACGAATCAAGCTGATATTTATCAGAATGGATTCTTGGCAGGTGTACTGGCCTCAAAGAAGCCAGTCTCATCGCAGGTGAAGTACGTCAATGGATCTTCTGTGACTGCTACAAAGCAGGCGATGGATTCAGGCGCGGATGTAATTTTCGTTGCACGCCCCGGTTCTGATTCAGAGATCTTTGCTTCAATCGTGGCTCGCAACCAAGCGAAGTCGAAGTCAAAGGGTTACAAGCAGGTTGGCATCATTACGGTTGAACCTGATCAATATCTGACTGTCACAAATACAACGAAGCGATTCTTATATGCAACTGTTGTGAAGCATGTTGATAAGGCGATGTATGACGTGATTGCTAAAGCAGTAAGTGGGAAGCAATATCTCGACGTTCTGGATTCAAATGCAGGAATTTATGGACACCGATATACAGTCGTTGGTGGAGGAATAACCTTTACTACCTACCTCCCGGCCCTTACCTCTGCATCTCTTTCAATAAATAAGGCAGCTGCGACAGCATCAAAAATCGCTGGTTAAAGGGATAAAACACCCTTTTCTTTAAAGTAGTGGTTGAGAGTTTCCCTGATTGTTACAAACCACGCGCTCAAAAAGCCCATTATTTTTAGGAATTTTCAGAGCACCTAGATAGGCTCCACCCACACAGCCCTTCGAAACCCTCAAAAAGTGCGAAGGATCCGAATTTCAAATTCCTTGGAGGAAACCTTGAAGAAGACAATCAAGTTTGTTGCAGTTCTCGCAGCTGCAACTCTTGCATTCGGTGTAGCACCTGCTGCAACCGCTGCAAACGCAACAAAGGCATGCCTTGCACTCGATACAGGCGGCGTTGACGACAAGTCATTTAACGCTTCAGCTTGGGCTGGCGCACAGGCAGCTGCTAAGAAGAACACATCAATCACTGTTAAGTACCTTGCAGCGACTTCAGATGCTGATTACGCACCAAACATCAAGAAGCTTGTTGATGAGAAGTGCGACATCATCGTAGGCGTTGGCTTCCTTATCAACGGCGCAATCGTTGCTGCTGCTAAGGCAAACCCATCAGTGAAGTTCGCAATCGTGGACCAAGATGGTGAAGACCATGGCGCAGACGGATCTGTCTACCCAGGTAAGAAGTTCACAAACCTCAAGCCACTTCAGTTCTCAACAAACGAGTCTGCATTCCAGGCTGGTTACCTTGCAGCTGGCGTATCAAAGACCGGTAAGGTCGCAACATACGGCGGACTCAACATCCCACCTGTCACAATCTTCATGGACGGTTTCGCAAAGGGTGTTGCTTACTACAACAAGGTTAAGAAGACATCTGTAACTGTTCTCGGTTGGGACACAGTTAAGAAGGACGGAACATTCGTCGGTGGCTTCTCAGATTCAGCTAAGGCACTCCAGATCTCTAAGAACTTCGAGCAGCAGGGTGCAGATGTAATCTTCCCAGTTGCTGGTGGTCTTGGTGGCGCAACAGCAGGTAACTCAATTGCTTCTAAGAAGTCAGTTGTTATCTGGGTTGACTCAGATGGATTCGTTGCAGCTCCACAGTACAAGTCAGTACTCCTAACATCAGTTGTTAAGGGTGTCGACATCTCAGTTCAGTCTGTTATCGCTGATACAGCTGCTGGCAAGTTCTCATCAACAGGTTACAACGGTAACCTCAAGAATGGCGGAACAAAGCTCGCTGCTTACCACGATCTCATCCGCGTTGTTCCTTCAGCACTTCGTGGTGAAGTTACAAAGCTCGGTACAGCTATTGCAAACGGAAAGGTTTCAGTTAAGTAATTAACTGTAAATCGTTCTCAAAGAACGGGGTCGGCGATAATCGCCGGCCCCGTTTTGCTTTGTATTAAAGCTAGACAACCAGTAGATTTGCACACATGTCCCTTGAATTGCGTGGCATCACAAAGCGCTTTGGTGCACTTACAGCAAACGACTCTATTAATCTCAAAGTTGAATCCGGTGAGATTCATGCAATCCTTGGAGAAAATGGCGCTGGTAAGTCCACCTTGATGAATATCGTCTACGGTCTCCTCTCTCCCGATGAAGGTTCTATCTGGGTAGATGAGAAAGAGATCACCATTGATTCACCTCTCGATGCACTCGCTGCAGGTATCGGCATGGTGCACCAACACTTCATGCTTATTCCTGTCTTTACCGTTGCAGAGAACATCGTCCTTGGACATGAAAAGGTAAAGAGTCCGGGTTTCCTCGATCTTGAGACCGCACGCGCAGAAATCAAGCGCGTATCAGCTGAGTTCAACTTTGACGTTGATCCGGATGCTCTCGTTGAAGATCTTCCCGTTGGAATCCAGCAGCGTGTAGAGATCATCCGCGCGCTTATCTATGATGCAAAAGTTCTTATCCTTGATGAGCCAACTGCGGTGCTTACTCCGCAAGAGACTGATGAACTCCTTCGCAATATGAAGAAGCTTCGCGATCAAGGAACTGCAATCGTCTTTATCACTCATAAGCTTCGTGAAGTACGTGAGGCTGCAGATAAAATTACAATTATTCGTCGAGGTGCAGTCGTTGGTACTGCATCACCGACTGCTAGCCAAGAAGAGCTCGCATCGTTGATGGTCGGCCGACCTGTCTCACTCGATGTGAACAAGGCGGCCCCAAAGATGGGCGATGTACTTCTTAAAGTCGATCACCTCAGCATTCACGATCACACAGGCCGCACACTTGTGAAAGACGTTTCATTTGAGCTTCGAGCAGGTGAAGTTCTCGCCGTCGCCGGCGTTCAAGGCAATGGTCAATCTGAGCTAGCCGAGGCGGTTGTAGGGCTTCAAGAACATGTTGATGGCACCATCTCACTCGACGGCCATGAAATCCATAAGGGCAAGGTGCGCGAAGCGCTCCACGCAGGTATCGCATTTATCCCAGAGTCACGAGAAGAAGATGGCCTCATCTCTTCATTTAGTATCGAAGAGAATCTCATCCTCGACCTCCATGACCTCCCACCATTTGCAAAGGGTCCAGTCATTTCGCAGAGCGCAGTTGCTGAAAACGCTTCTAAGCGCGTCGTTGAATTCGATATCCGCGCTCAATCCGCAAAGGACTCAGCCTCTTCTCTCTCCGGTGGAAATAAGCAGAAAGTGGTCCTTGCTCGCGAACTCTCGCGTCCAGTCAAGCTCGTTGTCGCATCACAACCAACTCGTGGACTTGATGTCGGTTCAATTGAGTTTGTACATGAGCGCATCATTGCTGAACGTGATTCTGGTCGAGGCGTTCTCCTCTTTAGCACCGAGCTCGATGAGGTCTATGCACTCGCAGACCGCATTGCAGTGATGTATCGCGGTGAATTTATTGCAATCGTTCCAGCTGATACTTCTCGTGAAGAGTTAGGTCTATTGATGGCAGGTGTGAAGAAATGAAACTCTTAAAGAAGCTCACCCTTCCGCTCCTCGCATTTGCGATGGCGCTCTTTGTGAGCGGGCTCCTCGTTGCATTCTCTGATTCCAAGGTTCTCGCTCTCAAATCATCGCCACTATCAATGTTGGCAAAAGCTTTCTCAACAGCCGGCAGCGCATATTGGGCGCTCTTCCGCGGATCTATCTTTGATTCACAGCTGACAGATGCAGGTCTGCTTCATGGTTTCTACCCACTCTCTGAAACTCTCGTAGCTGCATCGCCTCTCATCCTTACTGGCCTCTCAGTTGCCCTTGCATTCAAAGCCGGTCTCTTTAACATTGGAGCGCAGGGACAATTTATTGCCGGAGCAATTGGTGCCAGCTATGTTGGTTTCCACTTTGAATTGCCAGTTGTTATCCATGCAATTGCAGCAATTGCTGCAGCAATGGTCTGCGCAGGTCTCTATGGTGGATTCGTAGGTTTCCTCAAGGCACGCACCGGTGCACATGAAGTAATCGTCACCATCATGCTCAACTATGTAGCAGGCTATTTCTTACTCTGGTTGCTCAGCACTCAAGCATTCCTTCGCCCAGGTCGCCAAGATCCATTGGCTCCCGAAGTCCATATGAATGCGCGACTCCCACACCTCTTTGGAAGCGAACTCCGTGCAAACCTTGGATTTATCATCGCCCTTCTCGGTGCTGGCGCAGTTTGGTGGCTTCTCAATCGAAGCACATGGGGATTTAAATTCCGCGCAGTGGGCGCCAATGCATCTGCTTCGCGCACAGCTGGTATCTCTGTCGGTCGCTCAACAACTACCGTCATGTTTATCGCTGGTGCACTCGCAGGACTTGCTGGAGCAGTGCAGATTCTCGGTTCAGAACCTGCAATGACAGCTGGTGTTGGTGGAAGTTTTGGATTCGATGCAATCACCGTGGCCCTTCTTGGTCGCGGAACACCAATTGGAACAGTCTTTGCAGCCCTTCTCTTCGGCGCACTTCGTGCCGGTGGATTAACGATGCAGGCAAGTACTGAAACTCCACTGGATCTCGTGCTTGTTATTCAGGCACTCGTTGTTCTCTTTATCGCAGCACCTGCGTTAATTAAGGCAATCTTTAGATTGAAGAATGTTGATGAAGGCCAAGCGGTCGCTTCGAAGGGATGGAATGGTTAATGACAACCCAAGAAGTTCGCACGCTATCTGCACCTGAGCGACGTCGTCGTCGTGGAATTATCACTATGGGTGGCCTCGGCCTCTTCGCACTCATTGTCTTTGCAATCCTTCCAAAGGAAGGCCAGCCAGTTACCTATAGCTTCGTTCTTGGTAATGAGTGGGTTCTTCTGAAAGAGTGGATTCTCAATTCAAAGACCGGATCACTTGTCTTCTCACTCATCAGCCTCGCGGCAGTTCTACTCGCAGCACTTCAATTTCGAGCGCGCAAGACAATCCGTCTTGCTAGTGGAATCTTCGGTGCATCATTTTTGATGTCATTCCTTAGCTGGGCTGCAGCAGGAAAGTTCATTCCGTTTACTGGACTGCTTCAAGGTGCGCTACTTCTCTCAGTCCCATTGATCTTCGGAGCAATGGCTGGTGTGCTCTCAGAGCGCTCTGGCGTTATCAATATTGCAATTGAAGGACAGCTCTTAGCAGGAGCATTTGCATCAGGAGTTCTTGCATCGCTCTTCCATAACAACTGGTTAGGACTTGCCTTTGCACCTGTTGCTGGCGCGTTGATTTCATTGCTTCTCGCAATCTTCGCGATTAAATATGGAATCGACCAAGTCGTCTTGGGCTTCGTTCTTAACGTCCTCGTTATCGGTTTGACTAACTTCCTCTACAAGAAGTTGCTCATTCCATATCAATCAACATGGAACTCTGCAATTGCCTTTACCCCGATTGAGATTCCATTCCTCTCAAAGATTCCCGTGCTCGGCCCAATCTTCTTTAGCCAGAGCATCATCGTCTACATGATGTATGTCGTTGTTGCCGTAATCCATGTCGCTCTCTTTAAGAGCAAGTGGGGACTTCGTACTCGTGCTGTAGGAGAACATCCAACAGCTGCTGAGTCTGTAGGTATCGATGTCAATAAGATTCGCTTTAAGAACGTCATCATCGCTGGCGCAGTTGCTGGTCTTGGTGGTGCATTCTTTACCCTTGGTGCGGTCGGCTCATTTAGCAAGGAGATGACAGCGGGTAAGGGCTTTATCGCTCTCGCTGCTCTGATCTTTGGTCGCTGGAGCCCACTTGGCGCAGTTGCTGCAGCGTTGATCTTTGGATTTGCCGATAACCTGCAAGGCCTGCTCACCATTACTGGAACGCCGATCCCATCCGAGTTCATGTTGATGGCTCCATACATTGCAACAATCATTGCCGTATCGGGCTTTGTTGGAAAGGTAAGGGCACCTGCAGCAGATGGTGTTGCCTACAAGCGTGGGGGCGGTTCTCACTAATGGAGATTAATTGGCAGCTATTGCGCGATGAGGCGCTGGTGGCGATGAAGAAGGCATACGTTCCTTATTCAAAGTTTCCAGTCGGAGTTGCCGCTCTCGTAGATGATGGCCGTATCGTCACCGGGTGCAACGTCGAAAATGCTAGTTACGGACTGACGCTCTGCGCAGAGTGCGGATTAGTTTCTTCTCTCATTGCTACAGGTGGCGGACGTCTCGTTGCATTCGCATGTGTGGATATCTCTGGAAATCCATTAATGCCATGCGGACGTTGCCGTCAGTTATTGCAAGAGCATGGTGGATCAAAGCTGCAATTGATGACAGATGAAGGCGTCAAGACGCTCAATGATTTATTACCTTGGGCTTTTGGGCCCGAAGAAATCGAGACAAGACTTTCATGATTGAACCTTTTGCCGCTGTTGAAGTTATTGCAGCAAAGCGCGATAAGCACGAACTTACCGATCCTCAAATTGATTGGGTAATTGATGCCTACACACGTGGCGTAGTTGCAGATGAGCAGATGTCAGCACTTGCCATGGCAATCTTGCTCAACGGAATGAATCCTCGCGAGATATCTCGTTGGACGACAGCGATGATTAATACAGGCGAGCGAATGAATTGGTCGGCACTTGATCGTAAGACAGCTGATAAACATTCCACTGGTGGGGTGGGAGACAAGATCACTCTTCCCTTGGCACCACTTGTTGCAGCATGCGGCGGAGCTGTTCCTCAACTTTCAGGACGTGGACTTGGCCATACAGGCGGAACTCTCGACAAGATGGAGTCCATCCCAGGCTGGCGTGCATCGCTCTCAAACGATGAGATGCTCCAAGTTCTTAAAGATACCGGCGCAGTCATCTGTGCTGCAGGTGCAGGTTTAGCTCCAGCAGATAAGAAGCTCTACGCACTTCGCGATGTCACTGCAACAGTTGAGGCAATTCCACTGATTGCATCGTCGATCATGAGCAAGAAGATTGCTGAAGGCACCTCTGCCCTTGTTCTCGATGTGAAGACAGGTTCTGGCGCATTTATGTCAGATCCAAAGAAGGCATCAGAGTTAGCTCGCACAATGGTGCAGCTCGGTGTCGATGCAGGTGTAAAGATGCGCGCTCTTGTCACAGCGATGGATGTTCCACTTGGACTTACTGCAGGAAATGCACTTGAAGTTCGTGAATCAGTTGAAGTTCTTGCAGGTGGTGGACCGGCAGATGTTGTTGAGCTGACAATCTTGCTTGCTCGCGAAATGATTGATGCTGCAGGAATTGTTGGAAAAGATCCTGCAGATGCTCTGAAAGATGGAAGCGCAATGGATCACTGGCGCCGCATGGTCGCAGCTCAAGGTGGCGATCCAGACGCAACGCTTCCAGTTGCCCGCGAGCAACATGTAGTCAAGGCTGCCAATAGCGGAATCATCACGACAATGGATGCGATGAAGGTCGGCGTATCTGCATGGCGCTTAGGTGCTGGTCGTTCCAAGCAGGGCGAGAAGGTACAAGCAGGAGCAGGAATCGAGATGCATGCAAAGCCTGGTGATTACATCAAGGCAGGCGCGCCACTCTTTACTCTTCACACAGATGAGGCACCACGTTTTCAACGCGCTCTTGAAATCCTTGAGGGCGCAGTTTCGATTGTTGAGAATGGAACGGTCAATCGCCTTCCATTAGTCCTCGAAAGGATTGAAGGATGAGCGTTGTAAATCCAGATCTCTTAAAGAAGCCAAGTGAGGCACAGGTAAAGCGTCTTCCAAAGGCGCTATTGCATGATCACCTCGATGGAGGGCTTCGCCCGGAGACAATTATTGAGATCGCCAACGAGATTGGCCACGCACTTCCTACAACGAATCCCACAGAACTCGCAGAGTGGTTCCGTGCCTCATGTGATTCAGGGTCACTCGTTCTCTACTTAGAAACTTTTGCTCATACCGTTGCTGTCATGCAGCGCAAGGAAGATATCGTGCGCGTTGCTCGCGAATGCGCCGTTGATCTTGCACGAGATGGAGTCGTCTATGCCGAAGTGCGTATGGCTCCAGAACTTCTTACAGAGAAGGGTCTGACTCTCAGCGAAATTGTCGAAGCTATTCTCGAAGGCTTTCGCGAAGGTGAGAAAGAGGCGAAGAGCGAAGGCAACACGATTCGCATCTTCTCTCTGCTCTGCGGAATGCGTCAGAATGATCGCTCACAAGAAGTTGCAGAACTCGCTGTGAAGTATCGCGACAAGGGCGTCGTGGGCTTTGATATCGCTGGCCCGGAAGATGGTTTTCCTCCTAGCGACCAGCTCGATACATTTGAATATCTCCGCAAAGAGAATGCTCACTTTACGATACATGCAGGTGAGGCTTATGGGCTCCCATCGATTTGGGAGGCAATTCAGATTTGTGGCGCAGAACGTTTAGGACACGGCGTTCGCATTGCAGATGACATCGACTTTAATCACACACCGCCACGTCTTGGACGTCTTGCCTCATATGTGCGCGATCGCCGCATTCCACTTGAAATGTGTCCATCATCAAATATTCAGACAGGTGTTGCCGCCTCATTTGCAGAACATCCGCTGGCAAAATTGTCGAAGTTACGTTTTCGCGTCACCATCAATACAGATAACCGTCTCATGTCTGCGACTTCAATGAGTCGCGAGATGAACGAAATGGTTAAAGAATGCGATTGGACATTCCAAGATCTTCAGCGAGTGACAATCAATGCGCTCAAGAGCGCCTTTATTCCATTTGAAGAGCGCCTTGCAATCATTGAAGAGATTGTAAAGCCGGGATATGCAGCAATTGCAGGTGAATAATGAGTAACTCACTCATTCTCTCTCTCATCGCCATCACACTTGTGATATCTATCTATGTAATACGAAGTCTTCGTACTATCGGAAGTAAAATTACAGAAGTACTAGTCCAAGGCCGCGCCTTAGATAAGAAGATAGCGACTTCTCAGAAGGTCCTTCATCAAGATTCTGGCGTGCTTCTTGCAAAGATGAATCTTCTTAATCTACAGATTCCTGGTATTGCGGAGAAGGATTTCAACTTCATACTTTCACTGACAAGTCACCCTGCTCGCTTTGATGCTCTTGCACTTGCGCTTCCAGAGTTGAAGAAGCAGGTGCTTCAACCGACCGAGATCATCGTCAATATTGCCCATGACGATATGAAGCAACTTCCACAATCGGTACGCGATCTCGCAGCAACGGGCTATATCGTCATTAATGAATCTGCCGACCTCGGCCCTGGAAAGAAGTTGATTCCGGCGGTGAAGCTCTATCCCACTCTGCCGATCATCGTTGTCGATGACGATCTCATCTTGACTCCAGATCTCACCCTCCAGCTGATGCTCGAGCACCATCTCTATCCAGATTCGATTATCGCCTCACGAACTCACCACGTGACCTACGCTCCAGATGGCTCTCTCGAGCCTTTCTCAGCGTGGGAGAAGGGCGCAGATGGCCTGGCAGGGCCTTCATTTGACCTCATGGCCACAAGCGGAGCTGGCACCCTCTTTCCCGCTAGAAGTCTCCACCCAGAGGCCTTTGATGAGGCTCGCTATGTAGAGCTCGCCTTCCATACCGATGATCTCTGGTGGTATTTCCAAGGTCGTCGCAATGGCACATCAGTCCGCCGACTTCCTGGCTACCGAAGCCTTGATTTCATCCCTGAGACTCAAGATGTTGGTCTCTGGAAGACCGGAAATAAAGATCGCAACGATATTAATTTTAAGAAGCTTGTCGATGAAATTGGAGTCCATGATGGCAACAAGTAAGTACACACTCAAGCAGGTCGCAAAGACAATCGACTATGCGTTACTTCGCCCTGATATGTCACGCGATGAAGTTCGAGAAGGATGTCTTGTAGCGCTCAAGTATGACGTGGCTTCAGTCTGTTGTAAGCCGGCCGATGTTGCCTTCTGTGCAGATATCTTGCGCGGAAGCGATGTTCACGTCGGAACGGTAGTTGGCTTCCCTCATGGAAATTCTGCAACATCAGTTAAAGTCTTTGAGACAAAGCAGGTTGTTGCAGATGGTGCAACAGAGATTGATGTGGTGATGAATATTGGCTGGATGAAATCTGGCATGTATGACGAAGTCCGTGATGAGCTCGCTGCAGTTGTTGCGGCAGCAGGTGGCCATCAGGTCAAGGTAATTCTTGAGAATGCATACTTAACAAAGGAAGAGATTGTTAAGGCATGCCAACTCGTTGAAGCATCTGGCGCTGATTATGTGAAGACTTCAACTGGATTTGCGCCAACTGGAGCAGTTCTTGAAGATGTGAAACTCATGCGTGCATCTGTCTCTTCAAAGATGGAAGTGAAGAGCGCAGGCGGCGTGAAGAACCTTGACATGCTCTTGGCATTTATGGATGCTGGCGTTAAGCGAAGTGGCGCATCAGCTGCAGCTGCAATGCTCGATGAATTTACAGAGCGCTTCGGCGCTTAACCCTGTAAGAACTTCTCGAGAGGTTGGCGTAATTCGTTGAGCAACGCTTCAGATTCATCTGCGTTCTTTGTAATTACCTCGATATAGCACTTCATCTTCGCCTCGGTTCCTGAAGGGCGAACAATGATGCGAATGCCACCTGCGAGCCAGATTCGCAGACCATCCGTTGGTGGAAGTCCATCTGTTGGCGCTGCAAGATCATCAATAGATTCGACCTTGCGTCCTGCAATCTCTGCAGGCGGGTTCTTACGTAACCCCGCAAGAAGCCGAGTAATTGCCGACATATCGGCGACGCGAATCGAAATTTGTTCAGTGCCATGGAAGCCATGACGCTGCCAAATATCATCGAGTAAGTTTGCAAGAGTGAGCCCATCGCGTTTGAGATCCATAGCTATCTGGGCCAAGAAAAGCGCAGCAGAGACGCCATCTTTATCGTTTACCGTCTCAGAATCAACGGCGTAGCCGATCGCTTCTTCATAGCCGTAGGCGAGATCTTCAATCTTTGCCAGCCACTTAAATCCGGTAAGAACTTCCTTAAAATCAACGTTGTAGTGAGCCGCAATCTTTTTTAGTGCAGAGGATGAGACGATGGAATTTCCCATCGTGCCCTGTGGGTGTGTGCGGGCAATCCACTCACCGAAGATCACGCCGAGCTCATCGCCACGGAGCATGCGCCATCCAACCTTGGGATCATTAATTGCGGCAGCGCAGCGATCTGCATCGGGATCATTTGCAATGACGAGATCTGCACCAAAGTCACGAGCCTTTGCAAGGGCTAAATCAATAGCACCTGGCTCTTCAGGATTTGGAAATGCGACAGTAGGAAAATCTGGATCTGGCGTGCACTGCTCGTCAACGAGGATTAAAGTGGCAAATCCCGCATGGTTAAAGACTCGTTGAACAGTCTCTGTACCAACGCCATGCATAGCTGTGTAGACAATCTTGATATCGCCAGGACGTGGAGCTAACTTAATTGTGCGCTGTATATATTCAGTGATGACATCTTCGCTGAGGTTCGTCCACTCTTTACTGCGGGGGAGTGACTTGAGCGAATCAATCTTGGCAATCTCTGACGCAATCAAGCCATCTGTGGGATTAATAATCTGTGACGATGCATATGCGATTCCATCTGCATCGGGGCCGATATAAACCTTGTAGCCATTATCTTGCGGTGGGTTATGGCTTGCAGTCACCATGATTCCGACATCGCATGTGAGATGAGAGGTCGCAAATGCAAGAACTGGCGTAGGAAGTGGACGCGGCAAGATATATACATCCATACCGGCGCCGCTGAGAATCTCTGCAGATTCAAAGGTGTAATCCTCAGACCCATATCGCGCATCACGGCCGATAACGACCTTTGTCATTCCGCGTGCCTTCATATATTGGGCGATACCTGCAGCGGTGCGACCAACAACTGCGCGATTCATGCACGATGGTCCAGCGCCGATTGGCCCGCGAAGACCAGCTGTTCCGAATTGGAGGAAGCCGCTAAAGAGAGGTTTCAGCGCTTCTTCATCACCTGCATCAAGGAGGGTCTGAAGATGTGCAGAGGTGACGGGATCTGGATCATCTGCAATCCAAGCTTTTACCTCTTCGATGAGCGCTGCATTCATAATCGCAGGTTACTCGCTAGAGTTGAATTAAACGAGTTTAGGAATAGTGTTCTTGAGTAATTCGCCCATGCGGCTTGCAGCAGCTTTTCCTGCGGCAATCACCTCTTCATGGTTGAGCTTCTCGCCAGTCATTCCAGCGGCAGCGTTTGAGACGAGTGAGATTCCAAGAACTTCAGCGCCCATTGCATGTGCTGCGATTGCTTCAGGAACTGTAGACATACCGACGAGATCTGCACCCATTGTGCGCATCATTAAAATTTCTGCAGGAGTTTCATATGTAGGACCGCGCCAGTGAACATAGACGCCTTCCTGAAGTGATGAATCTTCTTTCTTAACAATCTCGCGAATACGCTTGCTGTAGAGATCTGTCAGATCGACGAAAGTTGCACCTGATAGCGGTGATTGAGCAGTCATTGAGATGTGGTCGCGGATAAGAACTGGCTCGCCAACTTTGTAACCGGCATTGATTCCACCACATGCATTGGTGAGAACAACGACCTTACATCCCGCCTTTACCGCGGTACGAACGCCGTGAACAACGGGCTCCATGCCCTTGCCTTCGTAAAGATGGGTGCGACCAAGGAATACAAGTGCGCGAATTGATTTACCTTCATGCTCAATAACATATGAGCGAACTTTTCCAGAGTGACCTTCAACGGCTGGCGCTTCAAAACCTGTGAGCTCGTGCGCATCGCATTCATACGCTGGAGTTCCGAGCGCATCGCATGCCGTGACCCAGCCAGAGCCCATGACGAGAGCGACATCGTGAGATGCGACTCCAGTACGTGATGCGATTTCTGAAGCAGCCTGAACTGCCGCTGCCATTGGATCCTTATAGAGAAGCTCTGTTGAAGTCATGCCTCAATAATGTCACAGAGAATGGTGCCACTTGAAACAGTCTCGCCTACAACTGCCTTTAAGTTCTTAATCACACCGCTCTTGTGGGCGTTGAGCGGTTGCTCCATCTTCATCGCTTCAAGAACGATGATGAGATCACCGGCCTCAACTGATTGGCCTTCTTCAACTGCAATCTTGACCACAGTGCCTTGCATTGGACTTGGAAGGCCATCACCTGATGCTCCAGATGCTGAAGCTTGCTTCGCGCGGTGGCGCTTCACAACAGGTTCTGGGGCATGGACCAAGATCTCAAAACGCTTTCCATTGACTTCAGCCACGAGCTTCTCTGCAGCTGCCTTAGTCTGTGTATCGAGCGCCTCTGCAGCATACGCAGGAATCTCATTGACGAATTCATTCTCAATATAACTTGTATAGACCTTAAAGACATCGGTGTAGTTTGGATCTTCAAGAATTGCTCGATGGAATGGAAGAGCCGTTGCAAGTCCTTGAATTTCAAACTCAGCAAGTGCGCGACGTGAACGTTGAATCGCTTCTTCGCGTGTTGCGCCAGTAACAATTAACTTGGCGAGAAGAGAGTCGAAGTTTCCGCCGATGACATCGCCTTTGCGGAAACCTGCATCGACTCGAACGCCTGGACCTGTTGGAATCTGCCACTCAGTAATTCGTCCTGGTGCAGGAAGGAATGAGCGACCTGGATCTTCGCCATTAATACGAAATTCAATGGAATGTCCGCGGACTACTGGATCTTCAAAACCGAGTGGCTCACCCATTGCGATGCGGAACTGCTGACGCACAAGGTCGATTCCTGTTACCTCTTCAGAGACCGGGTGCTCAACCTGAAGACGTGTATTGACCTCAAGGAATGAGATAGTTCCGTCGAGACCTACAAGGAACTCACATGTTCCAGCGCCGACATATCCCGCTTCCTTCAAGATCGCCTTGGATGAGCGATAGAGCTCGGCATTCTGTTCAGCTGTAAGAAATGGCGCAGGTGCTTCTTCTACTAACTTCTGGTGGCGACGCTGCAACGAACAGTCGCGAGTAGAAACAACAACTGCATTTCCAAATTTATCTGCGAGTACTTGAGTCTCAACGTGACGCGGTTTATCGAGGTAGCGCTCTACGAAACACTCACCGCGACCAAATCCTGCAATCGCCTCACGCACCGCAGAGGCATAGAGCTCTGGAATCTCCTCAAGTGTGCGAGCAACTTTAAGTCCACGCCCGCCACCGCCAAATGCAGCCTTAATTGCAACGGGGAGGCCGTGTTCTTTAGCAAATGCAACGACTTCATCTGCGTGCTCAACTGGATCTTTAGTTCCCGCTACAAGTGGAGCACCTGCAGCAGAGGCGATGCGTCGAGCAGAGACCTTATCTCCAAGAGCGCTAATTGCAGCAGGGGATGGGCCAATCCAAATTAAACCGGCATCGATAACAGCTTGAGCGAAGTCGGCATTCTCCGAGAGGAATCCATATCCCGGGTGAACAGCATCTGCCCCGGCAGTTTTAGCAAGAGCGACAATCTTTGGAATATTGAGGTAGGTATCTTTAGCAACGGTGCCTTCAAGAGAGTAAGCAAAATCTGCGTTCTTTACATGGAGTGCATCGCGATCTTCTTCAGAGTAGATTGCAACAGATTCGAGGCCGTGGTCCTTGCAGGCGCGAATTACGCGTAATGCGATTTCACCTCGGTTAGCTATCAGAACGCGCTTCATTGCATCTCCTTTACCTGAGGCCAAGAATATCCAAGTTGTTTCATCGCTTTAAGTAGGAAAGGCATCGAAAGCCCTACAACATTTGTGTAATCGCCCTCAATAATGGGGATAAATGGTGAGCCAAAGCCATCGAGGGTAAATCCACCGGCAACATGGAGCGGTTCACCTGATGCAACGTAATCTGCAATCTCTTCATCGGTCATATCTGTGAAGGTAACTTTTGTTGTGACGCGATCTGCAATCTCAATTCCCTGCGCGGTATCAATGATGCAATGTCCTGTGTGAAGCAATCCGGTGCGACCACTGATCTTCTTCGCTCGCTCAATTGCAACTTCAGGTACGCCAGGCTTTCCAAACGAGACTCCGTCAACATCAAAGGTTGAATCGCAACCAATAATGATGGCCGGGTAATCAATCTTCTCGCGCACTGTATGCGCCTTTGAGACAGCGAGAGCAATCACCATATCTTCAGGTGTCATGGAGTTAAAGAATTCAGTCTCTTCATCAACATGGCTCACAATGATTGTTGGCTTAAGCCCAGCACCTTCTAGTAGGCGCTTACGGGATGTTGATTGAGATGCAAGAACAATACGTGGCATTAATCGAACTTTCTGGCGCCGAAAGTCACCTGATGTGGCAGTGGCTGGCGTAGTTGAGGAAGACCAAAGACGCTTCGCTTAATTACTGGCTTGAGATCGACTGGTTTACGGTTAGCAAAAACTGCGTGGAGAGCGAGAAGCTCTTCATCGCTCGGATGGCCTGATGCGACTGTGAACTTCATTTATAGAGGGATATTTCCGTGCTTGCGGGCAGGGAGGACATCGCGCTTTGTCTTCAAAGTGCGGAATGCCTTGGTGATGTATTGGCGTGAATCTTCTGGTTCAATCACGCTGTCAATTGTTCCGCGCTCTGCAGCGAGGTATGGGTTTGAGAACTTCTCGGTGTAATCGTCAACAAGTTCCTTACGGGTTGCTTCGACATCCTTGGCTTCTGCAATCTCTTTACGGTGCAAGATATTTACGGCGCCCTGTGCACCCATCACAGCAATTTCAGCACTTGGCCATGCAAAGTTAATATCGCTACCGAGATATTTGGATCCCATCACGATAAATGCCCCTCCATATGCCTTACGTGTAATCAGCGTGACGAGTGGAACTGAAGCTTCTGCATATGCATAGAGCAGCTTTGCACCTCGACGAATAATGCCGTTCCACTCTTGCTCTGTACCGGGCATAAATCCAGGAACATCTACGAGTGTAAGAATCGGGATATTAAATGCATCGCAGAAGCGAAGGAAGCGAGCCGCCTTCTCAGAAGAGTTAATATCGAGCGTTCCGGCTAGTTGCGAAGGCTGATTAGCAATGATTCCGACTGATTGACCTTCAATGCGTGCGAAGCCAACAACAATATTTGGTGCGTAGAGTGAGTGAACCTCTAGGAATTCACCTTCATCGACAATCGCCTGGATTAACACCTTCATGTCATATGGCTGATTTGGACTATCTGGAATCAAAGTGTTGAGCGATGTATCTGATGCCTTCTTCTCCAAAGTTTCAGTCGGAGGCAACACTGGAGACCCGTCCATATTATTTGAAGGAAGGTATGACAACAGGGCCTTCACATAATCAATTGCATCTGCCTCTGAATCTGCCATGTAGTGCGCGTTTCCAGATTTGGTGTTGTGTGTGAAAGCTCCGCCGAGCTCTTCCATTCCGACATCTTCACCAGTAACTGTCTTGATTACATCAGGACCTGTGATGAACATATTTGAAGTCTCTTTCACCATGACGGTGAAGTCGGTGAGGGCTGGTGAGTATGCAGAGCCACCTGCGCATGGACCGAGGATCAGTGAGATCTGCGGGATAACTCCTGATGAACGAGTATTGAGGCGGAAGATCTTTCCGTAGCCATTGAGCGATGCAACGCCCTCTTGAATACGAGCTCCACCTGAATCGTTGATACCGATCAGCGGAATACCTGATTTGAGAGCAAAGTCTGCAATCTTGACGATCTTCTCGGCGTGAACTTCACCGAGAGATCCACCGAAGACAGTGAAGTCTTGTGAGTAGAGTGCGATTGGTCGACCATCAACCGTTGCGGTTCCGATGACAACGCCATCGCCATAGGGGCGGTTATCTTCCATGCCAAAACCATGTGCACGATGGCGAGCAAACTCATCAATTTCTGTAAATGAATCTGGGTCCACCAGCATCTCGATGCGTTCGCGGGCAGTCTTCTTGCCCTTTGCATGCTGCTTCTCTACTGCACGGGCAGATCCTGCATGGACAGCTTCATCAATTCGAGCGCGGAGGTCTTCAATTTTTCCCGCGGTGGTATGTAGATCGTGGCTCATGCGCTTAAGGTACTAGTCGTGGGTACTGATGCGCCAAGAGCGCCACTAGATAAGAAGCGCATATCGCAAGAAATCTCGCGGTACTGGCGGGTAAGCGTGGTTGAAGTCACCGGCTCAACTCAAGATGATTTATTCGAACTAGCAAGTAGCGGAACTGCAATACCTAAAACAATTCTTGCAAGCGAATTCCAATCTCATGGTCGTGGAAGATTAGATCGCACATTTGAAGCAGCCCCTCACTCTGCACTTACTTTCTCAATCTATATCGAACCTAAAGTTGATAAAGAAGAGTGGTCATTTCTCACATTACTTGCAGGCCTAAGCGTTCATGAAGCGCTGCATAATCTTGATCCACAAATTCAAGTTGGTGTGAAATGGCCAAATGATTTACTGATTAACGAGAAGAAGTTTGTCGGAATGATTGCGCAGGCAACCCCCAAAGGTGTTGTTCTGGGAATTGGTATCAATGTCGGGATGAGCTCTGATGAGTTACCAGTTGAGAGCGCAACCTCACTTGCAATTGAGGATTTTGCAATTCTCGATCGCAATCTCATTCTCGCTTCAATCATCAATCACTTCGAAATTAACCTTGAGATGTGGGAGAACGACCAGAGCTTCCTTGCGCAGTACCGCTCTGCTTCAGTGACCCTAGGAAGAGATGTTGAAGTAACTCTTCCAGGGGGCGAAGTGGCTCAAAGCCTAGCTATCGATATCTCAAATGCTGGAGGGCTCATGCTGGAAAATGGGAGAGAAATAACAGTGGGAGATGTCGTTCATCTACGATAGGTGAGTGAGTAATCGCTTTCCTAGAGTCGGAGTCATCGGCGCAGGTCAGCTTGCTCGAATGATGGTTGCACCAGCAACTGCGCTTGGAATCGACCTCGTGCTCTTTGCCGCTGATGCTCAAGATTCTGGGGCGCAAATTACACACCATGTTATTGGTGATTACAGAAACCTCAATGAAGTTCTCGCATTTGCAAAGACTGTCGACGTACTCACCTTTGAGCATGAGCTAATTCCGCTCTCAGTCATCAAAGGCCTTGAAGTAGGAGGCGTAAAGGTTTATCCACCTTCATCCGCATTTATCTATTCACAAGATAAAGCTGCAATGCGAGAGAAACTCTCCGATTTCTTAGCACCGAAGTCGCACGTTGTGACCGCTGCCGAGTCAGTGAAGGCATTTCCCGTGATTGCAAAAGCGATCAGTGGTGGTTATGACGGCCGCGGAGTCTGGAAAGTAGATACATCAGCAGAGCTCGCAGAAATTCTTAAGCACACAACCCCACTTCTCATCGAAGAACTTATTGATTTCGATACAGAGATCGCGGTCATGGTTGCGCGCTCACCACACGGCCAAGCAACATCGTGGGCGCCGGTAGAGACGGTTCAAGAAGATGGAATCTGCACAATCACGGTCACACCCGCACAGAAGATTTCTGCGCAGGTTGCCGAGAAGGCTCAACAGATTGCCCTCGAGATTGCACAGCTCGTCGGTGTTGTCGGAGTAATGGCTGTTGAGATGTTTATTAAAGGCGAGCAGATCTATATCAATGAACTTGCGATGCGCCCACATAATTCGGGTCACTGGTCAATTGAAGGATCTGTGACATCACAATTTGAACAGCACCTTCGTGCAATTTTGGATCTTCCACTCGGCAGTCCTGAAATGAACCATCCATATGCAGTAATGGGCAACGTTTTAGGCGGAGAGAAGACAGATATGTACCGTCCATACCTCCACCTCATGGCACGCACACCAGACCTGCACTTCCACCAATATAAGAAGGATGTACGGCCAGGTCGCAAGATTGGCCACGTCACCGCATGTGGTGCGGACCTTCTACACTTAACCCAAGAAGTTCAGCATGCACGCGACTATATGAGTGGAGTGATCGATGAGTGACGTTGCAATCATCATGGGATCAGATTCTGATTGGCCAGTAATGGAAGAGGCTGCAAAGGCTCTTGAATCATTTGGAATCACATTCACAGCAGATGTTGTTTCAGCACACCGCATGCCAGAAGAGATGGTTGACTTTGCAAAAAAAGCTGCATCAAAGGGTTACAAGGTAATCATCGCCGGCGCAGGTGGAGCAGCACACTTACCTGGAATGGTTGCTTCCCTTACAACTCTTCCCGTAATCGGAGTCCCTGTCTCACTCAAGAATCTAGAAGGCATGGATTCACTTCTCTCAATCGTTCAGATGCCAGGCGGCGTTCCTGTTGCAACAGTTGGTATTGATAATGCTAAGAATGCAGGAATCCTTGCTGCGCGCATCATCGGTTCTTCAGATGAATCAGTTGCAAAGAAGATTGAAGCTCAGCTCGCTGCTCTATCGGATGAAGCAAAAGCAAAGGGCGCCCAATTGAGCGCCCGTCGAAATACAAAGACTGGCTTCTAGCTAACCTTTTTATAGCCAGTTGGACACTTCGGAGATAGTGAAGTGATCTTCTTCTTTAATTTCCCTTTTTGGCAAGTAATAGATCTCATTGGCGACTTCTGCATAGCTGCAGCTGATGGCGCAACACTCGGAATTGGGGAAGGCGAGACAGAAGGGGTCAACTCAGACTTCTTATCGGTGGAAAGCTTGAGAGAAATATGTGGCGATGAGTAGTGAAAATTTGAATGGTTGAGATAGAACATCCCATTAGAAAATTTTCCGGCAATCACTTCAACTCCCTGGACATCAGAGCCGTCCTTTTCAGTGATAGAAATTTCAACTTTTGTTTGTGCGCTCAAATCTACGCCCCACAAACATTTTCCTATTGCACTTGAAATAGCAACTTGAAAGAATCCTGTATTGAGACTTCCATCCGCTTTGAAGTGCGAATTCTCAAGGTTAATAGAAATCGACTGAGTGGCTGGATTCCATTGAGGCAGTGATGCATTTGCACTATTTGAAAAGACCGATATTGAAGGAATCGCAGAACAGGCGCCAAGTTCGATGCCTTGCGCACTTTTTCGAGAATAGATATTCACCAGAGTTTGATCTGATTCAAAGTCTGCATAGTCAGATGTTTGGGATGGATTAGTCAAGAGTGGTGTGTAGAGCATCCTCTGGACCATGAGCGTTGTGAATTTTAAATCTAGAATACTTAGACCATTTGATCCTGCTGAAGATGGTTCCGCTCGAGAAAATGAGAGGTCTTTGGATCTCCCGGTGATGTAAGAGATTTCAAAATCTGTAGGGAGCTTAAGTTTGAGGGAAAAAGTTAGATCCTGGTTAAAGTTGAGATTTCGTCCACAAGGAGTGGGGTTAGAAATTGACCCGCAATATTTATTCGTTGGACGATGTGGAAGAGCCAACTCGGGAGCGCCCCCACTAAACCAACTTGCCTCCACTACAACTTGTATGAACTCTGAATTACCTGCACATACAGTTCCTTGAAACTCGCATGGATTATTTCCTAGCGGAAAAAAGAAGATTCTTGGAATGAATCGATTACCTGCAGGGCTCTCAAACTGCATGCCTTCAACTTGATATTCGTAATAGGTTGAATTCTTGTAAGTGCCATTCGGTCCGTAGCTTTCATCACCTTTCCAAGTGCGACCCGTCAAAGTCGCTTTCTGGGTAATGCCAGAGGAGTTTGTCGCTTCTATTGAATCAATACATGCTTTATTGGGAGTGAATGCGCAATCTTGGAGGATAAATAGAGGTTCTACCGCATTTGCAGCCACCGGAATTACAACGCTAGAGAAAGAAATCGCTGAAAGCGCGAAAATGGATCTCGCTCTCCGTGAAAATTTCATAATGTAACGATATAGATTTACTCAGATTTACTGTGCCTATTGACTAGTCACAAATGAGGTGAAAGAAAAATCCCCGCCTTTTACTCAGCGGGGATTTTTACACTAAGTCTCTTAATTAATCAGTACGACCGAGTGCATGAACTCGCCATCCAGCGTTACGCCAGAGGTTGCGATCGAGCATATTGCGACCATCGATAAGGAACTTTGACTTCACAAGTTGTCCGATTACTGATGGATCAAGCTCGCGATATTCCTTCCACTCAGTCAAGTGCAAGATTGCATCTGCGCCCTTTACTGCATCCACTACCTTCTCGGCATAGTCGAGGTTAGGGAAGCGCTTACGTGCAGGTTCGATGCCCTTTGGATCATGAACAACAACCTGTGCGCCTGCTGCAGATAGTTGAGCAGCAATATCAAGCGCTGGGGAGTCACGGACATCATCGCTATCAGGCTTAAATGTCGCACCGAGTACGGCAATCTTGTACTGAGTTAAATCTTCAGAGAGATCTGCGCGAACAACATCAATTACACGCTGCCGAGCACGAAGGTTGATGTTATCGATTTCGCGAAGGAACTCGAGAGCCTGATCTGCCCCAAGTTCTTGAGCGCGTGCCATAAATGCACGAATATCTTTTGGAAGACATCCACCACCGAATCCGATACCTGCCTGCAAGAAGCGGTTTCCAATACGTGGGTCATAACCGATTGCCTTTGCAAGCACTGTGACATCGCCACCTGCTGCTTCGCATACTTCAGCCATCGCATTGATAAATGAAATCTTTGTTGCAAGGAATGAGTTCGCTGCAACTTTAACGAGCTCTGCAGTTGGAAGGTCTGCGCGAATCCATGGCGTACCAAGTGCAATCACTGGCTCATAGACCTCTTTGAGAATCTCCTCCGCGCGATCATTTGCAACACCAACAACGAGACGGTTTGGAGTCAATGTATCTTCAACTGCAAAACCTTCACGGAGGAACTCTGGGTTCCAAGCAAGGTCAGCCTGTGGTGCATGCTCTGCGAGATAGTCACGAAGCGCCTGTGCTGTTCCCACTGGAACAGTGGACTTACCAACAACAAGAGCACCATCTTTAAGGTGTGGAGCAATCGCTGCAACTGAACCCTTAACGTAGGTGAGGTCTGCAGCAAGTCCATCTTTGCTCTGCGGTGTGCCGACGCAGATGAAATGAACATCTGCATCTGCAACAGCTGAGAAATCAGTGGTGAATGAGAGGCGACCGGTCTTCATCTCTGCTGCGAGCAAGGTGTCGAGACCTGGTTCGTAGAAAGGAAGCTCACCCTTTTGGAGGAGCTCAACCTTGTGTGGATCGGTATCGATTCCAACAACATCGAATCCGAGAGATGACATACATGCAGCGTGTGTTGCGCCTAGGTAGCCGCAACCGATGACTGAGAGCTTTAACTTCATGCCCGCGAGTCTATTGCAGGTGCTTTATTTATTTGCAGCGCAGGGATTAACCGCCGCTGTTTGTGTCTTAAATTTATCGATTGTTGTGCTTGAAGGCGATGCCTTTGGTGACGCAGATGACTTTTTCGAGACCACTGTATCCACGAGGGCGGTGTCATTCTTAATACGGTTCCAGAGCTCAGGAGCAAGGACATCGTCCCAAATGACAACTGAACCTAGACCTGGGTAGCGGCCATTGGGATCAGAGAGCGGAACGGTCATGGTGCGAACATTTCCTGATGAGAGATTACGCATCTGCTTTGCGAGAGTAAGGAGATCGTTCTTATTGACTCCCTCATCCATCTTCACAGTTGAGATTGTCGCCTTATAGAAATTTGCCAACTTAATTGGATTAAGAAGCGTTCCAGAAGATGTCGCCTTACGAATAATTGCTGATACGAATTGCTGTTGGCGTTCCATACGTCCGATATCTCCACGTCCATCAAAGTCACGTGTGCGGACATACTTCAACGATTCAACCCCATCGAGTACATGGCTTCCTGCATCCATTACGAGGTGGCTCTTAGGATCGTTGATAGCAACCTTCGAGCAGACCTGAATTCCGCCAAGCGCATCGACTACTCCAACAAATCCAGCAAAGCTGACTTCAACATAGTGATCTACCTTGAGCTGCGTCATTCCCTCAATGGTTTGGATAAGTAGCGGTGCGCCACCAAATGCAAATGCAGCGTTGAGTTTTCCTGCTCTCGCTGGAATCTGAGACTTTCCATCTTGACTTTTATGTGCAGGAATCGTAACGAGCGTGTCTCGTGGAAGAGAGACGATATACGCCGCATCACGATTCTTACTGATGTGCACAAGCAGCATTGTGTCCGAACGACCACCTGCTGCAACTTTGACTCCACCTACACGTAACTTCTTCAACTGTTCTTTCGTCAGTCCTTCGCGATTGTCAGAACCAACGACGAGGTAGTTGAGAGCAGAGTTGACCTTCTCTGGGCGGTTATTCAAACCCGCAAAGACATCGATGCGCGAAATCTGGCCACTGATCTGGCCAAGCCCAAGCCATGTGATGGCTGAAAGGGCTACAACACCCAGAGAGAGTGATGTAATTATTCGAATCGCGCGAGTTGATTTCACATGCGCAGGGTACTTGAACGATAGCGTTACGGGGTTATGGCGACACAGAACAATCACCAGTTAAGTAGCTCACCGCTGCCCACAGTCTCTGTGATCTTGCCGATTCTTAATGAAGAGCCATATCTCCGTGATGCAGTGCTCTCAATTCTTTCTCAGGATTATCAAGGTTCATTTGAGATTCTTCTCGCCATTGGCCCATCAAAAGATCGCACTCACGAGATTGCAGAGGAACTTCACCGTGAAGATGCACGAGTCATTGTTGTCGACAATCCATCAGGTCGCACAGCTGCAGGACTCAATCTCGCACTCAGGGCAGCAAATGGATCAGTAATTGTTCGCGTTGATGGCCATGCGCAGATTCCGCAGAACTACATCTCTATTGCAGTCGAATTATTAAGAACGACTGGTGCTGTCAATGTTGGTGGCCTTATGGCCGCTGTCGGGCAGAGCCCATTTGAGAGAGCAGTTGCCGGTGCAATGCGGAGCCCGCTTGGCGTCGGTGCATCTCGTTTTCATACAGGGGGAGAAGCAGGTGAGGTCGACACCGTTTATCTCGGCGTCTTCATCAAGGACGCACTCCTTGCAATTGGTGGTTTTGATGAGAGATTTACTCGAGCACAAGATTGGGAGCTCAACTTTAGATTGCGCGCCAATGGCGGAACGATTTACTTTGATCCGCGCCTTGAAGTTACATATCGACCACGATCATCTCTTTCAGCTCTAGCAAAGCAGTACTTCGAATATGGACGTTGGCGTCGCGTTGTATCTCGCCGACATAAGGGCACCATCAACTACCGATATCTCGCACCACCGGTAGCGCTGGCAGGATTCCTCACATCTCTCGTACTCGGATCGCTCATTCATCCCATCTTCTTCATTCCTGCTGCTATCTACATGCTCTTTGTCGCCGGAGCTTCGATTGTGATTGCGAAATCAATGCTGCAGTACATCTATCTCTTAGCGGTCATCCCCACTATGCACTTTGCATGGGGAGCAGGGTTTATTACTTCGCCGAAGAGCATCGTTCCTTCATCCGATTAACCTGCATACTGGGGTAATCTTCCCCGTATGAGTCAGCCCCAAGTTGTCTACGAGCCATTTAAGGCTGGCCTTCCTCCTATGCGCAGATATATGCGCTCGCTCTGGCATCGCCGAGCTTTCATCTCTGAATTTGCGCGCTCTGAACTCCGTGAACAGAACTTCGGTTCGGTCTTTGGTCAGCTCTGGCTAGTCCTTAATCCACTCCTGCTTTCAGGTGTCTACTTCCTACTGATATATGTAATTGGCGGAACAAGTGATGCGACTCGATTTGGCCATCTCACGGCAACTCTCTTCCTCTTCTATTTGATTGCAAATAGCTTGACGGGTGGCGTGAAGGCAATTACCTCAGGTCAGCGATTAATTCTTAATACTTCTTTTCCGCGCATCATGTTGCCGGTCTCTGCAGTGGTAGTTGCAATCTTTAGATTCTTACCCACACTGGTCGTAGCGCTAGCAATCCATGCAATTCTCGGTCTGCCTTTCTCATGGCAGATGCTCTGGGCGCTGCCAATTCTTATCGTTGCTGTTGTCATGGGACTCGGAATGGCAATCTTGATCTCATGTATCAATGTTTATTTCCGCGATATCTCAAGCATGCTTCCTTACCTGACTCGCTCTCTTCTCTACTTATCACCGATTCTCTATGAAGGTTCAAAAATATCTGCCGATATCAAACGATATGAAATTGTTAATCCAATTTTCTATCTCCTTGATTCTTGGTCACGCGTAATGGTCCATGCAGATGCGCCGTCGCTCAATGGCATGCTTCACGCAACTATCTTCGCCTTCTCAATCTTTATTATTGGCACATACTTCTTCCTATCGAGGGAGCGTGATTTCGCTGTCCGACTTTAGCCACGAGCATTCACGAGGCGCAATCGCCGTCTCAGTTCAAGATCTTGGACTGACATATACAACTTCTATCGATAAAAAGCCGACCCTTAAGGCGCGCTTAAAATCACTCGGTCGCGGCAAGAAGCACACACGCACTGTGCAAGCACTCAATGGCGTGACACTTGATGTTCATTACGGAACAGTGCTTGGAATCATCGGTTCTAACGGCGCTGGTAAATCATCACTCATGCGCGTTATCTCAGGAATCGTTCCACCGACAAAGGGGCGCATTGAGGTCTATGGCAGCGTCTCAACGCTTCTCGCACTCGGCGTTGGCTTCAACCCTTCAATGACAGGTCGCGAAAATGTCTACCTCGGCGGTTTAGCAGCGGGTATGTCTCGCGCTGAAATAGATGAGAAATTTGAGGCAATCGCAGCATTCTCAGAGCTGGGCGAGGCAATCGATGCACCGATGCGCACATATTCATCGGGTATGTATGCCCGTCTTGCATTCTCGGTAGCTGCAATTGTTGAACCCGATATTTTGATTGTCGATGAGGCTCTCAGCACAGGGGACGCAAAATTTAAAGAGAAGTCTCTCAATCGTATGAAAGAGCTGCGCACCGCAGATCGCGCCCTGATTCTTGTCAGCCATGCTTTGGCAACAATTGAAAATCTCTGCAACGAAGTGGTCTGGCTCAATAAAGGAACGCTCATGGCGCGCGGCAAGCCCGCCGATGTGATTGCTGAATATCAGAAGTTCATGAACGTCGGAAAGAGCGCATCCTCTGATGAGGACGTTTAAGAAGTTCATTCCAGCGCTCAGCGCACTTCTTGCGTTGACGGTCATTTCTCCGGCACAAGGTGTAGAAGTTCCTGCAACCTTTAACTTCACTGGTGCGGGCTATGGCCATGGAGTTGGAATGAGCCAGATTGGCGCTAAGGCACGAGCAACTGCTGGCGAAAGCGCAACTGCAATATTGAAGTACTACTACAAAAATGTTGAAGTTCTACCAGTCGTTGATACAGCAACAATACGAGTCAATATTGGCCATGCCTTAAAGACGGTAACTTTCTCCACAACATCAGCAGGAACTTCTCTTCAACTTTTTTCAGGCGATCTCCCAGTTACAACAATTGCCAATAAGAAGAAGCTGACACTCACAATTTCGTCTGACCTCAAAACAATTCAAGGCTATAACTCCACTTTGTTGACTCTTCGCTGGAGTGGGGGAGCAGTACCAGTTGTGACCGTCTCTGAATCTGGAACAACAGAGCGATTTAGGTATGGCTTTATTCAGATAAAAGTTGTTAAGGGAGCTCTCGAAGTAACAACATCACTTGCACTCCATGATGAGTATTTGTTAGGAATTAGCGAGATTGCCTCAAATTGGCCCTCTGCTATTTTGGAGGCGCAGACCATTGCATCGCGCAGCTACGCCCTCTCAAAAATGGGCACCATTAAGGCTTCTTGCGATTGTCATCTCTATGCACACATTGCAGATCAAAATTTTGTTGGTTTCGCAAAAGAATCTGAGGCGAAGATTGGTCAACTATGGCGCGAAGCCGTACTTCGCACCGTTGTAGATTCATCTACCGGTTTGGCAATTCTGAGCAATGGCAGACCGATTCAGGCCTACTTCTTCTCATCCTCAGGGGGCGCAACGCAGACAACTGCAGATGCCTGGGGAGGATTTACCAATTACACACAATCGGTCCCTGATACTGCCAGCGTTGATGTAAAACTTAATCCGCGCTTTGCATCATGGAAGGCATCGACAACCCAACAACTCGTTGCCGCAGCATTTGGCCTTCCCAATGTTGCAACGATTGAGGTTATCTCGCGAAATAGCGCAGGCGCTGTGACATGGGTAAAGGGAACAACATCAGATGGCGTTTCACAGATGTTGCGGGGTGACACTTTTAGAAGTCGAGTGAAGTTACCTTCACCGTGGTTTACGCCAGTTAGTTAGCGTGTAGTACTGAATTAAGTCCGCCCCAAGTACCGGTGCGCATCACAGCTTCAAGCCCGCCAGTTAATGAATTACGGCGGAAGAGAAGATCATTTGCACCTGAGAGAGTTCCCGCCTTCACAACTTCACCATCTGGGAGAGTGATCTTTGCAGCTGCAGTGATGTAGGTACCAGCTTCAATGACACAGTTATTTCCGAGTGAAATTCCGAGGCCAGAGTTAGCGCCAAGCAGACACTTCTCACCGATAGAAATTACCTCTTTGCCCCCACCGCTGAGCGTTCCCATAATGGATGCACCGCCACCGACATCGGTGCCATCTCCAACAACAACGCCTGCAGAGATTCGACCTTCAACCATTGATGCGCCAAGTGTTCCGGCGTTAAAGTTAACAAATCCTTCATGCATGATTGTTGTACCTGATGCAAGGTGTGCTCCAAGGCGAACTCGGTCAGCATCTGCAATACGAACGCCAGATGGAATAACGTAATCAACCATTCGTGGGAACTTATCGACGCTATAGACAGTGACACTGCCGTGCTTGGCCTTAAGGCGTGCACGTGTGAGTTCAAATCCTTCTACTGCACATGGGCCAACTGATGTCCACACTACATTTGAGAGCAGGCCAAAGATTCCATCCAGTGATTGGCCATGTGGCTTTACTAAACGATGAGAAAGAAGATGTAGACGAAGATATGCATCCTTGGCATCTGCAGGAGCCTGTGTCAGGTCAATCTCGATTGAGACTACTTCACGAGTAACGCCACGATCAGCATCTGCTACTGCAAGCGCAGAGAGTGAGGCATCAGGTGTTCCCGCTAGCGCGCCCAATGCAGGAGCTGGAAACCAGACATCCAACACTGTTGAACCAGAGAGCGTTGCAATTCCATGACCGTGAGCAAGGTTTGACATGGGAAGAAGAATACTGGCTACACGCGTATCCTTTCGCATATGCGAATCGCCGTTTACTGCTCATCATCTCCCACAATCGATCCCAAGTTCATCGATCTCTCATTCGAACTCGGTGCAGCGATTGCTCAATCAGGTGCAGAGCTCGTCTCAGGTGGGGGCCACATCTCCTCGATGGGGGCAATCTCTCGAGGCGCACGCAGTAAGGGCGGCAAGACAATTGGAATCATTCCGCAGAAGTTAGTTGATATTGAATTTGCAGATCACGATAGCGATGAACTCGTTGTTGTAGACACGATGCGCACCCGCAAAGCGAAGATTGAAGAGCTTGCAGATGCATTCATCGCACTACCTGGTGGTCTTGGAACGTTAGAAGAACTCATTGAAATTTGGGTTGGTCGCTACCTCGGTTTCCATAACAAACCAATCGTGATTCTTGATCCCTTTGGCGTTTATAAGAAACTCCATGAGCTGGTCATTGATCTCGAAGATCAATCATTTGTAAAACCTGGAATGCGCGATCTCGTTCTCTGGGCTACATCTGTTGAAGAGACTCTTGAATTTATTAAGAGCCACAATGCGTAGTAATCACATTGCAATCTCAATGCTCATTAAGGCGCCTGCAATCAAAGTCTGGAGTTCTATCGCAGATTGGGAGAGCCAAGGCGATTGGATGTTGCAGACAACAGTCTCACGTACAAGCGAAATATCTGAAGGCGTCGGCGTAAAGATAGAAGCCTTCACCGGCCCTCTTTATCGTCTCTATCCGCGATTTAAATTCTTGGGACTTCTTGATTTGATGGAGGTGACGAGATGGGAACCTCCGCATCGCTGCGACGTTATTCATTACGGCAAAATCCTCAAGGGCTCTGGAACATTTGAAGTCCTTGCACTGGATAGCAACAACACAACTTTTCATTGGTCAGAGGAAGTTCTCGCTCCGCGCCTGCTCTTTGTAGTGGTCAAACCCTTTCTCTGGCTTGGGGTGAAGATTTCTCTCGCCCGATTTGCTCGCCTACTGGAGTAACCTCTATTCCTATGAGCTCCCCTCAGACGATTGCAGAGTTGCTCTCCTCTCTGCCTGAGGAAGAACGGATCATCCTGACTCTCCACTACCTTCGAGGTAAGAGCGCAGGAGATATTGCTACACTTCTCGCCGTCCCTGAACGCGCAGTTATCGTAGTCATCGAATCCGGAAAGCGGCGAATTAGCGCAGAATTAGGGCTCTAGCGCAGCCCAACTCCCGATTTCCATTAGTGGGGTGCGATACGGGATACTTATGCCATGGCAGCAATGAAACCCCGCACTGGTGATGGCCCAATGGAAGTAACGAAGGAAGCACGTTCCCTCGTTATGCGAATTCCACTCGAAGGCGGAGGACGCCTCGTAGTTGAGCTCAATCCTCAGGAAGCCAATAACCTCAGCGCCGCTCTTGAAGCTGCTGTAGCCCTTATCAAGAAGTAAGGCATAAAGAAATTCTCCACTCAGTTAGCCCAGAGCTCGATTCTCTTCTCGGCGGCGATCTTCTCGCACTCGGATTTATTAAGAGCGCAGAGGGTGAGATTTCCTTCGTCGGCAAGACCTCCCTTATTTCTTCAATTGAAAAACTCTTTGAGATCAACCTCCTCGATGAGGTTTCATTCTTCTCACCGACTTCCAAAGCTGGCGAACTCTTTGAAATCCCTGTTCTCCATGCAGATACTGAGATGGATCGTCTCTACCTCGTAGGACTTGGCGATCAATCACTGAAAGATTTCCGTGCAGCAGGTGCAGCCCTGGGACGTAAAGTTCGTGGCAAGGCGCTTAATCTCATCTCGCTTCTTCCAACGAAGAAGGCTGAAGTCAAAGCGCACGCTATCTCAATGGTGCTCGGTGCATACACGTGGAATCTCAAGACATCAGCGCCGGCGGAGATTCCAACATTTTCTATTGCAACAAATGAAGTTGATGCGCTCGCCGGGGCAAATGCAATTGCGCAAGCTCTCGTTGCAACTCGCGATCTCATTCACACACCATCGAATATCAAGACCCCACTCTGGATGGCGCAAGAAGCGAAGAAAGTCGCAGATAGCAAAGGTCTTACAATCAAAGTTCTCGAAGGCAAGGCGCTCGCGCCATTCGGTGGTCTTGTTGCTGTCGGAATGTCATCGCCAAATCCAGGTCCGCGTTTTATTGAGATTTCATATATTCCAAAGAAGATTGCAAAGTCAAAGGTGAAGGGTGCACACGCACTTCCACATGTTGTCATTGTTGGAAAAGGAATTACATACGACACCGGTGGAGTTTCACTCAAGCGCCCTTACGACATCATGGCGCCAATGAAGAGCGATATGGCCGGCTCTGCTGCAGCCCTTGGCGCAATCTCAGCGATTGCAGATCTTCAGCCGAATATTCGAGTCACAGTATTAATGATGTGTGCAGAGAACGCTCTCTCTGGAACATCACAACGGCCATCAGACATTATTACCCAGTACGGTGGAACGACAGTTGAAATTAAAGATACCGATGCTGAAGGTCGCTTAGTTCTTGCCGATGGCCTTGCTTACGCAGATAAGAACCTTGACCCGGATTACCTCGTAGATATTGCAACTCTTACCGGCGCTGCAACTCTCGGCCTTGGTCGTCAATATGCAGCGATGTATACACGTGACTCAAAGCTCGCTCATCAGCTCTATCAAGTCGGTGAATCATCTGGAGATCGGGTCTGGCATATGCCGCTCGTTGATGATTATGTCGATGCGCTCGACAGTGATGTGGCAGATATCAATCACGTATCAAATAAGCATCAGTATTCAGCAGGATCTGTAATAGGAGCACTCTATCTCGAGCATTTTGTTGGGGATCGCAAGTGGGTTCACCTCGATATTGCAGGAACAGGGCGCTCCGAATCAGATTCAGGAGAAAATCCAAAGGGCGGTACCGGATATGGCGTCCGTTTGCTCGTTGATTGGATATTGTCGCTCTCATGATTACCGATCCGCACTCCTATGCAGAGGGCTTTATTGCTGAGGATGCGATCAAGCTCGCAGCTCGAGCACGAGGTGTAGAAATTGGCACACGCGATATCACTCAAGGCGCTGGCGCATATCTTTCATTTCTTGCACAGCTTCTTAAAGCGCAATCTGTAGTTGAAGTCGGAACTGGCTCTGGCGTGGGTTCGCTCTGGCTACTCGATGGAATGTTGAAATCAGGAACCCTTACATCAATCGATGATGAGATGGAACATAGCTCGATTGCAAAGATGGCTCTTGCAGATGCCGAGATTGCACCGCCACGTTTTCGTCTCATTACCAATCCAGTGATGGAGGTAATGACAAAGCTCACCGATCGCGCATATGACCTAGTTATTTATCGTCACAACCCTGAAGATTTAATCTATGCAATTACAGAGGCGCAACGCATCCTTCGTAGCGGTGGCGTCTTTGTGATTGATAACTTCTTTGGTGGTGGCAAGGTTTCAGATCCTGCACAACGCGATCCAAAGACAATTGCGCTACGCGAAGCTGGGAAAGCGCTTAAAGCTGACTCAGAGAATTGGGCAACTGCGCTTATTCCAGTTGGCGACGGTTTGTTACTCGCCACAAAGTTGTAGGAAACTACTCACATGAGCAACTTCGGCGGCCAAGGGCCATGGTGGGGCGTTCCTACTTCAACAGGTAAAGCGATCTCACTGCGTACAGCAATTGTTCTCGCTCTCGTAGTTGGAGTCATTGCAGGAGCATTTGGTGCTTCATCGAGTGGCTCGCTCTTTGGTTATTCCACCAAGCTCGTGAAATCAAATTCAGTCATCGAACGTCCCGCGGATTCTGTCGCAGGAATCGCAAAGCGCGTCCTTCCATCCGTCGTATCGATTGAAGCAAAAGATGCTGATGGGGGAGCAACGGGTTCAGGCTTTGTGATCTCCAGCGATGGATACATCCTTACAAATAACCACGTTATCGCCTCTGCTGTGACAAGTGGTGGCAGCATCACAGTTCGTCTTCAAGATGGATCTTCATATGATGCAACAGTTGTAGGTCGTGACTCTTCTTATGACCTTGCAGTGTTGCGAGTATCAAATCGATCGCTTCCAGCACTGCAATTTGGAGATAGCGACAAGGTTGCAGTGGGAGACTCTGTACTTGCGATTGGATCACCACTTGGACTTGAAGGAACAGTCACTCTTGGAATCATTAGCGCAAAAGATCGCGCAGTCACTGCTGGAGAATCAGCCACCGATAACTCATTTATTAATGCACTCCAGACAGATGCTGCGATTAATCCAGGAAATTCTGGTGGACCACTTGTAGATGCAACGGGCGCAGTGATTGGTGTGAACTCTGCAATTGCAACTCTAGGATCATCACTTGGTTCACAGACTGGATCCATCGGTCTGGGTTTTGCGATTCCAATCAACCAAGCTCGCAAGACTGCTGAGCAGTTGATTAAGAATGGTAAAGCGACCTACCCAATCATTGGTGTCTCTGTCGATATGTCATCGAACGCTAAGGGCGCACTGATCTCTTCTAAGAGCGGAGCAATCATGGCAGGCGGCCCAGCTGCAAAGGCAGGACTCAAGCCAGGTGACCTCATTACCGATTTAGATGGTCGTGCCATCACATCGCCCGAAGAACTCATCGTCGCTATTCGCTCGCATGATGTCGGAGATACCGTTCTCATCAAGTACACACGTAATGGCAAGAATTACGAAGTGAAACTTATCCTGACAGCCGGCAAGTAGAGCGATAGGGTTCACTCTATGTTCTTCGACTTCGGTGCTGGCGAAATCCTCGGCCTTGCAATTTTGGCTATGGTCCTTGTGGGACCAGATAAGTTGCCTCAATTTGCAGTTGAAGCAGCGAAGATAGTGAAGAAGCTCCGTGGCCTCGCAACTACCGCAACGAATGAGTTGAAAGAGAATCTCGGCCCTGGCTTTGAAGATCTCAAGCCTGCAGATCTCAATCCAAAGACATTTGTGAAGAAGCAGATTGATGCTGCACTTGATGAAGGTCCAGCAAAGCCAAAGGTTCGCCCTGAGAGCAAGATCGATCCAGATCTTCTATGAGCGAGACTTCAGCGCTCTTTGAAGCTCTCTCCAAGGTTAACGACCCCGAGCTTCACCGCTCCATCACCGAACTCGGTATGGTTGAATCAATCGAGCAGAGCGGTTCAACTGTAAATCTCACAATCCTCCTGACTATTTCAGGGTGTCCGATGCGCGATCGCCTCAAGACAGATATCGAGAAGGCAGCACTCTCTGTCCCTGGAGTCACAGAAGTTGTGATCAATTTTGGCGTCATGAATGAAGAACAGCGTGCAAATATCAAGAAGCTTCTTCGCAATGGCCGTGAAGCATTTATTTCATTTGCCCAGAAAGATTCACTTACCCGCGTTATCGGGGTTGCATCCGGTAAAGGCGGTGTTGGTAAGTCGTCTCTGACTGCAAATCTCGCTGTCGCATCGGCGCAGAAGGGCCTTCGCGTAGGAATTCTCGATGCAGATGTATACGGTCACTCAATTCCACGTCTTATGGGACTTATGGGACAGCGTCCCACTGCGATTGATCAGATGTTTATTCCACTTGAGGCATATGGCGTCAAAGTAGTTTCAATGGAGATGTTTAAGCCTGAGCGATCAGATGCAATTGCATACCGTGGCCCGCTCTTGCACCGCGTTCTTGAGCAACTTCTCTCTGATGCTTATTGGGGCGATCTCGATATTCTCTATATCGATCTACCACCCGGAACCGGTGATCTTGCAATCTCACTTGGGCAATTGATTCCTACCTCTGAGATTGTTGTAGTTACAACTCCACAAGTCGCCGCAGCTGAAGTCGCAGAGCGCGCAGGTCGCATTGCACATCAAATTCATCAGCGCGTTATCGGTGTCATTGAAAATATGTCAGCAGTCTCATGCTCCAAGTGCGGCGAAGAGATGGCCCTCTTCGGAAGCGGCGGTGGGGAAGAGACATCCCGCAGATTAACCACACTTGTAGGCGGAGATGTTCCTTTGATGGGCAAGGTCCCGTTTAATGTTGATCTTCGCGAAGGTGGAGATCAAGGTGCGCCAGTTGTTATCAGCGCACCAGAGAGCGAGAGCGCTCAAGCAATTACAGCCATCGTTGAGAAGTTGGTAATCCGCCAGGAATCGTTACTTGGCGTCCGACTCGGGCTTGCGTAACTCTTCAATAATTTCTTTCGCAACATCTTGTAATTCGCTGCGCACATAATCACGTGTTGATACATCACCTAAGGCGATACGAAGGCTCGCAAGTTCACGTGTGAGATATTCAGTATCTGCAATATTTCGATCACCACGTGCACGGTCTTCATTGAGCGCAATACGATCACGGTCAGCCTGGCGATTCTGCGCAAGCAAGATCAGTGGAGCAGCGTATGAAGCCTGCAGGGAGAGAATTAAGGTAAGGAAGATAAATGGATATTTATCCCAGCGCAGAGATTCTGGCGCCAATGTATTCCAGGTAATCCAACCAATCACAAAGACTGTCATGTAGACCAAGAAGCGTGCGGTTCCCAAGAAGCGTGCGAAACGCTCGGAGAGACGGCCGAAGGCTTCTGGATCGTAATTCCCGCGGAGTGAACGACGAGTCTCGCGTGGAGTATCTAATCCATTGTTACGTGCCATCATTACACCTCCTCACCAAAGCTAGTATCAATATTTTCAAGTGCTGCAGTAGTTGCCGCAGAGTCGCGGTGATCGTGGCGCCAGTTCTCTGGGAGCAAGTGGTCGAGCACGTCATCGACAGTTACTGCGCCGAGCAAACGATCATTGGCATCAATTACCGGAAGCGACAACAAGTTGTAGCTAGCTAAGTATGAAGCAACTTCATGGAGCGTTGCATCGGGATTAACGCCTTGCGTATTTGTATCGACAATCGAGCCAAGTAAAGTTGAAGGCGGTTCGCGAAGCAGGCGCTGGTAGTGGACCATGCCGATGAAACGTCCCGTAGGTGTCTCAAGAGGCTGTCGGCAGATAAATACCTGTGAAGCAAGGGCAGGAGATAGCTCACTCTTGCGCACTGCAGCGAGGGCATCTGCAACTGAGTAATCTGCTGACATCACAATTGGCTCGGTTGTCATCATTCCACCAGCTGAGTAATCCTCATATGTCATCAGACGCAATACATCTTCAGCATCTTCTGGGTCCATCAATTCAATCAGCTCTTGAGCTCGCTCTTCACCGATTTCGCGGAGTAAGTCGGCAGCATCATCTGGATCCATCTCTTCAAGAACATCTGCAGCGCGCTCACCCTCAAGCTCAGCCAAGAGAGCAACGCGTTCTTGCTCATCCATCTCTTCAATCACATCTGCAAGACGCTCATCATCGAGTGCGCGTGCCACTTCAACGCGACGCTTAGGAGAGAGGTCTTGAATTACAGTTGCAAGGTCTGCAGCGCGAAGCGTGCTGAGAGTTGCAAGAAGATTTGTGGCACCTTGATTAGGTTCGTGGGTAGAAAATCCAGTGAGCTCATCCCATGCAACTGTTGAAGTTGCACCTTTGCGACGAAGGCCGCTGCCCTTTCGCATAATGTGAACTTTGGTAATGAGCCAATCACCGTTACGTGAAAGATCCATTCCCATATCCTCAACAACTACTGATTCACCACTTTCGACAAGTGTTATTGAGCGATCAAGTAAATCTCCAAGAACAAGAATTTCACCCGCCCGAGTTTCAAAGCGACGCATATTGAGAAGACCTGTGATGACGACAGCGCCAGATTCAATTGATGTCACACGTGTGATGGGAACAAAGACGCGGCGGCGAAGAGGTACTTCAACTACAAGACCCAAAATGCGAGGAGGTTGGTTGTTAGAACGAAGGGTCGCGACAGCATCGCGCACCTTGCCGACTGGATCACCATTAGGGTCGAACACAGCTGTACCTGCAAGGCGGGCGAGGAAGACTCGATTCATTCCATTTCCGCTCATGGGGCCAAACCTTTCGTAGCCGAGCCTTTAGGCTCAGGGGCTAGGGTATCGGCTAGGTTTACGTCATGACTTCCACTTCTGGCCCATCACGCGTGAACACCGCGACAACAGATATGCCTGGCAAGTCAGATCTGATCAGATTAGGGGTTGGAATCCTTGGAATCGGCTCATCCGGGCCACTCATCGCCCTCAGCACGATGCCGATTCCATCGCTGATTTTCTGGCGCAATCTCGGTGGAGCAATTGCAACAGCTCCCTTTGCTCTCAAACATTCACTTGATCGCCGCGGTGTGAAGTGGTCTATCGCTGCAGGAGTTCTTCTCGCACTGCATTTCATTGGATTCTTCATGGCGATGCGAATGACGAGCGTTGCTGCCGGCACTGCACTCGTCGCCCTTCAACCAATCTTTGCAAGTATCTTCATCAAGGTAACCGGTGGGCACATTCCATCGAAGGCATGGCTTGGGATGGCGATTAGCTTTCTCGGTGTAATTCTCATCTCAGGAATCGATTTCTCACTCGATCGTCGCTCATTCATGGGAGACCTCGCGGCGATTATCTCTGCAGGCCTCGCCGCTCTCTATGTCATGTGTGGTTCTAAGGCGCAAGAATCTCTCGAGACAACTAGCTACACATCTATTTGCTATGCAATCTGCGCCGTGACGGCATTTCCAATTGCGCTCTTTGGTGGGTATCAACTCGTGGGATTTTCTGCGCGTGAGTGGTGGGTGCTTCTAGGGCTCATCGCTGGCGCGCAAATTCTTGGACATTCAATGTTTAACTCAGTCTTAAAGAGAGTCTCACCTGCAGTCGTTTCACTGATTGTCTTCTTTGAAGTTCCGGTAGCTGCGGTGCTCGCCAAGATCTTTACAATTGGAAATCAACCATCAGGACTAATCATTCCCGGAGTCATATTGATTCTCGCAGGATGCACGATGGTTGTTCTACGTACACGTCCCAATAAAGGCGAGGTGGAAGCGTTGGTAAATGAATGATCGATCTTCATACACACACCACTTATAGCGATGGCACTGATTCGCCATTGGCTCTGGTGAAGAAGGCTGCAGCTTCAGGGATAACAGTTCTAGGAGTAACAGATCACGATTCAACCTCTGGTTGGGGCGAGGCAATTTCGGCTCTTCACGGCAATCTTCAGCTCGCCCTCGGTGCAGAAGTTTCTTGCCTTACAGAAGATGGAGTTAGCGTTCATATGCTCGGCCTTCTCTTCGACGGTGAAAATCAACCACTTCAACAGTTGCTCTCCGACAGTCGAGATACGCGCATTCCCCGTATGAAGAAGATGATTGAGAATCTTCAGGCGGCAGGTTATGAAATCACCCTCAATGATGTGCAGGCATCAACTCCACCAGGAGCGACAGTTGGGCGCCCACATCTGGCAGATGCACTTGTTGCCAGAAATATCGTCAAGAGCCGTGATGAAGCATTTACAGATTTACTTCATAACGATTCACCATTCTATGTATCGCACTTCGCTCCCACTCCTGAAGATTCGATTCGCGCCATTCGTGCAGCTGGGGGAGTCGCGGTGATTGCCCATCCATTTGCATCACGTCGGGGACAGGTATTGAGCGCCCACTCTTTCCAATCGCTCGTCGAAGCAGGTCTTAACGGTATTGAGGTCTTCCATCGCGATCAGAGCGAGGATGAGCGGGCTCAACTCATTGCAATTGCATCTGAACTCAATCTGGTTGTGACAGGTTCTAGCGATTATCACGGCACGGGAAAGCTCAACAAACTTGGTGAGAACACCACTACTCAGGCAGAATGGGAACGCCTTGAATCCATGGCAAATCAACGAAGGGTTCTCTCTCGATGAAGACAGTAAGCGCACTCACCTTTGCAGTGCAATCCTTCGTGACCCTCTTGGTGATCTTTGATCCACCAGGGGCAACTCCAATCTTTCTCGCGCTGGTCTCAGATAAGAGTCAGCGCGAACGTACTCGCTTAGCGTGGCAGGCGGCCGGCGTCTCACTCTTTGTGATTGCAACCTTTGCACTCTTCGGACGTTTCATCCTGGATTACATGAATGTCTCTATCGAAGCTCTACAAGCTGCCGGTGGATTACTTCTTCTCTATGTCTCTCTTGAACTTCTCACCGGTAAGGGAAATGAAGCTGCAAGTGAAGGAACCAATATTGGAATGGTTCCACTGGGAACACCGCTCTTAGCTGGCCCTGGAGCAATCGTTGCAACAATGATCTTCGTACAGCAGGCAAATACACCCGAGCGCATCAGTGGTTTAGTGGTTGCCATTGTTGCAGTGCACCTGATTATTGGTCTGGTATTGATGATGTCGACACATGTCTTGAAATTGATTAAAGAGTCAGGTGTGACGCTTCTTGCCCGCATTGCCGGCCTCTTGCTTGCAGCTATTGCAGTTCAGATGCTTGCAGATGCAATTAAGGTTTTATCAGCGAATTAATCTGTAGATGCGATGCGCTTTGTGCGCGTGCGCACACGTGCGCTCTTCTCGCGAGGAGCTTTATCCTGAGCAACCTTCTGAGCTGGAGCTGATTTACGTGCTGGCTTCTCAGCTCTAGCAACGGGCTCTGCCTTCTTTGCTGCAACCATGCGACCAGATGAGTCACGGGGGATATGCATTGATTCAAAGAAGTGATCAGATGAAGAGTAAGTCTCTAGCGGTTCTGGAAGACCGAGCTCAAGCGCTGTGTCAATCATCTTCCAACGTGCAAGCTCATCCCAATCAACGAATGTGACGGCAATTCCATCAGCGCCCGCACGAGCAGTACGTCCAATACGGTGAACGTAGGTCTTCTCATCTTCTGGGCATTGATAGTTAATAACGTGAGTGATGCCATCAACATCGATTCCTCGCGCAGCGACATCTGTAGCGATAAGGACATCGCGCTTATTGGATTTGAAGTCATTGAGCGCCTTTTCACGGGCGCTCTGACCTAAATCACCGTGGATAGATGCTGCGCTAAAACCACGTTCGATCAAATCTTCCGCAGTTTTCTGCGCTGTGCGCTTAGTACGACAGAAAACAATCGTTGGGCCGCGACCTTCAGCTTGCAAGATACGAGCAAGCATTTCAATCTTATCGAGAGCATGGGCACGGAAGACATGTTGTTCGATGCGAGCAACAACGCGACCTTCATCCTGTGAATCTTGTGTGCGAATATGCACTGGCTGATTCATGAATTTGCGTGCGAGAGCGATGATGTCACCAGGCATTGTTGCCGAGAACAACATTGTCTGCTGACGCGCTGGAGTTGAAGAGAAGATCTTCTCAACATCAGGAAGGAAGCCGAGATCGAGCATCTCATCTGCTTCATCGAGAACAACGCGAGTGACCTTGCCAAGCTTGAGCTTTCCTTGGCGATAGAGATCAAGGAGTCGGCCAGGGGTTCCGACAACAATCTCTACGCCATTTTCAAGAGCTTCAATCTGTGGCTCAAATGCGCGACCTCCATAAACAGCGAGTGTGCGAATACCACGATTGAGTGAGAGTTCTTCAATATCTTTTGTGACCTGAACGCAGAGCTCGCGAGTAGGAACAACAATCAGGACCTGCGGTGCACCCTTTGCTTCAAGTGCAGCCCATTCCGCATCGTGAGGAGCGATGACGCGTTCGATGACTGGAACACCGAATGCAAGTGTCTTACCTGTACCTGTCTTCGCCTGTCCGATGACATCGCCATCTGCAAGGGCAATTGGGAGAACCATCTCTTGAATTGCAAAGGGAGCTGTGAAGCCATGTTGATGGAGCGCTTCAATCGTCTCTTTACGGAGAGGAAGTTCTGCGAAGGTAATGCTCACTTAGTTAACGCCGAAACCGACGCGACGTTCGACTGGCTCACCGATTTCGATGTAGCCGATCTTTGCCGCAGGAACCACAATTTCGTGGCCACGGATATCGGTCAAGATAAGAGGAGTATTTGCAGCGAGAGCGGCACTTACTGCGCTCTTGATCTCTGCGGGAGTTGAAGGGCACTCAAAGGAGAGTTCGCTAGAGACATCTGTGACTGCGATACGTACCTGAGATGACTTTTCGTTCTTCTTGGTGCTCATGTACCTATCTTATTGGCTAGAGCTCAGTGCGGGGAAATCCAGAGATTCCACGCCACATGAGGTTCTCAACGAGATCCATCGCTTGTTGACGTGTGAGCTTGCTATCGCGCTCAAGCCAGTGGCGTGCTGTTACCTGTGTGTACCCAATAAGTCCGATACCGAGGAGCATCGCAGCCTCTTTGGGAAGTCCAGTGTCGTTTGAGATGACTCCACTGACAGCAGCGGCGCAGTCATATGTCATGCGATTGAGTCGCTCACTTACTTGTGGTTCAACGCTCATATCGCTTTCGAAGAGAAGGCGGAATGCTTCTCCTTCATTTTCGATAAAACTAAAATATGCATCAATAGTTGCATGGACTCGCTGCGCATTATCTGGTGTCGATGAGATTGCTCGCTGAATTTCATAGACCAATGAATCAATATGAAGATCTAGAACAGCGAGGTAGAGATCAAGCTTTGATGGGAAGTGCTGATAGAGAACTGGCTTGCTGACACTGGCGCGATCTGCAATCTCATCCATCGCTGCAGAGTGGTAACCAGCTGCGGTGAAGACCTCAAGAGCTGCACTTAAGAGAATCGCGCGACGTTCATCGCGAGGAAGTCGCGCTTTATCTCGCGAACCGTTTGCATCTGTTGTACTCATTGCGCGAATCGTACTGGTAACACCCACCAATTGGCGAGGGCGTGCGGAGTACGGCAGAATCGCCTTATGAAGACCCCGCCACTCGTAACTCCAGGTCCTGCACTCACAGTTGATGAAGTACGCCGCTACAGCCGCCACTTGATCATCCCTGATGTTGCAATGGCCGGTCAGCAGCGCATGATGAATGCAAAGGTTCTCTGCGTCGGTGCAGGTGGACTTGGCTCTCCAGCGTTGATGTATTTGGCTGCAGCAGGTATCGGCACTCTCGGAATAGTCGAGTTCGATACAGTCGATGAATCTAATCTGCAACGCCAGATCATTCATGGCCAATCTGATATCGGAAAGAGCAAGGCAGAGTCAGCTCGCGAGAAAATCGCTGAGATTAATCCTTACGTCAAGGTAATCACTCACGAAACACGACTTGATAATTCAAACGTTCTCGAAATCTTTGCTCAGTACGACATCATCGTCGACGGTACCGATAACTTTGCAACTCGTTATCTCGTTAACGATGCATGCGTGCTTCTCAAGAAGCCTTATGTATGGGGATCTATCTACCGATTTGATGGACAGGCATCTGTCTTCTGGGCTGAGTACGGCCCTTGCTACCGCTGCCTTTATCCAGAACCACCACCTCCGGGAATGGTTCCAAGCTGCGCCGAAGGTGGAGTCCTCGGAGTCCTCTGCGCAACAATTGGTTCAATTCAAACAACTGAAGCCATCAAGGTCATTACCGGCGTCGGCGATTCACTCATTGGATCATTGATGATCTATGACGCCCTTGAGATGAACTTCCGCAAGGTGAAGATCCGCAAGGATCCCAACTGCCCAATTTGTTCTGAGAACCCACGTCAGACCGCTCTCTTACCTGATTACGAAGCATTCTGTGGAGTGCTCTCTGATGCAGCGCAAGAAGCGAGCACCGGATCAACAATCACAGTTCAAGAGCTCAAGACAAAGATGGATAACAAGGAAGATTTCTATCTCATTGATGTGCGCGAGCCAAGTGAGTACGAGATTGTTCAAATACCTGGAGCGCACTTAATTCCCAAGCAAGGATTTATCGATGGAAGCGTGCTTGCGACACTTCCACAAGATAAGCCAATCATCTTGCACTGCAAGGGTGGGGTTCGTTCAGCTGAATGTCTAGCAATCTTAAAGAACGCTGGATTTGCTGATGCTTCTCACGTCGCAGGTGGTGTAGTTGCATGGGCGAAGCAGATTGATAAATCTCTTCCTGTTTACTAAGGAGGCGATTAACTTATGAGAGATACCTATAAGGGCTACCGACTTCTCTTGGTACATGCTCATCCTGATGATGAGACCATCAACAACGGCGCGACGATGGCGATGTATGCAGCCCTTGGTGCGCAGGTAACGCTTGTGACCTGCACTCGCGGTGAAGAGGGCGAAGTCCTTGTTGAAGAGCACTCTCATAAAGCTGCAACTCATGATGATCTCTTAGGAGGGCATCGCGTTCTAGAGCTTGCTGAGGCGATGAAAGCGCTCGGAGTCACCGATCACCGATTCCTTGGCGCACCACATACCCAATACCGCGATAGCGGAATGATGGGAACTGAACCCAATGAGCGTGCAGATAACTTCTGGAAAGCAGATTTTGATGTTGCAACAGAGCATCTTGTATCGGTAATTGAAGAAGTAAAGCCGCATATCTTGATTACATATGATGAATTCGGCGGTTACGGCCATCCTGATCATATTCAGGCCCATCGCGTTGCGATGGCCGCCTCAGATAAATCATCGTGGAATATCAAGAAGATTTACTGGAATGTGATGCCACGTTCTGTCATTCAACAAGGTATCGATTCAATGAAAGAGCTTGGCTCTGATTTCTTCGGCGCTGAAAAGGCGGAGGATCTTCCCTTTGCCAAGGATGATTCTTTTGTCACCGCACATATCGATGGCAATGGTTATGTAGAAGAGAAGATGGCGGCGATGCGCGCACATGCGACGCAGATATCTCTCGATGGGCCATTCTTTGCACTCTCCAACAATCTTGGTCTTCAGGTCTGGGGCAATGAGTACTACACCTTAGTTAAAGGTGAAAAGTCTCAACCTTTTGATAGCCAAGGTCGCGAAACCGATTTGTTCTCTGGGATCTCACTTTAAATGCGTTTTCTACTCGCCCTCATCTACGGTGCAGCTGCAGGTGTTGTTGCAATCCTTCTCCACCAGAGCATTCCTTCATTCGGAGTCATCGCATCGCTCTTGATTACCTATCTTTCAATATGGAGCATTGGTCGCAAGTATGGAAAGCGTCGTTACAAGTGGGGTGCAGCGCTCGGTTGGTTTGCAGTTGTTATTCGCGGATCAACATTTGGTGCTGGCCAAGAACTACTTGTTCAAGGTGATGGAGTCGGTACAACTCTTCTTTTATTGGGCACCCTTGTAGTGCTCGCCGCAGTTGCTGCGCGAAGCTAGCGGATTTTTTCCCAGCTCTGCCCATCTTTACCATCTCTGACTTCAATCTTTAAGGTCGCAAGAAGATCGCGCAATCGATCACTCTCTGCCCAATTGCCCGAGGCACGGGCTGCCGCGCGCTCTGCAAGCAGTTGTGAAACTTCATCACTGATCTCGTTGACAATTTTCTTATTGAGATCGAGCGCTAAGAGCTGATCTGCATAGAGAAAGATTGCTCGCTTATCTTGATTGCCGATTGCGGGATCTTTCTCGATGGCTCGAAGGCGCAAAATAGCTTTAGAGGTATCGAGATCGCTCATAAAGTAAGAATGAATATCTTCATCAAACTTAACATCACCGCCATCACCCCACGATGCGAGAGCTGAACGCCATCGCCATAAAGTTGCATCTGCAGCGGTGAGCGCCTGCCAGGTCATATCGATTTGAGCGCGATAACGATTTTCAAGCAGTGCAAGGCGTAGCGCCAAGGGGTCAAGCCCACGTGCAACGATGTCGGAGACGAGAATGACGTTGCCAGAGCTTTTGGCCATCTTCTTTCCTTCAAAGAGGAGATGCTCGCCATGAATCCAATTCTTTACAACTTCTCTACCAGCGAGAGCATTTGTCTGTGCTCGCTCATCTTCATGATGTGGAAAGCGAAGATCTATACCGCCCACATGGATATCGACCTGGTCTCCCAAGAGATTGAGCGACATCGCACTGCACTCGATATGCCATCCAGGAAAACCGGCGCCCCACGGTGAATCCCAAATCATTTCACTGCGCTTACCCGCTAATTTCCAGAGAGCCCAGTCGGCGTGAAACCTTTTTCCGCCGTCGCCGACATATTCATAGCGATGGCCGGGTTTGAGTGAATCTAATTTATTTCCGCTGATATATCCGTAATCACTTACGCTCTTGGCATCGAAGTAGATATTTCCATCGCTTCCGCAATAGGCGTTGCCGCTTTCCATCAACTTCTCAATAGATTGAATAATCAGATCTATGTTCTCGCTCGCTCGTGGATAGAAATCGGCGGAGAGAATATTGAGGGCATCTAAATCAGCACGGTACTTATCCTCATATCGCCGCGCAATCATGAGGGGAGTGACAGCTTCGCGCGCTGCTTCTTCAAGAACTTTATCTCCGCTATCGGAACCATCGAGATTTTCAGACATATGGCCAACGTCGGTGATATTTGAAACAGTGACACTCTCAACACCGTTGAGAGCAAGTGCGCGACGAATGAGATCTGTCAGTAAGAAGGTGCGCATATTTCCAATATGAGCATCGCGGTAGACGGTGGGACCGCAGGCATAGATGCGAAACTCTTCACCGCTGATTCGCTCGAGCTTGCGCGATGCGGTCTCATAGAGATGGAGTTCGCTCAATTGGTGATTTCCTCTGGTGAAGACAGGCACTACTCGGAAGTAAGCGATATCGCTTGGATCAAAAGTTGCCGCTGAGCCATCACGTCGAATGATGGTCGTCTCATTCTGTAAAACACCTAAGAGGTCTCGAAAGCTATCGCCGTCACGGAGGCGGATCGATACGCGCTCACCGAGAGATGCTGATATCTCGCCCTCGAAACTCATACCCGTAGGTTATTCATCTATGAGTAAGTTGGCATATTCAGCAATAACTGACTCTGCATGGTTAGAATTGCCGCCTGCTCTATCCTTCCTGCCCAACTCTTAAATGGAGGCCCACCGTGACCTATGTGATTGCTCAGCCTTGCGTCGACGTAAAAGATAAATCTTGTCGCGAAGAGTGCCCAGTGGATTGCATCTATGAAGGCTCACGCATGCTCTACATCCAGCCTGATGAGTGCGTCGATTGCGGAGCGTGCGAGCCAGTATGTCCAGTAGAGGCTATCTATTACGAAGATGATGTCCCAGGACAGTGGTCGGATTACAAGAAGGTCAATACAGAATTCTTCGTTGAGCTAGGTTCACCTGGCGGAGCATCTAAGGTGGGACAGACAAATACTGATCACCCAGATGTAAGCGCTCTTGGGCCACAAACTTCCTGATTTCCCGTGGGATGCGCTCGCTCCATTTGGCGCAACTGCGAAAGAACATCCAGCTGGAATTATTGATCTCTCAGTTGGCACTCCAGTAGATCCAACCCCTGAATTTATTCAAGAGGCGCTACGCAACGCATCAAACTCTCCAAGCTATCCCGTCACGATGGGAACTCCAGAGCTGCGCGCATCGATTACCGAATGGGCGAAGAAGAACCTTGGTGCCACTGGAGATTTCGGAGTACTTCCACTCATTGGTTCTAAAGAGTTTGTTGCTTGGCTTCCAACTTTTCTCACATCGCAATCAGTTCTCTATCCAGCTGTTGCTTACCCGACCTATTTAGTGGGAGCGATGATTGCAAAGGTTGAAGCGACCCCAGTAGATATTGATGCTGCGAAATGGCCAGACGCTGATCTTGCTTGGGTTAACTCACCATCAAATCCAACGGGGCGGGTCCATTCCGAATCTGAATTCCGCGCAGCAATTGATTGGTCCCGCAAGAGCGGGGGAGTACTTGTATCTGATGAGTGCTATCTCGAATTTGGAAAATCTGTGACACCAACATCTATCTTGAATTACACAGATGGCGATAATCGAAATATTCTTGCAGTTCACTCACTTTCAAAGCGATCTAATTTGGCAGGCTACCGTGCCGCCTTTGTCGTTGGCGATCCAAAGCTCATTGCCGAAATCCTTGAGGTTCGAAAGCATGCAGGAATGATGGTTTCACTTCCTGTTCAGAAGGCGATGATTGCAGCGCTGGGAGATAGCGCCCATGTTGCAGATCAGCGAAATCGCTACAACGCACGTAAAGCAGCTCTCACCTCTGCGCTAGAAGCTGCCGGCTTTTCGATTGATTTCTCGGAGGCCGGTCTCTATCTCTGGGCTACACGAAATGAAGATTGCTGGAAGTCAGTCGAATGGCTTGCAAGAATCGGCATCTTGGCAACACCGGGTTCGTTTTATGGAGACTCAACCCATATCCGCATTGCAATGACAGCGACAGATGAACAGGTTAATGAAGCAGCTCAGAGAATTACCGCATATTCACAGTGCACTGACGGTGAAGCGGTAAAGGAAAAATAATGGCAGTTGGAATCCTTCTTGTCGGTGGCTTTGGAACTCGCCTCAAGCCACTCACATCTGAATCACCAAAACCAATGTTGCCGGTTGCAGGACTTCCTGTTACGGAACATCAACTGCTTGCCGCCAAGCGAGCAGGAATTCATACTCTCGTGCTTGCAACCTCTTACCTTTCAGAGGTCTTTACACCGTACTTTGGCGATGGCTCGAAGTGGGGAATTAAAATTCTCTATGGAGTTGAGAAAGAACCTCTCGGCACAGGTGGTGCAATCCGCAACGCAGCCGAAATGTTAGATCTGAAAAGCCTCGGCGATGAACCCATTGTAATCTTTAATGGAGATGTCTTGAGCCGCCATTCAATCGCAGATCAAATTAACTTTCATCAATCTAAATCTGCAGATGCAACACTTCATTTAATTGAGGTTGAAGATGCACGTGCATTTGGTTGCGTACCGACAGATGGCGATGGTCTCGTCACCGCATTCCTCGAAAAGATGGATAACCCGGTGACAAACTCCATCAACGCAGGTTGCTACATCTTCCATCCATCAGTTCTTCAACACATTCCATTAGGTGAAGTAGTCAGTATCGAACGAGAAACTTTTCCAGATCTTGTTGCAAGCGGTCGCCCTGTATACGGCTACAAAGAACAGGCATATTGGCTCGATGTGGGCACACCTGCTGCACTCTTTAAAGGTTCACGCGATCTGATTGAGGGCCAATTCCACGCTATGCCGGGGTGCGAGATTGATGCCACTGCAGTGATTACCGGCAAGAGTTCGTTGGGAAGCAATGTCCGAGTCGGTGCCAATGTGGTGATTGATGATTGCATCATCGGTGATGAGGTCACGATTGAAGCGGGCGCCCATCTTTCACAATGCTTTATCTTCCATAAAACCACTATCGCCGCAGGGCTTACTCAATCGCGCCACTACCTCTCCAGTGCGATATCTGAGCCTATAAACCTGCCATAAATCGACTTTTCTCCCCTCTCTGACCATTCTTCCCATAATCAAGGGGTTGACTAAAAGGGATTACATGGGTGTAATTCATCCCTAGAGCGCAACGATTCACACAGAATCGAGCCCTAAGGTCTTGAGGAGATTCGACATATGCCGATCCGCCCAGAAGGTTTCTCGACTGGCAAGCCAACAGCCCCAACTGCTGGACCAACAATCCAACTCGCAAATGGCGAGAATATGGAACTCTCATGGCAGGAGCGCTCACTCTGCGCTCAAACTGACCCAGAAGCTTTCTTCCCTGAAAAGGGTGGCTCAACTCGCGAAGCAAAGCGCGTCTGCCAATCATGCGATGTTCGCCAGGAATGCCTTGAATATGCCCTCGCTCACGATGAGCGCTTTGGCATTTGGGGCGGCCTCTCAGAGCGCGAACGTCGTCGTTTGAAGCGTCGCGCTTAAAGGCGCCACTGACTTTTCGGCTCTCGAAAAGTTAAGGTAATTCCATGAGTACCCCTCGCGTCACTGCACTTCTCGTTGTGCACGATGGCGCCACATGGCTACCAGAGGTCGTAGCCTCGATCACCTCGCAGAGCAGAGGCGCCGATCAGATCCTTGCAATCGATACAGGATCCCTTGATTCATCTGCAAAGTTATTAAAGGGCGCTCGCATCCCCACAGTTACTTTAGATCGCGCAACGTCATTTGGCGCAGCGATTCAATTTGGAATTTCGCAACTTCCTCCAGCAATTTCTGGAAGTGAGGAGTGGCTCTGGATTCTTCATGATGATTGCGCGCTTCATCCCCGCGCGCTGGAAGAGCTCACACAAGCAATTGCAGATCGCCCCAATATCGTGATGGCAGGTCCTAAGTTATTGGGATGGCATGATCGCACCCATCTTCTTGAGGTCGGTATCAGTATTGCAACCAATGGTTCTCGTTGGACTGGCCTTGAATCTAATGAATACGACCAAGGTCAGCACGATGGAAACCATGAAGTTCTCTCTGTCAGCACTGCAGGCGCTCTCATCCGTCGCGATGTCTTTGAAGAGCTCGGTGGCTTTGATAGCAACCTCGAACTCTTCCGAGATGATGTGGATTTCGGATGGCGAGTACATGCTGCCGGCCACTCGGTTTTAGCTGTTACCTCGGCTATCGGTTTCCATGCACAAGCGGCATCCTCAGAGCGCCGTGCTATAGATATTGCAGGTGCACCACTTCATCGACCACTTCTTCTCGACCGTCGAAATGCTGCATATGTTCTCCTTGCAAACTCTTCGTGGTGGAAGCTACCGATCTTGGTTCTTCAGCTACTGGGCGGATCAGTTATTCGCTCAATCGCATATCTCTTTGCAAAGCTACCTGGATATGCCTCTGATGAAATTCTCGCAATCACAACGCTTCTTATTCACCCAGGTGAATTACTGCAGGCAAGAAAGTTTCGCAAGAGCCATCGCCTTGTCACCTCAGGGATTGTCGCTCGATTTATCCCATCTCGATGGACTCAGATTCGTAGCGGATTCAACCATCTCGTTGAAGATATCCGTAGAAGAATTTTCCCTGATGAAAATATGGATGTAGCGCCAACGCTGAGCGAACTAGACCTCAATGAGGATGAAGAAATTCTCGCGCCTAGCTCGACCAACTCATGGAAAATTTTCTTTACTCGTCCTCTTGTCATTGCCAGCACATTTCTCCTTGTCGTGACATTTGGATGGACTCGCCATCGTTGGGGTGCAATCTCTGGAGGAGCCCTCGCCGTATCGCCATCAGGTACATCAGATATCTGGAAGTTTTTTGTTGAGAGCTGGCATGAAGTTGGAATGGGATCCAATATTGCAGCCCCGGCCTGGGTCATCTTCGTAGGTCTTGGATCCATCGCCACCTTTGGAAGCGTCTCCGCATTTATCTCACTCTTCTTTATTGTTGCGCCATTCTTAGCTCTCTGGAGTTCACAGCGCTATTTAAGTAAACACACTTCAAGCCCAATCTTGACTGCAGCCGCTGCCCTTCTCTACGCGATGTCACCGATTTCAATCTCTGCAATAAATGGTGGCCACCTCGGTGTTGTTGCTCTCGTGATACTTCTGCCAGTACTTCTCTCGTCGTTTGGGCAGTGGCGCGAGATCGAGAAGCGCTCCATTCGTAACCTCTTTGCAATCTCACTATTCTTCTGGGCTCTGCAAGCGCTCAATCCAGCTCTCTTCATTCTGCTCTTTGTGGGTTCGGTTTACTTCATTGCAGTTGATTACATGGCAGCATCGAAGAACTATCGCGATTCGCTCTTTCTCCAAAGACTTGCTCGAAGAGCAATAGTGTTATTTACCCCCATAGTTCTTGCCCTTCCTACCTCGCTCACTTTTATCATCCACCCCACTCGTCTTTTAACCGAGATCGGAATCATGCAGCCAGGTGGCGGTGGAAATATTGCGCTCCTTGCAAACCCTGGTGGCGCAGGATCGCTTCCATGGTGGTCACTCAGCCCCATCACACTTCTTCTCATCGTGACCTACTTCTCTACTGCGCGAGCTAGAACATATGCAACATATGGAATTGGCATTCTGATTTCAGGAGCACTTCTGGCATCTCTTCAGGTAACAGGAAATGGATCATCGAGCCGCGATTACGTCTTCTCTGGCGCATTCATTGCAATTGCAACTGCCCTCGCAGTAACTGCAACCGTTGTGATGTTCGATGATGTTCGAAGCCGGCTCGAGAACTCACACTTTAACTATCAGCACATAGCTGTTGCATGTGTAATTCTCATCAGCGCCTTCTACAGCGTTACTTCATCAATCTGGGTCTTCTCGGCAGGTGCAGCCTCTCCCGTGCAAAGACATACTGAATCCGTGCTGCCAGCTTTCCTTAGCGTAGAAGAAGATGCCAAGACACTTGTGATTCGCTCTATCGACGATAGCCAGCACCGTGCACTTGCTTATTACATCGCCCGCGGGGGAGAGATCACCCTTGGCCAACCAGATGTTGCAATTGAAAATGCACCTTTGATTACAAAGGCAGTAGAAGGGTTGATTGATAACACTGGAGTCGGAAGCTCAAAGGTCTTTGCGGCATTTGGAATTAAATATGTCTTCGTTAAGAGCCCGAGCCAAGATGAGTTGATCCAAACTATTGATGGCCTTGGTGGCTTTAACCGCGCATCATCGACAGATGCAGGAATAGTCTGGAAAGTGAACCAACCAACGGGTCGAGTGATCTTTACCGACTTCTCTGGAAAGAGCTCTGTACTTCCTATCGCACTTGGCGCAGTAACAGCACCTGGCCCGGGAACTATCACATTGACTGAAAATTACAGCCAAGGATGGCAGGCTCTTGCCGATGGAGTTCGACTTGAACGAAATCAGAGCGAATTCGGACTTCCGGAATTTAAGGTCTTCAACGCGGGCGAAGTTGTATTCCTTCATGATGGAACAAGTCGTCGCGCCTGGCTCTCAATCTTTCTTATTGCTCTTGTGACATCGATTGTGATGGCACTTCCTGCGGGCCGTAAACGCCGTGAGCTTTCAGATAGCGAGGTCTCATAATGAAGATCCGCGCACTTCAGCTACTTGCTGCATTTGTTGCTGTAGCTCTCTTTACCAATGTCATTGGCATTACAACAAAGAGCAACCGTTACTCAGAGAGCTATCCAGCAGTTGTCTGTCCGCCCAATCAAACTGGCCAGAGCTCTGTAATTTCGTTGACATCACCAAAGATGCAATTGCGCAAAACTGGAACATCGACAATGGCGTTTAAGGATGCTCGATCTCGCCGTTATGCAGGAAGTACTCAGGCAACAGTCATTGATGCTCAATCAGTGACGCCATTGATGTGGCAAGTTCGCACCGGAGTTTGGGGCGGCGGAGTTACCTGTCTTGCTCCAGTGACATCTCAATGGTTTGTAGGTGCAACTGCTGATGTCACATCAAAGGGAACTCTCACCTTGGTCAATAGCGGCCTGGGCAAGGCGCTGATTGCAGTCACAGTCTTTACCGAAAATGGAGCGCAGGCAGATCAACTCATTGCTGTAAAGGCCAATTCATTTACTGCAATTTCTCTTGCAACTCTCGCCCCTGGTTCTCAATCGCTTGCAATCCATGTGGTTCCGCAGACTGGTCGCGTCAACGCATTTGTCACCGATGAGCGAGGTCGTGGCCTTCAAGCCCTTGGTGGTGACACGGTGAACTCGCAAGAAAGTCCAGAGAAGAATTTAGTCATTCCTGCAATCCCACAGCAGACCGGAAAGAAGAGCTCGCTTCCTCACACGCTTCGCATTCTGATTCCGGGAGAAGTCGGCGCGCAGATCAATGTTGAGATCACATCTACCGATGGAAGATTTTCACCTGCCGGCATCGATGGAAAGATGATCCCTGCTGGAAAAGTTATTGATCTGCCACTTGATGTCGTCATGCAATCTGGGAAGTTTGCACTGCACCTCAGCTCTGAGCGCCCATTTCTCGCATCTGTCTTCACTAAGACAAATTCACTCGGCAAATCAGACTTTCTCTGGAGCACCCCTGCGCCGCAATTGGAGAAGGGAACCTTTGCTGTTACTGGCTTAGCTCCATTCCTTATCTTCACCGGCGATTCAATTGAGGTCGATATTGAATTGACTTCTACCCAAGGTAAGAAACGAAGCATCTCCGTGCGAGGTTCAGAGATTGCGACCTATCAGGTATCTGATCGAATCCGCTCCTTCACTATTACAAAGCGTTCCGAGAAGACATATGGCGCTGCCCTCATTACATCAAAGAGTGGATTTGGTTACGCGCCACTTGTTATCGGAAGCACCTTGACCCGTACATCAATACCTCGTTCAAATATCAGAGTGTTGATTCCCTAACTTCACCGCCTCCTCCCACTAATCTTTCCTCTATGAGTCCGGTTTCAGGTCGTTCCTGTTCACGTGTGAGTTGCAGAGCAGCTGCAACAATGACTCTTACCTATATTTATTCAGACTCTCGTGCAGTACTCGGTCCCATTGCAACATTCTCTGAACCACACGCATATGATCTCTGCGAACGCCATGCTGCACGACTTACCGTTCCTAATGGCTGGAGCGTTGAGCGCGAGATAGCGAGCGGCGAAGGTGCAGGCCCAAGCGAAGATGATTTGATGGCGATTGCGGATGCAGTTCGCGAGGTTGCGCGAAACCATCAAGAGCAAGAAGTACCGACAAGTCCCGCACAGGTTTCACAGGTGGGGCGTCGAGGTCACTTGCGCGCGGTTCCTTCTTAACGATAAACCTCTTACTATTGGGGCATGAGCGCATCAATTTTTAAGGCATATGACATTCGTGGACTCGTCGATGGTGAGATCACTCCAGAATTTACATTTGCAACAGGTGCAGCATTCGCCAGATTTCTTAAGGCAGAGCGCGAGCCGGGCACCGTAGTTATCGGTGAAGATATGCGCCCCTCATCTCCCGAACTTGCAGATGCATTTAGCGCAGGTGTGACATCACAAGGCCTTGATGTCATCCGAATCGGCCTTGCATCAACGGACATGCTTTATTTCGCTGCAGGAAAGCTCAATCTTCCTGGTGCGATGTTTACAGCAAGTCATAACCCTGCTGCCTATAACGGAATCAAGATGTGCCTGAGCGGTGCTCGACCAATTGGAAAAGAGTCTGGCCTTCTTACCATTGAAAAGTTTGTCAATGACGGTTCACCAATTCCACTGAGCCAGGTCGGCGTAGAACGTCGTCAAGAGATGCTCGAAGATTATGTGACGCATCTACTGGATCTCGTCAACCTCTCATCTATCCGCCCGCTCAAGATTGTGATTGATGCCGGCAATGGAATGGCAGGCCATACAGCTCCGGCCGTTTTTGCACGCCTCAACGCCGAGGTCATCGAGATGTATTACGAACTCGATGGAACCTTCCCGAATCATGAGGCGAATCCAATCGATCCAGAGAACCTTCGTGATCTTCAAGCCGCTGTTAAGAAGCATAAGGCTGATATCGGCCTTGCATTTGATGGCGATGCCGACCGCTGCTTCTTAGTAGATGAGAAGGGGGACCTCGTTAACCCTTCAGCACTGACAGGTTTAATTGCCACTCGTGAACTTGCAAAGTACCCAGGTTCAACAATTATTTACAACCTCATCTCATCGAAGTCGGTAATAGAGGTTGTCGAAGAAAATGGCGGAACTTCTGTTCGCTCCCGTGTTGGTCACTCTTACATCAAGAAGTTGATGGCAGAGACTGGTGCAGTATTTGGTGGCGAGCACTCAGGTCACTTCTACTTCCGTGATTTCTGGCGCGCAGATTCTGGAATGCTTGCAGCGCTACATGCAATCGCAGCGCTTGGGGAGAACGATGTTCCGCTCTCACAACTCTTCGCCCCATTTAACCGTTACATCTCTAGCGGTGAGATCAATTCAACGGTCTCTGATGCGGCTGCATCGACTCAGAAGATTGAAGAACACTATGGCGCACTGCCTGGCGTTGAACTCGATGATCTTGATGGCCTCACCGTCACCGGCGATACCTGGTGGTTCAACCTGCGGGCCTCAAATACTGAGCCTCTCCTTCGACTCAACGTTGAGGCTACGACTGCGAAAGAGATGAAATCCATCCGTGATGCAGTTCTCAAGACCATACGCGCCTAACCTCTAATTCTGCCTTTCGAGGCGATGGCTAGTAATCTATGCCCATAGCCGATCAGCACAGTAGAGCCCTACGCCGAAGGTCAAGCGAAAAATAGAAGAGCTAATCAATTCATGAGGCTCTCTTTACAGCCTATCGAGGGAGATATAAATGTCAGTTACAACTATTCCAAAACACGATATTGCAGATGCATCACTTGCTGCTGCTGGTCGCAAGCGAATCGAGTGGGCAGAGCGCAACATGCCTGTTCTCGCACAGATTCGTGAGCGCTTCGAGAAGACGCAGCCATTTGCTGGAGTTCGCATCTCAGCATGTATGCACGTCACAACAGAGACAGCTAACTTGATGCGCGTTCTCAAGGCAGGCGGCGCAGAGATCGCACTCTGTGCTTCTAATCCACTTTCAACTCAGGATGACACAGCAGCTGCTCTCGTCCACGAGTACGGAATCTCAGTTTTCGCTCGCAATGCAGTTGATCGCGATGGTTACTACTCACATATCAACGCAGCGCTCGATATCGAGCCACACCAGGTATTCGATGATGGTTGCGACCTGGTGAACACGCTTCACACGACACGTCGTGAACTACTTCCGAACATCTCAGGTGGATGCGAAGAGACAACAACTGGTGTTATCCGCCTCAACCAGATGGCTAAGGACGGCGCACTTACATTCCCAATGATTGCTGTCAATGACACAGATACAAAGCACATGTTCGACAACCGTTTCGGAACAGGTCAATCAACTCTCGATGCTGTCTTCCGTGCAACAAACTTCTTGCTCGCAGGACGCATCCTCGTAGTCGCAGGTTTTGGTTACTGCGGTAAGGGCGTTGCAGAGCGCGCAAAGGGTATGGGCGCAGATGTCATCGTGACAGAGATCGATCCAACTAAGGCGCTCGATGCAATGATGCAGGGCTACCGCGTAATGCCAATGACTGAGGCTGCAAAGGTTGGCGATGTATTTATTACTGTGACAGGTAACCGCGATGTACTTCGTGATGAACACTTCGCAGTGATGAAGGATGGCGCAATCATGGCCAACTCAGGTCACTTCGATATCGAGATCGATGTTGCTTGGCTCGAACAGAATGCAAAGTCAAAGAATTCAAAGATGCGCCACCAGACAGATGAATACGTTCTCGCTGACGGACGCCGCCTCCTCCTTATCGCAGAAGGTCGTCTCGTCAACCTTGGTGCAGCAGAAGGACACCCAGCATCAGTAATGGATATGTCATTCTCTGATCAGGCTCTCACGGCTGAATACCTCGTTAAGGAAGCGAAGAACCTTCCAGCAGGCGTTCACGATGTTCCTTCATATATCGATAAGGAAGTAGCTTCACTCAAGCTCAAGTCAATGGGTGGAAATATCGACACACTTACTCCAGCACAAGAGTTGTACCTCAACTCATGGGAGCACGGTTCATAAATGGCACGAATCCTGGTCGTCGATGACGATCTAGATCTTGCAGAGATGCTTGGAATTGTCTTAACAAGTTCAGGTTTTGATGTAGATCTCGTCAATCGTGGAGACGAGGCGCTTGAGGCATTTAGAAATAATCCTCCAGACCTCGTCCTCCTCGATGTGATGCTTCCAGGGTTAGATGGCATCGAGGTCTGCACGCTGATTCGTAAAGAGTCAGTTGTGCCGATCGTGATGCTCAGCGCAAAGGGCGAGACCCTCGACATTGTTCGAGGGCTAGAAGCTGGCGCAGATGATTACATGCAAAAGCCGTTCCGTGATGAGGCTGAATTAATCGCGCGAATTAGAACTCGCTTGCGTCGCACTAATGCTGATGTCACAGGAGTTCTCACCATTGGCGATCTGACTATCGATGTCACAGCTCATGAAATCCATCGCGGTGCAAAGGCGATTACCTTGACGAGACTTGAGTTCGATCTCCTTGTTGCGCTGGCAAAGGATCCAGGCCGCGTCTTTACTCGCGATGCACTTCTCAGCGAAGTCTGGGGCTACCGTCATTCAACAGATACCCGCCTCGTCAATGTTCATGTGCAGCGCCTTCGTTCAAAGATTGAACATGATCCAGAACATCCAGAGATTGTGATGACTGTGCGCGGTGTTGGATATAAGGCGGGCGGCGCTTCCTAGGATGACAAGACTCCGTCTTGCCTTTCAACGTTCACTGGGCGCAAAGGTTGTTGCATCAACAGTCCTGCTCTCCCTCGGAGTTGTGTGGCTGACAGGATCTGCTCTCTACTCACGACTTTCAGATGGAATTCGTTCTACAAACCTCAACTCATCACTTGCTGAAGCGCGCTTAGCTTTCTTTAACGCCCAGTATCAACTCTTGATTTCGCAGGGGAGCACGGTTGATGAGCGGAAGAAAATTCTCGCCGAAATCGTTGTCGATGCGACAACACAAGGAATCAAGGAGCAACGTCGCGAAGTCATAATAGTGAAGACACCAACGACCAAGAAGTCAAAGGTTTCTTATGAGATGGCCTCCAATAGCGCTTTGAGTGAATCAATTCCATCTGGAGTGCGAGAGAAGATTCTTAAAGATTCAAATTTGCAATATGAATACGGCCGCCTTAAATATGCGGCAAGTCCTAGCGTTGACTCGCTATTTGTTGGAAACCGAATCAACGTACCGGGCGCAGGACGATACGAGATGTATGTGGTCTTCTCGTTGGCAAACCAAGGTTCGACCATTCAATTGATTCAAAATTCTCTCTTGCTTACAGGCTTTGCCCTGATCTTCCTGATTGGTCTTATTACATGGCTTGTAGCCCGACAGGTTGTGAGACCGGTGCGAGAGGCAGCCTCCGTTGCAAAGCAATTTACCCAAGGTGAGTTCGATCTCCGCCTACCGATTACATCTAAAGATGAGTTAGCGACGCTGGCCATCTCCTTTAATGATATGGCTGCATCTATTGAGCAGCAGATTTCACGTCTTGAAAACTTATCCCGCGTACAGCAACGATTTGTATCTGATGTTTCTCACGAACTCCGCACGCCATTGACGACGCTGCGGATGGCATCAGAGGTGATTTACAACCACCGCACTACTTTCGAAGCGCCTGTAGCGCGAAGCGCCGAACTCCTGGTTGCCCAGCTCGATAGATTTGAACGACTTTTAGAAGACCTTCTTGAGGTCAGTCGTTTTGATGCTGAAGTAGCAGTTCTTGAGCCTGTTGAATTCGATTTGATCGCCCTCATCAAACGTTCAGTGCATGATCTCGGCGTTGATACTGATGAGAAGACATCTGGTGTATCAACGAAGTCAGATAACTCTGTCGTCACGGTCAAGGCAGATATGCGCCGCGTTGAGCGCATTATGCGCAATCTCTTATCGAATGCCCTCGATCACTGCGATGGAACCCCGATTGAAATTCAGATTAAGTCGACTGAATCAGAGGTAGCAGTTGGCGTGCGCGACTTTGGTACTGGCCTTGATGAGTCATCGCTGATTCGTGTATTCGATCGATTCTGGCGAGCAGACCCTTCTCGTGCGCGCGTCAGAGGCGGAACTGGTTTAGGACTTTCTATTGCGCTAGAAGATGCTCGCCTCCATAACGGCGAACTCGATGCATGGGGTCGACCTGGCAAGGGCGCCCACTTTGTTCTCACCCTTCCACGCATTGCTGGAGAGGCGATTATGAGCCGACCAATCAAGCCAACCCCAGAAGATTTCCACGAGGATGTTTTCTACCAGTAATCAGCCCTTCATCTGAGGCAATGATGTCGCAGTGGAATTCATTAAATCTCTCAACGAGCTTCTCTTTCCATCACGGTGCATCTCTTGTTTAGCACTTGGTTTAACGCTCTGTTCGAAATGTAGAAAAGGCTGGAATCCACATATCTACAGAACTGTTGTGGGTAGAAATTCTGATATCTCATTACAGGTAACTTCAAGCGTTATTTACTCCTCGATTGCCCAGAAAGTTATTCTCGGCGCAAAAGAAAATCATCTTTCAAGTGCTGATGAATTTGTATCAAGTGCCATAACGCATTCACTTGAAGATTTTCTGCGAACAGAGTGGGTAGATTTCTTAATCCCAATTCCTTCACGCAAGAGCGCAACTCGATTGCGAGGGCGAGAATTCATTGCAGAGATGGCAAAGCCGGCTTCAGAGAAATTGGGTATTTCAATTTCTTCTCCTCTTATCCATGGCAGAAAAGTCAGAGATCAGAGCGGACTTGATCTCCAAGGGCGATGGAATAATCTCGAAGGCGCCTTTGTTGTAGAGAAGGTAGATGGGCTGTATGGAAAAGCAGTTCTGGTTGATGACCTAGTAACGACAGGTGCCACCCTCATTGAGGCGGCTCGCGCCTTGAGATATGCGGGAATTCAGGTGATTGGGGCCGTAACGGCCGCTCTGGCCCAACCACTAAGATAAAGCCCTCGTTGCGAAAGGTTCCTCCATGTCAAAGCTTTTAGATCGAATCATGCGTGCTGGCGAAGGCAAGATCCTTCGCGATCTCAGCAAGATTGTCGATAAGGTCAATGGCTTTGAGGGCTCAATCACTCCACTCAGCGATGAAGCGCTCCGAGCAAAGACAGATGAATTTAAGAAGCGCCTCACGCAGGGCGAGACTCTCGATGACATTCTCCCTGAGGCATTTGCGGTAGTTCGCGAAGCAGCAAAGCGCACACTCGGACAGCGCCATTATGATGTTCAGCTCATGGGTGGAGCAGCGCTTCATCTTGGAAATATTGCAGAAATGCGTACCGGTGAAGGTAAGACTCTCGTTGCAACTCTCCCTTCTTACCTCAATGCACTCGCAGGTAAAGGTGTTCACGTTGTAACAGTCAACGATTACCTCGCAGAGCGCGATAGCGAGTGGATGGGTCGTATCCATCGCTTCCTTGGTCTTACTGTCGGCGTAATTCTCAACAGCATGACTCCAGCAGAGCGTCGCGCTGCATATGCATCAGATATTACATATGGAACAAATAATGAATTTGGCTTTGATTACCTTCGCGACAATATGGCGTGGTCGCTCGAAGAGTGTGTTCAGCGCGATCACTTCTTTGCAGTAGTGGACGAAGTTGACTCGATCTTGATTGATGAGGCTCGTACACCGTTGATTATCAGCGGACCTGCCGATAAGGCAACGAAGTGGTATGTAGAGTTTGCAAATATTGCAACAAAGCTCAACCGTGATGAACATTATGAGGTTGATGAGAAGAAGAAGACCATCGGTATTCTCGAAGATGGCGTTACAAAGGTAGAACAGCTCCTTGAGATAGAGAACCTCTACGAAGCTGCAAATACAACTCTTATCGGCTATCTCAACAACGCTGTTCGCGCGAAGGAACTCTTTAAGCGCGATAAGGATTATGTCGTCATGAATGGTGAGCTCTTAATCGTTGATGAGCACACAGGTCGTATGTTGGCTGGTCGTCGCTATAGCGAAGGACTTCATCAGGCTCTTGAGGCGAAAGAACGCATCGAGATCAAGGATGAGAACCAGACACTTGCAACAATTACTCTTCAGAATTACTTCCGTCTCTACGAGAAGATCTCAGGTATGACGGGCACTGCAATGACTGAGGCATCTGAATTCCATCAGATCTATAAGCTCGGTGTTGTTCCAATTCCTACCAACCGTGGAATGCAACGTATCGACCAAGCTGACCTTGTATACAAATCAGAGCTCGGTAAGTTCCATGCAGTTGTTCGCGATATTGCAGAGCGCCATCGCAAGGGCCAGCCGGTCCTCGTTGGTACCGTCTCTGTTGAGAAATCCGAAGAACTCTCAGCGCTCCTTAAGAAGGCAGGCGTGCCTCACGAAGTTCTTAATGCAAAGCATCACGAACGTGAAGCATCAATCGTTGCCCGCGCAGGTGTGAAGGGTGCAGTAACAGTTGCTACCAACATGGCAGGTCGCGGAACCGACATCATGCTCGGTGGTAACCCAGAATTTATGGCTGACTTTGAACTTCAACGTCGCGGTCTCTCACCAGTAGATGATGCAGCAGAGTATGAAGCTGCATGGCCTGCAGAGATTGCAAAGCAGAAGACAGCTGTTGAGAAGGACCATGAAGAAGTTATTGGCCTTGGTGGTCTCTACGTTCTCGGAACAGAGCGCCACGAATCTCGACGTATTGATAACCAGCTCCGTGGTCGTTCAGGTCGTCAAGGCGATCCAGGTGAGTCACGTTTCTACCTCTCACTCCAAGATGAGCTCATGCGCCGCTTCAACTCTGCGCTCGTCGAGCGATTCCTATTGGCTGCAGGTTTGCCAGAGGATGAACCAATCGAATCTAAAATGGTCTCGAATGCAATTCGTTCTGCTCAGACACAGGTTGAGGCACAGAACTTTGAGATCCGTAAGAATGTTTTGAAGTATGACGATGTAATGAACCGTCAACGCCTCGTGATCTATAGCGAGCGTCGCCTCGTCCTTGAAGGAAAAGATATTGGTTCACAGGTTCAGGATTTCGTTGCCGAAACCATCTCTGCATATGTTCGCGCTGCGACAGCAGAGGGCTTTAGCGAAGATTGGAATCTCGCAGATCTCTGGACAGCTCTCAAGCTCGTCTATCCAATTTCATTTACATCAGAGCAGTTGCTTGCGGAGATTGGGGGAGCAGCAGCTCTCGATGCCGATTTCCTTGAAGAGAAGATTCTCGACGATGCTCGCAAAGCCTATGCAGAGCGCGAAGCAAATCTCGGCACAGATGTACTCCGCGAGCTTGAGCGAAAGGTTCTCCTTTCAGTTCTCGATCGCCGCTGGCGTGAGCATCTCTACGAGATGGATTACCTCCAAGAGGGCATCGGACTTCGTGCAATGGCACAGCGTGACCCACTCGTTGAATATCAGCGAGAGGGTTATGAACTCTTCTCTGCGATGATGGATGCAATTAAGGAAGAGCTTGCGAGCTTGGTCTTTAATGTTGAAGTCACCATCGAAGGTGATGGATCACAGATTCAGGCAAAGGGTCTTGAGAGCAAACCCGCTCAATCTCTGCCGTTGCAATACACAGCTGCAGATGAGAATGGTGTTGTTACGACAGGCGATGTCTCTCGTAATAGCCCATGCCCATGTGGTTCAGGTAAGAAGTTCAAGCGCTGCCACGGAGCCGCTTAACTTCACATCAATCGCAGGGCGGTGCAGAGCCATCGCCCATCGACTCCTTCAGTACGGATTGCAATTGCGCGTACGCGTTCACCGAAACGTACTGTGATTACTGATTCGCAGATTCCATCGAGAGGTTGATCCTGGTGAATCTTGCGTATGCGCCCGATCTCTTTCTCACATCCAACCATCGCTAGTAACTGTCTAAAAATTACGTGATGGCACCGTGTTGCTAATTGATTGGGTTGTCGGCGACCGGCAACAATTTCAAGGAGATTGATTGCAAAGCTCATCGTCCATTGCGCAATATCAGGTAGCTCAGAAGCTGATGTGGGTCTCGGGCGGTCATCATCTTCAAAAGGTTCACCAAAGAGTGATGGCGATTGATAGAGAAGCGCCTCCTGTGGGGCTCGCTCTTCAACTCTGAGATCAAAGAGATCGAGGGTGGGATGGCCCCATAACTCTGGTGGCGTGCTGCTTGAAATAAGGTGAAGGCTTCGCTTCTCTTCCGTAATTGTCATGGAGGCAGATTCGCTGAGATTTCTTCTCCGCACATCAGAGCAATGAATGAATTTTTCTCATCCTTTTGTATGACTGTGGAGAACCTCTTTTCACTTCCTATCCGCTCGTTACCGTGCCGCCATGAATTCACTTCCCGAAAAGAAATCACATTCACGCCTTCTTCTTGCAGGCTCACTCTTCTTCACATCAATTATCGCCTCACTTCTCATCGCCTATATCTCATCCATGGGCGGTGAGTACTGGGTCCTTAACCATCCATTACCGCGGGGCGTTCAAATCACTTCTGCAGATGTCTCACTTGAGAAGGCGACCCTTGGAAGAAGAGCACAGGGGTATCTCTCTTCTTCGCTCAATCCCATCGGCTCAATCACTCTGAGAAGTCTCTCATCTGGCTCTCTCATTAACGTCTCAGATCTCAGTGGTAACAGCGAAGAGTTAGATTCCGAGAGCCTCTCAATAGCAATAAGAGCCGCCGACCTACCCTCAACAACATCTGTCGGTGAGATCGTCTCACTCTATCAACTCTTCGATGCTCGCAATGGTGAAGCCGTTTCTGAGCCGCAACGAGTGATCACCGGGGTCTTCATCAAAGAGATTTCACAGAATGGTGCAAACTTCGGCGGTGATATCGCTCTGACAATCTCTCTTCACAGAGATGATGTTCCAAAAGTTTTAGCGGCAACATCGAGCGGACGTTTAGTGGTGGTAGCAAGTGGTCGCTGATCACGAGTTACTGGCGATTACTGCGATTAAGGATATGGAGCAAGAGGGTGCTCTGGCAGCTTCGCTCGTGCGCTCAGGATGGAAAGTTCTCTACCGATCTACCTCGCCAGAATCTCTCCTTGCAAATATCACGCGATTCCCAGACGTACTCCTACTGCTCTCCGATGACTTTATCGCTCCAGAGAAGATTCAATTTAAAAATACAATCCTCCTTCGCGGTCTCTCAGAGCCCATCGGGCGAGAAGGTGTCGAACAACCAAAGAGTGACTTTGAATTAGGCGAGTTGATAAGAAATCGAACCAGGGGGAGCGCGCCAGAGAAAGTTCTTATTCCTGCAACCCAATCACGAGTAATTGCAGTGGCCTCTAAGCAGGGAGGAGTAGGAACAACAACGCTTGCTCTTAACGCAGCTGACCAGATTTCCTTAACTGGCAAGCGGGTCTTATTAGTTGACGCCAGCTCTAGTTCATCTGCACTCGCAGAACATTGTGAGATCCATGATATTCGTAGCGATGCAAAGGAATTCAAAGAGGGTCTTTTTCTGTGTGAAATTTCAGAGATATCCCAGCTGCTCTATCTTGCATCCATTGCCCAGGAATTTGATTGCATTGTTATCGACTTAGGGCTCTTGAGCGAGCCATCATTATCCGGAAATCGCCTCTTCGATAAAATTCTCCATTGGATCATCTATTCGCAAGGAACTTTCATCCTTATAGCGAGCAATTTTAAGAAGAATCTTGATAGGACAGAGAGGGCAGTAAAGAAATTGAAGGAGATTGCTCCGGCAATCAAGGTCGACATTGCAATCACCCTGGATTCAGCCATGAGTCGGCGAGAGCGAATGAAGCTTGAGAGTGAGATTTTCGAGAGATCCTCATCCCACGCCACCATCTTCTCTCGCGACCACAGGGCGATCGAAGCGACGCGGGAGCAAGCAGCTACCCTGCACATGAGCGCTCCGCGAAGCACCATCAATCGAGAGATAGGAGAATTTGTGAGAGAGCGCCTCATCCTGGAGTAATTGCTGTTGGGTTATGCCGTTATTCTTGGGGCATGCGCGTTTACTTTGGTACGACTGCCGATGAACTTCAAGAATTTGTTCAGAGCGGAACAATCGATATCCCCGAGGTCTATGCACCAACGCCAATTTATAGCGGAACCCATCCTGAGATGGATGAGGAAGAGATTGAGTATTCGCTCTCGCTTCTTGCCGCAGAAGATGCAATCGAGTTTTTAGATGATCAATCTGGTGCGGCTCTCGTTATCGCCCTCGAAGTTCCTGAAGAAATCCTTGGCGCCTTTGATGAAATCAGCGCAGAAGTTGTCATGCCTCTTCAGTGGAATTCTGTGGAGGCAGTCTTCCTTGTAGGCGAAGATGCAGATGACCTCACATGGTTTGCTCCACAAGAGGCACAACTCAGCGTGAGCGATTGGTTAAATCGGTAATTCATATGGCTTCGATTGAAGAGTATGTTGAGGGGAGAACACCTTCATCAGCGGAGGAAATTCACACACTCCGCGAACTCGTAGCCGATTGGCAATTGCTCTCAGATCTCTCTTTCGCAGACCTTATTCTCTGGATTCCACTCCGCAAGGATGATGCTAGTTGGCCAACCGGCTACATCGCTGTTGCACATATTCGCCCCACAACTGCAGCAACTGTCTTTGCCAATGACGTTATTGGCGATGAGATCGCATGGGGAGAACGTTTCTATATTGATCAGGCCTTATCTCATGGGGAGATTGTTCGAAATACAGAGCCACAGATGCTGGGCGAAGTTATGGTCAAGGAAGAGACAATTCCGGTAATAATGGGAGAGAAGGTCATCGCTGTGATCTCTCGCCACCGAAACTCAGATTTGATGCGCCAACCTTCACGCCTTGAACTTAATTATCGTGAGATTGCGCATGAGCTCTATCGCATGGTTGCTGAAGGCAACTTTCCATATCGCAACGCTGGAACGCTCTTTGATCCAACCCCACGCGTTGGTGATGGGCTGGTACGAATAGATGTCAATGGAACTGTGAGTTATGCAAGCCCTAATGCACGATCAGCATTTAGCCGTATGGGGTGGACCAATGAACTTGAAGGATATTCATTGGGAGAGATTGCAGAGACAGTTTCGCGCGAAAAATCAGATGCACGTGAAGAGGCCCTGATTACAAGCTTGAGCGGTCGATCTCTTCGTCGCGTAGAAGTTGAGAACGTGGGCGGCGTGATTGATCTCATCGTATTGCCAATTCTTGCGGGCCAAGATCGCATCGGTGCAATTGTCTTGCTCAATAACGTGACAGAGCTTCGACGCCGTGAGCGCGAGCTCGTTACTAAAGATGCAACAATCCGCGAGATCCATCACCGAGTAAAAAATAATCTTCAAACTGTTTCTGCACTGCTTCGTTTACAAGCACGACGTATTGAAGATCCAGGGGCAAGCCAAGCACTTAACGAAGCAGTCCGACGTATTGCATCAATTGCGCTCGTGCATGAGACGCTCTCAAGTAGCTCTGATTCCTCTGTGGCATTTGATGATGTCTTGGACCGATTGGTTAATCACGCTCTTGAACTCACCCCTCGTATGAGTGAATTAAAAATCTCTCGCTCAGGAACTCTTGGAGCCCTCGAGTCACGTATTGCAACTCCACTTGCACTTGTTATTACTGAACTGATCTATAACGCGCTCGAACATGGACTTGAGAGCGAAGGAAGCAAGCTCGATATTAAAATTGAACGCAAAGAGAAATCTGTTACCGTTACGATTTCAGATGATGGCGTGGGATTGCCAGATGGATTTAGCTTGGCGACATCATCAAACCTTGGACTTCAAATCGTGCGCACATTGACAGAGAATGAGTTGCGCGGAACTTTGGCACTCGAGTCAGATCAGGAAGAGACGCGAGCAGTTCTGTATTTTCCGATTTATTAAATAGAAAGAGATTAGTGAGAGAGTCCGTTATCCATCAGACGGGCACGGTTACGAGCGGCTCGGCGCTTGAGCGCACGACGCTCATCCTCTGAGAGACCACCCCAGACGCCAGCATCCTGGCCAGATTCGAGGGCCCATGCCAAGCAGGCATCCTTAACGATGCAGCGGTTGCAGACCTTCTTCGCCTCTTCGATCTGAGTGATTGCAGGACCTGTATTTCCAACAGGGAAGAAGAGCTCTGGATCTTCGTCACGGCAGGCAGATTGATGTCTCCAATCCATGGGGAAGCTCCTTTACGCGAAAAATCGATAAATCTCGCGAAGTGCGAGAAGCGTAATTCTCCCTGTTGCTGGGTAGTTAAACAAGGATGTATGGGAAAAATGTTTCAAAAGAGAGGTGATTTACCTCGCGCCGATGAAGATGTGCCCCCGACAGGATTCGAACCTGTGCACCTGCCTCCGGAGGGCAGTGCTCTATCCCCTGAGCTACGGGGGCGCAGAGAGTAGGTTATCCGACTATGAGCGACATCAAATCTGCCACTGCCTACTTTGCCACTGGATGTTTCTGGGGAGCTGAGCGACGTTTCTGGAATATGTCAGGTGTAATTTCAACTCGAGTCGGTTACATGGGTGGAATTACAGCAAATCCAACATATGAAGAAGTCTGCACAGGTAAGACTCTTCATGCAGAGATGGTGGAAGTGAATTTCAATCCAGATCAGGTTTCCTATGCACGCCTCTGTGAAGAGTTCTGGGTTATGCACGATCCCACATCACTCAATCAACAAGGTGGAGATATTGGCACTCAATATCGAAGCTCTATCTATTTCACCAGCCCTGAACAAAAGCAGGTCGCGATGGCAACTCGTGATTTATATCAGCGCGCTCTTGAAAGTGAGGGCATCGGAGCAATTTGCACTGAAATCCTTAGCGCAGAGGGAGTCACCTTCTATCCTGCCGAGGAGTATCACCAGCGTTATCTTGAGAAGAATCCCAATGGCTATGACTGCCACTCAAGTACGGGAGTGAGATTTCCTCAGAGCTAGCCCCACGCTCGCCAGCAATACCAAGCAACAACGCTTCGGTAAGGACGAAACTTCTCACCTTTTACCTCAAGTTCTTTAGGAGATATTTCTTCACTGAGTGAGTAAATCTTCTCCCACCCGCGACGAACCCCGAGGTCACCAGTCGGCCAGATATTGAGGCGTCCTAATTGATGCATCATAAACATATCAACTGTCCATGGGCCGATTCCCCAGAGCGCTGTAAGTTGATTGAAGATTTCTTCATCACTTTCCACTTCATGTAATTTATTAAAGTTAATCTGCTTCTCCAGTGCAGCGCTAGCTAGGCCTTGGATGGTGCGGTGTTTTGCTCCTGATACTCCAGCCTCTCGCGTCGTCACCTCATCAAGGGCTGCGATACGTGTAGGGATAATTCGTCCTCCGGCCGCCTTCTTCACTCGCATAAAAATTGTATCTGCGGCCTTCACGGCAAGTTGTTGCGAGATCACTGATTCCACTAATGATTCAAAGTGGGTGATTGGCTTTGGGTTGCGGCCTATTGTGCAGAGCGGGTGCGCCTCAATAATTCGAGCAAATTTCTTATCACGAGAAGATATTTCTGAGACGACTTTCTTCATCTCTCGCTCTGTAATCGGGGTGATCGGCACAGGGCAATCATGGAGTTTCATTGACGGGAGTGCAATACTTCACGTCATGAGCGATTTTCATCTCGTGCCGATAACAGAACTTCAAACACATAAATCTGAGAAGTGGCGCGCATTTCCAAGCGATGTACTTCCACTTCCCGTTGCAGAGATGGATTTCCCTGTGGCAGAACCAATTCGTCGCGCACTGAAAGAGATGGTCGATAAGTCTGACCTTGGCTATCTCGGTGCAATTCCTGAGATGGGCGAGGCCTTCGCGGGGTTCTCCGAGAGGCGCTTTGGGTGGAAGCCGGATCCCACACAGGTTCGAATCGCAGCAGATGTGGGAGTTGGAATCGTTGAGACCCTGCGTGTCATCACAGAATATGGCGACAAGATCATGATCAACTCACCGGTCTATCCAAATTTCTTTTCCTGGGCGAGTGAGACCCATCTCGAGATAGTTGATGTTCCGCTCACTCGATCAGAGGAAGAAATTAACGGTTCGCCCTGGCATCTTAATTGGCCTGGAATCGAAGCGGCTTATAAATCAGGAATAAAAGTCCACCTCATCTGCAACCCACATAATCCATTGGGTCGCATCTATACAAAGGAAGAGCTAGAGAAGCTTGTCCAGCTAGCAGATGAGAACAATGTCATTATCATCAGCGATGAGATTCATTCACCACTGACATTTGCAGAACAAACTTTTACCCCCTTCCTTTCACTAGGCGCTAAGGCTCGCGAAGTTGGAATCACAGTAACTGCCGCAAGCAAGGGATGGAATATCGCAGGGTTGAAGTGCGCAATCATTGTTACTGAGAGCCCTTCGATGTATGAACGTCTCAATGCAATTGCACCCGCTACCCATTACCGCGCCTCGCTTTTGGGAGCCTTCGCCACAGTGAGCGCCTTCAAAGATGGCGAACCATGGCTCGATCAGTTGATGGTCCAATTGGATTTCAACCGCAAACTGGTAGCAGCTTTGGTTGAGGAGAAGCTCCCCAAGGCGAAGACACATATGCCTCACTGCTCATACCTCTCATGGATTGATTTCAGTGCATATGCAATTGGAGCCGAACCTGCTTCACATCTGATTGACAATGCCAAGGTCGCATTTGTCCCTGGCGTGCGCTTTGGCGAGCAATTCTCCGACTATGTCCGCCTTAACTTTGCTACCTCGCCTGAAATCATCACTGAGGCGATTAATCGAGTAGCGCGAGCACTGCACTAAGCCATTACCCTTGGGATATGGAATCACAGCATCCCGAGACCAGCGCCATCGCCGCAGGTCGCCCTTCATCTGAGGCAGGCGCACCGCTCAATGTAGGCATCTCGCTCAACTCAACTTTCGCAGCAGGTGGCCCCATCGGTTACGGTCGTTTCGGTAATGAAAGTTGGCATGCACTTGAAGAGGCAATTACATCCCTCGAACACGGTGATTCAACCTTGGCATTCTCATCGGGTATGGCTGCAATTACAGCTGTCTTCTCACTCCTTCCACATGGCGCACCCGTTGTCGCATCAGATCAGGGTTACAGCGGAACGATGGCGATCTTAAAGAAGTATCACGAGCAAGGTCGCCTCGAAGTTCGCTTTGTCGATATAGCAAATACAAAGGATGTTTTCGAAGCGCTCATTGGTGCTGCATTCCTGTGGATTGAATCACCAACAAATCCAGGACTTGAGATTGCAGAGATGTCAGTGATTATTGGTGAGGCGAAGAAGCGCAACATGGGAGTCGCAGTGGATAACACATTCGCCACTCCTCTCAACCAATTACCGTTGCAACTCGGTGCAGATATTTCAATGAACTCAGTGACAAAATATTTAGCGGGACATAGCGATGTCATCCTCGGTTCACTGACTGTGAAAGATCCTGCACTCCACACCCGTCTCCTTGAGGCGCGCACCTTGCTCGGCGCAATACCTGGTCCATTTGAGGCGTGGCTTGCCCTCCGCGGTATTCGCACATTTCCTCTGCGCTTTAGAGCAGCAGAGGCCAATGCAAAGATTCTTCTTGAGAAGTTACAGTCAGATCCCAAGGTCGGCAAAGTTCGCTACCCAGGATTCGGTGCCATCATCTCCTTTGAGGTGGCAAGTGATGCAGAGGGCGCAGAGAAGGTATGCGCCGCCTCTCATTTAATTACCAATGCGACAAGTCTTGGTGGAGTCGAGAGCACGTGGGAGCGCCGCCGCCGTTGGGCCCTTGAGAGCGAGAGCGTTCCCGAGAATCTCATCCGACTCTCTGTCGGATGCGAGCATCATGAAGATATCTGGAGCGATATCTCTCAAGCCCTTACTCAAATTTAACTCTGAATTCCTCAGACTTTTAGAGGCAAAGAGAGTATTTTAAGTACATGAAGGCTCTCCGCAGAATCCTTGCAGCTATCACAATGACTATCTTGGCCTTTAAGGCTGTTGCAACTTTTCTTAGCTGGGTTGAAAAGCAAGAAGATTCCGAAACAGATGCTTGGATCGATGAAGATGAATTCGAGGAAGCTTAAATGGAAATCAATATTCACACTCGCCATGCCACTCTCGCTGAAGACTTTCACTCAATCACGACAGAGAAGCTCCAATCAATGGAGCGTTTCAGCGTCCTTATTGAACGCATTGATGTTGAAGTTACTCATGAGCAGAATCCACGTCAAGGAAAACATTCCCATAAAGTTGTGATTACATCCCATGGCTCAGGTCCAGCTCTTCGCGCTGAGGCAACAGAATTTAATGATGTTGCTGCATTTGATGTGGCAATCAAGAGCGTTGAATTACAGATACGTAAGATTCATGAGAAGAATAAGGATTACAAGCGCGAAACTATTCGCACTATGCCACTCGCAGATTAATTAGCGAGATTTATTCTTTGGAGTCTTTAGCGGCTTCGCTGGCTCAATCGGTGGAAGAGGTTCTGCACCTAGCGCTGCAATAGCGCTATCTCGTGCAACGATTGCCGCGCTGACAGCGCTCTTACGTGCGGTAGCTGCAATGTTTTTCTGGTCTGGAGTTCTGGCAGTTGCCATCGCGCTCTTGAAATCAACTGTTGCCTTATCGCAAGCGCTTTTAAATGCAATATTAATATTCTTGATTACAAGGTCGCGCATCCTCATCGCATTGATGTAATTCTCTCGATCGATTCGGAATTGCTCCATGGGATTGCGAGCGGAATCAGATGTGGGTGCAGGCGTTGGTTCAGCCATCGCAGTCGAAGGCGATATTGCGCTGATTGCGATGAGGGTCGCAACGATTGCTACGCGGCTCAGTGACTTTCGCTCCATGTTCATAGTATGACCTAGCATCGTGTGAGAATTCTGTGAATGGTAGCGATTGCGCCTGGCACATGGCAGAGTTGAGCCATGGCACAGCAGATCATGATTATCGATGATGAGGCAGGCGTACGTGAACTTCTCGCCGATGCTCTCAAATTGGCAGGCTTTGAGACTGTCGCTGCCGCTGATGCAATGGTTGCGCAGACAATGTTGCGCACAATCAAACCAGACCTCTTAATCGTTGATATCAATATGCCCTTGATGGATGGATTTGAATTTATTGAGCGCATCCGAGGCAATGGCAATAACACCCCCGCACTGATGTTGAGTGCCCGTGGCGATCGCGCCGACATCACTCGCGGCCTGACCCTGGGTGCAGATGATTATGTAACTAAACCATTTGGGTTAGAGGAGTTAGTTCTTCGCGTACGTGCAATCTTGCGACGCTCCCAATTTTCAGAAGCGGTCCCCACAGTTCTCTCAGTTGGTCCTATCACCCTTGATGAAGAATCACATAAGGTCACTTTTAACTCTGAAGTCATCGATCTCTCACCGACTGAGTTCAGATTGCTCCATGTCCTCCTTGAATCAAAGGGAAGAGTCTTGAGTAAGAGCTTTCTTCTCGAAGAGGTGTGGGGTATTAACTTTGAGACAGAGACAACTGTTGTCGATACCTATATCTCCTACCTTCGCAAGAAGCTCCATCGCGATGGCTTTGAAGGTATTCGTACCGTGCGCGGCGTTGGTTTCCAACTACAGCCTGAGAAGAAGTGAAACTCTCCTCAACAGCAAGATTGCGCCTCGTTACTCTAGCAACGGCGACAATTCTTACCGCCTCTATCGGATCCTTTATTACGATTCAGAGTTACCAGAATTCTCTGGCAACGATAGATGGTGCAATTAACTCAACGATTGATGATGCTGCACAGACTCCAAATCAAGAGTTAAGCGCAGCACTCTTTCATCTCGATGAATTCTCACTCGATCTCTCGCTCTATCTCGTCTCTCGCGATGGCGCTGTCACTACAATCAATGAGTCAACGATTCAACTCTTTCGCTCCATCTCCTTACCTGAAGTTGCAAGTGCAATAAATCGCGTGCAAGAAGGCCGAGGTATTCACGATTATCGATTTAGGTCATATGAGATTTCAGGCGGTGATTTCCTTGTAGTCGCAGGCTCATCTGTAGAAGCCAACTCTCGCTTGAAGTCAGGGTTGATCACCGTCTTCTTTATTACCGTCCTGACTTCAGTTATTGCATTTGGACTTCTCTCGCTCTATATCCGCCGATTGAAGAGGCGTGATGATGACGTTGCTCTTGCACGCATGCAAGCCTTTTTGGGAGATGCATCCCATGAGCTACGGACGCCACTGACCGTCATCAAGGGTTATGTTGAGATGCTCAGTAAAGGACTTATGAATGAAGAGTCAGATAAGGAACGAGCATTCACTCGCGTGAATTCTGAAATCGGACGAATGGAGACTCTCATCCATGATCTTCTCCTCCTTGCCGAACTAGGGGAGAGCGCCCAACGTGAGAGCGAGATGATTAATCTCAGCGAGCTCCTCATTTCTTACGGAGAAGATTTCGCGACTCTCAACCCCAATCGTGCAGTAAAGATCTCTGTTGATAGCGACATCAGCATTTCAGGTGTGCACGATTACTTCTCACGATTCATCCAGAATGCCCTCAACAACATTTCACGCCATACAGATGACGGGGTTGAAGTCTCTATCACTCTTGCACGACTTGGAAAGCGTGCAATTTTGACGATTGAAGATGGGGGACCAGGTCTTCCTGAGAGCGCCTACCGAGAGAAGATTCAATCACTCAACCGTTTTGATAAATCTCGATCACGAGAAAGTGGTGGCTCTGGATTAGGAATGAGCATTATGGCTGCAGTTATCTCCAAGTCAGATGGAGAGTTAAGTCTACGAAAGAGCGAGCTTGGCGGTCTCGCCGTTGTTGCTGATATTCCTACTTATCGCGAGTAGAAATCAAGCTTGTTGTTGTCGCAATTCCGAGACAGCCAATAATCACAATCAGTGATTGAGTAATCGTGATCTCTGGAATATGAAAACCTGCAATCTCATGGATATCGATTCCGTGAAAAGCATGGAAGATTAACTTAACTCCGATAAAGCCAAGGACTACTGAGAGGCCCTTGCCGATATGAACTAGGCGCTGCATAAGTCCGCCGATTAAGAAGTAGAGCTGGCGGAGTCCCATGAGAGCAAAGATATTTGCAGTAATAACAATGTAGACATTTTGTGTCAGACCAAAGATGGCTGGAATTGAATCAAGTGCAAAGACGAGATCTGTAATACCTAATGTAATAAGGGCGATTGTGAATGGCTTGATTCCCTTTGTGCTGAGGTAAGAGACCACTTTGCTCTCTTTCTCCTCTTCGCCATGAGATCCGCTCTCCATGAAGAGTTGAATCGCTGTATAGATAAGGAATGCACCGAAGAGGAAGAAGACTTGTTGGAACTCCTCAATAACTTTAGCTCCGACAGAGATTGCCACGACGCGTAGAACGAGGGCGATCAGAATTCCGATCAGTAGCGCAAGCTGCTGACGCTCTTTTGAAATCTTTAACTTGGTCAAAATAATGACGAAGACAAAGAGATTGTCGAAGGAAAGTGAGTATTCAGTGAGCCATCCAGCGAAGAATTCTTTTTGGCTCTGCGGATCGAGCCAATGTCCCATAAAGACACCAAAGCCAATTGCAAGAGATACATAGAAGATGGACCAGAGGGTGACCTCGCGCATTGAAGTTTCCTTCTCGCGGTTGGCGATAGCCCAAATAAAATCGATGGTGACCACCACTAAGAGCGCAGCAATTGTGATTATCCAGTTGGTGGTTGAAATCATGACGAAAGACTAACATTGATAGTGTGAGCGAGAATGAATTAGCAACTGCCCTCAGGGAGATTCACTCCTCAATTTCACAGGACCAAAGTTTTGTACGAGCGGTCTTCTCAGGTCGTAGACGCAATATGCAGCCCCAACATGAGCGCATTGATATTCGCCCCGTCCAATTAAAAAATGGCTTGGCGATTCAAGTCAGCTATAGCGATGGCCGGCAGATGACGACAAAGAATTATTCACGAAGTGATTTTCCATTTCATGAATTCGCTGAATCCGGATATGCCAACTTCCATGTCGAACTTGAAGGCGAAACTATCGCCCTTCGTATCTCTAAGAAGGGTGTACCGCTCCTTTCAAAGAGTAAGAACGAAGTCACGCGCGATCTCAGCCATGACCGAAGCAAGAAGCGCCTCCTGAATCCTGTAGATCCATTCTTGCGCGAAGTAGGAATCGCGGATTCAAATGGAAGTATCAAGCCATCAAAGATGGATAAGTACAAGCAGGTTGAAGAATTCTTAAGGCTACTGATTCCCACATTAAATGATGCAATCTCAGCAGGCCACATTCATGTGCCTTCGCCAGAAAATCCATTGCGCATCGTCGACCTGGGCTGTGGACATGCTTATCTCACCTTTGCCGCTCATCAATATCTCAAGAGCGAAGGGATTCCCGTTCATGTAACTGGAATTGATATTCGCCCCGCTTCGCGAGATCGTAACAATGCGATTGCAAAATCACTGAGTATCGAAAGCTCTATCTCATTTCTCGCAGAAGAGATATCAGAGACGACTATCAATCAGGCAGATGTTGCGATTGCTCTGCATGCATGCGACACTGCGACAGATGATGCAATTGCTTGGGCCCTCAATCGCGATGTACCGCTGACGCTCTTTGCTCCATGTTGTCACCATGACATTCAGGCGCAGATGAAGGTCTCTCCAGAACCTTGGTCGCTTATTACTCGCCATGGAATCATGCGCGAACGCCTCGGTGATTTGATTACCGATTCACTTCGAATCCAATTGATGAAGCTTCACGGTTATCGCGTCGATGCAATCGAATTCATCGGGGGAGAGCACACCCCTAGAAATCTCATGATTCGAGCGGTAAAGACTGGCGCGCAGGCCGAATCTGAGGAAGTTGAGCGTTATCAATCGTTGATTTCTATGTGGGGAGTAACGCCCGTACTTGCGGCGAAATTGAACCGTTAGACTTACGCCATGTCTAAGGTACTTGCATCCCTTCCTGTTGGTGAAAAAGTTGGCATCGCCTTCTCTGGCGGTCTCGACACATCTGTAGCAGTCGCATGGATGCGAGAAAAGGGCGCAGTGCCTTGCACCTACACAGCAGACCTTGGCCAATATGATGAAACCAATATTGAGACTGTTCCAGATCGTGCGAAAGAGTACGGCGCTGAAATCTCACGTCTCATCGATTGCAAGACACCACTTGTAGAAGAAGGTTTGGCTGCGATTGCGTGTGGAGCATTCCATATTCGTTCTGGCGGTAAGCAGTATTTCAATACAACCCCACTAGGTCGCGCGGTAACCGGAACCCTACTTGTCCGCGCAATGTTGAGCGATAAGGTCGAGATTTGGGGCGATGGTTCGACATATAAGGGAAACGATATTGAGCGTTTCTACCGCTATGGACTTCTTGCAAATCCAAACCTTCGTATCTACAAGCCTTGGCTCGATGAAGATTTCGTTCGCGAACTCGGTGGACGTAAAGAGATGTCAGAGTGGTTAGTTGCTCATAACTTCCCATACCGTGACAGCGTTGAGAAGGCATATTCGACTGATGCAAACATTCTTGGTGCAACACATGAGGCGAAGAACCTTGAGCAATTAGATGCATCTATCGAGATCGTGACTCCAATTATGGGAGTCAAGTTCTGGGATTCCTCAGTGAATATTCCTTCAGAAGATGTGCGGATTCAGTTTGTTCAAGGTCGCCCTGTTGCCATCAATGGAAAAGATTTCACAGATGTTGTTGCTTTGATGCAAGAGGCAAATGCAATCGGTGGCCGCCATGGACTTGGTATGGCAGATCAGATTGAGAACCGCATCATTGAAGCTAAATCTCGCGGTATCTATGAAGCGCCAGGAATGGCTCTCCTCTTCATCGCATACGAGCGACTCATTAGCGCAATTCATAATGAAGACACCATCGCTAATTACCATGCAGAGGGCCGCCGCTTAGGTCGCTTGCTCTACGAAGGCCGCTGGTTAGATCCACAGAGCTTAATGCTCCGCGAATCACTCACTCGTTGGGTTGCATCAGCTGTGACGGGCGAGGTAACACTTCGCCTTCGTCGCGGCGATGATTACTCAGTTATTAATACAAGTGGTCCAGCGCTGAGCTACCACCCAGATAAATTATCGATGGAGCGCACGGAAGATGCCGCATTCGGTCCAACCGATCGCATCGGCCAATTAACTATGCGCAACTTAGATATTGCAGATACTCGTGCAAAGCTGGAGATGTACCGCGACCAAGGCCAACTTGGTGGGGGAGATTTCAAGCTCATTCGCCAACTAGAGGATTAAACCCTTGAAAGTCCAGCAGAAGGCTCTTCTCTTAGCAGGAATTGCCTATATTGCGATTGCTCTCTTCCATATTCCCGACGGCATCTTTCGCCATGGCTTTGATAAGAATGCGCCAGCGCAACTATTCTCACTTCTCATTGTTGCAGCCGGTTATTCAATATTTATTGCAGTGAAATCTGAGCGCTTTAGATTTACCAAGTTGGCTCAATATGGAGCAATCGCTCTTGTAGCTACCCAGCTCGCATCATTGTTGATGAGCGGCTCACTCTTAAGCTCCCTCATTGGAGATACAGGGCGCTATGTTGGATCGATAAGCACCTTTGCGCTCTTGGTGGTCTCCATCTTTCATGCGCAATTTAACTTTGGCGCATTCTTAACTCTTATTCGCTTCTATGTCGCCGCGGTCGAGACGGTAGCGCTGATTGGAGTTGCACAGCACTTTAACCTCATCGAATTGCCAGGCGATCAAGGTATGAGTGCAACGCTAGGAAATATTGATTTCTTCGCCGCCTTTATCGGCACTTCACTTCCACTCATTCTCCTTCTCGCACTTTATTCATCTCGTCGGGGCAAGGCAGTCGCGGCAATCGCCGCCCTGGTGAATATCTATGCCCTCTACCTCGCAGGACCTCTGCAGGGATATCTCGATATTGCATTTGTCATCGTTGGCCTAGTTATTTTTGCTTTCAGAAAATATATTCCGCGCCCACAGTGGTCGCTCAACGCTCGAACATATATTGGAACATTTGCAGTAGTCATTTGGGCAGAGTTCATCTTCTTAATGCCATTCCTTGGCGACTTCATCCCGGTTCTGGGAAATGATGTCCAGGTCAAGATCCGCTCAAATTTCTGGCTCGCAGGTACTCGCCAATTCTTCTCACATCCACTTCTTGGCGTTGGACCAGATCAGTACGGAAATAATTACGAGCAATATCGCACTCTTGAAGATATTGCTAAGTACACAAATATTTTGAGCAATGATGCCCACTCTGCATCAGTGCAAACCCTTGCAACCGTTGGAATCTTAGGAACTCTCGCATTCCTCTTCTTAATTGCTCTCGTGATTCGCTCGCTCTTAATTCTCTGGGATTTACGGGCCATAGATCGTAAGGCGCTCTGCACAATTGGCCTCTATATTTTTATCTATCTCACCAACTCATTTGTCAGCCCAATCACCCTCGCTCACAAATATCTCTTCTGGGCAATCTGTGGATTTGTTATTGGCCAGGTCTATCGCCTTCCATCACGAAAGAGCGAGAAGAGTGGACAAGGTAAAGCAATATCAATCTCTACCGCCGCTGTATTGGCACTTATTGCAACGCTCTTTGCGCAGGGACAGATCAACTATCTGACACATATAGAGAAGTACGCGGCAGATAATTCTGTTGTGCTTGATTATTCACCTTCGCCACTATTGCCATGCTTTATGTTCTTCGATGCAGAGATGTTGATGGCTAAGAATGTTGGTGTAGAGCGGGCAACCGAAGTGGCAGAGCAAGAAATTGCAAACAATCCACGATGCGTTGCAGCACAGATTTATCTGACCGAAAAGGCAGTTAACTCCGGAAATCTCAATGGGTTGGGGGCGTTGGTCTATCGCCTCTTTGAGATTGCTCCCGCTCGTAATCAAACAATTAGCCTCGCTATGTATTACGCCAATCGCGCAGGAGATACCAAGCTCCGCACCGCTCTTGAGAGAGAGATGAAATCTCTCGGGCTGGTCTATATACCGGGTAAATTGGGTTAAATCCTCGCAAGGGTTAGACCTCAAGGCTGCGGGGAAGGTATATTTCGAATATGTCTATAGATGAGTTCATTGATCGGTTGCGATACCGATTTAATGATTACTGGCACTCTGAGAAGCGCTCAGTCAAGATCATTTCACGACTTCTCGCCTTCACACTCTTTGCCGCAGTCATCTCAACTATTGCTCCCACACTTGCAGATGAATTGTCATCCGATCCGCAGATGCTCGAGCCGGCCGTTCAAGTAGAAGAGTCTTCAACGGTCACAATCACACCCGAGACACCCACGGCATCTGCAACACCAACTGCCACATTCTCACCTGAGGCAGTTGTCTCACGTCCACCAGTAGCGCAGAGCAGCGAGTCGCCTCTTGCAGAGTCGACAGAGAGCGCAACGGCGCAAGGTCCAGGAGTTCCTCTTGAGATTCAACCTCGATACGTAGTAAAGGTCCCGGCGTCAGGTGCAATCGACCCTCGCGCCTCTACATATTTCTTGCCTCATATCTATGCCGCAACAAGTGCCCAAGATGTTCAATACACGATGGTCTGTATCAATGGAACCTCAGGCATGAAGTTCGATGCCCTTCAAAAAGGTTCGCCTAACAACGCCACTGAAGGTAGCGACCTCGTCTTTGGCGATCAGACGGGCCTTGTGATCCTCTCGGCCGAGACCAACCGCCTCGTCACCTTGATCAATAGCTATAACGGCCTCTTCATCAGCACCTGGAGCGGAGGGCTCTCTGGGCGCTCGCTCACCCTGCGATTTATCGCTGTGACCAAGCCTGTTACCGACCCTACCTATTGCAGCGCCGCTAAATCTGGGGCGGTTATGACCCTACGTCCGCTGGGACTCGATCTTTCAACGGTAAAGGGCGGCGGCACCCTCAAATAGGGGTTTTTCTGAGGTCTAGAACACCTTTTTTCCGAGCGGGAGGCAACTTTACTGTCTCAAACCCAGAGTCTAGTATTGCGGGGTTATCACCCTAGGCCTTCGCCTATGGGTGGTCTGACTTGTCGCATCTAGAAGAAAGGGGCGCTCGCGTGACTTTGCATTCACCACTGAGCGGTCCCGTCAACTCTGGATTTGGCGGAGGCAAGAAATATAAATCGAAGATTGTCTTCGGCGTTGCAGTAATGGGTTTCATTCCATTCATCATGTCAACATTCGCTGCGAGCGTGACTGTTGGAAATGGTGCCCTTGAATTCGGTCAAGGATCACAGCAAGCGATCGCATGCGATAGCAAAATTTATATCGCAATGGGTGAAGAGTGGCATGGTCAACCGACCGATGCAGATCCTTCGGCAGGTTTCTTCCGCGTTCGCGCAGTGACAGTCTCAAATCTTGATCTTCAAAATTGTGCGGGAAAGAAGCTTCGCGTTCGCTTAATCGACGGAACTTCACAAGAAATCACCATTGGTGCAATTCCTGATGCCAAAGTGCTGCAGGTATCACTTCCTTCAGTGGTTCCAACAAATAACATCAGCGATTCAACTGCGCTACTTCTTTCTTATTTAACAGGCACAGGTAACACAATCTCAGGCACGCTGCTTGCGAGTGCTGCCGTATCTGTCAGCGGTACATCTATCTACGATGGAAGCGTTCTCTCTGTAAATAATGCAGATGTCACCTTCTTCATCGATCCAAGCGCTCAGACTGTCAATATCGATGGTCAGCTTGTCCGCCGCACCACAGTCGAAACAATCGACAATCCATCAGCTAGCGCACCAGCGCCTGCTCCAAGTGCATCGCCAACACCAACCGCGACGCCATAAAGAATTCTCGCTCAGCAATGAGCGGGCATACCCAAACCTCATCCCACTATGAGGCAAAGGTGCTCTAAATCAAGTGGAATCGTTAATTAGAATGGGGAAAATAGGAATGGAAATCCTAAAGTTTGATAACAGCGCACCCGCGCCACGTAAGTCTGCTCCAAAGAAGAGCAACATCAAGTCACTCGCAGGCCTTGCAACTGTTGCAGCTGTAGCGGTCCTTGGTTCAACACTCGCAGCAAACATCTCACTCGGATCAACTTCACTTGAATTCGGTCAAGGTGTTCAGACAACTGCTGCTTGCGATAGCTCAATCACACTGACACCGAAGGTGATCTTTGTGAACAGCTCCACCAACCCACAGTTCATGCTCTCAACAGTTTCATTCACAGGCATTGATGCGCAGGCTGGAAAGTGTCAGAGCAAGACCTTCCAGCTCAACGCTTACGGAGATTCATCAGCCACACCACTTCAGCTCGCTACAACTGCTGCATCTGCAGCTTTGACGACTGCAACTATTGGTATCAGTGCTGACGGAAACTCAGTCACATCTGCAGCTGGATCTGTTGTCGCTGGTCTTTCAGGTGGAGCAAGTGCAAACCTTGCTTTCGACCTCGGCTTCACGACACCATCTTCAACATCAGGTGCTGTCTACAAGCTCACACTTCAGAGCAACTAAGGAATTAATCCAACCCACTTAACGATTCTCTAGTACGCGGATGGAAGCCACTTAATCGGTGCGCTTCTATCCGCGTATAAAGGGAAATGTTAAATAGTGGGGTTACTCCTAGTTTTGAAGAATCAGAAAAGTGAGAGATTAAGAGAAAGAAGTAAATGAACCTTTTAAAGCGTTACGAGAGCGATGACTTTGATGAGTCATATGCTTTTGACGACGCTGAAAATGGTGAATTTGAAGAAAGTGGTAGCTCAAAGCCCTTCCTTGTGAAGGCAATTGCAATGATCCTGGCAGTAACAGGTATTGCATATGGTGCGAATATCGCGCTGACATCAGGCGGCACCAGGACGGAATTCGGTCAAGGTTTTACTACAACGACCGCCTGCGATACCAATGGTGGAATCACTGTTATTCCATACGCTGGATTTATCAATGACACAGGAACTGGAAAGTTCAGCCTCGACTCAATCATCCTCGAAAATGTGGATGCAAACTGCGTAGGTGAAGACTTCACAATTCAGGTTTACGCCGAAACTGGTACAGCTCTGACAGTCTCAGAATCTGCAACTTCGGCAAACGGTGGAAGCTACGTAACCTTTGATCTTGGACGTTTCTACTTCCAAGATTCAGCGACTGTAGTTGCAATTGATAAGTCATACATCGATTACGATATTTTGACCGATGTAAGCACCTCAACTGAATACACAAGCAATCAAAATTCAATTCAAATTACCTTTGACCCGGATCGCACGCTCTCTTTCGCGGATGCGAGCCAGGTCCGAAGAATTACGATCCAGACCGTCAAGCACTGACCATGACCGCAGAGGTAATACGCCGCCCTCTCTTTGAAGCAACATCGACAGAAGAGATGTGGGTTGAAGGTCAATCACAGTTTGCAGACTCAAAAGTTTTAGTCACTATTTCAAATGCGCTAGGCGAGCGAACAGTACTTATTACGCCAACAGATATTGCTCCTACAAAATCAAAGATGTTTGTGCAGGCGCCGCCAGAGCGCATAGCGACCCCTACTCAGCAACGCAATACAAAAATCAATAACATCATTAAATTTATCGGATATGCACTCAGTGGCATATTGATCTCATTCTCAGTTCTCTCCGCATCAGGATTTGTGAAGGCTCGTATTGTTCTTACCGGTTCGATGGAACCTGTGATTAAGCCTGGAGATGTCGTGCTCTTGGCACCAACGCCACGAACTCAACCCAAGTTAGGCGATATCGTCTCGTATACAGCTCGACGTTTTAGCGGCGAGTCCGTGGGCGTCTTTACTCACCGCATTATTGGCGGAGATCCGATTAATGGTTGGCTCGTTAAAGGTGATGCAAACCCATCACCTGACGTGCAAAAACCTAAGGCTGAAGATGTCAGCGGTGTTGTCTTCTTCGTCATCCCTTTGATCGGTAAGTTGATGACGCCAAAGATGTTGATGGTTCTTATTCCAGTCGGCGTTGGTATTTGGTTGATCATCGATACCTTAAAGAGTGATTCATGATGAAGCGCTTCAAGCTAATCGCATTCGCACTTATTGCAATCTTTATCGCTCCCACTGCCGCGCAAGCTTTCGATATCCCATTGCTGACATGGGAGCGCGGGCGCGAACAGCAAGTAGTTCTCGGTGGGGGAGCCTATGCGCAGAAGTGGACTGTAACTCTTGAGGGAAATGGCCAGCCCACTATTACCTTTAAGGCAAGTGAGAAGAACGCTGCTGGATATGTTGTTTATTCAGTTGTGATTCCAGCCGATCTTCCACCCGGTGCATATTCAGTTGTGACAAATGGTGAAGGCTCACCTCGCACAGTAGTTGCTGGTATCAGCTTGATCGAGGCGCAGAGCAACACTGTTACATCAAACCTCTTTGACCTCACCTTAATCATTGCAATTTTCGTATTCTTAACAGCAATCGTCTCGACGATTCGTGCCCGTAAGTACACATTCATCCCATTTAGAAGTACTCAGGTTTTGCCTCGACTGACTGATCCGATTCTTGATGGAGATCAAAACTTCTGGGATCGACTTGAACAGGCTCCATATCGCCTCCGCGTTCAATCGCTACTCTCATTACGACCATCGCTGCTTCGCTTCTTACTTATCCGTGAGGGAGAAGTTGCTCACCGGATCTCTAAGAAACTCTATGGAGCCACACCTCTCGTAGGCCTTCTTGCAGGATCAATCGCAGGAATTGAAGTAGGTCGCAACGATGGGCTTGCATCAACTCCTATGACAATCTTCATTATCGTCGCAGCGATTGCAATCTTTGATGCATTTGCTGGTGTTGCTGCAACTCTTGGATTCTGGGCTGTTGAACTCTTCACTGGAAATGTCACCAGCTTTAGAGATGTGTTGATCTCTCTTGCGGTCGGTATCGCATGGGTTGGACCATCTCTCTTCGCAGCTCTACTTCGTGAGGCAATTAATCGAGATTTAGAACCACAATCTATTCGCGGGGCAGATCCCATCAAATTCTTGGGCGTCATTGGCTCGAGCATTGTCGGTGCTGGCGTCTTCTACTTTGGTCACGCGCTCATCAATAGCGTCATCTACACAGATCATCCACTTCGTTCATTAACTTCAATCCACATCTTGATTGTTGCTGCCATGCTCTTGGTTCGTGGCTTTGCAGATGCAATTGTTCTTGAGCGCAGCTCGATTACAGAGTCTCGCGACGAATCATTTGTTATCGCTCGAGTGAGCTCACCGATTACAGCATTTGCAGTCTTGGCGATGAATTATGCATTTGTTTATATCTGGACAGAGTCAGCTTTTCGGGCGCTCTTTGTCGCAATCCTCTTTGCTCTTCCATATTTCTTGATCTTTATCCGCTTCAATCGAATCGCCTTCTTTAAGAGTTCACGCATCCCGCGCAATATTCTCTTTGAATCAGCGGTGATCTCAGCGATTGCATTTATAGTCTTCCGTCAGATCTCGCTCAAGCCACTCTTGTTAGACCAGCGAGCAGACCTATTGCTCCTCTTAGCGGGCGTTGCGCCGGTTATCCACGCTATCTATAGCGCCATCTACTCATCGAACGAGGATAAGTTTTCTTTTGACGAGAATCCGGAGATAATGAAGCCATGAAGAAGTTCGCCGTAATCCTGCTGGTGCTCTCACTGACTCGCGTCGGTGTTGCATATGCGGATTCAAATAACTCTTCCAACTCTCAGAATTATTTCTTCGGGACCAAGTCGGCTGCAGCAAACCTCAACCAGGTTCTCGCACTTCTCGTTGGACCTAAGGGAGATCCAGGACCTGCCGGTGTTGCAGGTAAGGATGGCCTTATCGGCATGAACGGTAAGGATGGTAAAGACGGTAAGGATGGACTCGACGGAGCGCCAGGTGCTGTCGGTCTTCCTGGCAGTGCAGGAGCAGGAGTTCTCGCTGTTGCATTTACCGGACTTCAAGGATCATGTTTGGCTGGTGGAGTAAAGCTCACCGCCTCTGACGGCACAATCTCTTATGTATGTAATGGTCGCAATGGATCCGATGGCGCCAATGGGGCACCAGGTACTGGTGGAGGAAATAGCACCGGCGGATTCACATATGCTCAAGGCGAACTCTCTGGAACATGTGATGACTACATCTTCATCAAGCCAGTTCGGGAATTTACAACAAATGGCTTTGTATTCGCCGGATTTAAGATTGGCGATAGCCGCAAGCCTCAAATAACAGGGACGACATCTAACGGTGGAGTTGAAGCGAGATGCTTAACTCAAACAGTTACTTTTGAATTCTTCACCAATAAGTCTTACAACCTTGCAAAATATTCAGCCAATGATCACATCGTCTGTCTCTCTAATTCAACGCTAGGTACATACACGGCTGATGGAAATGGAACTATCACTATTAGCGGTGGAACCAATGGAAATCCCAACTCAGATGATTTTGCTTGCACTTCAAGTGTAGGAGCAATAGCCATGGCTGATTTAAATACTGACGACTACACGAATGCGATCGGATTCTCAATTGGCTAATCAAGAGAGCGAGAAGAGCGCACCTAAGGTCTCTAAGCTCCCACTTCCAATCTCTGATTCACCACTTGTGATTGACCTGCCCGATGGACAGAAGATCGTTGTAGGAAAGATGACTCAAGGCAGCGTTATTGAAGTTGCAACATGGCGTGGCGTGGGACGTCCCGATAGCCGCACCAGTCGCCTGATGCTCGGTATGGGCAATGGAAATGTCAACGAAGATACTGATGCTGAGAACTCACAACAACCAGGACCTGCGCGTCCTCCAGTTTCACGTAAGCCACAAGGATTTGCTGGCGTTCTAGTTACAGTGCAGCATTTCATTAAGAATTTCAGCCGCATTAATTGGTCTGCAACAGCAAAGGCGCTTATCGCTTCACTGACTTCGAAGAAGGCTAAGAAGTCAGTGTCATCTGTTGCACCACAAAAAGATGTAGCAATTGAGCCAAGAATTGAGCCATCGATTACCGTCTCGCCGGTATCGGATGATGCGGATATCGAAGCGTGGCTCAATAAGATCACCGAGAAGGCTGCACGTACGACTGCGAAGAGTTCGAAGCCGGCTGCGAAGAAATCTCCCGCTAAGAAGGCTGCTGTAACGAAAAAGGCCGCTCCTAAGTCAGCCAAGAAGCGTTAGTAGTAGGTTAGACTTTTCTCATGAAGACGAAGCTCATTGCCCTTGTCGCAATAATTGTCGTCCTCTTTTCACTCGGCTTCCGACTGATTCACCCAGAGAACGGCCTCTCAAGCGCCATGGGTTCAGCAAAATCAAGCGTTGTTCTCTATAAGCACTCAGGTGAGTATGCGGTGGGTTCAAAGGTCGTTGTTGAAGTTGCTGGTCAGGGAAAGCAGACAGGAATAGTTAAGTCTGCAACTAAAGAGAGCGTCGACGTTGATACAAATGTCGCCTTCGTACGCGTGAAGCAGGCAGATGTTCTCGGAAAATTAATTGTAGTTGTTCCATTCTTCGGAACTATCTTCGGAATCGTCGGCCTCTAAACCATTTTATTCTTAAGAGTTTTTCGCCGTTACTGTGGCGAGAGGGTAAGGCGCAAGACAATCTGATTCGGCTTCAATAACTTACTTGCCCCTAGATCGATCTTTGCATTTTGAAAATAGGCAATCTCTGACTTCTGAATCTCAGCGCTAAAGAGAAGTGCACGGAACTTAGCCTCATTCTCGCTCTCCGATGCTGGGTTATACCCACCTACGATCTTTGCGAAGAGGACCTTCGAGCTGCGCGGCAGCTTTTCACCGGCGATAAAGCCATCGATATCCTTCTGAATCTGAGCGGCATCAAACTTTTCGTAGGCGATATTGAGACCTTTGACGTAATTTCCGCCAGCGATATTTCCAATATTTCCTGTTCCAGTCAGGCCGCCACCGAGGGAGGGCACAAAAGAAATTGTCGCCAAGAAGATAACCATGAGTGCGAGAAATGAATCTGCAAAGAGCCAGCCACCTTGGTGGGTGGCATCTTCTTCAACTCGGCGCGTTCTGACTCTACGCACGTGGAAGCTTTCGAGTCGCCTTCTCTACTTCGCGGGCAGCGCCATCAAGGCTCTGTGTTGCAGAGACCAAACGAGAGATTGCTCCGGCAAGGCTTGCATTCATGGTCACTGTCGTGATCTTTCGCTTATCGTGTAGAGCTGCATGAATCTCGATTGCCAGTGCTAATCGCTCGCGATCGATTGCATCTTCAGAGGCAATCTGGATCTCTTCAACCTTATGGCCTGCTTGAGAGACATAGAGTGTAAGGGCGATAACAATGGCGACGATGATGAAATCGAGTCGAGCAACATTGCCGATGCGCCATTCGCTGCCCAAGATGTCATAGCCGTTCTGCCAGAAATCAAGAAAGTTGACGACATCTGCGCCATTTGCAGAGATGTATTGTGAGAAGCCAGAGGTTGCCGCGCTTACTGCAGCCCATGTGAGGGCAACCGGTGCAAAGACCAGAACGTTACGGATTACTGTAAAGATGCGAACGAGGCGAGCTGATGATTTTCCCGCCTCCGCCTGAGGGTGGGGGAGATACTCGGTTGGATTGAGCTCAGCCCAAATATGGAGATCCTTCTTGCTCTCGATAGCCTGGAGGAGGCCGTTGAGGTAGGGATCGCTCTGGAGATTGTGTTGTGAAATCCACTGAGAGATATTGAGCGCCAGGGCATCAATTGCCTGAGGTTTACGTGGCTTGCGAGGCGCCATTGAGATCTCCTTTGACTCCAAGCGGCAAGCCCGGAATTGATAGCGCGAGTCTAATGCAGAGGGGCGAAAAGGAAAAAGATAGGGTGCGCTCTATGAAGAAGTCCCGCATCATCGTGGTTTCAATCATTGTTCTCGCCCTCGTGGCCACAATCGTCCTAGGAGTAATCTCTATGAACTCATCAGATTCAACATCAACATCGGCTGCAGGCTCGCTCCCAACAGTTTCAGCAAATGCTGGTGAGGTCCCAACTGTTTCAGCCCCGGTCGGTACGCCACCAGCAGAGCTCACAACAAAAGACATCATCGTCGGAACAGGTGCAGAGGTACTGCCAACTTCAACGTTGACAGTGCATTACTACTTGATGACATGGTCAAATGGAAAAGTTATTGAATCATCTTGGGTTGGCCAGCCTGCAACATTCCCATTAGCTCAAGTTGTTGAGGGATGGCAGAAAGGTTTACCTGGTGCAAAAGTAGGCGGACGTCGACTACTCGTATTACCACCATCGATGGGTTACGGCGCTGCAGGTGCTGGTCCGATCGGTCCCAACGAAACTCTTATCTTCGTTGTAGATATTCTCGGAGTTTCTTAAGCCTTAAACCAGACCGTTGTTCCTGCTGGAATCTTTCCATCGACAAGTGGTTGAGAAGCTAAGAGAACTTCACCTGCTGGCATTGAATATTTTCCACCAGCGAAGTTAGTGATGCAGTTCCAGCCATTTGCGCGAGAGAAGTGCAAGACATCTGAATTTGTTGTTTCATGCCAGGTGATTGATTCATCAGCTTGAAGTTCACGGCGAAGCTTGAGCGCTTTTCTAAACTTCTCAAGCGGTGCCTCAGGAACTCCACTCTCTGCCTCAACAGAGTAGCTTCCAAACCATTCTGGTTGCGGCAGGTGTGAACCGCCATCTCCAAAACCAAAGTTCTTGCCTTCACGAGTCCAAGGAAGTGGAACGCGACAGCCATCGCGGCCCTTCTCTTTCTTATGATTGCGAAGGTATTGGGGATCTTGAATCTGATCTTCTGGAATATCAGAGACCTCGTGAATGCCTAGTTCATCACCTTGATAGATGTAGGTACATCCTGGAAGAGCGAGAATAAAGAGGTTGGCGGCAACTGAACACTGTGTGCCAATCTCAAAATCAACTGGGTGTGAAGTTCCATTGGACTTCAACCATTCGACGCGATCAACTACCTGATGCAGACCAAGTTTGGTTGCATAACGCATCTGATCATGGTTTCCGAGCGTCCAGGTAGTTGAAGAGTTGTTCTTCTTTGCAGCTTCGAGTGCATTATCAACGCACTCTTTATAGGAGGCAGCGTTGAATTTGGCGTCAATGAATCTAAAGTCAAAGCATTGACCGAGTGTCTCTTCGCTGGCATAGAGCGGAAGGCGAGAGGGATGAACATTTGCCTCAGCTACAGCAACGCGTGGTGGGTCATAAGAGTTAAAGAGTGTGCGCCATGTTCGATAAACCTCGAATAGCTCGGTGCGATCCATGAGGATGCCCTTGCCATCGATTGGCTGCGGATGGTCGTACTCCATAGTGCTGCGCATGCGAAGCGGCTCAGAGAGATCTTTCTTGAGAGCATGTGCAACGTCGATACGGAATCCATCAACGCCGCGATCTGCCCAGAACTTAAGAGTCTCTAAGAAATCTGCTTCAACTTCAGGGTTATCCCAGTTCCAATCGGGTTGCTCTGGTGCAAACCAATGCATGTACCACTGGTTGCCAGTACCGCCCCAGATGGATTCATGGCTCCATGCAGATGGTGCAAAGTGTGATGGCCAATCTGTCGGAGGAAGTTCGCCGTTCTTGCCTCGACCATTTCGGAAGATGTAGCGATTGCGTTCGGCAGAACCTGGCTCGGATGCAATCGCATCTTTAAACCATTGGTGAAGATTGGAGGAGTGGTTAGGAACGATATCTACAAATACGCGAATACCAGCGGCATGCAGAGCTGCAAGCATTTCATCAAAGTCATCTAGCGTGCCGAGCTTGGGATCTACATTGCGGTAATCATCAACGTCATACCCACCATCAGCAAGGGCTGAAGGATAGAAGGGCGAAAGCCATACCGCATCGATACTCAGAGATGTGAGGTAATCAACTCGTGAAGTGACACCCTTGAGGTCGCCAATTCCGTTTCCATCCGTATCTGCGAAGCTGCGTGGGTAGATCTGGTAGATAGCAGCCTGGCGCCACCAATTCTTATCTTTGCTTAATGACATTGCCGTAGCCTACTTCAGAGCTTGGCCCGCTCTGGAGATTTTGCATAAATTGCAGAGTTTGTAACCTGATTGCAATCTTTTTTCATATTTTGTGCAGAGCCAAAGTATCCTTCTTATATGCAAATACGCCCTGCCAGGATTGATGATGCAGAAGAGATTCTCGCCCTCATATATGAGCTCGCTCTCTATGAGAAAGCCCCCGAAGAGGCGAAGGCAACTCGCGCGCAGATCATCGAATCTTTCTTCGGCGAGAATCCAAAGGTTTTCTGTGATCTCGTTGAAGTTGATGGCGAAATCGCTGGACTCGCCATCTGGTTCTTAAATTATTCGACCTGGCAAGGCAAGCATGGAATTTATCTCGAAGATCTCTTTGTGCGGCCGCAATACCGAGGTCGCGGTTTCGGCAAGGCACTCTTGAAGCACCTTGCAGCAATCTGTGAAGAACGTGGTTATGGACGATTCCAGTGGTGGGTTCTTGATTGGAATGAGCCTTCCATCGAATTCTACAAATCTCTCGGCGCAGTTGCGATGGATGAATGGACTGTTTACCGCGTAAGCGAGCAGGCACTCACTCAATTAGCCTTACCTGAGGCGAGCAACGACTAAACTTTCGCTATGACATTGCTCCATGCGCTCGACCTTCTATCAACATTTGTCTTTGCGCTTGTCGGTGCTCGAATCGCTGCAGATCGAGGCCTTGATTACGGGGGAATCACATTTATCGCAACGATTGCATCTATCTCAGGCGGAACGCTTCGAAATGTTTTTCTTGGGATTCTTCCCGTCTGGATTACAGATCCTTGGATTATTGCATCCGTCCTTGCTGCAGTGATTATTACTCTGACATTTAGACGCGTAACTCATGTCGGAAAGCTTTTACTCATCCTCGACACATTTGCTCTGGCGACGGCAACTCTTTCAGGAACCCAGCTCGCATTTGAAATTAATATTCCTTGGTACTCCTGCATCATTCTCGGCGTCATCACAGCAGTTACAGGTGGCTTGCTCAGAGATGTACTCTGCCAAGTTGAGCCAGTGCTTCTACATCGCGAGACGATAGGTACCTCGGCGTTGATGGGCGCTGCGACATTTGTTCTCCTCCATGCAGTAGATGCTTCACAATTTATTTCGATAATTGCCGGAGGTTTGGTTGTGGTCGCTACAAGAGTGATCTCAATTCAATTTGATCTTCACCTTCCTAAATTTAAAAAGTAAGCGAATGCTCAATTCCTTCACTCGACAGGTCATACGATTTCGACTCGTAGTGATTGCGATCTGGATATTGGTGGCGATTTTTGGTGCTTTTGCCTCTATGGGCGTCAACGCAAAGCTCTCTACATCACTGGCAGTTCCTGGCTCTGACTCTACGAAGGCTGAGGAGATAACGGTAAAGAATTTCGGTGAGAATTCAGAAGGCACCTATACCGTTGTCTACTACTTTAACAATGCCACCACCGAAGAGATCGCCCTTTACAAATCAAAGGTTGAAGCAGCTGCTCGTGCGATTCCCACCGGCAAGGTAATTCAAAGCAAAGTACTTGATGGAATTCTCTATTCGGGGATTGGTACATCGCTCAACCTTAAAGATGCTGCGCAATTAACAGAGCAGCTGCGAGATGCGCTCAAAGAACAGGGACTTTCCGGTGCGATGGTGACTGGCCCGCCTGCAATTCAAGGTGACTTCGAACCCATATTAACTTCAGATCTTCAAGGGGGAGGAGTTCTCGCAATTGGGGTCGCACTCCTCATCTTGATACTTATCTTCGGCTTATCGAGAGCCGTTGTCATTCCATTCATTGCAGCTGGAGCAACAATCGCAGCGGCAATATCCGCTATATATCTTCTCGCCGATCACTTCCTCATGGTTCTCTATATTCCTAATGTTGTAGAGCTCATCGGACTTGGTCTTGCAATCGATTATTCGATTCTTGTAACACATCGATTTATCTCTGAGATTAAAGTCAATCCAGATGATCGTGAGAGCGCGATTGTTCGCACAATGGCAACTGCGGGGCGAACCGTGCTTCTCTCTGGACTCACCGCATCAATCGGCCTCACAGCGCTCTTTTTCGTTCCAATCCCTTTCATTCGCTCTCTTGGCGCGGCAGGACTTGTTGTTCCAGTCGTTTCAGTACTTGCTGCCATCACTCTGCAACCGGTGATGTTGTATTACTTGGGCGCTGCCGGAGTTCGTCCACGTTTTATCACTGGTGCATTTAATCGAAGTGATGAGATGCAAGGTCTATGGGCAAGAATTGCATCGCTTGTCATCAAACGTCCATGGCAGGTATTGGTGAGTGGAATCTTAGTTTTACTGATTGCAGCAAGTTCTATTGCGTGGCTTGAGCTGACACCTACCTCGCTTCGTGCGATTCCATCGGGAATTGAGTCATCTAAAGGATTGAATTTCGTAGTCGACCACGTCGGACCGGGGATTGTCACGCCAACAGTTGTCGTTATCGATTATGGAAAACCAGATCAGGCTCTCTTGCCTGAGAATGTAAAGCTTCGGACAAAGTTGGGCTTAAGCATCATCATCGATGAAGAGGTACTTGGAGGTCAGGCAGATAGCACTCCTCAATATGTTGATCCAACGGGGCGCTACCAACGAATTTTCATTTTAGGAATCCATGAATTTGGTTCTGAGGAATCAAAGGCATTTATAAAGCGGCTGCGGGATACATACATTCCTGAATCAGATCTAGCGAAGAGAGCAACCATCTATGTGGGGGGAGCTGCAGCTCAAGGAGTGGATTTCCTCAATGTGGTGTACGGAACCTTTCCATTTATATTTGTTGCAGCACTAGCAATTGCGTACTTCCTGCTGATTCGCTCATTTAGATCTTTGATCTTGCCACTGGTTGCAGTGCTCTTGGATTTGATCTCACTTGCTGCCACCTACGGTTTATTGGTTGCAGTCTTTAGATTTGGCTTCCTCTCGCCAATTCTGGGCACCTATCACGTTCCTCAAATTGAAGGTTGGGTGCCCGTATTTCTATTTGCCGTTCTCTTCGGTCTATCAATGGATTACGAAGTCTTCATTGTCTCTCGCATGCGCGAGGCTCGCGATAAGGGCGAGTCAACGAAGGAGGCAATTAAGGAAGGCTTGGCTCACACCGGGGGAGTCGTTACCGCTGCTGCAGTCATCTTGGTTGGAGCGCTCGGCGGATTGGCCAATGGCCATATTGCAGGTCTACAAGAGTTGGGGGTCGGATTGGCCTTGGGTATCTTGATTGATGCAACGATTGTGCGCACACTTCTTCTTCCGAGCGTGATGACAATTCTAGGAAAGTGGAACTGGTGGTTGCCGACCGGAGTTGCGCGATTGGCAATGACTAAAGCCTCACCTCTCGAAGATTAACGAGTGATGAGGCTTTAGTTCTATTGCAGACTAGTTATTCACTTAATGATTTAACGAACAATCTGAATTTCAAAGTGAACTGCTGGCTGCTTGTAACCAAGTGCTAATCCAAGGAAGTCTGTGTTGTAGGACAAGATTGGAAGCATTCCATACTGAGTATTAGCAAAGGATGGCTGATTGGTATACATGATTGGATGAAGATCGATGATATGTGTTCCTGGAGCACCAGTCGCACGAAGGTGGATCACCATATAACCATCTGAATTGAAGCCACATCCATATCCGACATAGTTATTGTCATAAGTAAGGGCCATTGTGTTATCGAGCTGAGTCCAACCAACGCCCTTCATGGCAACTGTAATTTCTTCTCCAGCTTTAAACTTCAAAGTAGGAGTTCCAGAAGCATTGCGAGGTTCAGGTGCCTTTGATGTAAATGCCTTTGCAAGCCCGGCAACTGCAACACCGTTTGCATCCTTACTTACGAAGATGCTCTGCTTCACGAAGATGCTCTGCTGTGCCTGAGCAAGCTCGCCCTTTTTGATCTGAAGTGCATGGAAGCCGCCGAGATGGTCTGGAATAGCTACATCAGTTGAGAGTGCGCCGTTAGCATCTGAAGTCACTGTTGCTAACTTTTCTCCACTATAAATCCAGCAGGTTCCTGTTGTGCAGTTCACGCGTGAACCAACAACATTTGCCCAAGTAATTGCATATTCAGTACTTGCTGCTAGGCCAGTGACGTTGACTGCAATTGTGTCTCCCACTACGCCAGATGTCTTAGAGACGTTCATGACAGCCTTTGAAGCAGGATCAATCTGCTCGTTCATCAGTGTTCGCTGAGTTGTTGTCGGTGTGACATCTTGCGGATATGTAATAGTTGCAGCCGCTGGACCGTTATCGCGTGTGGTCATGAAGTCAACGCAATCTCCGCCTGCATAAGGAACGGGGGATTGGTTGATATTCATATATTGAACGCCGATTCCATCCATTCCGCAGACGAGGTGCTTGCCGATCTTGCCTGCTGCGTGAATTTGGAATGTTGAGGATCCCCGTGTCCAAATAGATTGAGCTTCCCCTGCAAAGTTGTTATCCCACAGAACTGAGATTCCAGCTGTATAAAGATTTGGACCCATACCCTTATAGGTAATTGTGATCGGAGTTCCCACTGGGCCACGATCTGGAGAGATCGATACTGAAGGTGTCACTTGGATACCTGTCTTACCAACTGCTATGCCACCAATAGTTGCATAGATATCGTGGGGACCACCGAAATCTTCAGGAATTGATGTAGCCAATGAGAATGCACCACTTGCATCGGTTGTTACCTTTGCAAGTACAACGGAGAATTTATCCCATTGGTAGCCAGTGTAATTAACAGAGTTAGGGAGTAATTGAGCTTTCCAAGCTCCCTTAGCTGTAGACCACGTCAACGTGATTTCGGAGCTTGGCTTCAAGCCAGTTCCTGAAATCGTGATCGCATCGCCAATCTTGCCTTGGCTCTTCGATACTACAAGCGGACCTACACCGGTGATTGGATCAGTGAACTTAATGGTCTCACCAGTGAATGGAAGAGCAGGTACACCCTTGAGATCTGCAGGTGCATAGAGAACTACATCAACTGAGTCCGCTGCTCCTGCTGGAGCGATTAACCCCAGCGGGAGTAGCGCTGCCACGGCTGTTCGCAGCACTACCTTCTTCGTTGCCTTCATTTATTTATTCCCTCCGAATTTTTGAAACAGTTGAGTAAATTACTTAGCTACAGGAGCTGCGTAGAGAGTCAACAATGATGTTGCTGTCCAGTTTGGAACGAGTGTTCCTGTTGCACCGATGATTGGCCATGTGAGCTTCTTATTCTTGTAGTAGCTCTCCCATTTCCATTCGGTTTTGCCATCAACTGTTACTGCAATGCGCTTTGTAGCGAGCACCTTTGCAGTTGTAATGTCCTTTGAAACCATTGTTACCTTGTAGTTGATAATTCCAAGAGTTGAGTACTGGCCAGCAGCTGTTCCTGTTGTAAGAACGCCTGTCCAGAATGAGATTCCTGAATGGTTTCCATATGCAAGCTGGATTGGATCCTTGACGCCTGCGATTTCGATATATGCCTTGGCTGTATTGGTGTTATCCATCACCGCTCCGCCAAGGTCTGCATTATTTGCATAGACGCGGAAGACAATCTTCTGTCCCAAGAGGTATTCAGATTGAACTGCACACGCTGAGAAGCGAGGCGCTAGTACACCAGTTGAGCCTGATGCGAGGACAGTATCTGCGTAGATGCTGATGGGAGATACAACGCCCTGTGTTGGTGATCCAACCGCTGCTGTTACGGCTGCTGATGTCACTGCTGCCACAGTTATATCTGCTGGGGTGAAGACCGCGGTAAGAACTACCTTTGAAGCAACTGTGGGGAGCCATGTGCAACGAGCTACGAACGGTGTGACAGTTGTAGTCGCAACCTTGTCACAACCAGCGATTGAGTTGCCATCTGCCTTGTATTCAACTGATCCTGCTGAGTTAGTTGTCGCGACCAAAGTATCTGGAAGAACATTTACTACGGCCTTAGATCCACCAGTTAATGTGATGGTAGCTGCATCTGCCGCCACGGCGGGTGCAACGCCTGCAATACCAAACGCCGCGATTACAGCGCTTGCGATAATTTTACGCATTTTCTACTCCTTTTATTGTGGGTTCCGTTCGATTACTTAGTGACGATATTTCCTGAGAGTGTGAGTGTGAGATCCACCTTCTCTGTTACGCCGTTAGCGGGATGCTTTGAAGCAAATGAACCATCAACCTTGAGTGTTCCTGTTGCGCCGGCATACTTGCCTGTTCCGCCTGTGATCTTTGCAAGTCCATTGATTTCAACTGAAGTTGGTCCGTCGGCATCCTTGCCGCAAGCAGTTGACTTAGGTGTTACAAATTCGAGTTTGAGTGAGTCAGATCCACCTTTGAGTGTTGCCTCACCTGCGAGAGTGATGCACTTGTCGCCTTCTTGTGATGCGTAACTTCCTGCACCTACAAGATCTGAGAGACCGCCGTTATTTGCAGATGATGAACCAGTCACGGAGGCATCGATACTTGATTCAGACCATAGCGCTGACATCTTGCCCTTGTAGGTTGCATTGATAGCAACTGGCGCTGCTGCAGTTGCTGCCTTTGTGGGTGTAGCTGCTGGCTTCTTTGTTGTCCAACCTGTAGCGCACTTTGGTGATGCTGCCTTGACTACCTTGCTCTGTGTTCCCTTATAGCAAGTGATTGATTTAGTTGCAGCTGAGGCAGATCCGACAAAGCCGAAAGATGAAATTGAAAGTACCGCGATTGTTATTAGGACTTTTCTAGTTTTCATTTTATTAGCGCCTCTCCATGCACTTGTTTATTTGTTTTCCATGCAAGTGCATCTTTTCACCGAGCAGTATTGATAAGTAGTGAAAGTGCGAGTGCTAGCACTTTGCAAGATATTCCTTACATCACAAGTGATAGCCCAAGGAGATGTGAGCTGGGAGATAGTGATAAATCATGCGTGAATTAAGGGGATATTTCATCGATTTCATGAATCAAGCGATAGACGGTAGAATTCGTCACTGTTACACAAGTAACAGAACAATCAATAATGAGCCTAATTCAGGCTCTTCTTGCGAGTCTTATCTCCACCCTGGTCGGCCCCAATGCGGGAAGTTCCTAATCGAGACGCGCTTGATCTCTCGAAATGGAAAACTTAAAAATGACTTTACAAAAGCGTACAGCCGCGCCCGGAAAAGCACGTCGCGAAGCCTCAAAGGGCAAGCCACGTCGTGCAGCAGTAGCAAAAGCAGCTAAGAAAGCTGCTCCTGCTCCACGCGCAAAGAGTTCAACAAAACCTCGCACAGCATCGAAGGCAACGCCACGCACAAAGGGCGAATTCAAGCCAACTACAACTGTGCGCTATTCAGATCGCGACGCAGTGCCTTCAACTCGTAAAGAGGCTCGCCTTTCAGATCGTTCAAAGCTTCGTGCAGCTCGCTTCCAGAAGGAGATTGGCTCAAAGTCAAAGGATGTTGAAGGCGCACCTAAGGGCAATCCACGCCAGAGCGCATCAGAGCGCGTATTTGAAAAGGGCGGAAAGCCAAAGTCTCGCGCAGCAAAGTTTGTAGCAGAGCGTAACGAGCGTCCAGAGCGTCGCACACCAGAGCGCACCGAACGTCCAGCACGTTCATTCGACAAGCCAAAGCGAACATTTGATAAGCCAGCGCGTTCATTCGACAAGCCAGTGCGCACATCACGTCCAGCAGATCGAACAGAGCGTCCAGCACGTTCATTCGAGAAGCCAGCGCGTTCATTCGAGAAGCCAGCGCGTTCATTCGATAAGCCAGAGCGCACATCACGTCCAGCAGATCGAACAGAGCGTCCAGCGCGTTCATTCGATAAGCCAGCGCGTTCATTCGATAAGCCAGCTCGCGATTTCTCTAAGCCACCACGCGATCGTCGCACTGCGACAGGTCGCAACAGCGAACCACACTCTTTCTCTAAGGGTCGCGGTCGCAATGTTGCAGAAGATTTTGGTGCAGATGATTCATACATCTCACCAAACTTGGCTGATGCCAATCTCATTGATGCAACACCGCTCGATGCAGTTGCAAAGACTTTCCGCGATCTTGGTATTCCAGCAGCGCTGGATAATGCTCTGAGCGCACAAGGAATCATGAGTCCATTTCCTATTCAGGTAGCAACAGTTCCGGATGCGATTGCAGGCCACGACATTCTCGGTCGCGGTCAGACGGGCTCTGGAAAGACTCTTGCATTCAGCCTTGCACTTCTCTCAAATATCGCTGAGAAGCGCGCAAATCCACATAAGCCATTGGCTCTCATTCTTACACCAACTCGTGAGCTCGCTCAGCAGATTGATGAAGTTCTTCTGCCACTTGCTCGTTCAGTGGGACATGCATCAGTAGTTATCGCTGGTGGAATGTCATATACAAAGCAGATCACTGCAATGCGTAAGGGAACAGCAATCTTGGTTGCAACACCTGGCCGTTTGATTGACCTACTTAATAAGGGCGAAGTTCAGTTGGATCAGCTCGAAATTACAGTTCTCGACGAAGCAGATCAGATGGCAGATATGGGCTTCTTGCCTGTAGTGCAGGAGATTCTCGATCAGGCTAAGCAGGGTGGACAGCGTCTTCTCTTCTCAGCAACGCTCGATCGTGGCGTAGATGCACTTGTGCGTCGCTATCTCAAGAATCCAAAGACACACTCATTGCAGAATGACCGCGCATCAGTTTCAACAATGGAGCACTTCCTTCTCGTGATGGATCCATCTGAAAAGGATGAGGTCACAGCTGAGATTGCAGCACGTAACGGAAAGACGATTCTCTTCGTAAAGACCCAACGCGGTGCAGACCGTCTTGCTGACAAGCTTGCACATGCAGGTGTTCCAGTTGGGGCACTTCACGGTGGAAAGTCTCAAGCTGTGCGTACTCGCACATTGGCACTCTTCAAGGAGTCAGAGAATGCTGCACTTGTTGCAACTGATGTTGCAGCACGCGGTATCCACGTCGATGGAATTTCATTGGTAGTTCACGTAGATCCAGCACAGGATCATAAGGATTACCTCCACCGTTCAGGTCGCACAGCTCGTGCTGGCGAATCAGGAACTGTGGTCTCTCTTGCGACAACACGTCAGCAGAAGTCTGTAAAGGGCCTCACAACTCGTGCAGGTGTAAATCCTTCAACTGTCTATGTAAAGCCATCGAGTGAAGAGCTCATGCGAGTAACAGGCGCACAGCAACCTTCGGGTATTCCATACGTTGTACCTATCGTTGAAGCGCCAAAGCGCGCTCCACGTAAGGGTGGTTCAGGTGGCGGCGGAGGTCGCGGCTACCGTGGCAATCGCAGCGGTGGCAATGGTGGACGTGGTCGTCGCTAATTAGCGATTGCCCGAACGGTTCAGTACAAAAACCTTGCCCCAATTGAGGGTCATTGCATTCGATGGCGAAGCGGTTGGCGTGTAAAGAGCAGTCACTGCAACGGATCCACGTATTGCTGGTTTCCAATTACACGTCGCCGAATAGGGCCCACTTCCAGTGGTCGGTACATTGATGCACCCACCAATGCGTTTTCCTTGTGCTGAGAAAGTAACTTTGCCTGCATACGAAACTGTTGCAACTAAGCTGCTTTGATTTCTAAATGTTGCAGTCACGAGAGTAGATATTGATGCAGTGATAGATGGCATCGATAGGAGAACTACACCTGATCCGCCATTTCCACCGATGCCGCAACTAGTCGCTCCACCACCACCGCCTGCACCTGAAAGAGGTGAACCGGAAGTACCCGCGGTGCCTCCCACGGCAAAACCATTTCCACCTTTGCTATTTGCTCCAACGCCGCCAACTCTGCTCTGATGACCACCACCAGCGCCACCACCTGAACCGTAATAAGCACTATTGCTATTGAAAGCGGATGTGAATCCTGTAGCTCCATCGGCAATCGATTGTGTTGTACTTGGAATACCACCAAGCCCGCCTGTGTATCCAGTTCCACCTGAACCAGAGAACGTTCCTGCAATGCTCCAGGTTGTAGGGGTACCTGAACCTCCGCAAGTGTTGTTGTCCCAGAAAGTTCGACCACCGCCACCACCGCCACCAAGATAGTTGTTTGAGCCGATTGTGACTGTTGATGAATCTCCACTCTGACCATTAATCAGGTAAGTACCATCGTATGTCACTGAACCAGCCGCAGTTGAGCTTCCACCAGCACCACCGAAGCCAACCTTTACTGAAATCAGATCGCCGGGATTTACTGTTGCATTTGGTATGTAATAACCGCCACCTCCAGCGCCTCCTGCACCGACGTTATCTCCACCGCCACCACCACCACCAATGGCTAGAGCGCTAACTCGAGTCACTCCAGTGGGAACCTTCCATCCGCCAATTCCATTGAGGTAGGTGCGGGTGAAGCTGTAAGTTGTTATAAAATTTGTAATATTTGTTAATTTAACATCGGGATAGGTAGGAGCCGGGGTGCCATAAGCACTCATATTCATAACTCCAGTGCGATCATAAATTGTTGACGTCGCTGCACCATTGAAATCCCAGCTGCTAATTAATCCTGATGCGCTCGGTGAGATTTTCGTCTGCATTCCGAGTCTAATTTCAGATTGAGATCTTGCCGTGCTCCACACCTTTACTTCATCGATTCCGCCCGCAAATAAATTGCCCTGTGGGGATGGTTGGTTACTTGAACCATTCCAGGGATTACTTCCAATAGATGTGTAAGTGCTCGAATTATTGAGAGTTGCTGGCACGTTTGTGGCATCAGTAAGTTGATAAGCAAGGTTTCCGTTAAGGTAAAAACTGAAGGTAGTACCATTCTTAACAAAAGCAACGTGCTGCCATTCACCATATCGAGCCTTGATACCGGTACTCAAGTAGCTCTTCCAGCCATTGTAATTAAAAATCACCTGATATATGCCGCTGGCGATTTCATATTGAAATGTATCTGTCTTAACAAAGATAGATCCAGTAGTTGCACTCATTGAATCCGATGGAAGGAGCCATGCCTCAACTGTGAAAGTTCCACTAGAGCTTAAGTAATTAGAGAGTCCAGCTTCAAAGCCTTGTTTGTAGACTGCCGATCCACTGAGCGAGCCGTAGTTATCGGTCTCAGAGGTTGTGGCGCTTGAATCGTCTGCGATCGCGAATGGAGTTGAAATACCTGAGAAAACGAGCGCAAGAATCAGCGCCAATCTCAGATGGAATTTCATGGACAGATTCTACTTAGGAGCAACAGACGTTAAAGCCAAGAAATTAAGGCTTAAGAACAACCTTTCCGGTCGTTTCACGCGCAAGCATCGCCTTATGGGCTAGGCCTGCATCTGCCATGGGGTAAGTTCCTCCGATTACTGGCTTGAGCTTTCCATCTGCAACAAGTTGGAATAACTCGGCAATGACATCTCCGAGCATCTCTTTCGATGCAAAGCAATTAGCGAGCCAGAATCCTGAGACAGTCTTTGAGCCGTGCATGAGCGCACCTGGATGAATAGGCGTTGGCGCAGTTCGTGATGCCATGCCGTAGGTGATCATTCGCCCGAAATCTCCGAGAGCCTTCATGCTCTCATCAAATGTATTTCCACCAACCATCTCAAGAACGATGTCGACACCTTTGCCGCCGTTGGCAGTGCGAAGAGCTTTACCCAGATCTGCAGCATTCGCATCTACAACTTCATCTGCGCCGAGCGACTTAGCAAGCTTTGCCTTCTCATCAGATGATGTAACAGCAATGACCTTTGCGCCCCACATCTTCGCCAATTGAATTACAAGAGTTCCGACGCCACCAGCGGCTGCGTGAACAACAACAGTTTCGCCGGGGGAGAGGTGCCCCATAGTTTTCAAGATGTGCCAGGCAGTTGTGCCTTGAACCAACATGCAGACTGCTTGTTCATCGCTTACCGCATCAGGAATCGGCGCAAGGAGAGCTTTATGAGCCGCGGCCTTCTCGGCATATCCACCTGAAGAGGCACTCGCGAGGTAACGCTTACCTTCAAAAGTTCCGACAACTTCAAGGCCAGGAATAAGTGGAAGAGTCTGTTGTGACAGGTAGCTATTTTCAGTCTGATGGGTATCGGCATAGTTAATTCCGATTGCGGTGACATCGAGGAGAACTTCACCTGGACCTGGTGTTGGATCAGGAAGCTCAACAAGCTTCATTACCTCAGGGCCGCCGAACTCAGATATTTGAATAGCTTTCATGGTCAGAGCCTATTGCCAGAGTCGATAATTATCGAGTGGTTGTACGTTTGAGTACCCAGAAGAAAACTTGGACCGAACTACCGGATTCGAATGACACATCCGATGATGTGAATGCTGCACTAATTGAATGTCGACTCGAAACGGTTGGTTTCCATCGGCACGTGGCTGTGTAATTTGGGTAACTGCCGGTGGTCGCAATCGAGAGGCAATTAGCAATCTTCTTACCATCTTGAAAGAATCGGACCTTTCCCGGCCCGCTTACAGTTACGACCAAGTCTGTTGCGATTCCTTTGTAGAGATTGCCGGAGACAGATGGTGCAGAGATCGCAGCAGCAATAAATGGCGTGTATCGAATCAATACGATTCCAGAACCTCCATCACCGCCGTAGCTTCTTCCTGCGCTCGTATTTCCTGTTCCACCGCCACCGCCACAAGTGTTTGCACTTCCACTTGCTGCTTTTACTGCGGTGGAACCACTTCCTGCTCCACCACCAAAGGATGCGTTACCACCGTTAGAAGTGTCGTGAGTTCCTCCACCACCTCCACCTGCGAGATTTCGAGAATTTCCAAGGCCGGTGATTGTTAATCCGGTGCCACCAGTTCCGCCCTGGTTGTTGGAGCCCGTTCCACCGGCTCCACCGGCTCCACCTCCGCCACCGGCTCCATATGTAGTTACATAAGCTCCGCCACTAAATCCCTGACCGGTCGTACCTGCTCCCACTGTTGTTGTGTTGTGTGAATTTCCCGCGCCGCTTCCGCCGGAATGTGGATAGAAGTAATTCCAGTTTCCGCCTCCACCGCCACCTAAAGCCGTGATGAAAGTTCCTCCACCATTAATTCTCGAGAAACCACCATCGCTTGAGCGAGTAGCGTTTGAACTATCGTTGCAATAATTTCCAGTTCCGCTTCTTAACTCACCTGTGATCCCACCGGCTGCCGGGTTGGAACATCCCGTACCGGTGAGGCTTCCACCCACTCCACCATCACCTACGGTTATTGAAACAGATGCACCAGATGTGAATGTGGCGGTTGAGGAATCAACTAATCCACCTGCACCACCACCGCTTCCAACGTGTGCACCACCACCGCCACCACCACCGAGAACTAGTACGCGCGCTTGACCTGAGATTGCTGGCGCCGTCCAGATTGTTGTTCCAGCCCGTTTAAATTCAATAAGACAATCTCCACCGGAAAGACGTTCTGCTGTTACCGAAGATGTGTTATCAACGTTTTGATTACAAATGGCGGGCGTGGTTCCAGTTGCGGAGACGGTAAGTGCCTGCGCACTAGAAATACGAGCTGGAAGTATTGGCGAAATGAGGATTAATGCCGCGGCGCAGAACTTGACCTTCTTCCTCATGGATGGATTTTAACCCTTGGGCGAAACCGAGCCAAAGTCTGCAATAAGATTGAGCCATGGAACTCACTACATGTCTCTGGTTCAACGGACAGGCTCGCGAAGCGGCCAATTTCTACTCAAGCATCTTTCCCAACAGCTCCGTTGAGGGAAATTGGGTTGCACCGACCGAGACTCCAGGCAATGAGCAAGGCTCAGAGGTTCTCGTAAACTTCAAAATATTTGGGCAGAACTTCATCGCCCTCAATGGTGGACCACAGTTCACTCACAGCGAGGCGGTTTCATTTCAGATTCCATGCGCAGATCAATCAGAGATTGATAAGTATTGGGAGATCCTTACAAAGGATGGCGGTCAAGAAAGCCAGTGTGGGTGGCTCAAAGATAAGTTTGGTATCTCATGGCAGGTAGTTTCAGGTGAGATGGGTAAGTACCTTGGTGGTTCAGATCCGGAAGGCGCTCAGCGAGCAACACAAGCGATGCTTGGAATGAAGAAGATTGACCTTGCCGGCATGAAGTCAGCGTACGAGGGCAAGTAATTTCCCAGCACCTTCTCAATCCCTGGGGTAGCCCCTAGGCTTCCTGGATGTATTCGACCACTCAAGACGAGCGCCTCGACCTCGTGATGAAGCTCGCCCACAATGCTGATCTCTTTTCAGAATATCTACCTGGTTCGCATCTTCTTGAGGGTGACGGCTGGAACGCTGGCGTATCAGGAACGCCCTTTGAAATTTTCAACAGCGGCATTATTTACAAAAATCGCAATGAGGCAGCTGACGAGATTATCGCGCAGTTTGAAGAAGCCGAGTGTTCAGGAACAATTAAGTTGTTTGGGGCAGGGCAAGCCGTCGCTAGTCACTTGGTAAATGAAGGTTGGGTGCCGCGTCATTCATCTCCTCTCATGATGTGGAAGGCAGATGGCTCTCTTGCAGATTTCACGTTGCGTGATGGATTAACTGTTGAGCAATTTCCTTCAACTGATGAAAGCAGAAAGAAGCTCTGGGATATTTTCGTTATCTGCTATGGAGAAGCTCCAGATGAGATGCGTGATGTATTTCTCAAGATTTTTGTAGTCCATCCGGCCGATTACACATACGCCCTTAAGAAGGATGGCGAAGTTGTTTCCATTGTTACCGCTGTGAAGCAAGGCGATTACGTTGGAATTTGGAGTATGGCAACACCTCCTGCCCACCAGAAGAATGGTTACGGGGGAGAACTACTGAAGTGGGTTATGAAAGAACACAGTGATCTAGGTGGGAAAGACTTTGCTCTCGCGGCTACTGATGCCGGCAAGGTTCTCTATGACAAACTTGGATGGCAGACTATTGAGCACTACACAAGCTATGGAAAGAAGCGAGAAGAGGGCGCAAATCCATACGTTTAATATCTCAATATTCCCCAATTAGGATTAACGTCGAGTTGATCTCGTAGTCACAAGAGTTTGAAGCGTATTAGAGGTCGAAGCTAAAAAGCTTGATGAATTTGGATTTAGCTTCGCTTCGATTTTCAAATTCCCTCGTGTCGTTGGGCGCCATGGACAGGTTGCCACAAGGTTAGAGCTAGAGATATTGATACACCCGGGTATGCGCTTGCCGTTCTGGTAAAACGTTACCTTTCCATCGCTACCTGCAACGCCAAGAGTTGCAGTGATCGATGTTGATGTTCGATAGATGCTACTGCCGCCTAGTGCGATGTTGAGAGTTGATGCACTAGGTTCGGCGGTTCCGATGAAGACCTGAAATTTAAAAGTGGATGGCGATAACCCAGTTTCTAGAGTCCAATCGCTATTTGTACATGGCGATGCCCCAATCTTGCAGGGGCCGAACCCTAACTCGGCTGTATCTCCGTATCGAGATCTGTTCCACGCTAATACAGTTTGAGTATCGGTGAGGTTATGTAATTGGAAGGTACCGTGACCGTTGACTCCAATTGCGGCTGTATCGTCATAATCAAAGTTCGAGCCACCAGTTGGTGCAAGCCCGCTTGAAGCCCCTGTGTAGTTATAGGGCCAAATCTCAACACGTCCTAGCGCATAACTTCCAGTCTTTACGGTGGAGTAATTTGAAGTAACTACAAGATTTGTAACGTTCTTCTGTAAATTCAATACATTTGCATAGTCAGGAAACTGTAAGTCTGCAAGAGTTGCACCGCTCCACTTATCGAAATACGCATCAACGTAGTAGAGCGTGCCGCTTATGGTCATCTCCATGCGCCAACGTACTTGGCTGAAGTTCTGTCCTGCGGCAGCGGTTTGAGCCGCACCATTTCGCTCGTATCCTGCGGAGTAGATTGCGTATTGGTTTGAGTCGCGCTGGGTATTTGTTGTTTGGTAAATCAAAGTCCAGGTAGTTGCTTCAGCTTGAGGGGATAAATAAAGAGACGAGACCAAGGTCGCAACAATGGCGAGATAGACTCGGATTCTCATCTGCCAATTATCGGGGTAAAACTTTGAACCATTAGCGCTTTACGGTTCTAGTGCCTACGACAGCCTGTATAAAAGCTGAAGTTGATGAGGAGATTCCAGCCGAAGATGGCACCAAAGTGGCATACAGAGTGACCGAGCCACGCGTGGTTGGGCGCCAGTTACAGGTAGCTGACAGGCTCACGCTGAGAATATTGATGCAGCCAGGGATCTTCTTTCCATTTTGATAGTAAGTGACTTTTCCATCTGTGCCAGCAACGCCGAGCGTTGCAGTAATAGATGATGAGGTGCGATAAGTATTGCTGAAGGATGCAGAGATGCTGATAGAAGAAGAACTTGGCGGAGCGCCAAATTTAATAACAATGAGTCCGGAACCACCATTGCCACCAGCTACCGCTGGTCCGACGTAATTTGCGCCGCCGCCACCGCTTCCAGTATTAGCGATACCGGCAGCTCCAGGCCCAACATTTCTTGGGCCTCCACCGCCACCGCCACCTGCTCCACCGCCACCATTTGGAGTGGTACCGTCATTTCCGCCGCCACCACCTCCACCGGCGATATACCCACCTGAGGTTGCAGAAACCCAACCAGTAATAGCTGTCATACCTGAACTGATTGCCGACAACCAAGTAGAGACTGCATTAGTTCCACTACCACCTGCAGATGGAACTCCGAATGTCGATGCGCCAACGCTTGCACCCGCGGCACCGGCACCACCGCCACCGCTACCTGCTTGAGTGCCTGTCGTTGGCCCGGTAAAAGATCCACCAGCATTTCCATAACGAGTAGCGGTTCCGTAATTAGACTTCACAGATGCACCAACGGCACCGTTTCTTGTACCTTCGCTACCACCACCGCCACTACCACCGCTGCTATTACTACTTGAATTGAATGAGGCGCCAGCGCCGCCTCCATTTGCAACAACACCAGTTGAGCTGCCGACCCACGAGTTTGAACCAGAGGTAGAAATTGCACTTGTTGAACTTCCATCTCCCGTACCGCCTGCTCCCACTGATACTGAAATGGAAGATGAAGGTGTTACTGAATAACCAGTTGCTACTGCGACTTCACCAGCTCCGCCGCCACCCGCAAATGCATAGTTTCCACCAGCTCCGCCGCCACCAATAATGAGAAGGTCAAGTGATGTAACTGCTGCTGGAACGGTAAATGCATTTGAGCCTGTTGATGTGAATGCGATGTAACAAGTCGATCCAGATTTGACCACAACAACACCTGTCGAGGAAGTAACGGTGATTGCACACGAACCGGTGCCCGCAGTTGCTGCTTGTGACGAAGGCGCAGAAAAAAGTGAAAGGAGAAGCCCGCTGATAGATGCAATTACAGTCAGGCGTTTCATTGGTGGATTTTAATTGCCAGAGAATCGGCGAGCAAGACGAATTACGCTTAAACCAGGGTTCTAATTGAAGTGGAGAGGTGCTTTTTGTAGCCCAGAAAAATTGAAAAAAATACTAAGTGGGTTGTGAGGGACTCGAACCCCCGACCCGGTGATTAAGAGTCACCTGCTCTACCAACTGAGCTAACAACCCATTTAAGCGCGGGAACGCTTAAATGCAGAGCAGAACATACCAGTTCCTGAAGGCAACTTTGACCATTCCTCTCACCGGTAAGGGATGTGAGAAAGAGCGCGAGAGGGCCATGATTGGGCCATGTCACGACAGATCTCAAAGTGGGAACTCCGCATTACGTCTCTGCTGATAGCAGGTGCAATGGCGGTGCCCCTAGCGCCGGCAACTGCAGCAGAGCAGAAGGCTTCAGTAGTACTTGAGACTTTAGCGGTGAAAGGTCGCGCACCAAAGACTGGATACGACCGCAGTTCATTTGGTGATTGGGCAGATCCCGATGGCAATGGATGTGACACACGCAATGACATTCTCAATCGCGACTTAAAATCAATTACCTACAAATACTCCAATGAGAATTGCACCGTTCTTACGGGAAATCTTATCGATCCATATTCAGGAATAAAGATGGATTTCCTACGAGGAGTCGGAACAAGTTCTCTTATTCAGATCGATCATGTCGTGGCTGTCTCTGATGCGTGGCAGAAGGGTGCTTTTAAATGGGGGAGTGCGACGAAAGTTTCCTTCTATAACGACCCACTCAATTTATTAGCTGTGCAGGGCCGCCTTAACTCTCAAAAGGGCGACGGTGATGCAGCGACCTGGCTTCCACCGCTGAAGAGTTATCGATGCGCATACGTCGCTCGACAGATTGCCGTGAAAGCAAAATATTCAATCTGGGTCACGACCGCCGAAAAGGCAGCGATGAAATCAATACTTGCAAAGTGTCCGGGGCAGCTCCTGCCAAAGGCCTAGAGGGCATCTCCGCCGCGCTCGCCTGTGCGAATGCGGATGACTTGCTCGATATTTGTCACCCAGAGCTTGCCATCACCGATAGCGCCGGTGTTTGCTGCGGTGACGATTGTGTCGATGATTGATTGTGCATCAGCATCTTCTGCCAATACTTCAATGCGAACCTTCGGAATGAAGTCCACCGTGTACTCAGCGCCGCGATAGATCTCTGTGTGGCCCTTCTGACGGCCAAAGCCACGTGTCTCAGAGACTGTCATTCCGGCTACGCCAGCTGCCTGGAGAGCGACCTTGATGTCATCGACCTTTGCAGGCTTCACGATTGCGGTAATGAGCTTCATTTTTTCCTTCAATCTCTTATCTTGATCGCTTAGTAGCGATTGGAATTTCCTGTGATGTCATATGCGGATTCTGCATGGAATGTAGTGTCAAGACCATTGAGCTCATCATCGCGGAATACACGGAAGCCAATGGTTTTCTGGATGATTGTTGCAATCAACCATGTTGCCGTAAATGAGAAGAGGGCGACAACGACGACTGCAATGAACTGGTGACCAAGCTGCGTTGTTCCACCGTTAAAGAAGAGACCATTTGCTCCAGCTGAATTAGCAGTAAGAGTTGCAAGCAATCCAATAGCAAGCATTCCGAGGATTCCACCAACTCCATGAACGCCGACAACATCGAGCGAATCGTCGTAGCCATACTTGTACTTGCGGGTGACTGCCCATGCAGATGCGACACCTGCAACAAGTCCAAGGATCAGCGCTCCAAGTGGATTGAGGTAACCACAGGCTGGTGTAATTGCGACCGCTCCTGCAACTGCTCCGGATGCAACGCCCAGTGTTGTTGCCTTGCCATCGCGATACTTTTCAAAGGCCATCCATGTCATCGATGCAGCAGCTGTTGCGATCTGTGTATTGATCATCGCTGTCGCTGCAAGATGTCCGGCTGAGAGCGCAGAGCCTGCATTAAATCCAAACCAACCGAACCAGAGCGCTCCAGCGCCGAGCAATACAAGCGGCATATTGTGTGGGCGCATTGGATCTTTCTTAAATCCATCACGCTTTCCAAGAACGAGGGCGAGAGCAAGTGCTGCAGCACCCGAATTAATCTCAACAACTAATCCGCCCGCGAAATCGAGAGCTTTAAGCTTGTCGATGATCCACCCGCCCTCACCGTTCTGTGAAGCAAAGACCCAGTGACAAATTGGCAGATAAACCAATGTAATCCAAATTGCGACAAAGACGACCCAAGAGCCGAACTTTGCACGGTCGGCAATAGCGCCAGAGAGAAGTGCAACTGTGATGATTGCAAAAGTCATCTGAAACATCACGAATGCAAGAGTTGGGATTTCGTGGCCTTCGGCGCCGACTACTTGATCCAGAGTTCCTTGAAGGCCAAGGTATTCAAAGCCACCAATGATTCCGCCCTTAGATTGACCGAAGGCGAATGAATATCCGTAGAGAACCCAGATGATTGAGGTAACGCCCATTGCAGCAAATGACATCATCATCATATTGAGAGCTGATTTTGCGCGGACCATTCCGCCATAGAACAAGGCGAGCGCAGGAGTCATGAAGAGAACTAGCGCTCCACTCATTAACACCCAAGCTGTATCTCCGGCATTGATAGCGTGCATAAGTTTCTCCGTAACTTATTTCTTATCTAGTTGAACTACTTTGTTGATTGGTAGCGATCGTAAGAAGCCTGAATTTCCTTCTCTGCCTCATCGTGGCCAACCCAATCGCCACCGATAACTTCCTTGCCTGGTTCGAGAGTCTTGTAGACCTCAAAGAAGTGCTTGATCTCATCGAGTTCGTAAACTGGAAGATCGCCAATGTCCTTGATTGCTGCCTTGCGAATATCTCCTGCTGCAACGCAGAGGAGCTTGTCGTCGCCACCCTTTTCATCAGTCATGCGAAGCATGGCAACGGCGCGAGCAGAGACAACGCATCCTGGGAATGTTGGCTCATCGAGCATCACTAGGGCATCGAGTGGATCGCCATCGTTGGAGAGGGTGTTCTTTACAAATCCATAGTCGTGGGGAAAGCGAGTCGCGGTGAAGAGCATGCGATCGAGGCGGACCTCATGAGTCTCGTGATTGATCTCGTACTTGTTACGTGAACCAGCTGGGATTTCAACAACAACGTCGAAGATCATTCTGCGCTTCTTTCTCTAATCCTCACCAATAAATATGTAAGGGGAAAACTTGGGGTGAACGACGGGGCTCGAACCCGCGACATCTCGGACCACAACCGAGTGCTCTACCAGCTGAGCTACGCCCACCATGTGCTGTGCAGGGCGCTACTTTACCCGCCAAGGCCCGAAATTAAGAAACCGGTTACGTGATGCAGGCTTAGAAGCAGGCTTATCGCTGAAAACTGCGCTGCGGTAGTACTTCAACTCATCTATCGAGTCACGAATATCGCCAAGAGCGCGATGATTGCCTGTCTTGGCAGGGGCTGCGAAATATGACTTTGGATACCAGCGACGAGATAACTCTTTAATAGTTGAGACATCGATTGTTCGGTAGTGCAAGAACTCTGCAAGGGTCTTCATATCGCGCGCGATGAAGTTGCGATCGACTGAGACTGAATTTCCAGCTAAAGGAGATTTTCCAGCAACTACACCTACAGAGTTGAGATAGGCCATGATCTTCGCCTCTGCTTCAGCGACTGTGATGCCCTGAGGGATCTCATTGATCAACCCAGAAGAGGTATGCATATTTCTGACGAAGTCGTTCATGCCATCAAGCTGGCCATCGGTGGCGTGGATGACAAGGTCGATGCCTTCGCCGATGATGTTGAGCTCTGAATCGGTGACAAGGACGGCAATCTCCACCAGGGCATCGCTTTCGAGGGAGAGACCTGTCATTTCACAGTCAATCCAGATGAGATGGGGGAGTTCTGTAGCCATGGGGCGAGCGTACTGGCTGAACGTAGGTTTCAACTCTCGTTCACCTTCCGTTCACCAAGTATGCGTGCGTTTTTTCTGGCGGGGGTGAAGGATGCGACACATGTCGACAACCCTGGATGCGGGCCATGCTCCTGCGCCTCGAGAAATAACGACCAATCCCCGTACCTCCGACAAGATCTTCCGCGGAGTTGTGACTGGTTTTGGAATGACCGCGCTATTAATCCTTACTTTAATTGGGCTCTTTCTCTCGGTGCGTGGTCTTCAGACAATTCACTCGCAAGGTTTTGGATTCCTGACCCGTGCGAATTGGGAAGTCGTGCAGACGGATGCAGGTGCAACCTACAACCTTGGCGTTGGCGCCATGCTTATTGGCACAGTGATCATTTCAATCATTGCCCTTGTTATTGGCGTTCCTTTATCAGTGGCGCTGGCACTATTCCTCACCTTCTACGCCCCTGCACGCGTCAAAACTTTCTTGGTATCTGTTGTTGATTTAATGGCTGCATTTCCATCCGTTCTTTACGGACTCTGGGGTTTCTTTGTACTTATGCCACTTGCAAGTTACTGGGCAAAAATTATCTTTAAATATCTCAATTGGATTCCAATTTTCGATGCACCGCAATACTTCTTTGAGCGCTCTCCATTTATTGCAGGTCTTGTACTTTCCATCATGATTATCCCGATTGTGACTTCGGTTTCTCGTGAAGTATTTGCGCAGACTCCTCTTGATCGCATTCAAGCTGCATATGCTCTCGGAGCGACAAAATGGGGAGTTATTAAGACCGTTGTTTTCCCATTTGGAAGTAGCGGAGTCATCGGTGGCGCAATGCTTGGACTCGGTCGCGCCTTTGGTGAAACCGTTGCCGTGTACTCAGTTCTCAATATTGTATTTAAAGTAAATATCCACGTTCTCTATGGTTCAGGTGGAAACGTTGCTTCAATGATTATTCAAAAGTGGGGTGAGTCCACTGGTGGCGAAACAACAGCTCTTCTTGCCGCAGGATTTATCCTCTTCTTACTCACGTTATTAGTAAATCTTGGCGCCAACTTCATTGTCCGTAACACGTTGAAATCAGGTAAGTAATGACAACTGATCTCGAAGTAAAGCCAACAAAGCCGTGGAAGGCAACATCTAAGGAGCGCGCAACAACAGTTGCCTCGCTTCTTCTTGCACTTGCTCTAGCCGGAGTGGCAGTGAAGACCACAGGATTGGCGGGAAAACTTGGCTTCGCGTTCTCATTCCTAATATTTTCAACACTCTTTCAAGTAATTGTGAGCGTGCGCAAGTTTGGTCGTAAAGCACTAGGCGACTCAATCGCTACTTCATTTATTTACACTGGCGCGATCATTACCTTCTTGCCAGTGGCAAGCATTCTCTTTATCACCTTGAAGAATGGAATTGCTGGCCTCCGCTGGAATCTTTTTACGACAGATATGTTTAATGCATCATTCCTTGATCCAATTGGAAATGGTGGGTTGCTCCACGCACTCTTGGGAACTCTCACATTGATTCTTATTGCAATGGTGATTTCTGTGCCAATGGGAATTATGACTGCGCTTTATTTAACCGAAATTAAGGGCAAAGGTTCAAACCTCATTCAATTTGTGGTGCAAGCAATGTCTGGAGTTCCTTCAGTTGTTGCAGGCCTCTTTATCTTTACCTCCGTCATCCTCTTGACACCTCTCAAGGCCTCGGCAGCAGCAGGTGGCCTTGCTCTGACAGTTTTGATGATTCCTACTGTTACTCGCACGGCTCAAGAAGTACTTCTTTTAGTCCCTGCCGATCTACGAGAAGCAGGCCTTGCAATGGGCGCAACGCAGTGGAAGACCGTTGCAACCATCGTTGTACCGGCGGCTCGTAATGGACTTATTACTGCAACAATTCTTGGCGTTGCTCGAATCGCAGGCGAAACAGCGCCATTGATCTTCACAATTGGCGGAGCAGATAAGCTCAATCTCAACCTCTTTAAGGATTACACGAGCGCAATGCCCTTCTATGTATGGAAGGGTCTCACTCTTGGAACCCCCGAATCCATTCAACGTGCATGGACTGGAATTTTAATACTTCTGATTATGGTTCTAGCGCTCTTCACAGTTGCACGCACCCTTGGCGGACGGAGAATGAAGTAATGACTACCGATCACAACACCCCAGAGAATTCAGAAGAGAAGAATGAAGGAGCAGATATGACTACCCAGGTTGCATCATCATCACTTGCAAACATCTCTCAAGCTCATAACTTGGGAAAGCGCTCTGCAGGAACTCAGGCGTTGGGCTCTGGCCTTGAGGCACGCGGTGTGCATGCATGGTTTGGAAAGCACCATGCGCTCTCAAACGTTTCGCTCGACTTCTCTGCAGGTACGGTCACTGCTCTCATCGGCCCATCAGGCTGCGGTAAGTCAACATTTATCCGCACACTCAATCGCATGCATGAGTTCATTCCATCTGCTGCGATGGCTGGCGAAGTTCTCCTTGATGGCAAAGATGTTTATGCTCCAGGAACAGATGTCACAAAGATCCGTCTACAAATCGGTATGGTCTTCCAGAAGCCAAACCCATTCCCATCAATGACTATTGGCGAGAACGTTCTCTCAGGTCTCAAACTCGCTCAGCTCAAAGTTGATAACAAGGATGACCTGCTTGAAGAGTGCCTCGTTCGCGCAGGTCTATGGAAGGAAGTGAAGGATCGCCTCGGTGCTCACGCTGGTGGCCTCTCAGGAGGTCAGCAGCAGCGTCTCTGTATTGCTCGCTCGCTTGCTGTAAAACCAAAGGTTCTTTTGATGGATGAGCCATGTTCAGCACTTGATCCAGGATCAACGCTTCGCATTGAGGATACGATCAACGAGCTCTCTTCTTCAATGACAATCATTATTGTTACCCACCATATGCAGCAGGCTGCACGTGTATCTGATTACACAGCATTCTTCCTCTCAGAGGGTGGCCCTGGCCAAATGATTGAGGTTGCCCCTACAAGCGAAATTTTCTCTCGACCTCAAGATAAGCGCACAGAGAACTACGTTTCAGGTCGTTTCGGCTAAAACCTGATTCACCATCTGTTCACTTACAGTTCCGGGTTCGTTTCGCGTTAATCCGCCCGCAGTTTCTTTGCTTCGTTAATTTTGCCCTCGACACAACGTCCATATATCGAAGGGTTCTTAATGAACAAGTCACGTTCAATCAAGATCGCATCTCTCGCGACAGCGATCACACTTGCATTTGCTCCAGTTGCACACGCAACAACATGGAAGGCTGGCGGAGCTTCTTCTGTCAACGGCCTCATGGCAGCATGTAAGGCTAAGTACCAGGCAGCAACTGGTGATGACTTCCCTTATAACGGCACAGGTTCAGGCACAGGTAAGACTGGCGTCAAGAACGGCACAATGGATTTTGCTTTCTCAGATTCATTCGAATCAGCTCCATTAGCTAACGAGATTCAGGCACCAGCATTCGTATGGCCTGTTGCAATTCTTACAAACACAGGTGGATCAAATAAGCCACTCACACTTTCAACAGAGACAATCGCAAAGATTTTCGCTGGAAAGATCACACGTTGGGATGATGAGCAGATCGTTGCTGATAACAACCGACCAATCACAACAATCATTTACGCTAAGAACGGTGATGGATCAGTAAAGAAGGATGCAAAGGGTGCACCAGTTGTACTTCGTACACAGACACTTACACAGAAGCGTATTCTTCCTGCTAAGCCAATCACAGTGTTCTACCGCTCAGCTAACTCAGGTACTTCAAATAACCTCACAAATGCATTTAACAAGCTCTATCCATCAATCTGGACAAAGGCTGCTAACGATGCGTTTGCAACAGCATTCCCAGGCGACATCACAGCTAACCCACAGTTCTTCCGTGGCGCAACTGGTTCAGGCGATGTAGCAAACGGTGTTAAGGCAACTCCATACTCAATCACATATGCTGAAGTTGGTTTTGCTAAGGCTCCTTATAACCTCGCAATCACAAAGGTGATCAACGCTGCAGGTAATGCAATCGTTCCATCTTCAGATTCAGCGATGGCAGCAGCAGCACAGGCAACAGTTGCAGCTGATGGAAAGGTGACATTTGCATACGATACAAAGGATGCAGATTCATACCCATTCACAGCGACAACATACGCACTAGCTCTTTCAGGTAAGTCAAACTCAGCAGATATTGCTAAGACACTTAACTACCTCTCAAACAACTGCGCAAAGGACAATCCTGCTGAAGGCTTCGGTGCATACTCTGCAACTAACGCTTTCGCTAAGGCTTTCCAGGCACAGCTTGCAAAGCTCAAGTAAGTAACAGTCCTAGGAATAAAACTGGCCGGACCCTTCACGGGGGTCCGGCCAGTTTCCTTTTGTAGAACACTTGCGCGCCTGGCTGGAATCGAACCAGCGACAACCTGCTTAGAAGGCAGGTGCTCTATCCGACTGAGCTACAGGCGCATTTCACACTCTTCACACTTATGGCGATGAGGTACTGGCTAATAGTACCCAGTAAGGTTTGGGACTATGGCTGAGTTCATTTACACGATGAAGAAGGCGCGTAAAGCGCATGGTGAGAAGGTAATTCTCGACGACGTAACCTTGATGTTCCTTCCAGGAGCAAAGATTGGCGTTGTTGGACCTAACGGTGCTGGTAAGTCGACCGTTCTTCAGATCATGGCAGGACTCCAGCAGCCATCAAATGGTGAGGCATATCTTTCACCTGGCTACACAGTCGGAATTTTGATGCAGGAGCCAAAGCTCAATGAAGAGAAGACAGTTCTTGAAAACGTTCAAGAAGGTGTTGCAGAGACAATGGAGATGGTGCGTCGCTTCAATGAGATCTCTGAAGAGATGGCAAATCCAGATGCTGATTACGACAAGTTGTTATCCGAGATGGGCGAGCTCCAAGAGCAGCTCGATCACCGCAATGCATGGGAACTCGATTCGCAATTAGAACAAGCGATGGATGCACTTCGTTGTCCGCCAGGCGATGCCGATGTAAAGGTTCTCTCTGGTGGAGAGAAGCGTCGCGTCGCACTTTGTAAGTTGCTCCTTGAAGCACCAGATTTACTTCTTCTCGATGAGCCTACTAACCACCTTGATGCTGAATCAGTTCTCTGGCTCGAGCAGCACTTGGCAAAGTACCCAGGCACAGTCGTAGCGATTACTCACGATAGATACTTCTTGGACAACGTTGCAGAGTGGATTCTCGAACTCGACCGTGGTCGCGCATATCCATATGAAGGTAACTACTCAACTTACCTCGAGACAAAGTCAGCGCGTTTAAAGGTTGAAGGCCAGAAAGATGCAAAGCGCGCAAAGCGTTTATCTGAAGAGCTCGATTGGGTTCGACAGAATGCAAAGGGTCGCCAGGCTAAGTCAAAGGCTCGTCTTGCGCGCTATGAAGAGATGGCGGCAGAAGCTGACAAGATGCGTAAGTTGGACTTTGAAGAGATTCAGATTCCACCTGGACCACGCCTTGGAAATATCGTTGTTGAAGTTGAGAACCTTGTTAAGGGCTTCGGCGATCGCGTATTGATCGATGATCTCTCATTCACATTGCCACGCAATGGAATCGTTGGAGTTATTGGACCTAACGGTGCCGGTAAGACAACGCTCTTTAAGACAATCCTTGGCCTTGAGCCAGCAGATTCAGGTAACGTCAAGATCGGTGAGACTGTAAAGATTTCTTACGTCGATCAGTCACGAGGCGGAATCGATCCAAAGAAGACTCTCTGGGAAGTTGTCTCAGATGGCCTCGACTTCATTAAGGTCGGACAGGTTGAAATGCCTTCACGTGCATACGTTGCGGCATTTGGATTTAAGGGTCCGGATCAGCAGAAGCCTGCGGGAGTTCTCTCAGGAGGTGAGCGCAATCGTTTGAACCTTGCACTTACCTTGAAGCAAGGTGGAAACCTTTTACTTCTCGATGAGCCAACGAACGACCTCGATGTTGAAACTCTGGGTTCACTTGAAAATGCGCTGCTGGAATTTCCTGGCTGTGCAGTTGTAATCTCTCACGATCGTTGGTTCTTGGACCGCGTCGCAACACACATCTTGGCCTACGAAGGTGATTCAAAGTGGTTCTGGTTTGAAGGAAACTTCGAATCGTATGAAGAGAATAAGATTTCTCGTCTCGGTGCAGATGCTGCGCGACCACACCGTGCGACATACCGAAAGCTCACACGCTAATGATTTACTCCAATAAGCAATTTGTTCGTTGGGATGACATCGATGCATTTGGCCATGTCAATAATGCAAAGTATCTGACCTACATTCAAGAGGCGCGTTTTCAATGGTCGTATTACGAGCCACAGTCAGAGGGCTCTAAGCCAACGCTCCTTGAGATGGTCGTTGCTCGCAACGAGATCGATTACCTCGTGCCAATCTATGATGGCGGTCTCTTCTACGATGTAAACCTATGGGTTGAATCAATCGGCAACAGCTCATTTGTATTGGGCTACGAGGTTGTTGGTGCAGATGGCACGCTTCATGCAAAGGTGAAGAGCGTTCAGGTCGCTGTCTCGATGGAGACGAAGAAGTCACGTCCCCTTACCGATGTAGAGAAGGATTTTCTCTCTAAATACCAGCGTTGAAATGTATGCTCTGCAAATGAGTAAAAAGCTCCATCCGGCTTGGACTGCACTAGTCGTTACTTTCTTAACGCTGATGGCAACTGCTGGCTTTAGATCAGCACCATCCGTTCTCATCGTCCCTCTTGAAGATGCATTCGGATGGTCTCGCTCTCAAATCTCATTTGCAATCGCGATCAACGTTCTTCTATTTGGACTTGTCGCGCCATTTGCAGCAGCACTGATGGAGCGTTTCACCGTCCGACGCGTTGTCATGAGCGCACTTACCTTTGTCTCACTGAGCGCGCTGACAACTACTCAAATGACTCAGCCGTGGCATCTCTGGGCCCTCTGGGGGGTTTGTGTCGGTGTGGGCACCGGTTCAATGGCGCTCGTATTTGCCGCAACGATTGCTAATCGATGGTTTGTAAAGAATAAGGGAATCGTTGTTGGAGCGCTGACTGCGGCAGGGGCATCAGGTCAGCTGGTCTTCCTCCCGCTCCTTTCGCACTTTGCAATCGCCTACGGGTGGCGGTCGGTTTCAATCACAATTGCCATAGCAGCACTTGCAGTTGTCCCATTGATTTATTTCTTCCTTAAAGAATCTCCACAATCAATTGGCATTACTCCATATGGCGCTGCGATGGATTGGGAGCCAGCCCCGAAATCTGAGATGTCAGCATTTCGTTTGGCTATCGACACTATCAAGCAAGCGAGATCAGATTCCAACTTTAGAATTCTCTTCTTCACCTTCTTTGTCTGCGGTCTCTCAACCAATGGTCTGATTGGCACGCATCTCATTCCTGCAGCTCATGATCACGGAATGGCCGAACCGGTTGCGGCATCACTTCTAGCCCTGGTAGGCGTCTTCGATGTCATCGGAACTCTTGCATCTGGATATCTCACCGATCGTTACGATCCCCGTAAATTGCTCTTCTTTTACTACGGGCTACGTGGACTCTCACTCTTTCTACTTCCTTCGATTCTCTTCTCATCAATTCATCCCTCGACCCTAGTCTTTGTCATCTTCTATGGACTTGATTGGGTTGCAACAGTTCCACCGACGCTTGTTCTATCGCGCATCGTGCTGGGGCCAAATCGCGGAACAATCGTCTATGGCTGGGTCTTTGTTGGCCACCAGATTGGCGCATCAGTTGCTGCATTTGGCGCAGCACTTCTTCGCGTCCGATTTGGCGACTATGCAATAGCGTTCTATATCTCAGCTGCAATGTGTCTCATCTCAGCGCTATTGGTGTTACAAATAGCTAAAGGTAAATCCGTAAGCGAATTGAGAGTCTGATGGCAGAGCGCGATACAACAAATTATTACGAGCTATTTGGGGGAGAAGCGTTCTTCTCTGACTTGGTCTCGCAGTTCTATGCCCGCGTTGCTACCAACGAGATCTTGCGTCCGATGTATCCAGAGCGAGATATGGAAGGCGCAGCAAAGCGTTTAAAGATGTTCCTCGAACAATATTGGGGCGGACCTGCGACCTACTCTGAAGAGCGCGGCCACCCACGACTACGTATGCGCCATGCTGGATTTCATATCGGACCAGCAGCCAAAGATGCATGGCTGACATGTATGCGCCAAGCAGTCGAAGGCATGGAGATGGAAGAAGCTGCGCAAGAGAAGTTATGGCGCTACCTAGAAGGCGCTGCAGAGCACCTTCTCAACTCTTTCGAAGATTAGTTCTACTTCTTAGATTTATTTCCCACAACGAGAATCTCGCCGTTGCGTAAGAACCAGAGCGTTCCTTGTGCATCACGGACAGTGGTGATGCGAAGGCCGACCTTTTCAACAGTTCCTTCAATATCTCCAACTTTGACTGTATCTCCAACGCCATATTGATCTTCGGCGAGCATGAAGATGCCAGAGAGAAAATCTTTCACAAGAGTCTGAGAACCAAGTCCGATTGCAACTCCCAAGATTCCAGCCGATGCAATAACAGGTCCAAGGTCGAAGCCGAATTCAGCGGCGATCATTCCCACGGCGATAACCCAGATGAAGACGGAGAGAATTGATGTGAGCACGGTGCCGATGGTGCGGGCTCGCTCTGCCTGGCGAGCAACGACTCCAGGGCCTGGTTTCAGGTCAGCGCTGGCCAACTTTGCCACGGCGCGGTCAATCGCACGGTTTCCAAGGAAGTGGCTCAAGAGTGCAATGACGAAGATAACGATTACGCGAAGTGGAGCACCACTAAACCAATCGAGAATTGCCTGTGTACGGTCGCTCATAGTGAGTAAGGATAGACTTAACCCCATGATTAAGTCGTTATCTCAAGCCGCACACCTTCTGCCAATGATTAACCAAGAGGGAAATGCACAGCCAGGCCAGGGCCTGACAGCGCTCCAGACATTTACATATTTCGTTCTGGCGCCAGTGGGTATCTTCGCTGCGATCGCTCTCATCTCATGGTTTGCATCTGCGCCTAAGAAGGCTAAGCGAGATGTTATTAATCGCATCGATGATGAGGATGATGGAAGCTTCATCACCATGATTGCCTAATGAAGGAATTAAACGAAGAGAGCCCCGGTCGAATTGACCGGGGCTCTCTTCGTTTAAATTACCTATGCATCCTTAGCTTGGGCTTTGAGCGAACGAACTAATCCATCACGCTGCTCGGCCACTGCTCGACGCAATCCATTCGGAGCACTCACGCCAGGACCTGCAAGCCACTTCTCTGCTTTTGCAAGTGTCTCTTGAGAAACCTGGAATGTTGGAAATGATGCAGCAACATACTTCTGCGCAACATCGAAGTTATGTGTCTCCCAATAATGAGAAATCTCTGTAAAGAAGATATCTGCATACGGCACTGTTAATTCACGATGGCGTGGACGGTTAAATCCAGCAAGGGTCTGAAGCATGATGTGGTTTGAAACATCGGTGCCCGCAGCTAGCTTCCATGCCGCAGCCTTTGCCTCGGTTGTTGGGATAGCTGCGCGACACATTGCTGCATGCTTGCGTCCATCTGCGCTCTGATCTCTCTCGAACTCTGCCTCAATCTCTGCAAGATCAGAAAGACCTCGTTCGACGAGTGCTGCAAGCAAGCTCCAACGAAGGTTTGCATCAACGGTGACACCTGCGATCTCACCGTTCAGAGCTGCACGAACACGTGCGAGCTGAGCAGGTGTATGTGCTGCAGCTGAGAACGAACGCAAATATTGCAGTTGAAGATCGCTACCTGGCTCTGTCTTATCAAGTAACTTCTCAAGGCCATCGGCAAGTTGAGCACGAAGAGCCTCACGGTTCTTATCTGAACCATAGAGCTCGACTGTGGAGACCAACTGTGCGAGTTGCACAGTTGCAACAGCTACATCGTTCTCAGGTGCAAGGGCATTGAGAACGAGAGGGAGATAATCACTTGCGGCAAGTTCGCCATCTCGTGTCATATCCCAGACTGCAGACCATGCAACCGCGCGCGCTAGTGGATCCTTGATAGATCCAAGGTGAGTTGTGAGCGACTTGATTCCACGTTCATCGAAGCGAATCTTTCCGTATGAAAGGTCTGCATCGTTGATGAAAAGTAAGTCTGCAACTTTCTCGCCAGCAAGTGCTGGAACATCAGTAAGTGCGCCATCAGCATCGAACTCAACGCGCTTGCGTAAGTTGAGCTTGTCACCATCAATATCGTAAAGACCGATTGAAAGTCGGTGTGGGCGAAGTTCAGTCGAACCAACTGGGACAAGCGGAGCCTCTTGCTTGACCGCAATAGAGATGTACTTATCGCCATCGATGACAAGTTCTGGGCGCAATGTATTTACACCTGCGGTTTGTAGCCAGGTCGAGATCCAAGGCTTGAGATCGCGACCAGAGGTTGACTCGATTTGATCAATCAGATCTTGAAGCACTGTGTTGCCCCATGCGTGCTTCTCAAAGTACTTCTTAAGTCCAGCAACAAAGTTATCCTGGCCAACATATGTGACTAATTGCTGCAGGACTGATGCGCCCTTTGCATAGGAGATGCCATCAAAGTTTGCCTTGACTGTCTCGAGGTCCTGCATATCCATCGCGATTGGGTGGGTAGATGAGAATTGATCGTTGCGATACGCCCAGTTCTTGCGCTCGGCATTAAAGACTGTCCACGAATTAGTAAAGCGGGTGTGTTTAGCCATGACAAAGTAAGAAGCCCACTCAGCAAATGATTCATTGAGCCACAGGTCATCCCACCATTCCATAGTGACAAGGTCACCGAACCACATATGTGCCATCTCGTGAAGAATCACATTGGCGCGCCAGTTGTAATCCTTATCTGTGACCTTTGAACGGAAGACGAAATAGTGCTCACCGTAAGTGACGCAACCTACGTTCTCCATCGCTCCTGCATTGAATTCAGCAACTGCAATCTGGTCGTACTTCTCGAATGGGTAGGCAAGACCAAACTCTTCTTCATATGCTGCAAAGCCGCGACGAGTGAGGTCGAAGATTTCATCAGCATCAAGATGTGGAGCAAGCGACTTGCGGCAGTAAATTCCAAGTGGAACAACCTTTGCACCTTTGTATTCGCTCTCAATTTTGAAGTAAGGACCAGCGACAATTGCGGTGAGATAGGTAGAGATACGAGGAGTTGTGGTGAACTCCCACTTCTTATTCTCGCCAATTTCTGTCTTCCCAGCGACTGGATTATTTGAGATAACTTCCCAATGGCCTGGGGTAGTTGCAGTACATGTAAATGTCGCTTTTAAATCTGGTTGATCAAAACATGCAAAGGTTCGACGCGCATCGGCGGTCTCATGTTGCGAGTAGAGATAGACGTCATCGTCAGCAGGATCTTGGAAACGATGAAGTCCCTGACCTGTAATTGAGTAGATAGCTTCGAGTTCAACGTAGAGCTCATTGCTTGCCTCTAGAGGCGGAAGATAAATTGTCTCTCCATCGAACTGTGGATCAAATGGCTTGCCATTGAGTTCTGCCTTAATCACAGACTTACCGCAAGCGTCGATAAATGTTGTTGCACCGACCTGAAGTCCATCGAACTTCACCAGGGTCTTAGAGATAAATGTTTCTGCACCCACTGTGAGATCTAGATCTACTTCATAAGAATGAACGTAGACCAGCTTTGCACGCTCTTGCGCCTCAGCACGGGTGAGATTGATTCCTGGCACGGTGAACTCCTTCAACGAATACGGCGGTGTATGGGCATATCAAACCATGGTGGCAAGGTTTCGGCATAAGAAAAGTTAAGATGCACCTATGGAAGAGCCCACAGTTCGAAGCTACCGAATTCGTGGCACCCGCATCACAGGTCCGCAGCAATTAGCTCTGGATACCCACTGGGATGCATACGGAATCGAGCAGAGCACTCACCTTCTCGATCTCACCGAACTATTTCCTCACTCATCACAGATCATCATGGAGATCGGTTTTGGAATGGGGGAGGCAACTGCTCTCATAGGTAAGGCCTTTCCAGAGACTGGATTTATCGCCGTAGATGTCCATCGCCCAGGCGTTGGAAAGTTATTTGCACTCATCCACGAACACGGATTAAAGAATCTTCGAGTCATTCAAGGTGATGCTCATTTAATTGTGCACGACATGATTGAAGATAAGTCACTTGATGGTATCCATCTCTTCTTCCCAGATCCATGGCCGAAGAAGCGCCACAACAAGCGTCGCATTGTTAACGCAGATTTTCTCGCCCTCATCGCTCCTAAGTTAAAAGATGGTGGCTTTATCCATATTGCAACGGACTGGGTTCCATATGCGCAATGGATTGAAGATGTTTTTGCATCAAGCTCACTTTTTACCGGCGGAAAAGTTGAACGCCCAGAGTGGCGCCCTCTTACTCGCTTTGAAGGTCAAGGAATTACCAAGGACCATCAAGTAAACGACTTTAGATATATAAAGAGCTAAGCCTCGTAGGCTGTGACCTTTGCAATGCGTCGTGCATGGCGCTCGTCGCCCGGAAAAGGCGTTGCTATAAAGCAATCGATAAAGTCTTTGACCTCTTGCGCGGTATGTTGGCGCTGACCTACTGAGATCACATTGGCATTGTTATGTTCGCGAGCGAGTTTTGCTGTCTCGATACTCCAGACAAGAGCAGCACGGATGCCCTTGACCTTATTGGCAGCTATTTGTTCGCCATTTCCAGAGCCACCGAGAACGACTCCAAGTGAGGTTGCATCCTTAGAGACCGCCTCAGCGGTCGGGATACAGAAATCTGGATAATCATCGAGGGCATCAAATTCATAAGGGCCGTGATCGGTTACATCGTGGCCACCTGCAACAAGGTGCTGGATCAGCTCATTCTTAAATTCAAGTCCAGCGTGATCGCTACCGATGTGAATGCGCATGAGCAATTAAATCACGCAAGAGCGTGAGGCAAACGAAAACCCGCCAAGCGAATGGAACACTTGGCGGGTTTTCTACCCAATGGAGGAACTACATGAAGATAGTTCTTAAGCCTTTGATGATGAAGTTGTCGTAGTTGGTGTTGGGATAGTTGGAGCTGCTCCACCCATCTTTCCGCCACCCATAGGTCCACCGTGTCCACGGCCTCCCATGCCACCACGACCTCCGCGATCATCGCCACCCATTGGACCACCCTTAGGTGCGCCAACTGGAGGAGTTGCGTTCACAATTTCAGTGACATGTGCAACGAGATTTGCCTTAAGCGATGTTGCCTGAGCTGCAGTGAGCTTTCCTGCTGTAACAGCTGCATCGATCTGCTTTGTCTCATCTGCAACAAGTGCTGCGATCAAAGCATCCTTCTTCGCACCTGCGATTGTTGCAAGTGAATCACCAGCCTTAAGACGTGTGATGACAGTTGCTGTATCAGTTCCTAGTGTTGATGCAATAACTGTGAGGTGCTCATCGAGAGGACCACCCTTGCCACCCTTTCCACCCATTGGACCTTGAGGACCCATTGGTGGACGAAGTGCATCGCGTGCGCTCTCTGCAGATGTAACAGCTGCGATGATCGCATCTGCTTGTGCTTGTGTGATTGTTCCCTTAGTGACGAGTCCTGAGAGAAGTGTTGCAAGTTCTTCACCGCGACCGAGCTTTCCTGAGATTGCCTGGCCTGCAACTGTTGATACTGATGTGCGTGTGACCTTTGTTGTCTTTGATGATGCAGTTGCAACACCGAAAGAACCAGCTGTTAAAGCTACTGTTGTAATTGCGATTGCAACTACCTTCTTCTTTGATGACATTTACATGTCTCCTGTCCCGTGCGTTATGTCAGCCCCGTGTTGCTGACTTGGATGTAATTAACACCCCAATGCTCAGAAAGGTAGCGGTAGAACCTGAGGGCACCTTGTGAATTACCTGCCCCTTTCTGTGAACTACTGAGCGTCAACCCCGGGCTATCTGTGAGCGTAAATAGGGGGAGGCCTGATTACTTTAAGTAATCCTGAACTTTCAGACTACTCCTCGTCCAATAGCCCGCCTCGGCGGGGGAGAGCGAGAAGCCAGTTAAATGAGCGGGAGCAAAATCTTGGGTGCGGGAGTTCTCCTTCTCACCACCTTCGCGCCACTTCAATTCACTGCAGAAGCTGCAGGCAGATCAACATCGACTGTCGTCAATACGATCTTAAATGGGAAGGGCGCACCAAAGAGCGCCCTCGGAGTTGATGGTGATTTCTATATTGATACACGGAGTTTATTGATCTATGGCCCCAAGAAAAATGGGAGATGGCCAACGCCGCAAAGTATTCAAGGCCCAACTGGTCCATCAGGAAGCGATGGAAGAAATGGTTCTGATGGAAAAACTATTTCGTCATCAAATGTAAATACTGTTGTTGGACCCCAAGGGATACAGGGAGCAATTGGTCCCGTTGGCCCGCAAGGCGAGAAGGGCGAACAAGGTTTGCCGGGAGTTGCAGGTGCACCTGGCATACCTGGAAGTTCTGGCCCATCAGGTCCTGCAGGTGCAATTGGATCTAACGGAGCGCAAGGAGCGGCAGGTTCTATTGGTGCAACTGGTCCTAAAGGTGAGACAGGTACTTCGGGAAGTTCAGAAATAGTTGTTGTAGACATTCAAACATTTTCTTTGGCAACTTCTACACAAAATACGTACGTGACATCAGCTGCGATTGGAACCTTTGCGGCAAATCAAAACTATAAGTTTGAAATATTTATTCGCGGGTCTTCAAATTTAGTAGACCTGGTATTGGGCGCAGATGTAATTTCAAACGGGAACGACCTCGCCTTTAATTACGTGAGATCGGACTTTACATATGCGACATATTCCGGCTTTACGAAATCCTATGGTTTCTATTTTGTAGGCACGGCCAAGATAGCTTCTTCAGATTCAAGTCTTTTTATCCGGATTATTGATGGACGAGGTGAAACTAGTGCCCAACCGCTCGCTCTCACAGGTAAGGCGTACATCACACCTATCGGTGCAATTAGGTAGTGAGTTTTGAAGAAAGCGCTAGAAATCACGCGTAAATATCTACTGGAGCGGGTGACCGGGATCGAACCGGCACAGCCAGCTTGGAAGGCTGGAACTCTACCATTGAGCTACACCCGCGGGGTGTGGTCGTTAGCGTACAGGGTCGGTAAGGAAAGGTAAAAAATTGCTTTAGACTTCCCCCTGCGCCTTCGGGGCGTAGCGTAGTGGCTAGCGCGCCTGCTTTGGGAGCAGGAGATCGGGAGTTCGAATCTCCCCGCCCCGACCAGTATTACTTGTAGTTCGAAGTTATTTAATTTCTAACTAACTTCAAATCATCTTCAATCAACAGGAGTCAATTGTGAAGAGCAACGTCGAGACACTTTCACCAACACGTGTAAAGATTTCAGTAGAGGTTGCATTCGAAGAGCTCAGCCCATACATCGCAGATGCATATAAGAAGCTTGCAGCTCAGATCAACGTTCCAGGTTTCCGTAAGGGCAAAGTTCCAGCAGCGATGGTTGAACAGCGCGTTGGTCGCCCAGCAATTCTCGATGAAGCAATCAACACAGCTCTCCCAGAGTTCTACGGACAAGCAGCTCGCGAACACACACTTCTTGTTATTGGTCGCCCAGTTGTAGATATCAAAGAATTTAAAGATAACGAGAAGCTCGATTTCACAGTTGAAGTTTCAGTTCGCCCAGAGGTAACACTTCCTGACTTCTCAAAGATCACCGTCACAGTTGATAACGCAGAAGTAACTGATGCAGATCTCGACGAGCAGATTGATGAGCTCCGCGCTCGCTTCGGAACACTCCACACTGTTGAGCGCGCAACTAAGTCAGGTGACTTCGTTACCGTTGATCTCACAGCACGCATTGACGGCGCTGAAGTTGATGGTGGCAAGGCAAATGACATCTCATACGAAGTTGGTTCAAACCGCATGATCGATGGCCTCGACGAGGCGCTCGTCGGTATGTCAGCTGGAGATACAAAGACATTTACAACTCAGCTCGTTGGTCAGAAAGATGACGAGAAGGGTGATGTTGAAATTGCACTCAAGGTTGTTAAGGAGCGCGAGCTTCCAGCAGTTGATGATGCATTTGCAAAGCTCGCATCTGAGTTCGACACAGTTGCAGAGCTCAAGGCAGATTTCACAGAGCGCCTTGCACGTATCAAGAAGCTCGAGCAAGGCGCACAGGCACGCGATCTCCTCGTTGAGAAGTTGCTTGCAGATCTCACAATCGAAGTTCCAGATGATTTGGTTCTTGAAGAGGTTAATAGCCACCTCGAGGGTGAAGGCCGTCTTGAAGATGCAGTTCACCGTGCAGAAGTTGATAAGGAAGTTCGTGACGGTATTAAGTCAGAGTTCCTCCTCGATTCAATCGTGAAGGCAGAAGATGTTCAGATCACCGAGGTTGAACTCACTGATTACCTCGTCCGCATGTCACAGCGTTATGGAATGGGTCCAGAGCAGTTTGCTCAGGAGCTTCAGAAGGCTGGACAGATCACTCAGGTGATTGCAGAGGTCACTCGCGCGAAGGCTCTTGCATCTGTACTCGGTCGCATCTCAGTCGTTGATAAGGCTGGCACAAAGATTGAACTTGAAGAGCTCCGTCCTCTTCAGAACCCAGCAGCGCCAGCTTCTGCTGAATAATCTTTAGCCAATAGCGAACAGGGGCGAATTCCGCCCTAATCCTCATATTTTGGGAAGCATTTTCGCCCTGCCGTTGTTAAGGTCACTACATGCAATTCAGGCAATCTGAAGAGCGCACCTTCTCAGGTGTGCAAGAGTCGGAAGGAAGTACCGTGGATTTATTTAACCCACAGAACAGATCAGCAGCAGAGACACCTCTCGGTCTAGGCGATCAGATTTATAGCCGCCTTCTCCGCGAGCGAATCGTCTTCCTCGCAGGCGAAGTCCGCGACGAGATGGCAAACCAGATCTGCGCGCAGCTCCTTCTTCTCTCTGCAGAAGATTCAGAGAAGGACATCTACCTCTACATCAATTCACCGGGTGGATCGGTCTACGCAGGTATGGCGATTTATGACACTATGAATTACATCAAGAACGATGTTGCAACGGTTGCGATGGGCATGGCTGCATCAATGGGTCAATTCCTTCTCACAGCTGGAACAAAAGGCAAGCGATATGCAACGCCACATGCACGTATCTTGATGCACCAGCCACTCGGTGGAATCGGTGGAACAGCAACTGATATTCGTATTCAGGCAGAGCAGATGGCAATCACAAAGCAGACTCTCTCTGAACTCAATGCAAAGCACACAGGTCAGCCACTTGAAAAGATTCTCATCGATTCAGATCGCGACAACTGGTTCAATGCAAAGGATGCGCTGGATTACGGGTTTATCGATCACATCGCAACAAGCGATGGACAGATTTCTGGAGGTAAGAAGTAATGAACCACATCTCAGACTTCCAGGCACGTTATGTACTTCCACAGTTCGATGAGAAGACAGCTAATGGATATAAGCGCCACGATCCATATACAAAGCTCTTTGAAGAGCGCATCATCTTCTTAGGTCAGGCAATTGATGACACCGTTGCAAACGATGTTATGGCTCAGCTTCTGACACTTGAGTCAATGGATCCAGATCGCGATATCTCGATCTACATCAACTCACCTGGTGGTTCATTTACAGCGCTCACAGCAATCTATGACACGATGCAATTCGTTCGCCCTGATATTCAGACAATCTGCTTGGGCCAAGCTGCATCAGCTGCTGCAATCATCCTTGCGGGTGGAACAAAGGGAAAGCGTTACGGCCTCGAGCACTCACGCATTCTTATTCACCAGCCTTCATCTGAGGGCGGAGGACAGGCATCTGATATCGAGATTCAAGCACGCGAAGTCATGCGTATGCGCGGACTTCTCGAAACAATGTTGGCCAATCACTCTAATAAAACTGTCGAAGAGATTGAAAAAGATATCGAACGCGACAAGATCCTTACCGCTGCTGAAGCAGTTGAGTACGGAATTATCGATAAGGTTATGGCTTCACGAAAGGCCAAGCCTTCCGCGTAATCAGGTATTAGATAGAAAGGACCGGGTGCGATGCTCAAGAAATATTTCGCACCCGGTTCTCTCTTTTCCTACAAAGGGTATAGAAATTTCTTTATCTCTAGTGCGATCTTTGTTTTAGGGTCTTCAGCCTTTCCAATCGCACTTGCAGTGACAGTTCTTGATAAAGGCGGCGATGCCTCGGCGCTCGGCTTGATTCTTGCTGCACGCGTTGCAGCTGGAACACTCTTTATGTTAATCGGTGGAGTCTGGGCAGATCGTCTTCCGCGAAAATGGATCATGATCAGTGCGGATTCATTCCGTGCACTTCTTTGTTTAGTACTCCTCATAGTCTCTGCAAATCATCTCCCACTCTGGGCAATCGGATTACTTGTATTTCTTATGGGGCTTGGTGATGCATTTGGCGCACCTGCAGGTTCTGCGATTGTGCCAAGTTTGCTTCCTGATCACTTACTTTCTGCAGGCAATGTCGCGCGTGGAATTGTTGGCAAGGTTGGAAATATTGTGGGTCCGGGCATCGGTGGGTTGCTGATTACTGTCCTCGGTGCAGATTGGACCTTCGGCTTAATTGGTTTCTCTCTACTCTTTGCAACCTCGCTCATCCTCGGAATCAAAGAAGAAGCACGCCAAGAGATCCTCGAAGATAAGCCAAGCTTCCTCTTCGAATTAAAAGAGGGATTTAAACTTGTTTGGGAAATCAAGTGGATCGCCGCCTCTATCGCGATGGCATCTTTCCAATTAATGGTGATTGTCGCGGCCGAAACAGTGCTTCTTCCAGTTATCACTCGCCGCGAATTCCATACCGACTCAGTCTTTGCAATTTCTGCTGGAATGTTTAGCTTAGGTGGCGCTATCAGTGCGCTGATTGCAATTAAGTTAAAGACAAAACGTCCGGGATTTGTTGCAATTTGGCTTTGGGCGCTCTTTGCATTTGCGCCACTAGTTCTAGCTTTTCCAATCAATAAGACTGTTGTGATCTTTGGCTACCTCATTGCCGGTCTCTCGATTGGAGGTTGGGAAGCATTTTGGATTACCTCGGTGCAGAGAGAAGTGCCGCAAGATATGCAGGGACGAGTCTTTAGCATCGACATGGTCGGCTCTGGTGGATTAATGCCAATTGGGATGGCGCTAGTCGGACCTGTCGTTGTGCTCATGGGGGAGCGAACATTTCTACTCTCGGCGATCGTGATACATGTCCTCATTTGTTATCTCGTGCTTCTCGTTCCTGGAGTTGCAGAGATGCGCGACCCGCGACGCAGTTCACCTATGGGCGAACAAAGTCAGGCGTAATTCAGCCCACATAATCTCGCTGGCAAAACTATATTTATCCCCATGTCCACGAAAATCGGCGAGGCTAACGACCTCTTGAAGTGCTCCTTCTGCGGCAAGACCCAGAAGCAGGTGAAGAAGCTCATTGCAGGTCCAGGTGTTTATATCTGTGACGAGTGCATCGAGCTCTGTAACGAGATTATTGTCGAAGAACTTTCTGAAGCAAACACACTCGGCCTCGCAGAACTTCCAAAGCCACAATCCATCTTTGAATTCCTTGATCAATATGTCATCGGACAAGATCGTGCAAAGAAGTCTCTCTCAGTCGCCGTGTACAACCATTACAAGCGCGTTCAATCAGGTGAGTCACGCGGTGAAGATGGAATCGAACTTGCGAAGTCAAATATCTTGCTTCTTGGACCAACTGGTTGTGGCAAGACGCTGATGGCGCAGACACTTGCTCGCATGCTCAACGTGCCATTTGCAATCGCAGATGCAACAGCACTTACTGAAGCAGGTTATGTTGGAGAAGATGTTGAGAACATTCTTCTCAAGCTCCTTCAGGCAGCTGATTACGATGTGAAGAAGGCTGAAACAGGAATCATCTACATCGATGAAATCGATAAGGTCGCTCGCAAGTCAGAGAACCCTTCTATTACTCGCGACGTCTCAGGTGAAGGCGTCCAGCAAGCTCTCTTGAAGATTCTTGAAGGAACAGTTGCATCGGTTCCGCCTCAAGGTGGTCGTAAGCACCCACATCAAGAGTTCATTCAGATCGATACAACGAATGTGCTCTTTATCGTCGGCGGCGCTTTCGCTGGACTCGACAAGATTGTTGAATCACGTCGCGGTTCTGCCGGTGTCGGATTCCATGCAGATCTCGTCACTCAAGAAGAGAAGAATCGTAAAGATATCTTCGCCGATGTAATGCCAGAAGATCTATTAAAGTTTGGAATGATTCCAGAATTCATTGGGCGCCTGCCAGTCATCACAAGCGTTGAAAATCTCGATAAGCCCGCTCTCATGCAGATCCTTACCGAGCCAAAGAATGCTCTCGTGAAGCAGTATCAGAAGCTCTTTGGCCTCGATGATGTCGAACTTGAATTCACCTCAGATGCCCTTGATGCCGTTGCAGAACTTGCACTCTCACGTGGCACTGGTGCGCGTGGACTTCGCGCAATCATGGAGTCAGTACTTCTAAGCGTGATGTATGAAGTGCCAAGCCGTACCGATGTTGCAAAGGTGATTATCGAGAAGGATTGTATCCAATCCAATGCGCCAGCTACCTTGATAGAGCGCACAGGAGATTTGCCAAAGCGCTCATCACGCCGAGAGAAGAACTCTGAGGAGAAAAGCGCTTAGCCATTCCGGCTAGAATGCGCTCATGACGAAGCGCGAACTCGCTCCATCCTTTATCCCAGCCGATATTGAGCCACGCCTCTATCAGCACTGGGTCGACTCTGGATACTTCACGGCAGATTCATCATCTCCTAAAGAACCATTCACAATCGTTATCCCTCCTCCCAACGTAACGGGCAATCTCCATATTGGTCATGCACTCGATCAGACTCTTCAAGATTGCCTGACACGTATGAAGCGGATGCAGGGTTATGAAGCGCTATGGCTTCCAGGAATGGATCACGCGGGAATTGCAACCCAGAACGTTGTTGAGAAGCAGCTTGCAGCTCAAGGTTTAACTCGCCACGATCTCGGTCGCGAAGATTTTGTGAAGAAGGTTTGGGAGTGGAAGGCCGAATCTGGTGGACAGATTCTCGGTCAGATGAAGCGACTTGGAGATTCAGTCGACTGGTCTCGTGAGGCATTCACAATGAATGAGACTCTTTCACAAGCAGTTCTTACAATCTTTAAGAAGTTATATGACCAAGAACTTATCTATCGTGCAGAGCGAATCATCAACTGGTGTCCACGTTGTCTCACGGCTCTTTCAGATATTGAAGTAGAGCACCAGGACGATGAAGGTGAATTTGTTTCCGTTCGCTACGGTGATGGCGAGCAGAGCATCGTCGTTGCAACGACTCGCGCCGAGACAATGATGGGCGATGGCGCAGTTGCAGTTCACCCTGATGACCCTCGCTACCAGCACATGATTGGCACTGAAGTTCTCTTGCCTCTTGTTAACCGCATGATTCCAATCATTGCCGATGAACTTGTAGATCCTGATTTTGGTACAGGCGCAGTCAAGGTAACTGCAGCACATGATCCGAATGACTTTGAAATGGCAGTACGTCACAACGTTCCATTCGTTGTCATCATGAACGAACACGGTGTTATGGATGGAACTGGCACTGAGTTCGATGGAATGGATAGATTCGAAGCACGCGTAGCAGTGGTTGCAAAGCTGAAAGAACTCGGTCGAGTCGTTGCTGAGAAGCGTCCTTACATTCACGCCGTTGGACATTGTTCACGTTGCGATACAACTGTTGAACCACGTCTTTCAAAGCAGTGGTTTGTAAAGGTTGCACCACTTGCAAAGGCAGCAGGAGATGCCGTTCGCGATGGTCGCGTAAAGATTGAACCAGAAGAACTTGCACCACGTTACTTCGAGTGGGTTGATGGAATGCACGATTGGTGTATCTCACGTCAGCTCTGGTGGGGTCATCGCATCCCTGTTTGGTATGGACCTCATGGCGAAGCAATCGTTGTCGGACCTGGCGAAAGCGCTCCGGCAGGTTATGAGCAAGATCCAGATGTTCTTGATACCTGGTTCTCATCAGCGCTTTGGCCATTCTCAACTCTCGGTTGGCCAAATCAGACAGAAGATTTGAAGAAGTTCTACCCAACAAGTGTCCTCGTTACTGGTTATGACATCTTGTTCTTCTGGGTGGCACGCATGATGATGTTCGGTCTCTTTGCGATGGATGGCATCCCTCCATTTGGAACAATCGTTCTGCACGGACTTGTTCGCGATCAATTCGGTAAGAAGATGTCGAAGTCCAAGGGCAACGTTGTCGATCCACTCGAATTTATCGATAAGTACGGCGCAGATGCTCTTCGCTTCACACTTGCTCGCGGATCAAACCCAGGTAAGGATCAAGCTTTGGCAGAAGATTGGATTGCGGGTTCTCGTAACTTTGCAACCAAGCTCTGGAATGCAACGCGTTTTGCCATGATGAATGGCGCAACAGTTGAGGGCGAACTTCCGCCAGTTGATTCCCTCAATGCAATCGATAAGTGGATTCTCTCTCGTCTCTCAGAGACAACTGCGCAGTACACAGAACTTCTCTCTACCTATGAGTTTGCTCGTGCAAGTGAAGTTATCTATCACTTTGCTTGGGATGATCTCTGCGATTGGTACCTCGAGCTATCGAAAGAGGCATTCGCTTCAGGAGACGCGCAATCAACTCAGCGAGTTCTTGGTTTTGTACTCGATCAACTCTTCCGTCTCTTGCATCCAGTAATGCCATTTATTACTGAAGAGCTATGGACAACTTTTACTGGGGGAGAGACCCTCATGAGCGCTTCATGGCCAATCGTTGACGCATCACATCTAGATAAGTCCTCGGAAGAGTTAATCACACAGTTGCAACGTGTAATTACAGAGGTACGTCGATTCCGTAATGATCAGGGAGTAAAGCCAAGCCAGAAGATTCCTGGTCGCTTTATCGCACCTGCTGATATTGCACAGTATTCATCGGCGATGGCATTTCTCTTAAAGCTTGAACTCGTTGATTTCACAGCGAGTGCATCTGTTGAGATTGGTGCCATTAAGTGCGAGCTCGATCTCTCTGGTGCAGTCGATGTCGAGGCCGAGCGCGCGCGCCTCGAGAAAGACCTTGCAACTGCAAAAAAAGATCTTGCAACTGCTGAGGTCAAACTCAATAATCAAGGATTTATGGCGAAGGCGCCAGAGAACGTTGTTGCAGAGATCCGCGAACGTCAGGCAGCAACAACTGCCGATATCGAGCGCATCACTGCACAATTGGCTGCGTTGAAGTAAATGAGCGCAATTACACCTGACGATCAAGAACGCATTGATGCAATCGAGCAGGCGCTTCTTAAGCGCTGGCCTGAGACAAAGATTGAGCCAACTCTCGAACGTATCGCAGCGCTGGTTGATGTTCTAGGTTCACCTCAACTGACATATCCAACGATTCACGTTGGTGGCACTAACGGTAAGACAACGACTTCACGCATGATCGACTCACTTCTCTTTGAAATGGGCCTTCGTACAGGGCGCTTTACCTCACCGCACCTCGAGTCTTATCTCGAGCGTATCTCTATCAACGGGCAGTCAATTGACCCTAAGGCGATGATCTTCTCCTATAACGATATTGCTGCCTACCTTGATTTCATGGATTCGAAGTTTGATACACCAATTTCATTCTTCGAAGCGATGACAGCCCTTGCATTTGCCGCTTTCGCAGAACACCCCATCGATGTAGGTGTGATTGAAGTTGGAATGGGTGGCGAGTGGGATGCTACGAATGTAGTTGATGCCGATGTTTCAGTAATCATGCCCATCGATTTAGACCATACAGAGTATTTGGGAAGCACCATTGCAGAGATTGCAAAGACAAAAGCTGGCATCATCAAAGAAGGCGGCTTCGTTGTACTTGCACAGCAACAACCAGAGGCTGCAGTTGAATTACTCAAGAAGGCTGCTGAAGTCGGCGCCGATATCGCTCGCGAAGGCGTTGAGTACGTCATCGAATCTCGTGCACTCGCTGTCGGTGGACAACTTCTCACAATCAAGACTCCTAAAGATACATATGAAGAGATTTTCTTGCCGCTCCATGGAAAGCACCAAGCTTCTAATGCTGCGGCAGCACTCGTCGCAGTCGAGGCATTCTTCGGAGAGCAAGAGCTTGATTACGAGGCGGTCCTTGCAGGATTTGCCAACGTCCAATCTCCTGGTCGCTGTGAAGTTCTCCATCGAGATCCAACAATCATTATCGATGCCGCCCATAACCCCCATGGCGCGAAGGCAATTACCGAAACGATTCAAGGCGAATTCACATTTGATGAAGTAATCGGAGTTGTTGCATCCATGGCAGATAAAGATGTTCGTGGGGCTCTCGTTGAATTTGAAAAAGTGATGGATTCAATTATCGTGACTAAGAATTCTTCATCTCGTTCTATGGAAGTTGCTGAGCTCGAGAAGCTTGCTACGGAATTATTCGGAGCAGATCGAGTTTTCTCAGCAGAGGCCCTCGATGAAGCGATTGAAAAGGCGATCAAAGATTCCATTCGTCCTCTCAGCGAAGATACTGTCGGAATTCTTATTACAGGTTCTGTCGTTACAGTCGGTGAGGCTCGCACAATCGTCCGGAAGCGTTTTGCAAAGGAAGAGATCTAATGCGCGTCCTAGGTTCTGCAGTTCTCGTGATGGAATTTTTCATAATGGGATTTGCGATGTTGGTAGCGAAAGACCATGAGACTTCAACAATTATCGCCGGCGCCGTTATTGCGATTCTCTTTCTTCTCACCCCTGGATTATTGAAGAAGAAAGCCGGATGGATCCTCGGCTCTATTTTGCAGTTCCTGATGATTGCCTATGCAGTTGTTGTGCCTTCACTGGCATTTCTCGCCCTGATTTTCGGTGGCCTCTGGATTGCAGCCATCGTTGTGGGCCGAAAGGGGGAGGCGGCTCGGGCTGCCTTGCTCGCTGAGGCTGAAAAATCCCATGGCGCGGGGAAGTCCTAACGCCCAATAGAATGGGCGGGTGAGTACTTTAGAAAAGACACTTGTCCTCGTTAAGCCAGATGGCGTAGCTCGTTCACTTGTAGGCGAAATCATCGCCCGCATCGAACGTAAGGGTTACACAATCACCCAGTTGCGCATGTTGCAGGCAGACCGCGCTTTACTCGAGCAGCATTACACAGAACACCAAGGTAAGCCATTCTTCGAACCACTCGTTGAGTTCATGTTATCTGGCCCCATTGTTGCAATGGTCGTCGAAGGCAATCGCGTCATCGAAGGTTTCCGTAATATCGCAGGTACTACAGATCCAACAGTTGCAGATCCCGGAACAATCCGCGGAGATCTCGCACGCGATGCAGGAACAAAAGTTACACAGAATCTCGTACATGGTTCCGATTCAGTTGAATCATCAGCCCGCGAAATTGCAATCTTCTTTGGAGGTAAATAATGTCAAGCAAGATGTCATTCATCGGTCGCGATATGGCGGTCGATCTCGGTACCGCAAATACTCTTGTCTATGTTCGCGGTCGCGGCATCGTTCTTAATGAGCCTTCAGTGGTTGCAGTCAATCAAGATACAGGCGGCATCCTTGCTGTTGGTATCGAAGCAAAGAAGATGATTGGCCGTACACCTGGCAATATTGTTGCAATCCGTCCGCTCAAGGATGGCGTGATCGCTGACTTCGATACAACAGAGCGCATGCTCCGTTACTTTATTCAGAAGGTACATAAGCGCAGCTACTTGGCTAAGCCACGTATCGTTGTCTGTGTTCCATCAGGTATTACCGGTGTCGAGCAGCGCGCAGTAAAGGATGCTGGTTATGCAGCTGGTGCACGTAAGGTGTACATCATCGAAGAGCCAATGGCTGCAGCAATCGGTGCAGGACTTCCTATTCACGAGCCAACCGGAAATATGGTTGTTGATATCGGAGGCGGAACAACTGAGGTTGCGGTTATCTCACTCGGCGGAATCGTTACTGCGCTCTCAATCCGTGTAGGTGGCGATGAGCTCGATCAATCAATTATTAACTGGGTAAAGCGCGAATATTCACTTCTTTTGGGTGAGCGCACTGCAGAAGAGATCAAGATGGCGATCGGCTCTGCATACCCACTACAAGGCGAGAATGATGCAGAGATCCGCGGTCGCGATCTTGCAACAGGACTTCCAAAGACAATCGTTGTAACAGCAGCTGAGATCCGTAAAGCGCTCGAAGAGCCGGTCAACGCGATTGTGAATGCAGTTAAGGGAACCCTCGATAAGACTCCACCGGAGCTCTCATCAGATTTGATGGATCGCGGAATCGTACTTACGGGTGGAGGAGCACTTCTCAAGGGCCTCGATGAGCGTCTTCGTCGAGAGACCGGAATGCCAATCCACATTGCAGAGCGCCCACTGGATGCAGTTGTTGAAGGTTCAGGTAAGTGCATTGAAGAATTCGAAGCCCTTGAAAAGGTTTTGATTTCAGAGCCACGTCGCTAAAGGTCCTTAACTCGTGCGTTATGGTGGCGACAATCGCGGTCGCTTACTTCTCATCGTTCTGATTGTCACCTCGCTCTTTCTGATCACTCTCGATCTGCGCGGTGTACAGGTTATCGATGGGTTACGCACAGGAACACAGACTGCACTGACTCCAGTCCAAAAAGCTGGATCATGGGTTATCTCGCCATTTCGTAACTTCCTCTCTGATGTGACCCACCTCGGTCGCACTCGTAATCAGATTGAGAAGTTAAAGGCCGATAACGATGCTCTACGTCTTGCGCTCCTTAATAGAAAAGTTGCCGATGCAGAGTTGAAACAACTACAGAACGTTCTCGATCTTGCCGGCAATGGTGGCTTCAAAGTCGTTGGCGCAAAAGTTATTTCCCTGGGCGCTAGTACCTCATTCACACAGACGCTCACCATTGATGCAGGAAGTAAATCCGGTATCCATACAAATATGACGGTAATCTCTGGTTTTGGTCTTGTTGGTGTCGTCAAGATTGCATATGCAAATAGCGCAGTCGTACAACTTGCATCCGATCCCTCCTTCCGCGTGGGTGCTCGTATTGCTGGAACACAGCAGATTGGCATTTTGAGCGGACAGGGAACTCGCAAGGGAGTCCTACAACTTCTTGATAACACCACTGAAGTTAAAGTTGGCGATGCAATCTTGGCGCGAGGTAGCAACAATGGTCGACCATTTGTGCCAGGTGTTCCTATCGGTGAAGTCACTTCAGTTGATAACTCTGCAGGCGCTGTTACTCAGACAGCAGATGTAAAGTTCTACACAAATTTCTCAACGCTCGGTGTTGTTGCAGTTGTCATAGGCGCGCCTTCGGCCGATCCACGAGACTCACTCGTGCCATCAAAGCCTCAACCAACACCAATCCCAACGGTAACTGTCACTGCAGCTCCCAGCCCATCACCTTCTTCTAAGGGATAAGCAGAGATGATCTCTCGTAGATTTCTATTCTCATTCCCAATCTTCTTAGTGATCTATCTCTTGCAAGAAGGCTTTGTCACTCAAATGCACCTTCCTGCTGGCGGCTTCTCTCTCATTCTTATCTTCACACTCGCTTGGGCATCGATGAGCACACCTGAAATTGGTGCCTTAACTGGTTTTGGTGCAGGACTCTTAATGGATCTCTCCGAAACGTCACCAGGTCCGCTTGGCCATTGGACTCTCGTATTGATCCTCGTTTCATTCGTTATCTCTTTCCTCTCATACGGCGATGATCACGTTCGCGCTAATCCACTCAACATCGTATTTCTTGTTGTCGCTGGTGTTGCAGGGGCACAGGTTGCATTTGCTCTCTTTGGATTATTGCTAGGACAAGAGCTGGGAAGTATCACTCAAGTGATCTTTATCTTTATCGGTACTGCATTTTGGAGCGCAGTTGTTACACCATTGCTCCTGCCTGTAATTTCACGATTACATGCCTTGGTCTTTGGAACGGCCTCACGGATATGAATCAACGTTCCCGTCTCTCACTCATATTTCTTCAGATTTTTATCGCCTCACTTCTCTTTGCGCTGATGGGCCGTCTCTTCTATCTGCAGGTTGCAGCAGCACCAATTTATAAGGATGCAGCGCTGAGCATTCAGAGCAGAGATGTTGTAACGCCAGCTACCCGTGGATTAATCGTTGATTCATCTGGTGTGCCTCTAGCGCTCAATAAGGTGGGACTTGCTGTCACCGTCGATCGCACCAAGATCGATAAGCAGCCCGATAAAGGTTATGCAGTTGTAAAGAACCTCTCCGTACTATTAGGACTTAACTTTGCAGATGTGTGGCAGCGCACGCGTCTCTGCGGAGAGCTTCCGAAGGGCAAGAAGGCGGGATGCTGGACAGGTTCTCGCTTCCAACCTATTCCGATTACAAAAGAGGCAGATCCACAAATTGCTCTTCAGATTGTCGAACGCTCAGATAAATTCCCAGGAATTTCTGCAACGCCAATCGCGATTCGAAGCTATCCCGGTATTGCGGGCGTCAATGCCGCCCACCTTCTCGGATATGTCGGACCGCTCACAGATTACGATCTCTCTGGAGCAGGTGGACGTTCTTACTTTAGATCTGAATCAATTGGTAAAGCAGGTCTTGAGATTCAATATGACTCTTATCTGCGAGGAACTCCAGGAATTAAAACTGTTATCGTCGATCGCAAAGAAGCGGTAACCAGCACAAGTCAGAATACAAAACCAATTCCTGGCAATCACCTTGTTACAAGTATTGATATTCGTCTTCAAGCATCTGCAGAGCAGGCTCTCGCCGATGCTGTTCGTCGTGCTAAGGCATCAGGTCACTACGCAGACGGCGGTGCTGTAGTTGTCATGGATACGACAAATGGCGAGATTCTTGCAATCGCTTCATACCCAACTTTTAATCCGAACGCCTTTGAGACAGGCCTTACCGTGCAAGAGGCGAAGGATCTCTTTAGCGAAAAGACAGGCGTGCCTGCGCTTAATCGCGCACTGCAAGGTCTCTATGCACCGGGTTCTACCTTTAAGGCAGTCTCCGCAATCGCTGCAACTGATGCCGGGTATTCAATGCAGAAGACATATAACTGTCCGGCAACAGTAGAGGTCGGAACTCGAGTCTTTAATAACTTTGAGTCGAAGGCTCAAGGTGTGCTCACAATGAAGAAGGCGATGGCGGTCTCTTGCGACACGATTTGGTATCGAATCGCATTTGATGAGTGGTTGCGCGATGGTGGACTCAAGCCAAAATCAAATGCACATGATTACTTCTTTAATGCTGCAAAGCGTTTTCAGATGGGAGAGAAGACAGGTGTCGACCTTCCATCTGAATCAAAGAGCCGCCTTGCAGATCGTGAATGGCGCCGCGCTTGGTATGCCCAGAATAAGGATTTCTACTGTCACTATGTAGAGCGAACAACAAAAGCACAGCAGACGCCCTTCTTGATTCAGTTAGCAAAAGAGAATTGCATTGATGGAGATAAGGTCCGCGCAGGTGATGCTGTGAACTTCTCAATCGGTCAGGGCGACACAGTCATTACTCCGATTAAGTTAGCTCAGATGTATGGCGCAATCGCTAATGGCGGAACAATCTGGAAGCCAACTGTGGCGAAGGCAATCATCTCTAACAGCGGCAAAGTCATTAAGACCTTTGAGCCTGAGGCCCTCGGTGACATCGGTGTCACACCCGCAACTATCGCCTTCTTACATGATGCGCTCCATGAGGTAACAGTCTCTGGAACATCAGCTGGAGTCTTTGCCGGTTTCCCACTCGCGACTGCAGGTAAGACTGGAACAGCACAAGTTTTTGGTAAGAATCCGAATGGTCGCGCAAAGGATGACTCTGCTTGGTATGCATCTTTCGCCCCTGCTGCACAACCACGTTATGTAGCGGTAATGATGGTGAGCCAAGGTGGTTTTGGTGCAAGTACTTCAGCGGTGGGAATCCGCAAGATTTATGAGACTCTCTTTGGAGTAAAGGGCAATAAGGTCGATCAGGCAGCATCATTGTTCCCATCAGGAAAGCCACCTGTGAAACTGCCAAAGATTTCGCCGGCAACCCGACCAGCAGGGGAGAAGAAGAAATGAGTTCACTTCTCTACCGCAATCCTTATCGCAAGGCGCGTCGTCAATCTGCCTTTGCAGGCTTTGATCCAGTACTCACCGTCGCAGTAGGAATCCTGCTCTTTATGGGCACCCTTCTCGTTTATGCAGCTACACGCAATTGGTATGCAGCAAATGGATTAGATCCTCAGTATTACCTCAAACGCCATGTCATCAATATTGCAATCGGAATCATGCTTGCGTGGGGAACAACAGTTATTGATTACCGATTGCTTCGCGCTTACACACCTGTGCTCTGGGGACTTGGCGTTCTCGGTCTGGCATTCGTTCTCATTCCAGGACTTGGCTCAGAGGTGAATGGAGCACAGGCCTGGATTCCACTTCCTGGTGGCTTCCAGATTCAACCTGCAGAGCTGGCAAAGATCTCTATCATCGTAGGAATCTCTATGTTGCTTGCAGAACGCACACATAACTCTGATGAGCCAACAACGCGAGACATCCTTCGCGCTCTTGCAGTTGCCGCACTTCCCATTCTTCTCATTCTACTTCAGCCCGATATGGGAACCGTCTTTATTATTAGCGCATCTGTTGTTGCAATCTTGAGCATCTCAGGTGCACCTGTGAAATGGGTAGCAGCACTTCTCATCATCGCTGTTGCAGGTGGAATCGTTGCCACCAAGGCGGGGGTTATCAGCGAGTATCAGGTGAAGCGCCTTCAATCATTTGTCGATCCCAACGCAGATACACAAGGCTCTGGTTATCAACTTCGCCAAGCACGCATCACAGTGGGTTCTGGCGGTTTTCTCGGAACAGGTTTATTTGATGGTCCACAGACCAATGGTCGATTTGTTCCAGAGCAGCAGACTGACTTTATTTTTACTGTGGCAGGTGAAGAGCTCGGCTTCTTAGGAAGCGGATTTATCATTCTTCTCTACATCATTATTTTGATGAGAGCTTTTGCCATCGCACGACGATCGTCAGACCCATATGGACAGATGGTCTGTACGGGCGTAATTGCCTGGTTTGCATTTCAAACATTTGAAAATATTGGAATGACACTTGGACTGATGCCGATGACCGGAGTTCCTCTTCCCTTCATGTCTTATGGCGGATCAAGCATGTTCGCTAATTTGATTGGCTTTGGTCTTTTGCAGAACGTGCACGCTCGCCACCGGGGTTAATTTCCCGCTTAAATTGGCGATAAGTAGGAGATTTCACCCTTTCTCTGCCATACTTAGGTCACATCTTGAGCGCGGCCAGCGATCTCTATCGCGCCTCGCGGCTTAAGACCAGAAGCTTTTCACCATGATGAGCCAACTTAGATTTTGAAATGAAGGTATTTGTATATGGCTATTGAGCCAAAAACTCCGCGTAAGCGCGCAGTAAAAAAGTCCGCTAAAAAGGCAGGGGTTCCCTCTGTAGTAGAAGCTGAAAATACTGCCGTAGTAACCGAAACAGGATTCACAGAGCCTGCAGAACCAGCAGCGCCTAAGACACGTAAGAAGGCAGCCGTTCCAGTCCCACTGTTCCAGGCACCGACACCAGATAAGGCTCCAGCAAAGGCGCGTAAGGCAACAGCTAAGCCGGCTAAGGAAGCTGTCGAGAAGGATGCGCCTGTTGCAGAGAGCAGTGATTCAGATTCACAAGACTCTCCATCATCTGATTCAGAGAGCCGTTCATCTCGTAATCGCCGCCGCCGTCGTGGTGGACGTGGTCGCCGCAAGCCAAATGGCGCCGAAGGCGAAGAGGGTTCAACAGAAGCTGATGATTCAGATTCAACTGATGGCTCAGAAGAGACCACCGATGCAGATGGCACAACACATCGCCGCCGTCGCCGTCGCCGCGCAACTGGCGAGGGAGTAACACCGGGGGAGACCATCGATGAAGATGGCGTCGTCACCGTTGTTAAGGTCCGCGAGGTTCGCGAAAAGTCAGAGCGTCCAACTCGTGAGCGATCAACACGCGATCGCAACTCGCGTAATACACGTGAACGCAGTGGTCGTGACCGTGGTGATTCATACCGCGAGCCATATCGCCGCCGTGGAACAATCCTTACAGATGCAGATTTCTTAGCTCGACGTGAAAACGTTGATCGCGAGATGGTTGTACGTCAGATCGGCGATCGTATTCAGATTGCCGTCATTGAAGATAATGTCATGGTTGAGCACTACGTCAACCGCAATGCCAATGTTTCTTATGTTGGTAACGTCTATCTCGGTCGCGTACAGAATGTTCTTCCTTCAATGGAGGCAGCATTCGTTGATATTGGAAAGGGCCGTAACGCGGTTCTTTATGCAGGCGAAGTAAATTGGGATGCAGCTGGTATCTCTGAATCTGAGCCACGTAAGATTGAAATGGTTCTCAAGACTGGCCAGCCAGTATTGGTACAGGTCACTAAGGATCCCATCGGCCAAAAGGGCGCACGCCTCACAAGCCAGATCTCACTACCTGGTCGCTATGTTGTATTTGTTCCTGGCGGTGGAATGTCAGGTATCTCAAAGCGCCTCCCAGAGTCAGAGCGCACACGCCTTAAATCAATTTTGAAGAATCTCATCCCAGATACTGCCGGTGTCATTGTTCGTACAGCAGCTGAAGGAGTTTCAGAAGCTGAACTCACGGCAGATGTCGAGCGCTTGAAGGCGCAATGGGAAGATATCTATCAGAAGTCAGAGAATCCAAACTTCCACGCACCAGCGCTTCTGCTCTCTGAGCCAGATCTCGCTGTTCGCGTTATCCGCGATATATTCAATGAAGATTTCCGTAAACTCACAATTCAGGGCAATGAAGCATGGGAAGAGATCAGCTCTTACCTCGGTTCAATCGCACCAGAGCTATCACCACGTCTTGAGAAGTATGCCGGCAATGGTGACTTGTTCGCTGATTACCGCGTTGAAGAGCAACTCGCTAAAGCATTCGATCGCAAGGTTTACCTTCCATCTGGCGGTTCACTCGTTATCGATCGCACAGAAGCGATGGTTGTTATCGATGTGAACACCGGTAAGTTCATCGGTAAGGGTGGAAACCTCGAAGAGACTGTTACAAAGAACAACCTTGAGGCAGCAGAAGAGATTGCTCGCCAGTTACGACTTCGTGACCTCGGTGGAATCGTTGTCATCGACTTTATCGATATGGTCCTTGAATCAAACCGTGAAGCAGTTCTTCGCCGCTTGGTTGAATGCCTCGGGCGCGATCGCACCAAGCATCAGGTTGCAGAAGTAACCTCACTCGGACTTGTTCAGATGACTCGTAAGCGCGTTGGACAGGGCCTCATCGAAGCGTTCTCTACAACATGTGATTCATGTAATGGTCGTGGAATCCACATCCATATGGATCCAGTGAAGATGAAGGCTCCAATGCCGCAAGTAAATTCTCAGAGCGCACATCACCCAGATGTTGCAGATGATGAGGAAGAGACGGCCACCGAGCACGAATTCCATGAGACTTTGAACGATGAGGTCCCAGAAGAGTCCGCCCCTGATGCCGTAACGACCCCAAAGGGCAAGCGACGCCGTCGCGCTGCCAGCTCAGGCGTCATCACCGCCTAGGCGGGAAATAACCCCAATCTTGATTGGCCGGAAGCGCAAGCACTTTGGCCAATTTGACCCTATGGGTACGAAATCCGTATCCTTAGCGTCTGCTCGGAGCTCGGCTCCAGGCTCAATATCCTAAGGAACTAGAGGTAATAAGCGTGTACGCAATCGTAAAAGCTGGCGGTCGCCAGGAGAAGGTAACAGTTGGCGAGACCATCACTGTTGACCGCATTGATGCAAAGGTCGGCGCATCAGTTAACTTCACTACGCTCCTCGTTGTTGATGGCGCTAACGTCACAACAGATCCAAAGGTTCTCTCAGGCGTAACAGTCACTGGTGAGATTCTTGAAGAGACAAAGGGTCCAAAGATCGACATCCTTCGTTACAAGAACAAGACAGGTCACCGTCGCCGTCAAGGTTTCCGTGCACAGCACACACGAGTCAAGATCACCGCAATCAGCGGTGCAAAGTAAAGGGGTAGAGACACATGGCAAGTAAGAAGGGTGTCTCCTCGACACGTAACGGTCGCGATTCAAATCCACAGTACCTTGGCATCAAGCGCTTCGGTGGACAGCTAGTTAACTCAGGCGAGATCCTCGTTCGTCAGCGTGGAACACACTTCCACCCAGGCGCAAACGTTGGTCGCGGTAAGGATGACACTCTCTTCGCACTCGCAGCAGGATCTGTTGAGTTCGGTCGCGCTCGCGGTCGTCGCGTAGTGAATGTAGTCCCAGCAGTTTAATTTAGGTTTCTCTAAAGGAGCGGGCCGCATTTAGCGCGGTCCGCTTTTTTATTACACATATCATTTTCAGTAAGTCCCCAAAAGATTAGGAGAAGTTCGATGACAACATTCGTTGATCGCGTGCAGCTCTTTGCTTCTGGCGGAAAAGGCGGAGATGGTTGCGTCTCAGTAAAGCGTGAGAAGTTCAAGCCACTCGGTGGTCCTGATGGCGGTAATGGTGGACGCGGCGGCGATGTCATTCTCGTCGTTGATTCATCTGTCACAACGCTTCTCGATTTCCATCACTCACCACATCGCAAGGCGACCTCTGGCCACCAGGGTTTTGGCGATCGTAAAGATGGCGTTTATGGCGAAGATGTAATTCTCCCTGTTCCTAACGGAACCGTGATCTACGAGAATGGCGAACAAATCGCTGACCTCGTTGGAATCGGTACAACATTCCTTGCTGCTCGCGGCGGTATGGGTGGACTCGGAAATAACTCACTCGCATCATCAAAGCGTCGCGCACCAGGTTTTGCACTCCTTGGCGAGCCAGGTGAAGAGCGCATCCTTACTCTCGAACTTAAATCAGTTGCTGATATTGCACTCGTTGGCTTTCCATCAGCCGGTAAATCCTCATTGATTGCAGCGATTTCAGCTGCACGTCCAAAGATCGCTGATTACCCATTTACAACTCTCGTTCCAAACCTCGGCGTTGTTCAAGCAGGAGATACTCGCTTCACAGTGGCAGATGTTCCAGGGCTTATTCCAGGAGCATCTGAAGGAAAGGGCCTTGGCCTTCAATTCCTGCGCCACGTTGAACGTTGCGTTGCACTTGTCCATGTTCTCGACTGCGGAACACTTGAGACAGATCGCAATCCAATTGATGATCTCGATGCAATTGAAAATGAGCTCGCACTCTACGGTGGCCTCGAAGGACGTAAGCGCATCGTTGCTCTCAATAAGATCGACCTTCCTGATGGATCTGCGATGGCAGATATGGTTGAAGATCAACTTAAAGAGCGCGGTTACGATGTTTACAAAGTCTCCGCTGCATCACGTGAAGGCTTGCAAGATCTTATGTATGCAATGGCTCGCCTTGTTCAAGCAGAGCGCATAGCTGCAAAGGCAGAAGAGCGCACGCGCATCATCTTGCGCCCAACTGCAGTCGATGATTCTGGTTTTACCGTTCAGGTTAATGGCGATGGATCATTCTCTGTTCGCGGAGCAAAGGTCTATCGCTGGGTACTTCAAACTAACTTTAAGAATGCTGAAGCAATTGGTTACCTTGCAGATCGTCTCGCACAGCTTGGAGTAGAGAAGGCTCTCTACAAGGCGGGCGCAGTTGCAGGTTCAGAAGTTCGCATCGGTTCAGGTATCAATGAAGTGGTCTTCGATTGGGAGCCAACAATTGAAGCTGGCGCCGAGCAACTCGCAGGATTCCTGCATCGCCGTGGAGAAGATTCACGACTCGAGAACACCTGGAACGCTCCAGAGCGCGAGAAGGATATTCTCTCTGATGAAGAAATCGCAGAGCAGTGGGAGTACAAGGTTTCAGATCCTCATACTCCTCAGATCATTGAAGTTACAGAAGAAGAGAGCGAGGCTTAAGTAATGAACCGTCAGGCAGTTACTGAAGCCAAGCGCATCGTCCTCAAGGTCGGTTCATCTTCGCTGACAGGCTCTGCTGGTTCAGCACTTGATGCATCAGCGGTCGGCGCCATTGTCGATCTCGCCTCATCTCTACGAGCACGTGGCGCTGAAGTTCTCATCGTCTCATCTGGTGCAATTGCAGCTGGTCTTGCGCCGCTCAAACTCACTGCGCGCCCAAAGGATCTTCCAACTCAGCAGGCAGCGGCCTCAGTTGGCCAAGGACTCTTGATAGCTAAGTACAACGAACTTTTCTCTGCGCACTCAATTGTTTCCTCGCAGGTTTTGCTGACAACTGAAGATGTTGTGCGCCGCTCGCATTACAACACAGCTCAGCAAACTCTCTCGCGTTTACTTGCCCTCGGTGTTGTTCCCATTATAAATGAGAATGACTCAGTCGGAACTGCCGAGATTCGCTTTGGCGATAACGATCGCCTTGCAGCCCTCGTTGCGCTCCTTGTTCAGGCAGATTTACTTGTATTGATTTCAGATGTGGATGCGCTCTATGACGCGCATCCTTCACAAGAAGGTGCAAAGGCAATTCATGAGGTCGCAGACTTTGCAGAGATTGATTCAGTTGAAGTCGGGGGAGCAGGTTCTGCCGGTGTAGGTAGCGGTGGAATGGTGACAAAGATTGAAGCAGCGCGGATCGCTACATCTGCCGGAATACCAATGCTCCTCACTTCTCTTTCACAATCTGTAGATTCACTTGCTGGTGAAGAGTTCGGAACAATTTTCCACGCTCAGGCAGAGCGCACCAATGCGCGGCTCTTATGGCTTGCCCATGCTTCTTCTGCACGTGGCCGCTTAATTCTCGATGCAGGCGCAGTCACTGCAATTCTCGAAAAGGGAGTCTCACTTCTTCCTGCTGGTGTTACGGCAGTTGAAGGCGAATTCTCTGCAGGCGATACAGTCGAGCTTGCTACAAAAGATGGCAAAGTAATTGCCCGTGGTCTCGTTGCCTTTGATTCAACAGAGATTCCACAGATGCTTGGTCGATCAACAAAGGAACTTGCAGCTTCACTCGGTGCTGAATACGAGCGCGAGCTCGTGCACCGTGACGATTTAGTTCTTCTTTAGTAAATTTCAACCATGCGCCTCAGAATTGGATTCACCTTAGGTGCGATTTTTCTATCTATGCTCACATTCCTTGAGCCGACGGCCTATGCAGTAAGTACACTTCCAAGTGCTCCAACAAATATTACTCAGAGCGCTATAGCCGGGGGCGTCCGAGTGGCTTGGAGCGCACCGAGTGATCTCGCCACTGGTATCACCGGTTACAAATTGGAGTACTCAACATCAGGTATATCTGGAACTTGGGTCACTTCGACAACTGTCTCTGGCTCAACTTTTAGCTACGACATTCTCGGCTTAAGCCAAACCGCAACCTATGTTCGAGTAACTGCCTCTGCTACATCAGGATTTGGTACACCCGGATATCCCTGGACCAAGCTCTATCGGACAGTAACTAAGACTCGAAGCGGCAATGACATCGTTTATGAGAGCGGTTACGGAGTGACATCTGGCGATTTTGCACCGTCAAATCCATCTCTCACTTTTACAAGAATTAGGTATCGAATGGAGGATAGTTTTACTGCCGGAACGTTGAACTATGCCGATGTTGATTTCTATAAATGGGCCGCCTCTGGTGCACCTGTTGAAACTACAACAAGTGCAACCATTGCTCCCTCAATTGCCAATCTACAAATTCTCTCGCCGACTTCAGGTGGAACAATCCAGACAAACGTCTCAGATTTAAATGTGTACTCGAGTATCTACAACACCGCAAGCTATCCGACGGCAATAACAAATAGAACGGGCGGTGTTGGCCGTCTTGAGATTTGGCCATGGAATTATGCGCAAGCCCTATCTAGCCTCACTCCCGCAGGAGATGGTGGAACTTACGATGTCAACGATACTTCTGCAGGAGCATCTGGTTATGGATCTTTTCAAGTTCACGATGTATCAAACAGTTCGAGCTTGAGCACGGTTTTTGCGTGGAACGATCACGCGGTGACAAATGTAGATATTGGATTTGGAAATGGAGCATCAAAGTCCGGACATGGTGACTGGACCTTTTGCGGTACTACTGGCCCTACCTGCGCTCAGCCACCTTATTTTTCTTTGACAATCTTCATTAACGCTCCGATAACACCACTCGTTGCTAATTCAACTACCTCAATATCAATTCCAAGTACTGGGTATAAAGGGGCTTCACTTACCATCACTGCAACATCAAATCTCAGCGGTTTTTATACATTTACTTCAAATGGCAAGCGCATCGCAGGGTGTTATAAGAAGGCAACAACAGGCTCTGGGCCATTCAGCGCCACCTGCACGTGGAAGCCGACTTTTGGTGGCTTCCAATCCATCCTCGCGGTATTTAGCAATATCGGAGCCGGCTATATCGGATCGCAAGCGGCGTCAACGATATTTATATCTAAGCGAACAACTCTCAGATAGTTATTTTTTCTCAGAGACCTGCTTTAACACGGCTGCAACCATCGGCGATAAATTATCTGTATCTGTTGGTTCATCGCTGAGCTTGACGATCAAGGTGTTGTTGGCAATATCTGAGTAGACAAATTGGCCATGAAGGCCGAGCATCAATGAGACTCCTTGATATGGATGCCACATATATGCGCCGTACCCCCACTTGTAATCAAGGCGAGTAACTGGTGATGTGAGGCGCTTCATCCATGATGCGCTGATGACCTGACGCTTGGTTTCAGGAACGATTCCATCATTCATCACCAATTGGCCGATACGGGCATAGTCTCGAGCAAATGCATTGAAGCAACAGAATGTCTTCTCATATCCGCCGACCTTGTCGACGTTCCATGTTGCATCGTGTTCAGCGCCGACTACCTGCCATATATTCTTGCTGAAATACTCTGATACCGACTGGCCGGTGACCTTTTGGATAATCATTCCGATCATCTGAGGATCCACACTTCGATAGATGGATTGAGTTCCTGGTTCGAAATCCATCTTTCGGTTATGTTTTAAGAACCACGGAATATCGGTGCTCGCATACATCTGTGCAATTGCAACGCCCCATCCTGATGGTCCGGCTGGATAGTTATCTGAAACTCCCACTCCTGATTGCATATCAAGGAGCTGCTGAATCGTAATCTTGTCGAAGCTGCCACCTATCTTATATTCAGGGAAGTACTTCACAAAGGTATCTGACTCTTTAATCTTGCCCTGATCAATGAGCTGTCCCACGACGAGTGAGGTCATCGTCTTTCCAACAGAGTAAGAGGGAAGACGCATGGATGCATACTTCTTTTCCTTGTAATACTCGTATGTGATTTTGCCTCCGCGAATTACGAGAAAAGCATTTGTGTGAGTTGTATCGAGAAAGTCTTGGAATGAAACTTTCTTACCGTTGTAGATAACCTCGTTGATTTTCTCTGGCGCGCCCATCTGCCAATCGCTGACCTTGGTTCCAGCTTTGATGAAATGGCTCGGCATGAGGTCTGGGGTCTTTGATGCAGGTGCTAGCCCCAACTTAATTGCCGCAATCGGCTCTGGATATCGAATTACCTTTGTGAGGCCGAAGAGAGCGAGATAGAGAGCGAGGAGAACTATGACTGTATTGCGGGCGACCTTGGCTAATGTAGACACATCTGCAGGGTAGCCCCAAGTAGACTTCATGTCATGGATTCAGCGGTATTAGTGGGAGAGTTAGCCGACAAGGCGCGCAAGGCCGCGCGTTCTCTATCTACTGCTACAGGAGCCGAACGTAAGGCAGCGCTAGGGGCAATCGCTCAGGCCCTTGAAGCTCGCTCTTCTGAAATTCTTGCAGCCAATGAACTCGACATGATCAGTGCACGTGCAGAAGATATGCACCCACAGATGCAGGATCGTCTACTTCTCAACGAGGTGCGCATCGCAGGTATGGCCGATGGCGCACGTCAGGTTGCAGCGCTTCCTGATCCCCTTGGCCGCACACTTAAAGAGTCAACTCTTCCCAACGGACTTCACCTTCGTCAAGCCACTGTTCCCTTTGGCGTAATTGGAATGGTCTACGAAGCCCGCCCCAATGTGACCGTGGATGCTGCAGTTATTTTATTAATGTCAGGAAATGCAGCTCTACTCCGTGGCTCCTCGACGGCCCGCAATAGCAATGAAGTTTTGATTAATGTAATGAAGTCTGCACTTGCAACAACAAATATTGATCCAGAAGTTTTGCAGTCGATTCCATCAGATGATCGTTCAACGGTGAAGGCGCTTCTGACTGCTCGCGGCAAAGTTGACCTCGTAATTCCTCGAGGAAGCGCACAGCTCATTCGCATGGTTGTTGATGAGGCAACTGTGCCTACAATCGAGACCGGTGCCGGCGTTTGCCATGTCTTTGTTGATGAATTTGCCGATGTGGCTAAAGCCCTACCAATCGTTCTCAATTCAAAGATTCATCGTCCATCTGTATGCAATGCTGCTGAGACGCTCCTAGTCCATAAAGCAATCGCACCGACCTTCTTACCACTAGCCCTGAAAGCGCTCACCGATGCAAGCGTTGTCTTACATGGCGATGCGACAGTTCAAAAGGTTGCCGAAAAATTTGGTCTCGCTTCATCTCTTGCCACTGAAGAGAATTGGTGCACTGAGTACGGAATCCTTGAGATGAACGTTGCTGTTGTCGACTCAGTTGATGCTGCAGCAGATCACATTGCGAAGTACGGAACCAACCACACAGAGGCGATCGTTACCGAGAATCAGGCAAGCGCCGATCGATTTATTGCACTCTCAGATTGCGCCGCTGTGATGGTTAATGCGTCGACTCGTTTTACAGATGGCGAGCAGATGGGATTTGGCGCAGAGATCGGAATCTCGAATCAGAAGCTCCATGCCCGTGGCCCTATGGGGCTTGAGGCAATGACAACTGCCACATGGATTGTTACTGGAAATGGGCAGATTCGCATCTAATTCGGTTATTTGACCCTAATTTTATAGACTGCGCGCATGAGCACACTCTCTCGCGATGAAGTCGCAAAGTTGGCAGGGTTAGCACGCATCGAGATGACCGAGGAAGAACTCGTCGAACTCTCTTCACAGTTCGGCACAATCCTTGACGCAGTCGCTCGAGTACAAGAGCTCAACCTCGATGGCGTGAAGGCAACATCTCACCCACAGCCGCTCGAAAATATTGCTCGTCCCGATGTCGTATTTCCAAGCCTCTCTCCAGCAGATGCTCTCTCAGGTGCTCCAGCACAGGAAGAGCAACGATTCCGCGTGCCACAGATTTTGGGAGAGGAGTAAGCCATGATCTTTAAGACAGCCGCAGAGATGGCGACTTCACTCGCCAATAAGGAAGTCTCATCAGTAGAACTCACACAGTCGCACCTTGATCGCATCACCGCAGTTGATGGCGATGTCAAAGCTTTTCTTCATGTTGATAAGGAAGGCGCACTTGCACAGGCGGCTGCAGTCGATGCAGATCGCGCAGCAGGAAAGAAGCTCTCACCACTTGCTGGTATTCCACTTGCCCTTAAAGATGTTCTTGCACAGAAGGGCGTTCCTACAACTGCAGGATCGAAGATCTTGCAGGGATGGAAGCCGCCATATGACTCAACTGTTGTATCTAAGTTAAAAGATGCAGGTGTTGTCATCCTTGGTAAGACAAATATGGATGAGTTCGCGATGGGCTCTTCAACTGAGAACAGTGGTTATGGACCAACATTTAATCCTTGGGATCTGACTCGCACACCGGGAGGATCTTCGGGAGGATCAGCTGCCGCTGTATCTGCATTTGAAGCACCACTTGCAATTGGTTCCGATACAGGTGGTTCGATTCGCCAACCAGCCGCGTTGACAGGAATCGTCGGAGTGCGCCCAACCTATGGCGCAGTATCTCGCTTCGGTCTTATTGCATACTCATCATCTCTTGATCAAGCAGGACCTTTTGGTCGCACAGTTCTCGATACAGCAATGCTTCACGAGATCATTGCAGGCCACGATGCAAAGGATGCGACATCTATTAACGCTGCAGTTCCTTCAGTTGTTGCCGCTGCAAAGAGCGGCGACGTTAAGGGAATGAAAATTGGTGTTATCAAGCAGCTGCAAGGTGAGGGATATCAGAAGGGCGTGCAGACACGCTTTACAGAATCACTCGATCTCCTTGCATCTCTTGGCGCAGAGATTGTCGAAGTAGATTGCCCTAGCTTTGAATTCGCACTCGCTGCCTATTACTTGATTGCACCTTCAGAGTGTTCATCTAACCTCGCTCGCTTTGATGCGATGCGCTATGGACTTCGCACAGGAGATGAAGGTGGAGCTTCTGCTGAAGCCGTTATGGCAGCAACACGTGACGCTGGTTTTGGTCGCGAAGTAAAGCGCCGCATCATTCTCGGCACATATGCGCTCTCATCTGGTTATTACGATGCATATTACGGCAGCGCACAGAAGATCCGTACCCTCATTATTGAGGATTACAAGAAGGCATTTGCAACAGCCGATGTCTTGGTCTCACCAACTGCGCCAACTACTGCTTACAAGATTGGCGAGAAGGTCGATGACCCAATGGCTATGTATCTTGGTGATGTTGCAACGATTCCGGTAAATCTTGCAGGTATCTGCGGTATGTCACTTCCGGCAGGCCTTGCAGATGAAGATAACTTGCCAGTTGGTTTCCAGATCATGGCGCCAGCAATGCAGGATCAGCGCCTCTACCAAGCAGGCGCAGCACTTGAAGCAGCGCTCTCATCTAAATGGGGCGGCACGCTGATTACAAAAGCTCCAGCCTTGAAGGGAGGTGCCAACTAATGGCGCTGAACTATGACGAGGTTATCGAAAAGTACAACCCAGTATTGGGACTTGAAGTCCACGTAGAACTCAATACAGAGTCAAAGATGTTCTGTTCTTGTTCAACAGTCTTTGGCGCAGAGCCAAATACGCAGACATGTCCTGTCTGCTTGGCACTTCCTGGCGCTCTTCCTGTCGTGAATGAGAAGGCTATTGAGTCTTCGATCAAGATTGGTCTCGCTCTCAATTGCAGCATCGCGCCGTATAGCCGCTTTGCACGTAAGAACTATTTCTATCCAGATATGCCGAAGAACTTTCAGATTTCACAGTACGACGAACCAATCTGCTTCGATGGTTATGTCGATGTTGAAATCGATACTGATGAAGGTCCCAAGCAATTCCGAATCGAGATCGAGCGCGTTCATATGGAGGAAGACACAGGTAAGTCACTTCACGTAGGTGGCGCAACTGGTCGCATCCATGGCGCCGATTATTCATTGCTCGATTACAACCGTGCAGGAATTCCTTTAGTTGAAATCGTTACCAAGATTGTTCCTGGCACAGGAAAGTACGCGCCAGAAGTTGCAAAGGCATATGTAGCTGAGCTTCGTGACATTCTTCGCGGCCTCGGTGTATCAGATGTAAAGATGGAGCAGGGATCACTTCGCTGCGATGCCAACGTCTCATTGATGCTCAAAGATGCAACCGAACTCGGAACACGTTCAGAGACCAAGAACGTCAACTCACTTCGCTCTGTCGAACGTGCAATCCGCGGTGAGATGTTGCGTCATGCTGAAATACTTGAATCAGGTGGAAAGGTGAAGCAAGAGACTCGCCACTTCCAGGAAGACACAGGACTTACTCGCTCTGGCCGCTCAAAGGAGCAGGCAGAGGATTACCGATACTTCCCAGATCCAGATTTGGTTCCGGTAAAGCCAGATGCTGCATGGATTGAGACTCTTCGCGCAGCTCTGCCTGAACGCCCCTCAATTCGCCGCAAGCGTTTGCAAGAGCAGTGGGCAGTTCCGGATAAGGAATTTGCTGCAATGGTCAATGCTGATGTTTTGGATATCGTCGAAGAGACAGTTCTTCTCGGCGCAGATCCAACAAAGGCGCGCACATGGTGGCTCGGTGAGGTCTCACGTATTGCAAATGACAAGGGTGTTGCAATCGATGAACTCGCAATTACTCCAGCGCATGTTGCAGAGTTGATTAACCTTGTTGCATCGGGTGAACTCACAGATAAGTTAGCGCGCCAAGTTGTTGAGGGCGTTGTTGCAGGCGAGGGAACTCCCTCTGAAGTTGTTGCAAAGCGCGGCATCAAGGTTGTTAACGATGATGGCGCTCTTATGGCTGCAATCGAAAAGGTCTGCGCTGCTCAAGCCGATACGGCCGAGAAAGTTCGAGGGGGACATCTACCAGCTGCTGGCGCTCTGATTGGCGCAGTCATGAAGGAGACCGCAGGTCAGGCAGATGCTGCAAAGGTGCGTGAGCTTCTGCTCAAATTCTTAGGTCAATAAATTTAAGAAATAAGAAAGCCCGCCGAAATTTCTCGGCGGGCTTTCTTATTTAAAGCTATTAGTGCATTCCTGCGCCTTCTGTTTCAACAAGTGAATCCTTGCCGACATTGATGAAGAAGAAGAGCACTACTGCGCCTGTAAAGAGCAGAGCAGCGCTGACCTTGAAGGCAACTGTGTAACCGTGTGTCATAGCGGCAAATCGTCCCGCCATATCGTTTCCAGCAATTGCATTGGCAGTCATGTAGGTAGTTGTTGCAGTTGCAGCCACTGTATTGAGAAGCGCAGTACCCAGTGATCCACCGATCTGCTGTGAAGTATTAACCATCGCTGATGCAACTCCCGTGTCGTGGCCTGAAATGCCATGAAGTGATGTTGATGTCAATGGAATAAAGACGAGTGCCATACCGCTCGACATGATGAGAAGTGATGGAACAACGTGAGTTGCATATGAAGTCTCTGGCGTAATACGTGTGAGCAAGAGAAGACCGATACCTGCAGCGATAAGGCCAGGAACCATCAATGGCTTTGGACCAAACTTAGGTAGAAGCTGCGATGCGATTCCTGCAAAGATGATGATTCCTGCTGTAAATGGCAAGAATGCAAAGCCTGACTTCAGTGGGCTATATCCAAGTACAACCTGGAGATAGAGACCAAGGAAGAGGAACATTGAGAACAAGCCAGCACCGACAACGAGTGAACCGAGGTATGAACCACCACGGTTGCGCTCTGAAAGTACGCGAAGTGGCAACAATGGATTTGAAACCTTTGACTCGATGAAGACGAAGATTACGAGAAGGAGAACTGCTGCAACCAAGAATGAGATAGTCGGTGTTGATGACCAACCCTTTGTTGCCGCTTCATTAAATCCATATGTGAGCGAGAAGAGACCAGCAGTTGCTGTAACTACGCCAGGAATATCGTAGGTATTGTCGCCAGCAGCTTTTGATTCATGGACAAACTTAAAGGCGAGAATTGCAGCAAGTGCTGCGATAGGTGCGTTCACACCAAGGCACCAGCGCCATGAGAAGAACTCAGTCAGTGTGCCACCGAGGATGAGACCAATCGCGGCTCCACCACCAGAGATAGCACCAAAGACACCAAATGCCTTTGCACGCTCTGAAGGAACCTTAAATGTCTCAGAGATGATCGCAAGTGCTGCAGGTGCAAGGAGTGCACCAAAAACACCCTGAAGTGCACGTGATCCGTAGAGCATTCCCTGATTGGTAGCAAAGCCACCGAGAGCTGAAGCGCTTGCAAAACCGATGAGGCCAATGATGAAGATCTTCTTGCGACCAACGTAGTCACCGATGCGACCACCGAGAAGTAGGAGTGAACCGAAAGCCAATGTGTATGCAGTAATAACCCACTGCTGATTCGCATCAGAGATCTTGAGATCAATCTTTGCGCTTGGAATTGCAATGTTCATAATTGAGCTATCGAGAACGAGCATGAGCTGTGAGATTGCAACAACGAGAAGCGTTCTCCAGCGATCTGGTGCTTGGCCCTTGATGTGGCCTTGAGCGTCGCGGTCTTGGTTTGGCACGAAAAATCTCCAATAAGTTAGGTACTGATACGAATATAAGTGAGGAATCAAGAATCCATCTTGAATAGTGAAATTCTAACTTAACCGTATCGACTTCTCACGTTGTGACATGGGGGATAGAATCTCCATATGTCGACGATGAAGCCCCGCTCAGGTCTAGTAACAGATGGTCTCGAGCGCGCACCAGCTAGAGGAATGCTCCGCGCAGTTGGAATGGGCGATGAAGATTGGGTAAAGCCACAGATTGGCGTCGTCTCTTCATGGAATGAGATCACTCCATGCAACCTTTCATTAGCTCGTCTTGCAACAGCGTCGCGTAAAGGCGTCATCGATGCTGGTGGATTCCCTATGCAGTTCGGAACCATCTCAGTCTCTGATGGAATTTCAATGGGCCATGAAGGTATGCACTTCTCATTAGTTTCTCGTGAAGTCATTGCAGATTCAGTCGAGACCGTGATGCAGGCAGAGCGCCTTGATGGAATGGTGATGTTCGCCGGTTGCGATAAATCACTTCCAGGAATGATGATGGCGGCAGCACGTATCGATGTTGCAGCAGTCTTTGTTTATGCAGGCTCAACTCTTCCCGGCCAGGTTGATGGAAAAGATGTCACAATCATCGATGCATTTGAAGCCGTTGGCGCATGTGCTCGTGGATTGATTACTAAAGAGCGCGTTGATGAAATTGAAAAGGCAATCTGTCCAGGCGAAGGCGCTTGTGGCGGAATGTATACAGCGAACACAATGGCAACAGTGGGAGAGGCAATTGGCCTCTCACTTCCAGGTTCTGCTGCTCCTCCTGCAGTTGACCGTCGCCGTGATGGTTACTCAGAAGCATCTGGCGCCGCCGTTGTAAATTTGATTGCAAAAGGAATCACTACTCGCGATATCTTGACGAAGAAGGCATTTGAAAATGCAATCACCGCAGTAATGGCGCTAGGTGGATCTACAAATGCTGTCTTGCACTTACTTGCAATTGCACATGAGGCAGAGGTAGATCTGACTCTCGAAGATTTCCACCGTATCGGCTCAAAGGTTCCACTACTCGGTGACCTCAAGCCATTCGGTAAGTACGTCATGTCAGATGTCGATAAGGTCGGTGGAATTCCAGTAGTACTTCGTATGTTGCTTGATGCTGGCTACCTTCATGGCGACTGCATGACAGTGACAGGTAAGACGATGGCTGAGAACTTGGCCGATATCAATCCACCACTCGCTGATGGAAATGTCTTGCATCCCATCTCATCACCGCTCTCTACAGATGTTGGAATCACCATTCTTGGCGGATCCCTTGCAACTGAAGGCGCTGTATGTAAGACGGCAGGAATCGGAATCGAAACCTTTGAAGGTCCAGCTCGCGTCTTCGAACGCGAACAGGCTGCGATGGAGGCACTTGAGAATGGAACGATTCAGGCAGGCGATGTAGTTGTCATTCGCTATGAAGGCCCTAAGGGTGGACCTGGTATGCGCGAGATGTTGATGATTACAGGTGCCATTAAGGGAGCAGGACTCGGAAAGTCCACACTCCTACTCACCGATGGTCGCTTCTCGGGCGGCTCAACAGGTCTCTGTGTGGGACACGTTGCACCTGAGGCTGTTGACGGCGGTCCAATTGCATTCATCAAGGATGGCGATCGCGTTCGCATCGATATCCCTCATCGCCGACTCGATCTCTTGGTCGAGCCAGCAGAGCTTGAAGCTCGCAAGGTCGGATGGAAGCCGCTTCCACATAAGTACTCCCGTGGAGTCCTTCATAAGTACTCCAAGCTCGTTGGCTCTGCCTCCAAGGGCGCCGTCTGCGACTAAGTGCTCGTTGATGAGACGCACGTTCCACTTTTTGAGACGTGCATCTCAACCCTTGACTCATGCGCTCGCTCTACGCGAGAATATGGCCATGCGTACAGCAATCGTTTCTTCATCAGTGGTGGTGATTCGATAGCGCATGCTCATCCCAGCATGCGCGCCCTCAGGTTTCTGAGGGTTTTTTCATTTAACAAAGTTTTATTCACTCGCAATTCATCAGAAGTATCGAGATAGAAAGGAGCAAGAAGATGGCCACACAACACGTTCCAACAGCGAACGGCACAACAATGAACGGAGCTACTTCATTGGTGAAGAGCCTTGAAGCAGCCAATGTAGATGTGATATTCGGTCTGCCTGGTGGCGCCATCCTTCCTGCCTACGATCCGATCTTTGATTCAACTATCCGCCACATCCTGGTTCGTCACGAACAAGGTGCAGGACATGCAGCTACTGGCTATGCGCAGGTAACAGGTCGCGCTGGTGTCTGTATTGCAACCTCTGGCCCAGGAGCCACAAATCTTGTAACACCTTTGATGGATGCAGGAATGGACTCAGTTCCACTCGTTGCAATTACCGGTCAGGTTCCATCTGCGGCAATCGGAACAGATGCTTTTCAAGAGGCAGATATCCGCGGCATCACAATGCCTTTTACCAAGCACAACTTCCTTGTTACAAAGGCAGAAGATATTCCTGGTGCAATTGCGCAGGCTTTCCATATCGCGACAACAGGTCGTCCTGGTCCAGTCCTTGTAGATATCGCAAAGGATGCACTTCAAGCGCAGACAACTTTCAATTGGCCAGCAAAGATCGAGCTCGCTGGTTACAACCCACGCATTACTCCAGATAACCAATCGATTGCAGATGCAGCAGCGCTCATTGCACAATCGAAGAAACCTGTCTTCTATGTTGGCGGGGGAGTCATCAAGGCCAACGCCTCAAAAGAACTCGCTCAATTAGTTGGACTTCTCGGTGCACCAGTTGTAACAACTCTGATGGCACGTGGAGCATTCCCTGATTCACATCCGCTCCATCTCGGCATGCCAGGTATGCATGGCAGCGTTGCCGCAGTTACCGCACTTCAAAAGGCAGACCTCCTCATTACTTTGGGAGCACGTTTTGATGATCGTGTTACCGGCAAGCTCTCAACATTTGCCGTAAATGCAAAGGTAATTCACGCAGATATCGATCCTGCAGAAATTCATAAGAATAAGTTTGCTGATGTCCCTGTTATCGGCGACCTTCGCGAAACCATTACAGCGCTTATTCCTGCGCTCAAGGCAGCACTTTCAAAGAACCAGCCAGATCTTGCGCCATGGCTCGCTTCCATGATGAAACTCAAATCTTCATACCCAGTTGGATACACACTTCCGGATGATGGTTCATTGTCACCGCAAGCGGTTATCGAACGTATTGGTCAGATCTCGGGCACCGAGACGATCTTTACATCAGGCGTGGGTCAACATCAGATGTGGGCATCGCAATTTATTTCTTACGAACATCCACGCACCTGGCTCAACTCAGGTGGCGCAGGAACAATGGGCTACGGCCTTCCTGCTGCGATGGGCGCAAAGGTTGGCGCACCTGATTCAATAGTCTGGGCTATCGATGGCGATGGTTGTTTCCAGATGACAAATCAAGAGCTTGTGACATGTGCTCTCAACAATATTCCAATCAAGGTTGCGATTATTAATAACGAATCTCTCGGAATGGTTCGCCAATGGCAAACACTCTTCTATGAAGGTCGTTACTCTAATACTTCACTTGAATCAAAGCGCGTTCCAAATTTCCCAATGCTTGCAGAAGCGATGGGTTGCGTGGGACTTTCATGCGAACGCCCTGAAGATCTCGATGCAACTATCGAGAAGGCGATGTCCATTAACGACCAACCAGTTGTTGTTGATTTCCGCGTTCATCGCGATGCAATGGTCTGGCCAATGGTCGCTGCTGGAACATCGAACGATGAAATCATGATCGCCCGCGCTACGGCGCCTGACTGGGATTCACAGGAGCTCTAATGTCTATTCATACACTTGAAGTTCTCGTTGAAAACGAACCAGGCGTTCTCGCTCGCGTTTCAGGGCTCTTTGCTCGTCGCGCATACAACATCGACACATTGGTTGTCGGTCCAACCTCAAACCCAGAAGTTTCGAAGATGGTCATCCAGGTCAACCTAGAAGGCCACTCTCTCGAGCAAGTAATCGCTCAATTGGACAAGCTCATTAGTGTTATCAGCATTGAAGAGCTCGTCAATGGAGAGCAGAAGCCTGTAAAAGACACACAACCTGACTATCAGAACTAACGCAAGAAACGACTAAAGGAGAAATACCGTGGCAACGATGTATCACGATCAGGATGCAGATCTATCCGTTATTCAAGGTCGCAAAGTCGCGATCATCGGTTATGGCTCACAGGGCCATGCACACGCACTTAACCTCCGCGATTCAGGAGTAGATGTTCGCGTTGGTCTTAAGGAAGGTTCACCATCTCGTGCAAAGGCTGAGGCAGAGGGCCTGCGCGTTGTCTCTGTTGCAGAGGCAGCAAAGGAGGCAAGCGTCATCATGATCTTGGCTCCTGATCACCTTCAGCGCCACATCTATGCAGAGTCAATCTTGCCGAACCTCGAAAAGGGCGACGCTCTCTTCTTCGGCCACGGTTTCAATATTCGTTTCGGTTATATCAAGCCACCAGTAGATGTCGATGTCTGCATGGTTGCACCAAAGGGCCCAGGACACCTTGTCCGTCGTGAGTTCGCTGCAGGTCGTGGCGTCCCCGACATTGTTGCTGTTGAGCAAGATGCAACAGGCAATGCATGGCCATTGACTCTTTCATATGCAAAGGCGATGGGCGGACTTCGCGCAGGCGGAATCCTTACAACATTTACCGAAGAGACAGAGACAGATCTATTCGGAGAGCAAGCAGTTCTCTGTGGCGGTGCTTCACAGCTCGTTATGTACGGATTTGAAACTCTCGTTGAGGCCGGATACCAGCCAGAGGTTGCGTACTTTGAGTGCTTGCACGAACTTAAGTTAATTGTTGACCTTATGTACGAAGGTGGAATTGCAAAGCAGCGTTGGTCAGTCTCTGACACAGCTGAATTCGGTGACTATGTATCAGGTCCTCGTGTTATCGATCCACACGTCAAGGAGAACATGAAGGCAGTACTAGCTGATATTCAGTCAGGAGCATTTGCAAAGCGTTTCGTTGATGACCTCGAGAACGGTGCAAAGGAATTCACAGCACTTCGCGAGAAGGGCGAATCACACCAGATTGAGAAGGTTGGTCGCGAACTCCGCAAGATGTTTAGCTGGATGAAGAAGGCTGACAACGATGATTACAAAGAAGGAAGTGCTGCACGTGGCTAAACCTGTTGTATTGATCGCTGAAGAACTCAGCGCTGCAACACTCGATGCACTCGGCCCAGACTTTGAGGTTCGTAACTGCGACGGTGCAAATCGCGCAGAGCTCCTCGAAGCGCTCGGTAAAGGCGTCGATGCAGTTCTCATTCGTTCTGCAACGAAGATGGATGCAGAGGCAATTGCAGCAGCCAAGGGACTTAAGGTCATTGCGCGCGCCGGTGTAGGTCTTGATAACGTTGATATTCCTGCGGCAACAGCTGCTGGCGTCATGGTTGTTAATGCACCAACTTCAAACATTGTTTCAGCGGCAGAGCTTGCAATCTCATTGTTGCTGGCATCTGCACGTTTCATCTCACCAGCACATGCTGCTTTGAAGAATGGCAAGTGGGCGCGTTCAAAGTACACCGGAGCAGAGCTCTTCGAGAAAACTCTCGGAATCGTTGGCTTTGGTCGAATCGGTCAGCTTGTTGCTCATCGTATGCAGGCATTTGGTATGAACGTCATTGCCTATGATCCATATCTACAGCCAGCTCGCGCAGCACAGTTAGGTGTTGAACTCGTTGAACTCGACGATCTTTTGAAGCGTTCTGATTTCATCACCATCCACCTTCCAAAGACTAAAGAGACTGCAAACCTCATCGGTGTTGAAGCTCTTAAGAAGGTAAAGAAGGAAGTTCGCATCATCAACGCTGCACGCGGTGGAGTACTTGATGAAGCGGCTCTCTATGATGCAATCACTGAAGGTCGTGTTGCAGGTGCGGGACTCGATGTTTATGTCACAGAGCCATGCACAGATTCACCGTTATTCCAGCTCGATCAGGTTGTTGCAACACCACACCTCGGAGCTTCAACTGATGAAGCGCAAGAGCGTGCAGGTATTGCGGTAGCAGTCTCTGTTCGTAAGGCACTTGCCGGCGAATTAGTTCCTGATGCAGTCAACGTTAAGGGTGGAGCAATTCACGATGAGATTCGTCCATCACTTCCACTCGTAGAGAAGATGGCGCAGATTGCAACTGCAATTGCTGGTGAGCTTCCTGTATCAATGGAGATCACAGTTAAGGGCGATATCTCTGGCCACGATTCATCTGTTCTTGCAATTAGCGCGCTCAAGGGTGCGCTTCAAGCAACTGGTTCCGAAGACGTTACTTACGTCAATGCTCCAGGACTTGCAGCAGAGCGCGGGGTTACCTCATCTGTCACAACATCAGCTGACTCTCCTGAGTACCGCAGCATGATCTCATTGCATGCGGCGCTTGCATCAGGCCATCAGATTAAGGTCGATGGAACTCTTATGGGAATTAAGAAGACTGAAAAGATTATTGCCATTGATGGTTTTGATCTCGATCTTCCACCTACAGAGAATCTTCTCTTCCTTCGTTACACAGATAAGCCAGGTGTAGTTGGCGCTGTTGGTAATACTTTAGGAGCAGCGAAGATCAACATTGCAGGTATGCAGGTATCTCGTGAAGCAGCAGGCGGAAAGGCGCTTATGGCGTTGACCGTCGATTCATCTGTTTCAGATGCTGTGACAGAGTCAATTAAGAAGGAGATCGAAGCCGATCTCGTCCGTTCAGTCTCATTGGTAGGTTAATTTAATTATGTCCACGTCATTCAACCTTGCAGTTATTCCAGGCGATGGAATCGGAACTGAAGTTGTCGGGGAGGGTCTTAACGTTCTTGATGCCGTTGCTGCAAAGTACGGAGTCACTTTCAATAAGACCCACTACGACCTCGGCGCTGGTTACTGGCACCGCACTGGTGAAGTTCTCCCTGACTCAGTCATGGCAGAGCTAGCAAAGGCTGATGTAATTCTGCTTGGGGCTGTTGGAGATCCAACGGTTCCATCAGGAGTGCTCGAGCGCGGATTGCTCTTGAAGCTCCGCTTTGCATTCGATCACTACATCAACCTTCGCCCTGCAAAGTTGATGCCTGGCGTTACCGGTCCACTTGCGACAAAGGCTCCCATCGACTTCGTTGTTGTTCGCGAAGGTACTGAAGGTCCTTATGTTGGTGCAGGAGGAACACTTGCTGAAGGTACTGATGCAGAGATTGCAACAGAGGAATCCCTCAATACTCGTCGTGGTGCAGAGCGTGTAATTCGCGATGCATTCGAGCGCGCTTCAAAGCGTGAGCGCAAGAAGCTGACGCTTGTACATAAGAACAATGTTCTTACTCGTGCCGGCGGATTGTGGACTCGCACATTTAATGAGGTTGCTAAGGACTATCCAGCAATCACAACTGATTACCTCCATGTCGATGCTGCATCAATGTTCTTTGTTACCAACCCAGAGCGTTTTGATGTCGTTGTGACAGATAACCTCTTCGGAGATATCTTGACTGATATCGCAGCTGCAATCTGTGGTGGAATTGGCCTTGCTGCATCAGGCAATATCAATCCAACAGGCAAGTTCCCTTCAATGTTTGAGCCAGTACATGGCTCAGCTCCTGACATTGCAGGTAAGAACATCGCAGATCCAACAGCGACAATCATGTCTGTTGCGATGATGCTCGATCACCTTGGACTATCTGATGCTGCTCGCGATGTCGAAAAGGCAGTCGCGCAGGATTTAATTAATCGAGGCGATGCAAAGCGCAGTACAACTGAGGTTGGCGCTGCGCTTGTTGCACTGGTGAAGTAAATGAAGATCACACTCAATCCCAACGCCGTACCAGTAGAAAAGCGCAATGCGCTGATTGCTGAAGGTGGATTCGGTAAGTACTACACCGATCACATGGTTGTTTGTGATTGGTCACAAGAAATTGGCTGGTCTGAGCCACAGCTCGTTCCATATGGACCTTTAACTCTTGATCCAGCAACTGCAGTTTTCCATTATGGCCAAGAGATCTTCGAAGGTATGAAGGCCTATCGCCAACCTGACGGTTCAATTTCATTATTTCGACCAGATGCTAATGCTCGTCGCTTTGCAAATTCAGCAAAGCGCCTTGCACTTCCTGAGATGCCAGTTGAACTTTTCCTTGAAACCGTCGATGCACTTGTAAAGCAAGATGCAGGATGGGTTCCCAACGCAGTCGGTGAGTCGCTCTATATCCGTCCATTTATGATCGCAACTGAGGTTGGTCTCGGTGTGCGCCCATCGAATAAGGCGAAGTACATTCTTATTGCAACACCAGCAGGTGCTTACTTTGATCCATCAAAGCCAGTCTCGGTTTGGATCTCAACAGAATACGTTCGCGCCGCACAAGGTGGAACCGGCGAGGCAAAGTGCGGCGGAAACTACGCAGCATCTCTTGTTGCACAGAAGGCAGCTGCTGCCGAAGGTTGTGACCAGGTTGTGTGGATTGATGCAAATGAGCGTAAGTGGATTGAAGAGATGGGCGGCATGAACCTTTACTTCGTAAAAGGGAAAGGCGCTGATACAACAGTTGTTACTCCGAAGCTCACTGGAACTTTGCTTCCAGGAATCACACGCGATTCAATTTTGACTGCAGCCAAAGATCTTGGTTACAAGACCGAAGAGGTCATGCTCTCTATCGATGATTGGCGTGACGGAGTTCAATCTGGTGAGATCACAGAGATATTTGCTTGCGGAACTGCAGCGGTGATCTCTCCTGTTGGCCAGGCAAAGTCTGCGATGGGTACATGGGTTACTGGTGACGGAAAGCCTGGTCCAATCACAATGCAGATTCGCAATCACATGTTGGCAATCCAACATGGCACAGTAGCTGATACCCACAATTGGAACGTTGCGGTTAAGTAAATGCCAATCGATGACAGCTTTCATATCTACGACACCACTCTTCGTGATGGTGCGCAGCAAGAGGGTCTTAATCTCTCTGTTCATGACAAGCTGACAATTGCACGTCACCTCGATGATTTAGGCGTTGGCTTTATCGAAGGCGGATGGCCAGGAGCAAATCCGAAGGACACTGAATTCTTCGCACTTGCAAAGAAAGAGTTAAAGCTTAAGAACGCAACATTTATGGCATTCGGTGCAACTCGTCGCCCAGGTGTTAAAGCAGCAGATGATGTTCTCCTTGCAGCACTTCGTGATTCTGGCGCAGCCGGTGTCACGCTCGTTGCAAAGTCTTATGACCGCCATGTTGATCTCGCACTCAAGACAACTTTGGATGAAAACCTTGCGATGATCCGTGACTCTATTTCACACCTTCGCGCAGAGGGTCAGCGAGTATTTCTCGATGCTGAACACTTCTTCGATGGCTATCGCGCCAATCGCGCATATGCCCTTGAAGTTATCCGTGTTGCGATGGAGGCTGGTGCCGATGTTGCAGCGCTCTGCGATACCAACGGTGGAATGTTGCCTGATGAAATTGCAGATGTTGTTCACGACGTAATCTCAACAACCTCTGCTCGCATTGGTATCCACTGCCACAACGACACAGGCTGCGCAGTAGCAAACTCAATGGCTGCAGTCGCAGCAGGTGCAACACATGTTCAGGGAACTCTTAATGGTTACGGTGAGCGCACAGGTAACGCCGACCTCGTCACCATCATCGCAAATCTTGAGCTCAAGAAGAAGAAGGAAGTTCTTCCAGCAAATGCTCTTCGTGAAGCATTCCGAATCTCTCATGCCGTCGCAGAAGTAACCAATATTTCTCCATCACCTCGCCAGCCGTATACAGGCGTATCAGCCTTTGCTCATAAGGCCGGCTTGCATGCATCTGCAATCAAAGTAGATCCGATGTTGTACCAGCATGAAGATCCGGCAGCTGTCGGCAACGATATGCGGATGCTTGTCTCGGACATGGCTGGTCGCGCATCTATCGAATTGAAATCTCAGGAGCTTGGCGTAGACCTCGGGGGAGACCGCGAACTCATCACTCGTATCGTCGAGAAGGTGAAGGCGATGGAAGCCCAGGGCTTCACTTTCGAAGCAGCAGATGCCTCATTTGAACTTCTTCTTCTCGAAGAATCAACTGGAAAGCGTCCATCATTCTTCTCCATCGATCACTGGCTCACAACAACTGAGCACGATGCTGATGGCACCATCATCACAAAGGCAGAGGTCACAGTGACTGCACAAGGTAAAGAGATCACATGCTCTGGTTCCGGAAACGGTCCAGTCAATGCATTTGATACTGCGTTGCGCGATGGCCTCAATGAGTTGTATCCACAAATTTCTCTTCTCGAACTTACCGATTACAAGGTTCGTATCCTTGAGGGACGCCTCGGTACCGGTGCAATCACCCGTGTATTGATCGAAACATCAGATGGCAAGGGTGAATGGAATACCGTCGGCGTTCACGAGAATGTGATTGCCGCATCTGCAATGGCGCTTGAAGACGCATTAACCTTTGGCCTCTTGCGTCAGGGACTCAAGCCCTAAACTTGCACTATGGCTAAATTCGACGAGATCCGCGATTCTTATTCTCACTATCTCGCCAATGAGAAAGCCCTCTCAACTCACACCGTACGTGCTTATCTTGGTGATCTCGATTCATTTGTTGAACATCTTACCAATAATGGTGTCACTGCAATTGAAGATGTCGACCTCCCATTGATTCGATCATGGCTGGCCACACAGCAAGTCCGCGGGGGAGCGCGCACCACGCTCTCACGCCGTGCGACATCAATTCGTCTCTTCACCAAATGGGCGACAAAGCGCGGGTATTTGCCAACCGATGTTGGAGCAACTCTTGCTACACCAAAGCCCCATCGCACTCTGCCAGGGGTTCTGACCCAAGGCGATGCGGTGACGGCACTTGATTCAATGGCAACTCGCGCCGCTGAATTCGATACACCTACATCAATTCGTGATGTTGCAATCGTTGAACTGCTCTACGCAACAGGTGCTCGAGTATCTGAAGTCTGCGGTCTTGATTTAGAAGATTTAGATTTCCACCGCAACACAATTCGAGTATTAGGTAAGGGCAACAAAGAGCGGATGATTCCTATGGGAGCTCCCGCAGTGAAAGCTCTCAACACCTATATCAACGAAGCTCGCCCACAATTGGCAAACGATAAATCTGCACGAGCACTCTTCTTAGGTGCGCGCGGGAAACGGATCGATCAGCGCGCAGTTCGCACAATTGTTTATGAAGCGCTCTCTGCGTTAGAGGGAGTAGAGCGGATGGGGCCACACGCTCTTCGCCATTCAGCGGCTACCCACCTACTAGAAGGTGGCGCCGACCTTCGTACTGTTCAGGAGATTCTTGGCCACTCATCCCTGGCCACGACTCAGATTTATACGCACGTTTCGACCGATCGCCTCCGTCAGGCCTTCAAGCAGGCCCATCCTCGGGCGTAAATAGCACAGCCCACGCTCAGGTAGACTCACCCCTGCACAGATCGCAAGATTTGTGACATCTCAGCACTTATTCATGAATCGTTTACGAGGAATGAAAGCCACTTCGGTCCAGGTCAGCCTGGTCGGCGTTGTAGGTGCGACGGGCTTATCAAATCGTTAAGCCATTAACCGAGCGGGTTATTCGCGCATGCGCGAAAACCTAAGAAGGAGCGTGCCGCCATGGCATCAGTAACAATGCGCGAACTCCTCGACAGCGGAGTCCACTTTGGGCACCAGACTCGTCGTTGGAATCCAAAGATGAAGCGTTTTATCTTCACAGAACGCAATGGCATCTACATCATCGATATCCAGCAGTCACTTCCTTTGATTGATCAGGCATATGCCTTCACAAAGGATGTTGTTGCTAAGGGCGGACACATCTTGTTCGTCGGAACAAAGAAGCAGGCGCACGCGCCAATCATCAACCAAGCAGCTCGCGTTGGCATGCCAACAGTTACAGAGCGCTGGTTGGGTGGAATGCTTACAAACTTCCCAACAGTGTTGAAGCGTATTCAGCGCCTCAAAGAGCTTGAAGCTCTCGAAGAGAAGAACGATCTTCTTCTCACAAAGAAGGAGCTCTTGATGCTCCGTCGTGAGCGCGAAAAGCTCTTCAAGAACCTCGACGGTATCCGTAACATGACAAAGCTTCCTTCAGCTATCTGGGTTGTAGATACAAAGAAGGAGCATCTCGCAATTCAGGAAGCGAAGAAGCTCGGTATTCCAGTTATCGCGATCCTCGATACAAACTGCGATCCAGATGAAGTTGATTACAAGATTCCTGGTAACGACGATGCGATTCGTTCAATCGAACTTCTCACACGCGTAATCACAGATGCAATTGCAGAGGGACTTAAGTCACGCTCAGCAAATGCAGCACCAGCTACTCCTGCAGCAGAACCACTTGCTGATTGGGAGAAGGACATCCTTGACAGCGCAACACCAGCTGTAGTGTCCGAGCCAGCGACAAACAATGCTGAGGCAGGGGTTCCAGCTTCAGGTACGACTACAGAAGGCGCGGGTGCGTAACCGTGGCTAACTACACAGCAGATGATGTAAAGCGTCTTCGCGAAGCAACTGCAGCAGGAATGCTCGATTGCAAGAAGGCACTTGATGAGGCAGATGGTGATTACGACAAGGCTGTCGAAATCATTCGCGTTAAGGGCCTTAAGGGCGTCACAAAGCGCGAAGGTCGTTTGACTTCAAACGGTCTTGTTGTTGCAAAGGTTTCAGGCGAGACAGGCGTCATGCTTGAGCTCAACTGTGAGACTGACTTCGTTGCAAAGGGCGAGCGTTTTATCGCACTTGGTGATGATCTTGTAGCAACACTTCTCGAGGTTAAGACTCCAGATGTTGCTTCATTCCTCGCAGCTAAGACTTCAACAGGTAAGACTGTTCAGGAAGTTATCGACGAAGGAAATGCAACGCTCGGCGAGAAGATTGAGATCCGCAACGTTGCAGTAATCAACGGTCCAGTTGGTCTCTACCTCCACAAGACATCTCCTGACCTTCCACCACAGGTAGGCGTTCTCGTCTCACTTGCTAAGGATGCAGCCGAGGTTGGTCGCGACGTTGCACAGCACATCGCGGCATTCGCACCGAAGTTCGTCAATCGCGATGAGGTCCCAGCTGACCTGATTGAGAACGAGCGCCGCGTTGCAGAAGAGACAGCAAAGGCTGAAGGCAAGCCAGAAGCTGCTCTCTCAAAGATCGTTGAAGGTCGCATCACTGGCTTTGTGAAGGAAGTTTCACTTCTCGAGCAGGCTTTCGCTAAGGATGCAAAGAAGACTGTTCAGCAGATTCTTGATGAAGCAGGAACAGCCGTTAAGGCATTCCACCGCTTCCGCGTTGGCCAGTAGTACATTTAGCAAATCTTCGTAAAGCGAAAAGGAGCACTCTTATGACAGGAACCCGCGGTTCATATCAGAGGGTGCTCCTTAAGCTTTCGGGAGAAGTTTTCGGTGGAGGCAAGGGCGTCGGTCTCGATCCCGATGTACTTGTTGATGTGGCCAAGCAGATCGCAGATGTTGTTCGCGGGGGAGTTGAGGTAGCCATCGTCGTTGGTGGCGGTAACTTCTTCCGTGGCGCAGAACTTTCAGAGCGCGGAATGCAGCGCGCACGTGCCGACTACATGGGCATGCTCGGAACAGTGATGAACTGTTTAGCACTTCAAGATTTTCTCGAGCGCGAAGGTGTTGATACTCGCGTTCAGACCGCGATCACCATGGGACAAGTCGCAGAGCCTTATATCCCGCTTCGCGCAATCCGCCACCTCGAAAAGGGTCGCGTAGTTATCTTCGGTGCAGGTGCAGGAATGCCATTCTTTACAACGGATACCGTTGCAGCGCAGCGCGCACTTGAGATTGGTGCCAATGCGCTCCTTCTCGCGAAGTCTGGCGTTGATGGCGTCTATAACGCAGATCCTCGCAAAGACAAGAATGCAGTTAAATTTGATGAGATTTCATATGACGAAGTTCTCCAGAAGTCATTGGCCGTTGCAGATGCAGCAGCCTTTAGCCTCTGCCGCGAGAACAAGTTGCCGATTGTCGTATTCGACTTGATGTCTAACGGCAACATAGGTCGCGCAGTGCGCGGCGAGAAGATTGGAACTCTCGTTAACTAACGAGAGCCACGAAAGCTAAGAGAAGAGAAGACCATGGCAGATGTAGCAACCTCACTCAAAGAGGCAACAGAGAAGATGAATAAGGCTGTTGAAGTTGCAAAGGATGACTTCGGAGCAATCCGTACGGGTCGCGCACACCCAGGTATGTTCAACAAGATCATGGTTGATTACTACGGTACATACACCGCGCTCTCGCAGCTCGCCTCAATCCAGATTCCTGAGAATCGTCTCGCACTCGTTTCGCCTTTCGATAAGGGTGCAATGGCATCTATCGAGAAGGCGATCCGCGACTCAGATCTCGGTGTCAATCCAGCATCTGATGGTTCAGTTATCCGTGTTGCACTTCCACAATTAACTGAAGAGCGCCGCAAGGATTACATCAAGGTCGCAAAGACGAAGGCTGAAGATTCAAAGGTTTCAATGCGTAATATTCGTCGCGCTGCAAAAGAGGCGATGGAGAAGGCAGAGAAAGATGGTGAGATCTCAAAGGATGATCTCTCACGTGGTGAGAAGGAACTTGAGAAGATCACATCAGATCACGTTGCAAAGATTGATGAACTTTTGAAGCATAAGGAAGCTGAGCTTCTCGAGGTCTAAACCTCGCACCTTCCTATGTCTGACCTACACGCCATCAATGACGCGATTAATAAGCGCGCAGGAAGAAAACTTCTTCCTTCGATTGGCGTCTCTGTAGCTCTCTTTGCAATCGTCTGGTTCTCACTCAGCTATTACCGCGTCATCTTCGCCGGAATCGTTGCCTTGGCGATGGTTCTCGGTGTGCGCGAGATGGTCACCGCTCTCAAGAGCGCAGATATCAACCTCTCTTTCCCTGCTCTTGCACTCGCATCTGTTGGAATGGCATCTGCTGCATGGTTTGGTGGCGTTAACGGTCTCGCCGTTGCAACCGCAATTGCTCTTCCTTGGTTACTGGCACTCTTGCTTCCAAAGGGCCCAGAGCACTTCATCCGAAACGCATCTGCCTATGCGCTGACGTTGATCTACATCCCATTCCTTGCAGGTTTCCTCATTCTTCTCGCTCGACCACATAATGGCTTCGAGCGGATGATGACATTTGTAATCCTCATTGCATGCAATGACACCTTCGCATATTTCACTGGCCTTGCACTTGGTAAGCACACAATGGCACCGAAGATTTCACCGAAGAAGACCTGGGAGGGTTTCGCGGGTTCCCTACTCTTCACAACTATCGCTGGTGCTCTCGCCTTCCACTACATCCTTGATGCCCAAGTATGGATTGGCGCACTTGCAGGACTTGCTGTTGTTATCTCTGGAACATCTGGCGATCTCATCGAATCAGCCATCAAGCGCGATCTCGCGATCAAAGATATGGGCGACTTGTTGCCTGGTCACGGGGGAGTCCTCGACCGTATCGACTCAATTCTTTATGCAGCTCCAACTCTGTGGCTCGCACTCGAACTCGTGCGTCGCGCACAGGATTCAGGACTGCTATGAGCCGCACCAATGAAGAACTTAAATTAATCTTCGACGAACCAGTTCAGAAGAAGAAGGCCCCAAAGCACATTGCAGATTTCTCACCTGAAGATCGTAAGAACTTTGCAAAAGAGCTCGGCTTCCAGCCATTTCGCGCAGCGCAGGTAGCAACTCACTATTTCTCGCACCTCAACAATGATCCAGAAACATGGACAGATATTCCTGCAGCAGAGCGCCAAACTATTGCTGATGCCCTAACACCAAAGTTAATGGAGCTCGTCACCACTCGCACAACAGATGGTGGAATGACTCGTAAAGATTTATGGAAGCTACATGACGGAACTCTCGTTGAGTCTGTCTTGATGCGTTACACAGATCGCGTAACAGTCTGCATCTCATCACAAGCTGGCTGCGGAATGAACTGCCCATTCTGTGCAACAGGTCAAGGTGGCCTTAAGCGCAACCTCACCGCAGCTGAGATCACAGATCAGATTGTTGCTGCAGCTCGTGCATGTGCCAGCGGCGAACTTCCTGGCGGTCCAACACGTCTTTCTAACATCGTCTTTATGGGTATGGGTGAGCCACTCGCCAACTACAACGCAGTGATTCGCACACTTCACAACATTGTTGATGCCAATCCAGATGGGCTTGGAATCTCTGCTCGCTCAGTTACAGTTTCAACAGTTGGCTTAGTAAATGGCGTTGAGAAGTTGATGGAAGAGGGAATTAACTGCACTCTTGCAATCTCTCTTCACACTCCAGATGATGAGCTCCGTGACTCATTGGTTCCCATCAATAATCGTTTCCCAGTTCGCGAGATTCTCGCTGCAGCGGATGCTTACGAGAAGAAGACCGGCCGCCGTTATTCAATCGAGTATGCACTTATCCGCGACATCAACGATCAGGCATGGCGTGCCGACCTTCTCGGTCGCCTTCTGAAAAACCGCGCAGCCCACGTCAATCTCATCCCACTCAACCCAACTCCAGGATCAAAGTGGACAGCTTCTCGACGTGAAGATGAGGCCGAATTCGTCCGCGTTCTCGAGAGCTATGGCGTCCCCGTCACGGTCCGCGATACCCGTGGTCGTGAAATTGATGGCGCCTGCGGCCAACTCGCAGCGTCTGAATCCTCTAAGTAGCCTAACTTTCCTTAGCTAGACCTAGTGCCTAAAATCTCCACACTATGAAGATCAGACGTTTGAGCCCCGCTCGTATCGCGCGCTCTCTCGTAATAATCTTGGTGTTCGCATTCATACAATCCGTTTCTGCTCCGATCCTGCTTCCTAAAACGACCTTGAGTACGGCAGCTGCAGCTAATACAAACTTGATTCAAACGGGATTGACTTTGGATGCAAATGCAACTGCAGGCGCGAATGACGTAACAACGACTATGACTTTTTCTACAATCGCGCCAACGCATACGAATAGCGGAGTTGGCTACTACACATTTGATGGAACAACAAATAAATACATTTATGCAAACCGAAATTTTGCAGATTCTGCGCCAATATCTATTTTCGCTTGGATTTATCCGACTGCCGCCGGTGTAATTATGAATCATACGGGGCAGGGAGATGCATATTCCGGGTATCGCTTAAGCCTGATGGATTACACATCAAATGGAAAATTTGAAGTTGGGCTTTATACATCCGCTGGTGCTCAGTACATAACAAGTTCACTGACTACGCCTTTGAATAACTGGTATTACGTTGGACTTACCTACGATGGATCGACACTTCGGGGATATATCAACGGACAAGAATTTGGCAGTTTAAGCTCTATTTCATGGCTAACTGCGGCTTCTGACTATTTCAATGTTGGAGCATTACAGGGGGGTACGTGTTTTGGTGCTTGTACAGGTGTAGCTTCATCTGCAGCTTCATTTAGATTTGGCGAGCTTTCAGTTTATACAACCAGCCTATCTGGAACAAACGTTCTGGCTAATTACAGCGCAACCCAAACTCGGTTCGCTCCCGCAATCACGAATCCCTCTTCAGTGAGTATCTACACGAATCGTCAAACGGTATTCACCGCAAGTTGTTCTGGGGCGACAAGTAATAATGGCGCGACCTCTTGTGGATATCAGTGGCAACTTTCTACGGACTCAGGTGCTACCTGGTCAGATATTTCACTTGCGACAAGCGCCACCTATACCACGCCGATTTTCAGTACTACTGTCACGGGATATCAATATCGAGTTAGAACGTACGATCCTGGAACTGGAAGCCCAACATCGGCTTTGTTGACGTCATATAGCGCAGCGGCAACACTAACCGTAACTCAGGCTCCTGGATCAGATACAGATACGACCCTCTCACTGAATGGATCTAGTCAGTATGCCGATGTGGCAGATACGACAGGGTCGCCATTTGATATTTCGGGCACTTTCACTCTTCAAGCGTGGGTCAAGCCATCTACAACTTGTTCGACTGGTGGTGTCGTAATTTCAAAACGGTCGTACATGCTTTACTGCCAGGATACCGTCTGGAAAGTTATGGTTCTCACTGATGGGTCAAGCGGATCAGGTGTAGCGACAAATATTCCGGTAGAGCCAAATGAATGGCACCATATAGCTATCTCCAAAACTTCTGCAAGTGGAAGCGTTCTTTTCTACTACGACGGAGTTCTGGTTCAAACAGTATCTACTGGCGTAACGTCAATGACTCCTAACAATTCACCATTTGAAATTGGAAGATACAGCGTCCTCGGTTATTACTTTCAAGGACAAATAGATCAAGTTCAGCTGTACAACACCCAACGCTCTCAAACTCAAATTGCAGCTGATATGAACGCATACGGCCTCATTAATGACTCTGCATTGGTGGCTTACTATGATTTCAATGAAGGCAATGGCACGACTCTTTACAATAGAGAAGCGGGTGCAACCTCGGCGACAGACTTAACGATCTCAGGCTCGCCTACCTGGTCAGACGTTAAGAGCGTTGATACTTCAACTCTCTCCGCCTACACAATTCTCAAATTTACTCGCACTTACATCACGGCAAATGGCGGCTGGAAAGTGCCAGCAGCAATTACAAGAATCACCGCTTTGGTTGTGGCAGGCGGCGGCGGCGGCGGTTCCCGACATGGCGGTGGAGGTGGTGCTGGCGGCTTGGCATATGCACCTGCATTTACTGTCATGCCTCAAACAAACTATCAAGTAGTCATTGGTAGTGGAGGACTGGGTTATGGACAATTCGGAAATGGTGATTACACGGGCGCCTCAGGTGCAAGCACCGGAACCAATTCAAATGGCGCAGGCTTGAATGGCAACAATTCATTATTTGGACGCATGGGTGTTTCTGAGTCAATCACTGCAATCGGTGGTGGAGGAGGAAGCGCAAGCAACGTTGGAGGTGGAAGCTCTGGAGGAACAAATACTGGTTCCAGTTTTTCAACCGTTGGTCCTTCGACGCAGTATTCGACTTCATATTTCACCGGGTTTGGAAACCTAGGCGGTCAGGGTTACAACGGAACCGGTTGTGGATCTGATTATTGTGGCGGTGGAGGTGGTGGCGCCGGAGGAGTAGGTGGCGTTCCCGTTCTCACATCAGGCTCATCCACCGCAGGAGTCGGCGGCGCTGGAAAGCAGTACGCCATCACAGGAGTAGATACCTATTACGCAGGTGGTGGCGGCGGTGCAAGTAAGGATGCCACGTACGTTGCTTCGGGCGGATCTTCAATTGGTGGTGCCGGCGGAAAGAGCGGGCAAGGTTCGGATGCAGTTGAGAACACCGGTAGTGGTGGCGGCGGCGGTGGATTCAATCTCGCCACGAGCTATCGCGGTGGAAACGGTGCATTCGGTATTGTAATTATTAGGTACATCACTGTACTCAAGCCAACTTTTACTAATCCGACAACTGCATATCTTAATGCAGGCATGACGGAAACTTTCACAACAAATGTTGCGCAAGATAGCGCCACTGCCGTCTTAACTCGAACTTTCCGCTGGGAATCATCAACTACGGGCGTGAACGGAACTTATTCGCTGATAAAGCAAGGCACTGGTGCAGCAAATGCGGCATTTAGCTGGGTGCCACAAGATACACAAACAAGTGGATCCACATATGCGTATCGGGTAGTTGTTACTGATTCGGATACAGCTGGCCTTTTTATCGTTGATACATCAACGCCAGTATGGGCAATTATTAATCAAGCGCTCAAAGTGTCGGGCACTTCGTCAATAAGTAAACGAATAAACCTAAGCCGAAATGAAACATTTACAATCACGTTGGGAACATCAACCTATCGACCGAGCTTGGCCCCCGTAATTCCCGGAATTACCCTCGATACTTCAACGGCCGGAATTGCAGTCATTAAGATTGCGGATACAGTCACTGTCGGCACCTACTACGAAACGCTGACCGTAATTGATTCTGTGTCAGCGAGCGTCGTGACGCCACTAATTATAAAAGTTGCGGCGCCGCCGACACTGCTTAATTCATCAGAGGTAATCTCAGAGAACCTTGTATTCAACCTAGAGGCGGGCAACTCGGCAAGCTTGATCGCAGATAGCGGCACGGTCACAACTGGAATCACATGGAATGACCTTTCGGGCGGAAAGGCCAACGCATCAACTGGAGCTGGCGTGAACACCGGCGGACTTTCAGGAACAACTTGTTCGGCACCGACGTATACAGCGGCAAATGGTGGCGCGCTTAATTTCTCGGCAAACACGACTACCTGTTATTACGCTTCTGGATTTACCGGCAAGAGCTTGATTAATAATTACACCGTCGAAGCTTGGTTTAAGACGAGCGCTACACTTCCAAGTGGAGCAGGGCTCTTGGGGCAGGCAACACCAAATACCTCAGCGCCAGTATCTGTCTATATTGTGAACTATTTAACCTCAGGTCTCATCGTTTCATTTTATGACAATGTTGCAGGTGTAGAGAGATATGCCAACTGCCCATACGTGCCGACTATCGGAGCTTGGACCCATATATCTGGAACGTATGATGGAACTACTCTCACCACGTATATCAATGGATCTTCTCGATGCACCGCCACAGCAAGTTGGACGCCAAACTCAACAACAAATTCTCTAGGATTTATTATTGGAAACGGCCCATCAGGTGGCACTTCAACGGCATTCCCAGGAAGCATTGCCACTGTACGCATGTATAACAAGTCACTCACATCTGCGCAGATTCTCGCCAATTACAACGCTACTAAGGCGCGCTTTGATAACTCCAATGCTGCTTTCGTAATGCCTACAAAGAAGTACGGTGCAGCACTCTTGGATTCCTTCACCGCCACTTCAGGGCTTGATACAAAGACCGTTACCTTCTCTGTTGGCGATAGAGCTGGAATCGATTGGGATACAACTACTGTCACAAATCGCGTCAATCTGACTTTGCAGGAATCGATGACAGTCAGCACCTTCTATGACACGGTCACGGTAACTGACGCGCTTGGTCAATCTACTTATTTACCGATAACAATGACAACGACAAAAGCAGATTCGCTAACGGTGACAATGAGCTCTGCCACAACAGTTGTCTATAACGGATCGCAAATCACCGTCTATCCAAGAGCGACGGTTAGCGGACTGAAGTGGACAGATTCTGCCACGAGCCTCTCTCGATTCTCATCAACGCTCTATTCGGAATCAACAGTGGTTCCAACAAATGCCGATACCTACACGGTAAGGGGGACTGTTCCCACATTCACTTTGGGGTCAATTGATAATTACTTGGGCGTCATCTATGACACTTCAACAGCTGTGATCAATAAGGCTTATCAACGCGCCTTAGGTGTCTACATGTATGGAGGAGTTGTTGGTTCTCCTTACTTCATCTACCTACAGGGTGGTAGCGGCACAGGTTCGGTGACAGAGTCTCTTACTGGTATTTCAACTCTCTCCGGTTGTGCAGTGAACAATCACTACCTCACTGCAGTTGAACAGAAGCAAGGTTTCTGTGAAGTACGTGTTGTAAAGGCTGGAGATCAGAACTTTTACTCTGAGACACAGACCGTACAGATGTACTTCATGGCATATGTAAATAATCAGCTAACAGGTGTCATTGGAAGTGGTTCAACTATTGGTCTCAATGGAAAGACGTCATTAACGATTGATGATTCCTCAACTGTTCGAGTTCCAAGAATTATTAGCTTCTCTAAGAGTGGCTCGACTTTGACAATCAACGGAGAAGGATTCGGAAGTAGTCCCGTCACAATTATCTTTGAGAGATACGTTAATGCAGCAACGAATCCAACGCCTTCCGGTGGCGGAACCGTGATTGTGATTGCCATCCCAGCCGGTGCCACGTCAGGCCCCGTATTAGTAATCACCGCAGGCGGGCGGGACAGTATCGACTGGCTCGATATTCCTTAGTGGCAGGTGGATAGCCCTAGTTCTTTCGCCTAGAATCGGCGCCTAGTCAGATTTAGGGAAGGGGATTGAAGTGCGGATTTCTCAAGCGCTCAATCCCCGTCGCATTTCTCGCTCACTCGTTACAGTCATAGCGCTGACCCTTTTAGAGACAGTAGCTGCGCCAATCATTGCGCCATCTCTATCGACCCCGGCTTCACATGCTGTGACAGGAACAATCGTTCCTTCTGGCTCTGCAAACGGTACTTCCGTCACGATCCCTGCTGGTGTTTCAAGTGTGACTCTCACGGTTGTTGGTGGCGCAGGTGGAAAAGGTGGAGATGATGGAAATAGTGGTAAAAACGGAACAACAGCTGGTCGAGTCGCAATAACAATCGCAGTTTCACCTGGGGATGTTCTCGGTCTCTTTGCAGGAAATGCCGGTGGCGCAGGCGCAAGCGGCACAGGAAATGCAGGTGGCGCAGGTGGCGCAGACACACTTCCAAGTAGCGCTTTTAGTATCAATGGAACTTATTTTCAAAGTATGAATTTTGCTGGAGCAGCTGGTGGCGCTGCTGGAAGTCAAGGTTCATCCGGAAGCGGTGGCGGTGCAGGTGCTGCATCGATAGCAACAATCAATAGTGAAATTGTTGCTATTGCAGGTGGCGCAGGCGGTGGTGGAGGCGCGGGAACTAACTCAAACTACGCTGTCGACTGGAACGGAACCCTGCAACCGAACGGCACAAGTTTTACCGGAACAGCTGGAACTAGTTTGAACTTCTCAAATTCGTGTCCAGGCAGTAATGGAAATGGTGATGGCGGCGGCGGCGGTGGTGGTGGAGGTGGCTACTACGGTGGACTCGGCGGAACTGCGCCAAAGCGTGTTGACGAATGCTCAGGCACAAGTGGATCACCTGGAGGAAATTACCTCGCATCACGTGCAACGGTAATTAGAAATGATTTTGTCACTACATCAACAGAAGGTTCGGTGATCTACACCTACAATCTTGATGCTGTAACAACTTGTTCAAAAACAACTCAGACGGTTGAGATCTATACAGTTGAAAAGATCACCACAACCGCCAACTGCACATGGACCGTGCCGTCAAATGTTTCTGTCATTGATCTATTTTTGATTGGCGGTGGCGGCGGAGGTTCTGGTGATGGCGGCGGCGGCGGTGGTGGCGGAGCTGCACTTTCTCGAACGGCAATTGCTGTTTCTTCGAACTCGACGCTTATTTTAAAAGTTGGATATGGAGGAGCAGGAACCTCCTGGGGTTATGTCTACAGTGCTATCACTGGTGATTCCACAACTGTCACCCTCGCAACAGGGGCTACATTCTCTGCACTCGGTGGTTCAGGTGGCACAAATGGTCCATCGGGCGCTTCAGGTGCCGGGGGTGTTGCAACGAATGGTGGATTTAGTGGTGGAGCCGGCGGTGTCGGTGGAGCATGCTACAACGTTGGAACTGCAGGAAACCGTGGCGTTTCCAATTACTACTTTGGATCGCAAAACACGTATGCAGGCGGTGGCGGCGGTGGGTCATGTCCCAACGGAGCAGCAACTACAGGTGCTGTAGGTGCTGACGGTGGTGGCACAGGAGGTTATGCATCGAGTGCATCAGTCAATCAACCAGGATCCGATGGAGCTGCAAACCGTGGCGGAGGTGGTGGCGGCGGCGTTGCCACTGGAACCGGACTTAAACTTCAAGGCGGCAAAGGCGGTTCGGGAGTCATCCTCATTCGCTATGCAACTAACTCAGCTGATTCATTTCCTGCGTCGTTAACGAGCGCTCTATCTGGACATTATTCACCAGGTGATTTGCAATTACTGGATTCATCGAGAAAAGGATGGATTGATTCATCTGGCACAAACGCCTCAGTAACTAATGCGAATATAACGGCATCAGGGTTAACAATTACTAACCAAGATGTAAACGACAATTCTGTTGCCACTGGGTCTACTAAGAGCCTACTTGTGATCAAGGGGACAACTTCTTCTAGTATTACGATCGCAAATCTCAATACTAATTACACACTTTTCCATATTGCCCGTTATATCCAAGGTGGAACAGCGAACAAGATATTTACTACGAGCGGAAATGATTGGACTTCTGGTTTTTACTGGGGAGAAGGAGTTGCCTACCACTACAACTGGCTCACCCCTGATAGTAGATCGTTGACTCGAAAATGGCAGCTCACTACCGATCAACAATACATGTTGCGTGCAAACGGCACGGATAACTCATACAACAGATCGGATGCTGCAACGCAGTTAGCTTCTGTAAATAACTTTGGTATAAATAACTATAATTACGCTTCTGATTTCGAAGTTTCAGATATTCTCATTTTTAACCGCAAGTTAAGCATCTCTGAAGTGAACTTGATGGAGATTTATCTCGCTCGAGTAAATGGATTGACCCTAGATCCCCTTTCTCAGTCATCTGAAACCGACACCGCTGCAGATATGACTGATGGTCACCATTATTATGGCAACTGGGGAGTCGGTAATCAATTAAGCGATACTTTTACAATTGAAGCTTGGATTAACGTCAACAGCGCCTGTGATGGAATTTGTCAGATTCTTGTGAAAGAAAATGTGATTTTGCTTGGAGTTCACTCAGGGACCCTGCGTTGGGCAATGTGGGGCAAAGTGGTAGGTGGCTGGAATTGGACGGATACAGGAATAAAAATACCCCCCAATGAATGGCACCACGTTTCTATGGTGAAGCAATTCACCGGTGATAAGAATGGTTCATTGCTATTCTATTTAGACGGTCAACTTGCATATACGGTCACCGGCTCACCGTATGTTTCCGGAACAAATTACGACAGTACATCTTCCTCCTATGCGATTAATGACGATGACACCACGTGGACCTGGCTTGGTCGCCGTGGTGCTAACACGCAAAAGTTCTACGGATATATGGATGAAGTAAAGATTTGGCGAGCACCTCGGACTGCAGCTCAGATTAAAGGTGATATGTACTCAAATGACACCAGTAGCGCATTGCTGCAGCTATATTTAGATTTCAATAAAAGCGCAACTACGTCAAGTTCAAAGGTACTTAATGTTGCTTCCTCGGGACAGACAGGGACAGATTTCTTTGCTAGTGGATCTAATCCCTACGTTGATATAGCAGTGAAGAGCGTTGGCACCACATATACAACTATTAAGTTTTCTCGTACCTACATCACTCAAAATGGAGGATGGAAAACCCCATCAGGTATTTCTCAGATCCAGGCCGTTGTGGTCGGCGGCGGTGGCGGCGGCGGCGGCGGTTACCAAGGTGGCGGTGGTGGAGCTGGTGGTTTTATTGAAACTCTCACCACGCTTGTTCCGGGAACGACCTACCCGGTCAAAGTTGGTTTTGGTGGGATTGGTCATTCAACACCGAATCTCCCAACTAACGGTGAAACTTCAACAGCATTTGGAATCTCAGCAGCAGGTGGAGGTTACGGGTCATCAGAATTCGATAACTCAGTTCCTGTCAACGTGAACCGTCTGCCGAATGGTGGTGGTTCCGGTGGCGGTGGTGGATGGAATTTTGGAAACTCAACTGCGGGGGCATCAGGAATAACGGGGCAAGGAAATAGCGGCGGAAATGGTGGCAATGGAAATTGTTGCACCGCAGCCGGTGGTGGTGGCGCAGGAGCTGCTGGAAGCGATGGAAATCTCAGCAAGGGTGGAAATGGTGGCGCCGGCAAACTCTCCGTTGTAACCGGCACGACTCTCGCTGCAGGTGGTGGTGGATCTTTGAGATCTGCAACTACAACTTCCGGTCAAGGTCTTGGTGGTTCGAGCATCGGCGGCAACTCTGGCTACACATCGAATGCACTTGTAGGTGCAACTGGTGGAGCTACAAATGGAGCATACGGAACTGGTTCCGGTGGTGGTGCTGGCATGTCTACGAATGGACAAGCGGCAAGCTATTCGGGTTCTGGCGGATCTGGAGTTGTAGCATTCCGGTATATCACTGCTACTGCTCCCGCATATTCAAAGCCAAGTAATGCCTATCTCAATGTTGGAATGACCGAAACATTCACAACTAACGTCGCAGTAGATAGCGCAACAGTTGGGTTAACTCGAACATTTAAATGGGAATCAAGCACACCTACGGCTAATGGCGCATACACAACGCTCAAAGTTGGTACAGGAGCCACGAATGCTGCATACGGCTGGGTTCCTTCAGATACTTCAACATCAGGTTCTGGTTACCTATATCGCTTAACCGTTACCGACTCTGATACAGCAGGGTTATTCATTACCGACTCATCTACTGCTTATGCAGTTATCAATCAAGCGTTGGTTGTGACATCCACCGCCTCGAGTACGTCACTTGCCAAGAAGATCAATGTAAGTCGAAATGAGACCTACACAATCACGCTGGGAACTCCGACTTATCGAGCGACGCTAACTCCAGTAATTCCTGGAATTACTATAGATACATCGACCGCGGGCAGTGTTCTTCTTAAAATTGGAGATACGACGACAGTCGGTACCTGGCTTGAAACTCTAACTGTGACAGATTCCGTCTCGGCAAGTGTTGTTATTCCGCTGACAATCACAATTGCTGCACCTCCGAATTTGAGTAATACAGGTGAAGTCATCAAGAACGGGCTTATCTTAGATTTAGATTCTTCAAGTACGGCAAGCTATAACAGAATTACAAAAACCTGGTCGGATATCAGTGGTTCAAATCGTTCTATCTCAACAAATGGTGGAATTGGCACATTCTCCTCAGATTATATGGGTGTGGTAAAACAAAACCCTTCTAGCTACCAAGCTCTCTATACGTCTGGAATTGGAAAAATTTCATATTGGACTATTGATTCATGGGTTCGAATTGACTCAACCCTGGCCGCGCAAAACTGTGTGTTGAATAGTGAGTATGTGAATACGAGTATAAATTATTTTCTCTGCTTTGACACATCAAGAACGGTATTTACTGGTTTTTACACAGGTGGCCAATACACATATATGAGAACAACATATGTGGTGCCACTTGATACATGGGTCCACTTAGTAGGCGTTTGGGATGGCGTTACAACAAAGTTATACGTAAATGGCTCATTAGCACCTGGGTCTGAAATATATAACAATGCAGGCACGACAGCACCGGCGCCAGATGGACCGAAAAGCTATATAGGTAAATGGTGGGATACTGGTTTTCCATCTTCGGCATCTACCTACACCCCGATGACCATTGGCTCAATCAAACTTTACAACATACCACTGTCGTCGGGACAAGTTCTACAGAATTACAACGCAACAAAATTCAGATTTGATTCCTCGAATCAATCTCAGATAACTCCGACAAAAAAGTACGGTGTACTCAATCTTGAATCATTCACTGCCACTTCAGGATTTGATACCAAGACGGTAACCCTTGTAGTCGGTGATCGAGCTGGAATTGATTGGGACACTTCAACTGCAGCTAATCAAATTAGCCTGTCTGTTCAAGAGTCACTGACTGTAGGCACTTACTACGACACAATCACTGTGACAGATAGTCTTGGACAATCTACATATTTGCCAATAGCTTTCACAGTAACAAAGGCAGATACCTTGACGGTCTCGATGGGTACTTCATCTACCGTTGTCTATACCGGGGCACAGCCAACTAGTGCGCCGAAGGCGAGAATTACTGGCCTTGTCGGATTTGATACGGCAACGGTTCAGACTCTTTACTCAGGAACTCTTGGCCAAGGCAGTACATGTGCCACAGGTGGATCTTGTGTTATTGGCGATACAGGGCCTGGTGGGGGAATGGTCTTTTATGTGGGATCGACGGCAATTGACTCTGCGACCGGAATTAGCACCGGTGGTATTTACCTAGAGGTTGCGCCGAAGAACTGGAACGGCGGAACTTCTGAATATCAAGCAGCCTGGGCTGGTGCTTCAACGAGCATTTCAGGAACAAGTAGAACTTTAGGGAATGGCGCAGATAACACCAAGAAGATTATTGATGCCCTCCCATCAACCGCCAACCTCGCAAAAGTAACTGCGGACCTCACATTTGGTGGCCAGTCAGATTGGTTCTTCCCATCGACTGATGAGGTAAAGGCAATTTATAACAACCTTTACGCACAAGGTAAGGGAGATTTCACCGGGTTAAATTATTGGGCCTCAACTCAAGATGACCTCAATAGTCAGCCAGCCCGCGCAGATACTTATTGGTTCGGAGCAAGTAGTGGTTATTCACCGACCGCTAAGTCTAATTTGTTCTACCTCCGCCCCGTGCGCGCCTTCTCGCCAACTCTTTACTCTTCAACAACGGTTCCAACCGATGTCGACACTTACACTGCTACAGGCACGAACCTGTCTTTCGGGATTGGGTTGGAAAGTAACTATCTAGCTGTTGTTTACGAGACAAGTACACTCAAAATTACTCAGGCGAATCAAAATAAATTATCAATCAATCTCTACGGAGCCGTTGCGGGATCTCCATTCACCATTTTTGTAACTGGTGGATCTGGCACGGGCGCTGTAACCGAGACAATCACTGCGGGCAGCACTGCAACCAACTGCCGTGTTAACAACCATATTCTCCAGAATGACAACGGTGTGACAGATCAGAAGACTTGCAATATCGCTGTCACAAAAGCAGCTTCAAGAAATTACAAAGTTGAATCAACAACAGCAACCGTCTATTTCATGGTTTTTGTCAATAGCCAACCTACAAATCAAGTTGGAAGCGGCTCTACAATCGCTCTCAATGGCAAAACTTCTTTGACTGTTGATGATTCTTCGACAGTGCGGGTGCCTCGTATCACCGGATTCACTTTGAGCGGTTCGACGTTGACAATCAATGGCGAAGGTTTTGGATCCATTCCGGTCACCATTACCTTTGAGAGATACGTGAACGCTGCAAATAATCCAACGCCAACATCGGCAGGAACCGTCATCGCTGTGGCCGTGCCTGTGGGTGCGATTTCAGGTCCAGTCTTGGTGATCACTGCAGGCGGGCGAGACAGCATCGATTGGGTCGATCTGCCGTAACGGTTGTTGGTTTAGCTTCTGGCGGTAGCCTAGAATCGCCACTTAATTACAGTAGTTATTAGCGATGAAGACGAAAGGGGAGGGTAGATGAGTTACTTCAACGGACCCACAGCCCCTGAAGATTACGAAGATGGATACTCCGAGAATTCAGCACGCCGTCCACGCGGAAAATTAGCGCTTGCAATTCTACTCATCACAACTGCAGCCCTCGGTTCAACCTTTGCAGCCAACATCTCGCTCGACGGCGGACAACGTAAAGAGTTCGGTCAGGGCATTTACCAGATTAAGGCTTGCGATCAATGGGTTGGAATAGGTTTAACTGCCGGAACTGGAACTGAAAATAACTACGTTAAGAACGTAAAGCTCTATGGTTTTGACCCACAACTCTGCCTCGGTCGCGTCTTTAGAATAAAACTTTTCCCAGTCGGTAGTACAACACCGCTTTCGCTCTATGTTGATGAAACATCAACTGGGCTCTCAACGGGAGATACGACCACAACACTCTCCTTGCTCGATACAAGCACTGCATACTCACCGAGTTACCCGGTCTATTCAGGTTTTACCGCATACCAATCATGGTCAGCAGATGCCGTCACTCTGATTAATGCCCTTGGCACAAACGTGAAGTACAACAGCAAGTGGCTCAATATCTCTTACACAAAAGAGACAGCCGTCTACACAATTATTCTCAAATACCCAGCCGCCCTTGTGGGACAGGTGGGAAGCGTCACTATTGAAAGCGCCAAGTACAACTAGCTAGTATTCGTACCATGAAGAAGCTACAGAATTTCATTAATGGCCAGTCAGTAGATTCAAAGTCAGGTGAGACAACAACTCTCATCAACCCTGCAACAGGTCAACCATTTGCAACGGCACCAATCTCTAACGCTGCTGATGTTGATGCAGCGATGAAGGCGGCAAGTGATGCATTTGTAGATTGGCGCGACTCAACACCTTCTGAGCGCCAGCGCGCACTTCTTAAGATTGCAGATGCAATCGAGGCTCGCGCAGATGAATTTGTAGCAATCGAATCCGAGAACTGCGGAAAGCCAACAGGCCTGACAGCATCTGAAGAAGTTCCACCGATGGTCGATCAAATCCGATTCTTTGCCGGTGCAGCACGTAATCTTGAAGGAAAATCAGCCGGTGAATACATGCGCGGCATGACTTCTTTCATCCGCCGCGAACCAGTAGGTGTCTGCGCGCAGGTAACTCCATGGAACTACCCAATGATGATGGCAGTCTGGAAGTGGGCGCCTGCAATTGCAGCAGGTAATACCGTTGTTCTTAAGCCATCCGATACGACTCCAGCTTCGACAGTCTTTATGGCTAAAGTCATGTCTGAATTTCTTCCAGCAGGTGTGATCAACATTGTCACTGGTGAGCGCGCAACAGGTGCACTCCTTGTTGAGCATGCAACTCCTGCGATGGTTTCAATTACCGGCTCAGTTGCTGCAGGTATGGCTGTGGCAGGAGCTGCATCAAAATCTCTTAAGCGCGTTCACCTCGAACTCGGTGGCAAGGCGCCAGTCGTAGTCTTTAACGATGCAGATCTTGCAGCTGCCGCTGAAGGAATCGCAATCGCGGGCTTCTTTAACGCTGGCCAGGATTGCACTGCAGCGACTCGCGTTCTCGTGCAAGAAGGTGTCTATGAAGAGATGGTGAAGTTGCTTGCAGATCAGGCGACAAACCAGATCGCTATGGGAATGCCAGATGAAGACGTCCTTGTAGGTCCAGTCAATAACGCCAACCAATTTGAGCGCGTCAATGGATTCATCTCACGCGTTCCATCACACGCCCGGGTAGTTGCAGGCGGAAAGCCTTCAGGACTTCCTGGCTACTTCATCGCTCCAACTGTGATTGCAGACTTGCGCCAAGGAGATGAGCTCATCCAATCTGAGATCTTCGGCCCAGTCATCACAATCCAGAAGTTCAAGGATGAATCCGAGGCAGTGGCGATGGCCAACGGAGTCGATTACGGCCTCGCCTCGTCGGTCTGGACCAAGGACCATGGCCGCGCAATGCGGATGGCCAAGGCCTTTGATTTCGGATGCGTCTGGATCAATACCCATATCCCTCTCGTGGCTGAGATGCCTCACGGTGGGTATAAGCGCAGCGGCTACGGCAAGGACCTCTCGAGCTATGGCTTTGAGGATTACACCCGTATCAAGCATGTGATGACCAACATCAACGCTTGAGCCAGCCGTAAAACACTTTCTTTTTAAGTTTGGCCTAGAGGCCATTGGGTTACATAATGAGCCCTGCAAAACCGTCCCTTGTACCGGCGCTGGTTAGATGAAGCGAACGCTTCGCTAATCGCTTATAAAAAAGGAGCCCTTCGATGGCTAACTCACTCTCTCCAGAAGCACGTTCAATTCTCAATTCTCGCGTTTCACGCCGTGCGGTTCTTGCAGGTGCTGGCGCTGTAGCTGGAGCAAGTGCGCTCGCTGCATGTGGATCAGGTGGATCATCTGGTGCATCTGCAGATTCAGTCCGTTGGGCAAACTGGACACTGTACTTAGATGTTGATGACTCGGGTAAGCACTATCCAACCCTTGAGGCATTTACAAAGAAGACCGGTATCAAGGCAAGCTACTTTGAAGATATCAACGATAACGATGAGTTCTACGGCAAGGTTCAGGGACAGCTCAAGCTCGGTAAAGACATTGGATATGACGTCGTTACACCAACTGACTGGATGGCTGCGCGTTTCATCCGCCTCGGTTACACACAGAAGTTTGATAAGGCAAATATCCCTAACTCAACAAATTTGATTGCAACACTGCAGCACCCATCATTTGATACAAATCGCGAATCATCACTTCCATGGCAGGGCATCATGGCCGGCCTCGGATGGAACACCGCGGTAAACCCAAAGGGTATGAAGACCCTCGATGATCTATGGTCACCACAGAACAAGGGAAAGATTGTTGTTCTCTCAGAGATGCGCGACACCATCGGTGTCATCTTGATGTCACAGGGCATCGATGTCTCAAAGGTTACTGAAGATCAATTTATGAACGCAGTTGATTTCCTCGCTAAGAAGATCTCTGATGGATGGATTCGCGGCGTTAAGGGCAACGAATATAAGGAAGATCTCATCTCAGGCGATGCAACAGCTGTCATTGCATGGTCAGGTGACTTGTTCCAGCTATCTAATGAGAACGCTGGCAAGTTTGACTTCGCTATTCCAGAATCAGGCGGAACTATTTCTGCAGATAACCTCCTTATTCCATCAACAACAAATGCTGATGGCAAGAAGAATGCTGAAGCGCTTATTAATTACTACTACGACCCAGCGGTTGCTGCAGAAGTAGCGGCATACGTGAATTACGTCTGCCCTGTTGCTGGCGCTCAAGCTGAGATGGAGAAGATTGATGCAGCTCTTGCAAAGAGCGAATACATCTTCCCAACTGAGAAGACAATGAGCCGCCTACACATCTTCCGCGCACTCACACCTACAGAAGAGACAACTTGGACAGAGGCTTTCCAAAAGGCCGCTGGTAACTAAGTTGAGCGATCTCTCTTCAATCAAAGGCGATCTTCGACTCGTCAACGTTACAAAGTCATACGGAGATTTCACTGCGGTTAATGATCTCTCATTAACAATTCCTGAAGGTTCATTCTTTGCTCTTCTTGGACCATCAGGATGCGGTAAGACAACAACACTTCGTATGGTCGCCGGACTTGAAGAACCAACAGCTGGAAGCGTCTTCCTTGGCAACACTGATATCTCTTTTACAAAGCCTTATCAGCGTCCAATCAATACTGTCTTTCAGAACTACGCGCTCTTTCCACACCTGACTATCTTTGAGAACATCGCATTCGGTCTACGCCGTCGCGGAATCAAAGATGTTCAGGCACAGGTGGATAAGGCTCTCGAACTAGTAGAGCTTGCACATCTTGCAGGACGAAAGCCAACTCAACTCTCAGGTGGACAGCAGCAGCGCATCGCACTTGCTCGCGCAATCGTTAACCGCCCAGCGCTCTTGCTTCTCGATGAGCCACTCGGCGCTCTCGATCTCAAGCTCCGTCGTCAGATGCAGATTGAGCTCAAGTGGATTCAGAAAGAAGTGGGCCTCACATTCGTTCACGTTACACACGATCAGGAAGAAGCCATGACTATGGCTGACACCATCGCGGTGATGAACGAGGGCGAGATTGAACAGCTCGGTTCTCCTGCAGATTTGTATGACAATCCAAAGACAGCATTTGTTGCTAACTTCCTGGGCCAGTCAAACCTTATTAAGGGAACCATCTCAGGCAACGATGGTTATAACCACATCGTCGATCTCTTCGGCCAGAAGATTTCATTGGCGAAGAATCGCTCCCATGCAGTCGATAACTCGATTTATGCAGGAATCCGCCCAGAGAAGTTCCGTATTTCACGACTTTCAACACCAACATCGGGCAACTTGCTCTCTGGTGGAAAGATCGAAGATGTTTCATATATCGGCGTATCAACTCAGTATCAGGTCTTGATGCCATGGGGACAAGAGCTGATGGTCTTCGAGCAGAACGATGACGCAGTCGCACCATTTAGCGTTGGTGAAGATGTCAACATCTCATGGGAGTCAGGATTTACATTCGCGCTTCGCGGAGATGAAGATGCTGAAGCAGGTATGGAAGTAGAGCCAGAAGAGATTATTGAGGATGATGAGTAAGTCAGGCATTTCAAGCCCACGTACTCCATACCTACTCCTGTTACCAGGAATGGCTTTTCTCTTTACCTTCTTTATCTGGCCTATCGCAAACCTGGCACAGACATCTACCCAGACGCCTGTTGTCGGGGGAGATACCGGTGATTATGAGCAGACTCTGCGCTGGAAGAACTACATCGATGCATTCGTTGAGAATAAAGAGCAGTTCGGTCGTTCATTTCTCTATGCAGCGCTAGCAACAATATTTGCATTAGCTATCGCATATCCATTGGCCTATGCAATTGCATTTAAGGCAGGAAAGATGAAGAACGTTCTCCTCGTTCTCGTTGTTGCGCCATTCTTCACATCGTTCTTGCTTCGTACAATCGCTTGGAAGCAGATTCTCGGCGAACAAGGCTTTGTTGTACCAACGCTTCGCAGCCTTCACATTATTGCTCCAAGCACAACCCTGACATCATCAGCTTTTGCAGTCGTTGCGGGTATGACCTATAACTTCTTGCCATTTATGACTTTGCCACTCTATGCATCTATCGATCGCATTGATCCTCGTACGCTGGAAGCATCTGGCGATCTCTATGCAAATGGCCTTACAACTTTCCGTAAGGTGACACTTCCGCTATCGATGCCAGGTGTTGTCGCAGGAACGCTCCTTACCTTTATTCCTGCAGCAGGCGACTACGTTAATGCGGCAATCTTGGGAAGCCCTCAGACAAAGATGATTGGTAACGTCATCGAATCTCGCTTCTTCAAGATCGTTGATTACCCAACAGCGGCAGCTCTCTCATTTACTCTGATGGCGACAATTTTGATTCTCGTCACCGTCTATATCCGCAAAGCCGGAACAGAGGAGCTGGTATGAGAAAAGTATCGCGCTGGTTCCAGCGCAACCTCATCCGCATCTATGCAGTGGTTGCATTCACATACCTTCTTATCCCAGTGGCTTACACAATCGCCTTCTCATTTAACGATGGCGGAAAGTCCAACCTCATCTGGAAGGGCTTTACCTTCGATAACTGGATGAACCCTTGTGGTGCACCAGAGGTCTGTACAGCGCTAGGTAACTCCATCAAAATTGGCTTCCTCGCAACAACATTTGCAACGATTCTCGGCACGATGATTGCCTTTGCCATTGGTCGCCATAAGTTCCGTGGTCGTTCATCTACTAACTTGTTGATCTTCCTTCCGATGGCAACTCCTGAGATCGTGCTCGGTGCTTCACTACTTTCACTCTTCCTCACACTCAAGATCAATCCAGGTTTCTGGCCAACAGTAATTGCACACGTGATGTTCTGTATCTCATTCGTTGTCGTGACAGTAAAGGCGCGTATTGCCAGCCTTGATCCGCGGTTAGAACAAGCAGCGATGGATCTCTATGCCAACGAGGTTGAGACATTCCGTCGCGTGACACTTCCATTGGTGGCTCCAGGTATTGCCGGCGCAGCACTTCTCGCATTTAGCTTGTCATTTGATGACTTCATTATTACCAACTTCAACTCAGGCACAATGACAACTTTCCCTAAGTTCGTCTATGTCTCAGCAGCTCGTGGAATCCCACCACAGGCAAATGTCATTGGTTCTGCAATGTTCATCATTGCACTCGTCATTGTCATTCTTGGACAGATCGTGGGACGTAAGCGCGCAGTTAAATGAAGCGCAGCCTGGTAATCCTCGGCTCAACTGGCTCTATCGGAGTCCAGGCGCTCGAGATTGTTGATGCAAACCCGGAGCTCTTTGAAGTTCTTGCAATCACTGCCGCTGGCTCAAGCCCTGATGTGTTGATTGCGCAGGCTAAGAAATACCAAGTAAAGATTGTTGGCGTTATCAAGAATGCGGATGTTATTAAAGCCGCTCTGCCTGGCATCACAGTAATTGATGGGGTAAATGCCTCAACCGAAATTGCAGCGATGAAGTGCGATGTTGTGCTCAATGCAATCACTGGCTCAATCGGACTTGCTCCTACCCTCGCCGCAATCAAAGCAGGCAATCAATTGGCTCTTGCCAACAAGGAGTCACTTGTTGCAGGTGGCGACCTCGTGATGCCTCTTGCGAAAGAGAATCAGATTCTTCCCGTTGATTCCGAGCACTCGGCAATTTGGCAGTGCCTGCAGGGCAATCAGTCAGCCGATATTTCAAAGCTGGTCTTAACGGCAAGTGGTGGACCATTCCGTGATCGCCAAGATTTATCCGGCGTTACTCTTGATGAAGCACTTGCCCACCCAACGTGGGCGATGGGGCCAGTAGTCACCATTAACTCTGCAACGCTGATGAATAAAGGTCTTGAAATTATTGAGGCCCACCATCTCTTTAACTTGCCGTATACACAGATTGAAGCGGTGATTCACCCGCAATCAATCGTTCATTCCATGGTCGAATATAAAGATGGTTCAACGATTGCGCAGGCATCTCCTCCCAATATGAAGGGGCCGATTGCTCTTGCGATTAATTATCCGCATCGCACAGCTAGCGCAACTGTGCCTCTAGATTGGAGCAAAGCATCTACATGGAACTTTGCACCGATTGATAACACACGCTTTCCAGCTGTCGATCTTGCCCGCCATTGCGGCACTGTCGGGGGAGCGCTTCCTGCAATATTTAATGCGGCAAATGAAGTTGTGGTCGATGCCTTTATGCGCGGCGTGGTGAAGTTTGTCGACATCATTCCGACAGTTGAAGCGATAGTCGCTCAGTATGAAAAGAATTCAGTTCCAACGCTCAGAGATCTCTCAGATGTCAGTGCTATAGAAGAGGATGCCAGAAAGGCAACTTCCGACTATTTAGCAAAGGTAGCTTCGTAATGGAGATTCTAGGAATCATCGCATTTGTTCTCGCTCTACTGATCTCAGTCATGTTCCACGAGCTAGGACACTTCCTGACTGCTCGTAAATTCGGGATGCGTGTCTCTGAATTCTTCGTGGGCTTCGGGCGGAGAATCTGGTCAATCACTCGCGGTGAGACTGAGTATGGAATCAAGGCGATACCTGCAGGTGGGTACTGTCGCATCGAAGGCATGACGCCCACAGATGAGATGCCAGAAGGAGAAGGCCACCGTGCATTTGTAAAGGCTTCCTCACTAAAGAAACTCATCGTTCTCGGTGCAGGCTCCACCGCACATTTCATCCTTGGCTTCTTACTTATCTTCTCTATCTTCTTCGCAGTGGGATATACAACTATTACCCCCGTTATCGCAGAGGTGAAATCTGATTCTGTTGCTGCATCGGCTGGATTTAAGCCCGGCGATGAGATTCTCTCCATCAACGGTGAAGCGGTAACGCAATGGTCCAAAGATGCAGTCAAGATCGGCCAATCTAAGGGCGCAGTGATGCACTTCGTTATCAAGCGTGGAAGTGAAAAGATCTCAATCGATGTAGCACCTGCCTATAACGATGAGGCGAAGCGTTACATGCTCGGCGTTATAACAGCCCTTGGTACCGAGCGCGATAGTTTTGCTCAATCAGCAAGTGAAAGCTCAAAGGCAACATGGGTTCTTACAAAAGAATCAGCGAAGTCACTCATTGCACTTCCATCTAAGGTGCCACAACTTTTCCGTGAGACATTCCTTCATGAAAAGCGAGATCCCAATGGACTCGTCGGGGTAGTAGGAGCAGCTCGCGTCTCCGGACAGGCAGTGGGCAGCGATAAGCTCAATAATAATGAGCGCCTTGCAACATTTATCTTGCTCGTCGCATCTCTCAATATCTTTGTCGGTCTCTTCAACCTCTTGCCAATTCTGCCTCTCGATGGTGGCCATATGGCAGTAGCGATTGCCGATGAAATTCGCGCGCTCTTTGCCCGCCTTCGCAAGAAGCCACGTCCTGCGCCAATTGATGTGAATGTCCTTACACCGATCACCGGTGTAGTCGTTGTTCTACTGGGAATTCTCACAGTTCTCCTCGTAGTAGCCGACATCATCAATCCTGTCTCGCTCAATCTTTAATTATCGGGCAGAATACGACTCATGGTTGATCTCGGAATTCCAAGCGCCCCTCTTAAGCCACTCGCTCCACGTCGCAAGACAAAGCAGCTCATGGTGGGAAATGTGGGCGTTGGCTCTGATTCACCGGTCAGCGTTCAGTCAATGTGTACAACGCTCACATCTGATGTCAACGCTACCTTGCAGCAGATTGCCGAACTCACAGCATCAGGTTGTCAGATTGTTCGCGTTGCTGTTCCATCACAAGATGATGCAGATGCGCTCAAGCACATTGCAAAGAAGTCACAGATTCCAGTGATTGCCGATATTCACTTCCAGCCTAAGTACATCTTCGCCGCCATTGATGCAGGGTGCGCAGCAGTTCGCGTTAACCCAGGCAATATCAAGCAGTTCGATGACAAGGTGAAGGAAGTTGCTAAGGCTGCAGGAGATGCGGGAATTCCTATCCGTATCGGCGTCAATGCAGGTTCACTTGATCCACGACTTCTTGCAAAGTATGGCAAGGCAACACCAGAGGCTCTTGCAGAATCTGCTCTCTGGGAGGCTGGCCTCTTTGAAGAACATGGCTTTAGTAATATCAAGATCTCTGTAAAGCATCATGATCCTGTCACCATGGTCAGCGCTTACCGACTTCTTGCTGCGCAGTGCGATTATCCATTACACCTTGGCGTGACAGAGGCTGGTCCAATCTTCCAAGGAACAATCAAATCTGCAACAGCATTTGGAATCCTTCTCGCAGAAGGAATCGGCGACACCATCCGCGTCTCACTCTCAGCGCCTCCCGTTGAAGAGATCAAAGTTGGTATGTCGATTCTCGAATCACTCAATCTTCGTCAACGTAAGCTCGAGATCGTTTCATGTCCATCATGCGGTCGCGCACAAGTTGATGTCTACACATTGGCTGAGAAAGTCCAAGCTGGCTTACAGGGAATGACTGTTCCACTTCGCGTCGCTGTTATGGGTTGCGTTGTAAACGGTCCAGGTGAGGCGCGCGAGGCCGATCTCGGAGTTGCATCAGGAAATGGAAAGGGTCAGATTTTCGTTAAAGGTCAGGTCATCAAGACTGTTCCTGAAGCGCAGATCGTTGAGACTCTCATTGAAGAAGCGATGCGCCTTGCAGAAGAGATGGAAGCCGCCGGAGTTGCTTCAGGCGAGCCAACAGTTCTCACCTCGTAATTAGCAATTAACTTCACCAATCAATAGCAAATTAGGCGGTAGGCTCGCGCCATGTTGCGAATGTCCACTCTCTTTCTTCGTACCCTCCGTGATGACCCAGCTGATGCTGAAGTCCCTAGTCACCGCCTCTTAGTGCGCGCTGGGTATATCCGCCGTATTGCGGCAGGTATCTACTCATGGTTGCCACTCGGTGTGATCACACTTCGCAATATCGAGAACGTTGTCCGCCAAGAGATGGATGGAGCCGGTTTTCAGGAAGTTCACTTCCCAGCGATGTTGCCGAAAGATCCATATGAGCAGACCAACCGTTGGACTGAGTACGGTCCAGATTTGTTCCGCCTCCAAGATCGCAAAGGCACTGATTACCTGCTCGGTCCTACACATGAAGAGATGTTTACCTTGATGGTCAAGGGCGAGTACTCCTCTTATAAAGATCTTCCACTTTCCCTCTATCAAATTCAGACCAAGTATCGCGATGAAGCGCGACCACGTTCAGGAATTATCCGCGGCCGTGAATTTGTCATGAAGGATTCGTACTCATTCGACCTCACAGATGAAGGCCTCGTTGAGTCATACCAGAAGCACCGCGCCGCTTACATCAAGACCTTTGATCGCCTTGGAATGAAGTACAACATCGTCTCAGCAGTAGCTGGAGCGATGGGCGGATCTTCATCTGAAGAGTTCTTAGCCCCTTGTCCAACAGGTGAAGACACATACGTTCTCTGCCCAAAGTGTGGTTACGCCGCAAACGTTGAAGCGATGACGACAAAAGTTGCGCACTCTGATGCATCAGGTGTTGGCGCTCTCGAAGTCTTTGATTCACCAAATACTCCTACGATTGATTCTCTCGTTGAACTTCTTAATTCAAAGTTCGGCGGCGGATATACAGGCGCTTCAACTTTGAAGAATGTCATGTTGATGGCAGATGATGTTGCAATCAGCGTTCTTGTTCCAGGAGACCGAGAAGTAGATATCAAGCGCCTTCAGGCAAATATGTCTGGAGTTAATGAGATTCGTGTCTTTGAAGAGCCAGATTTCGCAAAATTCCCAGGACTCGTTAAGGGCTATATAGGACCACAGGATGCAAAGAAGAATGGCATCACTGTCTATGCAGATCCACGCATCGCACCAGGTACCTCATGGGTGACAGGTGCAAATGCAAAAGATAAGCATGCTCTTAACGTGGTCAATGGTCGCGATTTTGAAGTAGATCATTACATTGAAGCAGTTGTTGTTCGCGAAGGTGATTCCTGTCCTTCATGCGATACCGCCGTCGTTATCGATCGCGCTATTGAAATTGGCCATATCTTCCAACTCGGCCGTAAGTATGCCGATGCCCTTAATCTCACCGTTCTTGATCAGAATGGCAAGAGCCAGGTAGTCACAATGGGTTCATATGGAATCGGTGTCTCTCGCGCAGTTGCAGCTATTGCAGAACAGACACATGACGAGATTGGATTGTCATGGCCGGTATCAGTTGCACCAGCAAAGGTGCACGTGGTTGTTGCAGGAAAAGATGACTCACTCTTTGAAGCTGGCGAAAAATTAGCGGCAGATCTTGAAGGCCGAGGCATCTCGGTCATGCTCGATGACCGTCGTGGCACAAGTCCTGGCGTGAAGTTTAAGGATGCAGAGCTCATCGGTATTCCTATGATCGTGGTTGTAGGCAAGGCTCTCGAGCAAGGCAACGTTGAAGTTCGAGTCCGCAAGAGCGGCGAGAAGTCAGAGATTGCAGTTGGCTCTGCAGTCGAAGAGATCGCAAAGACTCTGGCAACACTTAAGTAACGTGTTCTACGATCTCTCAGCTTTTAACGTTACACTGCTCGTACTTGCAATGTTCTCCGCTGGCTTTGTTGATGCAATCGCAGGTGGCGGCGGATTGATTCAAACCCCTGCCATGTTGCTCTCTTTCCCTGATCGCAACCCAGTATCGGTTGTGGCCACATCAAAGACTGCCGCATTCTTTGGAACATCGACTGCTGCTATCAAATATCGAAAATCGATAAAGACCGACCCCAAGCTCTTATTAGCAATGGTGATTCCCGCATTCTTCGGAGCATGTGGGGGAGCGCTCCTTGCTTCTCATATTTCAGCGCAGAGTTTTAAGAGCTCTATCTTCTTTATGATGATTGTTATCTTCTTCTACACACTTCTCAAGCCAGACCTTGGCAAAGTTCATGTTGAAAAGCATTCACCTCGGAAGTTGATGATAATCGGCGCTATCGCTGCCACTCTCATCGGTTTCTATGATGGCTTAATCGGTCCAGGTACGGGAACAATGTTGATGATTGCCCTTGTTGCAATCATGGGCTTTGCATTTGTCGGCGCATCGGCAATTGCAAAAGTTGTTAATGCGACGACCAACTTGGCATCGATTATCGTCGTTGGTTTTCGAATCGGAATTCTCTGGAAGATTGGCCTATTTCTCGCTATCGCCAACCTAGCAGGTGGCTATGCAGGTTCTCATCTGGCCATCAAAAAAGGCTCTAGCTTTATACGAATCTTCTACTTGATAGTGACCGGGCTCTTGATTCTGCGACTTGGATACTCGCTCTACATAGAGTAAATTTGCCCCTGCACGACAACTAAATAACAACAGAATAGGACGACAACGCTATGGCAATTAAAGATCAGATTGCAGAACTCATTACTCCAGCGCTACAACAAGCTGGTTACTTCCTTGAAGATGTAAATCTCGTAACTCCAGGCAATCACCGCATCGTGACTGTCATTGTCGATGGCGAGAACGCACTCAATCTTGATCAGGTCACTGTCGCATCTAAGCTCATCTCAGAGTTGATGGATGAAGCGCCATTTATGGGAGAGACTCCATTTACTCTCGAAGTTACCTCTCCTGGGATCGACCGCCCACTCACACTTCCACGCCACTTTGCAAAGAACGTCTCACGACTCCTCAAAGTCACCAAGACTGATGGGGTAGTGGAGACAGGTCGCATCACATCGAATACTGATTCAGATGTCACTCTCTCAGTCGTTGAGAAGAAGGAGATGAAGGAAGTTGTAATCGCACTTGCCGATATCAAGCGCGCTGTCGTCGAAATCGAATTTAACCGAAAGGATGAGAACTAACATGCATGTTGAAATGGATGCTCTCATCGCCCTTACTACTGAGAAGGCAATGTCACTCGAGCAATTAATTCAAGCTATCGAGGTTGGCGTTCTCACGGCATATAACCAGGGGCAAGAACCAAATCGTTACGCCCAGGCCCGTCTCAATCGCGAGACTGGCGAGATTCAAATAATCATTCCAGCATTTAACGAACTCGGCGAAAAGATTGCAGAGGAAGTTGATTCACCTGATGGATTTGGCCGTATTGCAACATCAACTGCTCGCCAGGTAATTAAGCAGGCGATGCGTGCAAATAATGATGCTGAGATCGTGGGGGAGTTCACCACATCTGTAGGAGATGTCATCTCTGGGGTTATTCAGCAAGGGCGCGACCCAAAGATGGTCAACGTTAACCTCGGTCGTATTGAAGGTCGCATTCCTCCACAGGAGCAAGTTCCTGGTGAAGTTTATGAGCACGGTGCACGTATTAAATGTTTCGTTGTTGAAGTAAAGCAAGGAATGAAGGGGCCTGAGATCATGCTCTCTCGTAGCCACCCAGGTCTCGTTAAACAATTATTTGCACTCGAAGTTCCAGAAGTAAAAGATGGAATCGTCGAAATCATGGGAGTTGCTCGTGAAGCAGGTCATCGCACAAAGATTGCCGTTCGCTCACATCGCGCCGGAGTGTCGCCAAAGGGATCTCTCATTGGTCCTATGGGTGCGCGTGCTCGCGCTGTAATGGATGAACTCAACGGCGAGAAGATTGATATCGTCGATTTCGATGAGGATCCAGCAAAGTATGTTGCACATGCACTTGCTCCATCGAAGGTGAGCAAAGTTGAGATTGTCGACCTCGATGCCCGAAGCGCAAAGGTAGTCGTACCTGATTACCAGCTCTCATTGGCTATCGGCAAAGATGGGCAGAATGCTCGCCTCGCCGCACGACTTACTGGCTGGCGTATTGATATCCACCCAGACACCACCGCTCCTGCTCCAACGGAATAGGAAAATCTCGGGCGTTTCGCTAGAATCAGCCCATCAGTTCCCTCGAGCAATTGAGGCGGGGGATTTAAGAAATGGATGCGAAAGATATGAAGCAAAAATGAGCTCGTTCACATCATGAGGTTCGACAACTAGGGCTCGCATCCCACAAGTTTTAATGCGGGCCAAGACAGGAGAAATGTGTCAAAGGTCCGTGTACATGAGTTGGCAAAACAACTCGGTATGGAAAGCAAGGAAGTCCTTGCTAAGTTACAAGAACTCGGCGAATTCGTCCGATCCGCTTCATCAACAGTAGAGCCGCCGGTTGCGCGCAAGTTAATTGCGCTCTATCCAGATGCAAAGCCAGCTGAAGAGAAGAAGCCTGTAAAGAAAGCTGCAGCGAAGAAAGCTGCTGCTCCAAAGAAGGCTGAAGTCAATCCAGAACTCGCTGCTGAACTTGCAGCAGAGCTCGGCGTTGATCTTGCGGCGTTGAAGGCATCACGTGAGGCGGAGGCGGCAGCATCTGCTGCAGCAGCTGCATACACAGCAACACCAGATGCTCCATCAGCACCGACAACACCTTCAACTCCACCAGTACCAGGTGCACCAGCTGCTCCTCGTCCAGGTAACAATCCATTCTCTGCAGGAGCGGCAGTTCCACGTCCTCCTCGTCCAGGAAATAATCCATTCTCAACAGGTGGAGCAGTTCCACGTCCACCACAACGTCCAATGGGCGCTGCACGTCCAGGTGCACCACGTCCTGGCGCACCTCGTCCAGGTTTTGCTGCACGTCCAGGTGCACCACGACCAGCGGGCGCAGGTGGACCAGCGCGTCCAGGTTTTGCACCACGTCCAGCAGGAGCAGGTGCACCAAGTGCATCAGGTCCATATCGCAATTCAGGTCCATCAACAGGTGGCGCTCCTCGTCCCGGCGGTCCAGGTCGTCCAGGTGGAGCACCCGGTGGTCGCGGATCTGCAGCAGGTGCATTCGGTAAGGGCAAGTCTTCAAAGCGTAAGCAGAAGTCACGAAAGGCTCTTCGCGAAGAATTCGACAATATGCAGGCACCACAACTTGGTGGCGCAGTTATTCCTCACGGTGATGGCAATACAAAGATTCGTATGCGCCGTGGATCATCTCTTGCAGATTTCGCAGAGAAGATTGGTGCAGATCCAGCAGCGCTAGTTTCAGCGTTGTTCCACCTTGGTGAGATGGTTACTGCAACACAATCAGTGGATGCAGATACATTCGAAATTCTCGGTGCGCAGCTGAAGTATCAGATCGAAATCGTCTCTCCAGAAGATGAAGATCGCGAGCTATTGCAGGACTTCGATATCGACCTAGCTCAAGAGCTAGAAGATATGGATCCAGATCTCCTCGTTGCTCGTCCACCAGTAGTCACTGTTATGGGTCACGTCGATCACGGTAAGACATCGCTCCTTGATGCAATCCGTAAGACAGAGGTCATTAAGGGTGAAGCAGGCGGAATCACTCAGCACATTGGTGCTTACCAGATTCACCATGATCACGATGGCGTTAACCGCGCAATTACATTTATCGATACACCAGGTCACGAGGCGTTTACCGCTATGCGTGCTCGTGGTGCCAAGGTAACTGATATCGCAGTTCTCGTTGTTGCAGCAGATGACGGAATCATGCCTCAGACAATTGAAGCGCTTAATCACGCTCAAGCAGCTGATGTTCCAATCGTTGTTGCTGTTAACAAGATTGATAAGGAAGGCGCGAACCCAGATAAGGTCCGCCAGCAGTTGACCGAGTACAACCTCATCGCTGAGGAGTACGGAGGAGACACAATCTTCGTAAACGTCTCTGCAAAGAAGGGTCAAGGCGTCGATGATTTGATCGACTCTATTCTCCTTACAGCAGATGCTGCTATCGATCTTCGTGCAATCGCTGAAGATGATGCTCGTGGTGTTGCTATTGAAGCGCACCTCGATCGTGGTCGCGGCCCAGTTGCAACTGTGCTTGTTCAGCGCGGTACTTTGAAGGTCGGAGATGCAATCGTCGCTGGTGGTTCATTCGGTCGCGTTCGCGCAATGCTCGATGAACATGGCGAAAATGTCACAGAGGCAGGACCATCACGTCCAGTACAGGTACTCGGATTTACATCTGTACCAAATGCTGGCGATACATTCCTTGTAGCTGAAGATGACCGTACTGCTCGTCAGATCGCTGAGAAGCGTCAGGCAGCAGAGCGAAATGCTCAGCTCGCAAAGGCTCGCAAGAAGGTATCTCTCGAAGACTTCATGGAACAGTCCAAGATTTCTACGCTCAACCTTATTCTCAAGGGCGACGTATCTGGTTCTGTCGAAGCGCTCGAAGATGCACTCATGCAGCTTGATGTCGGAGCCGAAGTTGATCTTCGCGTTATCCACCGTGGCGTCGGTGCAATCACCAAGAGCGATATCACTCTTGCATCTGCATCTACCGCTGTTGTTATCGGCTTTAACGTTAAGCCAGAGCCACAGACAGCAATCTTCGCCGATCAAGAAGGCGTCGAAGTTCGCTTCTACTCTGTTATCTACAACGCAATCGAAGAGATTGAGCTCTCACTTAAGGGTCTCCTTAAGCCAGAGTTCGAAGAGGTTGTATTGGGTAATGCAGAGGTTCGCGATCTCTTCAAGTCATCAAAGGTTGGAACTATCGCTGGTTCTATCGTTACAAACGGAATCATCCGTCGTAACGCTAAGGCTCGCGTTATCCGTGCCGGCGCAACAATTGCCGAGAGCGTCACAATCGAATCTCTCAAGCGATTTAAGGATGATGCAACTGAAGTCCGTGAGGGCTTTGAGTGCGGTATCGGCGTAGGTAAGGGTGCTGACCTTCAGGTCGGAGACATCATTGAGGTCTTCGAGATGCAAGAGAAGAAGCGCGCATAATTCATGGGTAAAAACCACCGCAGCGATAAAGTTGCAGACCGCATCAAGGTAGTAGTGGCACAGCTACTCGAGACGAAGATCAAAGATCCTCGCCTTGGCTTTGTCACCATTACCGATGCGCGCGTGACTGGAGATCTCCAGCACGCCTCAATCTTCTACACCGTATTCGGTGAAGATGATGAGCGCTCTGCAACTGCTGCGGCTCTTGAATCTGCAAAGGGCGTCATCCGCTCTGCAGTGGGAAAAGATCTTGGAACTCGCATTACGCCAACTCTAGAATTCATCCTTGATGGATTGCCTGAATCAGCACGTGCAATGGATACCCTTCTCAATAAAGTTCATGAGCTCGATGCTCAGGTGGCAAAGGCTCGCGAAGGTGCAAAGCCAGTAGTCGAAGATGCATATAAGCAGCCACGCGTCATCGAAGAAGAATAATCTTAAGAGAATATGTCTGACGGATTCTTGGTAGTCGATAAGGCTCCAGGTATGACAAGCCATGATGTTGTGGCAATCGGTCGTCGCGCTCTCAATACACGAAAAGTGGGCCATGCCGGAACCCTTGATCCAATGGCTACCGGTGTTTTAGTTCTCGGATTTAATAATGGAACACGTCTACTTCAATACATCACAGATGGCGATAAGAGTTACACGGCAACTATCGTTCTTGGTGCATCGACAACAACAGATGATCACGAGGGAGAGATTCTCTCGACAGCTGATGCAACACACGTTAAAGATGAAGACATTAATCGCATCTTGGCAACGATGGTGGGCGAGATTATGCAGCGCCCAACAAATGTCTCAGCAATTAAAGTTGATGGAAAGCGGGCATACGACCGTGCGCGATCAGGGGAGGAGTTTGAACTCCCTGCTCGCAAAGTCACCATCTCTCAATTAGATATTCTCGGTATCCGTCGCAAGGATGCAACAACCCTCGTTGACATTGTCGTTACGTGCTCTGCTGGTACTTACATCCGCGCAATCGCACGCGACTTAGGCGCAGAACTTAAAGTTGGGGGACACCTCAACGTATTGCGTCGTACCCGTGTTGCAGGTTTTACTCTCGACCAAGCAATAGGTATTGATCAACTCAAGGGTGGAAACTTCACTACTCTCGACTTGGCCGATGTAGCGCGAAGCACATTTTCTATTCGCGAACTCGACCTTGAAGAAGTCAATGAGCTCTCCTTCGGCCGTCCATTGAGTGCAAATACCGGAGATGAGATATTTGCCGCTCTCTCTCCAGATAATCGCCTCATCGCACTCTTAAAAAATTCGGTTGATAAGGCGAAACCGGTCGCGGTTTTTGCGGCAGCGAACTAGGTAAGGCAAGATGGGGTTATGAGCGAGTCAAGTGTTGTAGTCATCGGAGTTTTCGATGGCGTTCATAAAGGACACCAAGCTCTCCTCAATCGTGCCAAAGAGATTGCAGATGGTCGCCCCATCATCGCGCTGACTTTTGACCCCCACCCACGGACCGTTTTCGCTCCAGATTCTGTGCCACCGATGCTCACGACTTTGGCTGATCGTGTTGAGCTATTAAAAATTCATAATGCAGATCGAGTAGCGGTGATGAAATTCAATGAGCAATTTGCAGCAATGTCACCAGATAAGTTTGTGGAAGATATCTTGGTCCACCAGCTTCACGTCAGCACAGTTATTGTAGGTAAGAACTTCACTTACGGAGCAAAGGCATCTGGCACGGTCGATACGCTGATTAAGTCCGGTATGACTCATAACTTTACAGTCGATGTTCAAGATCTTGCCGGGGGAGAGGAAGTGATCTCTTCTTCTCGAATTCGCAACCTTGTACTCGAAGGCAAAGTTGAACAGGCTCGCGAACTTCTCTCACGCCCACATCGTCTTGACGGCATCGTCGTTCATGGCGAGAAGCGTGGTCGCGAGATTGGTTATCCAACTGCAAATATTGGAAAGATTGAAGGTCAGACCATTCCTGCAGATGGAATTTATGCAGGATGGCTGACGGTTGGAATCAACTATTGGCCAGCAGCAATTTCAATCGGAACCAATCCAACATTTGAAGGTGACCGTGGTCGCCAAGTTGAGGCGTACGCACTCGATCAGCAAGGTTTAGATTTATATGACAAAGCAGCATCAGTTGAATTCGGTTGGTACTTGCGACCAACACTGAAGTTCAATGGCTTAGATGAACTATTGGTTCAGATGAAGAAAGATTGCGATAAGGCTCGAGAGCTCACAGAGGGCTAATCTCACGCTCAATTTGGGTTATCCACAGGCTTAGCCTAGAATTTACCCGTCCACGAGTAAGCGTTCTTCCGTGATCCAAACCGGAAGGCCTCTTGGTCAGTAGAAATAGATGAAAAGGAAATGTCATGTCATTAACACCAGAAGTAAAGAAAGAAATCATTGCAAAGTACGGCTCATCAGCTACTGATACAGGAAGCCCTGAAGCTCAGGTCGCGCTGTTGTCACGTCGTATTGAAGACATCACAACACACTTGAAGACAAACCCACACGATCACCACAACCGTCGCGGACTTTTGCTCCTCGTTGGTCGTCGTCGTCGTATCTTGCAGTACCTTGCAAAGACAGATATCGCGCGTTACCGCGAGATTATCGAGAAGCTCGGTATCCGTCGCTAAGTAGCGGCACATTTTAAAAAGTTTAATAGTTGTAAAGCAGTACGAAGGTAGGAAAGTTGGGTTGCACAGGGCAACCCGACTGGAGCATCAGCGCCCACGAGGATAAATGGTCCTCGGTAGTGGCTCACGGAAGCTGATAAATAAATTTCCGTGGACTTCGATCGAAGATTCATTTTTTTCTCTTGTGGTGCGCTGACTTAAGTAAAGGAGCGCCCTATGGAGGGTCAAGACGTAAAGACAGCAGTAGCCGTTATCGATAACGGAAAGTTCGGTAAGCGCGAGATCAAGTTTGAAACTGGTCGCCTTGCAAAGCAGGCAGCAGGAGCTGCAGCTGTATACCTCGATGAAGAGACAATGATCTTCTCAGCGACAACAGCATCAAAGACACCTAAGGATCAATTCGACTTCTTCCCACTCACAGTGGATGTTGAAGAGAAGATGTATGCCATTGGCAAGATTCCAGGTTCATTCTTCCGCCGTGAAGGCCGTCCATCAGAAGAGGCAATTCTTACTTGCCGCTTGATCGACCGCCCATTGCGCCCATCATTCGTAAAGGGTCTTCGTAACGAAGTTCAGATTGTTGTGACAGTAATGGCACTCAACCCTGATCACATGTACGACGTACTTGCGATCAACGCGGCATCAATCTCAACACAGCTTGCAGGCTTGCCATTCTCTGGTCCAATCGGTGGTGTACGCGTTGCACTTATCGAAGGTCAGTGGGTTGCATTCCCTAACCACTCACAGGTTGAGAACGCTGTATTCGACATGGTCGTTGCAGGTCGCGTAACAGCAGACGACGTTGCAATCATGATGGTTGAAGCTGAAGCTACTTCACGCACAATCGAACTCATTGCAGGCGGAGCGCCAACACCAACTGAAGAAGTTGTTGCACAGGGCCTCGATGCTGCAAAGCCATTTATCAAGGCTCTCTGTGATGCACAGTCAAAGCTCGCTGCAGTTGCAGCAAAGCCAACTGCTGACTTCCCAGTCTTCCTTGATTACCAGGATGATGTATTCGCTGCAGTTGAAAAGGCTGCAAAGGATGACCTCGCAAAGGCGCTCACAATCGTGGGTAAGCAAGAGCGCGAGACAAAGATCGATGAGATCTCTGCATCTGTTAAGGAATCAGTTTCAGCGGCCTTCGAAGGCCGCGAAAAGGAAGTTCCTGCAGCATTCCGTTCACTTACAAAGAAGCTTGTACGTCAGCGTGTACTCCGCGACAAGATTCGTATCGATGGCCGCGGACTCCGCGACATCCGTGCATTGTCTGCAGAGGTTGAGGTAATTCCTCGCGTTCACGGCTCAGCAATCTTCGAGCGTGGAGAGACACAGATTCTTGGAGTCACAACTCTTAACATGCTCAAGATGGAGCAGCAGCTGGACACAATGAGCCCTGAGACATCAAAGCGTTACATGCACAACTACAACTTCCCACCATATTCAACTGGTGAGACTGGTCGTGTTGGCACACCTAAGCGTCGCGAAATCGGCCACGGTGCACTTGCAGAGCGCGCATTGATTCCAGTACTTCCAACTCGCGCAGAGTTCCCATATGCAATCCGTCAGGTATCTGAAGCACTCGGATCAAACGGTTCTACATCAATGGGCTCAGTCTGTGCTTCAACACTTTCAATGCTTCAAGCTGGTGTGCCACTTAAGGCTCCAGTTGCAGGTATTGCAATGGGTCTTATCTCAGATGATGTCGATGGCAAGGTTGAGTACGTTGCTCTTACAGATATTCTCGGTGCAGAAGATGCATTTGGAGATATGGACTTTAAGGTTGCAGGAACAAAGGACTTCGTTACAGCTCTCCAGCTCGATACAAAGCTCGATGGAATCCCTGCATCAGTTCTCGCTGGCGCACTTCACCAGGCAAAGGAAGCGCGTCTTGCGATTCTCGATGTCATGAACGAGGCAATCGATACACCTGATGAGATGAGCCAATACGCTCCTCGCATCATCTCTGTAAAGATTCCAGTCGATCAGATCGGTGCAGTTATCGGCCCTAAGGGCAAGATCATCAACCAGATCCAGGATGAGACAGGCGCTGAAATCTCAATCGAAGATGACGGAACTATCTACATCGGTGCAACTGATGGACCTTCTGCAGAGGCTGCGCGTGCGCAGATCAATGCAATTGCAAATCCAACAATGCCTGAGGTCGGAGAGCGTTACCTCGGAACTGTCGTCAAGCTTGCAACATTCGGTGCATTTGTATCGTTGATGCCAGGCAAGGATGGCCTCCTTCACGTTTCACAGATTCGCAAGATGCATGGCGGAAAGCGAATTGAGAACCTTGAAGATGTTATGAAGGTCGGAGATAAGGTCCAGGTTGAGATCGGCGAGATCGATCCAAAGGGCAAGCTATCTCTCGTTCCAGTTCTCGAAGAAGGCGCAGCATCAGCTGAGTAATGTCTGTTAAGAGAACGGTCCACTCCAGCGGTCTGCGCATTGTTACAGAGGAAGTTCCCTCTGTTCGAAGCGCAGCTGTTGGTATCTGGGTCAATGTAGGTTCACGTGATGAAGCACCGGCTACCGCCGGTGCTTCTCATTTTCTTGAGCACCTTTTATTTAAGGGCACGAAAACAAGAACAGCTCTAGAGATTTCATCTTCTATCGAATCCGTCGGCGGCGAGATGAATGCCTTCACATCGAAGGAGTACACCTGCTTCTACGCTCGTGTCATCGATACAGATCTGCCTATGGCAATTGATGTCGTCAGCGATCTGATTACCTCATCGATTGTTACAGCGCTCGATGTTGATGCAGAACGCAAAGTCGTACTTGAAGAGATCGCAATGCGCGACGATGATCCTTCTGACCTTGTTCACGATCTCTTTAGCGATACCTATTACGGCGATACGCAGATTGGCCGTCCGATCTTGGGCACAATCGAGAGCATCAATAAAATGTCGCGGAATACAGTCTTTAACTACTACAAGAAGAAGTATCAACCATCTGATCTCGTCGTAGCAGTTGCTGGAAACATCAAGCACAAGCGCGTTGTCGCGATGGTTGAAGAAGCGCTTTCGCGCGATAACTTCCTCGATGTAGTTGGAACTCCAAATATTCGTCCCAATACTCCAATCAAGAAGGGTCCACAGATCCCGGTTGGTTTGATGTATCGCAAGACCGAGCAAGCTCACATGCTCTATGGCATGGAAGGCGTTGCTCGCGCAGATAGCCGTCGTTTTGCGATGGGCGTGATGTCTGCAGCTCTTGGCGGCGGAATGTCTTCGCGACTCTTCCAAGAGATTCGTGAGAAGCGCGGTCTTGCATATTCTGTCTACGCATATTCACAGCAATTCGCCGGGAGCGGAACTCTTGGATTCTATGCAGGATGTAATCCAGCGAAGGCAGTTGAAGTCGTCGAACTTATCCGCGAAGTTCTCACCGATGTTGCTGACAATGGAATGACACATGAAGAGATTGAGCGCGCCAAGGGCGCTGTTCGAGGCTCACTAGTCCTCAGCCAAGAGGATTCAGGCTCTCGCATGAGCCGCATCGGCAAGAACGAGATTGTCTACGGGCAGGTCATGGATTTTGATGATATTTTGAAGGCTATTTCACGCGTATCTGCAGAAGATATCCGAGAAATTGCTGGCGAGTATCTGACTAAAACACCTACCCTTGCACTTGTTGGACCATTTAAGAATCCATCTAAGTTTGAGAAGGTGTTGAGCTCATGATCAAAGTTGGCGTACTCGGTGCACGTGGTCGCATGGGCTCAGAGGTAGTGAAAGCAGTTACCGATGCCGCTGATTGCGAACTCGTTGCCGCACTTGATGAAGGTGATTCACTCGATGCGCTAGTCACCAATGGCGCTCAGGTAGTTGTCGATTTCACAACACCTGATGTGGTCATGGCAAACCTTGAATTTCTCGTAAAGAACAATATTCATGCAGTTGTTGGCACAACTGGTTTCTCAGATGAACGCATCGCTCAGCTCAATACATGGCTTGCAGCAAATCCAAAGGCCGGCATATTGATTGCACCTAACTTTGCAATCGGTGCGGTTTTGATGATGGAGTTTGCCGAAAAGGCTGCTAAATTCTTTGAATCAGCAGAGATCATCGAGCTTCACCACCCAAATAAGGTTGATGCACCATCAGGAACAGCAGCGCGCACAGCAGCGTTGATTTCAGATGCTCGCAAGAAGGTAAACCTTCCTGCGATGCCTGATGCAACGACAACATCACTCGATGGCGCACGCGGTGCAAATGTTGGCGATGTTCCAGTGCACTCAGTACGCCTTCGCGGCTTGATTGCTCATCAGGAAGTTCTCTTCGGTGGCCTCGGTGAGACTCTCACTATCCGCCACGATTCACTCGATCGCGCAGGTTTCATGCCAGGTGTACTGCTTGGCGTTCGTCAGATTTCATCACATCCAGGGCTGACTGTCGGCCTTGAGAAGTTCATGTAACGGATAGGAAAGAAAAATGTCATCACATCCAGAGATCACAATGTACGGAGCTGATTGGTGTGGAGATTGCCGCCGTTCAAAGCGTCTCCTCGAAGAACTTGATGTTCAGATTACACATATCGATGTCGAAGCCGATCTCTCTGCTGCAGATAAAGTAATCGAGATCAATGGGGGAGCGAAGTCAATTCCTGTCATCGTATTCCCAGATGGAACACATATGACCGAGCCATCAGATAATGATTTGAAGGCGAAGCTAGTAGCTCTCGGAGTTATTTCAGCCTAAGTAGTGGAATGTCAGAGCACTTGCTGCAGCTGAACCAAGTACTACAACTGGAAATGGCGCTTTTAATAAGAGCGCAATGACTGCAACTGCCATGCCTGCAAGTCGCTGATCAATAACCAACTTGCTGTTCTCTGCCACTGTCTGCACGGCAACAAGGGCACTCAGCAAAGCTATCGGAATTAAAGTGTTGATTCGAAGTGCTCGAGGGTGACTTAAATATTTCTCAGGAACGCTATGGCCAAAGTACTTTAAGGCAAATGCAATCGCACTTGTGCCTATGACTGCGATCCATATCTGGGTCATGGGCGAGCCATCCATCCAAATGTGACAGCTAAGAGCGCAGTACTAATAATGGGAATTCCGGCTGCAACAAATGGAGTCAAGGTAAGTGATAGCGCCATCGCTGCAATAGCAAGAGTACGTTCGCGATTATTTGTAAGGCGCGGCCACACTAGACCTAAGAAGGCGGCAGGAACTGCAGCATCGAGCCCCCAGACAGCGGGATTTCCCATCGCTTGGGCACCAAGTGCACCAACTACTGTGAAGAGATTCCAGAAGAGATAGACACCTACGCCTGTTAGCCAGAAACCTTGTCGCATTGCATCAATACCGAGCTCAGATTGTCCGAGCGCAACGCCAGTTGATTCATCGATTGTTACTTGAGCGCCGACAACTCTTCTCCAGCCACGAAACTTCATGATGGGTGCCATACGTAATCCATAGAGGGCATTTCGTATTCCCAATAGCGAGGCAGTTGTAATCCCAGAGATTGCAGATCCTCCAGCGCCAAGTACTCCAACAACTGCAAATTGTGATGCACCTGAAAATGTCAGTAAGGAGAGTAGACAGGTCTGCAGTAAAGAGAAACCGGCTGCGATTCCAGCAGCTCCAAAGGCGATTCCATAGAGCCCAACGGTGAAGGAGACGCTGAAGGAAGCAGTTGCGGTGGTGCGGTTCACTCGGGACACGCGCACATTCTGCCCCATAGATGCCGCGGGGGATGGGGGGTGGCTCGATAAGGTGCGACCATGTCTGACCACACTAATCCCGTCCAGGGCGCATATCCAGAGGTAGTTTTCCGCGACGATGTTTCTGTCGAGCTCATTAAAGCAAGTGCAAGCGATGCCGATGTGATCTGGGCGGCTCGCGTCTCCACTGCGGGAGAGCAGTCGATGGATGAGATCGGCGAAGATCCAGCGCGCTCAGCGGGGTTGATCAACTACTTGGCTCGTGAACGCCACGGTTCACCATTTGAACACACCTCAATGACCTTCTTTATCTCAGCTCCCATCTTTGTATTCCGTGAATTTATGCGCCATCGCATCGCTTCATATAACGAAGAGTCCGGTCGTTACCGTGAATTGAAGCCAGTTTTCTACGTTCCTAACCAGGCGCGCAATCTCATTCAGATTGGTAAGACAGGTGCATATGAATTTGTTCCTGGCACACAAGAGCAATTCCAAGTAACAGTTGATGCGATGAAAGATGCTTATGTAGTTGCATACGAGTCATATAAGAAGATGCTCGATGCAGGAATCGCTCGTGAAGTAGCTCGCGCAGTATTGCCAGTAGCAACTTATTCATCGATGTATGTGACTATGAATGCACGCGCGCTCATGAACTTCCTCTCACTTCGCACCGCACGTGAGGGATCGCACTTCCCAAGCTATCCTCAGCGTGAAATTGAGATGGTTGCAGAGAAGATGGAGGCAGAATTTGCGAAATTGATGCCTCTTACCTATCAAGCCTTCGAAAAATCTGGTCGCGTAGCGCCATAAAGGATAAGATTCTCAAATGAGCATTAACGCACCATTCGGCCGACTCCTCACCGCAATGGTGACCCCTTTCAATAAGGATGGGTCGATCGATTGGGATGGCGTCGCAAAGCTCGCTCAACACCTCGTTGATAATAGCCATGATGGCATCGCCGTTAATGGAACAACTGGTGAAGCACCGACAACTAAATCATCTGAGAAGCTTGAAATCATTCGCGTTGTGAAGAGCGTGGTTGGTTCAAAGATTCAAGTTCTCTCCGGTGCTGGCGATAATGAAACTTCCTATACCGTCGAACAAGCAAGGCGTTCACAAGAGGCAGGAGCAGATGGTCTTCTTGTCGTAGTTCCGTATTACAACAAGCCACCACAGGCAGGTGTTGAGGCCCACTTCCGCGCAGTCGCTGCAGCAACAGATCTTCCCATCATGATGTATGACATTCCTGGTCGTACCGGTATTGAAATTGAAAACGACACAATTTGTCGCCTCTTCGATAGCGTCGATAACATCGTTGCTCTCAAAGATGCTAAGGGCAATAGCGCCAGCACCTCTTGGGTTATTAAGCGTTGCGGAATCCCTGTCTACTCAGGTGATGACATTCTCAACCTTCCGCTCCTTTCAGTCGGCGCTGTGGGATTTGTATCAGTCTGTGGCCACACTGTGGGTACCCAACTCAAGGCGATGCTCGATGCATGGTTTGCCGGTAATGCAGCGAAAGCTCTTGAGATTCACCAGCAACTTCTTCCAGTGTTTACCGGAACATTCCGCACGCAAGGTGCGATTCTTACAAAGGCCGCAATGGGACTCATGGGTCTTCCTGGCGGAACAACACGTCTTCCTCTCGTCGATGCCACACCAGAACAGATCGAGCAATTGCGCAAAGATCTCATCGCTGGTGGCGTCGCACTGAAATAACAATTACTAGATGACACAACATCCCCATCCCAATCTAGGTACGCCATCCAAGCTCGCAGCTGGTGGCTTACGTATCGTGGCGCTCGGAGGAATCTCTGAGATCGGTCGCAATATGACCGTCTTCGAGAGTGATGGAAAGCTTCTGATTGTTGATTGTGGAGTTCTCTTTCCTGAAGATAATCAGCCAGGTATTGATCTCATCCTTCCTGACTTTAGCTATATCCGTGATCGCCTCGATGATGTCGTTGGAGTATTTCTGACACATGGCCATGAAGACCATATCGGCGCCGTTCCATACTTATTGCGCGAGCGAGTCGATATTCCACTCTACGGATCGCCTCTCACAATTGCACTTATTACCGCTAAGTGCAAAGAGCATCGCATTGGTCCCATAACTCACGAAGTGCGCGAAGGTGATCGCTTTAAGATCGAAGGATTTGATCTTGAATGTATCGCGGTGAACCACTCAATTCCAGATGCGCTTGCAGTTGCAATCCGCACCAAGGCAGGGCTTGTCCTTGCTACTGGTGATTTTAAGATGGATCAGCTCCCGCTCGATGGCCGAGTCACAGATTTAGCAAGCTTTGCACGCCTTGGTGATGAAGGCGTAGATATCTTCCTTGCAGATTCCACCAATGCGGATATCCCTGGATTTACACCATCCGAGCGTGAAATTATGCCGGCGCTCCATCGCGTCATCGCATCAACAAAGAAGCGCGTTATCGTGGCCTCATTCTCATCTCACGTTCACCGCGTTCAACAAGTTATTGACGTTGCACATGAGAATGGTCGATGGGTCTGTTTTATTGGACGATCCATGGTTCGAAATATGAAGATTGCAGAACAGATGGGCTACCTCAAAATTCCTTCAGGAACTGTGATTGAGCTCAAAGATCTCGACAATTATGGCGATAACGTCGTACTCATTTCGACGGGATCTCAAGGAGAGCCAATGGCTGCTCTTTCGCGAATGGCAAATGGCGATCATCAGATTCGAGTTGGCCAAGGTGACACAGTAATTCTGGCGTCTTCACTTATCCCAGGAAATGAAAATTCGGTCTATCGAATCATTAATGAGTTGACGCGTTTTGGCGCAAAGGTTGTGCATAAGGCCAATGCTCTGGTCCACGTATCAGGACATGCTGCTGCAGGTGAACTCTTGTATTGCTACAACATCGTAAAGCCAAAGTACGCGATGCCAATCCATGGTGAATGGCGCCACCTTAAGGCAAATGCCGAACTCGCAATTCAGGCCGGAGTTCCTCGTGAGAATACATTTATTGCAGAGAATGGAATCGTTATCGATCTTGTAGATCATGTTGCTGAGGTCGCTGGTTCAATTCCAGTTGGCTTTGTCTATGTTGATGGACAGAGCATCGGTGATATCACAGAAGATTCGCTCAAGGATCGACGTATCCTCGGCGAAGAGGGTTTCATCTCAGTCATTGTTGTCATTGATTCTCAGAGCGGCAAGATTGTTGCCGGCCCAGATATTCACGCTCGTGGATTTAATGAAGATGTTGCTCTCTTTGATGAAGTCCGAGGCGATATCGAGAAAGCGTTGGCGCAAGCAGTGAGTAGTGGAACCAATGGAACTCATCAGCTTTCGCAGGTAGTGCGTCGGACAATCGGATCATGGGTAGGGCAGAAGCATCGCCGAAAGCCGATGATTGTCCCTGTTGTTATCGAAGTATAAAAACGGCGCGCCTTCCCGGCTCCAATAAATCTCTCCACCTAAGATTGAGCGTGTGGCTAAGAGAAAACGCACAGCAAAGAAGCAGAGCAGCAAGGGCGGGATAGTTCCGCTCATTGGCGCTGGCTTGGCATCTACCTGGCGCCTCATAGCAAAGAGCCTTGGTTCATCAATTCGATTCGTAGCTCGCGGAGCAAAAGATCTCGACCCTGAACATCACCGTGACGGAGCAGCTCTATTCCTCTTCCTTCTCTCACTTGTTTCAGTAACTGGAACATGGATGCGCTCTGATGCAATCCTGGGTCGAAACGTCTATTCATTTCTCTATGGCGCATTTGGTGCGATTGCAATCGTCGTTCCGATTGCATTGGTCTACTTCGCTATTCGACTCTTTCGCACGCCAGATGATAAGCAGGGGACAGGTCGAATTACCGTTGGGCTTCTCATCCTTCTCATCAGCTCGACAGCGTTAGCTCACCTCTTCAATGGTTCTCTCGGTTCAACCAATAAATTGGGAGCAACCGCAATCCGTGAAGGTGGCGGAATCGTTGGCTATTACATCTCTATGCCGTTGGTAAAGGTGATGTCATCGCTACTGGCATATCCATTCCTTATCGCCTTATTCTTATTCGGAATTCTAGTCGTGACTGCTACTCCATTCTCTGAAGTGATCATGCGTAGCAAGGTGATTGCAACATGGATCAATTCAAAGCGCCCTATCCGCGAAGATGAAGATTTTGAGATTTCAGATACTCCACCCTTTGAGACTCCTGTAGTTGCATGGCACGAGGATGAGGCCGAAGAGGAAGAGATTGAAGAAGCTGAGTTTGATCAAGAATTTACCGTTGAAGTTCCAAAGCCACTGGAGGCTCAACTTAAAGAACCACCTAAGACAAATCAACGCCCTGAGCAGTTACTCCTTACTGGCGATTCGAAGTACGAGCTCCCATCGCAAGATCTCTTAAAGGTAGGACCTGCATCTAAGGGTAAGAGCAAGGCAAATGACACTGTCGTTGCATCTCTAACCGAAGTCTTCAAACAATTTGATATTGATGCGACCGTCACAGGATTTATGCGTGGACCTACCGTTACTCGCTATGAGGTCGAGCTTGGTAACGCAGTGAAGGTTGAGCGAATAACAGCGCTCTCCAAGAATATTTCTTACGCAGTTGCAAGCAGCGAAGTGCGTATCCTCTCGCCTATTCCTGGTAAATCAGCAGTGGGTATTGAAATTCCAAATACAGATCGCGAAATTGTGGCTCTCGGAGATGTCATGCGCTCAAGCGTTGCTGGCCAAGATCACCACCCAATGTTGGTCGCGCTCGGTAAAGATGTAGAAGGTAACTTCGTCTGCGCCAATCTGGCAAAGATGCCACACCTACTGGTTGCTGGTGCAACAGGTGCTGGTAAGTCATCAATGATTAACTCGATGATTACTTCAATCATGATGCGTGCTACACCTGATGAAGTTCGATTGATTCTGATTGACCCTAAGCGCGTGGAACTCACCGCCTATGAAGGAATTCCTCACCTCATCACACCGATTATTACCAACCCCAAGAAAGCTGCCGATGCGCTGACTTGGGTTGTGCGCGAGATGGATCTTCGTTATGAGGATCTTGCAAACTTTGGATTCCGACACATTGATGATTTCAATAAGGCAGTCCGTGCAGGAAAAGTTGTTGCACCTCCAGGTTCTGATCGCGTTCTCGAGCCATACCCATACCTACTCGTTGTGATTGATGAGCTTGCAGATTTGATGATGGTTGCAGCACGTGAGGTTGAAGAATCTGTTGTGCGCATTACTCAGCTAGCTCGATCTGCAGGTATTCACTTGGTACTTGCTACGCAACGACCTTCAGTAGATGTCGTCACCGGCCTCATTAAGGCAAACGTTCCATCGAGACTCTCTTTTGCTACATCATCACTTGCAGATAGCCGAGTCATCTTGGATTCACCTGGCGCTGAGAAGTTAATTGGTCAGGGAGATGGACTCTTTATTCCAATGGGTGCAAGCCGTGCAATTCGTATTCAGGGTGCATATGTATCAGAACGCGAAATCGAGGCAGTGACCAATCACGTCAAGAAGCAGTTGAAGCCACGTTACCGCGAGGATGTCACTGTTGCTCCACAATCGTCAAAGATGATTGATAAAGAGATTGGCGACGATCTTGATCTTCTCTGTCAGGCGGTTGAATTAGTTGTGGGAACGCAATTTGGTTCTACATCAATGCTTCAGCGAAAGTTGCGAGTTGGTTTTGCAAAGGCTGGACGCTTAATGGACCTGATGGAGTCGCGCGGAATCGTCGGACCATCAGAGGGATCAAAGGCTCGAGTTGTTCTGGTGACCAACGAAGAGCTTGATTCAGTTCTCGCCACGCTCCGCGACTACTAATTCAGGGTGCTCTTAGGGGTGATTTCCTCTTGAAGGTACCTATGGGCTAGTGATTACCTACCTAAGGCAGGTAAAATTAGGTAACTTTTTATTAGAGCGAGGTTGAGATGAATCTGGGCGAGGTGCTTTCATCTGCACGTATCTCTGCTCATATTTCTCTCGAAGATCTCGCTGCTGCGACAAGTATTCGCGCAGGGTTACTTGGCGAGATGGAGCGCAATAACTTCACTCATTGTGGTGGAGATATCTATGCACGTGGCCACCTTCGTAATATCGCTCCAAAGATCGGTCTCGATGGAAATGATTTAGTAGCGCTCTATAACGCTGAACACTCTGTTGAAAGTCGCAGCATCAATGAGATGCTTGCAGAAAATAGCGTCGCACGAGTTCCGCACGAGAAGAAGAGCATCTCCTGGAAAGTTCCAGCTGGTTTTTCACTTGCAATCGTTCTCGCTTTAGCTGTTGCGCAAATTGTCATTACAAATGTCAATAGCGATAGCCCAATAAAGCCAGATGTCACAGTTTCAGAATCAGCCACACCTGTCGATGAATCTCCATCTCCATCTCCATCCCCATCAGCGGTAGCGAGTGATCAGCCAACAGCTGCGGCAACTACAAAGCCAGCAAGTACTGGAGTTTCACTCTTAGTCTCAGCCGCTCGTGGAAATTCTTTGATTGATATCGTTGTGGATGGCAAGCATCTCTTTAAAGGCTCACTATTCCAGGGTGAAAGTAAATCTTTTGAAGCAACGACATCTATTAGCGTTTACTTCAGCAATCCAGCGGGCCTCGATGTCACTCTCAATGGTGAATTGCTCGCATCCCTAGGGGATAAGAATCAGGAAGTCCGTCGCACATTCCGCTAAACCTGTAGTATCACCCCCATGTCTCGCACCGTTGCAATCGTCACCATGGGCTGTGCCCGCAACGAAGTCGACTCTGAAGAACTCGCCGGCCGCCTCGCTGCAGAGGGTTGGACCCTTGTCGAGAACGCAGATGATGCTGAAGTAGCTGTCGTCAACACATGTGGATTTATCGAATCAGCTAAAAAGGATTCAGTTGACGCCCTCCTTGAGGCAAACTCTCTTAAAGGCCACGGAACAACGAAGGCTGTTGTTGCAGTTGGCTGTATGGCAGAGCGATATGGAAAAGAGCTGGCAGAGGCACTTCCTGAAGCTGATGCGATTCTAGGTTTCGATGACTATCAAGATATATCTGCAAAGTTAAATTCAATTCTCTCGGGTAATTCACATCAGTCACATACGCCACAAGATCGCCGTGCACTATTGCCTATCACCCCAGTTGCACGCGCTGAAGCACGCCGCGAGGTGCGCGATGCGCAACATCAATCAAGCGTTGGCGCTGGAGGCTCTCTCTTTCGCAAACGTCTCGGTAACGCACCGTGGGCGCCATTAAAGATTGCATCCGGTTGCGATCGCAGATGTTCGTTCTGTGCAATTCCATATTTCAGAGGATCTTTCATATCTCGTCCACCAGCAGAGATCCTTGAAGAGGCGCAATGGCTTGCAGCCAATGGCGTCTCTGAACTCTTCTTGGTCAGTGAGAACACCACCTCATACGGCAAGGATTTAGGCGACCTCAAATTGATGGAGAAGATTTTGCATCAATTTACTGAGATTCCAGGTGTCGAACGCGTTCGCCTCTCATATCTTCAACCTGCCGAGGTGCGCCCTTCATTGCTTCAGGCAATGATTGAGACAAATAAGGTTGCGCCATATTTCGATCTCTCATTTCAACATACAAGCCCAACTGTCTTACGTCGTATGCGTCGTTTCGGTGATTCAGAGAAATTCCTTCACCTTATTAATCAGATTCGCGCACTTTCTCCAGAGGCAGGAATCCGCTCTAACTTTATCGTTGGTTTTCCGGGGGAGAGCCAAGAAGATTTTGATGATCTTGCAAGCTTCATCGCATCCGCAAAGCTTGATGCAATCGGCGTATTTGGTTACTCGGATGAAGATAATACTGAAGCACTGGATCACGACAATAAAGTCGATGAAGACGTTATTAAAGAGCGCGTCGAGTCACTTTCACGTCTTGCAGATGAGATGGTCTCTTCACGTGCACAAGCCCGTATCGGTGAGACCGTTCGCGTATTGATTGAAGATGCAGAGCTTCAAGAGGGACGCGCAGCTCACCAAGGCCCAGAAGTAGATGGAACGACATCGTTTATCGGCACTAATTTTCAGCCCGGTGAGTATGTCGATGCGGTAGTGATTGAATCCATGGGTGCAGATCTCGTTGCGAGGCCTTTATAAATGTCGTTAGAGATCACTCCTAACTGGCTCACAGTTCTTCGCATCGCACTCATTCCTGCAGGCGTATGGACAATCTTTCATAACCCATCTGCAGGGTGGCAATCATTGGCGTGGACTATCTTCTTTCTTCTTGGATTGACAGATATTCTCGACGGACATTGGGCTCGTAAATCAGGACGCACAACACCGCTAGGCGCCTTCCTTGATCCCGTCGCAGATAAAGCGCTCATCGGTTCTGCAATGATTTCACTTGCAATGCTTGATCGTTTTCCTTGGTGGATTGTCATTGTGATTTTGGTCCGCGAGATTGGAATTACCATCTTTCGCTTAGTCGTAATCCGCGATGGCGTAATTCCTGCAAGTAAAGGCGGCAAGCTCAAGACGATGACACAGAGCTTTGGTGTGGGTTTCTACATATTGCCTCTTCCAGAGATGCTCCACCCATTACGCGATATCTTTATGGGGGTCGCAGTCATTCTCACTATTTGGAGCGGAATTGATTACATCGTGAAGTGGCGAGCGAGCCGCTAAGTTACTCGTTAGTTACGCGGAGACTCTGCAATTTCTTTCAAAAAGATTTACTTTTGTTACCCGAATAATCGGACAAAGGGGCACCACTAGGGGTTTACTTTCACTACCCACTCACACTGAGTGGGAGAGAAGAGGCCCACTTGGGGATGACGGTGCTCACTGTGACGCTCAATCCAAGTATTGATCGCACGATTGCCCTCTCCTCTCTCGCGGTTGGCGAGATCAACCGCGCTCAACAGATCACCCTCCACCCAGGCGGTAAAGGCATTAACGTCTCGCGCGCGGCGCGCGCATACGGTGCTGATACCCATGCTCTCTTTATTGGTGGCACCCTCGGTGAATCTTGGATGTCATCTCAGCTCGATAAGGCATCCATTGCCCACACTGTTATCTCTCACGGCGATGCAATCCGTAGCAACATGACAATCGTTGAGAGCGATGGCAATGTAACAAAGATTAATGAACCAGGCCCTGCACTAGGTGCTGTCGAAATCGAAAAGGTGAAAGATTGCCTCGCAGCTCTTCCGCTCGATGGAAACTGGATCGTATTTGCAGGCCGACTTAATCCAGGCCTTCCTGCAAGTGCATATGCAGAGCTTGCGACATTTGCAAAGTCACGGGGTGCAAAAGTTGCCGTGGATACATCTGGAGAGGAATTTGCAGCTGCTGTTAAAGCTGTTGCAGTGGATCTTGTAAAACCAAATCACCATGAGCTCTCAGAGCTAGTCGGACGCCCACTGCACACCATTGAAGATATCATCACCGCAGCTCGTGAAGTAATTTCTGGGGGAGTCGAAACGATTCTCTGCAGCATGGGCGCTGATGGTGCTCTTTTAATTACATCCGAAGGTGCGACTCATTGCGAGCCTATTGAAAAAGTTTCAGGAACACCTGTCGGCGCAGGAGATATTCTGCTTGGAGTCTTTATCGCTGCTGGGTGTGATGTAAAGGCGCTCGAAACTGCAATTGCCTGGTCTGCGGCCTCTGTCCCGCTTCCAGGAACCTCCATTCCTTCTCCAGCTCAAGCCGGTGCTATCAAAGTACGTACTCGTGAAGATTTTGATCGAGCACGTGAATTAGTGGAGGCATAAGAAGTGTCCAATTCACATGGGTCAGTCTTTAGCGAGGATCTCATCATCCTCGACCTCGTTGCCGTCGATAAGATCGATGCAATCAAGCAGATGGCAGCTGTCGCCGTTGCGGCAGGTCGTGGAAATGATGCAGATCAGATTGCCGCAGATGTCATCGGACGTGATGAGATGGGCACACCTCAGATTGATGGAATTGCAATCCCACATGCTCGCAGCTCAGGTGTCTCAGATGCGGCAGTCGTTGTTGCTCGCACAGCAGGAGTGGTCTTTGATCCAGAAGAAGATCCAGCACAAGTGCTCTTCATGATTCTCGTTCCAAATGAGGCAGGAGATCAGCACATTGATATTCTCTCCGGCCTTGCACGTCGCATGATGGATCCAGAGTTCACAGCTGGTCTACGCACGGCAGATTCAAAGTCAGCGCTCGTTCACTTACTTAACTCAGGAGATAAATAATGAAGTTTGTAGTCGTCACATCTTGTGCAACAGGAATCGCTCACACATTTATGGCAGCAGAGGCGCTCGACCGCGCTGGTAAGGCGAAAGGTCATGAAATGGTGATTGAGACACAAGGTGCTGGTGGATATAAGCCAACTCCTGCAGATGTCATCGCATCAGCCGATGCAATCATTTTCGCTAACGATGTCCGAATTCGCGATGAAGATCGTTTCGCTGGATGCAAGATTGTTCAGTCAACACCTAAGTTGGCTATTAAGAATGCAGCAGATCTCGTCGATCAGGCGGAGGCGTTAGCAAACGGGTAAATAGGTTTCCGGTAGAGCTCAATAGCTTGCAAGATTGAGCGCCATCGGGAAGTAATAAAGCAAATAAAACTGAATAAGTAAGACCCCTTCACAATGGTTGTGGAGGTTATGAAAGAAAGGAACTTCCGTGAGTTCTGGTTCTAACATTCGTCGTTACTTAATGACCGGCGTCAGCTACATGATTCCGTTCGTTACAGCGGGCGGTATTCTTATCGCTCTCAGCTTTATGATCTCTGGAGACCCAGCAGGCTTTACAAGCCTTGGTGTTCAGAATGCACTTGATGGCACAAATGCAGATGGTGGAGCACTTGATCCACGCGTTCGTATTGGTGCATTCCTCTTCGGACTTGCAATGGGCCCATGGCAGTTCTTGCTCCCAGCTCTTGCAGGATACATTGCATACGCAATCGCAGACCGCCCAGGTATCGTTCCTGGTTTTGCTGCTGGTGCTGTTGCAGGCTCAATCGGTTCAGGCTTCCTCGGCGCAATGGTCGGCGGTCTTGTAGCTGGTTATATCGCTAACTGGATTTCAACATGGAACGTACCTGCTGCAATCCGTTCAATCATGCCAATCGTTATCAACCCACTTATCTCTGTGATTGTCACGCTCTCTGTGATGTATCTCGTGGTGAAGAATGTTGTTACACCTCTTAACGAGGGTGCAACATCATGGCTTGATGGTCTTGGCGATGGTTCAGCAATTCTCCTCGGTGTTGTCATCGGTTTGATGATGGCATTCGATATGGGTGGACCAGTTAATAAGGTTGCATACACATTCGGTGTTGCAGGCCTTACAGCTGCTGGTACATCAACAACAGGTGCTGGCCTTACACACATGGCTGCTGTTATGGCTGCTGGTATGACACCTCCTCTCGGTCTCGCTCTTGCAACAGTTGTTCGTAAGAACCTGTTTACAGAGGCAGAGCACGAGAATGGAAAGGCTGCATGGGTTCTTGGTGCAACATTCATTACTGAAGGCGCTATCCCATTCGCTGCTGCTGACCCAGCACGCGTTATCCCTTCAATCATGGTCGGTTCTGCTGTTACAGGTGGACTCGTTGAGGCATTCGGAAACACACTCCGTGCGCCACATGGTGGTGTAGCTGTACTTCCACTCGTTGGTGGAGTCGGTACATACATCCTTGCAATCGTGATCGGAACAGTTGTTACAGCTGCTGCGGTTATCGTTGCAAAGGGCATCGGCGCAAAGGCAAATGCATAATCTGAAGTAACTACTCAGTAAGTGAGACGGCCCCGAAGAAATTCGGGGCCGTCTTTCTTCTTTGCAGGATTTTTCAGTAGAGTATGCCCACCATTGAGCTAAAAGGAGCTGAGAGAGATGCCAAGTCAGATCGTCGCAGTTGGAAGCAAAGTAGGACTCCATGCACGTCCAGCATCAATTCTCGTCAAAGCTGCAGCTGCAGCTAAGCCTCTCACCGTCACAATCGGTCGTCCTGGTGATAAGGCAGTTAACGCTGCATCACTTCTCTCAGTGCTGGCACTGGGTGTTAAGAATGGTGATTCCATTGAGGTAACTGTTGCAGATGGTGATGGCGCAGATTCTCTTCTGGCATCAATTGTTGAAATCATCTCAACAGATCACGACGAATAAGTTCTGATGAATTTTAAGGGAATCGGCGTTTCTCCGGGAGTAGTAGTTGGCCCTATCCGTCGCATCGTTGCCACAGAGGTAAGCGGACCGGTTCCTGCAGATATAGATCAAGTTTTGACGGCGCTCGAAGGTGTTGCGGTAGATCTGGATAAGAGCGCCGAAGCAATTGAACTTGAAGTAGCTAAAGAGGTATTAGGCGCTCAAGCGATGATGGCGCGTGATCCATCTGTGATTGAAGTATTAGAAAGTGCCATTTCAGAAGGTGTTGCATTTGATGTCCGTCCCATAGTCGAAGAAGCTTTCGGCGGATTTAAGGAGCAACTCCTTGCGCTAGGTGGCTACTTCGCTGAACGCGTCAGCGATATTGATGAGATTCAGACACGGTTAATCAATAAGCTTGCAGGAAATGAGAGCGCGGGCTTGGCACTGACCGAACCAACAATCGTTGTCGCGGAAGATCTCACTCCATCAGATACCGCAGCGCTCAATCTTAAATTTGCCCTCGCACTCGTATGTTCGCATGGAGGAGCTACTAGCCATACTGCAATTGTTGCTCGCGGTCTCGGCATACCTGCAATCGTTGGATGTTCAGGAGTCATGGACCTCTCCGATGGAACGATCGTCATGGTTGATGGTCGCATCGGAGATGTCATAGTTGATGCATCCTCGGATGAGATTTCAACTCGATCTGCGAAAGAGGCGCAACTCAAGGCGCGCGCCGAGTCAGTGACAGGTCCAGGTCGGCTCTCAGATGGAACGCCGGTTCAACTTCTTGGTAATGCAGGAACCGTTGAAGATGTTCGCGCTGCGGTAAAGGTGGGCGCTGAAGGTATTGGACTCTTCCGAACAGAACTTCTCTTCTTAGATTCACAAGTAGAACCCTCTGTTGAAGAACAGACCAAGCTTTATTCAGAAGTTTTTGATGTGATGGCCGGCAAGAAAGTAGTCATTCGCACACTTGATGCAGGAAGTGATAAGCCAGTTCCATATATCAATGCAGTACATGAAGAAAATCCTGCACTAGGTGTTCGTGGCTGGAGATTGACTCGCACAAGTAATGATGTTCTCAACCGTCAACTTGAAGCGCTGGCAAATGCTTCTGTCGGTAAAGATGTGAAGCTATGGGTGATGGCTCCCATGATTAACACCCCCGATGAAGCTAAAGATTTCGCAGATCGAGTACGTGCCCTTGGGATGAAGACACCTGGCGTGATGATTGAAACCCCGGCAGCAGCTCTTCATGCAGATTGTGTTCTTGAAGAAGTTGAATTCGGATCATTTGGCACAAATGATCTCACCCAATATGTGATGGCCTCAGATCGAATGGATTCACGTCTATCCGATATGACGACCGCATGGCATCCCGCTGTCTTACGTGCAATTTCAATTGCATCTCAATCTGCTGTAAAGATTTCTAAGCCCGTTGGGGTCTGCGGTGAGGCAGCAGCAAACGCCTATCTCGCCGCTGTACTTGTTGGTCTCGGAGTTTCATCACTCTCAATGGCGCCAAGTGCGGTGGCTGAGGTTCGTGGTTTTTTAGCAAGTGTTGATCTCGAGCAATGTAAGGCGGCAGCACTTGCTGCAGTCAGTGCACGCTCAGCAGAAGAGGCAGAGCTACTTGCTCGAAGAATTCTAGAGAAGAACTAGTAAGTACTCACCACGTAAGAGTAGATTTCACCCATGCCTACTCGCGCACACGCCAATACTGTCGTTGCATATCTCGAAGATCGCAATGAAACCGTCGCTGTCGCAGAATCTCTTACTGCCGGTGGCCTTGGACATGCAATCACATTTACACCGGGGGCATCAAAAGTTTTTCTAGGTGGAATCATCGCCTACACAAATGATGTGAAGATAAATATTCTCGGAATAAATGCGCAGCTGATCGAAAGTTTTACTGTCGTCAGCGAAGAAGTCGCCAACGCAATGGCAGATGCCGCCCGTGAAAAGTTTGGTACAACATGGGGGATAGCCACGACTGGCATTGCCGGTCCGGGCGATTATCAAGGCATTCCCGAGGGCACAGTCTGGGTTGCTATACGTGGGCCGATCAATCAGACGATTCAATTGCAGCTCGAAGGCGGGCGCGAGGCTATTCGTACCGGCGCTATATCCAGCGCGATTGGCACCTTTGCCCGTATCCTTAGTTATCGCACCGTTTAAGCGAACCGAGAAGAAAGGGGTAAGTCGATGGTTCTATTACGTGAATCTGTAGGCCAAGCCCTTCGTCGCGCACGTACAGAGCAATCTCGCACACTTCGCGATGTTGCACGCGATGCTCGCGTATCCCTCGGTTATCTCTCAGAGGTGGAACGCGGCCATAAAGAGGCTTCATCCGAACTCCTTAACTCAATCTGCGAAGCTCTCGGTCTCACATTGGGTTCTTTAATGGTCGAAGTAACACATGAGATCACATCAGCTGAGACTGCAACACTCGTCGTTGTCGATGCAGCCTAAATATTCGCTTCAAGCTAGCGCACACCGACGCACAGAAGCTGCGATCCTTGAAGGAACAAAAGAATTAATCGCACGGAGCGGTATCTCCGGTCTATCGATGATTGAAATTGCTGACCATTCCGAAGTCTCTCGTGCGACTCTCTATAACCACTACCGCGATAAGGATGCAGTTCTTGCAGCGCTAGTTGCATCAGAAGTTCAACGATTGGCAGAACTTGCAACGACTGCAGGTACCCCCGCAGATGCTCTTGAATCACTCTCTATCTCAATCTCATCAGATCCAGCCCTTGCCGCGATGCGTATTCACGATGCTGGCGCTTTAGTTGCAGCAATGACCAACACGGCATCAGAGCACTACATCACGATTGCACAGATTATTTATGGTGCAACCAAATCACAACCAGGTACTGGCATTGCTATGCGTTGGTTATTAGGTCAAGTGATGCAACCCATCACACCAGAGCAATCTCGCGAACAAGCTACGCTCTTGGCAACCGACACTCTCTTTTAATCTATGCGTATTTCAGATCTGAAAGAACGACTCGTGCTCTCATTCGGTGAAGAGTGGGCTCCATCATTTTCTCAAGATATTGCAATCAGCGAACTCGGTAGTAAGACGGTCAATGAGGCGCTGAAGGCAGGGCTTGAAGCAGATGAAATTTGGCGAGCAGTCTGTAAGCAATGCCCGGTAGAAACTGCTAAACAGCGATAACTTCTAATACCCACGGCTCGACTCCATCAGTTGGAGTCAGCGCACAGGGATATTTTTCAGAGACGATCGCATAGAGATCCTCTGGCGTCTTAGGTACGGAACGTGATTGCAACAACCAGCGGGCGATCTCTCCTCGTGTCTTCTTCGACATATGGGTAATGACTGTGCGGACGCCATCGACCACGGTCGAGACGCGAATTTCAACGGTGATATCTACCGGTGCCTTCCAGACTGTTTTGTAAGTTGATGATCGGCAGTCAACGATGAGAGATGTCTTTATTGGATCAAGAACCGAGGCTACGACTTGCGCCATCGCCTTGTTATTGATCTTCTCTTTATAACTTTCAATCTTTGATGTTGGTCGAACAACTCCATACTTGGCGCTAATGATGGCCAGCGCGTTCTCGCCACGCTTCTTGGCAGCGGGGGAGAGAGTTGCCCACCCCAGCGCCTGATAGAGCACCCCTGAATAGACAGCCATCGCCGCAGTCGCCTTGGTAGTTTCAGCCTTTTTCTCAGAGGGCGGCAGGAGGATGAGCACGGTCGCGAGTATGGCTGGCTCAAGGCCCATTTGTCGGTGCTCGCTCCTATATTGCCAGCGTGTCACTAGATTGCCCGCGTGTCTTGGGTGGTATTCGAACAGATGTTCGGTTACCGTTATCCCATGGCCAGCAGTGGTCATGCACAACCAGAGCGGTCTCATCCTCCGCCCACAGCGTCTCTATAACGCCTACGGCCGTCGATGAAGTTTCCGTACCTTCTGGGCCACCCAAACGGTGGGGGATTAGCCTCCAACGTTCGATTAAAAGGAGAAAAGCTCATGGCAGCTGAAAAGCCAAGTAAAGCCGATGAAAAAGCATCATCCGATCGCCACAAGGCGCTCGACACCGCCCTCGCTCAGATCGAACGTCAGTTTGGTAAGGGCGCAGTTATCAAGATGTCAGATAAGCAAGCCCAAGTTATCGAAGTTATTCCAACAGGTTCTGTTGCGCTCGATATGGCGCTCGGCATCGGCGGTCTACCACGTGGCCGTATCGTAGAAATCTACGGACCAGAATCTTCAGGTAAGACAACACTTACCTTGCACGCAATTGCATCTGCACAGAAGCTCGGTGGCATCTGTGCATTTATCGATGCAGAGCATGCATTCGATGCAGAGTATGCAAAGAAACTTGGCGTTGATATCGATGCACTTCTCGTTTCACAGCCAGATACCGGCGAACAAGCACTTGAGATCATGGATATGTTGGTTCGCTCTGGCGCACTCGATCTCGTTGTAGTTGACTCAGTTGCAGCACTTGTTCCTCGCGCAGAAATCGAGGGCGAGATGGGTGATTCACATATGGGTCTCCAGGCACGCTTGATGTCACAGGCACTTCGTAAGATCACTGGTGCACTTCACCAATCAAAGACAACAGCGATCTTCATCAACCAGTTGCGCGACAAGATCGGTGTCTTCTTTGGTTCTCCCGAGACAACGACAGGTGGAAAGGCGCTTAAGTTCTACGCCTCTGTCCGTCTCGATATCCGCCGTATTGAAACTCTTAAGGATGGTCAAGAATCAGTCGGTAACCGCACGCGCGTCAAGGTTGTTAAGAACAAGATGGCTCCACCTTTCAAGCAGGCAGAGTTCGACATCATCTACGGAACAGGTATCTCTCGCGAAGGATCACTCCTTGATATGGGCGTAGACCTCGGCATCGTCAAGAAGTCTGGCGCTTGGTATACATACGAGGGCGATCAGTTGGGTCAAGGTAAGGAGAATTCACGTAACTTCCTCCTCGATAACCCAGATCTCGCCAACGATATCGAGTCAAAGATCCGTGCAAGCTTTGTTCCAGTCGAGGTTGATGCAGCTTTGATCGCCGAGATTGATGAAGCGGTAGCAGAGGTTGATTTCTAATTTCACTTCTCTATAAGAAGGTAGAGAGCAGCTCCGACCCTTACGAAACTGCATATGCGATCGCGCTCAATGCGTTGGTAGCACGTGCAAAGAGTAAGGGGGAGCTGCTCACTCACCTCAAAGTCCGAGGCGTTGAAGATCAGGTTGCACAAGCAACGATCTTCCGTTTACAAGAAGCTGGCCTCGTTAATGATCAAGAGTTTGCACTTGCTTGGGCAAAGTCACGACACGAACATAAGAAAATTTCTAAGCGCATCATCGCAACCGAACTCCGCCAAAGAGGAGTCACTCAAGAAGAGATCAACCACGCTCTCGAGTCCATCGATGATGATGCTGAATACCAATCAGCATTTGAACTTGCAATGAAGAAGTACGCGACGATGTCACGTCTTGAATCTGATGTGCAGATCCGCCGTATTCAATCTCTCTTGCAACGAAAAGGCTTCGGTTTCCCCATCATTGCTCGTGTTATTCGCGAGCTTGGAATCGGTACCGAATATAACGACTAGCGGTTCCCAGTTCTATTGAGGATGAATACCGATTGATTGAGCGATGTAGAGATCGCATTAGAACCAGATTTGTAGAAATCAATCTTTATCAGTCGGCTTCCTCTTACAGCCGGAATTAAAGTGCAGGTAGCTACATATGCTCCAGGCGTATTCGAAGTTTGAATCTTAAGACAATTCGGAATTCTCTTTCCTTCAATGTAGAAAGTTACCTTTCCGTACTGCGTAATGGTGGCGGTAACTGAAGATGATTTTCTAAATATCAAATTACTAGAAATCGAAATTGTTGCGCTCGAAGTGAGCCGTCCATCAATGGCGTTAGCCGTTAGCGCTGCTAGAGCGCTATGCGTGATGACTGCGTTTTCTCCAGAAGAGTCGGTTATCGTCCCGCCATTGAGGTTTAAAATATTTGCATTAATTTCAAAGCCATTTAAATCTAAATCATTACTGTCAGGGGTATAAGTAAATGTAATGGTCGTTGTATCAAGCCCCGAGGCATATGTTAAATACTTGGAAGTTAAACCTTGAATAGGAATTCTTGGAGTTCCCGTTATGAAAACTTTCTGTGTAAATATGACAGATACCGTAATAGTTTCATCACTTCGATATACCTGATCAATACCTGAAGAGGAAGTTACAGAGATGCTTGAGATGCTCACAGTGGCGAGGGTGAACTTAATGAAGATGATTCCATTTGCGCCATTTCCACCGCTACGACTGATGACTGCGTTATAGACCCAACCTGCACCACCACCTCCAGAGCCGGTATCTGCTGCGCCATCAGTAGCTTGCCCTCTCGTTGAAGAGATGATTCCACCGGCACCACCAACACCACTATTTCCTCCGGCACCACCAAAACCATCGGTCTGACTTACTGGAACCACGTTTGTTGTGGCGGTCCCGCCTCCGCCTCCACCTGATCCATACCATTGCGATGCATTACTGGAGATAGCGCTCTGTACGCCCGACCCACCTGCACCACCCGTTCCACCCTGGTTTGGGAGATCGATTCCACTACTGCCAGCAGCGCCAGCGCCGGCACCACCACCACCACCATCCCAGTTACTGGTACCTCCGGCATAGGTTCCGTTGCCACCACCGTCGCCTGAGAGATCGACTTGGGTGTTCGCGACGCCTCCAGCAATACCTCCAGCTCCACCAGTTGCTACGTATGCAGAACCACTCAGTCTAAGAATTGTGTCAGTGCCAGCAGTGCCGGATGCGCCGGCAGCTCCTCCTGCTCCTCCTATTCCAATGATGGTATTAATGACAGCTCCCGCACTCACCGAGACGCCGGTTGCACTTGTCGCTGCGCCACCAGAGCCACCACCGCCACCACCGAGCGCATTTGAGTTGGTAGACCCTCCGCCTCCACCTCCTCCGCCAACCAAGAGATAGTCAATAGCCGAGACACCGTTAGGGACAAGCCATAGGCATCCTGTTGTCCCGACAATTTTGATGTAGCGGGTATTACCTGAGTACGTCGTTGTTAAATTGGGAGAGGTGCAGAGAAAACTCTCTGCAAGGAAGTTGGCGTAGATTTCAGATGGCGAAAGTCCGCGGTTGTAAATTGAAAGCTCGCCTAAGATGCCATCGAAAGCTCCATCACCTGACCAGTTGCTCTTTCCAATGTAATTGTTAGATCGTGTGACCGTTCGAGGAACTGCAGTCATGGCTGAAACTGCATTATTGCTTGCATCGAATCGAGAGATACTGCTCCAGAGAGAACCATTACGATAGAAGTAACAATTTTTTCCATCTGCAACAACTGAATAATGGACCAGACCTCGAATAATTATCGAGTTTGCGGTGCAATATCCAAGTGAAGTAGGTCCGTCATAAAGGCTGAAATTTAAATTATCCGTTCCTGCTTCACGTGCAACAACAATATTGCTTGATGCTTGCCCGCCTCCAAAATCGATGATGCGCTCCCAACTTTGGGCGCTACCGAAATCTGCGTAAAACGTTGCGCTAAAACCTGCAGAGAAGTTTGGATTGATAGTTCCAAGGCTCGCATATGGGGGAGTTGCTCCTGAAAGTGTGTGGGTGCCGCCGTTACTTGAAGAGTATGTAGGTGCCGAAGAGAATGTTGCGGTGTAGCCGTTTCCCGATAAGTCGTTCCAAGTGGTGCCGGATCCAGAATAAGACGAGACGTTTCCCGCATCCCAATGCATAAGAGCCCCAGAGGTAAATGCAGCTTCTGCTTGAACGGTTGAAAACAAGGGCAGGAGCAATAACGCGATAGCCAGCGTTATTCTCTTCATCTTCAAATTTTATGAGAGATATTCAAGGGACAGAAAACGGGATTGGCCACCACGTGTAGGCTATTTAGAGGACTAACAGGGGACGGGTCTATTTTCCTTGTTTTAAATGTTCTGTAAGTCGTTCAGCTGTTGCCACAACAGCTGCTGCATGAAGTCGACCCGGCTGACGCCCAAGGCGCTCGATAGGGCCAGAGATTGAAACAGCGGCAATCACTTTTCCATTAGGGCCACGCACTGGCGCAGAGACCGAAGCAACACCTGCTTCGCGCTCTCCAACAGATTGCGCCCAACCACGACGACGATCTGCGGCAAGGTGCGCTGCTGTGTAGCGGGCATTCTTAAGGACGCGGTGGATCTTTTCTGAATCTTCCCACGCCATCAAAATTTGAGCAGCAGAACCAGCCTGCATTGTCAGCGCTGCGCCAACAGGGACAGAGTCACGAAGACCTGAGAGACGTTCTGCAACGGCAACACAGAGGCGAACGTCGCCTTGGCGCTTATAAAGTTGAGCAGATTCACCAGTTGCATCGCGAAGAGCTGCGAGAGCGGGGCCAGCGGCTGCGATAAGTCGATCTTCACCTGCTGCGAGAGCGAGTTCGGCAGAGCGGGGGCCGAGAACGAATCGACCGTTGAGATCGCGGGTAACAAGTCGGTGATGTTCGAGTGCAACGGCAAGACGGTGAGCTGTAGGACGTGCGATTCCAGTCACGGCCACGAGCTCTGCGAGGGAGTGGGGGCCTGATTCAAGGGTGCCAAGGATTGCCACGGCTTTATCTAGAACGCCGACTCCGCTATTCTTCTTGTCCATGGAGTGATATTAACATCCCACCTAATGAGATGGCAATATCACCGTGAAAATTGATGGAGGTAATTATGGGTAAGACACTGGCAGAGAAGATTTGGGCAGAGCATGTCGTTCGCTCAGCTGAAGGCGAGCCGGATCTTCTCTATATCGACCTCCACCTCATCCATGAAGTAACAAGCCCACAGGCTTTCGATGGCCTGCGCCTTACCAATCGCAAGGTTCGTCGCCCAGATTTAACAATCGCGACAGAAGATCACAACGTTCCAACGCTCGATATCTTAAAGCCGATTGCAGATCCAGTCTCTAAGTTGCAGGTAGATACTCTTCGCAATAACTGCAAGGAATTCGGCGTACGACTTCACTCATTGGGCGATGTCGATCAAGGCGTTGTTCACGTCGTAGGCCCACAACTTGGCGTGACACAGCCAGGCATGACTATCGTCTGTGGTGATTCACATACTTCAACACATGGCGCATTTGGCGCAATTGCTTTCGGTATTGGAACCTCTGAAGTTGAGCACGTCCTCGCAACTCAGACTCTCTCTTCACGCCGCCCAAAGACAATGGCAATCAATGTCAATGGAAAGCTCAAGCCAGGCGTCACAGCTAAAGATTTGATTCTTGCAATTATCGCGAAGATTGGTACCGGCGGGGGACAGGGCTACATCCTTGAATATCGCGGTGAGGCAATTCGCGATCTCTCAATGGAGGGCCGCATGACTGTATGCAACATGTCTATTGAGGCAGGTGCGCGCGCAGGTCTGATTGCACCCGATCAGAAGACATTTGATTACATTAAGGGCAAGCCACATGCACCTGAAGATTTCGATGCAGCGGTTGAGTACTGGTCAACGCTCTTTACAGATACCGATGCCAAATTCGATGTTGAAGTTGATATCGATGGAGACTCACTTGAGCCATTCGTAACATGGGGCACAAACCCAGGTCAGGGTCTGCCGCTCTCTGCGAAGGTTCCAAGCCCATCTGATTTCGCATCAGAGACAGATCAAGTAGCTGCAAAGAATGCTCTTGAGTACATGGGGCTAACTCCGGGAACACCTCTCAAAGAGGTAAAGATCGACACTGTTTTCTTGGGCTCTTGCACCAACGGACGCATTGAGGACTTGCGCGCAGCAGCTGACATTGTGAAGGGCAAGAAGATTGCTTCAACACTTCGCATGTTAGTTGTTCCTGGTTCAGAGCGCGTTCGTCAGCAGGCAATGACCGAAGGCCTTGATAAGGTCTTTACTGAAGCAGGGGCAGAGTGGCGTAACGCTGGTTGCTCTATGTGTCTTGGAATGAACCCAGATCAGCTTGCTGTGGGTGAGCGCTCTGCTTCAACATCAAACCGTAATTTCGAAGGCCGCCAAGGAAAGGGTGGACGTACTCACCTTGTAAGCCCACAGGTAGCTGCTGCAACTGCACTTCGCGGCACATTGTCATCACCGGCAGATTTGTAAGAGGGGATTAAAGAAAATGGAAAAATTTATTTCACATACAGGAACAGGTGTTCCGCTTCGCCGCTCTAATGTTGATACAGATCAGATCATCCCTGCCGTATACCTCAAGCGCGTTACGCGTAGCGGCTTTGAAGATGGGCTCTTCTCGGCATGGCGCAATGATCCAGAGTTCGTTCTCAACCAAGAGGCCTTTAAGCAGGGAACAGTTCTCGTTGCAGGTCCCGACTTTGGAACAGGCTCTTCTCGTGAGCATGCAGTCTGGGCGCTTCAGAACTATGGCTTCAAAGCCGTAATCTCAAGTCGCTTCGCAGATATCTTCCGCGGTAATTCACTCAAGGGCGGATTGCTTACAGTGATCATTGCCCAGGATGAGGTGGAGAAGCTCTGGGCAAAGATTGAGGCAGAGCCATCAACTGAAATCACAGTGGACCTAGATTCGCGCACAGTTTCCTATGCAGGGTTATCACTTAACTTTGAACTCGACGATTACACCCGTTGGCGTTTGATGGAAGGTCTCGATGACATCGGACTTACCCTTGCTCAAAGTGACTCTATTGATGCATTTGAGAGCAAGCGTTCACCGCTCAAGCCTGCAACTCTTCCTATTCGCGCGTAAAAGTAAGCGTAAAACGCTACTTATCTGATACAGGTGAGTGGCATATGAAAAAGTCTCAAGGTAAGAATGAGAGTTTTTTACGCATAAATATTGAAAAAAACGCGAAATAAAATAATGCGACACGCGCAATGCAATAACGCAATCACCCCTATAAAAGGCTTATGTTTTGCGCAGTTAAGCAAATGCTTAATTATTTACGCGTAAAACTTAGGGGAAATCATGAATAAGGCCCAGTTCATCGCTGCGTTGGCCCCACACTTCAACGGCAGCAAGAAGGAAGCAGCTCACGCTGTTGATATCGTTTTTGACACAATAGTACGTAACATGTCTGCAGGTAACGATGTCATGATCAACGACTTCGGTAAGTTCAAGAAGGTTGATCGCAAGGCACGTATGGGACGCAACCCATTCACAGGCGAGACAATCAAGATCAAGGCTTCAAAGAAGGCACGCTTCCTCCCTGCAAAGGCACTCAAGGAAGTTATCGCTGGCGATCGCAAGCTCGGTCCAGCACCAAAGCCAGAGGTAAAGCCAGTCGCTAAGGTAGCTGCTAAGCCAGCTGCGAAGAAGGCAGTAGCAAAGAAGGCTCCAGCTAAGAAGAAGGCTGTTGCTAAGAAGGTTGCTAAGAAGGCTCCAGCTAAGAAGAAGCCAGCAGCTAAGAAGGTTGTTAAGAAGGCAGCAAAGAAGAAGTAATTCTTTTTTAGCTTTCATCGAATGGAGTCGGCAATTGCCGGCTCCATTCGTGCTTTCCACGCATAGAATTACGACATGGCTGAGTTCAAGGTCTCATATGACCCTCCCACAGGAAAACCTCTGGGCACAAATCTCACCTTCAAAATTTGTACCACTTTGATTATTCCAATCTTTAGAGCGTTGATGAAGCGCGATATTCGTGGAGTTGAAAATATTCCAGCTCAAGGGCGTGCAATCGTCGCTTCCAACCACCTCTCATATCTTGATGTCTTAGTTCTGACTGACATGCTTTATACACATGGTCGTGCACCTCGTTACCTCGGTAAATCTGGCGTCTTTAAAGTTCCTGTCATTGGCAAAATTCTTCTTGCTGCAGGACAGATCCCAGTCGAACGAGAATCTAGCGATGCTCGCAAAGCGGTAGATCACGCCAAGATTTTGTTAGAGAAGGGCCACTTACTTGGCGTCTATCCCGAGGGAACGTTGACTCGAGATGAAGATTTATGGCCGATGGTGGCAAAGACAGGATGTGCCCGCCTAGCTTTGGCGACAGATACGCCAGTAATTCCAATTGCCCAATGGGGATCGCAGAAGATCCTGCCTCGCTACACCAATCGCATCCACCTCTTTCCACGTAAAACTATCGAGATGCGAATCGGAACTCCTGTAGACCTATCTCGATGGAAGGGTAAGCAAGAAGATCCTCAAGCTTTGATTGAGGCGACGGCAGAAATTATGCGCGCCATTACTTCGATGCTCGAGGATCTTCGAGGCGAGAAGCGCACACCAGTAATCTTTGACCCTCATACATCAGCTCTTCCAAAGACCGGAAACTTTGTTAAAGCGAATAAGAAGAAGGCAAAGAAATGAAAGAGCGCGTCACGGTATTTGGAACAGGTGCATGGGGTTCAACCATGGCCCAAGTTCTCCATGATGCAGGCAACGAAGTTCTTCTCTGGGGTCGCAGTGAAGAGGTAGTGGATGAAATCAATACATCTCACACCAATACCAAGTACCTGGATGCGCATCGACTTCCAACAGAACTCAAGGCGACATCAGATCTAGCAGCAGCGTTTGCTCATTCACATATTTATGTCCTCGCAATTCCTGCTCAACAGTTGCGCACGATGCTCGCCGAGTGGAAACCACTTGTGGCTCCCAATGCAGTTGTGATCAGTACCCTCAAGGGTATTGAGATCAGTACACAAAAGCGCATGACCGAGATCATTGAAGAGATGTGGGCAGTAACTCAGGTAGGCGTCATCACGGGGCCCAATCTCGCTGATGAGCTAGTTCTCCGCCAACCTGCCGGCGCTGTAGCAGCGGCTTCCACCCAAGAGCTAGCTGACTTCATTCGACAACTCTTCCGCACACCGTATTACCGCACCTATACATCGACAGATGTAATGGGGTGCGAACTCGCAGGAGCAATCAAATCTGTTATTGCTCTCTCTGTTGGAATTTCTATCGGCATGGGCTTTGGCGAAAATACTCAGGCGATGCTTATTACGCGCGGTCTCAATGAGGTAGCGCGCCTCTGCGCAGCACACGGTTCTGATCCACTTACTGCAGCGGGCCTTGCTGGTATGGGCGATCTCGTTGCTAGCTGTGGCTCTCCACTCTCACGCAATCGCACATTCGGTGAAGTACTTGGCCGTACGGGATCAATGGAGATCACCCGTCAGCAAGTCGCTAAGACAGTTGAAGGCGTTGCCTCTGCTGGGGCTGTAGTTGAAATCGCTCACCGCGTCGGAGTAGAAGTTCCAGTCATTGAATCGGTTGCAGATATCGTCAATGGTGCGCTCACACCAGAAGCTGCCCTTCAACGACTGATGGAGATTACAACTAAAGCAGAGAACTTCATCCGATGAAGACTGTTGCAATCCTCTGCGGGGGACCAGGAAGCGAGCATGAGATTTCATGTCTCTCTGCAGCAGGTGTTCTCTCGGCTATTGATCGCAGTAAATTTGACCCAATCCTTATTGGAATCACGCGCGAAGGTAAGTGGATGTTGCTTCCACTGGATTACCCACTTGCGATGGTGAATAAGCGACTACCTTCCATCACTGGAAATTATCCGGAGGTAACGCGCACGCGCGGCGCCCTGGGTGTCAATGGCGAGAAACTTCCTATCGACATCATCTTCCCTGTTCTCCATGGCACATATGGTGAAGATGGACAGTTGCAGAGAGAGCTAGCGCTAGTAGCAATCAAATATGTTGGAAGCGCAGCTGCTGCATCTGAAATCGCGATGGATAAGGCTGAGTCAAAAATCGCATTTGCTCGCAATGGAATAAAAGGGGCTCCCGGCATCACCGTTAGCGCCGATGAGTGGAGGAGCGATCCAGCCAGCGTTGAAGATGCAATTAAACCTTTAGGCCTTCCGCTCTTTGTGAAGGCAGCGCGCGGGGGATCTAGCCGCGGCACGGTGAAAGTTAAAGATTACAAAGACTTCTCTGCTGCTATGGCTGAGGCGCTTTCCTATGACTCAAAGGTATTAATTGAAAGTGCAATTCTTGGAGCTGAAGTTGAGTGTGCTGTTCTTCGAGTCGGGCGAGAAGTAAAAGCTTCTCTGCCTGGCAAGGTGTGGATCGACCCTCACTTCGAATTCTATGATTTTGAGGCAAAGTATCTCGATGGAGCGACGCGAATAGATATTCCAGCTCCATTTGATCCCTTGGTCATCAAAGCAGTACGCGAAAAAGCTGTTGCGGCATTTAAGGCAATCGGGGCGAGCGGATTAGCTCGAGTAGATTTCTTTGTAACCCCAACGAATGAAATTATTATTAATGAGATCAATACGATGCCAGGCTTTACGCCAACGTCGGCATTTCCAAAGATGTGGGCTGCAAGCGGTATTGCCTATAAGGAGCTCATTACTATTCTTCTTACTTGATTCAGCCAGTGACGGGACACGTCAATGTGCGAGTAATACCTGGTACAGCTTGAACCTTAGAGAGAATAAGGCGACCGAACTCTTCCATTGTCTGAGCCTCAGCACGCATGATGACATCGTAAGGACCAGTGATTCCTTCAGCGAGCGTGACGCCAGGAATAGCAGCGATAGCAGCGGTGACTGAAGATGCCTTACCGACATCCGTTTGAATCAAGATATATGCCTGTACGTTCATAAGCCCACGGTACCTCATGAGATAGGTTTAACGCTATGAGTTTCTCTGAAGCTGATGTGATTGAGGTGCTTGCTGAGGTATTTTCCTCAACAGATCCCCGCCTGCTCATTGGAATCGGCGATGACGCCGCCCTGGTGAAAGCAAACGGCCAACAAATTCTCACCACAGATATTGCCGTTGAAGGCGTTCACTTTCGTAGCGATTGGTCAACCGCATTTGAGATCGGGCAGCGAATAGCCATTGCAAATATCGCCGATGTTCTAGCAATGAATGGAAAGTGTGACTACCTACTTGTTGCAGCAACACTGACAGGTAGTGAAACTCTCCAATGGATTAAAGAGCTTGCTCAGGGAATCCGCTTCGAGGCCGATCGTGCCGGTGCGCTCGTTGTAGGAGGAGATTTAGCTCGCTCAAAGACTCTCTCTATTGCAATCACTGCAGTTGGAAATACAGATAAGGCCATCCTCCGTTCTGGCGCCCAGGTCGGTGACTCAATTTATCTCTCATCTCTTACAGGCTGGTCAGCAGCAGGTTTGAAAATGTTGCAAGATAAGAATGAACTCTCAGCAAAGGCAATCTCTCGCTACAAGGTTCCATCTTTAGATTGTGATGTTGATTTCTCTCAAGCAACCTCTATGTCAGATGTCAGTGATGCAGTGCTTATTCAAGGGGCGCAGATGGCTAACGCTTCGCGAGTTGGATTCTCACTGCATCTCCAATCGATCGAGGGCGCAGAAGGATTCGATGAACTCTTCGAGCTTGCGCAGAAAATGGGCGTAGATGTGTTCGACTGGATTCTCCAAGGGGGAGAAGATCATGTGTTGCTTGCTACTGGGCGCGACTTGCCTGGAATTGAAATAGGCCATGTTTACGAGGGTGCGGGAATATCAATAGTGCACAATATGAAGGAAATAAAAATGGCCCCAGTTTCCTGGAGCCATTTCTAAGAAAAAGAAAGTAATTACGCGCGAGCGACCTTGCCAGCCTTGAGGCAGGATGTGCAGACGTTCTGACGCTTTGATGCGCCCTTAACGAGTGTCTTTACGCGCTGGATATTTGGATTCCAACGACGACGTGTCTTCACCTGTGAGTGTGAAACGTTATTACCAAAGCTTGGGCCCTTGCCACAGATGTCGCATGTTGATGCCATTGCGGAACTCCTTGAATCGTAAAAGCTAATCGCGGTACGCGCTCAGCAGGCGGAAAGGGTATCAAGAGGGGGGCGGATTGAGCCAATCCGCAGCTCCTTCACCGATGAGAGTAAGAATATATGCGTAATTCGGTGGGCTAAGAGGGCAAAAATTCGACTGAGCGAGAGAATAACGCCATGGCCACCTTCGACTCCAAACTCAGCGGAGTTCTTGGCGATAAGACAGCCAAAGCCTTTAAGGATCTCTTTGGCTACACAACCGTTAGCGATCTCCTCCACCATTTCCCGCGACGTTATCTCGTGCGAGGTGAGCTCTCAGATATTGCAGCGCTCCAAGAGGGAGATGAAGCAACAATCCTGGCAAAGGTATACAGCGCATCTTCGCGCAGGTTCCAAGCACGTAAGGGCACGATGCTTGAAGTTGTCGTCACAGATGGAACTGCCAAACTTTCGCTAACTTTCTTTAATCAAGCTTGGCGCGAGAAAGATCTCAAAGTAGGAAGCCAAGGGTTGTTTGCGGGCAAGGTTGGTTCATTTAATGGAAAGAAACAGTTAGCCCATCCTGATTACGAGATGATTCCTGACGGCAATGATGTCGATAGCGCAGTTGCTGGTTTTGCAGGTCTCTACATCCCTCTCTATCCATCGAGCGCAAAGTTACCTTCATGGAAGATTGCGCAATGCATGGATCTTGCATTGGCCGCACTAGATCACGTTGATGATCCAATTCCTGAGGCGCTCTTGCTCAAGAACAACTACCCAACAATCAGGCAAGCGCTCGAGCAGATTCACCATCCCAACGATCTCGATGCCACAGAGATTGCGAGAGAGCGCCTGACATTTGATGAAGCACTTCTCCTGCAATTACTTCTTCTCAAGCGCAAGAGCGAATTAAGGAAATTAGATGCAGTCGCACGCCCATATAAACCAGGCGGACTTCTTGATGGATTTGATGCTCGCCTACCCTTTGATCTTACCGCTGGACAGAAGAGCGTCTCGCAGGAAATTGCTACTGATCTTGCCGCAAGCCATCCGATGCACCGTTTACTACAAGGAGAAGTAGGTTCTGGTAAGACTGTAATTGCACTTCGTGCAGCGCTGACTGTGATTGATAACGGGGGACAGGCAGCGCTTCTCGCGCCGACCGAAGTCTTGGCAGCTCAGCATTACCGTACATTTACAAAGCTCTTAGGCGAACTCGCCCAAGGTGGGATGTTAGGTAGCGCTGAGACCTCGACAAGCGTTGTTCTCCTGACAGGATCGCAGAACGCTGCAACGAGAAAAGAGGCGCTGGCTCACATCAAGAGCGGCGCTGCCGGCCTTGTCGTCGGAACACATGCGCTATTGAGTGAGAGCGTTGAATTTGATGAACTTGCACTCGTCATTGTTGATGAGCAGCATCGTTTCGGCGTTGAACAGAGAGATGCACTGAAATCAAAGGCCTCCATCACTCCACATTTACTCGTGATGACTGCAACTCCAATTCCTCGAACAGTTGCGATGACAGTATTTGGTGATCTCGATGTTTCAACGCTGCGCGAACTTCCATTGGGCAGACAGGTCATCACAACGCATCTTGTGCCAGTTGAAGAGAAACCGCACTTCCTCGAGCGAACATGGGAGCGAGTTCGCGAAGAGGTATCGCAAGGTCATCAGGTGTATATCGTTGCTCCACGCATTAGCGCCGATATCTCAGAGGATGCAGATTTTGAATTCCTTGAAGGCACGGATTCTTCCCTCACAGCTGTTGAGGAACTTGGGCCAGAACTGCAAAGTGGCGCACTCAATGGGCTTCGTATTGCACCTCTGCACGGACGTCAGAGCGCTGAGGTAAAAGATGAAACGATGAAGGCTTTTACCGCCGGCGATATCGATGTCCTCATCTCAACAACTGTCATTGAAGTTGGAGTTGATGTTCCGAATGCAACGCTGATGATCATCATGGATGCAGATCGTTTCGGCGTATCTCAGCTTCACCAGCTACGCGGTCGCGTGGGTCGTGGAACTTCACCAGGGCTATGTCTCCTTGTGACCAAATCTGCCGCAGATTCACCTGCGCGCCAGCGCCTTGATGCGGTTGCCTCAACAACAGATGGTTTTGAACTATCTCGAATAGACCTTGAGCAGCGACGCGAAGGCGATGTGCTCGGCACAAGCCAATCAGGTTCTCGCTCACATCTTCGCCTCTTACGAGTATTACGCGATGAAGCCCTCATTGAAGTAGCCCGCACCGAAGCAGAGGCACTAATTGAGCAGGGGCTCGGTAGATATTCATTGCTGGAAGCAGCGCTGAAGAAATTAGAGTTAGATACAGCTACTGAATTTATCGATAAGAGTTAGGAGTCTCTTTCTATGCGCATTATCGCAGGCGTTGCAAAAGGACGCCCTATCTCGGCTGTAGCAAGTGCAACGCGACCAACCTCAGATCGCGCACGTGAGGCGCTCTTCTCAACTCTTGCATCTGAATTTGGTGATTTCGAAGGCCTACGAGTTCTCGATCTCTATGCAGGAACCGGTGCAATCGCCCTTGAAGCCCTTTCACGTGGCGCAGCCCTTGTTCACGCCGTTGAAAAGGATGAAGCTGCTGCTAAGGCGATTGCAACAAATTACGACAGCATTAAGAGCGCGCAATTTTCAGGAACATTCCATCTCTACACAATGGGAGCCCACCGATTTCTTGGTGATAAAGCGCAGTACCGATATCACTTCATCTACATCGATCCTCCCTATGATGTTGATGACATTGATATTGTTGAAACTCTTGTGCAATTAAAAGAAAATGATTTTCTCCATCCCGATGCGCTGATTGCAATCGAGCGCAATAGTCGGACCAAAGAGATTTCTTGGCCATATGGATATGAAGAAATTCGTGTAAAGAATTATGGCCAGGCAACTATTTTCTACGGGATTCCTCTCAGCGATACGCCTGAAAATGGATAACTAGGCCGCATCTTGCTAGCGTTCTCCATATGAAGCGCGCCGTTTGCCCTGCATCCTTTGATCCAATCACCTTTGGTCATCTCGACATCATCGAGCGCGCCAGCAAGCAGTTCGATGAGGTCATCGTTGCTGTCTTTGCAAATCGCAAGAAGGAAGGTCTCTTTACCCCTCAAGAACGTATCGACCTCATTGCAACCAATCTCTCTCACTTTAAGAATGTAAAGGTTGCAATTGGCGATGGACTTCTCGTTGATTACTGTAAGGAAAACTCCATCGATGTCATCGTTAAGGGGCTTCGCGCTGTAACAGATTTTGATTATGAGCTTCAGATGGCCCAAGTCCATACTCAGGCATCTGGTGTTGAGACTATGTTTATGGCAACCTCGCCAACCCATTCATTCCTATCTTCATCCATCGTAAAGGAGCTCGCCTACTACGGAGGAGATGTCTCCACAATGGTTCCCACTAATGTCAATGCTGCTCTGCAAGAACGAGCTGCATCCCGATCAGGTAAGTAAGAGGAAGTACACAGATGACTATGGATTCAATTGAGAAGCTCAATACAGCAATCACGCTGATCGAAGAGGCGCGTAGCGTTCCTCTCTCAGCATCATGTGTTGTACACCGTGGCGAGATTCTCGAAATTCTCGAAGGCGCGCGTGAGTACCTTCCATCTGATTTACATTCGGCAGAACAGATCATCGCCGATCGCGATCGCATCATTGAAGAAGGTCGCACCAGTGCAGAGTCGATGATCGCAACTGCGCGCGAAGATGTTGCACGTATGGTCGAGCAGACAGCGATTGTTCAATCAGCTCGCGATGAAGCACAGCGCATCCTCGATGATGCTCGCGATATTGCCGCGCAGGAGCGCGAAGAAGTCGAGGCATATATCGATGGTCGCCTTGCCACTCTTGAAGTAATTCTCAACAAGACGATGGAAGCTGTAGCACGTGGTCGCGAGCGCCTCGAAGGTGCAAACGATAAAGATGTCCTCTCTCAGCTCGCTGAAGATAATTAATAGCCTCCATGGGATCTAAGAAACCAGCAAGCGAAGGCGCATTCCTTCTCAATACCCACGAGCTTCCACGCCGTGCAGGTGAGATGAAAGAGTACGAACTCGATATTGAAGCCCCATTTCGCGTAGGCGTTCCCTTGATAGCGGTGCCAGAGGGCGATGTGATTGAGCTCGATGTGCGATGCGAGTCAGTGACAGAAGGCATTCTTGTGACAGCAGATATCTACGCAGTTGCCGAAGGCGAATGCATCCGCTGCCTCGATCCTGTAGAACTCACCGTCGATCGTAAAATTCAAGAGCTCTACCGATATGAACCCACCGACGATAGAGGGCGAAAGTCGAAAAAGAAGGAAGAGGAAGAGATCGACCTCGATGAGGATGAAGTTCTCTTTGTAGAAGGCGAGCAGGTCAACCTTGAAGCCCCAGTCCTCGATGCCATTATTTTGAGCCTTCCGGTAAACCCTCTCTGTGATGAGGACTGCCTCGGCCTCTGCCCTGACTGTGGAGAGAAGTGGGAGAGCCTTCCTGAGGACCATGGCCACGATGTGGTCGATGCCCGCTGGGCCGGGCTGACCAACCTCGATTTGGGCTCTAGCCAGAATTAGGCGATACTTACGCCATATCCGCTGGCCCGAAATGGGTGAGCAGTCGAGTTAAAGGACGGTTACCGTGCCAGTACCAAAGCGAAAGATGTCTCGATCAAAGACACGTTCACGTCGTGCGATGTGGAAGACAACAGCGGCTTCACTCTCAAATTGCCCACAGTGCCAGCAGCCAAAGCTCAACCACGTTGCATGCCCTACATGTGGAACATATAACCGCCGTCAGGTTCTTGACGTCTAATTTGTATTCAGAACTCCTCGAGCAATTAGGTGTCGATCTCGATCCCGCACTGCTTGAGTTAGCTTTCACCCATCGCTCATTCGCATATGAAGCAGGATTAACTGCTACGAATGAGCGTTTGGAATTTCTGGGGGATTCTGTCCTCGGAATGATTGTTACCGAAGAGCTCTATCGTAAATATCCCGATCTCGATGAGAGCCGTTTATCTCCACTTCGATCAGGAATAGTCAATATGCGCGCCCTCGCTGAGATTGCGCGCTCGCTCTCACTTGGAAAATATATTCGCCTCGGCAAGGGAGAAGAAGTGACCAATGGTCGCGACAAGAACTCACTCCTTGCAGATGCCTTCGAGGCATTAATCGGCGCTCTCTATATCTCAACTGGATTTGAAAAGACTTCCGAGTGCCTCTTGAAATTAGTTGGCCCCACTCTCAACAATGCAATGGCGATGGGTGCAGGCCTTGATGGAAAGACTGCGCTACAAGAACTCGTTGCATCCCTTGGAAAAGCAACTCTTGAATATCAGGTCACAATGAGCGGGCCAGATCACGATAAGAGTTTTGAAGCTACCGCCCTTGTTGGGGGAGAAGCTATTGCAAGTGGTACAGGTAAGAGCAAGCGCGAGGCAGAACAATCTGCAGCCCGCTCTGCCTTTGAAATTCTTAAACCACAAAGCTAAGTTGGCATAAACCCTCAAGTTGAAGTTGAGCTGAGTCGCGTTTATATGTAAACCCATCTCCAAGGTAGGTTTGCGCCGTGTATTTGAAGAGTCTGACCCTCAAAGGATTTAAATCCTTTGCATCTGCGACGACCCTTCGTCTCGAACCCGGCATCACCTGTGTGGTTGGCCCTAACGGTTCCGGTAAATCAAATGTTGTTGACGCTCTTACCTGGGTTATGGGTGAGCAAGGAGCAAAGTCTCTCCGCGGTGGAAAGATGGAAGATGTCATCTTCGCCGGAACTTCAGGTCGCGCTCCACTCGGTCGCGCAGAAGTTGCTGTCACAATCGATAACAGCGATGGCGCACTCAATATTGATTACACAGAGGTAACGATCTCTCGAATCCTCTTCCGCAATGGTCAGAGCGAATATCAGATCAATGGAGAAGCATCGCGACTTCTCGACATCCAAGAACTCCTTTCAGATTCAGGTATCGGCCGCGAAATGCACGTCATCGTTGGTCAAGGTCAACTCGATGCAATTTTGATGGCTACACCGGAAGAGCGTCGCGCATATATTGAAGAAGCTGCCGGAGTTCTCAAGCACCGCAAGCGTAAAGAGAAGGCGCTCCGCAAGCTCGACTCAATGCAGGCAAACCTTGCTCGCGTCAACGATCTCACTGTTGAACTTCGTCGCCAGCTCCGCCCATTGGGTAAGCAGGCAGAAGTAGCAAAGAAAGCTGCAACCATTCAGGCTGATGTACGAGATGCTCGTCTTCGCCTATTGGCAGATGATTACATTGGTTTCTCAAAGACTCTCGATGCCGAAGTTGCAGATGAGAATGCGCTTCGCGAACGTCGTGCAGGTGTTGAGGCAGAACTCGATAAGGCTCGCAAGCGTGAAGAAGAGCTCGATGCGCAAGCAGCCTTTGAGACACCACTACTGATCTCGGCGCAGGAAACTTTCTACAACCTCACCGGTCTTCGCGAGAAGTTCCGCGGAACTCAATCCCTTGCTCAAGAGCGTTCACGTTTCTTAGCAGAAGAGGCTGAAGAGGCACGTTCTGCAGGACGCGACCCTGAAGCGCTCGATGCAGAGGCTGCTGCACTTCTTGAAGAAGAGGCGAAACTTCGCCAAGAGACAGTTGCTGCACAAGGTGCCCTAGAAGCTTCAACGAGAAAACTTGCAGAACTCGAAGCAGCGCTCAAAGCTGAAGAGGACACAATCGATGCAGCTCTTCGCGCGATTGCAGATCAGCGTGAAGGAACTGCTCGCCAAGAAGGACATATCAAATCTCTTGCAGCACGTCTTGAGGCAAATGCTGAAGAGATTGCACGTCTGACAACTGCACGCACAGAGGCGCAATCACGTGTTGATCAAGCAAAGGCTGCTTATAGCCAATTTGAGATGGAGATTGCAGGCGCTGATGCTGGCGAAATCGGACTTGATTCACAATTTGAAGTAGCAAAGAGCGCGCTAGATAACGCAAAGAAGAAGCATATAGATTTCGTTGATGCAGAACGTGCAGCAGATCGCCAGCGCAACGCTGTCGAGTCAAAGCTCGAGGCTATGCGCATCACATCTCAGTCACGTGATGGAGCTGCCGCACTTGTTCGCGATTCACGTGGAGTAAATCTCCTTGGAAGTATTGCATCTCTTATTCAGATTGATTCTGGTTGGGAGGCAGCAGTTGCTGCAGCTCTAGGCACGCTTGCAGATGCTGTTGTCGTACGTGACATTAACGCCGCAGTGACCGCTTTGACCACACTTCGCAGCGAAAATCTCGGACAGGCAGATGTTCTTGTATACGAGCCAGGACTTCAATCTTCATCGAATATTCCAGGTGGGCTCACACCGCTGCTTTCACATGTTCGCTCATCACAAATCTCTGAGCTCCTTGCTCAACTCTTGGCGAGCACAGTTGTAGTCGAGAGCGCGCGTGAGGCCGAGAACATCCTTCGCAACAACAAGGGACTCACTGTTGTTACTCGAGATGGCGATGTCATCACAGCTCACCGTGCACGTGGTGGTTCAGCTTCATCTAACTCACTCGTAGAGATTCAGGCGTTAATCAATGGCCTCGAAAGCGAACTCGAAGAACTCACACGCACATGCGATCGCCTTAAGTTTGAGATCTCAACTGCGTCAACAGAAGTTGATAGCAAGCAGAGCGATTTCGATGCAGCTTTAGCTCAACTCAATGAATCAGATGCGCGCATCGCAGCGCTGACAGAACAGCTCGCTGTCTCTGGCCAGAATATGAAGTCAGCAGCTGCAGAGGTAGAACGTCTTACCCAAGCAATCTCTGAAGCATCATCTGCAAAGTCTCGCGATGAAAATGAACTTTCAATCGCACAATCACAACTTGGTCAGCAAGGTGAAATCTCTGAACCAGATCGTTCAGGCGCTGAAGCACTTCGCGAGCAGGTATCAGCTGCGCGCACCGCTCAGATGGAGTCACGTCTTGCAGTTCGCACTTCTGAAGAACGTGTGACATCAATTGCAGCACGTGCACAATCTTTGAAGGATGCAGCAAATGCAGAGCGCGAAGCATCCGAGCGAGCTGTTGCCCGTCGTGGAGCTCGCGCACGTGGCGCAATTATTTCTCAGGCAATTGCAGAGGCTGCCTATGAAGCGCTCATCAATATCGAACGTTCTATTGCAAAGTCATCTGCAGAACGCCAACGTCTTGAGAATTCACGCAATGATCGCGATAGCGAAACTTTGACAGTGCGCACACGTGGTCGCGAACTCACAGCAGAGCTCGATCAACTTACGACAAGCGTTCATCGTGATGAGATTGCTCGCGCAGAACAGCGCATGCGCATCGAAGCCCTCGAGAGCAAGGCTGTTGAAGAGCTCGGAATTGATATTCCAACACTTATCGGTGAGTACGGACCAGATAAGGATGTTCCAACATTTGTTGAGACAGATGAGGGCGAAATCATTGCAACGGAATTGATTCCGTATCGCCGCGATCAGCAAGAGAAGCGCCTTGCATCAGCTGAGCGTTCACTCAATCTTCTCGGCAAGATCAACCCATTGGCTCTTGAAGAGTACAACGCACTTGAAGAGCGCTTGAAGTTCCTTGCAGAACAGCTCGAAGATTTGAAGCGCACCAAGAAGGATCTCCTCGACATCATCAAGGAAGTAGATGACAAGGTTCAGGAAGTCTTCATGGAGGCATACACCGAGGTAGCCGCTCACTTTAAAGATATCTTCTCTCGCCTCTTCCCAGGTGGAGAAGGCAAGCTCTTCCTCTCTAATCCTGATGATCTTCTCAATACTGGCGTTGATGTTGAGGCGCGCCCACCAGGAAAGCGCGTCAAGCGCCTCTCACTCCTTTCAGGTGGAGAGAAGTCTCTGACAGCTGTTGCGATGCTCGTAGCAATCTTTAAATCTCGTCCAAGCCCGTTCTATGTGCTCGATGAAGTTGAAGCGGCTCTCGATGATGTCAACCTCGGTCGACTCCTTGGAATTCTTGAAGAGCTTCGTGAAAGTTCTCAGCTCATTGTTATTACCCACCAGAAGCGCACAATGGAGATTGCTGATGCTCTCTACGGTGTCACGATGCGCGGAGATGGTGTGACTGAAGTGATCTCGCAGCGTCTGCGCGAATCAACAAACGCCTAGGGATTTAATCTCTCATGGGCCTCTTCTCGCGCTTTGTTTCAAAGCTCAAAGGCGAATCAACTGCATCCCTCCTTGATTGGGATGAACTCAACTCTGAACTCTTAGCTGCAGATTTGGGACCGGTATTGACTGGCAAGCTCATTGATGAAGCGAAGAAGATTAAGGGCGACGATGCCGAGGGCTCGTTACGAGAAATTTTGAAATCGCATCTATCAGAGAAAAATCGCGCTCTCGCGCCCGCTGCGACACCTGCAGTAATCCTGGTGGTAGGAGTCAATGGAGTTGGAAAGACAACTTCGGTTGCAAAACTTGCACAGTATTTGAAGAACCAATCTCATACTCTTGTTCTGGGCGCTGCGGATACATTCAGAGCTGCAGCTGTTGACCAACTTGCTACGTGGGGTGCTCGAGTTGGCGTCGATGTCATTACCGGTAAACATGAAGGTGAACCAGCATCTGTCGCATTCGATGCAGTCAAGCGCGGAAGTGAGAGCGGCTCTGACTATGTACTAATTGATACAGCTGGACGCCTACACACCAAGAACGATTTGATGGCAGAGCTTGGCAAGATAAAGCGAGTGATTGAGAAAACTGCACCCGTGGCCGAAGTCCTCTTGGTCATTGATGGCACCACGGGTCAGAACGGGTTGATCCAGGCGAAGCTCTTTAGCGAAGCGGTCGATGTTACGGGCTTGATTGTTACAAAGCTCGATGGCTCAGCCCGCGGGGGAGTCGCGCTAGCTATCGAGGATCAGCTCGATCTACCCATCAAATTCATCGGTACAGGCGAGGCAATCGGGGATTTCGCCCCATTTGAGATCGAAAGCTATCTCGACGGCCTGCTAGGCGATTAAGTCTGGGCGATTAAGTCTGGGCGCTTAACACTGGCGAAACATTTCACGCCCTTTTGTTGCACCCCATTAACGCAAGAAACCGCCTCCTGTAACCCGCAGTTGCGACCTTTCTCCCATCTCAACGGCGAGTTTCAGCGGTTTATTACATGTAAGTGAGGTTTGTAAATGGGAGATGTAGTTCTCAACAGTGGTGACACTGCCTTTATTCTCATCAGCAGTGCACTCGTGCTCTTGATGACTCCAGGTCTAGCGTTCTTCTACGGTGGCATGGTCCGCACGAAGAGCGTTCTTAACATGATGATGATGTCGATGGTAACAATTGGAATCGTCAGCGTCCTCTGGGTAATTTTCGGATTTGAATTAGCTTTTGGTTACAAGGCTGAATCAGCGTGGTACGGAAACTTCTCACTCAGCGGTCTCGGGGGAGTTGTAAACGATTTCACCAATAATGGTGGCGTCTATCCAATTCCAGTCTTGGTCTTTGCTGCATTCCAGTTAATGTTCGCAATCATCACTCCAGCGCTTATCTCTGGCGCTATCGCAGATCGCACAAAGTTCATCTCATGGGGAATCTTCGTCGCAATCTGGTCAACAGTTGTGTACTTCCCTGTAGCTCACTGGGTATTTGCATTTGGTAACAAGGTTGGCGATGTAGTTACCGGTACTGGTTACCTTGCAGGTAAGGGCATCGAAGACTTCGCAGGTGGAACAGCTGTTCACATCAATGCAGGTGCAGCTGGTCTTGCTCTCGCAATCGTTCTTGGAAAGCGCATCGGTTGGCGTAAAGATCCAATGCGTCCACACTCACTTCCACTCGTCATGCTTGGTGCAGGACTCTTATGGTTCGGATGGTTTGGATTTAACGCAGGATCAGCTCTCGGTGCCAATGGAATTGCAGGTCTTGCATTTATGAATACTCAGGTTGCAGCAGCTGCAGCAATCGTTGGATGGCTCGCTGTTGAGAAGATTCGCAACGGCCACGCAACTTCTCTTGGCGCAGCATCAGGTGCTGTTGCAGGTCTTGTAGCGATTACACCTGCATGTGCATTTGTCGCTCCATGGGCAGCAGTTGTCATTGGTTTCGTTGCAGGAATCCTCTGCGCACTTGCAGTGAGCTTGAAGTACAAGTTTGGTTTCGATGACTCACTCGATGTTGTCGGCGTCCACCTTGTTGGCGGTATCTGGGGATCACTTGCTATCGGTCTCTTCGGAACACACGTTGTTAACAGCATCGGTCTCGACGGTCTCTTCTACGGCGGCGGAACAACTCTCTTGGGTAAGCAAGCCCTTGGTGTCGCAATGGTCGGTGGCTACTCATTTATCGCAACCTTGATCATCGGCTTTGCAATTGAAAAGACGATTGGCTTCCGCATCTCAAAGGATGCAGAGATCGAAGGTATCGACCTTAAGGAACATGCTGAATCAGCATACGAATATGCAAGCTCATCACGAGGAGGCGCAAACCTATGAAACTCATAACAGCAATTCTCAAGCCATTTAAGCTCGATGAGGTAAAGGATGCGCTTCAAGGCGCTGGCATTACCGGTATGACAGTTTCTGAGGCGAGCGGTTTCGGTCGCCAGAAGGGACATACAGAGGTTTACCGTGGAGCTGAATACACAGTAGATCTCGTTCCTAAGGTGCGTCTTGAGGTGCTTGTCGATGATGCAGATGCTGCAAATATCGTCGATGTCATCGTGAAGGCAGCCGGAACAGGTTCCATCGGAGATGGAAAGGTCTGGACAACTCCAGTCGATCAAGTAGTCCGCGTTCGCACGGGAGAACGCGGCCCAGATGCAATCTAGTTCTTACTAGATTTCATCGCAGTAACAATAGAATCACGGCATGGGTACACGAGAGAGGAGGTTGCGTTCTAACGAGCGCGACCTCCTTATCTCATCCCTCTTCACATCCAGTGGCGCAGATTCGAATGAGGTAGCAATTGCTGCCGTTGGTAGTTTCGGCCGCGGCGAGCTATCTCCAGGCTCTGATTTAGATATCGTTATTCTTCACACAGGTTCATATAAACCAGCTCAGCTCACCGAGATAGTCAATGCAATTCTCTATCCGCTCTGGGACCAGAAACTTAAAATTGATCACTCAGTTCGTACGCGACAAGAAGTACGAACAGCGCTCTCTGAGGACCTCAAAGTTGCGATGGGGCTTCTCGATATTCGTCTTATCTGCGGAAGCGCAGATCTTGTTGCAGAAATTCAATCGATGGCCCTTGAGAGCTGGCGCGAAGAGAGCGATCGCTATCTACCTCTCTTGAAAGATACTTTAGAGGAGCGCTACGAACGTAATGGCGAACTTGCCTATCTCCTCGAACCAGATTTAAAAGAGTCGCGAGGTGGACTGCGCGATATCACCGCACTTCGCGCCATGAATGCATCGGGAGCAATGACCCTTCCCATGGAACGCGTCAGCCAAGCCGAATCGCTTCTCTCAACGGTTCGTGAGACTTTACACAATACAAGTGGACGCGATAAGGATCGATTGCTCTTTGGCGAGCAAGATAAAGTCGCTGAAATTCTTAAATATGGCGATGCCGATGCACTGATGAGCGATGTCGCTCAATCTGCTCGCGCCGTTGATTACTTGATGCAGATGGCCTGGCACCAATATCATCACAAAGGTCGAGATGGCTTTGGGCGCTTCTTGCGAAAAGTGCGTTCCACGACAATCGCTCCAGGAATTAGTGTGAGCAATAAGGAAATTGTTATCGATTCAACATTTGATATCGATAGTGATCCAGTTGTTGGATTGCGTGCCGCAGCAACAGCTGCCCAACTAGGATTGAGATTAGCTTTTGATCCACTGCGAATCTATGCCGATGCACTCGATGCCGGCAGAGGCGCCCTGCCCACTCCATGGCCGCGAGAGGCACGCGAATATCTCATCGCCTTGATTGGCGCAGGACCTGCAATGGTTGAAATCTTTGAGGCTCTCGACCAAGAAGAGATCCTCTTCCACTGGATTCCAGAGTGGAGGGGAGTGCGTTCGCTGCCACAGCGCAATGTTCTGCATCGCCACACAGTAGATCGTCATATGGTGGAGACTGCAGTTTCGGCAGCAGCGCTCACACGTGAAGTGCACCGCCCTGATCTCTTACTCTTTACATCACTCTTTCACGATATTGGAAAGGGCACGGAAGAAGATCACTCACTTCGCGGTGAGGCGCTGATTAAGCCACTTGCTGAGCGCATCGGCTTCAATACGCGCGACATCGAGGTAATTCAAAAGCTCATTAAACATCACCTCTTACTTTCTGCGACTGCAACCCGTCGCGATCTCGATGATCCAGCAACGATTGCAGGTGTTGCCGAGAACATTAACGATGTAGGAACTCTCGAACTCCTGCACGCGCTGAGCATCGCAGATGGTGAGGCGACTGGACGGGCAGCGTGGAGCGATTGGAAAGCAACACTTGTGAGCGAGCTTGTGAGAAAGACAAAACTGGCTCTGACCGATAACACCATCTCTGCCCAGCCAGAGCTCTCATCAGATCAATTAGAGCGAGCATCTCGCCAGAAACTTGATGTTGTCATTGAAGATCGCGGAAATGTCTATGCGATTGAAGTCATCTCTCCCGATAAGACCGGACTCCTTTCTATTGTCTCTGGGGTACTTAATATTTTGCGTCTTGATGTTCGAAGCGCTCGAACTAAGACAGTTGATGGCGTAGCGGTGATGGAGTGGATAGTTGTTCCTGATCCCAATGCAGACGAGATTTCACGAGAAGACCTGCATCGCGAATTAGTCCGTGGCCTTGATGCAGAAGGTAAGTTGGCAGATCGTATTCAAGCTCGTATTGAGGCATATGCCCAGATGCCGACGATTCCTGTGCCACCACCAGTTGTTGAAACATTCCTGGATGCGGCAACTGATGCGACGATTATTGAGGTGCGAAGCCATGACCGTCCTGCACTTCTCTTCTCCATCGGTGACACTGTACGCAAGTGCAATATCGATATTAAATCTGCAATTGTGACAACACTTGGGGCCGAGGCGATTGATACTTTATATGTCACAGAGGTAGGCGGGGGAGTGCTCACAGCAGAGCGGGCAGCTGAGGTCGCTTCGCGAATCCAAGCCTCTCTCAAGTAGTCTTGCCCCACTATGTTTGATGCACTCTCCTCCAAAATCTCAGGCGTCTTCGGTTCATTACGTAACCGTGGCAAGCTTTCAACGAGTGATATCGAGAACACCGCAGCTGAAATTCGCCAAGCTCTCCTTGAGGCAGATGTAGCACTTCCAGTTGTTGATCAATTTATCGAAAAGGTGCGCACCGGTTCACTCGAACTTCTGCCCACTCTTCAATCTGGCGTCAATCAAGCACAGGCAATCTTTGAACTTGTAAATAAGGAACTCACCGAGATTCTCGGAGGCGGTGCGCGTCGCGTTCGTTATGCCAAGAATCCACCCACTGTCATCATGCTTGCCGGTCTTCAAGGTGCGGGTAAGACGACTTTGGCGGCAAAGCTTGCAAAGTTCTATAAAGATCAAGGCGATACACCAATTCTTGTTGCATCAGATTTACAACGCCCCAACGCGGTCAACCAATTGCAGGTCGTCGGTGAATCTGTAGGAGTTCCTGTCTTTGCACCTGAACCAGGAAATGGAGTCGGTAATCCTGTGCAGGTTGCACGTGATGGTGTGACATTTGCAAAGTCAAAGCTTCATAACATGGTCATCGTTGATACAGCAGGTCGCCTGGGTGTCGATGAAGATTTGATGAAGGAGGCATCGGCTATCCGCGATGCAATCAACCCCAATGAAATTCTCTTCGTTGTTGATGCAATGATCGGACAAGATGCAGTTCGCACAGCTGAGGCCTTCCGCGATGGCGTTGGATTTGATGGCGTAGTTCTTACCAAGCTTGATGGCGATGCACGCGGCGGAGCAGCGCTCTCCATTGCATCCCTTACAGGTCGCCCAATCATGTTCGTCTCTACCGGTGAGAAGATTGCAGATTTCGATATCTTCTATCCAGAGCGAATGGCATCTCGAATCCTTGGTATGGGCGATGTTGCAACACTTGCTGAGCAAGCACAGAAGGCCTTCAATCCAGATACAACGAAGAAACTTGAAGAGAAGTTTGCCAGTGGCGAAGATTTCACCCTCGAAGATTTCCTCGAACAAATTGAGGCGATGTCGAAGATGGGCAATATGGGCAAGCTCCTTGGAATGCTGCCTGGCGCCGGAGCGATGAAGAAACAGATTGATAACTTCGATGAGTCAGAGATCACCCGCACTAAGGCGATTGTTCAATCGATGACACCTGCAGAGCGTCGCGATCTCAAACTCCTCAATGGTTCTCGTCGCGCTCGAATCGCAACCGGTTCTGGTCGCGCGGTATCTGATGTGAATAAGTTGGTCGAAAAATTCACCGCTGCCCAGAAGATGATGAAGCAGCTCCGTGGTGGCAAAGGCCCTGCTCTGCCTCCTGGGATGGCTCTACCTCCCGGAATGCCTATGCCGGCCATGGGTGGAGCTCCCAAGATGGGACAGATGCCGCCTAAGAAGAAGTCCCGCTCAGGTAACCCTGCTAAACGAGCCCTCGAGAGCTAAATCGCCGATTTCCGTATAAGCGGGCTGGCTGGCAGAATAAGCAACCTGTTGAAGGGCCCTCTACCCCTGAAAACATCCAAATCCGCCGTCGGATGAGCGCAGTTACGCACCCCGCTGTAACGAGTTCACGCTGACACACTTTTTTAGGAGCACCACCACTTTGTCTACAAAGATTCGTTTGATGCGTTTTGGAAAGATCCGCACACCGTACTTCCGTATCGTCGTTACAGATTCACGTAAGGCACGTAACGGTCTCTCAATTGAAGAGATCGGTCGCTACGTACCAGGACAAGAGCCATCAATTATTCAGGTTAACTCTGAGCGTGCTCAGTACTGGCTCGGCGTAGGCGCACAGCCAACTGAAGCTGTAACAGCACTTCTTAAGGTGACTGGCGATTGGCAGAAGTTCAAGGGCCTTCCAGGAACAGAGGGAACACTTAAGTTTGCAGCACCAAAGCCAGCTAAGAGCATTGCATACGAGGCAGCTGTTAAGGCAGCAGCGTCAGAGCCTGCAGAGGGTGCAACAACTCTTAAGAAGAAGGCACAGGAGAAGCTTGCTGCTAAGTCAGCACCGGCTCCAGAAGTTGTTGAAGAGACTCCAGCGCCTGTAGCAGAAGCTGCGGTTGAAGAAGTTGTTGAGGCAGTCGTAGAGGCGCCAGCAGCTGAGGAAGCTCCAGCAACTGAAGCACCTGCAGAAGAAGCAGTTGCAGAATAATTATGATTGACGAAGCTCTCGAGCACCTCGTAAAGGGAATCGTAGATAACCCTGACGATGTGAACGTCAAGGAGAAGAACGGTCGTCGTGGGGCAACTCTCGAAGTCCGCGTTAATCCTGAAGATATCGGTAAGGTCATCGGTCGTAACGGTCGTACAGCAAAGGCGCTTCGCACAGTTGTAAGCGCGCTCGCTGGACGTTCAGTTCGCGTTGATCTTATTGATACAGACGAACTTCGCTAATTCACTAGGTACGTCATGCGCCTCAATGTAGGACGTATCGGTAAAGCCCACGGAATTCTCGGTGAGGCAACTATCGAAGTGCGAACAGATGAAGCGGAAGATCGTTTCGCACTCGGTGCACATTTAGAGACAGATAGCCACGGTGTTCTCACCGTGGCTTCTGCACGTGTACACAATGGAATCTTGCTCCTTGGCTTTGAGGGAATTGAGAATCGCAATCAGGTAGAAGAGCTCCGCAACGAGCTTCTCTATGCGGATGTGGATATCGATGCACCTGGCTTTGACGAGGATGATTATCACGTCCTGCAGTTGATTGGATGCATCGCATACCTCGAAGATGGATCGGAATTTGGTCCGGTGACTGAAGTACTGAACCTTCCTGGTCAAGATGTATTGGTCATCAAAGCTGCCAGCGGTGAAGTCATGATTCCATTTGTATTGCAATTAGTCCCTGAGGTCGATGTTCGCAATAAGCGAATGACCGTAATCCCGCCCGAGATTTCTGGATCAATTTAATGAAGATTGATGTCATCTCAATATTTCCTGAGTATTTATCACCTCTCAACCTCTCACTTCTTGGCAAAGCTCAGGGCGCTGGAATTGTAGAGATTGAGGTACATAACCTGCGCGATAACGCAGTAGGAGTACATGGTTCTGTCGATGACACTCCCTATGGCGGCGGCGCTGGAATGGTGATGTCTCCTGAGGTCTGGGCTAAGGCGCTCGATCCTTTAATGGTAGATAACACCGACCTCATCATCCTGACGCCCGCAGGAAAACAATTCACTCAACCTGTTGCTCAAGAATTTTCTTCACACTCACATTTAATTTTTGCCTGCGGTCGTTATGAAGGAATTGATGATCGCATTCGTCAGTATTACTCACAACCAGAGTTCGCATCCCGCAACATACGCGTGCACGAATACTCGATTGGTGATTACGTTCTTGGTGGGGGAGAAGTGGCTTCAATGGTCATGATTGAGGCGATCACGCGATTAATCCCTGGAGTTCTGGGAAATCCAGATTCGCTTGCAGAAGAGTCACATAACAGCGAGGGTTATCTCGAATATCCAAACTTTACTAAGCCTGCACAGTGGCGCGGAATCGATGTTCCCGAGATTCTCTTAAGCGGAAATCACGCTGCAATCGCCAAATGGCGTGCAGAGCAGGCACAACTTCGCGCACAGAAGAATCGATAACTATGGCCCGTACATATCTCGTTGAGACCTACGGATGCCAGATGAACGTTCATGACTCTGAACGCATCGCGGGGCTATTGGATGCAGCAGGACATGTGCCGGTTGCACAGGGCGAGCAGGCAGATATCGTTGTCTTTAATACATGTGCCGTTCGCGAGAATGCAGATAATAAACTTTATGGAAATTTGAGTTTCTTAGCACCGATCAAGAAGGCCAACCCTTCACTTCAAATTGCCGTAGGTGGATGCCTTGCTCAGAAAGATCAGGCAACAATTCTTAAGAAGGCGCCTTATGTGGATGTGGTCTTCGGAACTCACAATGTTGGTTCGCTTCCAGTACTGCTGGAACGTGCTCGTATTGAGGAAGAGTCTCAGATTGAGATTCTTGAAGCACTTGAACATTTCCCGTCGACTCTTCCCGCTCGTCGCTTCTCATCGTTTACATCGTGGGTCTCGATCTCGGTCGGATGTAATAACACCTGCACCTTCTGTATCGTCCCAGCTTTGCGCGGCCCCGAAAAGGATCGCGAACCAGAAGATGTCATCGCCGAAGTAAAAGCTCTTGTCGCACAAGGCGTCATTGAAATTACTCTTCTTGGACAGAACGTCAACGCCTATGGTGTTGAAGCGGGTAAGAAAGGCGCTTTTGCGAAATTGCTCCGAGATGTTGGCGCAGTTAAAGGTTTAGAGCGAATCCGATTTATGTCACCACACCCTCGCGACTTCACTGATGATGTCATCGAAGCGATGGTGGAGACGCCTAATGTCATGCCGCATCTGCATATGCCATTGCAATCTGGTTCTGACTCGATTTTGCAGGCGATGAGACGTTCTTATCGAAGCGAGAAGTACCTGGGAATTCTTGATCGTGTCCGTACCGCACTTCCACACGCAATGATTACAACTGACATCATCGTTGGATTTCCTGGTGAAACTGAGGAAGATTTCCAAGCGACAATCGACCTTGCAACCACAGCTGAATTCGCTGCTGCATATACATATAAATATTCGATTCGCCCGGGAACTCCGGCAGGTGTTATGCCCAACCAAGTTGATGAGGCTGTCGTGGGAGAGCGTTACACACGTTTACACGAACACCTACAGAAAATTTCTCTCACAATTAATCAACGCGCAATCGGTCAGAACCACCGAGTAATGGTGAACGAGATAGAGGGACGTCGCGATGGAGATCGCGGCCGCATTACCGGCCGATCAGAAGATTTCCGCCTCGTGCACTTTGAACCTATAGATGGTCTACGCCCAGGAGATTTTGTCGATGTTGAATTAACAGAGGCATCAGCGCATTACCTGATCGGTACGCCACTGCAGGTCATTCCTACTCGAGGCGGAGATGCTTTCGAGGCGCGAAATCGTGAGAGCGCTGGACCTGCACCGACGATGCTCGGAATCCCGACGGTAAAGAAGTAACGATGTCTTCGCCCATCATCATTATCTGTGGCCCCACTGCAACCGGTAAGAGTGATCTCGCCCTAGAAGTCGCTGAACTCATCAGTGGCGAGATCATCAACGCCGACTCGATGCAGCTCTATAAAGGTATGGATATCGGAACGGCAAAGCTCTCAGTCGATGAGCGCAAGGCAATTCCTCACCATCTCCTCGATATTCTCACCGTAGATGAAGATGCATCAGTGGCTCAATATCAAACACTTGCTCGTGCAGCTATCGATGACATTCGAGGTCGTAATAATACGGTGATCATCGTTGGAGGCACCGGCCTCTACATTAAATCAATTATCGATGAGATGAACTTCCCAGAGACTGATCCCGAACTTCGTAAGAAATTAGAGAGTGAAGCTGAGCTATTGGGAACAGCAGAGTTGTACTCACGACTTCGCTTACTCGATCCTGAAGCAGCCACTGCTATCGAACCAGCAAATACCCGTCGAATCATTCGAGCTCTAGAGGTGATTGAGGTAACCGGTCAGCCTTATTCAGCAAATCTTCCCAGCGATACAAGTCTTCGATATCCCGAGGCCCTACATATCGGTCTAGCAATGGAGCGCTCATCACTTGCACCACGCATCGAAGCTCGCGTTCATCGAATGTGGCAGAGCGGATTGGTTGCAGAAGTTGATAGCTTGATTGAGGCGGGCCTTCTGAAGGGAAGCACCGCTCAGAGAGCAATCGGATATGCACAGGTTATCGCTATGAGAAAGGGCGAAATTTCTGAAAGTCAGGCAATTGAAGAGACGATAGTGGCCACGCGCCAGTATGTTCGCCGACAAGAGACCTGGTTTAAGCGCGATCCACGAATTCAATGGATAGGCGAGGATCAACCACGTCTCGCTTTTATCAATCAGAGACTAAACTCTTAACACAATGCAAAATCCAGTAATCGCCACCTATGGCCACGGCACCCATAATGATTTCCTCATCTTCTTTGATCCCGATGACCAATTAGTTATCAGCGCCCATCAGGTAGCTGCGCTCTGCGGTGAAGTAACCGGTTTTAATACCGATGGAATCATCCGCATTCTTAAAGGCGACGATGGAAAATGGTTTATGGATTACCGCAACGCCGATGGCTCGCTTGCAGAGATGTGCGGTAACGGAATCCGTGTAATGGCTCGCTATCTCGTTGCAAAAGGCCATCAACGCGAAGGCATCTTTGCTATCGATACACGCGCAGGAATTAAGCATCTACGCGTTCCGGCAGATGATGACATCTCGGTCAATATGGGCAAGGTTTACGACGAATCTGAAGAGGTAAAAGCATCAGTCAATGGTTCAACTTTCTCAGGGTTTAATATCAACGTTGGAAATCCTCACGCCGTTGTCTTCACAGATGATCTCGCTCAGTTGGGTTCTCTCGAAACCGCACCAACAGTTTCGCCAGCAGATTCTTATCCCGAAGGCGTCAATGTTGAATTTGTTGAACTCTTGCCCAATCATGAAGCGAAGATGCGCGTTCATGAACGCGGTAGCGGTGAGACTCAATCCTGTGGAACAGGCACGTGCGCAGTAGCCCTCGCAGCAACGATGAAGTCTGGTGAAACCCTTCCAGCGAGATGGGTGATCTACCCTCCAGGTGGTCGTTTAGTTGTTGATATCGATGGACATTCCAACGCGACTTTGACAGGTCCGGCAGTAATTCTCGACGACCATGATGTGAGCGCATACCTTCAATGAGTAACGAAGATAACGGTTACGACAAACTCTTTGATGATCTCTTACGTGAGAGCGCTCGGGCAGCTGCAGATTTTGATGCAGATGAAATCGATGAGGTTGAATCTCAGCAAGATCTCTCAGACCGCCATGCGCTACGCCGAGTTAAGAGCTTCTCAACAGAGCTCCAAGATATCTCCGAGGCCGAATACCGCCAGCTTCAATTAGAGCGAGTAGTTCTCGTAGGCGTCTGGACTGAAGGCACCGGTGAGATGGCAGAGAACTCTCTTGCCGAACTCAAAGCTCTTGCAGAGACTGCAGGTTCAGAAGTTCTCGATGGTTTGATTCAACGACGCGATAAGCCAGATCCCTCGACATATATCGGCGCCGGAAAGTTAGAAGAGCTGCGCGCCATTGTTCGTGGCACTGGAGCAGACACCGTTATCTGCGATGGTGAACTCTCTCCATCGCAACTCCGTACTCTTGAAGATAAGTTAAAGGTCAAAGTTGTTGATCGAACCGCGCTCATTCTCGATATCTTCGCTCAGCATGCAAAGAGTCGTGAAGGTAAGGCACAGGTAGAGCTCGCGCAGATTGCCTACCTTCTCCCACGACTTCGCGGATGGGGAGATTCTCTTTCACGTCAGGTCGGTGGTCGCGCCGCTGGTGGCGCTGGTATTGGTGGACGCGGTCCTGGTGAGACAAAGATTGAGACCGATCGTCGACGAATTCGCGACAAGATGGCCAAACTCCGCCGTGAGATTACTGAGATGAAGGTCGCTCGCGATACTAAGCGCCAAGAACGTCGCCGCAATAACATCCCATCGGTAGCAATTGCTGGATATACCAATGCCGGAAAATCTTCACTCCTTAACGCTCTTACTGGCGCTGGCGTACTCGTTGAGAATGCCCTCTTTGCAACTCTCGACCCCACCGTTCGTAAAGCCCAAACGGCAGAGGGCCGTGTATACACACTCTCTGACACCGTGGGATTTGTCCGCCACTTACCTCACCAGCTAGTCGATGCATTTAAATCAACACTGGAAGAAGTCTCAGGTGCAGATCTAATTGTTCACGTCGTCGATGGTTCACACCCCGATCCCTTTGAACAGATTCGCGCAGTGCGCCAGGTGATAGATGAAATTGGTGGGGGAGATATCCCTGAAATCATCGCCATCAATAAGGTGGATATTGCCGCCCCTGAAGTTGTCATGGAGTTACTTCGTAAAGAGAAGAACAGTTACGCGTTCTCAGTCAAGAGCGGCTTCGGCATTGATGGACTCATTCACGCAATTGAGAAGTCACTTCCTCACCCCAGCGTTGAGATCGACTCCGTTATTCCTTATGGTCGCGGTGACCTGGTCCACGCAATTCATGAGACCGGTGAGATCCTTCTTGAAGAGCATTTGGCTGAAGGAACCCATATCCGTGGATATGTAGATGGGGCTCTTGCACAATCGATTGAACGCGCCACAAAACCACTGGGGTAACCAGATAGTGCGGGAATAAACACGACACGCCGGCGGTTCTAACAGGTAATTCCAAGCTTTATACGCGACTATTCGCACGCAGGCGCAAGGCCCGCACGATATTGATGAAGGAGAGGTGAGATCAGTGGCAACAGATTACGACACACCCCGTAAGACCGATGAGGAATTACACGAGGAGTCTCTCGAAGAACTCAAGGCGAAACGTGCTGATGCACAATCCGGTCAGATTGATGTCGATGAGGCAGAAGCTGCAGAGAATCTCGAGCTACCAGGAGCAGATCTCTCCGGAGAACAACTCGCTGTCCGCGTAGTTCCTAAGCAGGTTGATGAATTTACATGTTCACACTGCTACTTGATTCACCACATGACTCAGCTCGCAAAGGGTGAAGGCGCCAAGGCAGTCTGTAAGGATTGCGCTTAACTCTTTAAAGCGTCAGCTAACTCTTCAGCTCGTCGAGTAGATATCAACCAATATGGCGTTACATCGCGCCTATCGGTAACTTCAACTTTGATCCCCTCTGAAATCCAAAAGGTTGTTGCAAAGTAAGCAGCGGGATCTGCGCCGCGAGTTCTCTCATAGCTAAAGCTCTTCTTATCTATGACCTCTGATGCGCCGAGATATTTCACAGGGATATGCGCGCGCTGAATCCGTAACTCTCCATCTGCAACGATGATCGATGTTGTCGAGATGTAGATTGCAACTAAGCCCAGAACTATCGCTATAGCAAATGCGTTGATGGCGGCTCTGTTATCAAATGCTGCCCAGATTGCGATAACGAGCGAGAAGAGCATGAAATAGATAAATGCAATGAGCCAGAATGGGGGGCGAATCACTTCCTTAAATTCATATCTCTGGCTCACGGATATAGGTTAGTGGCTAACTCATCAAGTAGCCTTACCCTATGAGCCGTGTAGCAAGTACGACACCACCTGAAGGAGCTCTCCTTCCAGAGCGCCATCCCAAGTCGCCGCCAACGGGATCACAACTTCCATCACACTTTAAACACTGCTTTGGTTGTGGCGATCTCCACCCCACAGGATTGCACCTCACGGCAATTGTTGAGGAAGGCCTTGAGATCTCCGCACAATTCACCGTCACAGAAAATCACCAAGGCGCACCCGGCCTTGCCCATGGTGGCCTGCTCTCACTCGCATTTGATGAAGCGCTTGGAAAGTTGATGTGGCTTCTGCGTGCACCAGCGGTCACTGCTCGCCTTGAGACAGACTTTCTTCTGCCTGTCCCAATCGGTACAACCCTCTTTATCTCAGCGCGTATCGTCGGCCAGCAAGGTCGTAAGGTCTACTCAGTTGCTGAAGGTCGCATTGGGGGAGTAGATGGAGCTATCGCTACTCGCGCAGCATCTCTCTTCGTCATCGTTCCCATGAAGCACTTCTTAGAGAATGCACCTGCCGAATACATTGCAGCTATTCGTTCTAACCCAGAACTTATGGCCTTTGTCGATCCAGAGTTTAATATCAACCCATGAGCAACTTGCAGGTGTTGATCACACGATTAGATCCCGATCTACCACTTCCGCAATATGCAAAGGGTGGAGATGCCGGTGCTGATATCTACTCTCGAATAGATGTCACTCTCGCACCGGGAGAACGCGCACTTGTTCCGACAGGTATCTCAATTGCCCTACCCGATGGTTATGTTGCCTTAGTTCATCCTCGCTCAGGACTTGCCATCAAACATGGCGTCACCATGGTCAATGCACCGGGCACAGTCGATGCAGCATTTCGCGGCGAACTTCAATGCATCATGATCAATCACGATCCTCATGAGTCAGTGACTTTTAAGCGCGGTGATCGAATTGCACAGTTAGTCTTTCAAAAGGTAGAGCGCGCAGATTTTATTGAAGTTCAATCTCTGCCAGGTTCAGGGCGTGGAGATGGTGGCTTTGGATCGACAGGACGTTCATGAGCGCACACGATGACCGCGATAAAGTCCTTGCCGCCTTTGGTGGAAAAAAGGGGCTAATTGATTCAGGAATTCCCTCCATCCTCTTTCTCGTTGTTTTTAATATTCGCCACGACCTCCACGATGCGCTCTATGCATCCGTTGCCGTATCAATCGTCTTAACAATTATTCGCCTCGCAAAGCGCGACACGGTTCAACATGCATTTAGCGGGCTTATCGGCGCTCTCATCTGTGCATGGTTTGCCAATCGCACTGGAAATCCAAGTGATGTATTTGTTCCCAAGATGCTGACCAACCTTGGTTATGGCACCGTCTACCTCATCGCCAATTTTGCAGGATGGCCGATATTGGGTCTGATGCTAGGACCGATCCTGGGAGAGAATCTTCTGTGGCGTAATGATCCCGTGCGTAAGGCTGCTTATCTTCGCGCAGGATGGCTCTGGGTTGGTCTCTTCTTTACTCGTATTGCGGTTCAATACCCGATTTACAAGAGCGGAAATGTCAATCTCTTAGGAACCGTCAATCTTGCAATGGGTTATCCGTTATTTCTTGCAACAGGCTATGCAACCTGGTTAATCTTAAAAAATGTGCCGATTACTCGCGCACATCAAGGCTAATTCGAGGCGATAAAACACTCTTTGAGTTTACCCTCAGCAACTGCTGATGCAACAAACAACAACTCATCGCCTGCAACAAAGACATCTGATGGAGTCGGAGTAACTACGCGACCATCGCGGACAATTGCAGCAAGTGATGCATCCTCTGGCAAGGTGACCTCTTCGACTGTCTTTCCAATACAGATTGATGAATCAGGAAGTGTGAGCTCTACAAGGTTTGCCTGTCCCTTACGGAATGAGAAGAGACGTACAACATCTCCGACGCTGACAGCCTCTTCAACAAGGGCTGCAATGATGCGAGGTGTTGATACAGCAACATCTACGCCCCATGAGTGATCAAAGAGCCATTCATTCTTAGGATGGTTGATACGAGCAACAACGCGAGGGACTCCGTACTCGGTCTTGCCGAGAAGTGAGGCAACAAGATTTACCTTGTCATCACCAGTTGCAGCGACGAGTACCTGACAATCATTGAGGCTTGCCTTATCGAGTGAAGCGATTTCGCAGGCATCTGCCATCAACCATTCAGCATCAGGAACAGATTCAAGCTTGAGAGCCTTGGGATCGCGGTCAATTAAGAGAACTCGATGGCCATTATCAAGAAGTTCGCGCGCAATTGCGCGTCCTACATTTCCAGCACCAGCAATAGCAATACGCATCTCTTATGCCTCCGGTGACTTTCCTAGGATTGCTTCAACTTCTGCAAGCTTCTCATCGCGAACCATTACATGGATGAGATCGCCATCTTGCAAGACTGTGCTCTCATCAGGAATGAGACCTTCACCGAGGCGAGTCAGGAATGCAACGCGGAGATCGGCAGCGCTCTCAATCTCAGAAATGGCGTGGCCAAACCAATCTAGATGAGGATGAACCTCAGCGAGTTGAACCGTTCCGCTCGCATCGCGCCACTCAGAGCGAGAACCTTCAGGGGTAAGGCGGCGCATAATCTGATCTGTCGCCCAGATAACTGTGGCAACAGTAGGAATTCCTAGACGCTGGTAGATCTCAGCGCGACCTGGGTCATAAATACGGGCGACAACATTGGTGACGCCATAACTTTCGCGAGCAACACGTGCTGCCAAGATATTGGAGTTATCGCCATTGGATACAGCGGCAAATGCATCTGCCCCTTCGATTCCTGCCTCAAGCAAGGTATCGCGATCAAAACCCACACCTGTAACGGTGCGTCCCTTGAAATCAGGACCAAGGCGGCGGAATGCCTCCTTAGATTGATCGATTACTGCAACTGAATGGCCGTTTGCTTCAAGCTCGATAGCGAGCAATGAACCCACGCGACCGCAACCCATGATGACTACGTGCATAGGCATAACTTACTCCTTTACTCTTATCTCTATGACCGAATCAACGAGAAAAACCCTCCATATCGGCGAAATTTACCGAGTGGAGATTGAGAAGGTCGCCCACGGGGGTCATTTCATCGCCCGCCATGAAGGCGCAGTCATCTTTCTCCGCCACGGCATTCCAGGTGAGATCGTCGAAGTTGAAATCACAGGCGTTGAAAAATCCTTCGTGCGCGCCGATGTCGTTGCTGTTATTGAGTCGAGCCCTTCCCGCGTGGCTCCTGCCTGCCAGTACGCAGGAAGCTGCGGCGGATGCGATTTCCAACATGTGTCAATCGAACGCCAGCGCGAATTAAAATCTGAAGTTATCGCCGAACAGTTTGCTCGTATCGCAAAGATGGAGGTCGATGTCGAAGTAGAAGAGGTTTCATCTCCTCACCACTGGCGCACGCGTTATGCCGCGTCGACTGATAGCAATGGAGCAATTGGATTTAAAGGCTCACGCAGTAATGCGGTTATTCCAATTTCTTCGTGTCCAGTCCTCATTCCGGAAATTGATCTCTCAACACTGCCACGGGATCACATCAGCGCTCGGCAGCGAGTCGAAGTTTCACTTGCAACAAATGGAGAACGCACAATCTCGATAATGGATCAGCGAGAGAGCCGTACAGCTCAGCGGGCCGTTCCCACAATTATTGAAGGTTCTCAAGTATTGAATTACCGTGTCAATGAACGAGATTACGAAGTAAGCCAATCGTCATTCTGGCAGAGCAATATCAACGCCCCAGAGAAGTTGGTTGAGGTCGTCCTTAGTTTTGCAGATCTTCGCACGGGCGATCATCTCCTTGATCTCTATGGGGGAGTAGGACTCTTTGCTGGTGCGGCACTTCCAATCGTTGGCCCCGGTGGACGCATCGATATCGTTGAAGGAAGTGCAACAGCGACTGATGATGCGCGTAGAAACTTTGCCGCAGATGAGAACGTCCATGTGCACACCGGCGATGTTGCTCGTGAAATCCGTAAATTTAATCGAGCAGATGTGGTCGTACTGGATCCACCTCGAACTGGGGCAGGAAAGCCAGTGATTGAATCTCTAGGAAAGTTGGGCGCCAGATCTATCGTCTATGTTGCATGCGATCCGGCAGCTCTCGCTCGTGATACGACCTACCTCAATGAGATTGGTTATCACCTCGATGATATTCGCGCCCTGGATCTCTTTCCCATGACTCACCACATCGAATCTATTGCGCTCTTCACCCTCTCTAAGGTATCTTGACGTCAAGATACTTTTAGGTAGATAGGTGCCGCGCCATGAGCAAGAACTCCCTCGGAACAGAGAAGAACCTCACCGTTGCAGGTAAGGATTATCAGATCTTCGATATCTCGAAGGTGGAGGGCGCAAACGATCTTCCATTCTCTTTAAAGGTTCTCCTAGAGAATCTCTTGCGTACTGAAGATGGCGCAAATATCACCGTTGATCACATCAAGGCTCTTGCACAGTGGAATCCATCTGTCGAGCCTGATACTGAAATTCAATTCACTCCAGCACGTGTTGTGATGCAGGACTTCACAGGTGTTCCGTGCGTTGTAGACCTTGCAACGATGCGTGAGGCAATCGTTGAGCTCGGGGGAGATGCATCAAAGGTCAACCCACTTGCACCTGCCGAGCTAGTTATCGATCACTCTGTTATCGCGGACTTCTATGGAACTTCAGGTTCGTTCGAGCAGAACACAGATATTGAATACGAGCGCAACCGTGAGCGTTACCGCTTCTTGCGTTGGGGACAAGGTGCATTTGATGAGTTCAAGGTTGTGCCACCAGGAACAGGAATTGTTCACCAGGTAAATATTGAGTACCTCGCACGCGTGATCATGACGCGTAACGTCAATGGTGTTTTACGTGCCTATCCAGATACTGTTGTTGGAACAGATTCACATACAACGATGGTAAACGGCCTCGGAGTTCTCGGCTGGGGCGTTGGCGGAATCGAGGCAGAGGCCGCACTACTTGGGCAGCCAGTTTCAATGTTGATTCCACGTGTTGTTGGCTTCAAGCTCAAGGGCTCATTGCCAGTAGGAACAACGGCGACCGATATGGCTCTTGTTATTACCGAGATGCTTCGTAAGCACGGCGTTGTTGGAAAGTTTGTTGAGTTCTACGGTCCAGGTGTCTCTGCAGTTCCAATGGCGAACCGCACAACAATTGGAAATATGTCACCTGAGTACGGTTCAACATGTGCGATCTTCCCTATCGATGAAGAGACGCTGCGCTACTTGCGTCTTACAGGTCGCAGTGAAGATCAAGTCTCACTCGTTGAGCAATACGCAAAAGCACAAGGAATGTGGTTCGATCCATCTGCTACTCCACGTTATTCAGAGCACCTCGAGCTTGATCTCTCAACTGTGGTCTCATCTATCGCAGGACCAAAGCGTCCGCAGGACCGCATCTCTATCTCAGAGTCTAAGAAGAAGTTTGAAGATATTCTCCCAAGCTACTTCACCGACAAGACTGGTAAAGATTCATACCCAGTTACCGTTGGCGCTAACAAGACAACGGTTAAGAATGGTGACGTTGTTATCGCATCAATTACCTCTTGTACCAATACCTCAAACCCTTCAGTGATGATCGGCGCTGCCCTTCTTGCAAAGAAGGCAGTGGAGAAGGGTCTCAAGTCAAAGCCATGGGTCAAGACAACACTTGCGCCAGGTTCCAAGGTCGTTACCGATTACTACGATCGCTCAGGACTTACTCCATATATGGAGGAGCTCGGATTTAATCTCGTGGGCTATGGCTGCGTTACCTGTATTGGTAACTCAGGACCACTTCCTGTTGAGATTAGCAAAGCAGTTAACGATAACGATCTCGCAGTAACTGCAGTTCTCTCAGGAAACCGAAACTTTGAAGGTCGTATCAGCCCAGATATCAAGATGAACTATCTTGCATCACCTCCACTAGTGGTTGCATATGCAATCGCTGGAACAATGGACCACGACTTTGCAACAGATTCGCTAGGCAACGATAAGGATGGCAATCCAGTTCTCTTGAAGGATATCTGGCCATCTGCTCAAGAGATCCAAGATGTCATCGACTCATCAATTTCATCTGAGATGTTTACTAAGGATTATGCAAGCGTCTTCGAAGGCGATCATCGCTGGAAGTCACTCGATACTCCAACCGGAAACACTTTTGAATGGGATCCAAAGTCCACATATGTTCGCAAGCCTCCATACTTCGAAGGCATGCCTGCAGAGCCAACTCCCGTCAAAGATATTAACGGCGCACGTGTCCTTGCAATCCTGGGAGATTCAGTAACAACTGATCACATCTCACCTGCAGGAAATATCAAGGCAGATTCACCTGCAGGTAAGTATCTAGAGGTAAATGGAGTCGATCGCAAAGACTTCAACTCTTACGGCTCACGACGTGGAAATCACGAAGTAATGATCCGTGGAACATTTGCAAATATCCGCTTGAAGAATATGTTGCTCGATGGAGTCGAAGGCGGCTTTACCCGTAACTTCCTCGACAACGGCAACCAATCAACAATCTACGATGCATCAGTTGCATACCAAGCTGCTGGCGTTCCACTCGTGATATTGGCAGGTAAGGAGTACGGCTCAGGATCATCACGTGACTGGGCTGCAAAGGGAACAGCGCTTCTCGGAGTCCGCGCAGTAATTGCAGAGAGCTTCGAGCGTATCCACCGTTCAAACTTGATCGGTATGGGAGTTCTTCCATTGCAATTTATCGATGGCCAGAACGCTGCCTCACTTGGCCTCACAGGAGAAGAGAGCTTCTCCATTTCAGGAATCACCGCCCTCAACGATGGCGGTATTCCCAAGGAGGTAAAGGTCACAGCGGGGGATAAGAGCTTCTCTGCAAAGGTGAGAATCGATACACCTGGCGAGGCGGATTACTACCGCCACGGTGGAATCATGCAGTTCGTTCTCCGTTCACTGCGCGGGTAACTTACACTTCTCTACATGCTTGAATCTCTCACAGGTCCTGCCGACCTCAAAGAACTGACGCCTGCCCAGTTGGCAGAGCTCTCAGCAGAGATTCGCGCCTTCTTGGTAGAGAAGGTCTCGCGTACAGGTGGCCACCTAGGTCCCAACCTCGGCGTTGTTGAACTAACACTCTCCATCCACCGCACCTTTGATTCACCAAAAGATCTCGTTCTCTTTGATACAGGTCACCAGTCGTACGTTCATAAAATAGTTACCGGTCGTGCCGATCAATTCGATGGCCTTCGTCAACGTGGTGGAATCGCCGGATATCCCAACCGTCGCGAATCTGAACACGATGTTATTGAGAATTCTCACGCTTCAACTGCGCTCTCATGGGGAGATGGAATCTCTAGGGGCTTCTCACTTACCGGTCAGAGCGATCGCCACGTCGTTGTTGTTGTAGGCGATGGTGCGCTCACTGGCGGAATGTCATGGGAGGCGCTCAACAATATTTCAGCAGCAGGAAAACGTAACCTCGTCATTGTTGTCAACGATAACGAGCGTTCATACTCTCCAACAATTGGTGGACTTGCTTCACACCTTGCAACGCTACGAATGACTCAAGGGTATGAACGTTTTCTTGATTGGGGTAAAGAAGTTCTCCAGAAGACTCCTGTTGTCGGAGCGCCAATCTTTGAAACCTTGCACGGCATGAAGAAGGGCATCAAAGATATTGTCGCCCCACAAGGAATGTTTGAAGATTTAGGTCTGAAGTACATCGGACCAATTGATGGCCATGACATTGCTGCAATGGATCGCGCACTTGAGCAGGCGAAAGAGTTTGGCGAGCCCGTTCTGGTACACGTCATCACCGAAAAGGGTCGTGGTTACAGCCCTGCAGTGGCAGATGAGGCAGAGAAGTTCCATGCCGTTGGAATCGTCGACCCAGAGACTGGAATGCCGGTATCTGCAAGTAAGACTTCATGGACCGATGTATTTGGTGGCGAACTCGTCAAGATTGGCGCAGATCGCCAAGATATCGTTGCAATCACGGCAGCGATGCTTGGTCCAACAGGTTTAGATAAATTCCAAAAGGCATACCCGGATCGCACCATCGATGTCGGTATCGCAGAGCAACATGCAGTTACCAGTGCGGCAGGACTTGCCTACACCGGCATCCATCCTGTTGTAGCTGTTTACTCAACATTCCTCAATCGTGCATTTGATCAACTCTTACTCGATGTCGCACTTCACGGAGCAGGCGTAACCTTCATTCTCGATCGCGCAGGAGTGACGGGCGATGACGGACCTTCCCACCACGGTATTTGGGATCTCGCACTCACTGGCATTGTTCCCACATTGGCTGTTGCTGCACCACGCGATGGTGCTCGTCTTCGTCAGGCACTTGGTGAAGCTCTCAACATTAACGACCGTCCAACTCTGCTTCGTTTTCCCAAGGGCGCAGTGCATGACGATATTCCAGCCTTTGAGAGTCGAGATGGGGTAGATGTTCTCTATCGCGGCGAGAGCGCAGATGTACTTCTTGTGAGCATCGGCGCAATGGCCCCTATGGCCGTTGAAGCAGCATCTCAGGCGTATCGCGAAGATATCGGCGTCACCGTTGTAGATCCTCGTTGGGTCAAGCCGCTGCCGGCATCACTCGTCACGATGGCGCGACGCTACAAGAGCGTTGTTGTCCTTGAAGATGGAATCCGACATGGCGGAATTGCTTCATCTCTCTCAGAGATGTTCCGCGATGCGCGACTTGAAGTACCTGTGCATAGCATCGGTGTCCCCCTTGAATTTATCGAACACTCCAAGCGCAATGAAATCCTTGAAGATCTTGGCATTACCGCTCAGAAAATTGCTCGCGAAATTGTTGAGTGGAGCTCTACTTCAGAACCGATGCAATTCCCGGAGCATGAAAGCGCTGACCACACACAGCGTCGCTAATTCCTTCACGGTCTAAGAACGGCAAGATTCCACCGAGGTGCATTGGCCATCCTGCGCCGAGCAACATGCAGAGGTCAATCTCTGCGGGAGTTGCCACAACACCTTCATCGAGCATCATGCGAGCTTCCTCTGCAAGCGCCTTGAGAGCGCGATCACGTACTTGTTCAGCAGTTGATGGAGTCGTGCCCTTATGAATGAGCGCAACTGCAGCAGGGTTTGCACCAAATGAGCCATCTTCATTCTTGATATAGAAAGTCTTGACGCCCTCCTTGACCATCGCCTGCATGGTTGGCGAAATACGGTAGCGAGGGCCGAGATTCTCATGAAGAGTTTCAGCAACGTGGAGCGCAACACCTGGACCAACAAGGCCGAGAAGTTCAAATGGACTCATTGGGAAGCCGATAGAGCGCATCGCATTATCTGCAGTTGCTGGATCTGTTCCTTCATCGACAGCATCAGTGATCTCACCCATAAAGCGTGTAAGGAGTCGGTTAACAACGAATCCTGGAGCATCCTTACAGATGATCATCGTCTTCTTAAGGTTCTTTCCAACCTCAACTGCTGTTGCAGTTGTCGCATCATCTGTGTGAGATGTGCGAGCTACCTCGAGAAGTGGCATTACTGCAACTGGATTGAAGAAGTGGAAGCCAACAACGCGCTCTGGATTCTTCATTCCTTCAGACATGCGTTCGACCGAGAGCGAGGATGTATTAGTTGCAAGGATGCACTCAGGGGAGACGATGCCTTCAAGAGTCTTAAATAGCTCTTGCTTCAGCGATAGCTCTTCAAAGATTGCCTCAATGATGAAGTCGCAACCGGCGTAGATAGATTTATCTGCCGATCCCGAGATAAGTGCAGAGAGGCGTTGCGCACTCTCTGCACTCATGCGCTTCTTCTCGACAAGCTTTGCGAGCTCTGCACGAACCCAAGCAACGCCCTTATCAGCGCGTTCTTGATCGATATCAGTCATGACAATTGGACACTTGAGATTGCGGAGCAAGAGAAGTGCGAGCTGAGATGCCATCAGACCAGCACCAACTACACCAACTTTGGTGACCTTGCGAGCAAGGTTTGCCTTAGGTGCGCCTTCAACTTTCTTGCGCTTCTTCTGAATCATATTAAATGCATAGAGTGAAGCTCGAAGTGGATCAGACATCACGAGATCTGCGAGTACCTGATCTTCTGCATCGAAACCTTCACCATTGCTACAGCTCTTAGCTGCTGCAATGAGTTCGAGCGCCTTGCGAGGAGATGCAATATCGGCACCACCAAACTTTTTCAGCGCCGCAGCCTTACCAGTTGCAAGTGCTGTATCCCATGCAGGATCGTTGCCGTAATCCTTACGCTCAATCTTTGTTGCACCTGAGAGAACTGATGCTGCAAATGCCACCGACTTTTCAAGGAAGTCAGCTGGTTCGTAGACAGCGTCAACAACGCCAAGTGCGAGGGCGTCCTTCGCCTTCATCATTGTGTTGTTATTGAGTGAGTTAAGGATGATTACCTGTACGGCCTTTTCTGGACCAATCAACTTCGGTAGGAGAGTCGCTCCACCCCAACCTGGAACAAGACCAAGGAAAACTTCAGGAAGAGCTGTGAAAGCAGTTGATGCAAGTGTGCGGTATTTCGAATGAAGACCAATCTCAAGTCCGCCACCGAGTGCAAGGCCATTGATAAATGAGAATGTAGGGATATCAATCTCGCCAAGTCGACGGAAGACATCGTGTCCCAACTTGCCAATTTCAAGAGCCTGACTGCGATCTGTCAAAAATGACATCGCAGATAGGTCCGCACCTGCTGCAAAGATAAATGGCTTTCCGGTCACAGCGATAGCAGCGGGCTTATGCGAGATCGCTTCCGTAATTGCAGCATCAAGGGAGGCAACAGATTGCGGCCCCAAGGTATTTGGGCGAGTGTGATCAAGTCCGTTATCGAGAGTGATGAGTGCGAGCACGCCCTTAAAACCAAATGGAGTCAGATCTACATCGCGGACCTTTGCAACGGTGATTACTTCTTCAGGAGCGCCCTCAGGCAATACGAGTGGTGTAGCCATTTACTTATTTCCTCCATTGAAGTGTGGATTTTCCCAAATAACAGTTCCGCCCATACCAAGACCGATACACATTGTTGTGATGCCGTATCGAACTTCTGGGTGAGTTTCAAAGGTACGTGCAAGGTTGATCATTAGGCGTACTCCTGATGAGGCAAGTGGGTGGCCCACTGCAATCGCCCCACCGTAAGGATTGACGCGTGGATCTTCATCACCGATACCAAAGTGCTCAAGGAAGGCAATGACTTGAACGGCAAATGCCTCATTAATTTCAAAGGCACCAATATCTGCAATTGTCAGCCCCGCCTTTGCAAGAGCTTTCTCCGTCGATGGAACAGGTCCATATCCCATTACCTCTGGTTCAACACCAGCAAATGCGAAGGTAACCATCTTCGCCTTGATAGGAAGCCCGAGCTCTTTCGCCTTATCTTCACTTGCAAGGAGAGCGATAGTTGCGCCATCGTTAATGCCTGAAGCATTTCCTGCAGTCACGCGCCCACCTGGACGAAACGGTGTCTTTAGCCCTGCAAGACCCTCCATTGTTGTTGTTGGGCGAGGTCCCTCATCAGCAGAGACGATTGTCCAACCAAGTTCTTCAGAGCGAGCAGCTGTTGGAATGAGATCGCGCTGAATTAATCCTTGCTCATATGCCTTTGCTGTCTTCATCTGTGAGTTATATGCGTAACGATCCGCGCGTTCTTTAGTAATGCTTGGAAAACGATCATGAAGACGCTCTGCCGTAGCACCCATCGACATTGCATCTGAATCAACAATCTTCTCTGCAAGGTAGCGAGGATTTGGATCCATAAGTTCGCCCATTGGATGGTTACCCATATGTTCAACGCCACCGGCAAGTGCAAGATCTATTGCGCCCATTGCAATCTGTCCTGCAACTGTCGTTGTCGCAGTCAGTGCACCTGCGCACCAACGATCGATTGAATAACCTGGAACAGTATTAGGAAGACCGGCTAAGAGTGATGCGCTGCGACCGATATTCATACCTTGGTCACCCGTCTGCGTTGCAGCTGCAATCGCAACATCATCAATTTGATTGAGGGGGAGCTGAGGGTTGCGTTCAATCAATCCGCGCATCGCTCGAATAAGTAGATCATCTGCGCGCGTATTAACGAAGGCGCCTCCCGACTTCCCGAAAGGCGTGCGAACTGCATCGACGAGGACAACGGTGCGTGTCATCAAGGCTCCTAAAGCTCAAGGTGGTGAGGCTTTTAGGTTACTCGCCGGTAGCCATTTCCGCTACGAGCTAGCGAGCTTTTTTACTCAGCCTCTGCCTCAGGTGCCGCCTCTTCAGGCTCAGGAATTTCAAGGGCCTCACTCTGGGCGAGGGCGCCAATCAAGATGGGTGCAGCAATATCAATCTGCCATTGGCGGGCGCCCATCTTCAGGAGCAACTCCCCAACCTCTGAAGGTGGGGGGAGTTGCCAACAAATTTGGCGGAGATGTTCAGGCGTCAAAAGATTTTCAACGGGAAGTTCAAGCTCTTCAGCCTTCAACGACATCTCAAAGCGAGCATGGGAGAGTGGGATGTACTTCTCAGGGAAGCGATCGCGCCAAATCTTGATAGGAGGAAGCGCCTCAGATTTGCTGCGAGCCTGTGGCATCTCATCTTCGGTGAACGACAACGCTGACTCAATCGCCTTAATCCAGCGCGGAGTATTTTCAAACCACCGTGCGCGAAGACCGATTGGGCGTAAAACTCTCTCAAGGTCTCTCTTTGTTGCAAGTGGGGCGATATCGCTAGAAAGTGCAATGGTAGAGATTGCTAGATCGGAGAGAACTCGTCCTGGTGAGATATCGAGATGGGCTGCGAGATCATCTCGCGCCTCCCAGAGAAATTTAACAACCGAGAGCTGAGAACGCTTCTTAATCTTATGCATTCCCGATGTGCGACGCCATGGATCTATTCGCTTTGGAGCAGGGGGAGCGGCGAGAATCGCCTCAAACTCTTGGAGAGCCCACTTCAACTTCTTCTTCTCGATCAGTAACTTCTCAATTTCATTTCGAAGTTCAATGAGAAGCTCAACATCGAGCGCTGCATAGTTGAGCCAATCCTCGGGTAAAGGTCGCACAGACCAATCTTGCGCAGAGTGCTCTTTCGCTAATCCGATATCGAGAAGTGATTCAACGAGCGCACCGAGACCAACTCGAGGTAGTCCAATAAGTCTTCCTGCAAGTTCTGTATCAAATAAACGAGTGGGATTGAGACCTACTTCGCGAAGGCAAGGAAGATCTTGAGTACTTGCATGCAAGATGATCTCTTCATCGCGCCACAGATCATTGAGCTGAGAAAAGTGCGTGCTACCGACTCCGAATGGAATGGGATCAATAAGGTGTAATCCACCACCTTCACGTTTGATCTGAATTAAATATGCGCGCGAGCTATATCGATATCCAGAGGCGCGTTCTGCATCGACCGCGTATGGACCTGTTCCTGCGGCAAGTTCTGCAAGCATCGCATCGAACTGCTCAGGTGTTGCTACTAATTCGGGCAGACCGAGATAAGGAGCGGTGAGAAGTTCAGCCACGACGACGTGCAGTGCTAATTGAGGCAACGCCCTCGGCGACGGGAGGGAGTCCTGCGACCTCGCTAATAAAATTACACCAAGCGCGCACGTGGGGGACAAGTTCCTCTGGCGTAGTCAAAATAGGCGACCATGATGCGCGAATCTCAACCTCTGACTCGTCATGTCGTGAAGATAATTTTCCAAATGATGCACTTGAAACGCGAGTCACGGTTCCTGATGGAGCGCTATAGAGCGCATCAGCCTCTTGCAAGCTATCGAGAAGCCAATTCCAACCCACTTCTGGAAGTAGTGGATCTGCTTGCATATCGGAGTCGACCGTTGCGCGCATAAATGTAACGCAGCGATACTCGCCCTCCCATGTGTCCTGTCCACCTGGCTCGTGCAAGATAACAAAACGACCTGATGCCAATTCATCTTCTTGATCGCCGAAGAGACCGTTGCTGACATCGGCGGTGAATGCGAAAGAATATTGAGCGAGCTTTTGAGGAGCGGGAACTTCTTCGAGTTCAATTTCGCTGCGGGGCGTGAATTCGCGAATGACGTTAATCATTGTTTCGAAAGAGAAAGGGGCGCGTGGATTCACTGCTCAATTCTAAAGTTGAAAGGGTGATTTTGCTGGGAGGTCAGCCTCGGATTCGATATCCTGCGCGGATGGCATCACTCCTCGCTCTCCTTTCAAGCCTGCTCTGGGGAAGCGCCGACTATCACGCTGGAAATTTGAGCAAGAGATTGCCAACGATGGTTGTTCTAGGAATTAACCAAGCTTTTGGGCTCGCCTTTGGAATTCTCCTCGTACTGATTTCGGGGAGATGGATTGAACCCACTCTCGATTCATCTGGATATTTCATCAATGGCGCACTTGCAGGGCTGTGTGGTTATGCAGGGTTGCTCTGCCTCTATGCAGGTCTCTCAACTGGGCGAATGGGTGTTGTCTCTCCGATTAGTTCGCTCAGTGTTCTCATTCCCCTCTTCTTTGCTCTAGTGATTAAAGGCGATCAACTCTCTACACCAGTCACGATGGGAGTTATTGCAGCAATCATCGGCGGTTTTCTTGCAAGCGGTCCGGAGATTACGCAAGGTCTTCCCATAAGGCCGGTCCTCTTAGCGCTCGGTGCTGCATTTGGTTTTGGTTCTGCGTTGACATTTATGTCAATCGGTTCGCAGCAGAGTTCACTACTGACAATGACTACGATGCGCGCGACAACATTTATTGTGAGCGCCGCCTATTTCATAAAATTGCGAAGTGGTGGGGGAGTAAGCAAATCCGATATTCCTCTTCTCGCTGCTATCGGAATCGCTGATTTCTCAGCAAATCTACTTCTTGGAGTCGCAACGACAAAGGGACTTCTCTCAATTGCGATGGTTCTCGGATCTCTCTATCCCATTGCAACTGCTGTGCTGGCATATATCTTCTTGCACGAGAGACTCCATAAGGCTCAATACATCGGAGTCGTATTAGCTGTGGGCGGAGTCGCCCTTATATCTGCACTGCAGTAGACGAGTTCCATCTTCTGTAACTCTTTCGCTGATCTCACAATTCTTTAAGAGAGCTTCGGTATCTATATAATCACCGTCACCTTTTATTGGAGAGATTGAAAGCTCTAGCTCATCGATAACACCTGCATTGATAAGAGCGGTGAGCAGCGAAATGCCAGCTTCAACGATGACGTCACCTTCAATACCTCGATCAATCTGTCGACTGATCTCACCAAGGTCGTCTTGATTGATACGAACCTGCTGCATCAAAGGATGTGGCAGGGCGAGCGCTTCGGAACTTCGTGAGAAAACAAAGATTGGAACATCAGAGGCCGAATAGCTCTCAAGGAGTGCGCTCTTCTTGCCGATGATAAATGCCGCGGCGCTTCGATGGCGCTTGAGAAAACGCTCTCGATCACTTGGAGTTGAAAGACCTCTCGAAGTTCCACCGAGCGAGGTTGCTCCATTGACCCCAACAACGAGCGATGCAATCAGAGCCATTTGGGAAGAATATCCTCGCCTAGAGCGAGATTCACACCATATTTTCAGCGTAGAGGTGGCGCTGAAGTTGAGATTGGCGCTTTTACTTGGTTAGCCTTCCCTAATGAGAATTCGCGTAGCAGCTCCGCTGGTATCGCTTGTGGTGGCAACGGCGGCGCTCGTTGCAGCGCCACCGGTGGCCCAGGCTGCTCCGACCCTTGCTCAGATTCAATCTCAAGTCAACGACTTACAGGATCAGGCAACGGCTGCGGCAGAGGGCGCTCAAGAGGCGAAGGTGAAACTCGCTGCTCTTCAGCGCAGCCTCAATGGCATCCAAGCTCAGGCAGCGATCCAAGGAAAGAATGTTGACTCGATCTCACGCAACCTCGGCGTTATCGCCGTCAATCAATATAAGTCAGGTTCGCTGAGCCAGAGCCTAGAGCTCCTCTTCTCAAGCGACCCCACTCTCTACTTAAGTTCGGCGGGTTCACTTGAATCCATTACTCGCCAGAAGTCGATTCAATTAAAGAAATATCAGTCAGCTACACAGAAGCTCAATGCAACCTCGATGACTGTCTCAGATCGTCTCGCACAGGTGAAGGTCTTGCAGAAGAAGCTGGCGCAGCAGAGCGCAGTTGCTCAAGAGAAGTTGAAGAAGGCCGAGGCAATTCTTGCCAAGCTCAAGAAGGAAGACCGCGAGCGTCTTGCCAAGCTTGCACAACAGCAAGAGGATGCAGACCAGGCTAGTTCACTTGCGCAGGCTAAATCTCTCGGTGGAATCTCTGGCCGTGCAGGTCTTGCAATCAAATTTGCATTTAAGCAGATCGGTGATCGCTACGTCTTCGGCGCAGATGGCATGGTCTATTGGGATTGTTCAGGACTCACGATGCGCGCCTATCAATCAGCGGGAGTAAATCTTCCACACTCATCAGCTGCCCAATCGCGAATGGGTAAGTCGATTCCCTTTAATCAGAAGAAGCCTGGCGATCTCCTCTTCTTCGGTCGACCTGTCTCTCACGTCGGTATTTATATTGGTGGGGGAAAGATGGTTCATGCACCTCGTTCGGGTTCACGCGTAAAGATCGCTGATGCCTCATCTCTTGGTTCAAAGCGTTTGGTTGCGGTTCGTCGTTTCTAATGAGTCAATCAGCACCAATTCTCTGCATCACAAATGACTTTGGCCCTCGCGCTGGTGGAATCGAAACATTTGTCATTGGTTTAATCGAACGGATGCCCTTTGGCTCAGTGATTGTCTACACCTCACAACAGGGCGATACCACCGCTTATGATCAAAAGTGGCTCGATGCGCACGGAGTAGAAGTTATCCGCGATAAGTCAAAGGTATTGCTGCCATCGCTGCAAGTAGGGCGAGCCGTCAGATCTCTTGTGCAAGAGCGTGGCATCACGAAAGTATTCTTTGGCGCTGCGGCACCTCTCGCTCTTCTCTCACAAGGCTTACGACGCGCTGGTGTCACTCGGATCATTGCACTTACTCATGGGCATGAGGTCTGGTGGGCAAAGCTCTGGCCTTTTACTTGGGCAGTTCGCCGCATTGGAAATGGCGTGGATGTTCTTACCTACCTTGGTAACTTCACCCGCAGCGCGATATCTCGATCCCTTTCACGGAAAGCCCAAAGTTCCATGGTGCGTATCGCTCCAGGCATCGACACAGAACACTTTGCACCAGTTGCTGATTCAGATCAGCTTAAACGCGAGCTAGAACTTGAGGGAAAGCGAGTAATCGTTAGCGTTGGACGTCTCGTACATCGAAAGGGCCAGGACACACTGGTTGAGTCTCTTCCTGAAATTCTTAAGAGCCACCCCGATGCGCACCTTCTCTTTGTCGGTGTTGGACCGCACCTTGAATATATTCATAAGCGCGCAATTCAATTGGGAGTTCTTAGCCACATCTCCTTTGTAGGTCGAGTGCAGTATTCAGAGCTCCCACGATTCATCTGCGTTGGAGAAATTTTTGCAATGCCAAGTCGATCACGGCTTGCAGGCCTTGAAGTCGAAGGTCTTGGAATCGTCTATCTTGAAGCAAGTGCATGCGAACTTCCTGTCGTTGGAGGTCTTTCTGGGGGAGCACCCGATGCCCTTCTCGAAGGCGAGACTGGTTATGCTGCAAATGGGCTTGATCCTTCATCCGTTGCGCGGGCAGTGATATCACTGCTCGATGATCCAGAGCGCGCGAAAGCGATGGGCAAGCGTGGTCGACAATGGATTATTGATGAGTGGGAGTGGCGCCACTGGTCGAAGAGATTTAACGAACTCTTTTAACTTATTCTTAATTCCGCGATTGCTTCAACGCGGTTACGTACCTCTAACTTTCGGTAGATAGAGCTGAGATGGCTCTTAATAGTTGCTACAGAGTTATGTCTCATGAGCGCAATTTCTTCTGTTGTAGCCCCAGTTGCTAAATTGAGAAGAATTTCTCTCTCGGTGAGCGAGAGCAGATGGATTTTTGTTACATTGATAGCGCCTCTATCTGCGATGCGGTTTCCTGGAGTAATCAGAATTCGAATTGATGAAACAATCTCATCTACCGTGCTGCGCTTATCAATCACTTGATGAAATCCCAATTGTTGCGCTGCTTCTCTCGTTGCCCATTGAGTATGCGATGTGAGAAGTATTGAGATTGCATCGGGCTGAATTCGCTTGATAGTGGGGGCAAGAACCAACCCATCTCCATCTTCAAGTTCACGATCGATAACGATGCAATCGAATTGTTGGGTACGAATGATTGCAATCGCACTTCGCACATCAGGTGCCACTGTGAGCTGCTTGCTCAATCGTTGAAGGTGGCGCACCCCCGCACCCACGATAAGAAGGCGCAGGCTGCTCAATGGGTGAGGGGACACCTATCAATCGTCAGGCAGGCGACACTCGCTTTCAATTCCGCTACCCCCAGTAGAGAGGGTTTAATCCTTCTTGTAGAGAGCCTCGATGGTCTGCGCATATTGCTGCGCTACAACATGGCGCTTCACAGAGAGCTTTGCAGTCAGCTGGCCACCAGCGATAGTGAAGTCATCTGGAAGGATCGCAAACTTACGGATTGATTCAGCTTTAGAGACAGCTTTGTTAGCTTCATCGACTGCAGTCTGTACTACGGCGATGAGATCTGGGTCATTAACGAGAGTCGCAATTGTTGCGCCAGTCTTATGGTTTGCCGCAATCCATCCCTTAGCCATATCCGGATCGATGGTAATCAACGCTGCAATAAATGGCTGGTTATCTCCCACCACCATGCACTGACTCACGAGAGGGTGCGCACGAAGGCGATCTTCCAGAACTGCTGGTGCTACGTTCTTTCCACCAGCGGTAACGATGAGCTCCTTCTTACGTCCTGTTATGTAGAGGAAGCCATGATCATCGAGTCGACCTAGATCACCAGACTTAAACCAATTTCCATCAAATGCCTCTTGATTTGCACCATCGTTCTGCCAGTAACCGCGCATCACGATTGGGCCACCGATGAGAACTTCTCCATCTTCTGCAATCTTGATTGATGTTCCAGGAATTGGCTTACCGACTGAACCAATAGATAGCGCCGTGCTCAAGTTGAGAGTTGCACCTGCTGTTGTTTCGGTGAGGCCATAACCTTCAAGAATTGTTACGCCAGCACCGCGGAAGAAGTGTCCTAGTCGATCGCCCAGTGGAGCTCCACCTGAGATTGCTGCTTCAACGCGGCCGCCAAGTGTGTGGCGAATTTTTGAGTAAAGAAGAACATCGAAGAGCTTATGCTTGAGCGAAAGTAGTGGCTTAAATTTCTTCTCATCGAGATTTTTAGAATATGCAATTGCAACATCTGCGCCCTTGCGGAAAATCTTTCCCTTACCTGCAGCTTCTGCCTTTGCCTCAGCTCCGTTGTATACCTTCTCAAAGATACGAGGAACAGCAAGTACGAAGGTTGGCTTAAATGATGCAAGATCCGGAAGTAAGCGCCCTTGCACATCGGCGCAATGAGCTAGGTGAAGTCCGGCGGTGATTGCGCCAATCTGAACCATTCGGCCGAAGACGTGTGCAACCGGGAGGAAGAGGAGAGTAGAGCCACCTGGCTTGAGGAAGAGATCTGCTGCTCCTTGAACAACATTTCCACATTCGGCGAGGAAGTTTCCATGTGTGAGCTGAACGCCCTTGGGCTTACCTGTCGTTCCCGATGTGTAGATAAGAGTGGCAAGTGAATCTGGAGTGAGAGTCTTGCGACGGTTATCAATCTCGGCATCGGAGATATGCGCACCTGCAGTACGAAGTACTTGCAGAACATCCTCTGTCATTGTCCAGATGTGGCGAGTGTGCGGAGGCAAAATAGGCGCAACAAGTTCACGAAGCGCCGGAGTTTCAACAAAGAGCGCAACAGCACCTGAGTCGTTGAGAATCCAATCGACCTGTTCTGGAGATGAAGTTTCATAAATTGGAACAACAATTGCTCCTGCAAACCATGATGCAAAGTCGAGAATCGTCCACTCATAACGGGTTCGCGCCATGATTGCCACACGATCTCCTGCATGAACACCAGCGGCGATGAGACCCTTTGCTGCAGCGCGAACATCGCTCTCAACCTCGCGAGCTGTCAGCTGCTGCCACCCATCGCCTAATGGTCGTGACATCGTGATGCGTTCTGGCTCAAACCAAGCGCGTTCAGCGATGAGATTGGTGAGGTTGCCCTCTGTTGCCGCAGGGACAAGTGCCGGAATAGTGACTTCATTCATGGTGCCAACGCTATCGGTGAGAGGTATAAAAAGGGAAGGATTGGTAGCCTTCGTGTCATGCCAGAATTCAGCTCATCCTCAGTCCTCGTTGAAGCACCTCTAGCCGAGGTCGCTGCCAAGCTCTCCAATATCGGTGAGTATCCGCAGTGGCTCTCCTCCATTAAAAAGGTAGAGGTCGTCGAGAGCGATAGCGAAGGCCGTGCCACAAAGGCAAATGTCTCTATCGATGCAGGCGTTATGAAGGATCGCGCAACGCTAATTTATGACTGGAGCACGGCTCCTTCTGAGATCTCTTTCTCCCTCGATGAGGCCGACTTAATGACAACGATGGACGGCAAGTACATTCTTAAATCTATCGATGCAGATACAACTCAGGTGACATATGAGCTCGGCGTCGAACTCTCACTTCCTGTTCCTCGCATGATGATCTCTAAGACAGAGAAGCAGACTATTGATGCAGCTCTCAAAGAGTTGCAGGCACAGTTCGAATAATGACGTACACAGTCGGAGTAGATGTTGGCGGAACCAAGGTTCTTGGTGGAGTCGTTGACGAACTGGGAAATGTAGTCAAAACATCTCGTCGAGATACACCTCATGAAGGTGGCGCAGCCCTTACTGCAACTATCTCTGATGTTGCTCGCGAACTCGCAGCTGAATTTCCCGTTGCGCGAGTAGGTGTATCTGCTGCAGGATTTGTCTCATCAGATCGAAAGACGATGCTTGCAACTCCCAATATTGCGGGATGGAACGGTGTTCAGCTAGAAGAACAATTGGCATCTCAAATCGGACTTCCGGTTGTTCTAGAAAATGATGGCAATGCCGCTGCATGGGGCGAGAAGCGCTTTGGCGCAGGTCGGGGCAAGGCAAACATGTTGCTGCTCACAATTGGCACTGGCATCGGTGGCGGAATTATTGTTAACGATCAACTCTTGCGTGGTTCATTTGGAATCGCAGCTGAAGTTGGCCATCTTCGCGTATTTCCAGAGGGCCATCTCTGCGGTTGCGGTGCGCGTGGATGTTTCGAGCAATATGCATCAGGTAATGCGCTATTGCGCCATGCTCGTGAAGCGATCGCAGCAAGCCCAGATTTAGCTCGAGGACTTCTTGCACGTGGTGATGGAACTCTTGAAGGTCTCACAGGTCGTGCAATCACTGAAGCAGCGCGTGAAGGCGATCAAGTCGCACTCGCGGCCTTTAAAACGACGGCACAATGGTTAGGTGCAGGAATCGCATCGCTCTCTGTTCTTCTCGATCCTGAATGTGTAGTTATTGGTGGGGGAGTCATCGATGCTGGGGAGATTCTCCTTGCACCAACCCGCATCGCGATGGAGCGTTATATGCCATTTGCTGGCAAGCACCCATACCCAGAGATCATCGCTGCAACTCTTGGAAATGAAGCCGGGCTCGTCGGAGCCGCTGATTTAGCTCGTAACTAAACTATTCAGTCGGGTACTTCACGCCAACCTGGCGGCGAACCTCATCCATGAGTTCCATAATCTCTTGGCTCTTTGCATGGGTCATCAGCGGAGATTCAATCTCACCTGCACGAACAACACGTGCAAATTCGATAGCTTCTTCTCGAAGTCCGTGTCCCTGATAGGTATTTGGATATTCGGTGACTTCACCGTCACGAGTAATTAATCGCCATGAAGTGGGGTTATAGAAAGGTGCATCAATTTCGATTCTCGCCTTATCTCCTGAGATAGATGCAGTTACCGGAGTGCGGGCCGCCATGGTGCAGCTCAGCATCGCATGTGCACCATTTGAATAGTGGAGACCCATCGATGTCTGAAGATCTACACCTTTATCGGTAAGAGTTGCATGGGCATGCGTTGTGAGTGGGGAGCCGAGAGCAATATCTGCAATTGTGATTGAGTAAATTCCTAGATCGAGAAGAGCTCCACCGCCCAGGGTTGGCTCCCATAATCGAGGCGCACGTGAATAAGGAATATATTGGCCGTGATCTGCAATGACTGTATGGATCTCACCGAGAGCCCCTGCGACAATCACCTTCTTTATCTCTTGAATATGTGGCAAGAACCGAGTCCACATCGCCTCCATGAGGGCAACCTTCTTGCTCTGAGCTATTGCAATAATCTTGGCGGATTCTTTTGAGTTAATGGTGAAAGCTTTTTCGCATAGAACTGGCTTGCCTGCATTGAGCGCCAGTGCAGCATTTTCAGCGTGAAAGATATGTGGGGTCGAGACGTAAATAGCATCAACATCGGATGCAACAAGTTCTTCGTAGCTTCCGTAGGGGATTGCTGTCGGAAAAAGTGTGGCAAAAGCGTGAGCGCCCTCAAGGGTTCGAGAGCCGACCGCTGCTACAACATGGCCATCTGCATGTGCGAGATCTGCCGCAAATGCTTGCGCGATTCCACCTGTTCCAAGAATGCCCCATCGGAAATCACTCATACGACCGCCCCATCTGAATCATCACGAGGCGGTTTGTTCCACCAACGTTTAATACTCTCTTGCAAATGCAGAATTGTTCCGTGAAGACCACGCTTGATTACTGGTGGATTGTAAATTTCTGAATTTTCAACTTTCGATATCTCATCGAGTTCATCAAGGTAGGTGCGTGGAGATGATTGATCAAGGTTGAGATCTGCAACCATTGATTCAAATTCTGCATTGATGAGTTCCATCTCATCATCGTTGCGTCCATCGTCTCTACCTGACATGTTGGAATACTTTCACAGATATCCTCACTTTCCCTATCCATTTACGCATATATTCGCGCGAGAGGGCCCTGCTGTATTAGATTATCGCCATGAACAACCTGCCCTACGGCACCTTGAGAGCTTTCTTGACTCCGTTCTTGATGCTCCTCTTCCGCCCAAAGGTGAAGGGTCTTCGCAATGTTCCTGCCTCAGGTCCGGTGATCATTGCTTCAAATCACTTATCGTTTAGTGATTCAATCTTTATGCCACTCGTTGTTCCTCGTAAGGTGACATTCCTTGCAAAGAGTGAGTACTTCACAAGTCCTGGCCCAAAGGGGCTCTTGAAGAAGTTAACTTTTATCGCCCTCGGTCAGGTACCGGTAGATCGTTCAGGTGGTCGACGTAGCGAGGCAGCTTTGATTACAGGCCTCCAGGTTCTTGCCGATGGAAAGTGCCTTGGCATTTATCCTGAAGGTACGCGTTCACCTGATGGTCGCCTCTACAAAGCTCGTACAGGAATTGCTCGTTTAGCTATCGAATCCGGCGCACCTGTTATTCCAGTGGCTATGTTTAATACAGACAAGATTCAACCGACTGGAACTGTCATTCCTAAGGTGAAGCGGGTAGGAATGACCTTTGGCGAACCCATGTACTTCGAGGGCGATTCTCGTGATGCGCTCTTCTTGCGTGAGTGCGCAGATGCAATCATGAAGCGAATCCAGCAGATGTCAGGTCAAGAGTATGTTGACACTTACGCTGTTAAGGGTGCAAAACCAACTTCCCAGAGGGAAGAAGAGAACTAACCTTCCAACTCGTTTCGGCGCGTGTGGTAATTACAGGCGTGGCAATCTTGACCGGCATCTGGAATCTCGCCATCTATGACGGTGATGAACTCTTCAAGTAATTTCTGCAACCGATCTGGATTGCGTTGTACAGGAACATATTGTTGATGAACACCAAAGCCCATCTCATTGGTCACAAATTCATTGGGACGTGTCTGTGCAACACCTGCAAGCTTCCATATAAGAAGACCCATCGTTGTGACTGAGAAAGCCTTGCCACTTAACGGGTTTTCAAGGGTGTAGGCATATGCCTCAAGTTGAGGGGCGTAAAAGTCACCATTGTCGCGTTCGGAATCAGAGACTTTGCAATCGATTATGCCGACGCTTCCATCATCGTAATGTCCGAGAAGATCGTAGATTCCGCGTAACTTCCAGGGAGTTTCGACGCCATTGATTGCAATGTTCTTAGATTTAACCCACTGGCCCCATTGTTTTACCGTTCCCGCAGGAAGTGATGGGTCAAGGGCTGGCATAGGAGCGCGGCGAAAGTACTCTTCTTGAAAGGTGGAGAGTGATTTAACGAGTGGAAAATCCTTCTTTAGCTCGAAGGAGAACCAGTACTTAATCCAGATACACCTCTTGCATGTAGAGAATCCGAAGGTGAGATCTGAGGGAGCGATAAATTCGCGCGCTGGTTTATCTGGTTTCTTCATGAGGTGATTCTGCCTCTAGCCACTGACAATTGCTGAAATCAACACAGCGATACCGAGAATGATCATGATCGATCCACCAGTTGCGCGTAACTTTTCAAGGCGGGTATTGCTCTGTGCAAGCCATGCGCGAGCAGTACCTGCGAGCAGCCCCCAGATTCCATCTGAAATAAATGCCAGGACGCAAAATGTGAGACCTAAGAAGAGGAGTTGACGCGTAACCGAGTTCCCTTTGATATCTACAAATTGAGGAAGAACTGCGGCGAAGAAGACGATTGCCTTTGGGTTGAGTACCCCCACCCAAAATCCATCACGAATCGATTGCAGGGGAGTAGGTCCAATTGGCCCTTGGTTTGTCATATCGGAGGCGTGAACAGCGCGTTGACGTATTGCATCGATACCGAGATAGATCAGATAGAGGCCGCCACCCCATTGCACTGCAACATAGGTGAAGTGGTACCTCTGAAGGATGGGTCCAATACCAAGTGCCACAAGAGAGGAGAGAACGAAGGAACCAGTGACATTTCCGAGAACGGTGAGAACTGCCGTGGCGCGACCCCAGGCAATCGCTCGAGCAATAACAAAGAGAACGCTTGGCCCTGGCGCGATGATGATGACCATCGCTGCGATCAGGTACTCGGGATATCTCGTGGGGACCATGGGCCGAGCCTAATGCTCCTTGATTCGAGCGTAGAGAGGTGGCAAAGACCACATCGCCCCACCCTCGTGTTTGCGTTGCTTTTAGAGCCTATATCGGGTTAACTATCGCCCAGATATATCGAATCGATATATTAAACGCTATACATCGAGAAATGAGCCTGCAATGCGTTCACGCGTGGAATCCCTGGAGTTTGCGCTCCTTGGGCTCTTGGCGCAGGGACCGCTCCATGGCTATGAGCTACGCAAGCGAATGGTGACCATCTTCGGCCCATTTAAAGCGATCTCATTCTCAGTTCTCTACCCGCAACTTCGTCGCATGCTCCTTGCTGGATCAATCCAGGAAGAAGAAGTCGATCGAGGAAGCAAGCGTCCAAGAATTGTCTACGCCATCACCGAGCAGGGAATGGCACGTTTCGAGGCGCTCACCGAATCCGTCAGTGCAGATGCTTGGGAGGATGAGGGATTCGAGATTCGTTTCGCATTCTTTAGCCCAACGCCTACTAAGAGCCGGGTTCGGATACTTGAGGGACGGCTACGTCGACTTCAGGAGAAGGCAGAAATCCTTCGCGATGAAGTAGAGAAGTCTCCAATTGGAATCGATAAGTACCTTCAAGAGTGGCGCCGCCATTCGCTTGACTCTGCAGATCGCGAAATCGCGTGGCTGCAGGAAATGATTACGACCGAGAGGAAATCTAAGTGAAGATCACAACAGGAGCTGGCGACATTCGCGTTGCCATCGTCGGCGTAGGAAACTGCGCAAACTCACTCGTTCAGGGTGTTACTTACTACAAGGATGCAGCTATCGATCAGGAAATTCCTGGTCTTATGCATGCTGTTGTAGGCGGATATCACATCAGCAACGTTAAGTTCGTTGCAGCATTTGATGTTGATGCCAAGAAGGTTGGTCTTGACCTTGCTGATGCTATTTGGGCATCAGAGAACAACACAATTAAGTTTTCAGATGTAGCAAAGACAGGCGTTGAAGTTCAGCGCGGTAAGACACTTGATGGTCTCGGTAAGTACTACAAGGAGACAATTACAGAGTCAACAGCTCCTGAGGCAGATATCGTTGCAGCTCTCAAGGCAGAGCAGGTAGATGTTCTTATCTGCTACCTCCCAGTGGGATCAGAGAATGCGGCTAAGTTCTACGCAGAGTGTGCAATTGCAGCAGGTTGTGCATTTGTTAACGCACTTCCAGTCTTCATCGCTTCAGATCCAGTATGGGCGAAGAAGTTTGAAGATGCAGGTCTTCCAATTGTTGGCGATGACATCAAGTCACAGGTCGGCGCAACAATCACACACCGCATCATGGCTAAGTTGTTCCAGGATCGTGGCGTTCACCTAGACCGCACCTACCAGCTCAATGTTGGTGGAAATATGGACTTCAAGAACATGCTCGAGCGCGATCGCCTAGAGTCAAAGAAGATCTCAAAGACAAACTCTGTGACTTCACAGCTCGATCACGACATGGGCGCAAAGAATGTTCACATTGGACCTTCTGATTACATTCCATGGCTCGATGACCGCAAGTGGGCATATGTTCGCCTCGAAGGTCGCGCATTCGGAGATGTTCCATTGAACCTCGAATACAAGCTAGAAGTATGGGATTCACCAAACTCAGCTGGCGTAATCATCGATGCACTTCGCTGTGCAAAGATCGGTCTAGATCGCAAGATTGGTGGAGCATTGCTCTCGCCATCTTCATACTTCATGAAGACTCCACCGGTTCAGTACACAGATGAGCAGGCTCATAACAAGACTGAGGACTTCATCTCAGGAAAGCTTGAGCGCTAAGCAATACAACTCACTTAGATAAAAGGAAAACCCCCGTAACGTGATAGTTGCGGGGGTTTTCTATTTCCCTCAACCCTTCAACGGAGAGTTTGAGAGAGTTGGGGATGTTAGATCATCGCATCGACAGGAGTGCGACGAAGATGAATAACGCCTGCAATGGTGAGTACAAGCATCAAGAGAGCGCCGGCGAGTGCTGCTATTGCCCCGTATGCGGCGAGTGAACCAAGGGTTCCAAATGCATATGCTGTCAGAAGTGTTCCGCGAAGCATGTTGCCCTTAAATACTGTTTCTACAGTTGCATCAGCAGCTGCCTTCTTATCTGGAGATGCTGAACGTGCGAGGGCTGTTGCCTCATTGTAGGTAGGCATCTTTGACATATGGAAGCCGATGAAGTGATCGGCATACATCTGCGCATCTTTACCTGTTGTCATCAACATTCCGCCATGTTCCTTAAAGTAGGCAGTCACATCTGCGGATTCTGCTGAATTTCCGGTGGCAGCAGGCATTGTGATTTCCTGTGCCTTAAGTTGTGATGTAACAGAGTCGCTAGCAAATGATGCGCCCCAGTTAACAAGTGCTGCTACAGCGAATAGAAAGACCGTGAGACCGGCTCCGATAAAGGTCACTATCTTGTCAAAAGTCTTACGTTTCATTTTTTCTCTCCTATGTACTTCAATGTAAATCCACTCATGTCCCTGAGTGCTATCTACATTAAATACCCGTGGAAAGATGCGGGGTAGAGAAAGAGCGAGTGCTAGCACCTGCAGCAATGTGAGTTGCCGCATAGGAAAGCTATTTACTAGTGAACATCTCGATTACACATCGCTTGGCCTTCGCCATTGAGTTCAAAGTGAGCGCATGGAACACCAAGGCGATCGAAAGCGGTGTCACCATAGTGAGTACGGAAGGCGAGAGCGAGTAGAACGCGAATATTGGTATCTCCATCAGAGGTGATATTGAATGCCTTTGCCGAACGAGAGATTGTGTTCTCTACAACTTTCTCACTGTGATTGGTCTCGCGAGCTATTGCTGCGTTGGATTTACCTTCACAGAGCAGACCTAGGACTAATTGCTCAAAGGGAGTGAGCTCTCTTGTCGTAATCGTAATGTCTCGTGCCATGTGTAGGACCTCTCCGTCGCTATATCCCTATTGTGCTCCTTCCCAAGGAGATAATCTCCACTTACACTCCACCAATGACTCAAATCACCTCGGAATTGGTCGACCAAGTCCAGATTATTCGATTTAACCGCCCTGAGAAGATGAATGCGCTCACTCGCGAGATGTATGGCGAGCTTGCGCGCCTTCTCAACGAGGCAGGTGGGGACTTCGGAGTCCGCGCCGTGGTTCTCTCATCCGTGGGTGATCACTTCACAGCAGGCAATGACATCTTCGACTTCATGAATAACCCGCCTACTTCCGAAGATTCAACCGTTGCGCTCTTCCTCGAATCTCTTCTCAATTTTCCAAAGCCGCTTATCGCCTCTGTCAAAGGAAATGCAGTGGGAGTAGGAACGACAATGCTTCTCCACTGCGACATTGTGATCGCCTCCGAAGATGCAGCGTTCTCTATGCCATTTACCTCACTCGGCCTGGTTCCTGAAGCCGGTTCTTCACTTCTCTTCCCAGCGCTCGTTGGCTACCAACGTGCAGCGAAAGTCTTCTTTACAGGTGAGGCTTTCTCTGCAGATTATGCTGAAGAGATTGGTCTCGTTGCAGAAATTGTCGTTGATTCAGATGCAGAGGCAATCAAGATTGCAAAGAAGATTGCATCACAGCCACCAACGGCAATCATTAATACAAAGGCGCTGATGAAGGCGAGCAAGCACGATGCAGTAGCAGCTGTCATGAAGGCTGAGTTCCAGCTCTTTGCTATGGCCCTTGAATCAGAAGAGTTTGCAGATGCAGCAATGAAGTTCATGTCGAAGAAGGGCAAGTAGATGTCACTAGCAGGTAAGAAGATATTCATCACCGGCGGTTCACGAGGTATTGGTTTGGCTATTGCTCTTCGCGCAGCGCGTGATGGCGCATCGATTGCGATTGCGGCAAAGACTGCAGATCCAAATCCGAAGCTTCCCGGAACAATCTTCTCGGCAGCGGAAGAAATTCGCGCTGCGGGTGGAACTGCCCTGCCAATCCAATGCGATATCCGCGATGAAGAGCAGGTCGAATCGGCTATTCGCCAGGCCGCACAGGAGTTCGGTGGAATCGATATTCTTATCAATAATGCAAGCGCAATCAACCTCACTAAGACTGAGGTAACGCCAGCTAAGCGCTTCGATTTAATGTTTGATGTCAATGTTCGCGGAACTTTCCTCACCTCTCAAGCTGCAATTCCTTATCTTCGCGAATCCGGAAAAGAGGGTCGAAATCCACAGATTCTCAACCTTGCTCCACCGCTATCAATGAAGGCGAAGTGGTTCAAAAACCACGTTGCCTACACAATGGCGAAGTACGGAATGTCTATGTGTGTTCTTGGAATGTCTGAAGAATTTAAGCGCGATGGAATTGCAGTCAATGCCCTCTGGCCACGCACTGCAATTGATACTGCAGCCCTAGCAATGATTCCTGGAATTGATACTGCTGCTTGTCGTACGCCAGAGATTCTCGCCGATGCTGCTTACATTATTCTCAATCGTCCAGCAGCAGAGTCGACAGGTAATTTCTACGTAGATGATGAGGTACTTGCTAGCGAGGGAATCACTGATCTCGATAAGTATGCCGTTGTGCCTGGCACGACCGACTTCTTGCTCGACTTCTTCCTCGATTAAAGGGTTGAACTAGAGGCGTCCAGCATCATGGAGGGCGCCAAGGAAATTACGAAGCTCGGGGCTCTTTGGGTTATCGAAAATCTGCTGAGGGGTTCCGCTCTCGCAGACAACGCCACCTGAGAGAAATACAACCGAATCAGCAATCTTCTTTGCAAAGCCCATCTCGTGCGTTGAAATAATCATCGTGATTCCATCGGCTTTCAACTCTGCGATGAGCGAGAGCACTTCAGCAATGAGAACTGGATCAAGTGCGCTGGTGACTTCATCGAGGAGAAGAACTTTTGGTCCGGTCGCGATTGCTCGAAGAATTGCAACGCGTTGCTGCTGGCCGCCACTTAAGAGGTTGGGGTAGGCACCAGCTTTATCTTCAAGTCCAAATCGCTTAAGAAGTGAGAGCGCCTGATCAGTGGCATCTTCCTTGCTCTTCTTCTGAACCAGCCGTGGTGCAAGAGTGATGTTCTCTAAAACGGTGAGGTGAGGAAAGAGGTTAAAGGCTTGAAAGACTGAGCCAATTTTTCCGCGTACAGAGTCGAGGTTGATTCCATACGCGCTGATATCGCTTCCTTCGAGAAGGATCTGGCCATCGCTGAGTTCTTCGAGGAGATTGATACATCTCATCAATGTGGATTTACCTGAACCACTTGCTCCAATGATTACCGTTGCAGAGCCTTGAGGAAAGTTGAGGGAGATATCGTTTAATACGAGATTCTCACCAAATGACTTACGTAGTCCTTTAAGTTCAAGGAGATGGCTCATTAGAAGACACCTTGTGCTTTCTGGGCACGATCTTGACGTCGAATCAGCCAATCTGTGTAACGAGTAAGTGGAATAGTAAGAAGGACGAAGAGGCCGCCTGCAACAACATAGGGCGTGAAGTTAAACGATTGAGCAGTTTCGATACCTGCTGCGCGAATTGCATCGACAGCGCCTAAGACAGAGATCAACCCTGAATCTTTCTGAAGGGAGACGAGATCATTTAATAGCGGGGGAGTCACATTGCGAAAAGCCTGTGGAAGGACAACATGTTGAAGGGTCTGAGTGTGAGATAGACCCAGTGCACGAGCCGCCTGTCGTTGAGTTGGATTGACTCCTTCAATTCCGGCACGGATAACTTCTGCGACATATGCAGAGTAGGTCAGGACGAGCGCAACGGTTCCGAGAAAGACCGCTGAATTTGGTATATATGAGAGGCGAAGGCCAGGAATTCCTAGTCCAACAAGGAAGAGGACGAGAAGGAGGGGCATGCCTCGGAAGATATCTGTGTAGATAGTGGCTACCAGGCGCAATGGATAGAGCACGGGCAATGTTGTTGTACGTGCTATCGCGATCGCAAGCCCAAAGACGAGAACAAAAAACTCAGCAATAAATAGCACACGCAGATTAAGCAGGATGCCATCAAAAATTCTTGGAAATGCCTTCTGGGCGTAGTGCCAATTGAAGAAGGATTCGCGAACAGCGTTAAAACCTTGAGCATTCACGACAATAACGGTCAGAAGCGCGCCAAAGATTAAAGTACTCAGAAGGGCGATGGCTGTAGAACGACGAGAAGCCCGACGCTTTGCATCTTCACGTTGCGCTTGCAACGTAGAAGGTGTGTAAGTCATCGAGCTTCTCGTCTCTACTTATCTCTCTTGAGTATTACGGGATTACTTAAGAACTGGTGCAGATGCGCCAGCAGCAAGCCACTGGTCTTCAATCTTTGCAAGAGTTCCATTTGCACGGAGTTTATCTACAGCCTTTGAGATATCGGCTGTAAGCCAGCTGCCCTTTGAAAGTACGAGACCGAACTGCTCGCCACCAGCCTTAGCTGGGAACTGGCCGACAATCTTTCCGTTTTCAAGGTCTACCGCTGTGATGTAGAAGGCAGTTGGTAGGTCAACCACAAGTCCGTCGATCTGACCATTCGCAAGAGCTTGCTTTGCAACATCGTTTGTATCAAAGACAGCTGCATCCTGAGTTGGCTTGATGACATCAGAGATCGTTGCGTAAGAAGTTGTTCCTACCTGTGCACCGAGCTTTGCGCCCTTGAGGTCAGCAATTGACTTTGCATTTGCAATCTTTGAACCTGCAACAGTAATGACCGCCTGAGTTACATCGTAGTAACCAGTTGAGAAGTCGATGACCTTTGCACGCTCAGGAGTGATTGAGAATTCGTTGATATCGAAGTCGAAGGTGCGGCATCCTGGAGCAACGACATTGTTAAAGGGAACTCGGACCCACTCGACCTTATCTTTTGAGTAGCCAAGTTCTTCAGCGACTGCATATGCAACTGCTGCTTCATAACCCTTGCCATTTGCTGGATCGTTATTGTCGAACCATGGGCCGTAAACAGGCTCATCAGTTGCGATTGTGAGTACGCCTTCTTTTACCTGTGGGCATGCAGCAGCCTTATCGGAGCCACATGATGTGAGTGTGAGGGCAACGAGTGCAGCGATTGCTGCTGCAGAGATCTTTTTCTTACTGATAGACATAGTTAACCTTTCGAACGCGCTTGCCATAGCGATTTGCTATAGCCCGGTCTTCACTCGGAAGGCACCCCGCCACGGAAGGAGGGTTGCCGATCACACTGCCGGTGCATTATGTGATGCTCTTGACCTAGGGAAACCTTACCAATCAGGCGTATTGAGTTGAAATCGCCTACGATGCGCAGATGCAATTAGAGCTCAATGGAACAAATATCATCGATGAATCTGAGCGTGGTGGATCTGCGGCCAGCCTCTTCTGGCCTTGGTGTGGCGCAAATGTCTCACTCCTCGCGCTCTCATATGGAACCTTCTTCCTTGGCTTTGGCATCTCATTCCTTCAGGCGACGATAGCGGCCGTTCTTGGAACCGTTCTCTCCTTTCTCCTCGTAGGCGTGAGCTCTCTCGCTGGGAAGAAATCAAATGCTCCTACGATGGTTCTCTCGCGCGCATCCTTTGGAGTCAAGGGAAATCTGATTCCGGGATTCTTGTCCTATCTCATCTTCGTTGGCTGGGAGACAGTTCTCGTCTCACTTGCAACTCTTGCAACAGGAACAGTATTTGTGCGCGTAGGGCACCTCGATCGCAATATTTCGATGGTGATTGGTTTCCTCATTGCGATAGCGCTCACTGTTTTCGGCGGAGTCCTAGGCCATGCAATCATTATGAAATTGCAGAAGTGGCTCACTCTTGTCACCGTTGCAGCGACCATTCTCTACTTTCTACTCACTATCGATGAAGTGAATTGGTCTGCCGTCACTTCAATTCCTCGTGGAAGTGCGGCAGGTTTTATTGGCGCTCTCATTTTTGGAGCCACAGGTATTGGACTCGGCTGGGTTAATTCAGCGGCAGATTACTCTCGTTACCTGCCTCGTTCTTCCTCCAGTCGAGCAGTTGTCGGATGGACAGTGTTTGGGGCATCGATTGTTCCGATTGCCATGGTGATCTATGGCGCAGCTCTTGCAGGAAGCAGCGAAGATCTCTTCGGTGCAATTGCAAATGACCCAATCGGCGCTCTTACAACCTTGCTTCCAACATGGTTCCTGATTCCATTCGCACTCGTTGCAATCCTTGGCCTCGTCGGAGGTGCAATTCTTGATCTTTACTCTTCTGGCCTCACATTGATTTCGATTGGTTTGCCTGTCAAGCGTTATGTTGCAGCGTCAATCGACTCAGCGATTATGGTGGCTGGAACTATCTATTTAGTCTGGGTTGCAGATGACTTCTTCTTTCCATTCCAGGGCTTCCTCATCACTCTCGGAGTGCCTATTGCTGCCTGGTCTGCAATCTTTGTCGCTGATGTCATCTTGCGTAAGAAGTCATATAGTGAGAGCGATCTCTTCAATCAATCCGGTCGATACGGGTCATGGAATCTTCGCTCACTTGCTCTGATGGCAATTGGTTCGATTGTCGGTTGGGGTTTTGTTACCAATCCATTTGCATCATGGCTCTCATGGCAGGGTTACTTCCTCGGAATTTTCGGAGGCAAGGAAGGTCAGTGGGCAGGTGCAAACCTTGGAGTTGCATTTGCACTAGTGATTGGATTCTTTGGATACATCCTTCTTTCGCGTAAAGCTATTGCGCGACAGGAAAACGTCTAAGCCAGAGAACTCCTAGCAAGCCCGATGTGATCGCAGCTAGAAATAGGCCAGAGCGAATCCCAGAGAGCACACCGGAATCGGTGATTGTAATTTCTGCGATGACTAAAGAGACAGTCATACCCATACCTGAAAGCAGTCCCACGCCTGCAACCTCTTTGAGATGGAGGTTTTGCGGGAGTTTTAATGAGCTCCATCGGATAAGGAGCGCGGTGGTAAGAGTAATTCCGATTACTTTTCCCAGGATACGTGCGATAAGAATCGAGAGCGAAGTTCCGCTTGCAAAAGTTGATAGCTCTATAACAGAGAAGAGATTGATCCAAATATATGTAGGGATTACTGCAAAGGTTACGACTGGCGCAAGATACTTCATGATGAGATTTCTATATGGAAGAAGTGCTCCGATAAGTGCCGCACCGATTGTGTAGAAGGCGCTAGATATATCTAAATCGCTTCGATAGAAGATCGCGATAACAAGTAGAGAGAAGAAGTCATCAGCGACCGCAAGTGTCATAAGAAATAGCTTCACCGCAGGATTCACTCGTGATCCAAGAAGGCTGAGTGCCCCGATTGCTAGGGCGACATCAGTTGGCATGACTACAGCCCAGGCGGTCTTTTCAGCCGCAATAGAGATGAAAATAATTGCAGGAAAAATCATCCCGCCAAGGGCTGCAAGTGAGGGAAGTATGGCTGCCTTTGCGTGAGCGAGGCCATCGCGAATTTCAACGCCGATGATCAGAAAGATCGCAAAGGTGAGTAAGTGGTTGAGCACGGGAAAAGAGTAACGCCCGCCTTGGAGGATAGGCGTGCGTTTACGCTTTTTACTTATGCAGCGAGCTGGATATCCTCGCGAGATACTCGAGCTACTCTGACCTCAGCCACTTCAATAGTGAGATGTTCTTGTGGTGGGTTACTAAGACCCAACTTTGAGATGAAAAAAAGAGTTGCTGGAAGCGCTCCTAAGAGAATGAATGCGATGAACATCTGCCACTTCCTTTCGTTGTAAGTAACTCTTACATTGGAGATATTGCACTTCTTTGCTGAAACATCACCCCAGATAAACTGAGAGAACCCTTAGAAAAGTTAAGTTAGAATGAGCCTATGAGCGGGAAAATAGGCGCGCTTGCGCGCAAAGTAATCCCACAAGAGCCTCATCTTCGAATTCTGGCCGGCTCAACCTTCGTCAACACCTTTGGCAATGGCCTCTTTATGACTGTCGATGTCATCTACTTCACCACCATCGTTGGACTCTCACCAGCACAGGTTGCTCTAGCAATCTCAATTGCTGGGGGATTAGCGATGACCCTCAGCGTTCCAGCAGGGCATATCGCCGATCGCTTCGGCCCTCGCAACATCAGCGCATATGCAGTTGCGGCAGAGGGAGTCGTCATGTCGGCTCTTGTATTTGTCCATAGCTATGCACCATTTCTTGCAATTCACATTGTGATGGGGATGCTTGGTGTCGTTGCGCAGACGACTCGTATGGCAACGATTGCAAAGCTCGGGGGAGAAGAATCTCGTGTACAGCTTCGTGCCTATCAGCGCGCCGTAACAAACTTTGGAATTTCGGTGGGAACTCTCTTTGCAGGAATCGGTTTAGCTCTTAATGATCCAGCGGTGTACAAAGCTCTGCTTATTGGAGATGCAATCACCTTTGTAGTTGCTGGGCTGATGTATCTCAAGCTGCCCTTTGTCGAACCAACTGTCGAACGTGGTGAACCATTCTCCTTCGCGGCTATAAAGGATAAAGTCTTTCTCGGTGCGACACTTTCGAATGCATTTATGTCAGTGCACTTCGTACTTCAATCCGTTGCTATCCCGCTCTGGGTGGTACGTGAAACTAACGCGCCTCGTTGGTGGGTCTCAGTCATTATGTTGATGAATACCATCGCAGTCATGCTCTTCCAGGTTGCAGCCAGTAAGGGCTCGGCTACTCTCTTAGGTGGAGCAAAGCACTACCGCCTTGCTTCATACTTCATCTCTCTTGCATGTCTTCTCTATGCATACGCCCACGGAGTCAATGCCATCATCGCATCACTCCTCCTCGCACTTGGAATGGTTTCCCATATCGTTGGTGAGCTGATTGGTTCTGCAGGTTCGTGGTCGATCGGATTTGGCCTCGCAGATGAGAACCATCAAGGCCAGTATCAAGGTGTCTGGGGACTCTCGTGGGGACTCAGCGGAACACTTGGTCCTGCATTGGTGACAGCGTTAGTTATCGGGATCGGCATACCCGGCTGGTGGATACTTGCTGCAATCTTTGCAATTAATGGAACTGTGATGCATAAGTTGGTAACAAAGTCTTGGACAACTACGCCAGAATTAAAGGCGATTTAACCCGCGCTCTGCTTCGCGTACCGCAACGCGCCCAAGGTCGGGATGATCCTTCAAGAATTTCCTTACCGCAGATGGACTTACCGGAGCTAGATCGCGAAGCGCCCAACCTATCGCTTTGACGATGAAAAACTCTTTCGAGTCTGAGTGAACGTCGCAGTATTCAAGAACGAGGTTCACATCGGTTTCAAAACCACGTCCTCGTTGGTGCTGGATAGCCGCTCGATTAAGCCACATATTTGAGGACTTATTCCATTGTGCGATTAACTTCTCGCATCCATATTTATCTGTAAGCGGTGAGACTGCAACGCTACCCAAGCCATCAACGGTGTCCCACCAGGACTTGGTGAGAATCAATTCTTCTACATATTCAGCAAGGAATTTCTTATCAGCTACCTTCCAATGGATTCCAATGAGGTCATTTGCAGCATATTGGAATTCGCGCTCATCTAACTTCCAGAGTTTGCGAGCTGTTGCTCCAAGTTCATCAGAATTGGGCGCCGGCATGGACTTGGCAATCTTCTTCACAAGATTTCTACGTTGTGGTGTCGCAACTCCAATAAATGGAGCGATTTCCTTCATATACATATAAGCACCGATAGCCCGTTTACGTTCTCCTAGCTTCTTAAGTGCGGGGGAGAGTTCATTAACGAATTCGGTGGCAAAACTCATTTACTTGCTCTTCTCCACCGGTGGAAGTACTGACCAAGGAAATTCAATCCATTTATCTGTATGGCGCCAGGCATAGTCAGGCTTCTCAACGCTATGAGACTTTTCGTAGAGAACTGCACTACGTACTTCAGAGACATATCCTGCACAAAACTCTCGAACCAATTTCAAGGTAGCCCCTGTATCTGCAACATCATCGGCCACAAGGACTTTTAGGCCCGTGAGATCGACCTTATTGGGAACAGGAGGAAGAACTACCGGAAGTGCCAAACGCTCATTGACGCCGGTGTAGAACTCAACTGACATTGTGAATGTGTTCTTAACTCCAAGAGCGTAGCCAAGAGCGCCACCGATAAGTAAGCCACCGCGAGCAATCGACAACACGATATCCGGCTCGTAGTTAGAGTTCTTGATCACTTGAGCGAGCTCGCGAACCGCAACGCCAAATTCTTCATAGCTTAACTGCTCGCGCTCTTCACTCATGGTGCGTACGATATCGATTATGGCGAAGTTAGTCTCTTGTTTTGAATGTGGGTATGACTACAAGGCGAAGGAGTTCTCAAGTTGTCCGCGCTGCGGTGAGGTCAAGTTATTTATACCTGCAATTCATGACCCTGGGTATGACCATTTTAAAGACGTACGGGTTGTACAAAAAATGTGGCTCTTCTTAGGGCTACTCGCGTAATTGAGTTGGGTTGGGAAAGGCGTTCTGAGCCATTAAATAGTTCAAAAGTGAATGGTCAACCCCTTGATTGGAATTTCCTGCAGTTACAGAATATTGGCAATTTCAAAAAAGGGAGAAGGAATGAAAGTTGTCGTGATACCCGTCATGCTTTTATTTATATCAGGAATTGATCCAGCAGATGCCGCAGTTAGTATTTCACCAAGTATCGCCATTGTGGATACCGGCGGTGGCGGCGGCGGCGTATCGGGCGGGTATGTCGACGGAACAGATGGACCGTTTTGCGGCCGCGGACACTTAAAATGTTAAAGTAAAAATCAAAACCCCCGCCAGAAAACTGACGGGGGTTTTGTTATGGATTTCTTAGATGTCGTAGTAAAGCTCGAACTCAGCTGGATGCGGACGTAGACGTACATAATCAACTTCGTTTGTACGCTTCCAATCAATCCATGTTGCGATGAGATCGTCTGTGAAGACTCCACCCTTTGTAAGGAATTCGTGGTCCTTCTCGAGTGAGTTAAGAACTGCATCGAGTGAGCCTGGAACCTGTGGGATTGCTGCAGCTTCTGCACCCTCGAGCTCGTAGAGATCCTTATCAACTGGAGCAGGTGGTTCGATCTTATTGACGATTCCATCGATACCAGCCATAAGCATTGCTGCAAATGCGAGGTATGGGTTGGATGATGGATCTGGGCAACGGAACTCAACGCGCTTTGCCTTTGGTGATGATCCTGTAATTGGGATACGGATACATGCTGAACGGTTACGAGCTGAGTAAACGAGGTTTACTGGTGCTTCGTAACCTGGAACCAAACGACGGTATGAGTTAACAGTTGGGTTGGTGAATGCAAGAAGTGATGGTGCATGCTTCAAGAGTCCACCGATATACCAACGTGCCATATCTGAGAGATCGCCATATGTGCCAGCTTCGAAGAAGAGTGGCTTACCATCCTTCCAGAGTGACTGGTGAACGTGCATACCTGAGCCGTTATCTCCGAAGAGTGGCTTAGGCATAAATGTTGCTGTCTTGCCGCCTTCCCATGCAACGTTGCGGATGATGTACTTAAACTTCATCAACTCATCGCCTGCAGTAAGAATGTCGGTGAACTTGTAGTTGATCTCCATCTGGCCAGCTGTTCCCACTTCGTGGTGTGAACGCTCAACGAGAAGACCAGCACGACCGAGCTCCATCACCATTTCATCGCGAAGATCTGCATACTGATCTGTTGGTGAAACTGGGAAGTATCCGCCCTTAATACGTGTGCGGTATCCGCGGTTAGGAGTTCCATCAGGGTCTGCAACGATGCCTGTATTCCAAGCACCTTCATATGAATCAATGTGGTGGAATGACTCGTTAATGCCTGTCTTAAAGCGAACTGCATCAAAGACATAGAACTCTGCCTCTGGAGCAAAGAATGCCTGATCTGCAATACCTGTTGACTTCAAGTATTCAACTGCCTTAGCTACAACGCCACGTGGGTCGCGTGAGTAAGGAGTGTTATCTGAAGGATTGTGAACAGAGAAGATAATGACGAGAGTCTTCTCAAGACGGAATGGATCGATATATGCAGATGATGGAACTGGAAGAAGCTTCATATCTGACTCGTGGATTGACTGGAATCCACGGATTGATGAACCATCGAACATCAAACCATCTGTGAAGACCGCTTCATCAAATGATTCAACTGGAACGTTAAAGTGATGCTGGATTCCTGGAAGATCAGTAAAGCGAACATCAATAAGCTTGACGTCTTCCTTCTTAATATATGCGAATATTTCGCTTGAATTCTTAAACATAAGTAAGACTCCCAATAAGTCACGCAAAAGTTTGCGATTGGCGAAAGGGCTCGACTTTGAGCCTTTCTATGTGGCAGAGCCTAGAACCTGAATGGCTACTTATGTGAATTGGCGTGTTACGCCTGTGTAACAAATCGACCGACTTGTCTCATCTGGGTAGGCTTACAGCCATGTATCCACGCATCAGCCAAGGCCGCCGTGCGCTAGGCATCACCATTGACTGGCTCGCAGCCTATGCAGTCACCCTGGGCTTCTTCGCCGGCAGTGGCTCATTCCTCGAGCGCAGCCGTGGAATCGGCGGGACGGTTCTTCTCGTCCTGGCATTCGAGTATTTAATCTTGGTCAGCCTCGGCGGATCATCATTTGGCCATCGCATTGTGGGACTCAAAGTCGTTCGCTTTAGCGACGGGGGAGCTGCAACGCCGATTCAGGCGCTGATTCGAACCCTCTTAATGGTCATCATCATTACAGCAATCACCTTTGATGAAAATGGTCGCGGAATAAATGAACGCTTTTCAAATACCGTTCTTGTAAAACGCTAACTAGCGAATCTTTACACCCTTTGGCATTGGACCCTTTGGCATAGGAAGCGACATTCCGCCGACAGCCTTAAGGCGCATACGAAGTTCGCGCATCTGATGAGCAGATAACTTCTTTGGCAACTTCTGAACATGCTTCTGCAGTTTCTTCAGTGGAACCTGACCTGATGAGTCGCCGACGACAATCAGGGTGATTGGAGCTCCCGGTGCGTAGCGCTCTGACTTCTTTTTCTCATCTTGCAACATCTGTGTGACTGCTGATCCGCCTTCAGCGGTAAGAACGATTCCGCCACGACCGACGCTGCGATGGACCATATCTTGATTGCGGTTAACCGCCACTGCTGGCGTTGTTGTCCAACCTTTTCGAATAGCCATCAAGACTGATGCACCTGCGCCGATTGATCCCTCGATAGATGCATATGCGGCAGAGCCCGCAATGCGAGTAAATACGACAAGAGCGACGATAAGAGAAGTTAGGAGACCGAGGATTCCTGCGTAGATTGGATGACCTGTTGCGAAGCCGATAGCTTCAGCAATTGCAACGCCTACAAGAACAATTGCGGCGAGTGCGATACCAATCCACGGCTTTACAGTTTTGGTGATTGCATAAGCATCACGAAATTCTTTAAAGCGTGGGGACTTAACCTTCTCTTCTTTATTCTTAGCCATGCCCGTTAGTTTAGGGGAGCAGGTGCGGTACCACCAAGGCGAACAGGCGCCCAGCGCTGACCTTGATGTGAATCTGGATACTTTTCCTGTACCTCATGGAGCATCTTCACCATCGCCTCACGCAAGATTGCCTCACCCGCTTCAACATCACTGCCCTTTTCAAAGTAGATAGGTTCGCCGAAGGTCACAGAGATTGGGACCCCGCGCTGTGCGAGATTTCGCTTTACCTTCTTTGTCCAGAGACGCTGTGATCCCCAGATGATGGTTGGAATAACTGGAACGCCGGCGCCTTGCGCCAAACGGACTGCACCGCTCTTTAACTCTTTTATTTCAAAGGAGACAGAGATGGTGCCTTCAGGAAAAATACCGATAATCTCGCCATCACGAAGTGCGCGAAGCGCTGCAACTAAAGATGCAGATCCATTGGAGCGATCGACGCTGATGTGGTGCATTCCGCGCAACAAAGGCCCTGCGATTTTATTGTCGAAGAGTTCCTTCTTCGCCATGAATCGTACATACCGCTTCATGGGAAGGGCGGCGGTTCCGATGAGTGCAAAGTCGAGATAGCTAATGTGATTCATCGCAAGAACGGCACCACGATGTTCTTTATGTGAAATATGTTCTTGACCTTGAAAATCAAATTTCAGTCCAAGGACTTTCCAGAACGCCTTCACAGAGGCGATCACTGGGGGATAGACGAGATCAGCCACGTAGAGCGCGCTTTTCCTGGGCCTGCTTGTAGAGACGACCTGCGCGATAGGAAGAACGGACGAGTGGGCCGCTCATAACGCCGCTGAAGCCAATATCTTCCGCGCGCTTTGCAAGATCCACAAACTCATCAGGCTTAACCCAACGCTCGACTGGGTGGTGCTTATTTGTCGGACGAAGATATTGAGTGATTGTGATGAGGTCACAGCCTGCGCCATGCAAATCTTCAAGAGCTTGAATTACTTCACTGATCTCTTCACCAAGTCCAAGGATCAAGTTCGACTTTGTGATCAATCCAAATTCGCGCGCCTGGGTAATAACGTTGAGAGACTTTTCATATGTAAATGCTGGGCGAATGCGCTTGAAGATTCGAGGAACGGTCTCAAGGTTGTGCGCAAAGACCTCAGGGCGTGTTTCAAAGACTTGATTGAGTAGGTGTGGCTTTGCACCGAAATCTGGGGCGAGCATTTCAACTCCGGTACCAGGATTGAGTTCATGGACCTTGCGAATTGTCTCTGCATAGAGCCATGCACCTTCATCTTCTAAATCGTCACGAGTGACGCCGGTGATAGTTGCGTACTTAAGGCCCATCGATTGAACTGATTCTGCAACGCGACGTGGTTCATCGCGATCAATTGGTTCAGGCTTTCCTGTATCAATATTGCAGAAGTCACATCGACGAGTACAACGCTCGCCACCAATAAGGAATGTCGCCTCTTTATCTTCCCAGCATTCGAAGATATTTGGACATGCAGCTTCTTGGCAGACTGTGTGAAGAAATTCAGTCTTTACCAATGAGCGAAGACGGGTGTACTCAGGTCCCATATTGGCGCGCGTCTTAATCCATTCAGGCTTTCGCTCGATAGGAGTCTCTGCGTTACGAGCTTCAATTCGGAGAAGCTTGCGGCCATCTGGTGCGATTGTCATGCGCTCACCTTTGTTAGTGCTTCATAGAGATACTTCTCTACAACGGGCGTTACCTCATCAATTGTAATTTCTCGTCCGAGTTCTTGGGCGAGTGACGTCACCGCCGCATCGGAAATTCCACAGGGAATGATTGCCTCGAAAGCAGATAAGTCGGGGTTCACATTGAGCGCGAATCCATGCATCGATGTGCCAGATGCGACTCGGATACCAATAGCTGCAATCTTACGTTCGCCTCTTTCATCAACGATCCAGACACCTGAGCGTCCAGCAACTCGAACGCCTGTGATGCCAAAATCTGCGCAGACCTTAATAAGGCCAGCTTCAATCTCTCGAACGAATCCAACAAGTTCGTGGGGATTGCTTAACCGCACTATCGGATAGCCAACAAGTTGGCCCGGACCATGCCAGGTAATTTTCCCTCCGCGATCGACATCGAGAACTCGAGCACCATTTCCTGGACGTTCTTCATCGAGAGTGCGCTTTCCTGCCGTATATACAGATGGATGCTCGAGAAGAAGGAGAGTGTTAGGGCGATCTCCAGTTGCAACTTCGGAGTGAATTGTCCGCTGAATAGCGAGAGCCTCTTCATACTCGACTAACCCGCTTCTCTTTAAAGCAAGGGGGGAGGAGTCAATTGCGGGCACGAGGTAAGCCTAAAGGTAGACTCTCACCCATGCTAATCAAGAATAAAAAGCCCGTTGCCCTTGCCGTTTTAGTCGTAATCGGCTGGTTCATGATCACCGGAATCTTCGGTCCGCTCTTCGGAAAGCTCTCAAGCGTCCAAGAGAACAACAACTCAAACTTCCTGCCTAAGGGCTCAGAGGCTGCGATGGCCTCAGATGCCATCGCAAAGTTCTCCGATGGCAAGGCCTTTAATTTCCCGACGCTCGTGCTCTTTGAAGGTGAGGCAACACCGACTGCGATTGCCGCAATCAACCAGCACTTTGCAGGCGTTCCAGAGCTGACATTGGATGGAACATCGGCGAAGATCGGTGATTACATTCTCAAGGGAGCACAAGTAACTGCCTTCCCATCACAAGATGGCAAGGCGATTCTCGTCAATGTTCCTCTCGATGGCGAATCAATCTCAAAGTTACTTCCCAATGAAAAGCCAGTACTGCCGGCTGTTGTTCAAGCCCTTCGCGACGACGCTGCACCGATTGCTAAGGCGCAAGGATTAACCCCATATGTAACTGGCCCCGGCGGAATTCTCGGAGATCTCTTCAGCGCTTTTGGAACTCTCGATTCGAGTCTTCTTCTCACCACACTTGGTGTAGTTGCGCTGATTTTGATTGTTGTCTATCGCTCGCCAGTTCTATGGATTATTCCTTTGATGTCAGCGGTGTTTGCTCTTTCGACAGCAGGTGGAATCGTTTACTTGCTGGCAAAGAACAACGTCATCGATGTTGATGGTCAATCTCAAGGAATCTTGTCTGTACTGGTAGTCGGTGCTGCTACCGATTATGCATTGCTACTGATTGCTCGTTACCGTGAAGAGCTACATCACCACGAATCACGTTTCGATGCGATGAAGGCTGCCTATAAGGGTGTGTGGGAACCGATCCTTGCATCTGGTTCAACTGTCGCGATCTCTCTTTTGATGTTGCTCTTTAGCCAACTCACAAGCACTAAGGGCCTTGGTCCAATCGGTGCTATCGGAATCGTTGCTTCCATGATTACGATCCTTACCTTCCTTCCAGCAGCTCTCGTTCTCTGCGGACGCTGGGTTTTCTGGCCACGTAAGCCACGTAACGATGGCGATGATCACGTCCTTAGCGGTCCTTGGTCAAAGGTTGCAAACTCGATTGGAAAGAACCCACGTAAGGCGTGGGCGATTACTGGTGTTGTTCTCCTCGCACTTGCCTTCACATCTTCAACTCTCAAAGCAGATGGTCTAGGTACAGTAAATTCATTTACAGGAAACCCTGAATCTGTTGTCGGTCAGAAGCTTCTCAATACTCACTTCCCTGCCGGTGAAGGCGATCCAACGAAGATTGTTGTCGCTCAAGGAAAGGCTGATGCAGTTATTGCGAGCGTCTCTGCAGTGAAGGGAGTGACTGGCGTTTCTTATGAGGTCGATCCGATGACTCAGAATGTTAAGTCAGTCGGTGGAAAGGTCATCCTCGATGCAACCTTAGATAAAGCTCCGGATAGCGTTGATGCCGGTAGATATATCACTCCAATTCGCGAAGCAGCGAAGAAGGCGGATCCAACTGCCTTAGTGGGTGGAACTTCGGCAACGTATTTCGATGTGCGCACAGCCAATAATCGAGATAACCACACAATCATTCCAATTATCTTGTTTGTTATTACTCTGATTCTTGGATTGCTCCTTCGAAGCATTCTTAGTGCAGTCGTCCTCTTGGGAACCGTTGTTCTCTCTTACTTCGCAACGCTCGGTGTCTGTGCATTGGTCTTCAATCACATCTTCGGCTTTGCAGGTGGCGATAACTCATTCCCACTCTTTGCATTTATCTTCCTTGTCGCACTCGGCATCGATTACAACATCTTCTTGATGACTCGCGTTCGCGAAGAGTCAGCGAAGATCGGAACACGTGCTGGCGTTATCAAGGGCGTAACCGTTACAGGTGCTGTCATTACATCTGCAGGAATCGTACTTGCAGCGACATTTGCTGTCCTTGGACTTCTCCCGCTTGTTCCTCTTGCAGAGCTCGGCTTTGCAGTTGGATTTGGTGTTTTGCTCGATACCATCATCGTTCGTTCAATCTTGGTTCCAGCACTAGTTCATGAGATCGGTCCAAAGATCTGGTGGCCATCTAAGCTTCAAGATAAGTAGAGACGATGAGCTATGTAGTTATTGGTGGTGGACTCGCTGGCCTCAGCGCAGCAATTACCTTGCAGGAGGCCGGTGAATCCGTCGAACTCTATGAAGCATCCGATGACCTCGGAGGTCGAGTTCGATCTGATTACATCGATGGCTACATACTCGACCGTGGCTTCCAGCTGATTAACTCTGGATATTCAGAGATCAAACGTTTGAAAGTCATCGGTGAGATTGATTTCTGTACATCAGATCGAACTATTGATGTCATAACGCCATTTGGGATTTCATCAATTGGAGATCCACGGCTTCACCCAATACTTGCAACTCGCTCTCCATTGGGTTCACTCGCCGAGAAGATTGCAGTGTTGAAGTTTGTGGGGGATAAGCCCAATAGCGCCATCTCTCTCCGTGATGCTCTTCTTGCTTCAGGGACAGGTGACCTCTATGAGAACGTCCTTAAGCCTTTCTTACGAGGAGTCTTTCTCACTGATTTAGAGAATATTGATAGCGCATATGGGCGAGAGATTATTAAGAGCTTTGTTGCGGGGGATTCAGGTCTTCCTCGAGCAGGTGCTGGTGCTCTTTCATCAGCTCTTGGTGCGCGGATAGAGAATGTGGTCCTCAACAACCCAATCGATTCATTGAAGCAATTTGCTGGCAAGAAGGTCATCCTTGCAGCCGATGCTGCTACCACCGCACAGCTGACGCATATCCCAGTTGAATCCGGATTTACCACTAGCTATACCTGGTATCACGCACTCCCTGCTGGCCTCGTATCGTCAAAGCGTCTGCGAGTGACAAGCACTGCCAACCCCATTGTTAATTCGATTGCTCTGAGCAATGTCGTCTCTCAATATGCGCCGGAAGGTAAGACGCTGATTTCATCAACTTCAATTTCCTCTATTACGGATGCTCAAGCGCTCAATGAAATCTCTAAGTTCTGGGGAGTAGCTCCATCAGAATTTGAATTGATTAAGCGTTACGACATTCGAAATGCATTGCCGGTATTTAAGCCAGGTTCACATGGCGTGAAGTCATCACGAGTAAATGATGAACTCTTTATCGCAGGCGATTACCTGACAGCAGGATCACAGAATGGTGCTCTTCTTTCAGGACGCCTTGCGGCTATGGAGTCACTCGCTCACTAAAGCGGTAAGAGCGCTGGTGATGTGCGGGTAATCCCACTCAAATCCAGCGTCGGTGAGTGCCTGTGGCATTACCTTCTTTGAACCAAGGATCTCGCTACTAAATCCACCGAGAGCAATCTTGAGCGCAATCGCTGGTGCAGGAAAGAGTGCCGGACGGTGCATCGCACGAGCGAGTGCAGATGTGAATTCTTGATTCGTGACAGGGTTTGGCGCGGTCAGATTTACTGGGCCTGCGATATCGCCTTCGAGCATAAATGTAATTGCACGGATGAGATCGTGAAGCGTGATCCATGACCACCACTGCTTACCATTGCCCATCTTTCCGCCAAGACCGAAGCGAAAGAGCGGAAGCATCTTGCCGAGCGCTCCACCTGTGGGATCGAGAACGAGACCGGTGCGAATCTTTACCGTGCGAGTGTTCCGTGCGAGATCTGCTGCACCTTCCCACTCACGACAGACTGCTGCGAGAAAGTCATCGCCAGCCTTATCTGATTCAACAACTGCGCGATTACCTGATTCGCCATACCAGCCAATAGCGCTAGCTGAGATAAAAACTTGTGGAGCAAGTTCAGTGACTGCATTTGCGATCGTTGTTGTTCCCAAGAGACGTGAGTTGAGAATCTCTGCTTTGTACTTCTTATTCCAACGCTTATCTCCAACTCCGACACCTGCAAGATGGATGATTGCATCGACGCCGCGAAGAGCTTCGAGGTCTACATAATCTGTCTTGGGATCCCACTGAACTTCGTCGGGGGAGACAGGAGCGCGACGTACCAAGCGCTGAACTGTATGTCCCTCGCTCTTGAGGTGACCAACTAGCGCCGAACCGATAAGACCAGAAGCGCCAGTAATTGCGATGCGCTGTGGGGTGCTCAAATTAGAGACCCAAATCAGCTTCGAATGCGCCGCCTTCTAGTCGCTCTTTAAGAGTGACTAAGAAGCGTGCAGCATCTGCACCATCTACAACGCGGTGATCGTATGAGAGACCGAGGTAGACCATTGAACGAATTGCAATTGACTCGCCGCCATCATCGCCCTTAACAACCATTGGACGCTTAACTACTGCGCCAAGTCCAAGGATTGCTACCTGTGGTTGATTAATAATTGGAGTATCGAAGAGCGCTCCACGTGAACCTGTATTGGTGAGAGTAAATGTTCCTCCACCTAGCTCATCTGGAGTGACCTTGTTATCGCGTGTGCGCGCAGCAAGATCTGCAATCTTACGAGCAACGCCACCCATGTTGAGGTCGCCAGCATTGTGAATTACTGGAACCAAGAGTCCGCGCTCAGTGTCTACTGCAATACCGAGGTGCTCTGCACCGTGATAAATAATCTGATCGCCTTCAACTGAAGAGTTGAGTACTGGATGCTGCTTGAGAGCCTCACAGGTTGCAACTGCAAAGAATGGGAGGAATGAGAGCTTGACGCCTTCACGGGCTTCAAATGTCGCCTTTGAGCGATCGCGTAGTCGAGCAATCTTCGTAACATCTACTTCAATGACAGTGGTGAGCTGAGCAGAAACCTGAAGTGATTCGACCATGCGAGCTGCAATGACCTTGCGAAGGCGTGACATCGTCACTGTTGTTCCGCGAAGTGGTGATGCTGCAACCACAGGAGCGGCTGCGCGCGGAGCCTGCGCTGCAGGAGCTGATGGTGTTGAAGCGGGAGCAGCTGCACGAGGTGCAGCGCTCTCAATATCTTCACGACGGATACGTCCACCGACTCCTGTTCCCTTAACGGAAGCAAGGTTAACGCCAAGATCATTAGCAAGCTTTCGAACAATCGGAGTCACATATGCGTCTGCTGGTTGTGAAACCGGAGCTGAAGGTGCAGCAGGAGCAGCAGGTGCTGGGGGAGGTGTCACTGGTGCAGCCGCAACTGGTGCAGGTGGCGGAGTAACAGGTGCTACAGCAACAGGAGCCGGAGCAGCTGGTACTGGTGTTGAGGCTACTGCTCCGCCGGCTGCGCCGATTAGTGCAAGACGCGCGCCAACTGGAACAGTTGTATCTACTGGAACATCGATTGCAAGAAGTGTTCCGGCAACTGGTGAAGGAATCTCTGTATCAACTTTGTCAGTTGAAACTTCGAGTAGAGCTTCATCTACTGCAACAGAATCGCCTACATTCTTAAGCCAACGTGTGACAGTTCCTTCTGAAACTGATTCACCGAGTGCAGGCATGGTGATGACAGTTCCTGCAGATGCAGCAGATGGTGCTGCTGGAGCTGGGGTTTCAACCGCAACGACTGGAGTCACTGGCTGAACATTGTCAGTTGCGACAGCGCGTGCCACCGGAGTGGAAATCACTGGCTCGGACACCACAGGAGCTGGAGGAGGAGTTGGTGCCGCAGGTGCAACAGGCGCCGCTGCAGCCGGAGTTGATGCGCCTGCGATGTCAGCAATGATTGCAAGCTCTGCGCCGACTGGAACAGTCTGATCAACACCGACAACAATCTTCTGCAATACACCAGCAACTGGCGAAGGAATCTCTGTATCTACCTTGTCGGTAGAAACTTCGAGGAGCGGTTCATCAACAGCGATGTGATCGCCCTCAGCCTTAAGCCATCGTGTGACTGTTCCTTCGCTGACTGATTCACCAAGTGCTGGCATCGTTACTGAAAATGTCATCTGATTTTCTCCTCTATACCTTTAACTTAATTCTTAACCGTGGGCGTGAAGTGGCTTGCCAGCAAGGGCCATGTGAGCCTCGCCCATCGCCTCGGACATTGTTGGGTGGGCATGGATAAGTGGAGCAACATCATCTGCTGTTGCCTCCCAGTTGAAGATCAATTGCGCTTCAGCAAGTAGCTCACCAACACGAGCACCGACCATATGGATACCAAGAACTGGACCATTCTTCTGCGCAACGAGTTTGATCGAACCTGCAGTCTTGAGAATCTGCGCCTTGCCATTTCCTGCAAGGTTGTAATCAACTTCGACAACATCGTAGCCGCGCTCTTTCGCTACCTTTGTTGAGAGGCCGACAGAGGCAACTTCTGGCTCGGAATAAGTTACGCGTGGAACACCGTCGTAGTTGATTGGACGTGGATTGAGTCCTGCAATTGTCTCTGCAACGAGGATTCCTTCCTGGAAACCAACGTGTGCAAGTTGAAGTGTAGGAATGATGTCACCGACAGCGAAGATGCCCGGAACATTGGTGCGGCAGTGATCGTCAACCAGAACGTATCCACGATCCATTGCGATGCCAGCTTCTTGGTAACCGATTCCATCTGTGACTGGGCCACGACCGATAGAGACGAGGAGAACGTCGGCTGTGAATTCACGACCATCCTCGAGAGTCACGGTCACTGAATCTGGGTTGACGCGATGAGACTTAAATTTGATACCGAGCTCAAAGTTGATTCCACGCTTGCGATATGCGCGCTCGAGAAGCTTCGATGATGATTCATCTTCCAGAGGCACGAGGTGGTTGAGGCCTTCAATGATTGTTACCTCAGAACCAAATGACTTCCATACGGATGCGAATTCGCATCCGATGACTCCGCCGCCGAGAACGATTGCGCTCTTAGGAATGTAATCAAGCTTTGTTCCGTGATCCGATGTAATCACGCGCTGACCGTCGATATCGAGGCCAGGAATTGTCTTGGCGTATGAGCCAGTTGCAAGAACGATGTTCTTACCTGTGTATTGGTGGCCATTGACTTCAATAGTGTTGTTGTTAACGAGTCGACCCTTGCCCTCGATATAAGTCACGTTGCGAGATTTGATCAAACCTTGGAGGCCCTTATAGAGACCGGCGATGACGCCATCTTTGTAAGAGTTGACGCCATTCATGTCGATTGAATTGAGCTGAGCGTTGACGCCGAAGATATGTGATTCACGTGCGCTATCTGCGACTTCACCTGCGTGAAGGAGAGCCTTCGTTGGGATACATCCACGGTGGAGACATGTGCCGCCGACCTTGTCTTGTTCGATAAGTGCAACTGAGAGACCTAGCTGTGCACCTCGCAGGGCTGCCGCGTAACCACCGCTGCCGCCACCAAGAATGACAAGATCAAAATTCGACATTGAGCAACTCCTTAAACCCGTAGGCGAAGAAAGACTTTCTACGCCCATATCTTGCCAGCCTTAGGCGTGGATGACTAACTCGCGAGGAGTCTCATGGCTCACTATTGAGCGGCGGCGATAGCCATCTCAACAAGTGAGCGCAGTGCGACGCCAGTTCCGCCGACAGGGGTATATCCGTGGGGCTCTGAGTCGTTATAGGCAGGGCCTGCAATATCGAGGTGAAGCCATGGAAGCTCATCTGCGACAAACTCCTTGAGGAAAAGGCCAGCTACCAACATGCCGCCCATGCGCTCTCCCATATTGGCGAGGTCTGCAACAGGTGAATCCAATGATGGACGCAGATCTGCAGGAAGTGGCATTGGCCAGAATGACTCGCCAGATTTTTTAGTGATCTCCATAAAGTGCGCAGAGAATTCTTCATTGTTCGTCATGACCGCGCTAGTGCGCTTGCCAAGTGCGACGACTTGGTGACCGGTAAGTGTTGCAACATCGATGATTGCATCGAGATCGCCGGCTTCCTGCGCCTTTACAAGTGCATCTCCGAGAACCAAGCGACCTTCTGCATCTGGATTGATCACTTCAACTGTCTTGCCGCCATAAATTGTGATGATGTCAGATGGACGTGTTGCGTGGTCACTCACCATATTCTCTGCAAGAGGTGCCCATGCATCGATTGCTACTGGAACCTTAAGGAGAGCAAGTGCGATGGTTGCAGCACATACTGCAGCAGCGCCGGACATATCTGACTTCATAGCCTCCATGCCGAGAGCTGGCTTAAGTGCAAGGCCACCTGTATCGAAGGTAATTCCCTTTCCTACATAGGCATACTTCTTCTTAGCCTTAACGCCCTTAGGTGTGTAAGAGATATTGAAAAGACGTGGGGGATTAGCAGAACCTTGGCCTACGCCGATAATTCCGCCGAATCCCTTTGACTTCAATTGTGTATCAGTCATCGTTGAAACTTTGAGGCCAATAGATGCTCCACCGGCTTCCTTCACGGCATCACTGACCATTGAGCAAAATGATGCAGGTGTGAGGTGGCTTGGGGGAGTATTGATGAGATTGCGAACGAGGTTGGTGTACTTCGCAATAATTTCTGCATGATGTGCAAGTGATTTCGCTTCCGCTCCATGCACGAGCGATGAATAAATGGTGATCGACTTCAACGGGTTTTTCTGCGCCGACTTGGTAGAGCCACGGAACTGATCGAAGAGATAGCTTCCAAGACCGGCGCCTTCTGCGACCGCCTTCACCGCTGCTGGAGTTGAGGCTGGTAGCGCAAATGTGGCGCTTGTATTTCCAGCAAGGGCGCGCGATGCAGCTCCGGCAGCGCGACGAAGAGTTTCATCTGAATAAGTTGAGTGAGATTTACCTAATCCCGTAAAGACGATGAGGCGTGTGGATGTTCCAGGGATACGAGTGACTTCATCGCTCTTGCCGGTAACTCCAAGGTCATTGAGGGTTGCAATCAGAGCCTTTGAATCCAGGGCTAAGTCACCGGATTCGATTTGAAGCGCTCCCTTGCCTGACTTGATCGAGACTCCCACAACAAGGACATCATCCTTAATGATTCCGTCGGAGATTTTGATAGTCGACATGGCGCTCCCTTGAGTTCTTGAAAACTGATTTCTTAGCTGAGGTAAGTGTAAGTTGTTCACGTGAAAAACTCACCATTACATCAGAAGCATATTGACCTCAACGCAAAAATGGCCGATTTTGGTGGTTGGCTTATGCCGATCGAATATCCCGGCGCCGGAGTCCTCGCCGAGCACACGGCTGTTCGCGATAGAGTCGGTCTCTTCGATGTATCGCACCTCGGTAAGGCGAGCGTTAAAGGTGACGGGGCACTTGAGTTTCTCAATACACAGGTAACAAATGATCTCAATCGAATCTCAGATGGCCAGGCGCAGTACACAATGCTCTGCAATCCTAATGGCGGCGTAGTTGATGATCTGATTGTCTATCGAAATAGTTCCTCTGATCTCTTTCTTATTCCCAATGCATCAAATACGACTGATGTTGTGGCAATCATCTCTAAGGCAGCTCCCGCTGGAATAGAGGTAGTCAATCTCCACGAGAAGCATGCAGTCCTGGCTCTCCAGGGACCAATGGCTGCATCAGTGATTGAGTCATTGGGCGTTAAGCCAACAATGGATTACATGGCCTTCTCTCACGTAACAATTGCAGGGTGCGATGTGATCCTCTGCCGCACTGGTTACACCGGCGAACATGGTTTCGAGCTCGTTCCTACATGGAGCGACGCTTCACAGGTGTGGGATGCACTTGTTGCAGCGATGGCGAAGTGTGATGGATTGATATGTGGTTTAGGAGCGCGCGATACCTTGCGAACGGAGATGGGCTATCCATTGCATGGACATGAACTCTCTTTAGAGATCACTCCTGTTCAGGCGGGCTCAACATGGGCGGTGGGGTGGAAGAAAGAGAGCTTCCGTGGAAGCGAACAATTACGTAAAGAGAGAGAGAGCGGTCCACATCGAATCTTACGTGGATTGCAATCAACTGACCGTGGAATTCCTCGTGCTGGAATGGATGTCAAGAACAGCAAGGGTGAAATAGTTGGAATCGTTACAAGTGGCACATTCTCACCGTCCTTGAAGAAGGGGATTGCACTCGCACTCGTTGAGCCTGGCTATGTTGTGGGGGATTCTCTCGTGGTCGATGTGCGTGGGCGAGAGTCAATCGCAACTGTTGTGGCGCTACCGATGGTTGAGTCGCACGTTCGCTAAATCTTTAAACTCAACCTCTGTGAGAAAAGCAGCGCGGTGACGAGCACGGCGAAGCGCATTAAGAGCTGATTTGCCCGCGATGAGAATCAGCGTGACGGTAATAATTGCTCGAGGAATATCCCAAGCAAGAGCAGATAGATAGTGGTATGAAATGAAATGAGAGAAGTTCTCGCTCAATGGCGCACCAGCGCGGTAAGAGAGTTCAGTACCTCCGCCGAGTGACCATGGCCAGAATTGAAGATCCATCGCAATGCCAAATACTTCAGCAGCGATTGCTCCATAGAGTGCAAGAAGAATAATTTCGCTTCTTCCACGAATCTGCGATGGAATTACTCCTACTCCAAAGCCAATAAGTGCCGCTGCAAAAACTTGATAACCAAGCCACGGACCAATGCCGCCGGTAAGAAGAGCCGAGAGCAACATACTGAGAGCTCCTAAGAGAAATCCAAATGTCGGACCCATTGCACGTGCTGCCAGAATCAACGCAAACCACATTGGCTCAATCCCGATTGCACCAATACCAAGAGGGCGAAGTGCAGCAATGAGGGCAGAGAGAATTCCAAGGAAGGCAACGCTCTTCGAGCCAAGATCATCATTGGCAACAAGTGCAACCAGGAGTAAGACCGAAATAGTCGTCGTTGCAACAAAGAACCAACTGGCCTTGTGCGCGAGCTCCGGTGAGGCGACAAAGAAGGGCCAGAGAAAACCTAACAATGTGCTGGGAATCAGCGCAGCTATAAGGAGTACGCGAAGCAGCTTCATGGAGAGTTTTCCTGTGAGCGCAGAACGTCGGAGACTGTCAACCATGGTCGCGGTGACATCACCTTTGCAACTTGTGGCGCAAAAGCTGGAGATGCCAAGAGAACATCAAGAGTTGAACCATCTGCGACTTTCTCGCCATCTGCAAGAAAGATCGTTCTATCAGCTACCTCTGCAACGATTTCGACATCATGCGTAGCCATCAATATTGCAATTCCATTCTCACGAGCTCGCAGATGCAATTCGCGCATCAATCGATTCTTCGCTTCATAATCGAGTCCTCGTGTTGGCTCATCAAGGATAAGAATCTTTGGATGACCTGAAAGAACTATGGCTAGTACGAGCGCTAGGCGTTCGCCTTCAGAGAGATCTCGCGGGTGTGATGATGGTGCAACTGTTGGAAGGGTCGAATGCAAGAGAGCGAGGGTAGAGCCCGCCTCTACGGAGTTATCTCGATCAGCCCGGTCACATTCCTCTTGCACTGTAGTGAGGTAGAGAAGATCGCCTGGTTCTTGAGGAATGTAGCCAATTGTCTTAGAGCGATTCTGTGATGAGATGTCAGCGATATCTTCTCCGAGAATTCTTACCTTTCCGGATTCAGGCTGCACAAGCCCGACGGCACATTTTATGAGAGAACTCTTGCCGGCGCCGTTACGTCCCATCAGTGCAGTAATTTCACCGCTCTTGATATCTATCGATACATCCTTGAGGGCAACCTTTGTTCCATACGATGCTTGAACCTTCTGTAATGAGAGAAGTGTTTCTCCAGGCGTAAAGAGTGGACGCGAACTCTCAGGTAACTCATTTCTAAGATTTTCTGTGATGCGTCGAACCTCTCGCGTACTTGTTCCGACCTCGTCAAGAGCGAGAGCGCGAGTCAATCGAACGATGGGCGGAACGAGATCAGTCTTCTTCAAAATTTCTGCGGGAGCACCGATGGAGGTAGCGCCATCTCCTTCAATGAGAAGAATTCGATCTACGTAACCGATTACGCGCTCAAGGCGATGCTCAGCAAGAACAACGGTGACGCTCAGATCATGCACAAGGCGGTGCAAAATAGCGAGGATCTCTTCAGATGCAATCGGATCTAGCGCGCTCGTTGGTTCATCAAGTACGAGGACCTTTGGATGCATCACCAAAGCAGAGGCGATTGCTAATCGCTGCTGTTCTCCACCACTCAATGTGGCGATAGTCCTATTGCGATGAGCCGTGAGACCTACCTGATCGAGGGCTTCCTCGACTCGTTTTCTCATCATATCGTGGGGGAAGTTGAGGGATTCCATTCCAAATGCAAGCTCTTCTTCAACGGTATCGGTCACGAATGTGTCGAGTGGATTCTGTCCAACGATTCCAACAATGCCTGCTAATTGACCGGGCTTCGTTGTTCTGGTTGATTTTCCATCCACGATGATTTCTCCACCGAGAATGCCGCCAGTGTGATGAGGCACAAGTCCATTGATCAGTCGAAGCAGCGATGATTTACCAGAACCGGTATGTCCCATCACAAGGACCATCTCACCCTCGGCAATTTCGAAGGAGAGATCCTCAATTACCGTCGTTGTTGAGTGGGGGTAGATGAGGGATACGCGAGAGAAGGTAATCACAGCGCAACCATCGCAATCGCGATTGAGATTCCACCGGTGATGACGGTGAGATCTTTCAATGTGTAATGAATTGGACGATAACGACTCTGCTTCTTCGATTGACCGAAGCCTCGCGCCTCCATCGATTCAGCGAGATGAACTGCGCGACCAAGACTCTCTTCCAAGAGTGGGATTGCTATCCTTGAAATACGAGGCTTCTTTCCGCTGCGCAAGAATTGGGCTTGGCGAATTCGATGGATACTTGAGATGAGTTGTGGGAAGACCGAGGTAGCTATCGTCAAAGTAACAGCCAACTGATAAATCTTTGACGGTAATACCCGTAAGAGTTTATGTGGGCTTGTTACCGAATTGGCAGCGCCAAAGAGCGCGATGACCGTTGCAATCATCAGGCCTTCATGGAGAGAAGATGAGAGACGTTCCCACGTCACATCCCCACCGATTCGGATTCCGGGTAGCCACGATGGAAGAGCAATTCTTGGAAGGGTAAAAAGGGTTGTGCCGATGCGAGGGACTCCGATCAGGATTCCTGTAATTGCTCTGATGAGTACAAGTAGAAAACCTGCAATCAGTGACCATTTAAAACTATCTCTCCATGGCCCTTCTTCGTTGCGAAGGTAAACGATGAAAGCCGCCCCACCGACCGCAGCGATAGCGCAGAGTGCGTTATCTGATGCGATGACACCGACTGCAAGAGCAGTAAAGAGCCCCCAGAAGGTGAGTGGATGGAACGGCTTGGACATCACGCTATTTCTTGATGAGTGAAGTTGGAGTGGCGATCTCTACACCGCATTCGCGGGCAGGATAATTATTAAATCCACAGATCAAACCTGAATCTGCTTGGCGGACTTTAATTTCTTGTGCCAGTACATCGATTCCTTGTGAATCTTTTGCAGTAAGGACGCATCGAACGATTGTCTTCTGAACCTTTTCGCCCTTTGGTGCATAGGCACTGCCACCGAAATCAATAACGAGTCCAACGCGTTTTAGACCGGCCTGCGCCTTTGTCTTTCCGCAGATGCTCTGAAAATTTGGCTTCACTGATGGGGGAGTTGATGGGATGTCATCGTTGCTAAATGTGAAGACCCAGCCTTCGACAGAACCATCGGCAATATCAACAGTCGGGCCTGTCATTGCTGCTTTCCATGTAGCGCTCTTTGCAGCTGCTTGGTAGTAACCCCAATAGCGCCAGCCTTTGGAGGCAGCTTCTGCTTGTGGGATAAATGTTTGGGTCAGTAGTACCGCAGCTACAAGTGCGGTGATTGTCTTCTTCATCTGGAGCTCCTGAAAAATAAAGAGTCTCACAGGGGTAGCGTGCAAAGGTCGGTTCAACCGTTACGACTACGCCCCGCAAACCTCGGCGGGTGTTGGTCTAAAAGATGAATCAGGTAATCCGACTTAAGTGGGTATTCACTCTTACGGTTGCGGGTCAGCGTCGGAATTTCACCGAACTTCCCCTGAAGCATCAATGTTCTGGATATTAAGTTATGTGCGAAGACAACCACATCGCATATCCATTGGCAACCATCAACTCGCGCCATACGATAGTCACATGGAATATCGTCGCCTCGGCTCAACAGGAATGTACGTCTCAGAGATCTCTTACGGAAACTGGGTCACTCACGGCTCTCAGGTAGAGGCTGAGGCTGCTACCAAGTGTGTACGCACAGCTCTCGATGTTGGAATCACCACCTTCGATACCGCCGATGTTTACGCCGGAACGAAAGCAGAATCAATTTTAGGAAAGGCTCTCAAAGGAGTCCGCCGTGAGTCCTACGAACTCTTCACAAAGGTCTATTTCCCAACAGGTACCGGAAAGAATGATCGTGGCCTCTCTCGCAAACACATCATGGAGAGTTGCAACGCATCATTGAAGCGCCTCAATACAGATCATATTGATCTCTATCAGGCACATCGCTTTGATTTTGAGACTCCACTCGAAGAGACTCTCTCTGCCTTCGATGATTTGATCCGACAGGGAAAAGTTTCTTATATCGGTTTCTCTGAATGGAGCGCGGAACAAATAAAGGCTGCGCTCAAGATTCAAGATGATCGCGGATATAACCGCTTTGTATCAAGCCAACCTCAATATTCAGCCCTATGGCGCGTTATCGAGGCAGAGGTTGTTCCACTTTCACGTAAAGAAGGAATCGGTCAGATTGTCTGGTCGCCGATGGCTCAGGGTGTGCTGACCGGCAAATATCTTCCAGGTAAGAAAGTTCCGGCAGGTTCTCGTGCGACAGATAAGAAGAGCGGCGCAGGATTTATCTCTCGCTGGATGCGAGAAGATGTTTTAACTGCTGTACAAAATCTCAAGCCAATCGCCGATGAAGTAGGGGTCACTATTGGCCAACTTTCACTGGCCTGGGTATTGGCAAATGAAAATGTCTCGAGCGCCATTATGGGAGCAACAAAGCCTTCTCAGGTGAAAGAGAATGTAAAGGCATCAGGAATCAAACTTTCAACCGATCAATTGAAGGCGATTGATAAAGTCTTAGGAGACCTGCCAGAGCGCGATGCCTCTAAGAATGTCAGCCCTAATCCTCGAGCTTAATTAATCTTTGTACCAGCTTTTACTTGCGGCTTAGGTGTGCGCATGCGTCGCATCTGTGTTGAACGAAGCCAGCCATAAAGGCCGAGCCCACGTAGTGGGGTGCCCGGATATTTCGCTGCAACTAACTTCTTAATTTTGCGATTAAGGCGAACGCCATCGAGGACGGAGATCATCAAGACCGTGTACATGATTGCGATTGAAATTACCTGAGTCATAGGAACCTGTGGAAGGCCCTCTGCATTCTTAGTCGTTGATGTTGGAATCATCGTCAAGATAAGAACGATAAAGATAATCGGCAAGAAGTACTCACCAACAGAGCGACGTGAGTCAATGTAATCACGAACAAATTTACGAGCAGGGCCTCGATCGCGAGCTGGTAGAGCGCTCTCATCACCGCGCATATAGGCCTGACGCGCAGCTAATCGTGCGCTCTTAGCTGCTTCACGTGCACGCTTCTTCTCTTCCTTTGTCTTAATAGGAGCGAGAGTGTGGTGCTTCTGGGTTGCCTCACGACGCTTTGGAGTCGGACGGCCCTTCTTTGATGAGTCTGATGCCTTGTTGTCTTTCGAGCTCTCTGTCATAGCGGAAACTATAGAGCGAGCATTTGCTCAAGCGCCATCTTTGAGTATCGCGCCGTCTCTGAATCAACCTTTATCTCATTGACCACCTTGCCGGCCACGAGAGATTCAAGGGCCCAGACAAGATGGGGGAGATCAATACGATTCATCGTTGAGCAGTAGCAAACTGTGCGGTCGAGGAAGAAGACCTTCTTATCGGGGTTCGCCGCAGCAAGTCGTGAGACGAGATTAAGCTCTGTGCCAACTGCCCACTGAGTTCCGGGAGCTGCCTCTGAGACAGTCTTAATTATTTTCTCTGTACTACCAACGTAATCTGCAGCGGTAACCACTTCGTTCTGACACTCTGGGTGCACAATGATGTTGATTTCTGGAATACGTACTCGAAATTCATCGATTGATTCTTTTGTGAAGCGACCATGAACAGAGCAATGACCACGCCAGAGAATCATTTTTGCTTCTTTAATCTGGTCTTCCGTTAGTCCGCCTTGTTGCTTCCAGGGATTCCAGACCACGCAATCTTCAAGAGTTAGACCAAGATCATTGACTGCGGTATTTCTACCAAGATGCTGATCTGGAAGAAAGAGAATCTTCTCTGCTTTTTCAAAAGCCCATCGGAGAGTTTTCTCTGCATTAGATGAGGTGCAAATAGTTCCACCATGTTCGCCGGTAAAACTCTTAATCGCTGCAGATGAATTCATATATGTGACAGGAACAGTCTTTGATGCAATGCCGAGCTTTTCAAGATCTTGCCAACATTGTTCGACCTGGGCTGCAGTTGCCATATCTGCCATAGAACAACCTGCGGCAAGGTCGGGAAGAATTACTTTTTGATGTGGTCCAGTGAGAATATCTGCGCTCTCGGCCATGAAGTGAACTCCGCAGAAAATGATGTACTCGGCTTCGCTCTGTTCTGCCGCAGCTTGTGCCAATTTAAAAGAGTCACCAGTGATATCGGCGAATTGAATTACCTCATCACGCTGATAGTGGTGGCCTAAAACAAGAACCTTTGAGCCGAGGGCCTTCTTTGCTGCAGTCGCACGGGCGACCAGTGTTGGGTCGCTGGCTTCAGGGAGATCGCCAGTACAGGAGACGCCTCGCTCTGAGGCGAGGTCAGCTCCCTGCCCCAAGAGGAGGAGTTGAGCCAAAGGAGTGGCAGACATGTGACCTATTCTCGCCGTTTTGGAGTCGCAACGGCAACCTGACGCGGGTATTCTTCGGCACATGACAACAGAGACAACACAATCAGTAGACCTCACAACAGGTATCGCACTTACAGATACAGCAGCTGCAAAGGTCGCTTCACTGCTTGCACAAGAAGGTCGCGACGACCTCTACCTCCGCGTTGCTGTTCAGCCTGGCGGATGCTCAGGGCTTCGCTACCAGCTCTACTTCGATGACCGTAACCAAGATGGAGACATCACTCGCGAATTCGGCGCAGTAAAGGTTGTTGTAGACAAGATGTCTGATCCTTACCTCATGGGTGCAACTGTTGATTTCGTTGACACTATCGAGAAGCAAGGTTTCACAATCGACAATCCCAATGCGCAAGGTTCTTGTGCATGTGGCGATTCATTTAACTAAAAGAACCTCGCTCTGTAGTTAAATCCACCCATGAGAATTGGTGTGGCAGGTTCAGTTGGTTTAGATCATTTAATGACCTTTCCTGGAAAGTTCACCGATTCATTGGTGGCAGGTTCCCTGGAGAAAGTCTCACTCTCATTTCTCGTCGACGGCCTCGAAGTCCGCCGCGGTGGTTGTGCCGCAAATATCGCATTTGGAATGGCCAACCTCGGTCTCAGCCCAGTTTTGATCGCAGCCGTCGGCAAAGATTGGGCTGATTACGATGCGTGGCTCACTCGCCATGGAGTCGATACATCACATGTCTTGATGTCGAAAGAGCAGTACACCGCTCACTTCACCGTCACTACAGATACAGAACTCAATCAGATTGCATCCTTCTTTCCGGGCGCAATGTCTGAAGCTCGCAATATTGAACTTCAACCGATTATGGATAAGACGGGTCGCTTCGATCTCCTTGTTATTTCACCAGATGATCCCGAGGCGATGTTACGTCATATGGAAGTTGCGCTGGCGAATAACATCCCAGTTGCAGCAGATCCTTCTCAGCAGATGGCGCGTATGACAGGCGATGAGATTCGCAAGCTCATTGAAGGTGCCACTTATCTCTTTATGAACGAGTACGAGTTAGCCCTTGCAATCCAGAAGACGGGATGGAGTGATCACGAGATATTGCAGCGCGTAAAGCATCGCGTCATCACATTGGGCTCTGAAGGCGCCCGAGTCGAGAGCATTGAGGGTGAATTCATTAAAGTTACTTGTGCTCAGGAAAAGTCGAAGGTGGATCCAACAGGCGTTGGTGACTCATTTAGATCTGGATTTGTAGCTGGTCTCGCATGGGGTCTGAGCCATGAGCGTTGTGCACAGTTAGGTTCAATGATTGCCACCTATGTCATCGAAACGATGGGCACTCAAGAATATCGATTCACAAACCAGGAATTTGTTGCCCGCTTCAAAGATGCTTACGGAGATCAGGCAGCATCCGAGATCGCAGCGCACCTAGCTGCTTAACTCGGTTAAAACTTCTCCAAGAGTTGATACGAGAGCGGAGATGTCGCTCTCTGTATGGCCTGGATGAATTGTGAATCTCAAATGTCCGGGTGTGGGAAATCCCATCGCAGCAATGACATGGCTAGGAGTGAGATCCTCAGGTGAGCATGCAGAACCAGCATCCACAGCAATATTTGCCTTAAGCAGAGCGCGAAGAATTTCTTCCGAAGAGATTCCCTCGACAATAATTGAAAGATAGCGCGATTGTGCCCCTGAATGAGCCGCTAGAACTGTCACGCCTTGGAGCGATGAAATTTTTTCTACAAGAAATCCACGTAGATGGATGAGCGACTCTCGATGCTCACTAAATTCGTTAAGAGCGATTGCGCTACCCACCAAGAGTGGAATGGAATAAGAGCCCGGCACGCGGATGGGTGCGAGGTGGGGAAGTGGATATTTAAATGATTTCTCAGCACCAATCGCTAAGAAGCCAAGTCCGCTGGGACCTGCCCACGAGGCAGCATCTAAGGTTGTCGCCGCAAACCCCTCGACAAGATTTGGTTGGGGAGATGAGTGCGTTGCATCGAGAACCACATGGGCGCTCTGATTTCTCCATCGCTCAAGATCTTGAGTGACACCTGTCTCACCATTGGTAGCTTGAATCGAAACGACCGAGTTCTTAGAGACCTTGAGATTGCCCAGGATGTAGAGGCCATTCTCATCGACGCCAATCTCATTTTCCGGCAGGCAATATTGTCGGCCGATAGCTCGAATCTTTCCGAGATCTACTGTTGAGCTGTACAGAGTGCTCTCCTCGCGCATAAAGCCCATCAGCGCGATGAAGTGCAGAAGTGAAGGTTCGCCAGTGACCTCAAGGCGCTCGGGACTCGTTCCAAAATGCGAGGCAATTTCAGAGAGCGCCGCATCTCTCAGGATCGCAGTTCGGCTTGATGCCTGTGATTGCTTCTTTGGGTCTGCCCACCCTTGTTCTAGGGCCGCTGAAATAGCCTCTCTGACGGCGGGGGAGAGAGGGGCTTCGGAGGTGAAATTATTTGTGAGGTGAGCCACCCGAGGAAGGCTACCCGTTCCTGCAGATACTTTGCGCTCACGCCACTATCCTTAGCGCTATGTCTGCACCTAAGAAGCGCACCCTGCTCGGCCTGCTTGGAGCCACATCGGCTCTGGCACTCCTCAGTGGATGCTCATTAAAATCAAACGATATCTCCGGCCTTGGTTTCCCAAAGAACGTTTCGAGTGTGAATGACACATCACTCTCATTGTGGCAGGGCGCTTGGATTGCCGCAGGAGTCGTAGGCGTTATTACTCTCATTCTTCTTCTCTGGCCAGCAATTTTCCATCGCAAGAACGATGCGACGAAAGGAGAGTTCCCAAAGCAGACTCAGTACAACATCCCCATTGAAATTGTTTACACAGTCATTCCCTTCCTCATCGTTGCAGTGCTCTTCTACTTCACAGCAACAAAGGAATCAAAGATTGTTGATCTCAAGACTCCTGCTCAACATCAAATTAGCGTTGAAGGAATTCAGTGGTCATGGCAATTTGGTTATCCTGAAGCAGGAAAAGATGCCGTAGTAACTGGAACTCCTGAGAATCCACCAACACTCTATCTCCCACAAGGTGAGAGCGTTCGTTTCACTATTACATCAAACGATGTTGTTCACGGGTTCTGGATCCCTGCATTTATGATTCAAATACAGAACCTTCCTGACCGCACCAACCATCTTCAATTCACAGCAAATAAGCTTGGAACTTTCCCAGGGCGATGCAACATTCTCTGCGGCCGTAACCACGCTCAGATGATCTTTAAGGTCAAGGTTGTTACTCCAGAACAATATAAGAAGTACCTCAACTCATTTAAGGCAGGCGCATAATGACTACATTTGCAGACCGTCCAACAGTTACAGCGCCCCGTCAAGGTGTTGAGCGTAAGGATTCATGGGGCTCACAGTTCGTTAAGACTGTTACCTCAACAGACCACAAGCGCATTGGTTATCTCTACCTCGCGACATCTTTTACCTGGTTTTTGATCGGTGGAGTCCTAGCGCTCTTTATGCGTGCCGAGCTCACTCGTCCAGGTATGCAATTCATGAGTAATGAGCAGTACAACCAGTTCTTCACAATGCACGGAACAATCATGTTGTTGATGTTCTCGACATCGCTCTTCGTTGGCTTTGCCAATGTGATCATGCCGCTTCAGATCGGTGCAGCCGATGTGGCTTTCCCGCGTTTGAATATGCTTTCTTACTGGCTCTACTTCTTCGGTTCATTGATGGCTTTTGGCGGTTTCCTCTCACCTGGTGGTGCAGCGTCATTTGGTTGGACCGCTTACGCTCCACTCGCTAACTCAACATACTCACCAGGTATCGGTGGAGATCTCTGGGTTATTGGGCTCGCAGTTTCAGGACTTGGAACCATCCTCGGCGGCGTTAACTTCATTACAACCATCTTCACAATGCGTGCACCAGGTATGACGATGTTCCGTATGTCGATCTTCAGCTGGAACACACTCCTTACATCAATCTTGATTCTTCTTGCATTCCCGCCACTTGCTGCAGCTCTTCTAGGACTCGAATCAGATCGAATCTTCGGAACACATATCTTCGATCCAGCAAATGGTGGAGCGATGTTGTGGCAGCACTTGTTCTGGTTCTTCGGACACCCAGAGGTATATATCTTGGCTCTGCCATTCTTCGGAATCGCAACAGAGATCTTGCCCGTCTTTAGCCGTAAGCCAATCTTTGGTTACAAGGGTTTGATTGCTGCAACTATCGCTATCGCAGCTCTCTCAGTTGCAGTGTGGGCACACCACATGTTCGCAACTGGACAGGTTCTCTTGCCATTCTTCTCATTCATGACCTTCCTTATCGGTGTCCCAACCGGTGTGAAGTTCTTCAACTGGATCGGAACGATGTGGCGTGGTCACGTCTCATTCGAGACACCAATGCTCTGGGTTATGGGCTTCCTCGTAACATTCCTCTTCGGCGGATTGACGGGAATCATCCTTGCTTCACCACCACTCGACTTTGCAGTTTCAGCGACATACTTTGTGGTCGCACACTTCCACTACGTTCTCTTTGGAACAGTGGTCTTTGCGATGTTTGCTGGTTTCTACTTCTGGTGGCCAAAGTTCACAGGACGTATGCTCAATGAGCGCCTTGGAAAGATCCACTTCTGGACTCTCTTCTTCGGCTTCCACGCAACATTCTTGATTCAGCACTGGCTCGGCATCAAGGGATTCCCTCGCCGATATGCTGATTACCTTGCATCAGATGGCTTCACGGGAATGAATATGATCTCGACTGTCGGATCAATTCTCCTTGCGCTCTCAATGATTCCGTTCTTCATCAACGTCTGGATCACTCGCAAGAGCCCACTTGTTAACTGTGACGATCCTTGGGGTTACGGAGCATCACTTGAGTGGGCTACAAGCTGCCCACCTCCACGCCATAACTTCACATCGATGCCACGTATCCGTTCAGAGCGTCCAGCATTCGATCTACACCATCCACACATCAAGACAGAGGGACACTAATTCATGAAGGCTAATTGGAAACTCTTCACTGGTTTAGCAATCTTCTACGCCATCATGGCGGTTGTCTATTACTACGTTGGTGGGGAAGCTGTCGGCATCACTGGCATGATCCTCGCCTCTTGCCTTGCAGCAATGGTTGGTTTCTACGTCTGGTTTACACAGAAGCGCATCGGATTTGATATTCCATCTGATGACCTCGAGGGCGAAATTGCAGATGATGCAGGCGAACTCGGCTTCTATAGCCCACATTCATGGTGGCCCCTTCCTGTAGCAGTAAGCGCCTCAGCGATGGGTCTCGGTCTTGTCATTGGTTGGTGGCTCACTCTTATTGCTCTGACTGCTTTGATTGTCAGCATCATTGGCTTCGTAACTGAGTATGAGAAGCCACTCCCAACAACTTCTTCACATCACTGAGTAATACCTTTACACGATGAAGATCCTAGAGCGCTATGCGCCTGGGATCTTTGTCATTATCTGGGCATCAGGTTTTGTCGTTGCAAAATATGCCTTTAAGAGTTCTGATGTCATCTTCTTTCTCTCTATACGGCTCTTCATTGCAAGCGCAATCCTTGCGATCATCACCAAGGTGCTAGGCCAATCGCTCACACTGAGTAGAAAAGATCTGCTCGCCTCTCTTGCAATAGGAATCACCTTGCATGCCATTTATCTCGGGGGAGTCTGGGAGGCGATTGCTCAGGGTTCGCCTTCTGGTATCGCCTCTGTGATTACCAGTCTTCAGCCGGTCTTAGTCTCTCTCATTGCAGTACGGCTCTTAGGTGAGGCACTGACTCGCAGGCAGCTCATTGGTCTCTTCCTAGGTCTAGCTGGTGTGGCTCTCGTTCTCGCTCCTGCTTTTTCGCGCGCAGGGGAGATGACGCTAATTGCTCTGCTCCTGCTCTTTGCTGCGCTCTCTGGGTCGACATCAGCCACTCTCTTGCAGAAGAAGCTAGGACGCTCCATCCCGCTTCTAGCAGGCACTACATATCAATTTCTTATTGCCGCAGTTGTTCTTGGGCTATTTTCTCTCTTCACAGGTAAAACCTCGATGGAGTGGAATCTCGAATCCACGCTTGCGATGGCGTGGGCTGTTGTAGTCACTTCTTTGATAGCGATTCTCTTGCTGCTATGGATGCTCACTCGCGGAAGCGCGGCTCGCGTAACAAGCCTTCTCTATCTCGTTCCACCAACGACAGCAATTCAGGCATTTATTCTCTTTGGGGAAAAGCTAACCCCCACAGCGATCATTGGTATTGCAATGACTGCTACAGGGGTGGCTTTAGTTCAAAAGCGCTAGGTAGTCGCTTAGTGATGTCCCTCTAGCTCGCGACGCTCGGTCTCTGATGCCTTTGGAACTGCAACAGCATTAGCGCGTGAGATTCGATTACGGATCTTATTTGCGAGAGCCTTAGGGCGACGTACTCCAGCTTGGTCATACTCAGGTAGTTCGAGTGGGGCCAACTGCTCGTGTGATGTGAGAGTCCACGCCTTCTCGGCTGAGATTGGCTCGTGAATTTCAACGAACTCACCATGTGGAAGTCGTACCAGACGACCAGTTTCGCGACCATGAAGTACGAGATCGCGATCTGCGCGCTGCAATGAGAGGCAGATGCGCTTAGTCACGACAAATGCAATCGGAGGAAGCACGAGAACACCAATACGTGAGAACCACATCATCTGATTGATGGTGAGGTGGAAAGTTGTAGAGATGATGTCGTTACCGCCGTTGAGAAGCGAGACGAGAGTGAAGGTAAGTGCCATCGCTCCGAGCGCTGTGCGGTTAGGTGCATTACGTGGTCGATCAAGGAGGTGATGTTCGCGCTTATCGCCCGTAGCCCATTGTTCGATGAATGGATAGAGACCGAGAAGGGTAAACATGATTCCTGGAAGGATGAGACCTGGAATCAAGATATTCCAAGAGATCGTATGGCCAAATGCATGGGTCTCAAGTGGTGGTGACATACGTACAAGACCATCGAGCCAACCCATGTACCAGTCAGGCTGCGATCCCGCAGAGATCTGTCCAGGTGTGTAAGGACCGTAAAGCCAGATTGGGTTGATCGATGCGACTGCACCTAAGAATGCTGTGACACCGAAGACGATGAAGAAGAATCCACCGGCTTTAGCCATATAGACAGGCATCAATGGATAGCCAACAACGTTCTTCTCTGTGCGACCAGGACCAGGGAACTGTGTGTGCTTCTGGTACCAAACGAGCATCAAGTGAACGGTAATAAGTGCAAGGAAAATTCCTGGCAAGAGCAATACGTGCACTGTGTAGATTCGTGGAATAAATGCAGTTCCAGGAAATGCTCCACCAAAGGCAAAGAAGGCAATGTAAGAGCCGACAAGTGGGAGCGCTTGAATAATTGCCTCAGCGATACGGATACCTGTACCTGAGAGAAGGTCATCAGGAAGTGAGTAGCCAAGGAAGCCTTCAACGATTCCCAGCGTCAAAAGTCCGACACCGATAATCCAGTTAAATTCGCGCGGCTTGCGGAATGCACCTGTGAAGTAGACGCGGAGCAAGTGAACAACGATGCCGACCATAAAGATCAGCGCTGCCCAGTGGTGAATCTGACGCATCAAGAGTCCGCCACGAACTTCAAATGAGATATCAAGAGTTGACGCATAGGCGGCAGACATCTCAAGTCCCTTAAGTGGTGCGTACTGGCCGTCGTATACGACCTCCTTCATTGAAGGATCGAACCAGAATGTCAGGAAAGTTCCTGATGCAAGAAGGATGATGAATGAGTAGAGGCAGATTTCACCGAGAAGGAATGACCAGTGATCGGGGAAGACCTTGGTGAGGTTCTTCTTCATCCACTTTGCAGCCCCTGTGCGGTCGTCAACGTAGCCCGCTACATTGCCTGCAATACGTTCGCGTGCTGTCATGATGAGCGCTCCCAGAAGCTAGGTCCAACAGGTTCGGTAAATGGTGCTTGTGCAACGAGGTAACCCTCTGCATCAACGGTGATTGCTAATTGAGGAAGTGGGCGAGCAGCTGGGCCGAAGATGACCTTCGCTGCACGAGTCACATCGAATGTTGATTGGTGACATGGGCAGAGAAGGTGCTTTGTCTGCTGCTCATAGAGAGCGACAGCACAACCCATATGTGAACAAATCTTTGAGAAGGCGATGATTCCTTCGTGTGTCCATGAGAGACGTTCATCGTCGAGGTTGAAATCTTCAGGGCGAAGACGGATCAAAAGAACCGCATCTTTTCCGATGTCATTGAGTGAACGATGCTCCTGGCCAGCTGGGAGCTCTGGAAGAGTTTGTGCAACAGCGCCTACTTCAAGATCTGATGCCTTGATTGGGCGATTACCTGGATCTGTGACAAGGCGCGTTCCTGCTTTCCATGATGTCTTTGTTAGGTCATCTTTTGGAAGTGGTCCAAGGTCGCGAAGAAGGAGCAGGGGAGTAAGCCCCGAGAGTCCAAGTGCAAGGCCGAGCGTGCGCTTGATCAATGGACGACGTCCAAGGGCTGCAGCACCTGCTCCCGCCTTTACAGTCTTTACAAACTCTGCACGATCTTCATCGCTGGATCGGAATTCGTGACGCTCTGCGATGACTTCTTCATCAGGCATCAAAGTCTTTGCCCAGTGAATGAGGCCAGCGCCAATACAGAAGAGCGCAATCGCCATGCCGAGTCCGAGGAATAATTGATGAGCATTTGTCTCACCCATAATCGGAATGAAGATAAATGTATCTTGTGGAATGAAAATATATGAAGCGATTAGAAGGATTGTTCCGAGAGCTGATAAAACGAAGAGAATCGCTACTTGAGTCTCAGCCTTCTTTGCATACTTCTCATCATCGTCTGTACGGCGATGAACGTGAGCAGGTAGCCCAGGATCTTTAATGAGTTCAATCTCGTTAGACATTTATCTATCTCGCTTTCATCGCCAACCAGACTGCTACACCAATGAGCAATCCGATTCCTAGAGTCCATGCCAAAAGGCCTTCAGTTACAGGACCAACTCGTCCCAACGCTGTTCCACCAATTTGTGGCTCTGACTCTGCAGCCTTGATCCACTTGATGATTGAAAGCTTCTCTTCAGGAGTAATTGTCTTATCGCTGAATACTGGCATTGACTGTGGGCCAGTAATCATCGCTTCGTAAATGTGCTTCGGTTCTACGCCCATCAAAGTTGGAGCGTACTTTCCCTTTGTCAGAGCGCCGCCTTGAGCAGCGAAGTTATGACACATTGCGCAGTTGGTGCGGAATAGCTCGCCACCTTCGGCGACTGACCCATCACGCTCGTAATTAAGAACTTCATCTTGAGGTACAGCAGGTCCTGAAGCAAGTGAAGCAACATAGGTAGCGAGGGCATTGATCTCAGCAGGTGTGTAAACAACCTTCTTGCGAACTGCCTGTGTGCTCATATCAGCCATCGGCATACGACCTGTGCCAACCTGGAAATCAACTGAAGCAGCTCCGACGCCGATCAATGATGGTGCGATAGCGCCACCTTCAGCGTTGAGACCATGGCATGAAGAACACCCCTTAAGGAAGAGCTGCTTACCTTCTTCGATAGTTGCAGAGCGATCTGCCGCAGTTGTTGTCGTGTTACTGACAGCACTTGCTACTTGAAAGGTTGTGCCGATTGTAAAGAGTGCGAAAACCAAGAGAATTGGTCCAGCCGCACGATGGCGACGAAGGCGTGATAGACGCTTCACTGTAATTTTTCCGTCCTTTACTTAATCAAGTAGATAGCTGAGAAGAGGGCGATCCATACAACGTCAACGAAGTGCCAGTAGTACGACACGACAATCGCTGTTGTTGCTTGGCTCTGAGTAAAGCGACGAGCCTTCGCAACGCGAAGGAGAACGATCAAGAATGCGATGAGACCACCTGTTACGTGAAGTCCGTGGAAGCCTGTTGCGAGATAGAAGACAGAGCCGTAGGCATTTGATGAAAGCGTGAGACCTTCAGTGACCAATGATGCGTACTCGTAAATCTGGCCTGCGATAAAGAAACCACCCATAAGGAAAGTCAGTGAGAACCATTCACGCATTCCCCACGCAGATACCTTGAGAAGTGAGCCGGTACGACGAGGTTGGTATCGCTCTGCAGCAAATACACCGAACTGACATGTCACTGATGAGAGGACAAGAACAGTGGTGTTGAGAACTGCAAAGGGAATATTGAGAATCTCTGTCGACTCAAGCCACACTGCTGGCCCCTGTACTGCGCGTGTAGTGAAGTACATCGCGAAGAGCGCGGCGAAGAACATGAGTTCGCTTGATAGCCAAACAATTGTTCCAACCGCGACCAAGTTAGGGCGGGTGATCTTGTGGTGAGTGCTCACGCTAGTACTGGTCATGGGTGGCATTATTCCCGATTTGTGCTCGTAAAGCCCACTTTCGAGGTGGCAAGAACCACTTTTTACTGGTCTAAATGAGGTGAAAAGGCTCACCTATCGTGACTACAATTTGGCCATGCAGAATCACACTGGGGAATCGGCTCGCAAACTCAACATCGTTCTCTACTCAGATGACTCCACTACCCGGTCAGCAGTTACCAGCGCCCTCGGTGGACGAGTAGCAGCTGATATGCCAGAACATCAGGTCCGTGAATTTGCCACCGCTGATGCCCTCCGCCTCTACGTCGATTCAGTAAAGCCGGGCTCATCAAATCCCATCGACCTTTTCATCCTTGATGGCGAGGCCACTCCAGAGGGCGGAATGGGCGTTGCCCGTCAGCTCAAGGATGAGGTCTATAGCTGTCCTCCCGTTCTCCTGATCGTGGCCCGCAAGGAAGATGCATGGCTTGCCGCCTGGTCTCGCGCAGAGGCGAGCGTGACGCATCCAGTAGATCCATTTACTCTTGCAAATACCGTAGCGGACCTCATTCGCTCTCGCGCGGTCGCAACCCTCTAATTCCAAAGACCACACCATCGAGATGACATTGCTGTGGTCGAATTTCGTAGAACGTCTTAATGCGGGGCTGGATCTAGAGCCTGTAGAAATTCAATCGGTTCTACAGGCAATCCTTCAAGATACTGCCGATATTGAATCTGTAAAACGTTTTCTCTTATCTCTTCATACAAAAGGCGAAACGGCGGAAGAAGTCTCTGCTCTCGTTGAACAGCTCTACCGCAATGCAACACCCATCACCATTGCTGAGCGCGCAGTGGACACAGTGGGAACCGGCGGAGATGGCGCCCACACAATCAATATTTCATCGACTGCGGCAATCGTCGCTGCTGCCGCTGGCGCACGCGTTGTAAAGCATGGAAGCCGAGCGGTCTCATCTAAATCCGGTGCATCAGATTTCTATGGAGCACTTGGTGTTGCATATGACCTTGGCCCTGCCGGTGTTGAGCGCACAGTTCGCGAGCTTGGAATTGGTTTCTGCTTTGCACCTGTCTTTCATCCAGCGATGAAGAATGCAGCTCCAGCTCGAAAAGAACTTGGGGTGCCCACTGTCTTTAACTTCCTTGGACCATTGGCTAATCCGGCAAAACCGAAAGCTGCCGCAATTGGCGTAGCAAATGATCGAATCCATCTTGTGATGGCCCAGGTCATGGCATCAAAGGGGTGCGATGGTTTTGTCTTTAGAGGCGACGATGGTCTTGATGAGATCACTCTCGATGGCGCAACCTCGGTATTGAGTATTGGACGAGAAGAGATTTCTAGTGATCGAATCGATGCGAAAGATTTTGGATTAGATAACGCACCGATTTCAGCAATTGTTGGCGGTGATGGCCAAGAGAATGCCGCGATCGCTCGTCGTATTCTTGCTGGAGAACGTGGCGCCCCACGAGATGTGGTGCTTCTCAATACTGCTGTGACCATTGCTGCATTTGATGGAGAACTCAATCTCTCGCTTCATGAGCGGATTCAGAAATCTCTTCCACGAGCTATTGATGCTATTGATTCAGGGAAAGCTACCGCTCTTCTTGAGAAGTGGGCTTCTTTGTCGACCGAGATTTCTTCGGCGCAGTAAAGTTTAAAGCTTCTTCAACGGTAAAGACATCAAATCCGGCGAGGCGTTCAAATAGGCCGTGAAGAACATCGACAGTTGCTTGCGCATCATCTAGTGCCCGGTGATTTGGTGTTACTTGCGTTCCGAATATCTTTGCGAGCGTTCCAAGTTTGCAGTTAGGCGCTTCTTCACGAGAGAGCGCACGTCTTGCAATGATCGCCGTATCGAGGACACGAAAGTTTGGCCATGTATGTCCATGCGCTCGAGCGGCGAACTTGAGGAATGAGAGATCAAAGGGCGCATTCTGTGCAACAAATACAGTTTCTTCATCTCCTAAGAAATGAAAGAGATCAGGTAGTACCGATTCGATTGGTGGAGCGTCATTGACAAGGGCGTCATCGATGCCGGTGAGTTCTGTAATAAATGAAGGAATGGGATGGCGCGGATTGACCAGAGTCGAGAAGGTATCAATGACTTCTCCGCCTTGTACTTTTACAGCACCGATTTCCGTGATTGCAGCGCCTAGGTGTGGAGCGCCGCCACTGGTTTCAAGATCGAGTACGACGAAGCGAGCGGCATGGAGCGGTGTTCCTAGTTCTTGAAATGTTGATTGCCAGCTCGTATCGTCCATAGTGGTTTTAGCGTAGATGATTGATATGACATTGATGCGGCAATACTCTTCTCGCATGAGCGTTCATGATGCCCCTGCAGGTTCCATGCAAGATTTCCGCGCAGTAGGAAAGGGTGCCAACTCAAATATTGGCATCATCTTTGTCCATGGTTTTACTGGTTCTCCAATCTCTATGCGTCCCTGGGCGGATTACTTCCATAGCCGCGGATATTCAGTATCCGTACCGCTCCTTCCAGGTCATGGCTCAAAGCCAGCAGATCTCAACCTCGTGAAGTGGGAGCAATGGCCAGCAAAGGTTGAAGCAGAACTCGATTGGATGCACTCACAAGGCATGAGGGTCTTCATCTTTGGTCTATCTATGGGTGGCGGAACAACTCTCAATGTCTCTATGAAGCACTCTTCATCTATTGCAGGAATCATTCTCGTCAATCCGATGATCCACGTTAAATTTATTCCTCACCAGCTTGCCTGGTTGATCTCTCGCTTTCAGAAGATGCGCGACTCTGTCGGTGATGACATTAAGAAGCCAGGTGTGACCGAACATGGTTATGACTCTCTACCTGCAGTGGGTGTCTATCAGTTGCTGAAGATGTTGAGCTACACCCGAAAGCGTCTCCACGATGTCACCGTTCCCTTGATGCTCTTTCATAGCAAAGAAGATCACACTCTGCCTGTAACAAATACAGAGATCATCATGAAGGGCGTCGGGTCAATTCCGAAGCAGCGCATCGAGCTGGTCAATAGCTATCACGTCGCGACTTTGGATTACGACCAAGAGGTCATCTTTGAGAATTCATTGATCTTTGTACAGAGCCACAGCTCGCAACAGTGAGCGCAGTACTTAAGCGGCTTGGTGGCGAAAGGATTGCCTCAGCCTTTCGCAAGGCGGTATCTGGTGATCCAAAGGGCTTGCCACAATGGGCTAACGAGATGGCAATCGGTAACGATGCTGGTTTGTATGGTCCCGATAGTGATGTGTGGAAAGTACACGGTTCACTTGCAACGTTAGTCGGGGGAGTTCGTGCCCTTCTGATGCAAGCTGCCTACCCTGCAGCGCTAGCTGGCGTCTCTCAACATTCGGCATACGACACAGACCCCCTTGGGCGACTTGAGCGAACGACTCGTTGGCTGACTATCACTTCATTCGGTTCGACCGAAGCAATCGCAAAAGAAGCGCGACGAGTAAATGCGCTTCATAGCCACGTAGTCGGAGAGTACGAAGATGCACAGAGCAAGCGACATCATTACGAGGCTTCTCAATCTCGACATCTACTCTGGGTGCATTGTGCCTTCACCGATTCATTCCTTACCGCTTATCGAGAGTTGGGCCGCGCTGAAGATCGCTCAGTCACTCGATACGTTGGCGAATGGGCAAAGAGCGCAGAGCCACTTGGATTGAAAGATGCGCCTCATTCGGATGAAGAACTTACAGAGGTATTAAACGATTTTCTCAATAATGAGATTGGTGAAATTGAACCAACTCGGCGAATTGTTCACTTCATTATTCACCCACCATTTTCAAAAGCTGCGATGCCTTTCTATCGAATTCTCTGTAATGCAGCAATTTCAACTATGGATCCGCGAGTGCTCAAAGCTCTTGGCCTAAAGGAGAAATCTCGCATCTGGTTGAAAATTGTGAAGCCGTTGCTCAATATTCTTCAACTCTTACTCGGAAACGAATCCCCAAGCCAGGGTATTGCTCGTCAACGTATTGCACGTTTAGCATCATCCTCATGAACGACTGCATCTTCTGCTCCATCATCGCCGGCAATATTCCTGCTCATAAGGTGTATGAAGACGATGGCTACCTTGCCTTCCTCGATATCTTTCCAGCGAGCAAGGGTCACACGCTAGTTATTCCTAAATCCCATCACGTTGATATTCATTCGATACCTGCAGAGATTTATGGCGGGATGGCTGCAGTCTCTAAAAAGGTCGCAGATCTATTATTGGGTAAATTGAAATCTGAGGGAACATCGATTTTTCAGATGAATCGCGAAGCAGGATGGCAGAGCGTCTTTCACGTACATATGCATGTGATTCCACGATGGAGCGGGGATGGTCTTCATAAGCCGTGGGATATTGCCCCGGCCGACCAAAATGAATTGGTCGAGATTAAGAAGCTACTTACCGAGTAGGTAATTAATAACGTCGAGCGCCTTCCAACCTTGCGGGTGCTTCTTCGCTAAATAATCCGGTCCAGATAGATCTGATCCCAAAGTAATCAACGGAAGTTCTCTGCGCCCGTCAGGACGCAATTGACCAAGACCAATATTGGACATCAGTGCGTTGCAGAGACATTGTGAATGTTGCGCCTCTTCGACATTGCCCTTTTTAAATTCATAGGTCTTCAGTGGCTCTGATGGACAGCGGTAACCAACTCCACCGTTCTCGCGTTCAAAGGGAGTACGCAGGTAACCGAGATCGCAGATGCGATTGCGCGCTTCATATGCATCATCATCTGAAAGTGATTTTGGAAGGACTGCGACCTTAAATGGGAAGCCTGTAGGTGAAGCACTTCCATCAGTCTTGACTGAAAGCTGCTCAGCAGTAAGCGCATCAATAACTTCCTGCTTGAGCTCTGGTGTAAAACCAGATTCATCAGCGAGGGCAAATAGCGAACCAACCTGCACGCCTTGTGCTCCTGCAGCTAGCGCTTCTTGAACCTTCTCAGGTGTAGCAAATCCACCTGCGAGCCAGAAAGGTGATCCAGAATTCTTTACCTTTACAAGATCTGCTTCATCTTGCTCGGTGTAGATCGGGTTGCCTTCTTCATCTTTCGACTTTTTATTACGTGGGGGAGCGTTATGTCCTCCAGCAGTATGTCCTTCAATGACGTAACCATCAGGCTTGGTGATCTCATCTTTGTTGAGATATGCAACGAGAGCGTGAGATGAAACGATTGCTAAGAACTGTGGGCGCTTGATTGGGAAAGAAAGTCCTTCAATACAACCCGGATCAAAAGAGATGAAGTGCTTCATAGTAGATTCCGCGACATCGACTGTCATAGAAACTGGCTTACCTAGCGCTAACTGATTGAGAAGATTTGGAATCTGCGCTGGAATACCGGCACCGATAAGAATGTAATCAACATCTGCGAGCATCGCACCAAATAGCTGCGCAGGTATACACATCTGAATCTTCTCAAGGAGGTTCATACCGATCAGGCCGTCATGTCCTTCCTTAGCAAGCCAGACCTCTACGAAAGATGCAACGACCAATAAATCAACTGCGTGCTGAACAGGTTTTAAAGTTAACTTAGGAACATCGATGTAAGGCTTTGACTGATCGCGACCGCCATCAATGAAGTAGCGATCCATGACGCCCTTAATGACATCTTGATTTGGAAAGTGCGACATTGCGCGACGGATAGATCCATCCACATCGCCATCTTGGAGACGGCGAGATACAACTGAATCAATAGCCGTACCCGAGATGACGCCGAGGTTTCCTGACTTAGCAACCTCTTTGGCGAGCTGGTTGGAAGAGACAGCGATACCCATTCCACCTTGGATGATGGTCGGAAGGGTTGCTGTTTTCATAGGACAAACCTAAGTGCATAGATGTCATAACTCGCCAGTAGGGGACATGCCACGCCCTTTATGATGAGAACTTTTCGGTATTTGTGACCTATTTGATAGCAGAGCAGATTGAAAAGAACGATTTCATTCTGCAGAGAATCTCCCAATGATGTAGTCAAAGTAGAGCGTTAGCTACTTTGAGAATTTTGAACAACCATCGAAAAAATGGGGGACAAAAAGCGCAGGATATAGTTCACTCATGCAGGCTAGAAAAATCAAGCTAATCGCTGGCTTCCTGCTATTTGCATCTGCAGTTCTGACCTACACATTCTCGGCAGAAATAAATTTGAATTCCGGGATTCGAACTGAATTTGGATTAGGAGTTGAGCAAACAGTTGTATGCGATACCTACATCAGCACATCTCTTACCTCAAAGCTGGATTCTGAGACAGGTAAGAGTTTGATTGAGTCGCTGACTTTGAGTGATTTATCCCTATCTCTTCGAAATCGCACACTAAAGGCTTACCTCATCGGAAAAGACAAGTCGATTCTGAGTAAGCCAATCCAGTTTTCGGTCGGTTCTGACGGACTTACGTATACAACGAATAGATCAAACGTGGTCCGTTTAGAAGCATTCGAGCCCGGTGCTGGCGGATCAAAGACCGAAACCGGAACGAGTTCAATCACATTTAATAATCTCATCCAGGAGGAAAATCCTCCGATTCAAGCCGATGATTTCGCCCGGGTAGCGTTGGAAACCTCAGGTCAGGGCAAATGTTCCGTACCGGCAAATCCTCGCGCAGTAGAGGTGTACGTTGATGCGCCGAACGTGCAAGGATCTTATGTCGCAGAGAACTTCCCGGCTGCTTCTCTTACAGATGACTACAACGCTGCTACAACGGATCTTTCTAACTGCCCGGTAAATGGCCAGGTCGGTACATACGCATACACGACAACTAATGAAAGTTGCAAAATTCTATTGGGAACACATGACGGAAACTATGTTTATGGCGGTGCATTAACAACATCGTCCTCCCCGACTACTTCAGGAACAAAGTCGCCTTCGGTCGGAGTTTTCACAGGTAGTGGTACCACAATTACTTTCACATCCAGAAAGAATTACATTGGGTTTTGGTGGTCAGCTGGATCCACTGGCAACACAATTGACTTTTATCGAGGTTCTTTCCTGGTCGCGACCATGACTGGTGATGAGGTTTATAGTGCAATTCCAAAGAACGCTTCAGTCCTCACCGCTTTAAATGGCACAACAACCTATACCAAATCGAATTACTACGGGCATCCGAAAAACCAAGCATCCGAGGATGTTAATGAACCATTCGTATTTATCCACGCCTTCGCCGTGAATGGCTTTAACTTCGACAAAATCAAAATCAGCATGAGCGGGAATGGTTTCGAGTACGACAACTTAACTGTTGCAAATCTATCGACAACGCAACTAGTTCCTAAGAGAACCTTGGTCTTCATTAGGGGATACGACTACACGGGTTGATATTTATAAAAGTGGACGATACTGGGATCGAACCAGTGACCCCCACAATGTCAATGTGGTGCTCTACCGCTGAGCCAATCGTCCGGGTCTTATTAAGTTGTTGTGAAACCGTGGTGAAAGTGTAACGCAAGTAATCTAAATCTGATTAGCGAGCGTAATCATCCTGAATACGCTCAATATCATCTTCGCCAAAGTACGTTCCGCGCTGTACCTCGATAAAGATCATGACCTCTGAACCTGAATTACCGATGCGGTGCTGTTCGCCGATTGCGACCTCGACCGAATCTCCAGCAGAAGCCTTGAATTCCTTATCGCCGAGAACAACATCAGCTACTCCAAAGACGATGTACCAATGCTCTTCGCGCTTTTGATGGCGCTGCAATGAGAGACGATGGCCCGGCTCGACCCAGATTGTCTTGACCTTGTAAGTCGGAGTATCAGCGAGAACTTGATAACGACCCCACGGGCGCTCTGGACCTTCGAGGTATTCCTGTGTCATAGGCATCAGCGTATTCCGTTTCTTCGTTGAAACACTGTCAATCAATGGAGGTGGAAACGGGATTTGAACCCGTGTAGAGGGATTTGCAGTCCCTTGCCTCGCCTCTCGGCCATTCCACCATTTCCCAGGTCAGAAGTTTTAACTTTGCCCAGTAGATAAAAAGTCACCTCAAGAAGAAGTGACTTTTCAATCCGAGCGGACGACGGGGTTCGAACCCGCGACCTGAACCTTGGCAAGGTTCCGCGCTACCAGCTGCGCTACGTCCGCGTATTGCGGGCGCAAATCTAGCGCAGGTGTGGCCTAACTGCCAAAGCGTGAATGGATAGAGCGCATCATTCTCTCTCACAGCCCCTAGCCTTGCCTCATGTTTATCGGCCACGGCTACCAATTTTGGATGGGCGGACTCCACGCGAGCCGACTTGCCGAGGTTACTGATGACCCATCTCGTTTAGATGATGGAAATTTCTGGGCGGTCCTTGCAACATTTGAGGGCAGATATCACTTCGCCCGCTTTAAGAAGGTTGAAGAAGCGCCATTCCCAGAGGTCGATCCATGGCAGCGACTCGAACGCCCATGGAAATCAAGCCAAGAGATGATTGATTTCATTTCCTATGTTCATGAAATTCGCGAATTAATTGCAGCGGGCGGCGTCTATCAGGTCAATGCCTGTCGAGAGCTATCGCACTTCTTAGGCGATAGACCACAGAAACTTGATTCACTCTTTGCTGAAATTCTTCGTGCGCATCCTGCCCCCTTCGCTTCCTATTTAAGAATTCCTGGCTATGAGATTGCATCAGCTTCTCCTGAAAGATTTCTCTCACGAATGGGTGATCGAATTATTACTTCACCTATCAAGGGGACGATTCGATGGAATCAAGAGGTCTTTGGAGATAAAGATAAGTCTGAGAACTTAATGATTGTTGATCTCATGCGTAACGATATTTCTCAAGTATGCCAACCAGGATCGGTAGAAGTCAGCGCTCTCTTTAGACAAGAGAAGCACCCTGGCATCACCCACTTAGTTTCTGATATTGAGGGAGACCTTATTGACGGTGTTTCATGGCGCGAAATATTGAAGGCGCTACTACCTCCAGGTTCTGTATCTGGGGCGCCAAAATCTTCTGCTCTGACAACGATTGCCAATCACGAAGGACCGCGCGGTCCCTACTGTGGCGCTCTTGGTTGGGTTCATGGTGATCGGGCTGAATTAGCAGTAGCCATCAGAACTTTCTGGACGACCGGCGACAAATATCTACGCTACGGAACAGGCGCTGGAATCACGTGGGGGAGCGACCCAAATTCCGAGTGGGAAGAGACCCAACTCAAAGCTCGACATCTGATTTCAATTGCAGGTGGCGAACTGTGATCCATCCAGTGCGCAGACCTTTTCCTGTGGGGGAAGGTATCTTCGAAACTCTGAGAACAGAGAACGGAAAGGTTGCTGAGTTCACGCGCCATATGCGACGTGCACTTACAGCAGCCACAGCAACAGGAATCAAGATGCCCGGTGAAGAAATCATTCGGAGTGAAGTGTCGAAGGCGCTAGCTGATAATCCACAAACAATTGGACGTCTGAGAATCTGTTTCACCAAGGAATCTATATCAATCACTCACGACCCATACCTCGATCTGATTGAAGGAGGGTTCCTTACCTTTTCACCTCACACCTCGAAGGCGATTGGGGAGCAATTCAAAACATTTCCCTATGACTCTCACTACGTAGTTGTTGATAAAGCTCGAGCACATGGCTTTGATGATGCGATGATCTTCAATAGCTCCAACAATGTGACAGAGACCGGAATCTCCAACCTTGCTTTCCTCTTTGGCCAGACTTGGTATACGCCTCCGATTACCGCTGGGCTTTTGCCTGGCACGATGAGATCTCTCGCTATCGAAAAGTGTGGAGTCCAAGTTCGTAATATCCATATCACTGAAGTACCGCAGGCTGATGAGGTCACGCTTTTAAGTAGCCTTAAAATTGCGCAACCAGTCGAGCAGATTGGCGAGATGCGACTTCCATGCGGTGAGGCATCACAAGCCTTCGTGGCCCAAATGCGGGAAAAGGTTCAATACTTTTCGGTAGTCTAGGCATATGTCCGAAATCGCGATTATCGTCGAGGGTCAGCCACGTAAGGTTGAAGTCGATCAGAAGCCAACTCATATCTTCGCTGAGAACAAGGAGATCGTGGTTTGCAAAATCAACGGTGTTCTGCGAGATCTCTGGACGGACCTTTCAGATGGCGATGTAGTTGAAGGTATCTCAATCTCATCACCTGAAGGCCTTGCAGTTCTTCGCCACTCAACAGCGCATGTCATGGCCCAGGCGGTTCAGCAGGTCTTTTCACAGACTCGCCTCGGTATCGGTCCACCTATCACCGATGGTTTTTACTATGACTTTGATCCGCAAGAGCCATTCAATCCAGATGATCTTGAAAAGATTGAAAGTGCGATGCGCAAGATTGTTAAGGAAGGCCAACGCTTTAAGCGTCGCGTCACAACTGAAGCAGATGCGTTAAAGGAGCTCGCCCACGAGCCTTATAAGTGTGAACTCATTGGACTTAAAGGTCCTCAAGGAGATGAAGCTAGTGTTGAAGTAGGTGAGGGAGAGCTCACCATTTATGACAATCTCGGTCGCGATGGGCAACCAGTCTGGTCAGATCTTTGTCGCGGACCGCATCTGCCTTCGACAAAACATATCCCTGCTTTTAAATTGATGCGAAGCGCTGGTGCATATTGGCGCGGATCTGAAAAGAATCCAATGTTGCAACGCATCTACGGAACTGCATGGCCGTCACAGGATGAACTCAACGCATATCTTGAACTTCTTGCAGAGGCAGAGAAGCGCGATCATCGTCGCTTAGGTCAAGAGCTCGATCTCTTCTCATTCCCAGAAGAAATTGGTTCTGGTCTAGCGGTCTTTCATCCCAAGGGAGGAATCATCCGTCGCGCGATGGAGGATTACTCTCGCAAGCGCCACGAAGATGAGGGATATGAATTCGTTTATTCTCCTCACTTAACTAAGGCAGCGCTCTTCCAGAAGTCTGGCCACCTTGATTGGTACTCCGAAGGTATGTACCCACCAATGATCATGGATGAAGAGCTCCATGAAGATGGCACGATCAAGCGTCCAGGGCAGCAGTACTACATGAAGCCGATGAACTGCCCATTCCATAATTTGATCTTCCAGGCGCGTGGTCGTTCATATCGCGAGCTCCCACTTCGCCTCTTCGAATTTGGAACCGTCTATCGCTATGAAAAGTCTGGCGTGCTTCACGGTATTACTCGTGCTCGTGGCTTTACCCAAGACGATGCACACATCTACTGCACAAAAGAGCAGATGCCAGATGAACTCGATTCACTACTGACATTCGTACTTAATCTCTTACGTGATTATGGACTTGAAGATTTCTATCTTGAGCTCTCTACTCGCAATCCAGAGAAATCTGTTGGCGAAGACTCTGATTGGGAGGAAGCAACAGAGGCTCTTCGTAAGGCTGCGCTTGCTCAAAACCTTGAGTTAGTACTCGATGAAGGTGGGGCTGCTTTCTACGGTCCAAAGATTTCGGTACAAGCTAAGGATGCGATTGGTCGCACCTGGCAGATGTCTACTATCCAAGTAGATTTCCAACTACCGCAGCGCTTTGAACTTGAATATGCAGCTTCAGATGGAACACGTCAGCGTCCCGTGATGATCCACCGCGCTCTCTTCGGTTCCATCGAACGATTCTTCGGCGTTCTTACCGAGCACTATTCAGGAGCCTTTCCTGCATGGCTTGCACCGGTGCAGGCGATTGCAATCCCTGTGGCAGATACCTTCTCTGATTACATGTTTGACGTTGTCGCACAATTGAAAAAGGCAGGTATCCGCGCAGATATCGATGCATCAGATGATCGCTTCCAAAAGAAGATTCGCAATGCACAGTTGCAGAAGATTCCGTTTATGTTGATTGCAGGCGAAGAAGATATGAAGGCTGGCGCAGTCTCTTTCAGATATCGCAATGGTGATCAGAAGAATGGCGTACCAATCGCAGATGCGATCAAGGAGATAGCTCAGGTAGTTGCAGATCGAGTGCAGAACTAACTATGTCTGAGGAGATACTCGGCGGAGCAGGAATGCCAGATGGTTGGTACCGTCTATGGGCGCCTCACCGCCTCGATTATCTCCGTGGTGAAAATCGCCCACTCGATGGAAATGATGTCGAGTGCCCCTTCTGTCATATCCCAACGTTGTCAGATGAAGAAGGCCTAGTCGTTGCCCGCGGTACACATGCCTATGTCGTGATGAATCTCTATCCTTACAACCCAGGTCATTTGCTTATCTGCGCATATCGCCATGTCGCCGACTTAACCGATCTCACGATGGAAGAGCGCCACGAGATTACAGATATGACAGCCCATGCGATGAAGACAGTTCGTAAAGTATCAAAGGCTGAAGGTTTCAATCTTGGAATGAATCAAGGTGCAATCTCTGGAGCTGGCGTAGCTGCACATATTCACCAACATGTAGTTCCCCGTTGGTCCGGAGATGCAAACTTCATGCCGATTATCGGAAAGACGAAAGTATTGCCGCAATTGCTCACGCAAACTCGAGATGAGTTATCTGCTGCTTGGTAGTTGGCTTAAATAATCTCGCGCAATATCTAGACCCATCCCATTAGCTGGGTTGACTGGCAGCGCCGGAAAGAGAATCCCTGCTGCAAAGGCGCCATCTTCCATCTCAACCATTTGTTCCAAGAACTCTTCTTGAAAATCTTTTACCAATTCTTGAAGCTCAGAGTCACTCTCTCCAATGTGCGGAGGCTGCGTTGAATAATCGCGAGTAGTCAGATCGGTCAATGAGATAGTTCCGATGGGCGAACCATTTTCTCCGTGAAGCACGAGGAATGGAGTAACAAGTGGATCGAATACTCGATTTGCTACTAGAACAGCATCGTCAAAATCCATCTCCATTCCATCGAGAACGGTCACTAGAACCATTCGCGGTGTCTGATATTCATCAAAACCGCGCCATGCTTCAATTGTTGGATTATCAATACCGGCAGAAGGATTGATGAGAAAGATTGCTACATCGCACTCTGGGTCGACCTCGGTCTCGACTGCGCCACCGAGAATCTGAGCAAATTGTTCTGGGGTCGCGCTGACATGGCCATAGATTTTGATCGATTTCATAGCGTCGTGGCTAGTTGAACTCATAGAGATAACTCTACGATGAGGCCATGGTGAGCTCTGCATTTAAACCCGCTATCAATCGTGTGATTGAGCCCATCGCGCGCCTTGCAATCCGAGCCAAGATAACTCCCAATGCAGTCACGCTCCTTGGCACAATCGGCACCATCGTCTCTGCTCTCTACTTCTACCCAAGGGGCGATCTCTTCATCGGCACGATTCTGATCTCATTTTTTGCTCTCAGTGATCTCTTCGATGGAGCGATTGCACGTCTTTCAGAGCGAGGCGCTAGCGCATGGGGTGGATTTCTCGATTCAACATGCGATCGTCTTACTGATTCTGCGATCTTGGGTGGCCTTGCAATTTATTGCATCCTCGAAGAGATCGCTATCTACCCAGTTGTCATTGCATCAATAGTCATCGGCTTTCTTGTTCCATATATTCGGGCCAAGGCTGAGAGTTTCGGTATTTCATGCACCATTGGAATTGCCGAGCGCACTGAACGAATCATCCTTGCACTGACAGGAATAGGGCTCGATGGCCTCGGTCTTCCATACGCTCTTACTATTTCCATGTGGCTCCTGCTTGGACTTGGGGCTATCACCGTGGTGCAGCGGATCGTGGTTGTAAGAAAAGGTCTCATCTAAATGATTGCTCAGATTTCCTATCTTGCATACCTTGCAGGATGGAAGATTGTGGGTCTTCTTCCCGAGAAGAGCGCATATGCGCTCTTCTACAAGATTTCCTCATATCTCTATAAGAAGAATGGCAAGAGCGTTCGGAGACTTCGCACTAATTACACCGTTGTTAAGCCAGAGTTGTCAGATGAAGAGATAGAGAAACTAGTCGTTGATGGTCTTGAGAGCTACATGCGTTATTGGTGCGATACCTTCAGAATTCATCGCTGGTCTTCTCAGCGAATTCAATCAACAGTCACCACTACAAATGATCACTTACTCAGAAACCCCATGAATGAAGGTAAGGGAGTCATCATCGCCCTTCCTCATTCTGGTAATTGGGATCATGCAGGCGCATATTTCTGCCAAGAAGGAATACCTCTGGTAACAGTTGCAGAGATTCTTAAACCCGAGAAGTTATTTATCAAATTTTTGAGATATCGAGAAGAGATGGGTTTTGAGGTTCTGGGTTTAGATGCACGAGCGTTCGTGACTTTGATTAAGCGAGCGAGAGAGAAGCGTTTAATCGCACTCGTTGCCGATCGCGACCTCTCATCTTCAGGTATCCCTGTCACCTTCTTTGGACGAACTGCAAAGATGCCGGCAGGCCCTGCCGTGCTTGCTATTAAAGAGGGACTGCCCTTAGTTGTGGCTCATGTGAGCTACACCGAGAAAGGAATCCATATAGATTTCCACGCAATAGATGTTCCAGCTCAAGGTGGAGAAGAAGCAAGAATCGCAGCTACAGTGCAAAATGTTGCGAAAACCTTTGAGATTGGAATCAGCAAGCGCCCAGAAGATTGGCATATGTTGCAACGAATTTGGATTGATGAGGGAATTTACTGATGACTTTCGAGAAGAAGCGCATTGGCATTGTCTGCCCGTATGGTTGGGATACACCAGGGGGAGTCCAGGCCCATATTGCAGACCTCGCAACTTACTTAATTTCACAGGGACATTACGTTTCGGTCTTGGCGCCAACTTCTGATGAAGATGCTCTTCCTGACTATGTTGTCAGCGCTGGAAAACCTATCTCTATTCCCTACAACGGCGCCGTTGCTCGAATTCTCTTTGGTCCGATTGCATTTGCTCGAGTGCGTCAATGGATTTCTCAAGGTGAATTTGATCTCCTACATCTTCACGAACCAGCAATTCCCTCAATCTCACTTCTTGCATGTTTCGCCGCTGAAGGCCCATTAGTGGGAACATTCCATGCATCAGCAAAGAGACAGAAGGCAATCTTCGCTATCGGACCGATTCTCGAACCAGTGATTGAGAAGTTAACAGCTCGTATAGCTGTGAGTGAAGCAGCGCGAGCTACTTTGACTGAACATCTAGAGACAGATGCAATCGTCGTGCCCAATGGAATCTATGCACGTCGTCTCGCCGCTGGAAAACTCAACCCAGATTGGAGTGGAAATTCCATTGGTTTCATTGGTCGATTTGCAGAGCCGCGAAAAGGCTTGGCAGTCCTTGTGGCTGCCCTCGATGAAATTTCGAAATCAGTTCCAGATGTACGAGTGATTGTTGCAGGACCAGGAGATTCAGAAGAATTTCTCCAAGGAGTCCCGCAGCAATTCCGCAATAGATTTACTTTCTTAGGTCGCATTTCAGAGGATGAGAAAGCCGACTTCCTTCACTCAATCGGTCTCTATGTGGCACCTAATACAGGCGGAGAATCTTTTGGAATTATTCTCGCCGAAGCACTTGCCGGCGGAGCGGCGGTCGTTGCCAGCGACATCCCTGCATTCCAAGCTCTCTTGGGTGATGGCACATATGGCTCGCTCTTTAGCTCAGAGGATTCTGGCTCCCTCGCAAAGACTGTGATCGAAATTCTCAAGAATAATGAGAAGCGCGATTCGCTTCGAAGCGCCGGAAAAGTTTATGCTCAAAGCTTCGATTGGGATGTCGTTGCAGAACGAATCTACGATGTCTATGAAATGGCAATGGTTGGACTCGGTAAAGTTGTGCTCTCATCAGAGAGTCGCGGCTGGAATAAGTTCTTAGGGAAGTAGATATGAATTTTAAGTCACTGGTAATCCTCTTCCTCGTCGCGCTCTTCGCTTGGTATCTCTCATTCCTTGCCACTCGACTCGATCGACTTCATCATCGCGTGGAAACCAGTTGGGCCAATCTCGATAGCCTGCTTCAACGCAGAGCAGCCATTGCCATTGAAATCGCTCGCTCTGAAATTGCAGATCCTGCCTCTAGCCTTCTTTTGACTTTTGCGGCACATCAAGCGCGTGAAGCGAGCGTTAAAGATCGGTCGCAGGCAGAGACTGGTTTATCGGGAGCGTTAGGCATTCTTCTCGAAACTTCTCTCACCACTGGTGGCGATATCGAACAGGAGCTGATGAGAGAACTCAGCGAATTAAATGAGAAGATTAAAGTGGCCATCTCTCTTCATGTCGAGTCAGTCAATCGAACGCAGTTGATTCGTTCACGTTGGATAATTCGAACCTTCAGACTTGCGGGAAGAGCTCCGCTTCCTGTGACATACGAATTTGAAGCAGATGTTCTTTAAGAGGAGCGCATCTCTTCTTCTCGCTCTCACCTCCCTCGTAGTCGTTGTTCTGGGGTCACTCTCATTCTTGCCCGATCTCTCAATTCCTATCCCATTTATTGATTCGGCTGCACATTCTTCGTTGACTGGATTGGAAGGTAAGGATTCAGAAATTCTCGTCGTCAAGCTCGATGACACAATCTTTGCGCATCCACAGGTGGGGCTTCGATCTGCTGATGTTGTCTATATCGAACAAGTAGAAGGTGGGTTGACCCGTCTGGCTGCAATCTTCTCCTCGAAAATTCCCGCAGTGGTTGGACCTGTTCGCTCTGCGCGCATTTCAGATATCGAGCTACTTTCTCAATATGGAAAAGTTGGCTTTGCTTATAGCGGTGCACAAAGATTGATGATGCCGGTAATTGCTTCGGCGAATCTCTACGATTGGGGAGCAAATAAATTTGGGGCGAAGTTCTATGCCAACGATCCAACCCGTGTTGCACCGTATGCAATGATGGTGAAAGCACCAGAACTTCTCGCGGAGGCGAAAGTCAGAGGTATGGCTCCAAGCATTTCTTCAAATATGGGTTGGAACTTCGGTGATGCTTCAGATCGAGGTATTGAAATTTCCAAAGTCCATATTTCTTGGCCAGCAAGTAGTTACGGCGCGCAATGGTCAGAGGGAGAAAATCGCTGGCTTCTGACGCATAATGGATCTCCCGATACAGATGACACTGGATATGTTTTAGGCCCCAAGACTTTACTTATTCAATTGGTCTCTATTGCTGATTCGATTTATCACGACAAGGTCGGGGGAGTGACGCCATTTTCTGTAACGGTGGGTGAAGGAAAGTGCTACCTCCTTCGAAACGGTGCATATACGCCGTGCCTCTGGAGGCGTAGCTCTGCAGAATCCGGTACTTCATTTACAGATCTAGCGGGCAATGAGCTCTTCTTTGAAAAGGGGCAAATCTGGTTTGCTCTTACTTCGAAAGAGCCTCTATTTACGCAGGCAATTACGCAAGATGCGACAAGTTCAGCGAGCAAGTAGACTTTTAGACCTGAACTAGCGTCTCTTCGCTAAATCTCTAAAGGGGTCATGTAAATGTCTGAAGCAACAGGTACAGCACGCGTCAAGCGCGGTATGGCAGAGATGCTCAAGGGTGGCGTCATCATGGATGTCGTTAACGCAGAGCAGGCCAAAATCGCTGAAGATGCTGGCGCATGTGCTGTGATGGCTCTCGAGCGCGTACCTGCAGATATCCGCGCACAAGGTGGCGTAGCTCGTATGTCTGATCCTGACATGATTGAAAAGATTCAAGCTGCTGTATCTATTCCGGTGATGGCGAAGGTTCGTATCGGTCACTTTGTTGAGGCGCAGATTATCGAAAGCCTAGAAGTTGATTACATCGACGAGTCAGAAGTTCTCACACCAGCAGATTTCACAAACCATATAGATAAGTGGAACTTCAAGATTCCGTTCGTCTGTGGTGCAACAAATCTCGGTGAAGCGCTCCGTCGTATCAATGAGGGTGCGGCGATGATTCGCTCTAAGGGCGAAGCCGGAACCGGCGATGTTTCTAATGCGATGACGCATATGCGCACAATCGGCGGAGAGATCCGTCGTCTCACATCGATGCGTGAAGATGAGCTCTATGTAGCTGCCAAAGAGATGCAAGCACCATATGCACTCGTTAAGGAAGTTGCAGAGACAGGAAAGCTTCCAGTAGTTCTCTTCACTGCAGGTGGAATCGCAACTCCCGCAGATGCAGCGCTCATGATGCAGATGGGCGCCGACGGCGTTTTCATCGGTTCTGGAATCTTCAAGTCAGGCAATCCTGCGCAACGTGCAGCAGCATGCGTTAAGGCGACAACATTCTTTGATGATCCAAAGGTTCTTGCTGAAGTCTCGCGCGGTCTTGGTGATGCAATGGTGGGAATCAACGTCTCTGATATTCCTGTACCTCACCGCCTCGCTGAACGCGGTTGGTAATTCACCTCATCTAATGAAGATAGGCGTACTCGCTCTCCAGGGAGATTTCCGCGAACATATTGTTGCGGCGCACTCTGCAGGCCATACAGCTCTACCGATTAGACGAGAATCAGAGCTTAAAGAAATCGACGCGCTGATCTTTCCTGGCGGTGAATCAACAACAATCGCACTTCTCGCTAAGAGCTATAACCTCTTTCAGCCAATTCGTCAGCGAATTCAAGAGGGGCTACCTGTCTACGGTTCATGCGCTGGAATGATTCTTCTTGCCGACCGGATAGTCGATGGCGCGCAAGGCCAAGAGACTTTCGGCGGAATCGATATGACTGTTCGCCGCAACGCCTTTGGTCGCCAAGTTGAATCCTTTGAGGGCGAGGTCACTTTCAATTCGAAGCAGGTCAACGGAGTCTTCATCCGTGCTCCTTGGGTTGAGTCAGTTGGCAGTGGTGTTGAGGTCCTCTCTGAGGTGGCAGGTCACCCAGTAGCTGTTCGCCAAGGTTCACTTCTGGCAACGAGTTTTCATCCTGAACTCACCGGTGATCTCTCTATCCACCAGTACTTTTTTGATGAGATTTGCCGCTAGCCGGTACTCTTTCCCCATCAATTTTCGTAATACATAAGTAGAGGTGAACCATGTCAGGCCATTCCAAGTGGGCAACGACCAAGCATAAGAAGGCTGTCATTGATAGCCGTCGCGCGAAGAACTTCGCAAAGCTCATCAAGGCGATTGAAGTCGCCTCCCGTAACGGCGGTCCTGATATTGATGGCAATCCAACGCTCTTTGATGCAATCGCAAAGGCGAAGAAGAACTCAATGCCAGCCGACAATATCGATCGTGCGGTAAAGCGCGGTGCGGGCCTTGAATCTGGCGGTGCTGATTGGCAGACAATTATGTACGAAGGTTATGGACCCAACGGCGTTGCAATCATGATCGAATGTCTCTCTGACAACCGTAACCGCGCCGCTTCTGAAGTTCGCGTTGCAGTTACTCGCAATGGTGGCTCAATGGCAGATCCAGGCTCAGTTTCTTATCTCTTTAACCGCAAGGGCGTCATCATCGTCAATAAGGTAGATGGAGTAACAGAGGATTCAATTCTCGAAGCTGCTCTAGAGGCTGGCGTAGAAGAAGTGAACGATCTCGGCGAATCATTTGAGGTCGTATGCGAAGCATCAGATCTCGTTGCTGCGCGCACGGCCCTTCAAGGAGCAGGAATAGATTACGAATCAGCTGATTCATCATTCCTTCCATCTATGATCATTCCACTCGACGCAGATGGAGCCAAGAAGGTCTTTGAACTCATTGATGCAATTGAAGAGCTCGATGACGTTCAGAACGTCTTTGCAAACTTTGACGTATCCGATGAGGTAATGGCGAGCCTTTGAAAATTATCATGGGTATTGACCCTGGTCTCACTCGATGTGGAGTCGGTGTAATTGGCCAGAAGAGTGCCCGTGAACTTTCCTTAGTTGATGTTGGAGTAATTCTGACTCCAGTTGATGCACCCCTTGAAGAGAGATTGCTCGGCATTGAGCGCGAGATTGAAAAATGGATTGAACGCACATCACCTGATGTTGTTGCAGTTGAGCGAGTATTCGCTCAACACAATGTTCGTACTGTGATGGGTACAGGACAAGCTGCAGGTATAGCTCTACTTGTTGCAGCTCGACGTGGAATTCCTGTTGCAATGCATACGCCATCAGAGGTCAAGGCTGCAGTTACCGGTTCTGGCCGAGCTGGCAAAGTTCAAGTAGCTGAGATGGTCAAGCGAATTCTCAATCTCGAAACGATTCCCAAGCCAGTCGATGCAACGGACTCATTAGCTCTGGCAATTACTCACGCTTGGCGCGGCGAGGGAACTTCGCGACTGGCATCTGCTGTTAAAGCAGAGAAAGAGCGCCTTGCTAAACTGAGGTCATCATGATCTCTCAACTCACTGGAACAGTTCGCCAACTGACAACTGAGAAAGTTGTTCTAGAAGTTGGGGGAGTCGGCTATTTGCTCTCTATTACTCCTCGAACCTCCGCTCAGATCACCTTGGGCTCTGCAATTACTCTCTCTACCACTCTCGTCGTACGTGAAGATTCAATGACCCTCTTTGGCTTTCTGGATTCCAAAGATCGCGATATATACGAGGTGCTTCAGACAGTTTCTGGAATCGGTCCAAAGGTGGCTCTAGCGATCACAGGAGCGATGACTCCAGATGGCCTTGCACAAGCAATCGCATCTGAAGATATCGGTGCTATTGAAAAAGTTCCAGGTATCGGAAAGAAGGGCGCGCAGCGCCTCATCCTTGAGCTTAAGGGAAAGTTAGTCTCATCAACTTCTTCGCCACAGATTTCATCGCATTCGGCAGTACGCGATCAATTATTAGCGGCATTGACTGGTTTAGGTTTCTCATCAAAGGAATCCGATACCGCAATCAATGCAACGATCGCTCACTTAGCGGAAAATAGTATGGATCCATCTTCACTTGAAGTATCAGAGCTCCTTAAATTAACTTTGCAGAGCGGCAAACGATGAACGAGAGAATTGTGAATCCAGAACTTTCTACATCAGAGGAATCAACCGCTGAACTTGCCCTGCGCCCAAAATCACTCGATGAATTTGTTGGACAGCATCGCGTTCGCGAACAGTTAGATGTACTTCTCACAGCAGCTAAGTCTCGAGGCGCATCAGCCGATCACATACTTCTCTCTGGTCCACCAGGTCTTGGCAAGACAACTCTTGCGATGATTCTCGCAGGCGAGATGGGCGCGCCTATTCGTATTTCAAGTGGGCCCGCCATCACTCACGCTGGCGACCTTGCTGCAATTCTCTCCTCGCTCGTAGAGGGAGAAATTCTCTTCCTTGATGAGATTCATAGATTGTCACGACCTGCTGAAGAACTTCTCTACATGGCGATGGAGGATTTCCGCGTAGATGTCATTGTGGGTAAAGGTCCAGGTGCAACCTCTATTCCTCTACAACTTCCACACTTCACCTTGGTGGGTGCAACAACTCGCGCAGGGTTATTGCCGTCACCGTTACGCGATCGTTTTGGTTTTACTGCTCATCTCGATTATTACGAGAGCGAAGAGCTCGAGAAGGTAATCTCACGAAGCGCACAATTATTAGGTGTGACTATCGATGGAGCCGCAGTTGCAGAGATTGCTGGCCGCTCTCGTGGCACTCCTCGTATCGCCAACCGACTCCTTCGCCGAGTTCGTGACCTCGCTCAAGTCTCTGGTTCCGGAGAACTCTCTTTAGATCACGCTCTGAAGGCTCTGACTATTTATGAGGTCGATGAGAAGGGTCTCGATCGCCTTGATCGATCTGTTCTTCTGGCGCTGATTGATCGCTTCAATGGTGGCCCTGTCGGGCTCTCGACTCTGGCAATTGCTGTCGGTGAGGAAGTGGAGACTGTCGAGGCTGTAGCCGAGCCATTCTTAGTCAGAAATGGGCTCATGGCGCGTACGCCACGAGGGCGAATCGCCACCCCTGCTGGATATGCCCATGTGGGACGAACACCACCTGCATCTCTGGCGACGCTTTTCGACACCTCGGCTGAGTAGCACCTAGACTCTGCCCTTATGTCCACACCTACTAAAACAGCGAAGAGCACAGGGCGCCCAGCGCGCGCCCTCGCGATCCTGGCCCTCATTCTTGTTGGCCTGACTGCGACAGCTCTACTTCAAGGCGCCACTTCAGTGCGTCTCGGTCTCGATCTCCGCGGAGGAACTAGCGTCACGCTTCAACCTCGCGCCTCCAATGACTCTAATAAGGTCACATCAGAGGCGATTGATCAGGCAGTATCCATTATTCGTCAGCGCGTTAACTCACTCGGTGTAGCTGAGTCAGAGGTAACAGCGCAGGGCAGCGGTGCTAACCGCCAGATCGTCATCTCTGTTCCAGGTGATTCAGGTCGACGTGTGGTCGATCTCGTTGGACAGACTGCAGAGCTTCGTTTCCGTCAGGTGCTTGCAACTGCTGCAGGAGCTGCAGGAACCGGTGCAGATGCAGCAACACCAGTATCTGGAATTTCAGCAGATCTCAATGCAAAGTTCGCAGCTCTTGATTGCACCAACGTTGCAAACTTGCAAGGTACTGGCGCGGATGCACCAACAGATACCATCGTCGCTTGCGATCGCACAGGAACAAGTAAATTCATCTTGGCTCCTGCCGAGGTACTTGGTCGCCAAGTATCAAAGGCTGCAGCTGGTATCGATACACAGGCAGGAAACGTTTGGACTGTTTCACTTACTTTTAATGGTGAGGGTACAAAGGCTTTCGGTGCGCTTACATCACGCGTTACCTCACTTACCTCGCCTCAGAATCAGGTCGCAATCGTCCTCGATGGTTTAGTTGTTTCGGCTCCATCAATTAATGAAGCGATTCCGTCAGGAAACGCCCAGATCACCGGAAACTTCTCACAGATCGAGGCACAGGATCTTGCAAACGTACTCAAGTACGGTGCGCTTCCATTGGCCTTTGATCGCGGAGAAGTTCAGCAGGTTTCACCAACCCTTGGTGCAGATCAGCTTCACGCAGGACTTCTTGCAGGAGCTCTTGGTCTCCTTCTGGTATTTCTCTTCTCGCTTATCTATTACCGCGCCCTCGGTTTGGTAACAGTAGGTTCACTCCTTGTTGCAGGTGCGCTTCTCTACCTCACCTTCTTGGTGCTCGGTGAGAATATTGGATTCACCTTAACGCTTGCAGGAATTGCTGGAGCTATCGTTTCAATCGGTATCACTGCAGACTCATTTATCGTCTACTTCGAACGTATTCGTGATGAGGCTCGCGAGGGTCGCACCCTTCGCTCAGCCGTTGAATCAGGCTGGGCTCGAGCGCGCCACACAATCATCGTCGCTGACATGATCTCAGTCCTTGCAGCAGTGCTTCTCTACTTCTTCGCAGTCGGCGGAGTCCGTGGATTCGCATTCACTTTAGGATTAACAACGTTGATTGACCTCTTGGTCGTCTTTATCTTTACAAAGCCACTTGTGACTATCTTGGCGAAGGTGAACTTCTTTTCATCAGGCCATCCACTCTCTGGCTTCTCAGCTAAGAGCATCGGCTCTAAGAACCAAATGACACAGCATGTATCAACAGAAGGCGTGGAGGGTTAATCAGATGGCTCAACTATCAGGACTCGGAAGCCGCCTCTACTCTGGCGAAACATCATTTAACATCATTGGAAACCGTAAGCGTTGGTACTCCATCTCTGCCGTCTTCATCCTCATCTCAATCGCTGCACTTGCTATCCAGGGTCTCCACCTTGGTATCGAGTTCAAGGGCGGTTCCTCATATACAGTGAACAAAACGGGCACAACTATCGAAGAAGCTCGTAGCGCTGTTGAATCAACGGGAATCGCTGGCGAAGTAATTGTTCAGAAAATTGGTAACGACAAGATTCGTGTTCAGACCGGAACTGTAACTCCGGCGCAATCTTCAGCTATTGAAGATGCACTCGCTGCAAAGTTCTCTGTGAACGTTGAATCTATCGACACCCAGATTGTTGGCCCTTCATGGGGTAAAGAGATCACAAAGAAGGCGCTCTACGGTTTGATCGCATTCTTGATTGCAGTGATGCTCTTCCTCGCGATGGCATTTGAGCCAAAGATGGCAATTGCCGCAATTGTCGCGGTAATCCATGACGTATTTATTACCGTTGGAATCTATGCAGTAGTCGGTTTCGACGTGACCCCTGCAACAGTGATTGGTTTCCTTACAATTCTTGGATACTCGCTCTACGACACTGTCGTTGTCTTCGATAAGGTCCGTGAGAATACAAAGTCGATTGCCGCTTCAGGCAAGAGCACATATTCAGATGCCGCGAACTTGGCTGTCAATCAGACTCTTGTACGTTCAGCGAACACATCGTTGATTGCACTCTTGCCAGTTGGAGCAATCCTCTTTGTTGGCGCAGGTCTTCTTGGCGCAGGAACTCTCAAGGATCTCTCACTTGCGCTCTTTATCGGTCTCGCAGTCGGTACATACTCTTCTGTCTTTATCGCACCACCATTCCTTGCAGCACTTCGCGAGAAGGAGCCAGCGATGGTCGCTCTTCGCAAGCGTGTTGAAGGTCGTGGGGGAGCAGCTCCTGTCGCATCAGAGGTGCGCGCTGTTCGACCATCAACTGGTCGTGGTCCTCGCAACCAACCAAAGCGTAAGGGTCGCAAGTAACCCTTATCTCTGCTCATGGCTGATATTTCTCTGATAGATCCATTGATTGGCTCACTCAGAGAGCACTACGAAAGCGTTGATGAAGATCTCATTCGCCGCGCCTTCACTATTGCAAATAAGGCTCATGAAGGTCAGGTACGTAAATCTGGCGAGGAGTACATCACCCATCCAGTTGCAGTCTCTGAGATTTTGGCAGAGCTTGGACTCAACACAACAACTGTCGTGGCATCGCTCTTGCATGACACAGTTGAAGATACTCCTTACTCGCTAGATCAATTACGTAGCGATTTTGGCGATGAGGTTGCCAATCTCGTCGATGGCGTTACCAAGCTAGATAAGCTCACATACGGGCCGACAGCTGAGGCCGAGACAGTGCGCAAGATGGTGATTGCTATGTCTCGAGATATTCGAGTACTCGTGATCAAGCTAGCCGATCGACTTCACAATGCACGTACATGGGGTTATGTATCTTCCGATAGCGCAACACGTAAGGCTCGTGAGACGCTCGATATTTATGCACCTCTTGCTCATCGCCTTGGAATGAATGCAATTAAGTGGGAGCTTGAAGACCTCAGCTTTGCTGTAATTGAACCGAAGAAGTTTGAAGAGATCTCGCGTTTAGTCGCAGAGCGATCGCCTTCTCGTGATGCGCTTACATCAGAAGTTATCTCGGCGGTTGAGGAAGATCTCGCTAAAGATCAGATTGAATCTACTGTTACTGGCCGTAAGAAGCACTTCTACTCTGTCTATCAAAAGATGGTGGTGCGCGGCCGAGATTTCAACGATATCTATGACCTCGTCGGTATTCGAGTTCTCGTCAATGATGTCAAAGATTGTTACGCCGTTCTCGGTTCAATCCATGCACGATGGAGCCCAATTCCTGGTCGCTTTAAAGATTACATCGCAATGCCTAAGTTCAATCTCTATCAATCACTTCACACCACTGTGATTGGACCGAACGGTAAAGCGATTGAGATCCAGATACGTACATACGAGATGCATAGTCGAGCCGAGTTCGGTATCGCAGCGCACTGGAAGTACAAGCAAGGGGGAGAGCAGAAATCTCCTGAGATGCTCTGGCTTCGCCAACTTCATGAGTGGCAGAAGGAGACTGAGGATCCATCAGAGTTTCTTGAAGCGCTTCGATTCGATCTGGGAAGCCCTGAAGTATTCGTCTTTACGCCGAAAGGTTCTGTGATTGCTCTGCCTGGCGGATCAACGCCAGTTGACTTTGCCTTCTCTGTTCACACAGATGTTGGATTGCGTTGCGCGGGAGCGAAGGTTAACGGTCGACTCGTTCCCCTTGAATCCAAGCTCAGCAATGGCGATGTCATTGAGATTGTTACCAATAAATCTGATTCAGCCGGACCAAGTAGAGATTGGCTTAACTTTGTTAAGAGCCCACGTGCTCGCTCAAAGATTAAGGCCTGGTTTAGCAAAGAGCGTCGAGAAGAAGCAGTCGATGCTGGGCGCGAATCGATTGCGCGTCAGATGCGTAAGGCAGGGCTACCTTTGCAGAAGATCTTTGCAGGCCATGCGCTTCTAGAGCTTGCACATGATCTTCACTACGCAGATATCGACGCCCTCTATAGCGCAGTCGGAGATGGGCATGTCTCTGCCGCTTCAATTATTGAAAAGCTCGTTGTATCAATGGGCGTTGAAGATTCACATCCAGAGCCATCGGTTGAATTTATTCCGACTTCTAATCAAGCCGCTAAGAGAACATCGAGTGCCATTAAGGTTGAAGGTGTAGACGATGTTCTTGTAAAGCTTGCTCGTTGTTGTACGCCAGTTCCTGGCGATGAAATTATGGGATTTATTACCAAGGGATCCGGTATTTCAGTTCACCGAATCGATTGTAGGAATGCGGGCGATCTTCGAGATAATCAAGGCGAGCGAGTAGTAGGAGTCTCATGGCTTGCAGGCGCTGCAAGCGTTTTCCTTGTCAATATTCAAATCGAAGCGTTAGATCGCTCTCGCCTTCTCGCTGATGTAACCCGCACCTTATCCGAGCAGCACGTCAATATCTTGAGTGCAGCAGTGAGCACATCGAAGGATCGCGTTGCGATATCTAAGTTCACATTTGAGATGGCGGATGCAAAGCACCTCGATTCAGTTCTTGCAGCGGTACGTAACGTTGAAGGCGTCTATGACGTCTATAGAACGTGATGTAAAAGCGCTTACGAATTACTTAAATTCAGCGAGAGACTTTTCAGCCTCAAGGAGCCAGACCTTACGTGCTGCAGCAGATTCGAGAGCTTCCTTAGCTTTCTTATCATTTCCAGCAGCCTGCGCCTTAGCAGCAGCCTTCTCGTAGTTGGCGATTGACTCAGTCAACTGTGTGACAACATCTGCAGCACGTGCCTTCGCTGCTGGATCGCTCTTACGCCACACTTCAGCCTCTGCGCTCTTAATCGCCTCTTCAATAGCCGATACGCGAGCATCGAGAGCAGCGCGCTTATCGCGGTTTGTAATACCTATCTTTGTCCACTCATTCATGAGGTCGCGGAATGCGCTCTTTGCAACCTTGACATCGGTAAATGGCACGAGCGCTTCAATCTTTGGAAGAAGCTCTTCGCGCTTGATGAGATTTGCAGCCATGCTGACTTCACGCTTTTCGAGATCAGCGTTCTTCGCCGCAAAGAATTGATCTTGTGCAGCTTTAAAGCGATTCCAGAGCTTTGTATCGTCGTTCTTCTTGCCGCGGCCAGCAGCCTTCCACTGATCCATCAAGACTTTGAAACGACGAGCTGTTGCAACCCAATCGGTGCTTACTGCGAGCTTCTCGGCCTCAACAACAATTGCCTCCTTCGCAGATGCAACAACTGAAGATGTCGCTTCAAGCTGAGCAAAGTGTGTGCGGCGACGCTTATCGAACTTATTGCGTGAGGCAGAGAATCGCTTCCAGAAATCACCATCAGTCTTCTTATCTAGACGTGGCGCAGCCTTCCACTCATCGAGCAAGGTCTTGAGGCGATCACCTGTTGACTTCCAGCTCTCTGAGAGTGCGAGTGACTCTGCTTCAGCAACAATCTTCTCTTTCTCAACAAGAATCTGCTCGCGACGTGCAGCCTTTGCGACGGACTCTGCAGCCTTCTTCGCCTCATATGCCTCGCGGTGGCCCTCGATAAGTGGCTCGATCTGCTCGACTGATGCAGCAAGGGCTGCGAGATCGCCAACTCCATTGAGATCTGCAACTTGCTGACGCAACTTTTTGACAGCTTCATAAGCATCCTGTGGAACCATCGCACCACTGGTGATGCGAGCTGCAGTAAGAGCAACCTCTGAGGCGAGCGCTTCAAATTTACGGACAAAGTATGCGAGCGCTTCTTCAGCGCTCTTTCCTGGATATGAACCAACAGCCTTCTCGCCCTGTGGAGTGCGAACAAATACTGTTCCATCCTCTGCGACTCGGCCGAACTGTGAAGGATCTCCGATGAGAGCTGAAGCGGCGCTGATGTGCGCCTTCGCAGCTTGTGCAATCTCGGATGGGTTATGTGATTCAGTCATGGTGATCCCTTTCAGCGCGTTAGCCAATTTGGCCTTCGTTATCAGCGGTTGGTAAGAGGAAAAGGTACCCTGTCCCTCCTGTCGCAGTAAATCGAGAGGCTCATTGGAGGCTCACCCCATGCTCGTACGCTCCTTTGTCGCCCCTATGTTTGCTACCAATTGTTGGATCATCGCCCCCGATAAGGGGTCAGAGTGCATCATCGTCGACCCAGGGATGACAGATATCTCGGCCGAGGTCGAGATGATTGTTTCCGAGGAAGGTCTCAAGCCAGTGGCAGTTCTACTGACCCATGGCCATCTCGATCACACATTCTCAGTAAAGCCGCTGGCAGATGGGTATGGCATCTCTGCATATATTCACTCAGAAGATCGACGATTCATCGCAGATCCTGCGGGAATTCATGGCCCTCAATTTGTTGAACAACTCAAAGATATGAACTTTGAAGAGCCGGTGAAAGTGGAGAATCTCAAAGATGGATCTCTCCTAGAAGTCCTTGGTATGAAGATTCGTGCGATTCACGCCCCAGGCCACACTCGAGGCTCTCTGATGTTCTTACTCAACGAAGAGGTTCTGGTGAGCGGCGATGTTCTCTTCGCTGGCTCCATTGGTCGAACCGATCTCCCTACAGGGAGTGCAAGTGATATGAGAAATACCCTTACCAAGAAGATTCTTCCTCTCAGTGATGAGATTCGTGTATTGCCAGGACATGGTGATGAGACGACCATTAAATATGAGCGCAAAACCAATCCCTATCTGAAAGAATTGGGGTAAGGAAAGGTTGTCAATGAAATTTGAGAAGATCGCAGCGCCTAAGGGCGTGCGCGAATACCTGCCCCCCGAATCCCAAGCCTTCGAATGGGTTCGTGAGCAGTTGATCTCTCCTGCAAAACGTGCCGGCTATCAATTGATGGAACTTCCTGTCTTTGAAGATACATCTCTCTTTAATCGCGGTGTTGGTGAATCAACCGATGTTGTCACCAAAGAGATGTATACCTTTGAAGATCGAGGTGGTCGTTCAATCACCCTGCGACCGGAAGGTACGGCAGGTGTTATGCGCGCAGTCATTGAAGGCAATCTCGATCGCGGCCAACTTCCGGTGAAAGTCTGGTACTCAGGACAATTCTTCCGCGCTGAACGCCCTCAAGCTGGCCGCTACCGCCAGTTCTATCAAGTGGGAATTGAAGCGATTGGTATCGATGATCCGGCTCTTGATGCTGAAGTCATCGCCATCGCCGATCAAGGTTTTAAAAATTTAGGGTTGAAGAACTATCGTCTTGAGATCACCTCCCTGGGAGATGCTCAATCGCGCGCGGCTCATCGCGTGGATCTTATGAAGTTTGTATCAAAGCTCGATCTTGATGAGGCAACCCGCACTCGCGCAGAGATTAATCCACTTCGGATCTTTGACGATAAGCGTCCTGAAATAAAAGAAGTGATGCAATCTGCGCCCATCTTGATGGATTACCTATCAGATTATTCTCGCGATCATTTTGAGCAGGTAAAGAAATACCTCGATGCTCTCGGTGTCTCATACACCGTCAATAAGAGAATGGTTCGAGGCCTCGATTATTACACCGGGACAACATTTGAATTCGTTCATGACGACCTGGGTGCTCAGAGTGGCATCGGTGGTGGGGGACGTTACGACGGATTAATGGAAGTTCTCGGGGGACAGGCGCTCTCAGGAATCGGCTTTGGACTCGGTGTAGATCGCGCCCTTCTTGCAGCAATCGCAGAGAACACCTTGCCGGTTCAGGATTTCAATTCAGATCTCTTCATCATTCCTTTGAGCGTTGACGAGAAGCCATTCGTACTTAACCTTGCTCAAGAGGTTCGACGAGCTGGTTTTGCCGTCGAAGTGGCCTTCGGAGATCGCTCCCTCAAGGGCGCTATGAAGGGTGCAGATAAGAGCGGGGCTCGATTTGTTGCGGTTATTGGCGAAAGTGAGCGAGAAAGCGGTGATGTAGAACTCAAACGCATGAGCGATGGCACATTAATCCGCGTTAAGATTAGCGAATTACAGAAGGTGCTTGAGGCTTAAATCTCAAGCGCATCCAACACTTCCAAAGGCGATTTCACACATGTTACGTACACACGATGCGGGCGCACTTCGCGCCAGCGATGAAGGCACAACAGTCTCTCTTGCGGGTTGGGTTTCACGTCGTCGCGATCATGGTGGAGTTGCCTTTATCGATCTTCGTGATGGAACCGGCTCTGTCCAGGTAGTTATTTCAGATGAGGCAGTTGCTGGCGCACTGCGCGCAGAGTGGTGTCTACAGATCAAGGGAACAGTTCGTAAGCGCCCTGCTGGAAATGAGAATTCAAATATTCCAACGGGTGAGATAGAAATTCTCGCAGCCGATGTCATCGTTCTCAGTGAATCTGCGCCTCTTCCTTTCCCAATTGATACTGGATCCGAAGCCGAGATCAGCGAAGAAGTACGTCTTCGTTATCGCTACCTCGATTTACGTCGCGAACGCCCTGCTGCCAATTTGCGCCTACGTTCACGCGTGACATCAGCGATTCGTCGCGTCATGGAGGAGCTTGATTTCCATGAGATCGAAACACCATATTTGACGCGCTCCACACCAGAAGGTGCTCGAGACTTCTTAGTTCCAGTGCGCCTTCAGCCAGGAAGCTGGTATGCACTTCCTCAATCACCGCAACTCTTTAAGCAGTTGCTGATGGTTGCTGGAATGGAGCGCTACTACCAGATCGCACGTTGCTTCCGCGATGAAGATTTCCGCGCTGATCGCCAACCAGAATTTACTCAGCTCGATATCGAGATGTCATTTATCGATCAGGCAGATATCTTGGCGGTTGCAGAGCAAATTCTTGTGAAGATTTGGAAGGAATCGGTCGGCTACGAGATTCCAACTCCTATCCGACATATGACTTATGCAGATGCGATGGATAAGTACGGTTCAGATAAGCCGGATCTACGATTCGGTTACGAACTTGTAGAAGTGACTGATTACTTTAAAGAGACACCGTTCCGAGTCTTCCAAGCACCATACGTTGGAGCTGTTGTCATGCCAGGTGGTGCATCAACACCACGTCGCGAACTCGATGCGTGGCAGGATTGGGCGAAAGCTCGCGGCGCTAAGGGAATCGCGTACATCCTCGTCAATGAAGACGGAACGCTCGGTGGTCCTGTCTCAAAGAATATTTCTGAGAGCGAAGCTGCTGGAATTGCCGCTCTAGTCGGAGCAACGAGTGGAGATGCAATCTTCTTCGCAGCAGGTGAACGCTCTGCCTCACAACAACTATTGGGAGCCGCGCGCCTTGAAATTGGTAAGCGTTGTGGACTCATTGCAGATGGTCAGTGGGAGTTCCTCTGGGTTGTCGATGCTCCAATGTTTGAGCCAACTGACAATGGGGGATGGACAGCTGTCCACCATCCATTTACCGGACCTAAGCCAGAGTTTGCAAAGACATTTAAGAGCGACCCGGCAACTGCACTCGCTTATGCATATGACATCGTTCTCAACGGTACAGAGCTCGGCGGTGGATCTATTCGTATCCACGATCGCAATATCCAAAAGGATGTCTTCTCTGTTATTGGACTCACTGATGAAGAAGCTCAGAGCAAGTTTGGCTTCCTCCTCGAAGCATTTAACTACGGTCCACCTCCACATGGTGGCATTGCTCTCGGTCTCGACCGTGTCTGTGCACTTTTGACCAATTCGGATTCCATCCGCGAGGTCATCGCCTTCCCTAAGACTGCTAGCGGTGGAGATCCATTAACAGGAGCTCCAACACCCATTACTCCAGCGCAACGTAAAGAAGCTGGAATCGATTGGGTACCTGAAAAAGCGCCGGTTAAGTAAAGAGGAGCGGTAGGCTACAAACATGGGTCCAGGTGGAATTGCAACAATCATCGCATCGGTATCACTACTGATTATTGCGGTCGCGATCGCTTATGTCGTAGTACGTGTCGGCAAGCTCGTTGATGAGGCATCAACAAGCTTGAAGGCACTCACCGATGACACAACTCCACTTCTTGAAGAGTCAACACGCACACTCGAACTCATCAATAGCCCCCTCGAAAGTTTCGCTCGCATTACTAAGAACGTTGAAGAAGTGACAACCAAAGTCACTGATGCAACGACTGGTTTTATGGAGAAGAACGGTCCTGCAGTCAAAGTGGCTGGTGCGCTTCTGAGTGCAGCTCAGATCAGCAAGGGACGTAAATCTAAAAAGAAAGCTGAGTAGCCCTCACCGTGCAATCTGCTGAAATTCGCTCCCGTTGGCTCCGCTTCTTTGAATCTGAGAACTCATTAAGGCTCAACCACACCGTTGTTCCATCTGCATCTCTCATTGCAGATGATCCCAACCTCCTGCTCGTCAATGCGGGAATGGTTCCATTTAAGCCGTACTTCCTCGGTGAGGTCAAGCCACCATTTGATCGAGCAACCTCTGTTCAAAAATGTGTTCGCACACTCGATATTGATGAGGTTGGCAAGACAACTCGCCACGCATCTTTCTTCCAGATGTGCGGAAATTTCTCTTTCGGTAATTACTTTAAAGAGGGTGCAATCGCTTTAGCGTGGGAACTCCTTACAAAGCCAATCTCTGATGGTGGTTACGGTTTCCCTGAGGAGAAGCTCTGGGTCACTGTCTACCTCGATGATGACGAGGCTGAAGAGATTTGGCATAAGAAGATCGGTATCCCTAAAGAGCGCATTCAACGTCGCGATATGGCAGATAACTTCTGGTCAATGGGCGTTCCTGGACCATGTGGTCCATGTTCTGAAATTTACTTTGATCGCGGACCTGCATATGGTCGCGATGGTGGCCCCATCGCAGATGAGAACCGTTACCTCGAAATTTGGAACCTCGTCTTCATGCAAAATGAACGTGGCGCAGGTGGCGGCAAGGATGGATATCCAATCCTCGGCGAACTTCCTGCAAAGAGCATTGATACAGGTCTTGGACTAGAGCGAGCAGCTGCACTCTTGCAGGGCGTTGAGAATATTTACGAGATCGATACAACAATGCAGATTCTTACTAAGGCAATGGATCTCTCAGGCGTTAAATACGGCGCATCAGAGAAGAGCGATGTCTCACTTCGCGTTATTGCAGACCATGCACGAACAGCAGCAATGCTGATTGGTGATGGAGTAACTCCTGGCAATGAAGGTCGTGGATATGTTTTGCGCCGCATGATGCGCCGCACTATTCGTAATATGCGTCTTCTCGGAACAAATGATGCAATTATGGCCGAGCTCACCCAAGCGGCAATCGGTGCGATGGGACCACAGTATCCAGAGCTCGTTACAGATACCAAGCGCATTCTCGCGGTTGCAACTTCTGAGGAAGAATCATTCCTCTCGACTCTCAAGAGTGGTACTCAGATATTTGATCTTGCTACGACTGCACTGAAGAGCGAGAAGAAGAACGTTCTTCCAGGTGATGAGGTCTTCAAGCTCCATGATACTTACGGCTTCCCATTTGATCTCACACTCGAGATGGCTCGAGAAGAAGGTCTAGAAGTCGATGAAGATGGCTTCCGTCGTCTTATGAAGGAACAACGCGATCGCGCAAAGGCTGATGCTAAGGCGAAGAAGAGCGGTCACACCGACCTCACTGAATATCGCAAGATTGCCGACGATAAGGGCGTAACAAACTTTATTGGTTACACGCATACTGAGACGGAATCCAAGGTCAATGGAATTCTTCTTGAAGGAGTGAGTGTTACAAGTGCGAGCGAGGGTGACGATGTCGAAGTAATTCTCGATGCCACACCTTTCTATGCAGAAGGTGGCGGGCAGCTTGCAGATGGGGGTCGAATCACACTCGCCAATGGCGCGATTATCGATATCTCTGATGTGCAATCACCGGTTAAGGGCCTCTCGGTTCACCGTGGTCGAGTTCTCTCAGGTGAAATCTCTGTCGGTTCAGCCGGTCATGCAGTCATTGATATTGAGCGCCGTAATGCAATCTCTCGTGCACACACAGCAACACATATGGTCCATAAAGCTTTCCGCGAAATCCTTGGTGAGACTGCAACTCAAGCAGGTTCTGAAAATTCACCAGGTCGCTTCCGCTTCGACTTCCCATCAACTGGTGCGGTTTCAGCAGGAGTACTCAACGATGTTGAAGGTCGCGTTAATGCGCTCCTCCTCAACAACCTCAGCGTCACTGCAGAGGTAATGACACAAGATGCCGCAAAGAAGATTGGCGCGATGGCGCTCTTTGGTGAGAAATATGGCGATCAGGTTCGTGTTGTCAGTGTTGGTGATTGGGCGCGAGAACTCTGCGGCGGAACTCACGTTTCGAATTCAGGTCAGCTTGGCGTAGTAAAACTTATTGGAGAATCCTCTATCGGAGCAGGAGTGCGCCGTGTTGAAGCGCTCGTTGGAGCAGATGCCTATAGCTTCCTCGCTCGCGAACATATCCTGCTCAACTCACTGACAGATGTGATTAAGGGTGCCCGTGTAGAAGAACTTCCAGAACGTATTCAAGGCCTTCTCGATAAGATCAAAGAGGTAGAGAAAGAACTTGCATCACTTCGTTCAGCGCAGGCGTTGGCAAGTGTTGATTCACTTGCAGCTACAGCTGTCTCATTTGGAGATACATCATTTATCGCAGGGTTGCTTCCGGATGGCGTATCGGGGGATGATCTCAAGAAGATCGCCCTTGAACTTCGTTCTCGGTCATCAAATTCAGTAGTCGCGCTCATCAGCGCATCAGGTGGTCGCCCGGTACTTGTTGCAACTGCATCCGATGCTGCGCGCTCCTCAGGCATCAAGGCTGGAGAGCTCGTGAAGATTGGTTCAACAATTCTCGGTGGTGGCGGTGGCGGTAAAGATGACTTCGCTCAAGGTGGCGGAGTAGATGCTTCTAAGTCACGCGAAGCGCTCGAAGCTATCGCTGCAAAAATCTCTGGAAAGTAATATGTCTAGAGGTCGCAGAATCGCCTTTGATTACGGCGATGCGCGCATCGGTGTAGCTATCTGCGATCCTGACGGGATTTTGGCGACACCTCTGCCATATCTTGATTCACGTAACCCCAAGTTGCTACGTGAGATTTCGCTCTTGCTCGATGAGTATTCGCCCATATCAATCTACATTGGCCTGCCGAGGCATCTCTCTGGGTCTGAAGGAGTAGCAGTTGAGAAAGTCAGAGAATTCGCTTCACGACTCTCTGAAATTACAGAGGTGACGATCACCTTTATCGACGAACGTATGTCTACGGTTGGCGCGCAGAAGAAACTTCACGAAGCGGGCAAGAACGCAAAAGATTCACGAGCTCTGATCGATTCAATGTCAGCCGTTGCAATTCTCGAGAGCGGGCTGCTACATGAGGATAAGTAGAGATAATCTTCGCGGATTCGGTGGCGTTGCCTTGGCGCTTCTGATCATTGCAACGATTCACTTTTTCAAGCCCGGGATTTCAACTGCCCCAGATTTCCCATGTACCAATACAACTTCAAAAACGGTCACCATTGATGTGAGGTCAGGGGAGACCGGTTCAGAGATTGCACAAGAACTATTTGATAAGAAAGTCGTCGCCTCATCACAAGCATTCTTTAGATTGGCAGTTGCCGATTCGCGATCTGGACGAATCGCTCCAGGTTCCCATGAGATTGATGTAAAAATATGTGCCGTAAGCGCTCTCGAACAACTTCTAGACTCAGAGCGCATCGGAAATCTACTCTCTATCAACGAGGGAGCATGGAATAGCGAGATCAAGAAATCCCTTACTTCGATCGGCTATTCAATGAGTGAAGTGAGCAAAGCATTCTCAGGTATCTCCATTCCTCGCCCCTACACGACGCTCGAGGGTCTGCTCTTTCCAGCACAATACAGCTTTGATACATCGACCTCTGTTGATTCAATTCTTGGCTCAATGATCGAACGTGGCCGAAGCGAACTCATGAAAAGCGGAATTTCAGAAGGTTCAGGTAAATATTCACCTGCTCAATTATTGACGATTGCATCCTTAGTACAAGCTGAAGGCGACACTCAAGACTTTGCAAAAATCTCTCAAGTGGTCCGCAATCGCCTCACGAAAGGAATGCAGCTGCAATTCGATTCAACTGTGCATTACATCAAGCAGAGTCGAGGCTCTGTCTTTTTGAGTACTCAGTCAACACTTATTAACTCTCCTTACAATACCTATCGTCGCTACGGCCTGCCTCCAGGACCGATCAATAACCCTGGTTTCGATGCTATGTATGCGGCAACTCACCCTGAAGCTGGAGCGTGGCTCTTCTTTATTACCGTTGCGCCAGGGGATACTCGCTTTACAGATTCAATTGAAGAATTTAATTCATGGAAGGTTCTCTATAAGAAGAACCTCAGAGCAGGAAAATTTAGGAGTAAGTGATGAGAGGTGCAATTTTAGGCTCTCCAGTGGAACATTCACTCTCTCCACTTCTCCACCGTGAGGCCTTTGAATTTCTGGGAATCTCAGGCGATTACATCAGGCAAGAAGTAACACTGGGGGGTTTCTCAGAGTTCTTCGAAAGAGAGAAGGATAATTTTGATTATCTCTCTATCACGATGCCGCTGAAGGAAGAGGCTCTCGCACTACCCGTGGCTATTGATCCGATCGCTGCCCGCATTCAATCTTCCAATACTCTCTATAGAAGAGGAGGAGATTGGCATCTCTCGAGCACCGATGGCGCCGGTCTTATTGGAGCTCTTGCAAATGAAGGCCATAAGAAATTCGCTCGGGCTCTTGTATTAGGAGCAGGTGGCACGGCGCGAGCTGTCGTCGGAGCGCTAGATGGCGTCGCCTCCGAGATAGTTGTCTTGGGTCGCACTAGTACTCGTCGTGAGGTTCTCGAAGCAGCGGTAGATAGATCAGATTTCCAATATCTTCGCTGGAACGATTCTCCAGGTTTTTCAGATTTCGACCTTGTCGTCAATACAACTCCAGCAGGTGCGGCCGATCTTCTCGCTGAATCTATCTCGCCCGGTTCTTGCTCACTTCTCTTTGATGTAATTTATAAGCCTTGGCCAACGGTATTAGCTTCACGATGGTCAGATAATGGTGGTTCAGTGATTAATGGGGCAGAACTTCTTCTCTATCAAGGTATAGCCCAACTCTCTCTCGCCCTCAACCGTGAACTCGACGCCCTTGCGTTGGCAACGCACCTCCGCCCCATATTGAGAAAAGCTATACGTTAATCCACAGGAGTTAATTGAGGCTAAAAACAATTCAGTAGCCTCGATCCATGCTTCGCTACTTAGTGCTCGCTCTATCAATCTTCATTATCGTTCAGGATTTTCGAACGCATCGAATATCGAATAAAACCTTGCTCGTTCTCACTTCACTGCTCCTCATCACTGCGCATCCGACGAGTTTTACAAAGGCGCTGATATCGATCGTTCTTGCAGCGATGATCTTTACTCTTGCCAAGATAGGTATGGGGGACCTCAAACTATTTGTAGGGCTCATCGCTACCCAGGGAGAGCTCATCATCACCCTGGACTATATGAATCTGCTCTTCCTTACTCTCGCCTTCACTCTCCTCTCACATCTCATATTTCGTCGGACTCTTCAGGGATCTCTCGCCTTCGCCCATGTTCTGCTCGCTCCATTCGTGATCCTCTATCTCGCTATCTGAATTGCGGCCTATTTAAGGCGCCTCCGCCAGCCAACGTCTGCGACAATAGGGCTATGCGTTGGATTACAGCCGGTGAATCTCATGGTCAAGCCCTCTCTGCAATCATCGAGGGTATGCCTGCCCATATCTCTATCTCAACAGCAGATATCGATAAGCACCTGGCTCGTCGTCGACTAGGTACCGGCCGTGGTGCTCGTCAAAATTTTGAAGCAGATAAAGTTTCTATCCTTGGAGGCGTTCGCCTCGGTGAGAGCCAAGGTGGTCCAATCTCAATCCAGGTAGGAAATAGCGAGTGGCCTAAGTGGGAGAAGGTCATGTCGGCCGATCCACTGCCTATTGGTGAGATCAAGGATCTCGCGCGCAATGCTCCTTTATCGCGACCTCGACCAGGACATGCCGATCTTGTTGGCATGCAGAAGTATGATTTTGATGATGCTCGACCAATTCTCGAACGCGCAAGTGCACGAGAGACCGCGGCGCGAGTTGCACTGGGTGCGATTGCTCGTGCATTCCTTCAACAAAGCGTTGGCATAGAGATCTTTAGCCATGTCACATCGATTGGAACAGTGGCAATCTCGGAAGGATTGCCTCTTCCTCTTCCATCAGAGATGGAGCGCATTGATGCAGATCCCGTTCGTTGCGCTTACCCAGAATTTTCATCGCAGATGGTCACTGAGATTGAAGCTGCTCATAAAGATGGAGACACTCTCGGCGGTATCTGTGAAATTCTCGCCTACAACTTACCTCCTGGACTTGGTTCGCATGTTCATTGGGACCGACGTCTCGATGCTCGTCTTGCTGCGGCGATGATGGGTATTCAAGCGATTAAGGGCGTTGCAGTGGGTGATGGATTTACATCGGCATCTCGTCGCGGTTCTCAAGCGCATGATGAGATTGAACGTAACGCCGCTGGAAAGATTGTTCGCAGAACAGATCGTGCTGGTGGTACTGAAGGTGGAATGTCTAACGGTGAAGCGCTTCGTGTCTCCATTGCCATGAAGCCAATTTCAACGGTTCCCAAAGCACTCGACACCATTGATGTGATTTCAGGGGAGGCGGCGAAAGCTATCAACCAGCGTTCTGATGTCTGCGCTGTTCCTGCTGCAGGAGTCGTCGGCGAAGCAATGGCTGCTCTTGTATTAGCTGAAGCTGTTCTCGAGAAGTTCGGGGGAGACTCGGTAGGTGAGACCCGCCGTAACTATCTCTCGTACATGGAAAATCTTCGATTTAAGTAAATGGCACCCCGCATCATTGTGATTGGACCTATGGGTTCAGGAAAGACAACTGTTGGCAAAGAACTTGCAGCAGATTTCTCTCTCACCTTCCGGGACACCGATGAGATGATTGTCACGCAGAGTGGTCGTGAAATCTCTGACATCTTCATTGAAGATGGCGAAGATGAATTCCGCGCTCTTGAAAAGATCATTCTTCGTACCGCGCTCCTTGAGGATGAGACTGTTCTCTCCCTCGGTGGCGGGGCCTGTTTATCAACTGATGCACAATCTGCTCTCCGTGCTTCAGGTGCATTTGTGGTCTATTTAAAGATTTCGCTCTCTCAGGTTTCATCTCGTGTTGGTTTCAACCAAGGCCGTCCGCTCTTGATGGGTAATCCGCGCGCGCAATGGCAGAACTTGATGAATGAACGAGCACCTATCTATGAAGGCATAGCCTCATATACTTGTGAGGTCGACAGTAAGAGCGTTAAAGAGATTGCATCTGAAATAGGAATCGCCTTTGAACTACGAGGAAAAGGGAGCGAACGTGGCTGAGATTGAGGTAAAGGCTGAACGTACTTACTCCGTTCGGATCACTGGAGATTGGCGCGGGGATTTCTCGCCCATGGTGACCAAGCGCACGCGCGTTGCAATTATCTACCCAGCAACTATGGCGGCCGAGATGCCTTCTCTCGTCTTCGGTAGCGCAGAAGTACTGACACTTCCTATCCCAGATGGTGAAGCAGGAAAGAGCTCTACCGTTCTTAATCACATCTGGGAGCAACTTGCGAAGGCTGGATTTACTCGAAGTGATCTCGTCGTCGCAATTGGCGGAGGAACCGTTACTGACCTCGGCGGTTATGCCGCTGCCTCATGGCTTCGCGGAATCGATTGGATTGCTGTACCCACAACCCTTGCTGGAATGGTCGATGCCTCAGTGGGTGGAAAGACGGGCATCAACTCACCTTATGGAAAGAATCTGATTGGCGCCTTCCACTCTCCGATCTCGGTCATCATTGATCCATCTTGGCTTAAGACGTTGAGTGATCGTGATTTCGCAGCAGGTCTCGCCGAAGTTATCAAGTGTGGCTTTATTGACGATGAAGAGATTCTCAATCTCGTCGAAGGTAAATCCTTGCAAGAGATTAGAAAGAGCGCAGTTCTTGTCAATAATCTCATTGAACGCTCAATCACTACTAAGGCAAAGGTTGTCAGCGAAGATTTTAAGGAGTCAGAGCTCCGAGAGATTCTTAACTATGGACATACCTTCGGCCATGCAATCGAACGGGTCTCTGATTATGCAATTCGCCATGGAGAAGCGGTGGCCATAGGAATGGTATTTGTTGCTGAACTTGCTGCTCTCAAAGGGCTTATCGATAACGACCTTCTTGCTCGTCATCGCACCATTTTGCGTGGAGCAGACCTTCCAATCTCGCTTGTAAATATTCCTGGCGCCTCAAATTGGGAGAGCCTCTACTCAGCGATGGCTCTCGATAAGAAGTCTCGCGGATCAACTATTCGCTTCGTGGTGCTCAATGAGATTGGAAATTGTGGCCGTTTACAGGGTGTCACTGAGGATGAATTGAAATCAGTATATGAGAAGGTTCTCGTATGAAGGTTCTGGTAATCAACGGCCCAAACTTGGCGCGTCTAGATATTCGCGACGCTTCAATCTATGGAGATCTCTCATACCCTCAATTGGTTCAATTAATCACGGATGCCGCAACACATCTTGGGCTCGATGCTGACGTTCGACAGAGTGATCAAGAGTCAGAGATTATTGGATGGCTTCATTCGGCGGCCGATACAAATACTCCAGTAATTATTAATCCAGCAGCGTTTACTCACTATTCATATGCCATCCGGGATGCAGCAGAGCTCGTTAAAGCCCCACTTATCGAGGTTCATCTTTCAAACCCGTTATCACGTGAAGAATTCCGCCATACCTCTGTTATCTCAGGAGTTGCAGATGGAACGATCGGTGGATTTGGTGGAGATTCATACCGATTAGCCCTTCGTGCGCTCGTCACTCTGCTGAAGAAGTAGGGTAAACTCAACGCTTGTGTCCTGATAGTCGGGACGTTGAACTGGAGTAAATGATGGCAACAACTAACGATCTCAAAAATGGCATGGTTCTCGATATTGAAGGCCAGCTCTGGACAGTTGTTGAATTCCAGCATGTGAAGCCAGGTAAAGGTCCAGCTTTCGTACGAACAAAGCTGAAGCAGGTTCTCAGCGGCAAAGTCATTGACCGCACATTTAATGCTGGCGTTAAGGTCGAGACAGCTGTTGTCGAAAAGCGTGAGATGACATTCCTCTACAAGGAAGGTGACGACTTCGTATTTATGGATGACGTCAACTTCGACCAGATGACAATTTCAGAGGCGACAGTCTCAGATGCAGCTAACTACATGCTCGAAAATACCGGTGCAATCGTTGCAATCCACGAAGGCAACCCACTCTTCATCGAGCTCCCAGCATCTGTTGCACTAAAAATTACTTACACAGAGCCAGGTCTTCAAGGAGATCGCTCTTCAGGTGGAACGAAACCTGCAACTGTAGAGACAGGAATTCAGATTCAGGTTCCGCTCTTCATCAAGCAGGATGAGGTAGTTATGGTTGATACACGAGATGGTTCATACCAAGGCCGAGCAAATTAATTCAATGGTTCTCCATCTGAATTTGAGTTACTAACGTGTCAGCTCGTAGTAAGGCCCGTAAACAGGCCCTGGATATCCTGTACGAATCAGATATCCGTAGTAGCGACCCTGTTGCGATCCTCGAGTCCCGCGATGTCACTGAAGAGGGGCCAGATGCCCGTCCTATTAGAGATTTCACCCGCGAACTCATCGCTGGAGTCTCAACTAATAAGCGAAAAATCGATGAGCTTATTGCGACCTATGCACAAGGTTGGGATATGGATCGACTTGCAGCCGTGGATCGAAATATCTTGCGCCTAGGTATCTTCGAAATTATCTGGAGCGATGAACTCGCAGATGGAATTGCGATTGATGAGGCAATTACTTTGGCGAAAGATCTCTCAACAGATGATTCTGCAACTTTCATTCACGGTCTCCTTGGCAAGATTTCATCCATGAAGGATTCTGTCGCCCGCTAACTTCTGAGGCGAAGAGAAAACCTGCTAATCGCAGCTCTTGAAAGAGCTCATCTCGTTGAATTCCATTGATCAGCGAGAGAATCTCTGAGTCACTGCTTCTCAGTGAGATAACTTCTCCATTCCAATCGCGCCTTCTTGCAACGATAGAGTCGAGAAATTTCTTCACTGAAGCCATAGTTGGTTGCAGTTCTGTTAAGGATGTAATTCTTCTGAGATCAAAGACGAGGCGACCGATACCTGCATCGCTCTTCGACGAAGGCTCGGTAAAGAAGTATTCGATAGGTACAGAGTAAAAATCGGCCAATTGTGTAAGCCTTGCGAGTGAGATTGCTCGATGGCCGCGCTCATAGGAGCCAAGAACGACCGCTTTGAGGGCTCCATCGGTGAGATCTTCACACTCTTGAAGAGTCAAACCCTTCTTTCGACGTAGCTCTCTCAATAACTGGGCGCAGCGCATCTCAATTTCGGTACTCATATCGACTCCTTGTATCTGGGGCGAGAAGGGTATTGAGCCTGCGGGCGCGGATAAGGCGCCAATCCACAGGGTCTAGAGAAGCGGTGGTAAGGTACGCACAACGTTCCTTTAACAACCTGTCCCGAGAGGCAGGAAAGGAGAAGTACATGAGCGCTGCTCTCTCTGCCGGGGATATATCCCGTGCGCTGACTCGAATCTCCCATGAGATTCTTGAGCGAAATACAGATTCAACAAATATCACGATTCTTGGGATTCCCACTCGTGGCGCCCACCTCGCTCACCGTCTAACGAAAATTATTGAGGGGATTGAAGGCGTTCCGGTTCAAGTAGGAACCCTCGATATCACACTTCATCGCGATGACCTTCGCATGCGCGCACCGCGACCATTAATGGAGACAGTAATACCGTCTTTGGGCGTAGAGGGTCGCACGGTTGTCCTGGTCGATGATGTTCTCTTCTCAGGTCGCACCATTCGCTCGGCCCTCGATGCCCTCGGTGAGATTGGTCGCCCGGAGCGAGTGCAACTAGCGGTCCTCGTCGATCGCGGACATCGCGAACTTCCTATTAAGGCAGATTTTGTTGGTAAGAATCTTCCGACTTCAAAGAGCCAGAGCGTCAAGGTCGCACTCGTTGAGCACGATGGTACTGATGAGGTTCGCATCGAGGGGGAGGGCGCATGAAGCACCTGCTCTCAATCAACGATATCGATAAAGATTTCTCAATCACCATCCTCGATACAGCAGCTGAAATGGCTCGCGTCTCTGAAGGAGCGGTAAAGAAGCTTCCAACGCTTCGCGGAAAGACCGTTGTCAATCTCTTCGCTGAAGACTCAACTCGAACTCGTATCTCTTTTGAAGCTGCCGCTAAGCGTCTCTCTGCAGATGTCATTAACTTCACTGCAAAGGGTTCAAGTATCAGTAAGGGTGAATCTCTCAAAGATACTGCGCAGACACTTCAGGCGCTCGGCGCAGATGCAGTCATCATTCGCCACCCAGCATCAGGTGCGGCTCATCGTCTTGCTCAAGGACGCTGGATGAATGGCACTGTTATCAATGCAGGCGATGGAACTCACGAGCATCCGAGCCAAGCTCTGCTGGATGCATACACAATTCGTAAACACCTCAAAGGTGGAAAAGGCGATCTCGCTGGAATCCGTGTCGCGATAGTTGGAGATATTCTTCATTCTCGAGTAGCTCGCTCAAATATTCTCTTGCTTAATAAATTAGGCGCATCAGTTGTCTTGGTTGCGCCACCAACGTTACTTCCTTACCAAGTGGAGTCATGGAAAGTAACGGTCTCACATGATTTCAATGCGGTACTTCCTACCGTTGATGCGGTCATCATGTTACGTATCCAGCAGGAGAGAATGAGCGATCTCTACTTTCCTTCCGAGCGCGAATATTCAGCTCTCTTTGGAATTGATGCAGAACGTTTAGCGCTTACCAAGTCTGGCTCAATTCTGATGCACCCAGGACCCATGAATCGCGGTCTTGAAATTAGCGCTGAGGCGGCAGATAGCCCTCAATCAGTTGTTGTTGAACAGGTCGCCAACGGTGTTTCCATACGTATGGCAATCCTCTATCTCTTTATCGCGGGAAGTCAGGAGTCAATCAATGTCTAACTCAATTCTTATCAAAGGTGGCTCAATTCTCGGAGGAGATATTAAGGATCTCTTAATTCGCGATGGTCGAATAGTTGAGATTTCTCCATCAATTACCACGAGCACAGATGAGGTCATTGATGCACAGGGCTGCATCCTTATGCCTGGCTTTGTTGACCTTCACACACATCTTCGCGAACCTGGTCGAGAGAACTCTGAAACAATCGCAACTGGTTCACTTGCAGCAGCTCGTGGCGGTTATGTAGCAGTCAGTGCAATGGCCAACACCTTGCCGGTTGCAGATACTGCAGCAATCGTTGAGCAAGTCTCAGCGATTGGAAAGCGAGTTGGTCTAGTAGATGTATTCCCCATCGGAGCAGTGACTAAGGGGCTGGAAGGTCATGAACTGGCTGATCTTGCTTCGATGGCTCACTCAGGAGCCCAGGTACGTGTATTTAGTGATGATGGAAATTGTGTCTCTGATCCACTGCTCATGCGTCGAGCACTCGAATATGTAAAGCAATTTGATGGCGTTATCGCACAACACGCACAAGATCCTCGTCTGACTGAGGGTTCTCAGATGAATGAAGGTGTAATCGCATCAACTCTCGGCCTCAAAGGATGGCCAGCTGTTGCTGAAGAATCAATCATCGCTCGCGACATCCTCCTTGCAAATATGGTCGGTTCTCGTCTTCATATCTGTCACGTGACAACACGTGGAGGAGTTGAAATTATTCGTTGGGCGAAGGCACAAGGGATGAAGGTTACTTCCGAAGTAACACCTCACCACTTACTACTAACAGATGAACTTGCAGAGAGTTACGATCCAATTTATAAAGTTAATCCACCGCTTCGCACCCAAAGCGATGTTGAGGCTCTCCGTGAAGGTCTCGCTGATGGAACGATTGATATCATCGGCACAGACCATGCACCGCATCCGGTGGAGAGCAAAGAATGTGAATGGCAGAGCGCAGCATTTGGAATGGTGGGACTTGAAACAGCTTTCCCGATTCTCTACTCAACGCTGATAGCAACTGGAAAAATCACTTGGGAGCGAGCGGCTCAGGTAATGAGTATTGCCCCGGCTGCTATCGCTGGATATTCAGGGCATGGACAGGAGATACGCGAAGGTGCTCCCGCTCACATCGCAGTAATTAACCCGGCCGGAACGCTAGTGGTAGATCGCGCCCAACTAGCTTCTAAGAGCAAGAACACACCCTTCCACGGAATGGAGTTCCAAGGAACTGTGGTCGCAACTGTATTTAATGGACACCTCACACATAAGGTTGGCGTTAGGTCGGAAAAAGATGAGTAAGGCATATCTAGTCCTCGATGATGGTCGAATTTTTGAAGGTCGCTCATGGGGCGCCCTCGGAAAGACCTTTGGTGAAGCGGTATTCCAGACGGGAATGACTGGCTATCAAGAGACACTTACCGATCCCTCATATCATCGCCAAGTAGTTGTGATGACAGCGCCGCATATCGGCAATACCGGCATCAATCTTGAAGATAATGAATCCTCCAAGATTTGGGTCGCGGGTTTTGTTGTTCGAAATCCCTCGACCATCACCAGCAATTGGCGCAGCACATCAGATCTTGAGGAAGAGCTCATTCGGCAAGACGTTGTCGGCATCTCTGGGGTTGATACCCGTGCCATCACCCGCCATCTTCGCGATCGAGGTGCAATGCGTGTTGGAATCTTCTCTGACACAGAGCTCAGCCGTGAAGAGATGGTGATTGAGGTTCGCAAGCAGAGCCCAATGTCAGGGGCATATCTCTGTGAAGATGTCTCCACTGAAGTTCCTTACCTAGTTCCAGCAATCGGTGAGAAGAAATTTACTGTCGTTGCTCTCGATCTTGGTATTAAAGCTGCAACACCTCGCAATATGGCAGAGCGCGGCATCGAGGTTCATGTTCTTCCCTATAACTCATCTCTTGAAGAAATTCTTGCATACCAACCTGATGGAGTATTTCTCTCCAATGGTCCGGGCGATCCTTCAACGATGACAGATACCGTCTCACTAGTAAGAGATATTCTGATTGAAGAGATTCCAGTTTTCGGAATCTGTTTCGGTCATCAAATTCTTGGAAGAGCGTTAGGTTTCGAGACTTACAAGTTGCAATTTGGCCATCGCGGAATCAATCAACCTGTTCTCGATCGCAAGACTGGCAAAGTCGAGATCACCGCCCACAACCATGGTTTCGCTCTCAAGGCTCCTACAGATTCAATCTTCTCAACAGTCTTCGGTCCGGGACATGTCACCCATATCTGCCTCAACGATGGAGTTGTCGAAGGACTTGAACTTCTAGAACGTGGCGCCTTTAGCGTGCAGTATCACCCAGAGGCTGCAGCTGGACCTCATGATGCTAGTTATCTCTTTGACCGCTTTGTCGCCCTGATGGAGAAGTACCCACGAAAGGCGGTGAGCGCATAATGGCTCTCGATACAAATATTAAGAGCGTTCTTGTTATTGGTTCAGGCCCAATTGTTATCGGCCAGGCTTGCGAATTCGATTACTCGGGAACACAGGCTTGCCGCGTCTTAAAGGCTGAAGGCATTCGCGTCATTCTCGTCAATTCAAATCCGGCAACAATCATGACGGATCCAGAGTTTGCAGATGCTACCTACATCGAACCGATTACGCCTGAGTTCATTGAGCGCATCATTATTAAGGAACGCCCTGATGCAGTGCTCGCAACTCTCGGTGGACAGACTGCCCTCAATGCAGCTATCGGTATGTATGAGGCAGGAATCCTTGAGCGACACAATGTAAAGCTGATTGGTGCAGATGTAGATGCAATCAACCGCGGTGAAAACCGTGAGCTCTTCAGAGCTATCGTAGAAAAGGTTGGGGGAGAGTCGGCAAAGTCGATTATCTGTCACACCATGGACGAAGTTCTTCATGCAGCCTCTCAATTGAATTATCCATGCGTTATCCGTCCTTCATTTACTATGGGTGGTCTCGGATCTGGAATTGCATACGATGAAGAAACCTTGCGTCAAATTGCAGGTGCGGGACTCCGCCACTCTCCAACTTCTGAGGTACTCATTGAAGAATCCATCATTGGATGGAAAGAGTATGAGCTCGAGGTTATGCGTGATCGCGTCGATAACGTTGTCATTGTCTGTTCCATCGAGAATATCGATCCAATGGGCGTTCACACTGGTGACTCAATTACAGTTGCACCAGCCTTGACGCTGACAGATGTGGAGTATCAGAAGCTTCGCAACTTATCTATTTCGATTATTCGCGAAGTAGGCGTGGATACCGGCGGCTGCAATATTCAGTTTGCCGTCAATCCAGATACCGGTCGCATCATTGTCATCGAGATGAATCCTCGAGTCTCTCGATCATCTGCTCTCGCATCAAAGGCGACTGGATTTCCGATTGCCAAGATTGCAACGAAGCTTGCTATTGGATACACCCTTGATGAAATCAAAAATGACATCACTCAGGTAACTCCTGCATCATTCGAACCGACTCTTGATTACATCGTAGTAAAGGCTCCACGTTTTGCCTTCGAAAAATTTGCCGATGCAGATCCACGCCTTACTACAACGATGAAGAGCGTTGGTGAAGCGATGGCCATTGGTCGCTCATTCCCAGAGGCACTTATGAAGGCACTCCGTTCACTAGAGCGAAAAGAGGCAATCTTTACCTTCCCTGCAGATACATCTGAGATAGATATCTCTCAGCTCCTTGAGGCGATGAAGACACCTACTGAATATCGTTTACAACAAGTTCACCGTGCCCTGTGGGCGGATGCTGATATCGAAGATGTCTTTGCATCAACAAAGATAGATCGCTGGTATCTCAAGCAACTTCAAGAGATTAATACAGCGGCGCGTGAAATTGCCCAGCCTGGAGAGATGACATTTGATAGTTTGAAATTCGCAAAATCCTTTGGCTTCTCGGATAAGCAGATTGGTGAACTGCGTGGAATATCAGAAGACGATGTCCGTAAGGCGCGTCATCATCTTGATCTCCACCCTGTCTATAAGACGGTGGATACATGTGCCGCTGAGTTTGAAGCTCATACGCCATATCACTATTCAAGTTATGAAGAAGAGAGCGAAGTTCGCCCACGTACAAAGCCAGCTGTAATTATCTTGGGCTCAGGACCAAACCGCATTGGCCAGGGTATTGAATTTGATTATTCATGTGTGCATGCAGCCTTCACTCTTCGAGAGGCTAATTACGAGACGATTATGATCAACTGTAATCCAGAGACTGTCTCAACGGATTACGACACTAGCGATCGCCTCTACTTCGAACCACTCACATTGGAAGATGTACTTGAGGTAATTCACGCAGAGACTCTTGCAGGTCCTGTTCTTGGTGTGATTACGCAGCTCGGTGGACAGACTCCTCTGGGACTTGCAGCAGGACTTAAGGCAGCTGGAGTCACTATTCTCGGAACAAGTCCAGATGCAATTAATCTTGCAGAAGAACGCGGCGCCTTCGGAGAGGTACTCAAGTCAAAGAATCTCACCGCTCCAGAGTTCGGGATGGCATCATCAGAGAGTGAGGCGATTGAGATCGCCCACCGCATCGGATATCCAGTACTTGTTCGACCATCCTTTGTCTTGGGCGGTCGCGGTATGGAGATTGTCTATGATGATCAATCACTTTCTGGCTTTATTACCAGGGCTACAGATATCACGCCGGATCACCCAGTTCTAGTAGATCGTTTCCTTGACTCAGCAATTGAGCTTGATGTTGATGCTCTCTACGACGGCACAGAACTCTTCCTTGGCGGAATCATGGAACATATTGAAGAAGCTGGAATTCACTCAGGTGACTCTGCTTGCGTTCTTCCCGCTATGACTATCTCTGAAAGCTCAAGAGAAGAGGTACGCCGTGCCACTCTTGCAATCGCTGAAGGTGTTGGTGTTCGCGGTTTGATTAATATTCAATTCGCTATGGCTGGCAACATTCTCTATGTCCTCGAGGCAAATCCACGCGCATCTCGTACAGTTCCATTTGTTAGTAAGGCAACGGGCGTTCCTCTTGCCAAGGCGGCCGCTCGAATTTCGGTCGGTACGACGATTGCAGAGCTCAAGAGCGAAGGCCTTCTCCCGCAATCTGATGCAGAAGTTCCTCGCGGAGTCAGCGTGAAGGAGGCAGTGCTTCCATGGAACCGTTTCCGTCGAACCGATGGTCGCGGAGTTGATGCAGTGCTTGGTCCTGAGATGCGCTCGACAGGTGAAGTAATGGGAATCTCAGCAAGTTTTGGTGGAGCTTACGCAAAGAGTCAGATCAGCTCTTTCGGACCGCTTCCCAAGAGTGGAACAGTCTTTATCTCTCTTGCAGATAAGGATAAGAGCGCAGGAATAGATGCTGCGCGCGCCTTGGTAGATATGGGATTTAAAGTTCTTACAACTCAAGGAACGTCGCGATTCATGTCAGAACATGGTGTCGTGACATCGCAGGTACGTAAGAATTCTGAAGGTCGCGGACCTTTAGGTGAACCTACTATCGTCGATATCCTTAACTCAGGCGAGATTGATCTTGTGATCAATACTCCAGTCGGTCGTGGAACTCGAGCAGATGGCTGGGCAATTCGTACAGCTTCAGTTCAGAGAAGTATTCCAATTATTACTACTACGCCTGGTTTTAACGCAGCTGTTGAAGGAATAAGGGTGCTTCGTCAAGGTGAGCTCGGAGTCAAGTCGATTCAAGAGTGGCTTGCATGAGCACAATCAATAAAGCTGCAACTCAGGTTGACGCAACGATCATCTCTAACAAGAGAGTAGGCGCATATCACCAGATAATTTTGAGCGTTGGCGAAGCGGTTCGTCACTGCAAGCCTGGAAACTTCATCGCGATTGCGGTTGGGGGAGATTCATCTCGAATGGTTCTCCGCCGCGCCTTTGCAATCTCGCGCACCTCTGAGAGCGCTCAATTTGGTGGAACTGTAGAACTTATCGTCGCCCCTCATGGTTCTGGCTCAAAATGGCTCTGCTCGCAAGGAGAAGGTGTAGAGGTCAATGTGATCACACCCCTTGGTCGCGCATTCGGAATTCCAACGGAGCCGGCAAATGCACTGCTTATAGGTGGTGGCTATGGATCAGCTCCACTCTTTGGTCTGGCAGATCTTTTAAAGAGTCGTGGTTGCAAGGTTGATATGGTTTTGGGTGCGAGCAACGGAAGTAAAATTTATGCACCAATGGAAGGTAAGCGTTCAGTTAACTCTCTTAAGATTTTCACAGAAGATGGTTCGATGGGTGAGACCGGTCGTGTGACATCTCAGCTAGCGACAATCATTGCAGAGCGTGAGATTGAGATTATCTACTCTTGCGGCCCAATGGCGATGCTCAAGGCAATCACTGAGATAGCGGATGAACATGGCGTTATCCACCAGGCATCGGTTGAAGAATCCATGGCCTGTGGAATCGGAATTTGCATGACATGCGTTCTTCCTGTGAAGAGCGAAGATGGTTCAATCTCAATGAAACGTTCCTGCATCGATGGTCCGGTGATGGATGGCTCTTCCGTCTGCTGGGATCTCGTGGGCAAGAGTACGGAGGGCTTTTAAATGAGCACTTCGGTAGATCTCTCTACAACTCTGGGAAATGCCTGGTTTCCATCTCCCGTATTTACAGCAAGTGGCTGCGCAAGCAGTGGTAAGGAGTTAGCGCAATTCTTCCCATTAAAGGATATTGGGGCAGTTGTCACAAAATCTGTGATGAATAAACCTCGTCATGGGCGCCCCACACCTCGCATGGCAGAGACTCCTTCAGGAATGCTTAATTCCATCGGTCTTCAAGGTCCTGGTATCGATGCATTCCTCGCCAATGATGTTCCTTGGCTCTTAGGCCAGGGTTCTCGCGTCGTAGTCTCTATTGCTGGAGAGACGATTGATGAGTACGCAGTTCTTGCGCGGAAGATTCGATCCACATCAGGCATATCTGCAGTTGAGGTAAATATTTCCTGTCCCAATGTTGAAAATCGCGGAATGGTTTTTGCCACAGACTGCGAGACATCAGCGCGAGTGATTGAAGGCGTTCGCAAGGTGATCGGTGGCGAAATTCCTATCATTGCAAAATTGACCCCGGATGTCACAAGCATTGTTGATGTTGCGCGCTCTGTCTCAGATGCCGGAGCTGATGGCGTTGCTCTGATTAATACAGTACTTGGAATGGTGATCAATCTCGATACGATGAAGCCGCATCTAGGGGGCAAGACTGGTGGTCTCTCAGGACCAGCTATTCGTCCTGTCGCTGTTCGTGCTATTTATCAGGTGCATGAAGCGCTTCCAAACCTGCCGATTCTTGGAATGGGTGGCGTATCGACTGGGCGCGATGCTCTTGAAATGATTCTCGCTGGAGCTTCAGGCGTCTCTGTAGGCACTGCGAGCTTCGGTAATCCAACAGCACTGATCTCTATTCAAAATGATCTCCGCGATCTCCTTGCCCAACGTGGCTTTACCTCGTTGAAGCAGGCGATCGGTTATGCGCACCGTTAAGAGAGGCCTTCCATGACAGCACCAATCATCCTTGCAGTAGATACTAGAGATTTCGATACGGCACAACGCTGGGTAGAGGCAACACGTGAGAGCGTCTCGGTCTATAAATTGGGACTTGAATTCTTTCTCTCCTTTGGCGCCGAGGGCGTCAACAAGATTAAGAGCGAACATGGAGTTGATATTTTTCTCGATCTCAAATTGCATGACATCCCCAATACCGTTGGGATGGCTGCAACAGCTATTGTGAAGATAGCACCGAGATTTCTCACTGTTCATGCATCTGGCGGCCATGCGATGATCAAGGCCGCAGTCGAAGCAGTTCCTGATGTTGATGTAACTGCTGTAACAATCTTGACCTCACTCTCAGAAGAAGACCTCTTTGAGATTGGATATGCCAATCCTGCACTTGAGAGCGCTGTTGCACTCGCAGATCTCGCAGTGCGTGCCGGCGCTACGGCGATCGTCTCTTCTCCACTTGAAATCAAAGCTATCCGAAGCAGCGTGGGTACTGATCCAATCATCATCACACCGGGTGTTCGTCCTGCTGGTTCGGCCGGCAGCGATGATCAGGTTCGAACGATGACCCCTCACGATGCAATAGCTGCGGGTGCGAACTTTGTCGTTATAGGCCGCCCTATTACGGGGGCATGGAGCAATGGGCCGCAGGCGATGAGCGATGCTGCGAAGGCGATAGCTCTGGAGATTGCCGGATAGAATTGGGCTATGGCACTTCCTCCTCGATTATCGGATGAGGAACGTGCGCGCGCGCTAGCGATTGCCAAGAGCTCTCGCCAAGAACGAGCTCAGATTAAGAGTGAGATTCATAAGGGAAATATCTCTCTTACTCAATTTCTCAAGCTCTCTGATGAGAATCCAGTTCTTGCCAAGATGCGAGTTGCTGAATTACTCGAATCTCTTCCTGGGTATGGCAAGATTCGTGCCCAGGCGTTAATGGAGAAGTTCGAAATCTCTCCTACTCGACGCGTTCAAGGTTTAGGTCGACATCAACGTGGCGCTCTATTAAAGGAGTTTCAAATTCCATCAACGAACCCTCGCGGGCGACTTCTCGTGCTCTCTGGTCCTGGGGGAGTTGGTAAGAGCACGGTAGCCAAAGCGCTGAGAGAAGTTCCAGGTTTCTGGGTGAGCGTCTCTGCAACTACCCGCGAACCGCGCTTTAATGAAGTTCCAGGTTTTGATTACTTCTTCTTCTCCAATGAAGAATTTGATCAGGCGATTGCCGATGATCAATTTTTGGAATGGGCGGAATTTGCAGGCAATCGGTATGGAACTCCTCGAAAGGCAGTGGAAGAAACACTAGCCTCTGGAGTAAATGTACTTTTAGAGATTGAAATTGCTGGAGCAAAGCAGGTACGCGAGCACTCACGTGAGGCCCATCTCATCTTCCTTGAACCGCCTTCATGGGAGGAACTCGTCAGTCGCCTTGAGGGCCGGGGGACGGATTCTCCTGAAAGACGCGCCGCACGGCTCGTCCTTGCACAGGAGGAGCTTGCCGCAGCCTCATTCTTCGACTCCGTTATCGTCAATACTGAGGTAAACGAGGTAGTTGAAGCCCTGATAAGATTAGCTACCTCGTAAGAGGCATTATTTTTGCAAGACTATTGAAGGAGAACTCCATGAGCGCACACGTCGACGGAATTACAAACCCACCAATCGACGAACTTCTCGATAAGAGCGGTTCTAAGTACGCACTCGTTCTCTACGCAGCAAAGCGTGCACGACAGATCAACGCTTACTACTCACAACTCAACGAAGGACTTCTTGAGTATGTAGGTCCGCTAGTAGATACATATGTTCACGAGAAGCCGCTCTCAATCGCTCTCCGTGAAATCAACGAAGGTCTATTGACCATCGAAAATCTTGAGACAAACGCTTAATCTTTCTTCACTGATACAACAGCTATGGCCGCCCCAACTCGCGAGGTAATTCTCGGAGTCGGAGGCGGCGTCGCTGCTTATAAGGCGTGCGATCTTCTGAGGCGGTTACAAGATCTAGGTTGTGCAGTCACTGTCGTTCCCACTCCATCGAGTCTGAATTTCGTAGGCGCTGCAACGTGGGAGGCTCTTTCTGGTCGTCAGGTAACAACCGGGGTCTTTGAATCAGTTGAACAAGTCAGACATGTCTCACTCGCGCGTAAAGCTGAAGCGATTGTGATTGCACCGGCAACTGCTGATCTCATCGCCCGCATCGCTGCAGGTCGCGCCGATGATCTTCTTACAAATGTGGTTCTGGCTAGTGATGCGCCCATTCTGATCGTCCCTGCGATGCACCCAGCAATGTGGTTCAACAAGGCCACTCAGGCCAATGTTGAAACACTTCGCTCACGCGGTTACTTCGTCATGGAACCTGCTGAGGGCGCACTTACAAGCGGTGATGTCGGAAAGGGTCGATTCCCAGAGACATCAGAGATTCTCACTCAACTCACTGAAAACGTACTTCTCCAGCAAGATCTAACCGGCGAGCGAATCCTGGTATCTGCAGGAGGGACGCGAGAGGCGATTGATCCAGTGAGATTTATCGGCAATAGATCGACCGGAAAGCAGGGGATAGCAATCGCTGAAGCGGCTCTAGCTCGTGGAGCCAATGTCACCCTCGTCATCGCTAATAGTTCTCTACCCAGCAACCCTCGTATTCATCGAGTCGATGTCGAATCCGTCAAAGAACTTTCCGCTGCGCTCTCAGAGCGCTTTGTAGAGAGTGACTATCTCTTTATGGCTGCCGCAGTCTCAGATGCACGACCTTCAGAAGTTGCTGAAGAGAAGATCAAGAAATCGCACTTTACTTCGATTGATCTCACTGAAAATGAAGATGTACTAGCAAGGCTTTCTGCAAATAAATCGCAGCAAGTGGTTATCGCTTTTGCTGCTGAGACAGATTCAAACTCAATAGATTTAGCGAGAGAGAAGATGAAGCGCAAAGGCGCTGATGTGATTTATCTCAATAACGTTTCTGGTGGGGCAATCTTTGGGGACAGCTCTACTTCAGGTTCAATTATCGATAACAGCGGATTATTGGAATCTTTTACCGATATTTCTAAGGAAAAATTGGCACATGCCCTCATCAATCATGCAATCAGATACAGCAATAAGTTAGGCTAACCACATGTCAAAGCGCCTTTTCACATCAGAATCAGTAACAGAAGGTCACCCAGATAAGATCGCAGATCAAATCTCCGATGCAATCTTGGACTCTCTCCTTACTCAAGATCCTTCAAGCCGTGTTGCTGTAGAAACTCTCATCACAACCGGTCAAGTCCATGTTGCAGGCGAAGTGACAACTTCAGGTTACGCAGATGTCATGGGAATCGTCCGCGACACTGTGATCGGTATCGGCTATGACTCTTCTGTTAAGGGATTTGATGGAAATAGCTGTGGTGTTTCGATCTCCATCGGACAGCAATCACCAGATATTGCACAGGGCGTAGATGATGCATTTGAACACCGAGTGACATCTGCAAGCGATCCATTGGACCTTCAAGGTGCTGGCGATCAAGGACTTATGTTTGGATATGCCTGCGATGACACGAAGGAGCTCATGCCCCTTCCTATCTATCTTGCACACCAGTTATCACAGCAGCTCTCGTTAGCTCGTAAGTCAGGCCAACTTCCATATCTTCGCCCAGATGGCAAAACTCAGGTAACAATTGAATATGACGGTGACCGCGCAGTCGCTCTGGATACCGTTGTTATCTCAAGTCAGCATGCTGAAGAGGTAGATGTTGCAAAGCAACTTACCCCCGAGATTATTAAGTATGTAATCGATCCGATTCTAGAAAAGATTGATCTTCCACGTAAGGATCTTCGTACGCTCATCAACCCAACTGGTCGTTTCGTCGTTGGTGGTCCAATGGGCGATGCCGGCCTCACAGGTCGAAAGATTATTGTTGATACATACGGTGGAATGGCTCGCCATGGTGGTGGCGCTTTCTCAGGTAAGGATCCATCAAAGGTTGATCGCTCTGCCGCATATGCGATGCGTTGGGTTGCAAAGAACGTAGTAGCAGCAGGACTTGCTCGTCGCTGTGAAGTTCAGGTTGCTTACGCAATTGGTAAGGCGCAACCTGTCGGTGTCTTCGTTGAGACCTTTGGAACCGAGACTGTTGCAATTGCAAAGATTCAGGAAGCGGTGACCGCAGTCTTCGATCTCCGTCCTGCAGCAATCATTCGCGATCTCAACTTACTTCGTCCGATCTACTCTCAGACAGCTTCATATGGCCACTTTGGTCGTGAACTACCTGACTTCTCTTGGGAGAAGACAGATCGCGTTGCAGCGCTACAAGCAGCTGTAAAGTAAATATCGTTAAGGCGTGAGCTTCAATGGTAAAAGTTGTACCAAAGCTCACCTTAAGACGAGAGGTCATTGCACCGTCACCTGTTCAACCTAGCGGTCCCTTTACCGTTGCAGAGCTCTGGGTAGATGCATCCGTTTATCATCTCGACACTCCATTTTCATATCTCATCCCCGGGAACCTCTCGAGTGAGCTCCATATAGGTTCTTTGGTATCAGCGCCTTTTCATGGGCGTGAGGTACTTGGCGTGGTCATTGCTCTTCGTGCTCCAGAGAGTTACTCAGGACTTAAGAGCATCACCAAAGTAATTGGAAAGATCCCTCTTCTGACTGCGCCTCTGATTGAGTTGATCCAAGAATCGGCGCTTCGTTATGCAGCCAATCCCTTCGATCTGATTAGATCTGCAATTCCTGATCGAATGGCCACTATTGAGAAGGAGTTTCAATATTTAGAACCGGTTGTTCATCGTGGTGAGAGAAAGACTCGTCAACAGTACCTTCAACTACCTCCTTCTGAGCCAAGGGCGGCACTTATTGCAAAGAAGGTCAGCTCACTCCAAGGTGATGGTGGGGTACTAGTAGTTCTCCCAGATACCCATGAGGTCAAGAATCTTTATGTAGCGCTACGAAATCTCTCCCTCAACCCAGCGGTCTTGGACTCTCAACTTTCTAAAGCTGAATACTTTAAGAACTTCCTTGAAGTGCGCTTAGGTCAGAAACTCATTGTGATTGGTACTCGCTCTTCAATATTTGCTCCAGTCGCCAATCTGAGATCGATTATCGTATTCAATGAGGGTTCTGAGAATCTCTACGAGCGCAGATCTCCGGGGTGGAATGTTCGAGATATCGCTTTGATTCGCCGACGACAGGAATCTCTAGATCTCTACTTCGTCGGATATTCACCGAGCTCAGAAGTTTCTAGGTTTATCGATGAAAATTGGGTGGAGTTTAAAAAATCGCGCTCAAAGTTGAAGGTATTTACATATCAAACGATGCATGGCGAGTTACTGCCTTCGAGGGCGCTCACAGTAGTGAAGAGATCTCTTCAAGACGGCCCCGTTCTCTTCATTGTCCCGAGAAAAGGTTATGCGCAAGCTATTCGTTGCGCTCAATGCCGAACCATTTCTCGGTGTGAATGTGGGGGAGCTCATGTAAAGACAGGCCATAACTCACCGATCACCTGTAGCCATTGTTCGAAGATTTATCCACAATGGCAATGCATCTGGTGTAACCACCTCATCCCATCTCTTCAATCTCGTGGAATTGAACGACATAGCCACGAAATCGGAATACTTTTACCCGGAGTTCCATTGCACGTTTCATCCGCTGATCACCGCATCGAAGATGTGGTCTCAAGCGGAGCCGTCATCGCCACACCTGGCATGGCTCCTGCAACAATCGATGGATATTCTGCAGTGATCATTCTCGAAGGCAATAGATTCCTAGATCAGCCAGATATGCGTGCCAATGAAAGAGTTCGAGAGATGTACTTCGCTCATGCTGCACTAGCGAAGATTGGAGCTCCCGTCGTTCTCATCCAAGACGAGGGCCATTCAATATCGACAGCGGTTTCAACATGGAATCCAGATATCGCTATTCAACGCGATTTAGAGGAACGAAAGTCACTTTCATTGCCACCGTATTCCCGTATCGCTCATCTGACTATGGACTCAGCAGATATTACGAGATTAAAGAGCGCGCTCTTAGCATCACGCGATGAAGGAAGACTTCCTGCCTCAACAAAAATTCTTGGCCCAATTCCGGCAGGCGAGAAAGCCTCACTCATCCTCTCAGTAGATATCTCTCAAGGCGAGAGTCTTATATCCACTGTCCATGAATTTATGAGACGACGTAGCGCCTCGAAGAAGGAGCTACCTTCGCTTCGAATTGACCCGTATTCACTCTCGCGTTAGATAGACTTATCGCATGTCTATCAAGGAGATTCGCCACTTTGGCGATCCGGTATTGGTAACTCCGGCTAGCGAAGTAATCGACTTCGATAAAGAACTTCGCGGGCTAGTAAAAGACCTGACAGAGACGATGCTGAACGCTCCCGGTGCAGGGCTTGCCGCTCCACAAATCGGAGTTCCCTTACGAGTATTTGTCTGGGATGTTGATGGTGAACTTGGCCATCTCATCAATCCCTCTCTTGATCTCAGTAGTGAGATGCAGGAGGGAGATGAAGGGTGTTTAAGTTTTCCTGATCTCGTCTATCCAACCCCTCGCTCCTTGAGAGCGGTGGCAAAGGGTTTCAATATGCATGGTGAGCCTCTTATTGTCGAAGGTACAGAACTTCTCGCGCGCGCCCTTCAACACGAAACCGACCATCTCGATGGCGTTCTCTTCATCGATCGACTATCTGCTGAGGATCGAAAGCTTGCGATGAAAGAGATTCGTCAATCTGAGTGGTTCGGTATGGCTAATGATTTAGGACTCAATCCACAGATCAAGGTATCTCCACACGATCCATTTGGCAGAGGTCGCTAGTGCGTCTTGCCGTAGCAGCCTCTCCTGAGGTTGCCATTCCAACTCTCAATGCTCTTCTCGAGAGTGAACATAATTTGGTCAGAGTGATCTCTCAGCCAGATCGTCCTGCCGGCAGAGGTAAGACTTTAACTCCAACGGCAGTCTCTCAGTGGGCGCAAGAGAAGGGCATCTCACTGGCTCGACCTGAGAGCAAAGATGAGATTGCAGCTCATATTGATGGCGTCGATTGTGTTATTACTATCGGATATGGAGTTTTGATTCCAGAGCCAATTCTCTCGATTCCGCAGTACGGTTTTCTCAATCTTCACTTCTCACTTTTGCCACGTTGGCGTGGAGCAGCACCTGTACAACGGGCCATCGAAGCCCGAGATAGTGTCTCCGGAGTAACAGTCTTCAAACTCGACGCTGGAATGGATACAGGTCCAGTCTATACAGTTCATCGTTTCGCACTCGATGGTGACATCACAAGTGATGAATTGTTTATTGAATTAGGCGAACTAGGTGTTGGCGCCGTTCTTGAGACGATAGAGAAGATATCTCAAGGAGCAAAGCCGACTCCGCAGAATAACGATGGAGCAACTCGAGCTCTCAAGTTAACTCGTGAAGAGGCGCAGATAGATTGGAACCTGCCAGCCGAAGTGGTGAGCGCAAAGGTTCGCGCATTTACATCTCATCCTGGAGCCTGGACTCTCTTTCGTGGTTCACCGATCAAAGTTGCAACCCCAGTGATCTCAAACGAGGCCCTCAAACCCGGTGAGGTAAAGGTAATTGCGAAGAAGATCTATATTGGGACAGAGAGTCAGGCGCTTCAGATTACACATATAACACCTGTCGGTAAGGCTCAGATGGATGCCTTCGCATGGGCTAACGGCGCTCGACTTACTGAAGGTGAACTCTGTGAGTAATTTTCCCCCTAAGAAATTCACTAAGCCACGTCCAGATGCACCCCGCCTACTCGCCTACGACATCATCTCAGAGGTCAATCGCCGCAACGGCTACTCCAACCTCTTGCTACCTCAGGCACTTTCGGCATCAACGATGGATGAGCGAGATCGAGGATTTACAACCGAGCTTGTCTACGGAACGATTCGAATGCAAGGTCTCTATGACTATATCTTTGCCCAGATTAGCGATCGCGAATGGAATCAGGTTGATGCAGATATCGTTGATCTTGCTCGCATGGGCGCCCATCAGATCTTCACGATGCGAACACCTCTCCATGCTGCAGTATCCGCAACGGTTGATGTTGCTCGTAAACAGCTAGGGGAGTCAAAGGGAAGTTTTGTCAATGCCCTCATGCGCAAAGCTTCAGCGAAAGAGATGGATCAATGGCTCGAGCCCGTTCGCGCCATGAGCGATCCGGTCGCGCGGCTGGCCATCGAGTACTCGCATCCTGAATGGATCGTCTCTGCTTACCTGGATCTCCTCAAAGATATCGATGAGGTTGAGTCGGAGTTGCGCTCCAATAACACTCCAGCCCTTCCGACTCTCGTATCGTGGCCGGGCGCATCAACTCAGGAAGAGCTGGTAGCGCTCGGTGCAATTGCAACTGTGTACTCACCATATGGAGCGAGATTTAGTGGCGCCCCGGGATCTCTTGAGCTCATTCGCCATAGGAAGGCCGGGGTGCAAGATGAGGGCTCTCAACTCGTTGCAGATATCTTCGCTCGTTCTACGGAGAGCGCTACGAGCACTCTCGATCTCTGCGCAGGTCCTGGAGGTAAGGCAGCTCTTCTCTCTCATATCTGCGAGGCGTCAGGTAGAGATTTTGTCGCCAATGAAATCTCTGAGCCACGAGCAAAATTGGTAAAGAATGTCATCGGTAAATTTGGAGTCATCGTCGGAGACGGCCGAGAGATAGCTTCACATGGTCGTACATTCGATGCAATCCTTGCAGATGTACCCTGTACCGGTTTAGGTGCACTTCGACGCAGACCCGAGGTTCGCTGGAGACGTACGATTAAGGATCTAGCACCTTTATTGCAGCTCCAATTAGAGTTAAGTAATGCGGCGATCTCCGTACTCAATCCCGGTGGTTGCTTCGGATATGCAACGTGCTCACCTCATTTTGCTGAAACGACAGGTCAGGTAAAGCAGATTCTCAAAGAGCATCCCGAGCTCGAATTAATCGATATTTCTCCTCTCTTACCAGCTGGTTTAGAAGAGGCGACGCGGGCAGGTGCGCTATCGCTCTGGGGCCATCGCCACAATACGGATTCGATGTTCCTGGCAATATTTCAGAAGGCGAATTAAAATTCAATGATGAGTAGAGAAATCCGACTTACCCCCAGCATTCTCAATGCGGACTTTTCGAATCTCTCTGCTGAGATTGCAAAGATTGCGGATGTATCAGATTTCGTCCACCTCGATGTGATGGATAATGTATTTGTTCCCAACTTCACCTTTGATTTCGATGCCGCAAGAGCGATCATCGCTTCTTCTACAGTTCCTATCGATTCACATCTTATGGTTGCAGAAGTAGATCAGATTGCTATCGATTATGCAGAAGCTGGAAGTGCGAGCGTTACCTTCCATGTTGAAGCTGCGAGCGATATTCGTGCGACCGCGCGAGGAATTCGATCAGCTGGTTCTCGAGCTTCTATCGCTCTCAAACCCGCTACGAGGATTGAAGATTATGCAGAGTACCTCGATGATGTAGATATGTTTCTCATTATGACTGTTGAACCCGGATTCGGCGGACAATCCTTCATCGAGCCTATGCTCGAGAAGATTTCGACTACCCGAAAGATCATCGGTGATCGACCTATATGGCTTCAAGTAGATGGCGGAATTTCTCTTGAAACAATTGAGAGAGCAGCGCACGCTGGAGCAGATACTTTTGTTGCCGGTAGCGCTGTCTTTAAATCAGAAGATCCTGCAGCGATGGTTCAGTCGCTGCGGAAGAAGGCTCAAGGCTAATTATGTCTATTCTTCAATGGCTCTTTGAATCAACGATCACCTTCGGCAGTAAATCAATTGCTGTGCGCGAAGTCATCGGTGGAACGCTCGGTCTTACCAGTGCAATTCTTGGAGCTCGACGAAAAGTTTTGGCCTGGCCAATCGGTATCGTTGGAGATGCACTTCTCTTCACCGTCTTCCTCGGTGCGGTCTTCTCTTTTGGGGACGAGAACCAGCATGCCAACTTCTATGGGCAGGCGAGTAGAAATCTCTTGCTTGTTATCGTCAGCGCTTACGGTTGGATTCGGTGGAGAAATCATCAGCGTTCAGGCGTCCCAGGTACTTCTGCAGTCCAACCGCGTTGGACGACCACACGTGAAAAGCTGATCCTTATTCCTGGCATAGTCGCCTTCTTTCTGATCTCTTCGCAAATCTTCAAAGCTCTCGGTGAGAGCGGCCAGTGGCTATTTGTAGATACTTGGATATTTACCGGAACAGCGCTAGCTACATATGGAATGAGTCGTGGTTATGTCGAATTCTGGCTCATCTGGATTGCAGTCGATATCGTCGGGGTCCCATTTGCTTTCAAGAATGGCTATTACCCAACGGGCACGCTTTATGCGATTTATCTGCCATTTGTCGTGTGGGGCTTTATCTCTTGGCTACGAATCAGTAATTCAGAGAAGGCAAAGGCTTCTCTCTAGTAGAATTCAGATATGAAGTCTTTTGATTCCCTCTGGGTAGAACTCGCCGCAAAGCTTGAAGCTCGTTCCGAAGGGTCAGGGACCGTTGCCGCTGTCGATGCAGGCGTGCACACCATAGGAAAGAAGATTCTTGAAGAAGCGGGTGAAGTCTGGCTCGCAGCCGAACATGAGAGCGATGAAGCTCTCGCTGAAGAGATTAGTCAATTGATTTATCACCTGCAGACTTTGATGCTTGCACGTGGCCTTACCCCCGACGATATCTACCGTTACCTTTAAGAGAGTAGAGATTCACATGTTACGAATTGCAGTTCCCAATAAAGGCTCGCTGGCGGATTCTTCCATAGCTATTCTCAAAGAGGCGGGCTATCGCCAACGCACAGATTCACGAGATCTCGTTCTTACTGATAGCTCCAATGGAGTTGAGTTCTATTACCTGCGTCCTCGAGACATTGCTATCTATGTGGGCTCAGGAGAGCTCGAAGCTGGAATTACTGGTCGCGACCTGCTCATTGATTCAGGTGCAAGCGCTGAAGAAGTTCTCGCGCTAGATTTCGGTGGATCAACATTTCGCTTTGCAGCACCAGTAGGTTCACAATTTACTGTTGAGAAGATTTCTCATAAGCGGGTAGCAACTGCCTACCCAGGACTCGTTGAGAATTATCTCTCTCAGCGGGGGATCAGCGCATCAGTTGTTCGTCTCGATGGCGCCGTTGAAAGCTCTGTCCGTCTCGGAGTTGCCGATCTCATCGCCGATGTTGTGAGTACTGGAAATACACTTCGCCAGGCTGGGTTAGAGGTCTTTGGTGATCCGATTCTGACATCGGAGGCGATTCTCATAAAACGTCCTGGTGGCGCTGTTCCCGCAGGGCTCGACATTCTCATCCGTAGACTCCAGGGCGTTGTGACCGCACGTCAATATGTACTTCTTGATTACGATGTTCCAAAGGTCTCTGCCGATCAAGCTTGCGCAATCACACCTGGTCTTGAATCTCCAACTATCTCACCGCTACAGAAAGATGATTGGGTAGCGGTGCGAGCGATGGTACTTCGTACTGAGACTAATCGATTGATGGATGAACTCTGGGCCCTTGGTGCACGTGGAATTCTCGTCACCGATATCCACGCCTGCCGACTTTAATTACTTTCGAGAAGCTCCCGCTTCTTCAACCTCTTCACGAGTGATTCCAAGAAGATAGAGCACGGAATCTAGGTAAGGCGCAGTAAGCGAACTATCTGCGGCAGCTTTAACAGCAGGTTTCGCATTAAAGGCAATTCCTAAACCGGCTGCTGCGATCATATCGAGATCATTTGCGCCATCTCCGATTGCAATCGTTTGCTCGAGTGAGACGCCTTCGAGCGCCGCAAAGTCACGAAGTGCCGTTGCCTTCGCCGCACGATCGATGACATCACCGAGAATTCTGCCGGTCAGCTTGCCATCAACTATCTCAAGAGTATTTGCACGGTAGTGCGAGATTCCAAGCTCCTGCAAAATCGGTTCAATGACAGAGGTGAACCCTCCTGAAACGACGCCAACGCTATGTCCCAACTTCTTTAAGGTGGAGATAAGAGTTCTGGCACCCGGTGTCAGTAAAATCTCTGAACGAACCTCATCTATTACCTGCTCAGAAAGACCTTCAAGGAGAGCAACGCGTGATCGCAAGCTCTCCTCAAAATCGAGTTCACCGGCCATAGCGCGATCGGTTACCGCCTTGATTTCAGCTTCTCTTCCAGCTTTTGCACCGAGAAGTTCAATGACCTCTTGCTGAATAAGTGTTGAATCAACATCCATCACGACAAGCTTCTTTGCCCAACGCATCAACCCGCCGGGGGAGACCGCGATATCGACTGAGTGAGAGTTTGCAACCTGTGCAAGAGTTGGACGAATGCAATTCTGGTCAACTTGGGAGACGACAAATTCGATGGCGGTCACTGGATAACTTGCGGTGCGGTGGATGCGTTCGATATTGCCACCATGTTCTGCAATTTCTGATGCGATGGCGCTAATAGCAGCTGGGTTCAATGGATTTCCGAGGGCAACAACATGCATGAGGCCAGTCTTTGCCGCAATCGTTGAACCTTCTTGGCTCTGAAACGATGTAGCGATATCTACCCCAAGCTTTTCAGCGCAGAGAGTGAGGTCCTCATCGATTGCTTCTTGATGATCTGGGTTGAGTGCAATCAGAACTGTCAGAATGACGCGATCTCGCGCTACTACTTGCTCAATATCGAGGACGATAATTGCGAAGGGAGAGAGAGTCTCAAAGAGCGCTTGAGTAATACCTGGAGTATCGACACCTGAGAGGAGAATCAACCCCGTAAATTGGCTCTTTTCGCTCATCACGGGGTTAGGTTAGTACGAATCACTCAATACGAGCGCTATTTCTCCCGTGGATTTCACTATGAAAGATATATCGTGCTCGCATGGCCGGAGAGTATGTTTTAGAACTTCGCGACGTCTCTGTGCGTCGCGGTGATCGAACAATCCTTGGCCCTCTCACCTTTGCAATAAAGCCGGGGGAACGTTGGGTCGTTCTCGGTCCCAATGGCGCAGGTAAATCAACTCTTCTTCAAATTCTGGCGACCCGTTTCTTCCCGTCAAATGGAACGGTCCATCTTCTCGATAAAGAGATGGGACGTGTAGATCTCTCTGAACTACGCACGAGAATCGGAATCTGCGGCGCGTTGATCTCAGAAGATATTCCTGATGATGAAGTTGTACGTGATGTTGTTTTGACCGCTGCTTACGCAATTTTAGGAAGATGGAATGAGGCCTACGACCTCTGGGATGAATCCCGCGCTGTCGCACTTCTGACCACATTTGGTGTACGCGATCTAGCCGACCGCACCTATGGAACTCTGAGCGAAGGCGAGAGAAAGCGAGTTCAAATTTCGCGTGCTTTGATGGCAGACCCTGAACTATTACTTCTCGATGAACCAGCGGCAGGTTTAGATCTGGGGGGTCGTGAAGATCTCTTACGTCGATTCTCTATCTTTGCAAGCGATCCATTGGCTCCTGCATCGATTCTCGTAACGCACCATATTGAGGAAATTCCGGCCGGCACAACACATGCGCTCATTCTCAAAGATGGGCATGTGGCAGTTTCAGGGCCAATTGCTGATGTCATCACAAGTGAACATATCTCTGCAATTTTTGAATTACCCATAACAGTGGTTCATGAGGGCGAGAGATTCTTCGCCCGCTCGATTTAAATGCAATTCTCGCTTGATGAAGTAGATGCTTCATGGAGAACGCTATTCTCATATCACTCGAAAACCATAGATCAGATATTTGAAACAATCGGTGGCGAGATTGCACCGCCTCGTTCAGATGTCTTTAGGGCTTTTCGCAGACCAATGGAAGAAGTCAAGATTCTCATTCTGGGCCAGGATCCATATCCAGGTGTAGGCGTTGCAGATGGACTTGCCTTCTCATCGTATTCTGGAAATTCAATACCAGCCTCACTTCGTAACATCTTTAAGGAGTACTCAAGCGATCTCGGATTACCCACTCCTGTAAGCCCTGATCTCACGGCATGGAGCGAGAGGGGTGTCTTACTGCTCAATAGAACCTTGACGACAACGGTGGGAGAGCGAAACGTTCACGCAAAACAGGGGTGGTCGTCTCTCACAGAAGCAGTAGCGAAGAGTGTGGCAGAGCGAAATGTGATTGCGATTCTCTGGGGAAATAGTGCGAGAAGTTTTGCACCACTCTTCACTCAGGTGATCGAATCCGTACATCCAAGTCCACTTTCGGCGCGTAATGGTTTTTTCGGCTCACGACCATTTACTCGGGCAAATGCTCTTCTTTCGCAGCAAGGCAAGGATCCCGTCGACTGGAGCCTGTAAATGAAGAACGCCCCCGAAGATTTCTCCTCGAGGGCGTTCTCACTTTTGCTTATTGAATTATTATCCGATCCAAGAATCGATTGGTGACTGTAGGAAGAAGACAACGAAGAGTCCAGATACCAAGAGAAGTAGTGGGTGGATCTCCTTGCGACGTCCCTGAAGTGCGCGGATGATCACATGTGTGATGAAACCAGCACCGATACCAACTGAGATGTTGTATGTAAATGGCATCAAGATGATTGTAAGGAATGCTGGGATTGCAATTCCATAATCAGACCAGTCGATTCCGCTGATCTGTGTCATCATCAAGAAACCAACAATGATGAGAGCAGGTGTAGCTGCCTCATAAGGAATCATTGCAACAGCTGGTGCGAAGAGAGTTGTGAGCAAGAAGCAAACACCAGTAACAACTGATGCAAGTCCTGTTCGTGCTCCTTCACCAACACCTGAAGCTGATTCGATATAACTTGTGTTAGATGAGATGCTCGCTGCGCCACCTGCTACTGCAGCAAGTGAGTCGACGAGAAGAATCTGCTCGTTGTAAGGGATGTTTCCATCCTTATCGATGAGTCCACCTTCGTGACCAATCGCTGTGACAGTTCCGACTGTGTCGAAGAAGTCAGAGAGAAGAAGTGTGAAGACGAGAAGTACTGCAGCTACAAGGCTAATCTCCTTGAAGCCACCGAAGAGGCTGAAGTGGCCAAGCAGGCCGAAATCAGGAGTCTGAACCCACTTTGTTGGAACAGCAGGAACGTTGAGTGACCAACCCTTTGGATTGACGTAATCTCCAGATGGAATGATGAAACCCTTGTATTCCGCAGGAAGCTTATTTGTTCCATTAGTCATGAATTCAACGCCACCCTTAGCGATAAATCCCGCGTGGATCTTAAATGCCTTCTCCGCGATAACAGCGAGAATCGTTGCAACGGCGATACCGATAAGAAGCGCGCCCTTAGTCTTCTTCACCATAAGTGCAATCATCAAGAAGAGACCGATTGCGAAGATAATGATTGGCCAACCAACGAGAGTTCCATCAGCACCAAGTGTTACTGGAACCGGTCCTGCACCTGTGCGGCGGACGAAGCCAGAGTCTACGAGGCCGATAAGTGCGATGAAGAGGCCGATACCGACAGAGATAGCGATCTTGAGCTGACCTGGAACCGCCTTAAAGACAGCTGTACGGAAACCTGTGAGAACGAGAACTGTAATGATCAAACCTTCGAGAACGATGAGACCCATTGCATCTGGCCACGACATCTGCTTTGCAATGACAACCGCAACGAAAGTGTTGAGACCAAGGCCTGTTGCAAGAGCGAGTGGGTAACGACCGACTACGCCCATGAGAATTGTGAGGACTCCAGCTACGAGAGCTGTTGCCGCTGCAATCATCGCGATATGAGGAGTCTTTCCTCCGCCGATGAAATTGCCGTACTTATCTGGTGTGTAACCAATGATGAGTGGGTTGAGGACCACGATATAAGCCATTGTGAAGAATGTGACGAGACCGCCACGGACTTCACGACCTACTGTGGATCCACGTTCAGATATCTTGAAGAAACTATCGAGCATGGTGGACCTTCCTGATTTTGTTAACGGGGGTGTTTGCGACCCCGTGTGAAATGACGGCTCACAGACCGTGGGAAGGCCCCAGTTTAGGAGAGGCTCTGACTACCGACTGGTCAGACGCGCCACGACCCCAAGGGAAATCGCGATGGATTCACCGATAAGAAGGGCAAAGAGAAGGGTTCCGACACCGACAGTGCCACCCATCAGCCAGCCCACGATGAGAACGCTGACCTCAATGCCAAGGCGAACCCGTCCCACCCGAATCCCAGTAGCCTGATGAATTCCCGTCATGGCGCCATCTCTAGGGCCAGGTCCAAGTCCGCAGGTGATGTAGAGGGATGAACCGATTCCGACGAGGATGATTCCCAAGAGATCGAAGGTAACGCCCATCGCGAGTGAGTCCTGTAAAGGAAAGATTGAGATACCTATCTGAATAAAGGTAGCAATCAAGAGAATATTGGAGAGAGTTCCAAATCCTGGCTTCTCTTTCAGCGGGATCCAAATGAGTAGGACGGCAACCGAGATAAGAAACGTGGAAACACCTAAAGGAAATCCGGTCTTGAGTGAGAGGCCTTGAGCAAATACTGTCCATGGCGCATTTCCAACATTGCCCTGAACGAGAAGAGAATCGCCTAGACCAAATATCGCAAGGCCGAAGAAGAGGATTGCCACACGTGTGGGCGAGAGCTGCCACCGATGTGCGGCTCTCCATGGGGTATTTGGAATCGTCTTATGGGGCGCGATAAATTTCAGCAGAGAACGCATTGCCGGAGTCTATAGTGCGCTTATGTTTATTGGGTTAGGCACCGTTATAAATCTCGCTGCGATTATCGTGGGCTCCTCGATAGGAATCGCAGTTGGCCATCGCTTACGTAAGGATTCTCAAGTATCAATTACTGATGTCCTCGGCCTCATCACGCTACTAGGCGCCGTCTCTGCCCTTATCCCTCTCTGGTCTGACGAGTTCACCTCAGCCCTGCCTAAAGGTGCGCCCCTTCTGGTCATTCTCTTGACCATGCTCCTCGGCGGATTCATCGGTACCGCACTGAAGTTGGAGACGAGATTAGATACCTTCGGTGAAAGCTTGCGAAAGAGATTTAGGGCTTCGCAAGAGAGCCCATTTGTTGAAGGATTTGTGACGGCATCTCTACTCTTCCTGATTGGTCCTCTTGCAATTCTTGGCAGCATTAGCGATGGAATGTCACAGGGAATAGATCAGTTATTGCTCAAATCCTCACTCGACTTCTTCGCTGCAATGGCCTTCGCTTCAACGCTGGGCTGGGGAGTAGCCGCTTCCATCATCCCTCTCGGCATTTATCAGGGTACTTGGACGCTCGTTGGCTGGATCGCCGGAAATGTTCTCGAGCAATATCAGATAGATGCAATGACTATCTGCGGGGGATTGATGTTGGTCGGAATCGGCTTACGGCTTCTCGATATCAAGAAGATTGCCGTAGCCAATTTACTGCCAGCTCTTGTTCTTGCCCCGCTCATCGCAACAGCAGTGCACTCGTTCTAAATTACTTCTCACCAAAGGGGAGTGGTTCACTTGAAATGTGTCCTGCTCGTGATGCTCGCGCTGTAACACGTCGCATATGGTGGCGACGACATAGAACTTCATATGCAACTTCATCGCTCCTACCTACATCGCCTACTACTACCTGCTCGCCCTCGGTCACCATCTTGCCATTGATGGTACGAGCATTATGTGTAGCTCGTGATCCGCACCAGCAGAGGGCCTCAACTTGAAGAGTATTCACGCGATCGGCTAATTCAACAAGTCGCGCCGATCCAGGAAAGAGCTTTGTTCTAAAGTCAGCGAGAATTCCAAAGGCATAGACATCGATTCCGAGTCCATCAACGATCCGCGCTAGCCCATCAATCTGATCTGGTTCATAAAATTGAGCTTCATCACAGATGATGTAATCAATGCGTTCACCCGTAGATAATTTATCCACGACCAGTTTATGGATATCGAAACCGGGGATGACTTCAATTGCTGGGCTCTGAAGACCAAGCCGCGATGAAATCACGCCAGAACCTGCACGGTCATGGCTAGTAAAAATTAATCCACCACGACCACGACTCTGATGGTTATGCGCTGTTTGAAGGGCAAGGGTCGACTTACCGCTATCCATCGTTCCGCAGTAATAGATCAATTCAGCCATGGCGACATCCTGCCATGACCGGTAGCAATTTCCTTACTTTGAAGCGAAGACACCGAGTGAGAGAAGGGTGCTGAGTAATTGTGGCTTTGCTCTCTTGGAAGCGAGGACACTTATATGTGAAGCATCACGATAGACAACAACACCATTAATGACCGCTGGACAATTCTGCGCACAGAACCACGGCGTTGGATTGATCTGTTGCCAACCAGGAGAGAAGATCGCCTCAGATGGCTCGGTGGAGTTGCACTTATCTACACGACCTGCAGCGATACAGCTCGGAATATCTCGCTGGGGATGTGGAGTATCTGAGATATAGATAATATGTTTTGATGAACCTTGCAGCGCTGCAAAGGTCTTCGCCTCGCCTTCGCGCCACCATTCTGCTCGCGATGAGTATCCAGAAGGCATTTCGAAGTGTTGCATTCCGCTCACAAGTACAGCCATCGGCTTCAAGGATTTGATGCGCGCTATCGAGTTATCGCGCCACGTGCTGCAATCTGCATTCTTATAGGCACCTGTCTCTACCTTCATAACTGCAGGGCCAGGACAGGCAGATTTGGTGAGTGAGATAAGAGTGAAGTTCTTTTCGTAGGCGAGCTCTTCAAGGACTGGCATCCATTGAGCCGCGTGTGAATCTCCAAAGAGAACTACCTTTGTCGGACTGGCAGGGCCATATGAACAATCACCTGAGACCGTTTCTCCGTTATTCACATGGCAATCATCGAGATAGACCTGGGGCTTTGCCATGATTTCTTCAAGCGAATAACTCTCACCGCTGCTCAAGGTGATTGTGTTGTTGGCACTTGCTGTGATGGCAAGACCAGTGCCAGTGGCAACGAGTGAGGCAATGACCGCACCCGAAATGATTTTCCTAGGCGATAGGGAGATATGTCGAAGAGGCTGTTCGATATAACGATGAGTGAGGTCGGCCAGTAGAAGCGTTGCAAGAATTGCGATCGCTCTCTCATAGATATGTAGACCACGACCAAGGTAGACCATTGGGATAACGAGAAGAGGCCAATGCCAGAGATAGAGAGGGTAGGAAATCTCACCTAACCATTGTGTGAAGCGAAGATTGCTGAAGAAGTTGAGGGTCCTCGGCCAGGAAGATATCGATGCAATTGCAGCAGCTGTTCCCAGCACTGGTGCAATCGCGGCCGTTCCCGGGAAAGGAGTTTTATCCGTGTAGAAAAAGGTGGCATAGGTAATGAGTCCGAGAGCTGCCCAAGGGTAGACGACAGAGAGTCGATACTTCGAAGGGATAGCAAGAAGTAGCGCTCCTATTCCAAGTTCCCAGGCACGAGTCGGAAGAGAGTAGAAGGCCCAGATAGGCGAGTGTGAGGTGAGGTAGAGACTGAAGATAAATGAGAAGAGCGTAATTACTGCTATCGCTTGAAAGAGGCGACGTCGTCCACCGAATTTGAATGCAACGAGAACTATGACGGGCCAGAAGAGATAGAACTGCTCTTCCACTGCAAGTGACCAGAAGTGAATAACAACGGGCGGAATCGCGTTGAGGTTTTGATAATCCATCTGCCAAAAGGCGAAGAGAAAGTTGGATACATATACTGCTGCCGCGAAGATATCTTTTCCAAGCTCTTCACGCATTGTTCCTGGATAAAGTAGCCAAGATATCGAAGCAGTGATCATGAGAATCGAAAATGATGTCGGCAGCAATCTCTTTATTCTTCGCAGGTAAAAAGCTTTAAAGTTAAGAGAGCCTCGATCTTCAATTTCGCGGAGAATGAGACCGGTAATGAGATAGCCAGAGATTACATAGAAGATATCTACCCCGATATACCCGCCGCCAACCAGGTTTGCATGGAAGAGAAGGACGAGAATTGCGGCAAGGGCGCGTAGGGCTTGAATCTGGGGGATGCGCATCTAGTTTGCCACAATCGAGCGAATGATGATCTCCGGGAATTTAGTAAGGATTTTCTCTCGCCCCTTGAGAAATGAGATTTCATAGAGGACAACAACTTCAGAGATAGAAGCACCCAGTTCGTAGATCAGTTCAATAGAGGCAAGCAGAGTTCCGCCAGTGGCTAAGACATCATCGACAAGTAAGACGCTGTCACCTTCGCGCACTGCATCAACATGCGCCTCAAGGACATCGACGCCATACTCAAGGCCATAGCTCTTGGAGATAGTTGTATGGGGAAGTTTTCCCGCCTTGCGAAGCGGAACAAAGCCTCGCTCCGAGTGCGATGCAATCGCAGCACCCAAGATGAAACCACGAGCTTCGATTCCAACAACATGTGAATATCTCTCTGCATCGCCAGCAAGCTCGGAAGTCACGAGAGCAAAGGCTGTGGGATCTGCAAGAAGTGGGGTGATATCTTTAAAGAGAATCCCCGAATGCGGGAAATCGGGGATATCTCGTACTAGTGCGAGAGCCTGTTGAAGTTGCATACAGTGCTCCATTTCGACTGTTCAGATGGAGAACCATTGAACAACTCTTGTGTCCGAAAGGGGACTTGAACCCCTAATCCCTTGCGAGAACTAGCACCTCAAGCTAGCGCGTCTGCCAATTCCGCCACCCGGACGAGTGTCCCCGCCACGAATAAGAGAAGGCTACGTGATGGGGTTGAATTACGAGCTGAAGGATAGCAATGCTCCGGCTCACACGCAAAATAGAGGCAGTTCGGAGAGAATGGGAGAGAATGACGCCATGAACAATGACTTTGCAACGCTGGAAGAAGAGACGATCTCAATCTGCCAGGACCTGATTCGCATTCCATCGGTGAACTTTGGCGAAGGTAAAGGTGATGAGAAAGCGGTTGCGGAATATGTGGTTGCATCCCTTGCAGAGGTAGGGATCTCGGCAAAGATCTATGAGTCAGCACCTAATCGTTGCAACGTCATTGCCAATATCGAGGGTGCAGATCCGACTCGACCAGGACTTGTTGTTCATGGACATATCGATGTAGTTCCCGCTAATGCAGATGACTGGAGCGTTGATCCCTTCGCTGCCGTCATTAAAGATGGAATGATCTGGGGTCGCGGCGCAGTAGATATGAAGAATGTTGATGCGATGCTTCTTGCGATTGTTCGTCGCTGGGCGCGCACCGGATATAAGCCACCTCGAAATATTGTCCTCGCTTTCTTCGCTGATGAAGAGGCAGGAAGCAGTTTCGGATCTCGCTATATGACTGCACACCACCCAGAAGTATTTGCCGGTTGTACCGAAGCAATCTCTGAGGTCGGCGGATTCTCAGTAACAGTGGGAGATGGAAAGCGTCTCTATTTCGTCGAGGCGGCCCAAAAGGGAATCCATTGGATGAAACTCACTGCAGATGGTCGCGCCGGACATGGTTCAATGATGAATGATGAGAATGCGCTTACTGCTCTCTCTGAAGCCGTTGCAAAAATTGGTAAGTACGACTGGCCACAGAGATATACAAAAACTGTCAAGCTTCTCTTCAAGAAGATTGCTGAAGCAACTGGAAAACCATATAACGAAGATGATCTACGTCCTCTCCTTAAGGAGATTGGCCCAACAGCTCGAATGATCGGTGCGACTCTTCAGAACACGGCTAATCCAACAATTCTTGAAGCGGGATATAAGGCAAATGTCATCCCTGGAAGCGCAAGTGCCACAGTCGATGGCCGCTTCCTTCCCGGGTATGAAGAAGAACTCAATGCAACTATTCGCGAAATTGTGGGCCCGGATATTCGCATCGAAACTCTGACACATGACATCGCTCTGGAGGTTGAATTTGGTGGACCGCTCGTAGAGGCAATGTGTGCTGCTATCGTGCGTGAAGATCCTGAAGGTATTCCTGTCCCATACACGATGAGCGGCGGCACCGATAACAAAGCGCTATCAGAGCTTGGAATTATTGGTTACGGATTTAGTCCATTGATGCTTCCTGCGGATCTCGACTTCATGGCGCTCTTTCATGGAGTGGACGAGCGAGTACCTATTGATGGTTTGAAGTTCGGCGTCAAGGTCTTGAAGGACTTCTTAGAAAACTGCTGAGACCTCATCTAGTACTTCGCGAATAGTATGGGGGAGAGTGATTTCTTCAGATTTCAATATCCCGCGTAGCTGTGCACCTGTTCGTGCGCCGACTATGGATGAAGTAACAAGAGGATTATCGCGAACCCATGCGATAGCAACTTCAAGGGGCGCAAAGCCAAGGCCTTCAGCTGCGACTGAGACTGCCTCAACGATCCGAGACGATGCATCATTCATGTAGGGCTCAACATGGCGCATGAAGTGAGGCGCCGCAGCACGAGAGTCACTCGGAATACCGGTGCGATATTTGCCAGTGAGAACGCCGCGAGCCAGTGGAGCCCAGGCAAGGAATCCAACGTTGAGATCATCAACACAAGGAAGGATCTCATTCTCAACTTCGCGATTGAGAAGTGAATATTCATTCTGCAGAGTCACGATTGGCGCCTTCATTCCATGCAGCTCCTGAAGAGTGATTGCTCTAGCGCTTTGCCATCCCGAGAAGTTTGAGACTCCGATATATCGAGCTTTCCCAGAGGAGTATGCGTAATCAAGAACTGACAACGTATCTTCGAGTGGATAGTTGAAATCCCACCCATGAATCTGCCAGAGATCTACGTGATCTGTGCCAAGACGGGCTAGTGACTTGTCGAGCTCTGCAATCAAAGATTGGCGTGAATTGTTGACGATCTTCTCACCGTTGATCAATTGAATGCCGGCCTTTGTTGCAATGACGACCTCATCGCGTTGAAAGAGAGTTCCGATCATGCCGCCGATGACTCGCTCAGAATCCCCATCGCCATAGATCGGTGATGTATCAAGGAAATTTCCGCCGGCTTCGATATAGGCGCGACATTGATCAGCGGCCTCATGGGTATCGGTATCTCGTCCCCATGTCATCGTTCCGAGGCCCAATCGAGAGAGGGTTAATCCGCTCTTGCCCGCTCGACGCATCTCCATGTGCGCGACCTTAGCAAGACTCCATAGCAATAACTCGCTAACCTAGGCGCCGAGCGTGTTGTCCAAGTGGCGAGCAAGTAGCAACCAAGTAGCAACCAAGTAGCAAGGGAGTTCCATGAGTACTTTTATCTTTCTCCGCCATGGACATTCTGCTGCAAATAGAGAGGGCCTCCTCACTGGACAGCTTCCTGGCATTGGACTCTCGCCGACTGGGCGAAAACAAGCAGAACTTCTCATCGATCGAATCGGTAAAGGTAAGGTCGATTTCGTTCACGTAAGCCCAATAGAGCGATGTCAATTGACTATCAACCCTTGGCTTCACTCCGCGAATTCGAAAAGTATCTCTTCACTTGAAATCAAAGATGGCTTCTCTGAGATTAATTTTGGAGCTTGGAGCGGAAAGAAACTCTCGACGCTGCGCCGCAACCCCTTGTGGAAGAGCGTCCAAGAGACTCCGTCGCAAGTAACTTTCCCAGGTGGCGAGTCATTCAGGAAGGCTCAAAGACGTGCAGTTGAATCCTTTGAAGAGATCCGTCAGATTCGGGGAGATAAGGTTCATCTCATCGTCTCTCACTCAGATACGATCAAGTTGGCAGTTGCTCATCTATTAGGCATGAAGTTAGATAATTTTCAGAAGCTAGAGATATCACCGGCATCTTTCACCATCTTCTCCGGTGATCAAAAAAGGCTTTCGATGATCACGATCAATAATTCAGGGACTCTTAAAGAGATACTCGGCTAACTATGCTCAGAACATTTAAGGATCTTTCTCGCTTCACCGTTGGCACCATTGGACAACCTGGTGACCGAACCTTCTTCCTACAGATTCGTTCAGGTAATTCTCTGATCTCCACCTCAATTGAGAAATCTCAAGTTGCAGCAATATCGGAACGCCTTCGCTACATGCTCAAAGAGATCAAATTGGCACATCCAATCTCGCCAACGCCCACTCTTACTAGAGATTCGCTTCCCCTCGAGACGCCTGTACTTGATGAGTTTCGAGTTGGCTCTATCGCGATCTTCTATGATGAAGAGAGCGAACTTATTCAGATCGATCTAAGGGAACTCAATCTCAGCGATGATGAAGATGAAGATGAGCTACCCATCCTCGATGATGTCGAAATCCTTCGAATCTTTATCACTGCTACTCAGGCCAATATTTTCCAAGATAGAGCTGAACTGGTGATTGCAGCAGGACGTCAACCTTGTCCTTTCTGCGCCCTGCCCATCGATCCACAGGGACACCTCTGTGCACGCGCAAATGGTTATCGACGATGAGTATTCTCGAAACGGGTGAGATTACCGTTGAAGGTCGTCTTGTAGATGCAAGTAATGCAACCCTCTTTGTGGAGATCTCTGATGGAGCTACTCAAGTAAAGGCAATTTACAAGCCAGTTGCTGGAGAGCGGCCTCTCTGGGATTTTCCAGATGGCAATCTCGCATCTCGCGAACGCGCTGCCTATCTCATCGATAAGGCTCTCTCTTTTAACCACATTCCTCTGACTATTCTCCGTGAAGGTCCATTTGGCTTCGGGATGGTTCAACAATGGATTGATGTCGATGAAGAGATCGATCTTGAATTACATTTTCGTAAAGATGATCACCAACTACGTCAGGTATCTCTCCTTGATGCAGTAATCAATAACACAGATCGCAAAATTGGTCATTTACTTCCGAGCGCTGAGGGCCATCTCTATGTCTGTGACCACGGCGTGACATTTCATGTTGATGACAAATTACGTACCGTTCTCTGGCAATGGGCTGGAGTTCCATTGACTGATTCGGAGATTGCCTCCCTCGAGAAGCTCTTACTCGATATCGATAGTGGCGAACTTGTTGAATTGGAATCATTGATCACCGACGATGAGATCGCGGCCTTAATTGCTCGCACCTCTCGCCTTATTGCTACGAGAACTTTTCCAGAACCAAATCACGAGTGGCCTCACATCCCATGGCCACCCTTCTAGAGGTTACCCTTCTCGCATGAACTCATGGGCAAGCGTTGCGATTCCTCCATTGGATAAGCGCTTTTCACTTCCGTCGCTCTCTCTCTGGGATACGGCGCGACAAGGTTCCTATCCTCTTCAAGAGAAGAATCTCTATCGAATCTATGTCTGCGGAATTACTCCCTACGATGCAACTCATCTAGGTCACGCGGCCACATACCTGACATTTGATCTTGCCAACCGTTATCTACGTGCACGTGGTGCAGAGGTGAAGTTCGTTCAGAACATCACCGATATCGATGATCCATTGTTGGAGAGAGCAACGCGCGATAAGGTCGATTGGCGTGAGTTAGCACAATCACAGATCGATCTCTTTCGTGGAGATATGGTCAATCTGCACGTTCTCCCACCTGATCACTACATCGGAGTCGTAGAGGCAATGGAGCTCGTAACGAAATCGATCGAAACATTGGCTTCACGTTCAAGTACTTACCACGTCGATAAAGATCTCTACTTCTCAGTCCATGCAGATCCACACTTTGGCTCCCGTTCGCATCTCACACAAGAAACAATGTTAGAAATCTTTGCTGAGCGCGGGGGAGATCCCACACGAATAGGAAAGCGCGATCCCCTTGATGCCCTTCTCTGGCTTGGACACCGTGAAGGCGAGCCATCTTGGCCAAGTCCATTTGGTGAAGGTCGTCCTGGTTGGCATATCGAATGTTGTGCGATCGCACTTCATTATCTCGAGCCTGACTCAACGAGTGAAACTTCTATTGATATCCAAGGTGGTGGAAGTGATTTAATTTTCCCTCATCATGAAATGTCTGCAGCCCAAGGCCAGATACTTCAAGGACGCGAATTCGCTACCCATTATGTCCATTCAGGAATGATTGGTCTCGATGGAGTCAAGATGAGTAAGTCACTGGGTAATCTCGTCTTTGTTTCAAAGCTTGTCTCTAGCGGAGTAGACCCAATGGCGATTCGTTGGGCTCTGATGGAAAACCATTACTCAACAGATCGTTCTTGGAGCCAGAGCGCACTCGATGATGCATCTCTATGGATAGTTCGACTTCGCCGCGCCTTATCCATGATGGAGTCAGCGCCGACCGATCACGTGATTACAGCAATCATCTCTGCACAGGCAGATAATCTTGATACTCAAAAATCATTGCAGGTAGTTAAGGATTGGGTACAAGCTAGTGAAGATGGATCTGAAGGGGGAGCCCCGGGAGAACTTTCCCGCGCCCTCGATGCACTTCTAGGGTTAGCGCTCTAACTTTCGTTGTTATTGTTCTGACGTCGCAAGAAGCGTTCAACTTCTCTCGCTAACTCTTCACCGCTATCTTCAGAGATTTCACTTGCATCTTTAGATTCTTCGAGGGTCTTGATGTACTCCTCAATATCAGAATCTTCTCTCACCATCTCAGAGACAGACTCTTCCCACTTCACAGCAAGTCCAGGTAGATCTCCTTGAGGAAGGCTGATCTCGAGAAAATCTTCTAAACCATTTATAAGCGCAAGAGTTGCCTTAGGAGATGGCGTTGCATTGGCGTAATGAGGTACGGCGGCCCAGAGGGCGACCGCGTCGATTCCACGCCTTACACAACCATCTTGAATCACGGCAAGAATCCCAGTTGGTCCTTCATATCTACTTACCTCAACACCGAGACGTTGAGCGATATCTGGATGGGCACCCGTGCCAGAAACTGGAATCGCACGCGTGTGTGGAGTATCAGCGAGCATCGACCCAAGAGTGATGACGAGTTCAACCTCGAGATCATCTGCGAGATCGAGAAGTTCTGAGGCGAAGGTGCGCCAACGCATTGAAGGCTCAACTCCACGAACTAAAATAAAATCTCTATCACCATCTGGATTTTTCACTCCAAATATTTGAACACCTGGCCATGTGAGGCTACGAATCATTGAGCCATCTACAAAAATCAGCGGTCGATTGACCTGAAAATCGTAATAATCCTCTGAATCAACCTCTGCAATGAGGTTGGGTTGGAAATCTTCCAACTCTCCATCGCCAGTTAGGGTTGAAAGGAGATGGGTTATGACTCCAGTAGCTGCCTCACCTGCATCGCTCCAGCCACCAAAGGCGATAACCATGATGGGTGAGCGCAGACTAGGAATCTCATGAATCTCCACGAGTGACACCTTACGGTAACCTCCTCTCCGTGACGAGTCAGCAGCAGAACCACCGTAAGCGCGATGGACTTCTGCGCGCCACAATGACTTCTCGCGTGATCATTGCAGATGGCGCCATGGGCACGATGTTGCAGGCGGCTAACCCGACTTTGGAAGATTTTCAGAACCATGAGGGTTGCAACGAGATCCTTAACATCACCCGTCCAGATGTGGTGCGTTCGGTCCACGACGCTTATCTATCTGTAGGTGTCGATGCGATTGAGACAAATACCTTTGGAGCCAACTGGGCAAACCTTGCAGAGTATGGAATTGAAGATCGTATCTATGAGTTAGCTTTTGCCGGCGCCAAGATTGCGCGTGAGGCAGCCGATGCTTTCTCAACTGCAGATAAACCACGTTTTGTATTGGGTTCTCTGGGACCCGGAACTAAGTTGCCGACCTTAGGTCATACAACATATGCCCATCTCAAGGATGCCTACCGCATCGCATCACAAGGTTTAGTAGATGCTGGAGCAGATGCTCTCCTGATTGAAACAACCCAAGATCTCCTCCAAGCAAAAGCGGCGGTCAATGGCGCGCGCGAGGTGCTTGATGCACTCGATCGCGATGTAATCCTTATTGCTCAAGTAACTGTTGAAACAACTGGAACAATGTTGCTCGGTTCTGAAATCGGAGCAGCTCTCAATGCACTTGAACCACTCGATATAGATTTGATTGGTCTTAATTGCGCAACAGGTCCAGCAGAGATGTCAGAACACCTACGTTATCTGGCAAAGAATGCAAAGGTTGCCATCTCGGTGATGCCAAACGCTGGACTACCTATCCTCGGTCCAGATGGAGCGAGCTACCCACTTTCACCCATTGAATTAGCTGATGCGCTCAACACCTTTGTCGATGATTATGGGCTCTCGCTCATCGGTGGTTGCTGTGGAACGACACCAGAACATTTAGCCGCTGTAGTAGAGCGCATCTCAGATCGTTCACCAAAGATACGAAAGATTGAAGGCGAGCCAGGCGTCTCATCTCTCTATCAATATGTTCCTCTTAAGCAAGATTTGACCTACCTCGCAATTGGTGAGCGCACCAATGCAAATGGCTCTAAGGCATTTCGTGAAGCTCTCGTCGCTGAAGATTGGCAGAGCTGTGTAGAAATTGCGCGCGATCAAATTCGCGATGGTGCACATATTCTCGATCTCAGCGTCGACTATGTCGGTCGTGATGGCGCAAAGGATATGCGTGAGATTGCCTCACGGTTTGCTACAGCATCCACCCTTCCCATCATGTTGGATTCAACTGAACCTCAGGTTCTCCAAGCAGGTCTTGAGACTCTCGGTGGTCGTTGTGTCATCAACTCAGTTAACTATGAAGATGGCGATGGAGCTACATCACGTTTTGCTCGAATCATGCCTCTCATCAAAGAACACGGTTCAGCAGTCGTCGCATTAACTATTGATGAAGAAGGTCAAGCTCGAACCTCTGAGTGGAAAGTTCGAGTGGCAAAGCGCCTTATTGAAGATCTCACAGGCAACTGGGGGATAGCAGTAGGCGACATCATGATTGACACTCTCACCTTCCCGATTGCAACAGGGCAGGAAGAAACTCGTCGCGATGGTCTCGAGACGATAAGTGCAATCAAAACTCTTAAAGAGCTCTATCCTGAAGTTCAAACAACACTTGGTGTCAGCAACGTTTCATTTGGTCTGAATCCAGCTGCCCGTGTTGTTCTCAACTCTGTATTTCTTCATGAGTGTGCACAAGTGGGTCTTACATCTGCCATCGTGCATCCTTCAAAGATTATGCCGATTGCACGCATTGAACCGCGCCAGCTTGAGGTCGCTCTTGATCTTATCTACGACCGTCGCACCTTTGATGGTGATCAATGTACCTACGACCCACTCTCTGAATTCTTGCAACTCTTTGAGGGAGTAGAGCTCGCAGCTTCACGCCTTACTCGTGCCGCCGAACTTGCAGCGCTACCGCTTGAAGAGCGTTTACAGCGTCGCATCATCGATGGGGAGAAAGTCGGCCTCAATGAGGATCTCGATGAAGCAATGAAGGTGGGTATAGCTCCACTTGCAATCATTAACGACCATCTCCTTGAAGGCATGAAGGTGGTTGGCGAGCTCTTTGGTAAGGGCGAAATGCAACTCCCATTCGTTCTTCAGAGCGCTGAAGTAATGAAGACTGCAGTGGCTTATTTGGAAGAATTTATGGAGAAGTTAGATGAAGGCGGGCGCGGAACTATGTTGCTCGCAACGGTAAAGGGCGACGTCCACGATATTGGAAAGAACCTCGTTGACATCATTCTCTCCAATAATGGATACCGAGTGGTCAATATCGGTATCAAGCAGACGGTAAATCAAATTATCGATGCTGCACTTGAGAACAACGTTGATGCTATCGGTATGAGCGGCTTACTTGTTAAATCGACTGTCGTGATGAAAGAGAACCTCGAAGAGATTACCTCTCGAGGTCTCGATCAGAAATGGCCGATCGTTCTAGGTGGCGCTGCACTTACGCGAGCCTTCGTAGAGGAAGACCTCTCCTCTATATTTCCTGGCGAAGTTCGTTATGCGCGCGACGCCTTTGAAGGGCTGCGATTGATGGATGCAATCATGGCGGTCAAGCGAGGCGAACCAGGAGCGGCGCTTCCTGAACTGCGCCAACGTCGAGTAAAGACAGTCTCTCGAAATGCTGATATTCCTCTCGATGACACGACTCGAAGTGATGTTGCAATCGATATCGATATTCCTCAAGCACCATTCTTTGGATCACGTATTGTTAAGGGAATTCAATTAGCCGATTACGTTGGCATGCTCGATGAGCGCGCTCTCTTCGTGGGCCAATGGGGACTTAAAGGCGCACGTGGTGAGTATGAGAAGATGGTTGAGGATGAAGGTCGTCCGCGTCTTCGCGCTCTCCTCAATGAAGTTCAGGCAAACGGTTGGCTTGAGGCAGCGGTTGTTTATGGCTACTTCCCATGTGTGAGCGATGGAAATGATCTCGTCATCTTGCATCATGAGGGACCGCTCAAAGGTCAAGAGCGCACGCGCTTCTCATTCCCACGCCAGCGACGAGATCGAAGACTCTGCATCGCAGACTTCTTTGCATCAAAAAACTCTGGAAAGACAGATGTTGTTGCATTCCATGTCGTTACGATGGGAAATACAGTCAGCCAGGCTGCAAATAAATTATTCGAAGCAAATAACTACCGTGAATATCTAGAGCTTCACGGCCTCTCTGTTCAGCTAACAGAGGCACTTGCAGAACATTGGCATGCACGCGTTCGCGAAGAGTTCTCTGTCCGGGATAAGGATGCGCAAGATCTTCAAGGCATTTTGGATCAAGGTTACCGAGGCTCTCGTTACTCGTTTGGTTATCCAGCCTGTCCTGATATCGAGCAGCAGGTTCAGCTCTGCCAACTTCTAGAGCCTGATCGCATCGGAGTTAATCTCTCAGAAGAGTTCCAACTTCATCCCGAGCAGTCGACATCTGCAATTATCGTTCACCACCCAGAGGCGAAGTACTTCAACGCCAATTAGTCCAAGCAGGCGTTATATAGATTGCTCTAGTTGTGGGCTGGGCAGATCTCTTTAAATGAGCACCAGTCGCAGAGTCTGCTCTTCTTTGTCGGGAAGAAGTTGGTATCAATAGCGGTAAGAATTTCATCGCCTATATTTCGCAAAATTCTCTCTGTAGCCTCTAGTTCTTTCTCACTGGGAGAACTCTTCAGTGTCTTTCCATCACCGAGATAGAGCAACTGCAGAAGTTTCGGCAGAACTCCTTCATTGCGCCAATATAAAAGAGCGTAGACACGCAGTTGGAAGAGAGCTTTCTCTTCCCAGCCAGGTTTAGGAGCCTTGCCTGTCTTGTAATCAACGATTCTTACCTCACCGGTGGGGGCAATATCGAGGCGATCTACATATCCATGGAGGTAGATATCTTCAGTGAAGTCCTTCTCTAAATGCAATTCACGATAGGTAGAGTCAAAAGAAGTGGGATCTTCCAAAGTGAAATATGTCTGCAATAGCGCAGTTGCTCTATCCATCCACTCCTGGTTGCTCGTTATGAGTTCGGCAAGTTCAGGTTTCTCTTCAAGTTGCTTCTGCCACGCCCCAGGGAGAATCGATATGGCCTGTTGGTGATTGCGCTCATCTCGAGGAAGTTCAAAGAGATCTTCTAAGACCGCATGTACCAATTTTCCGCGTTCGGCATCGAGACTGATCTTTTCCGGGAGATTGAGAATCGCACGGTATTTGTAGAGCTGCGGACAGTTTGTAAAGTCATTGACTCTGCTAGGGGAGAGACGTAGCGCATCCATATCGCGACCTTAGCTCTCAATGTCCGCGCTTCGGTCGATATCTCACCTAAGATGCTCCACGTGTCTCAGACTTCTCAATCAGGTAGCGGCTATTTCAAAGCTGGCGATCGTGTTCAATTAACCGATCCCAAGGGAAAGCTCTATAGCTTTACTATCACCCCAGGCAAGGAGTGGCATACCCACAAGGGTTGGATTACCCACGATGATCTCATTGGATTGCCAGAAGGTTCTGTAGTCAGCACGACAGCAGGGCTGAAATTCACCGCATTTATCCCGCTCCTTGCAGATTACGTTCTCTCGATGCCACGCGGTGCAACGATTGTCTATCCAAAAGATGCAGCGATGATTGTTGGCGTTGCAGATATCTATCCAGGCGCTCGAGTGCTCGAAGCCGGAGTCGGCAGTGGCGCTCTGACTCTCTCACTTCTGAGAGCTGTGGGAAGCGATGGATTCGTTCATAGCGTTGAACGTAGAGATGATTTCGCAAAGATTGCATCAACCAATGTTCTCGATTACTTCGGCAAGACTCCTACCAATTGGCGTCTCGATGTTGGCTCAGTTCAAGAGCAGAGCTTTGAAGGCGGCTTCGATCGCGTAATCCTCGACATGCTTGCACCATGGGAGTGCATCTCTATGGCAGCAGATGTTCTTCGACCTGGCGGGGTCTTCCTCGCCTACGTTGCGACAACTACTCAACTCTCTGCCACTGCTGAAGCGTTGAAAGAAGATGGTCGATTTACCGAACCTGAAAGTTCAGAGACGATGGTTCGTGGTTGGCATCATGAAGGACTCGCTGTGAGACCTCAGCAGAGAATGATTGGCCATACTGGATTTCTCATTCAGAGCCGCAGAATGGCTCCTGGAGTTGATGTGCTTCCGCGTAGAAGACGACCAGCTAAGGGCGCGTACGGTGTCTCGGAAGAGTGAACGGCTTGTTAATTTAACTATCGCTCTTCTTGCTACAAAGCGCTATCTGACGAAAGCCGAGATATTTAAGAGCGTTGCCGGTTACGCTGGCGATGCTGAAGCTAAAGATCGAATGTTTGAACGAGATAAGGATGATCTGAGATCTCTCGGCATCACTATCGAACTAGGTACGTTTGATCCACTCTTTGAAGATGAAGCGGGCTATCGCATCAAGCCTGAAAACTACGCGCTCCAACTCAAGAGTGTAGATCCATTATCTATCGCTTTACTATCGCAGGCGGCGAAATTATGGCGAGAGGCGGCACTCGGTGACTCTGCGCAATCAGGACTTCGAAAGTTAAAATCTCTCGGAATCGATTCAGATATAGATTCACTCGTTCAGATTACTTCCTCCTCTCACGATGCCCCGGAACAACTCCCTGATTTAATTGAGGCGATCACAGATCGACACAAGGTCTCTTTTGAATATCTCGATGAAGAACTCGCATCTCAGGTGCGCAATATCGAGCCCTATCGACTCTCTAATTCGCGTGGATATTGGTACCTCATTGGACGCGATATCGATAAGCAAGCCCTCAGAACATTTAGATTGGATCGATTAGCATCATCTATCGCAATCAAAGGGAGCGGGCACTCCTTTGAAGTTGATGTAGTGGCGCTCGATCAACTAGAAGCTCTCAATGAGGATGACCTACATTTCGCAAAAATTGCCGTCCGCAAAGGTAAAGCTCCATCTCTTCGAAGTGAAGCAAGCTGCTCTGAACTGGATAGTGAGTGGGATCTACTAGAGGTTCCATATCGAAACTCATCCCTATTGATCAGAGAAGTTCTCTGGGCAGGGGAGAGCGCTTATATTCTTGAACCAGAACATCTTAAGAGAGAGATTCTTTCTATTCTCAACAAGGCGGTCTTGCTCCATGGCTAAGCAGAGCGCCCCTATTCAGGAAGTTTCGCGGTTACTCGATCTCGTTCCTTATCTCTCTACCCACTCTCACATCTCGCTCAATGAACTTGCTCGCGAATTTGGAGTTGACGAGAAGTTGATGGCAAATGAGTTAACCGCTCTCTCTATGTGCGGACTTCCTGGCTATACCCCCTATGAATTAATTGAGATCTTCTTCGATTCAGGCTTTGTGACAATTAATAACCATGATGCCCTCGATATTCCGCGAGCTCTCACTGCTTTAGAAGTTGCCTCTCTGCTGATCGGTCTAGAGATTCTCCGCGAAAGCGCACTCGTCTCCGACGATACGCTGGTAAAGAAGATTGATGATCTTATTATTGAGATGCGATTACTGATAGGTGAAGCTATCGAAGTTGAAGATAATCCACAGAGCGCTCATCGCGTTGCTATTGAAAAGGCGATTGCTTCTCGGCTATCTCTTGATATGGAGTACCTATCGCCAGTACACGATGAAGTAACGGTTCGAAGAATCGATCCGCTCTACTATGAAAATAGTGGAGTTCATACTTATCTGGTCGCCCATTGCCACAACCAAGGTGCGGTACGTAATTTTCGCCTAGATCGGATTCGCTCACTTAAGCCTTCGCACACACAATTCTCTCCCGGTAGGCAAGAAGAACAAGCGACTCAGGAGAAGATTTCCCTCGATCTGAGCGTCTTAGCTTCTCGCCGCGCAGTTGCAGAACTATTTGCTAGCGGTCCTATCCCACAGAGCGGCAATGTAGAGGTTGAGGTCTTCTCGGGCGAATGGGCGGTCAAGGCGGTTATTGCCCATAGTCCGGATGTGCGACTGAATGAGCCCCAAGGGCTTCGCCACCGAGCCCTTGAAGATCTCAAGAATATTCTCGCCCTCTACGCTCCATAAAGGGCGCTCATGCGATAGCGTGTGCATCTGTACGAGCGAACCACTTCACTTCAAGGAGCTACTGACATGCCATTCCTACGCGAGCCAAGCCACATTCTTCTGCTTCTCATCGTCGTCACCGTCCTCTTTGGCGCGAAGCGTCTTCCCGATTCAGCCCGTTCGCTGGGCCGTTCTATGCGTATCTTCAAGTCAGAGATGAAGGAGATGAAGAGCGACGAGCCTGAAACAAAGGGCAAGAGCGAAGACTCTTCAGAGAAGTAATCTCTCATGGCGACCCCCGAGGGCGGTCGCATGCCGCTTATCGAACATTTACGCGAGCTGCGCCGACGTGTAGTCAAGTCTTCCATCGCAATTATGGTGGGTTTTGTTTTTGGTTGGGTTCTCTATAACCCGATTATCACCAAATTAGCTGAGCCTGTATGCGACCTTAAAAAGGCGCAAGAAGAGGGTGCTACTCATTGCGGCTCTCTCTACATCAACGGTGTTCTTGGTCCGCTCAACCTTCAGATTAAGGTCGCACTGTTAACCGGCGTTATCGTCATGGCGCCGATCTGGCTCTATCAACTATGGGCATTCATCGCTCCAGCGCTGCACCGTAAAGAGAAGCGCAACTCGATCGCATTCTTTGCAGCTGCAACTCCATTCTTTGCCGCAGGTGCAACCCTTGGTTACCTAGTTCTTCCCGTAGCCATTCGAGTGCTCTTTGGATTCACACCTAATGCGCTCTCTAACTTGGTGAAGTTCGATGATTACCTCGACTTTGTTCTTCGAATCATCCTGCTCTTTGGAATAGCTTTTGAACTTCCAGTATTTTTAGTGACCTTCAACTTCATTGGATTCTTAAGTGGTAAGGCAATCCTCAAACCTTGGCGAATCTGGATCTTTGGAATCACACTCTTCATCGCAGGATTCACACCGAGTGCAGATCCTCTCTCGATGCTTCTTCTCGCAGTGCCTTTGATCTCTCTCTATTTCATGGCTGGCGGAATAGCACTTCTCAATGATCGCCGTCGTGGGCGTAAATTTAAGGAGAGCGAGGGCGGAGAAGGAGAGATTCTTCCTGTAGCGCCCATTGATTCTGCAGCACCCATTGATCACACAGATTCGTAGTAGCTCTGCGTATGTGGCTCATAGCGATTAACCCTCACTCGGGAAACGGTAAAGGTGCCTCTGTAGCGACTCGTGTTACCCACTATTTTTCCTCGCGCGAAATCTCCTATCAATCAGTTGCGGCGGCGAGTGCCGAGGAACTTTCCCAGCTATTAGCTCAAGAAGTTGAAGGTAAGAGTTATCAAGGTGTGATTGCCGTTGGCGGAGATGGGCTCGCTCATCTTATTTTACAAGTATGTGTTCCTCGACATATTCCATTTGCAGTTATTCCTGCGGGTACTGGAAACGACTTCGTTCGCACTCTTGGATGGTCGTTAGAAGATATCGAGCCCCTACTAGATCGCATTACAAGTACACAACCATCGCCCATTGATCTAGGAAATGTAGATTCTGAATGGTTCGGCGCAATTCTTTCAACTGGCTTTGATTCGGTCGTCAACGAGCGAGCTAATAGATTGTCTTGGCCAAAGGGACCTCAGAGATATAACCTCGCAATCGCTCTTGAATTGCCTCGCTTTAGACCGATTGAATATGAGATTACCTGCGATTCCAAGACCTTTACGACAAAGGCAATGCTTGTCGCGATAGGCAATGGCAAGTCTTATGGTGGCGGAATGAATGTCTGTCCTCAAGCACAACTTCATGATGGACTCTTCGATGTGGTAATTCTCGAGCCAGTGAGTAAAGTTGAGTTCATCAAGGTATTTCCGAGAGTCTATTCCGGGGCGCACATCACCCATCCCAAGGTGAAGTCGCTCCGTGCAAAGAAGGTAACTATCAATGCACAGGCGGTTGCTTATGCAGATGGTGAACGAATTGGTCCTGCTCCAATCTCAGCAGAGTGTGTAAAGGATGCAGGCCTCACATGGACGCTTTAGAGACACCAGCTCAACGATATGCAGCCGCAAAGAAGCGTTCCTCGCATCCCTTAACAAATGACTTTATCGATCAATTTGATTTCGGTTTTGACGAATTCCAGATTGTCGCCTGCCATGCTGTTGAAGATGGCAGGGGAGTCCTCGTTGCTGCTCCTACAGGAGCTGGCAAGACAGTCGTCGGAGAATTCGCCGCTTTCAGTTCCCTTGCGCGTGGTAAAAAATGTTTCTACACCACACCTATAAAGGCGCTCTCTAATCAGAAGTACCACGAATTCGTTGCTCGCTTCGGTGAAGATCGAGTGGGACTTCTTACCGGTGATACCAATATCAATTCAGATGCTCCTGTGATGGTGATGACAACGGAAGTACTGCGCAACATGCTCTATGCAAATTCGTCAACGCTGCTCAATCTTGGTGCCGTCGTGATGGATGAGGTTCATTACCTTGCAGATAAGTTCCGTGGCGCTGTATGGGAAGAAGTCCTTATTCATCTTATGGAGAGCGTTCAGGTGATCTCACTCTCTGCAACGGTGAGTAATGCCGAGGAATTTGGTGAGTGGCTCGGTGAAGTTCGTGGACAGACAGATGTAATCGTCAGTGAAGTCAGACCGATCCCTCTCTATCAGCACGTGCTCATAGGCAATCGCCTCATAGACCTCTTTAGCGAACCAGGTCGGGTTAACCCTGAGATTCTTGGGTTAGAGCGTCAAGCCCTCAAACGTGTCAAGACACCTCGTAACCGCCGTGATCGCTTTGGAAATGATGAAGAGCGGATGAGTCGCGATGAGGTTATCGATAAGCTGCAACGAGAGAATCTTCTTCCTGCAATCACGTTTATCTTCTCTCGCGCAGGATGTGATGCCGCGGTGAAGCAATGTCTCAACGCCGGTATCAAACTGACAAATGCAGAAGAGCGACTCGAAATTGTTCGAACAGCGACTCAATACACTCAGAATATTGCCGAAGAAGATCTCGAAGTTCTCGGATATCGCGATTGGTTACTGGCCCTTGAACGCGGTATCGCTGCCCACCATGCAGGTCTATTGCCGAGTTTTAAGGCAGCTGTTGAAGATCTCTTCAAACGTGGTTTAGTCAAAGCCGTCTTTGCAACAGAGACGCTCGCACTTGGTATCAATATGCCCGCACGCACTGTGGTTCTTGAAAAACTCACCAAATGGAATGGCGAAGGCCACGTATCCATTACTCCGGGGGAGTACACCCAGCTAACGGGACGCGCCGGTCGTCGAGGCATTGATATCGAAGGCAATGCAGTTGTTCTCTGGTCGCCAACAGTTGATTCAGCTACCGCGGCCGGTTTGGCATCTACTCGTACATATCCGCTAAGATCTTCCTTTACTCCGTCATACAACATGTCTATCAATCTCATTGCGCGATTTGGTCGAGAGCGGGCTCGCACAAGTCTTGAATCCTCTTTCGCCCAGTTCCAGGCAGACAGAGCTGTTGTTGGACTTGTGAAGCAGATTAGAAAGAACGATCTTGCCGCAAGAGAGCAACTAGAACTTGCTGTCTGTCATCTCGGCAACTTTGAAGAGTATGCAAATATTCGTATGGAGATCAAAGATACTGAGCGCCTCTTAAGTAAACGTGATAATCGAAGAACTTTCGATAATCGTCAACGTCAACATATGGAGAACGACCTAGATAAGTTAAGGCGCCAATTGCGCCAACATGAGTGTCACTCATGTAATGACCGTGAGACTCATGCTCGATATGCAGAGAGAGCAGCTCGTCTTAATCGAGAATCTGGTGGCCTTCGCGAACGAGTTGAAAATCGCACCCATGTGATTGCAAAGACATTTGATCGAATCTGCGATGTGCTCAATCACCTCGGTTATATCGAAGGCGAGAAGCCACTGGAGCAAGGAAAGATTCTTGCCAAAATCTATGCTGAGTCAGATTTACTTCTCACAGAAACTATTCGTAACGGCGTACTTGATAATTTATCAGCACCCGAATTGATATCTGTCGTCTCATCTGTCATCTACGAAAGCCGCGGATCTGAAAATTATGCGCCTAAAATGCCTCATCAAAATGTTGCAAACGCTCTCGCCTCGATTGCTTCTATCTGGGGACAACTCGAAGATGTCGAGGAAGATTTTGGTGTTCAGACTCAGAAAGAGCCAGATTTTGGATTCTGTTACGCCTCATACCGCTGGGCAAGTGGACACTCTTTAAGTAGCGTTCTGAAAGGTAGCGATATGACGGTTGGAGATTTCGTCCGCAATATCAAACAACTCATCGATCTTTTGACACAGATTTCAGGTGCATCCGATAAATTACGACCTATCTGCAAGGATGCAATTAGGAGAATTGATAGGGGAGTGGTCTCGTACATGGTGGGTGAGCTATGACTTTGATGCTCCTAGATAGCGCATCTCTCTGGTATCGCGCTTACTACGGCATGCCTGACACCTTACTTTCACCATCTGGAATGCCCGTCAATGCAATCCGTGGCTATCTCGATATGACTGCACGATTAGTGTCTATGTATTCGCCTAATCGTTTAGTCGCATGCATTGAAGGAGATTGGCGCCCATCGTGGCGCGTTGATCTCTGGCCTGATTACAAAGCTAATCGCCTAGAAGTTGGTAGCGATGAAGAGGAAGAGCCAGAGACCCTCACTCCGCAGATTCCAGTCCTTCTCGACCTCATCGATGCCTTCGGAATCCCCATGGTCGGCGTTGATGATTATGAAGCAGATGATGTGATGGCAACTTTTGCGACCAATGAGAAGGGACCGATACGAGTTGTCACTGGTGATCGCGATCTCTTTCAATTAGTAGATGACAAGAGAGATATCAAGATTGTCTATCTAGCAAAAGGTATTACCAATCACGATCTTGTAGACACAGCATTCGTCGCAAAAAAGTATTCAATACCCGGAGATCGATATGCGCTCTTTGCAATGTTCCGTGGCGATCCTTCCGATGGTCTACCAGGCGTCAAGGGAATCGGTGAAAAAGGCGCTGCTGTAATTGCTAATAATTTTGCAACAACAGATGAGGCCCTTGCAGCTGCAATTGCTGGCCATGAAGCTCTACCGGCAGCACTTGCAAAGAAGATCATCGCAGGGGAGGAGTACCTCAAAATTGCTCCGACTCTTGTTCATTGTGCGCGAGATGTGGCCCTTCCACAATTGGACATCACAATGCCGAAGAAACCGAGCGATTTATCTCAGATTTATCAGATGAAAGAGGAGTACGGATTAGGCGCTAGCGTCGATCGATTGATTGCAGCTCTAGGATGGTAGAGATGAAACCGGTAATTTTGATTCCGACCTATAACGAGTCGATCGCAATTGTTGAGTTACTGCACTCCCTCGCAACTTTACATAATTCACGCGAATTTGATGTCATCGTTCTTGATGATAATTCCCCTGATAACACTGCAGATATTGTCGATAATCTCCACCTTAAGTGGGTGCGTGTACTACGACGTCCTGGTAAAGCCGGACTTGGCGCTGCATACAGAGCAGGTTTTGCAGAGGTTTTACATTCAGATAAGTACACGCACGTCATCACTATGGATGCAGATGGTTCACACCGAGTCGAAGATCTTCCTGCAATGATGGATGCACCGCATAATTCAGATATCTCAATCACCCTCGGAACTCGATGGATTAAGGGTGGTTCAGTCGTTAATTGGCCTCTGAGTCGACAATTACTATCTCGAGCTGGAACTGCCTATGCCCGAATAGCTCTTCGGATTCCATTGCACGATCTCACCGGCGGTTTCCGTATCTACTCAGTCGACTTATTGAAGAAACTCAATTTAAGCCAAATGACAGCCACTGGTTATTGTTTTCAAATCGAAATGGCGATGGCCAGTGATCTCGCTGAAGCTTCACAACGTGAAGTTCCCATAACTTTTGTTGAACGAGTCAACGGAGTGTCAAAGATGAGCAGAGCGATCGTCATAGAAGCTCTATGGCAGACCACGCTCTGGGGCCTCTCTCGTGCGTTGAAACCTAACGCCGATAAGTTACATTATGTAAAGCCAGAGTAATCTGACCCATCCCCGCTTAAGCGAAATCAGATACTGGAGCGCAGGCGCAGATGAGGTTTCTATCTCCATGAGCGCCATCAATGCGTGAGACCGGTGGCCAATACTTCATTCGAGCACCGATGATTTCTCCCGCTACAAAGCCTTCGAGGGGCGTTGGATAGCCCCCCTTCTCACGTGGGTAAGCCCTATCCCAGCCAGTGGAGGCCACTGAGAGGGCTGTATGAGGGGCATGGCGGAGCGCTGACGCTTCAACGCTCACCTTGCCATCGATAATCTCCTGAATCTCGCCACGGATAGCGATCATCGCCGAGATAAAGCGCTCGATCTCAGCCATATCTTCAGATTCAGTCGGCTCAATCATCAGTGTTCCAGTGACAGGGAAAGACATTGTTGGAGCGTGGAAACCAAAGTCCATCAGCCGCTTCGCCATATCATCGACGCTCACGCCAGAGTCCTTAGTGATGCCACGGATATCCAAGATGCACTCATGGGCGACTCGACCATTGGAGCCTGTATAGAGAACTGGATAAGAATCAGCTAGACGAGCTGCCATGTAGTTGGCCGACAAGATAGCTACCTGCGTTGAATGTGTGAGGCCTCGCCCACCTAAGAGTCGGATATATGCCCATGAGATTGGCAAGATACTTGCAGAACCAAATGGTGCAGCAGAGATTGGGCCAGGACCAGTTGCAGGTCCCGCTAACTCATCGAGTGGATGGTTAGGCAGGAACGGCGCCAAGTGAGCGCGTGCAATTACAGGTCCGACGCCAGGTCCCCCGCCGCCATGTGGAATCGCAAAGGTCTTATGAAGGTTGAGGTGCGAAACATCTGCACCAAATTTTCCAGGTTGGGCAAGGCCAACGAGTGCATTGAGATTTGCACCGTCAACGTAAACCTGTCCCCCTGCGTTATGAACGAGCTCGCAGATTTCAGAGACGGCAGTTTCAAAAACGCCGTGGGTTGATGGATAGGTGATCATCAAGGCTGCAAGTGCGCCTGTGTGCTCTGCAATCTTCGCCTTAATATCTGCGACAGAGACATTTCCATTTTCATCGCACTCGACAACGACAACTTTCATTCCAGCCATTACCGCTGATGCTGCATTCGTTCCATGTGCACTTGAAGGAATGAGACAGATGTTTCGTGCTGTATCTCCACGTGAATCATGGTAATTTCGAATCGCAAGGAGGCCAGCAAATTCACCCTGGCTACCTGCATTAGGTTGGAGAGAGACTGCGTCATAGCCGGTAATAGATACAAGCCACTCAGAGAGTTGCTTAATCAATTTACGTGTTCCTTGGCTTTGATCCGCTGGAGCAAATGGATGCAGTGTGGCGAATTCTGGCCATGTCACTGCTTCCATCTCAGTTACTGAATTGAGTTTCATCGTGCAAGAGCCAAGTGGAATCATTGTGCGATCAAGTGCTAAGTCACGGTCTGCGAGGTTGCGCAAATATCGCATCATTCCGGTCTCAGAGTGGTTGGTGTTAAAGACCGGATGGGTCAGATACTTACTAGTGCGAAGTACCGATTCAGGAAGGCTCTCCCCCGGTGTATCTGCGAGACCTAAGATTGAAAGTACATCTGCAAATGTTGCTTCAGTTGTCTCCTCATCAAATGAGATGCGAACTTCTGTGGCACCTACATGACGGAAGTTAATTCCCTTTGCGACAGATGCCTTATGAATCTCTGATGCGTTCTTCACATCAACTGTGACGGTATCGAATACAACATCGTTGCGAGATTTCGAAGCTGCTTTCAGGCGATAGGCAAAGCCATTGACTCGTTCAGCGATTGCACGCAACCCCGCAGGTCCGTGATACATCGCGTAGAAGGCGCTCATATTTGCAAGGAGAACTTGCGCAGTACAGATATTCGATGTCGCCTTATCTCGACGAATATGTTGTTCACGAGTCTGCAAGGCGAGACGGAAGGCCGGCTTTCCTGTTGCATCAATACTTTGACCTACAAGGCGTCCTGGCATAGATCGTTCGAGACCGTTGCGCACTGCAAGAAATCCTGCATGTGGACCGCCGAAGCCCATAGGGACGCCGAAGCGCTGAGATGTGCCAACAGCGATATCTGCGCCCCACTCCCCTGGCGCTTTAATGAGAGTCAGAGCAAGGAGATCGGTCGCTGCAATCACTAGCGCATCATGTGAATGTGCGTACTCTGCAAACTGTGAGTAATCGATGATCTCACCAGTTGTATCTGGATATTGAAGAAGGGCTCCGAAGAATTCACCTTCGTAACCATCGCGCACGATATGTCCGGAATCAACTTCAACAACTGTGATGCCGAGTGGTTTTGCTCGAGTGAGAACAACAGCCTTTGTCTGAGGATGCACATGTTCTTCCATAAGAAATACTGCATCATCATTGAGTTTAGAAGCGCGACGAGCAAGAGTCATTGCCTCCGCAGCCGCCGTACCCTCATCCAACATAGATGCGTTAGAGATATCGAGAGCGGTGAGCTCGCAGACCATTGTCTGAAATGCAAAGAGCGCCTCTAAGCGACCTTGTGAAATCTCTGGTTGATATGGCGTGTACGCCGTGTACCACGATGGATTCTCTAGAACATTTCTCTTCACGACGGGAGGAACGATTGTTCCGTAATAGCCTGTTCCGATGAGCGAACGAAAGACTTTATTCTCAGATGCAATGGAGCGAAGTTCAGCAATGACATCTACTTCGCTCACACCATCACCGATGGAAGATTCGATGACGCCATTGATAGCAATATTGGAAGGAACTACATCTGCGATAAATGTTGCGAGATCTTTATAACCGAGTGCCTTGAGCATTGCTCTCTCGTCGTTATGGGTTGGACCAATATGACGATCTTCAAATGAACGGCTCACAAGACTCCCCTTAACTCGCACCTTCAAGTAGAACGAGTGGGTGAAATATATTGTGGGTTAAGCGCCTTTCGCCTTCCGACGGAGCGAGAGTTCATCGTTACCTTCGCCACCAACTGCTTCGCCATTAAACTCTCCAGCCAAGGTTGAGAGTGATCCCTCTACCTCATGCCATACCTTGCCGACGGCGATACCAAATACTCCTTGTCCACCCATCAAAAGGTCGACTATCTCATCGGGGCTTGAACATTCATAGATTGATGAACCATCGCTCATCAATGTAATGCGTTCAAGTTCTGTCACGCCGCGATTGCGCAGGTGATCGACTGCTGTACGAATGTTTTGAAGAGATACGCCAGCATCGAGAAGTCGCTTGACGATCTTAAGAACCAAGATGTCGCGAAAGCCGTAGAGACGTGCAGAACCAGAACCATGTGCTGTACGAATAGATGGTTCAACGAGACCGGTGCGCGCCCAGTAATCGAGTTGACGATATGTAATACCTGCAGCGGAGCAGGCGGTAGCGCCACGATAGCCGATCTGAAGTTCTTGCTCTGTCACGAGAGGGGGCTCGCTTTCGGTAAGACTCCCAGGGGATTGGGATTAGCTAAGGGTAGGTTGCCGGATTGCCGTGATGCTGTAGCGACACGCCCCAAACCTCAAGTAGAGGTTTATGGTTCTTCGCATCTCTTAGGCGAAATCCTCGGGATTAATCTGATCGAGGAACTCTCGGAAGGCTTCGACTTCTTGCTCGCTCTCCCCTTCAGCCCCGGCTGGAATTTGAATCCCAGCGCTGGCAAGGAGATCCTGGCTGACCAAGATATTGGTCTTGGTGCGAAGTGCGATTGCAATCGCATCCGATGGACGTGCCGAGAGCGCTGGAATTGGCCCCTCAGCACTTCGCATCTGGAGTTCTGCATAGAAGATTCCATCACGCATATCAGTGATGTGGACCGCCGTCAGAGTTGTACCGCTCGCTTCAAGCATCTCGACGATGAGGTCGTGGGTTAAAGGGCGTGAAGGGCGAAGTTCCTGCTGCGCAAATGCGATCGCAGATGCCTCGGCCGAACCGACCCATATCGGAAGGAAGGTTGTTCCCTCCATCTCTTTGAGGAGGACGATGGGTTGGTTAGAGGGCATCTCGATACGGACGCCGACAACCTCCACCAATGTAAACATTTTAGCGTGGGCGGTTGAGGCCGCTGCGAACGAGGGAGGCATGGAGTCGAACAGAGAGAGCTGCAATCTCCTTCTGTACCTCTTCGGCACGAGCCTTAGCCTCTGTTGACTTCTGGCGCGTGAAAGGTGTGATGACTTGTTCAATCAAACCGATTTCACGATCTGCTGCAGTCTTAAATGAACGCAAGTGGCGCGCTTCAATTCCAAATGAAGACATCTCCGCCACTGCCTTAGCAACTGAGAGGGCATCGGCATCGTAGTGGCGACCGCGAAGAGTGATCAGACCAAATGATTCAAGCTCTACAAGCTGGCCATCTTCAAGACCAGATGCATTGATGAGTTCATCGCGTGAAAGGCGCATCTCTGATTGTTCACCGAATGTCGATGGAGCAATCTCACCATCAACTGTTGCAAGGCCAAGGGTAGGACGTGGAACAGCGATTCCTTGTGGAGTTGGCTGAAGGCCGCGATCTAGGGCATCGAGATTCTCTTTAATAACCTTGAGTGGAAGGTACTGATCGCGCTGAGCTAGAAGTACATAGCGGAGGCGATCGAGATCGTTACTTGTAAATTTACGGTATCCAGATGGTGTGCGCTGTGGCTCAATGAGTCCTTCAGATTCGAGGAAGCGAATCTTTGAGATGGTGATATCTGCAAAATCACCGCGGAGCTTTGTTAGGACTTCACCGATACTTAGATATGCACGTGCTGGAACGCTCACTTACTTCTCCCCTAATTGAGACTGCTCTTTACTACTGCAAATAAAGAGCATATGGAATTTGCCGATTTGAATCTCATCACCTGTTGAAAGCTGGTGAGATGAGGTTTGTTGATTATTGATATATGAACCATTGAGGCTTCCAGAATCGGTAAAGAGAAAGCGATCTGATTCGCGCTTAATAGTTGCATGTGAACGAGAAACAGTGACATCATCGAGGAAGATATCGTTCGATGGCGCTCGACCAATAGAAGATCCATCTGATGTGATCAAGAATCGGGCTCCTCGAGAAGGGCCACGATGGATAAAGACCATCGCGCTCTCGCCAGTTCCATTCATTACCTCTTGGAGAACTGCCGCTTCTTCAGGTGAAGATTCAGCAATCAACTTTTCAATCAAGGCGATAGGGGAAGAATCGACCAAAGATCGGACTCCAAGATGGAGGGTTGTCGTTAATTCATGGTTAGGAACTGGATTTTCCATGAGACTCCCCTCAACTTCACTCAATTCAATGAACCACGGTAAACCTGGCTCACCTTCAACTTGAGGCTGACACTAGAGAGTTACTGAAAAATTATCAAGCCGGAGCAGTACTGCAATTAACCGGTAATAGAACCATATTCTGCTGCGCTTAAGAGCGCGGCTGGCTCTCCACTTACTGAGATTTCCGCCAACCATCCCGCACCATATGGGTCTGAGTTGACAAGCTCTGGAGTATTTACAAGTGATTCGTTTACTGCCACAACAGTTCCTGTAACGGGCGAGAAGATTTCAGAGACAGATTTTGTTGATTCGACTTCGCCGCATACTTTATCTGCAACGACAGCTTCGCCTACCTTAGGCATCTGCACATAGACGATGTCACCGAGTGCACCTTGAGCAAAGTCAGTGATGCCCATCCGAATTGTTCCTGCAGTAGAACTCTGAGCTACCCATTCATGCTCTTTTGTATATTGAAGATCTGCTGGAATCTGTGACATGGCGTCCTCTTCTACTCTCGCATCTCAACGATGCGCTGTGATGGTGGCACTCTAATACTTTTCATAGCTGTGCGGAAATATGAAACACCGGTAAAGAGGTAGAGGCCAATCCCCCAGATTGCAAAGGCCCAGCCGAAAATGAAGGCGAGAGTTCCGGCAACGGAATGGCTGAGGGCAAGTAAGAGAAGCGGGAATGCATAGAGCAGATTGAAGGTCGCAGCCTTACCGATATATGTAACCTTCAGTGGAGGTAGACCGTTTCGAGTCAGGGCGATTGTCGCAATACCTAAAATGAGATCGCGTCCTAAGAGCGCAACGATTACCCATAATGGCAGTGCATCGCGGAGATAGAGGACGATAAGAGTTGCGAGAATATAGATGCGATCGATTGCAGGATCTGCGAGTTCACCGAAGCGCGATGTTTGATTCCACATTCGCGCCAACTTGCCATCAAGATAATCAGTGATACCGCCTATAGCCAGAACGAGAATCGCCCATCCATCAGCGTGAAGATCGAGTGCGAGCCAGATAAAGAGAGGAACCCCGAGCCCACGCAATGCGGTGAGGGCGTTGGGAATCGTCAGATACCGCCTCACTCCTTATCGCGCTCCTTGACTCGGATCGCTACCTGAACAGGGGTGCCTGGAAAGCCGAACTCTTCACGCAATCTACGCTCAATGAAGCGGCGATATGAGGCCTCAATCCAGCCAGATGAGAAGACGACAAACTTTGGTGGCGCGATTCCAGCCTGTGTCGCGTAGTAGACCTTTGGCTGCTTTCCACCACGAACAGGTGGTGGTGTCGCTCCGATGAGCGCCCCCAAGAATGAGTTGAGCTTTGAAGTCGGCACGCGCTTCTCCCACGAGGAGAGGGCGGTGCGAAGAGCAGGGGCCAAGCGATCGCGGTGCCAGCCAGTCTTAGCTGCCACATTGACTCGTTGTACCCATTCGATATGGCCGAGGTGGCGATCGAGCTCTTTCTCCAATTGGTCACGCCGATCTTCATCAACCAAATCCCACTTATTTAATACGAGCACCATCGCCTTACCGGAATCTTCCACCATCGAGATGATTCGCAGATCTTGTTCAGAGATAGGAACAGATGCATCGAGAACTAATGCCACGCACTCTGAACGTTCAAGCGCTGTCTGGGTGCGAAGAGTCGCGTAATAATCCGTTCCACTTGCTTGATTGGCGCGCTTCTTAATTCCAGCAGTATCAACAAAGCGCCAGACCTGGCCGCCAATTTCAATGAGCGAATCAACAGGATCGCGAGTTGTACCAGCAACATCATCAACAATCGAACGATTCTCTCCGGCGAGTGCATTGAGAAGACTTGATTTACCAACGTTTGGACGACCAATCAGAGCAATGCGACGGTAGCCATCTTGTGTCTGTGCACGACCGACCTCAGGTAACAATCTAACAATGTTGTCGAGGAGATCTCCAGAACCACGTCCATGAAGACCTGAAACGAAATGAGGCTCACCAAGACCAAGATTCCATAGAGCATGTGCATCAGCTTCATCGTGATCGCCATCAACTTTATTTGCGATAAGAAGTGTTGGCTTCTTTGCTTTACGAAGCTCTTGCACCATGACATCATCTTCATCAAGCGCACCTACCTGTGCATCAACGACAAAAGCGAGAATATCCGCTTCTTCCATTGCAAGTTCCGCACCAGCAGAGATCGCAACAGAGATTCCATCGGGCTTTGATTCCCAACCACCTGTATCCATAACAATAAAACGACGGCTACCCCATTCGCATTCGTATTGTACGCGATCGCGAGTAACGCCAGGAGTATCTTCAACAATTGCTTCACGTCGACCGATAAAGCGATTGATCAACGTTGATTTACCAACATTAGGACGACCAAGGATCGCAACAATCGGCAATCCAAGAAGTGAGCGCTCTACAAGAAGTTCCCAGACCCGCTCGATAGTCTCTTCAAGATTGAGCTCTGTGCTATCGATATGAACAGCATCCGATGCCATCACTAAAGGGCTTGTTTTGCGTGTGGAATCTAGCTCATCACGAGATATGAGCGAATCTGCGACAACTTCAGTCGATATCGATGAATCTGCAATTTCATTTTCACGTCGTGATGTTCGAGCATCAATATCTGCTGTGAGGTAAACCTTGAGCGCAGCATCAGGACAGACAACTGTTCCAATATCGCGACCTTCGACAACAATTCCTCGTTCACATTTATCAATAATGGAACGTTGCAATTTCAAAAGTTCTGCACGGATCTCAGGATCTGCAGCGATAATCGAAACTTTATTTGTCACGTTCAGAGTGCGAATCTCTTCGGAGATGTTTCTCTCCCCCAAGAAAATTTCTGGCTTCTTTGGATCTGCAGAGAAAGAGATTCTATTGAGAGCGAGGTGAGCAAGAATATCTTTTGCAGAATCGCTCTTGATCTCTAAAGCAATCAGTGCAACTGCGCGATAGAGCGCACCAGTGTCAAGGTAATTCCATCCCGAACGAATTGCGATTCCTTTAGATGTAGATGACTTACCAGCTCCGCTTGGGCCATCAAGTGCAACAACAATCATGTCTAACCCAAACCTTTCTGTTAACAAGTCGATAAATAAATTCTGCGCTTATTATCGCGCACTTCAAAGATGTAACTCACCATTAGCGCGGTGAATGAGCGCTCCAACCTTGCTTGAGAAGATGCTGATATAGCTTTTCAGCGTCATCTTTTGATAGTGCAAGTGTGATCAACCCCGTGTACTGCTCTGGTGAGTGTTCAATGGTGAGATCTTCAACATTCACCCGCGCCGTTGCACACTCGTCAAAGAGAGCTGCAAGTTGTCCAGGTTTATCTTCAATGACCACCGGTAAGAATGAGTAGTTACGTGCAACTCCACCATGTTTGCCAGGAATCATCGAGCGGCCGCGATTTCCGCTCTTAATAAATTCTTCGACTGCGCTCTCTGAATTGAGAGAGAGTTGTAAGTTTTTGAGCTCCTCAATCACCTTCTCGAGCAAGGGGTTAAGAGCCTCTCGGTTGGCAGATAAAATCTCCCGCCATAGATGTGAATTGGAAGCCGCTATGCGGGTCGTATCTCGAAGCCCAGTCCCCGCGAGATCTAGCCACTCAGCTGGTGCGCCCTCTAATTGGGCAGCGAGTGCTGAACTCATAATCTGAGGCAGATGCGATACAAGAGCGACTGCTTGGTCATGGAGTTCGGCTGGCATATCAATCAGGTGAGCGCCACAGATCTCAATGATCTCTCGTCCCGCCTCAAGTAGCTCGCCACTCACGCCACGAGAGTCGATAATCCAAGGGCGACCGTGGAAGAGATCTCCACGAGCTGATTCGGCTCCCCCGACTTCACGACCTGCCATGGGATGGGTTGGAAGAAATTTACTCATATCAAGATTCAATGATGAAGCCTCGACCTTAGGCTTAACCTTTACTGATGAGATATCTATAAATCCTAAGGTGAAACCTTGTTCTATCTCCCCTTCAATGACGTGGGAGATGGTAGATACAGGTGAGGCGATGATGGTGAGCTCTGGCTGACCTTCGCCAGACTTGCCACCCATCAGATCTTGGGCCAACTTCTGGGCTGAAGGATCAATGTCGACCATCGTTATAGCTATGCCATTTCGAGAAAGGGCGAGGCCGATCGAAGAGCCAATCAGGCCTGATCCGACTATGCGAATATGAGAAAGGTTCATGGAATCTGCTCTTATTGAGCGATATCTCGTCGTAACGCCTTTGCGCCACCGAGGTAGATATGGGCGATTTCGCTCGATGTGAGCTCACTTTCGACTGTCACCAGCGCTCGAACTACTCGTGGGAGCGCCCCAACAACATCGATCTCCACAGCACAGAGCAGGGGTGTTGATTCAAAGCCGACCTCGCGAGCAGCTGAAGCCGGGAAGGCAGCATTGAGATCCGGGGTCGCTGTGAGGAGTACGGAGATCACGCTATCAACCGAGAGCTTGTTAGCCCGAAGAATCTCAGCGAGAAGCTCCTTCGTGCCAGCAGCGATCGACTCAGGGGTATTACCCTCGACTTGTACCGCTCCACGTATTGCGCGCACTCTCATAGCTGAAATCATACCCTCTCACCCTTCTCGCGCTTATATATTTTTAACTATTTGTCGTCAAATCTCTTCAACGCTTTTAAGCATTTAGTGGACTTCGTTCTGCACACAACTCACTGGGATCTCCAGGTGAACTGTCTCTCAATATCGATAAATCTATTTCAAAACCGTTTAATTGAGCATATCAATATCGATAAATAAATATTTAATCTCTCTGAGATTTCATTACCTATTTATCGATATATTACTTAATAACCAAAGAATCGATTTATTTATTTAAATCTAAAGCATTTTGAAGGTTAAGCAATTCACCGTCATTGAGGTCGCGCCATCGCCCCTCGGGAGTTTCACCGAGAGAGATCGGTCCGAAGTGGGTACGAATCAGACGAATGACCTCTACCCCGATAGCCTCCATAAGGCGGCGGATGATGTGGTAGCGACCCTCATGGATTGTCACCTCTAGCCATGTAGGCGAGAGCTGCTTAAAGTTGAGGACGCGGGCCATGCCATCTTCGAGCTCAACACCATTTCGTAAGGACTTCTCTGCCCCATTTGGAAGAGAGCCATCGAACTCGATGATGTAAGTCTTTTCGAGACCAAAGGAGGGGTGGGTAGCTCTAAAGGTGAGATCTCCATCATTGGTCAGAAGGATGAGACCTTCAGAGTCCTTATCGAGGCGACCCACGTGGAAGAGTCGCTCAGTTCTCAGATCGATAAAATCGGCCAGTGAAGGGCGCCCCTCTGGGTCATACATGGTAGACAGAACACCTCTAGGCTTATGAAGTGCAAGATAAGTCTTAGTCATTTGCTGAATAATTGTCTCATTATCAACTTCGACATTAACCTTTGTAGGGTCAAATTTAGCGCCTAGTTCACGGATGATACGGCCATCGACCGCGACACGTCCTGAGATGATGAGATCATCCGCTCCCCTGCGAGAGGTGACGCCAGCATCAGCGATGATTTTATTGAGGCGGATTTCGGCCATAAGGTATTTCCATTCTGCGGCTATCCATTAACGACAGTCAGCGTAAAGCAGGCAAGGTGAGAAGCCTGAGTGTGGAAAGTGTAACTGAAGGGTTAGTCAGTAAGCGAATCGAGAATCTCGTCGAGACCATCGATATCTGGCAGGTGAGGCGCCAAAGGTGGGAGATCTTCGAGCTTATTGAGGCCAAGGCGCTCCAGGAAGTAGGTCGTAGTCTTGTAGAGGATCGCCCCGGTCTCATTCTCGATTCCGTATTCATCCACCAGGCCACGGGTAATGAGGGTCTTCATGACCGCCTCTACATTGACGCCACGGATCGCTGAGACTCGAGCGCGTGAGACGGGTTGACGGTAGGCGATCACAGCTAAGGTCTCTAGCGCCGCCTGTGTGAGGCGGTTCTGCTGGCCATCGAGGACAAACTTCTCGACTACCGAGCTAAATTCGGGTGAGCTGTAGAAGCGCCATCCCCCATTGATTGCCTTGAGGGTAAAGCCACGCTCTTCATAGGAGCCCTGAAGTCTCTCCAACGCATCGATGACCTGATCTACGGTGACCTCAAGGACAGATGCCAGGGTGAGCTCGGTGACAGGCTCATCAACGACCATAAGAATCGCCTCGATTGAACGTCCCAAAGTCGCCTCGTCGTAGACATGCGATAACTGACCTTCAGAAGGTTCAGTTACGCTCTCAATCTTCTCGACCTCTACCGGGTTCTGATCACTCATTCTCATCCCCATCCTCTTCATCCCCAATTACGCTTAAATCTTCGGAACTCTCATCTCGTACTTGAGGGTTTTCGACCTCTAAACCCTCGACCTCTGCTTCAGGGTAGAGCTCGCTGACAGGGATATCGAACTCAGATGAGGCGAGAACATCCCCTTCATCTGAGCCAACCCAGCTAATCTGCAGCTCACCGAGGGCGATTACCTGCTCAAATCTGAGCGCACCTTGGCGATAGAGGTCTAAAAGGGCAAGGAATCGCGCTACGACTACCAAGGTTGAATCAGCCTCGGAGATGAGGGATCTAAAGCTCATCGTTCGCCCCTTGCGAAGGGCTTCGACGACGAGACGAGACTCCTCTGCCACGCTTACAAGGGCGCTATGGAGGTGCTCTACAGCGACGACGGGGGCGACCTTTGGGGTCAAGACACGGTCGGCGATGGCTGCAAAGCGTTCTGGGCCCACGCCGATGAGGACCTCTGGAAGGAGGCTAGAGAGCCCTGGGTCGAGAGCAACCACGCGTGGGAAGGATTTATCGGCCGCTGCAATAGCCTCTTGGAAGTTAGCTGCGATCTCTTTAAAGGCGCGATATTGGAGTAGGCGGGCGAAGAGAATATCTCTGGCCTCAAGGAGGGCGAGATCCTCTTCATCTTCAATCTCACCGCTCGGCAAGAGGCGGGCGGCTTTGAGATCGAGCAGCGTCGCTGCGATGACCAGAAACTCAGTGGCTTGATCTAAGCGCCAGCCTTCACCTGAAGCCTCAAGGGCCCTGATAAAGGAGATGAATTCGTCTGTGACGATGCTGAGGGAGACCTCAGTGATGTCGAGCTTATGCTTAGAGATCAGCTGCAAAAGCAGGTCGAAGGGGCCATCGAAATTGTCGAGGTGGACGCTAAAGGCGCTCTCTTTCGCAGGCTCGGCAGGCGCAGGCGTATCTACCGCCTCAGCCGGTGCGCCCTCGAGAATATCCACGCGCGAACCTTACTTGGTTTATTTGCGCCCCTGCGCATATCCAGCGTAGAGTCGCGCCAATTGAGAAAGAGGTTTGACGCTTGAACGCTAAATCGACATTTGAAGATGATGTAGTTACCGCTACTGCGCTCTTCGGGGGCGCCCCCCAGAACTTCCCACTACCAGCTCCTATTACCGAGCATGGTCAGGCGAAGGTCATCTCTATCTTTAATCAGAAGGGCGGCGTTGGAAAGACAACTACCACGATCAGCCTCGGAGCCGCTCTCGCAGAGCTCGGTCGTCGCGTTCTTCTCGTCGACTTCGACCCACAAGGTGGTCTCTCACTCGGTCTTGGCGTTAATGCACATCGACTCCCCTTAGAGAACACCGTCTACTACGCACTTCTTGCACCCGATGCAAATATCGATGAGATTGTTCTTAAATCATCAGTAGCTAACCTCGACTTCTTGCCGGCAAATAAAGATCTCGTAGGCATTGAAATGAAACTCTCTAGCGATATCTCTGGCCATCTCTATCTTAAGAAGGCGCTCGCTCCACTTCGTAACGAATACGACGTTATTTTGATTGATTGCCAACCAACAATGGGTCGTCTTGCTATTAACGCTCTTGTTGCATCAGATGAAATTATCGTTCCAATGCAGTGTGAAAACTTTGCGATGCATGGATTTATCGAACTCTCTGAAAATATCGGCAAGGTCCGTGAGGTCTATAACCCAGATCTCAACCTCATTGGCATTATCGCAACTATGTTTGATAAGAAGACACTTCACAACCGCGAAGTTATCTCTCGCATTATTGAAGGTCACCCTGGTCTTGTCTTCGACACATTGATCTCTAAGTCAATTAGATTCTCAGAGGCAACGGTCGCAGGCGAACCAATTACAGCTTATGCAACATCATCAGCAGGTGCGCAGTCTTATCGTCGACTTGCGCGAGAACTTATTTCACGAGGAGGCGCACGATGACACGTAGAGCGAGCTTGCCAGGAGCAGATGAACTCTTCCGAAATACAGCGCCTGCCCTGTCAGCGGTACGTGAAGTTGTTGCAGAACAACCAATTCCTGCACCAACTGCAGCGCCTGTAACTTCATCTGCGCCTCGCGCAAAGAAGGGCGTCCGATCAATTCCTCGTCGACGTGTCACTCAGGCAGATAAATCGCCATCAGGGCGTGAACGTCACGATGAGAAAATCACTGTTTACCTATCCCCCGATGAGCTCTTCGATCTTGATCAAGCCCGCTTGATGCTTCGCGGAGATCTTGGCTTAGCAGTTGATCGTGGTCGCATTGTTCGTGAATCAATCGCTGTCATCATTGCAGATCTTGAATCAAAGGGAGAACAGAGCATTCTCGCCCGCCGTTTACGCGGTCTCTAATTTTACTTTGAACGAGGGTGCGCGAGAGAGTAGCTTTCGCGCACCTTATCTATTGTTACAAGAGTATAAATCTGAGTTGTTGTCACTGATGCATGTCCTAATAATTCCTGCACAACACGAATATCGGCACCGCCGTCGAGAAGATGCGTTGCATAACTATGTCGAAATACATGGGGCGATACACGCCCTTCCAATCCAGAAGCCTTTGCAGCTTTAAGAACCGTGCTCCACGCGGATTGGCGAGTCAGGCGAGTTCCGCGAGAGTTTAGGAAGAGTGCACGTTCACCTTGGGAATTCTTCACAAGGAGGGCAGGACGAATACGAACAAGATAATTATCTAGCGCATCAAGGGCGAATTTGCCGATTGGTACTAATCGTTCTTTCGATCCCTTGCCCCGTAATTTGAGAATCGTGATCTCTTCACCATCAAAAGAGTCCTTACTGATGTCGCTGATATCGATTCCTACAAGCTCGGCAACACGTGCACCAGTGCCATAGAGAATCTCAAGTATCGCTCTATCGCGAAGTGACTGTGGGTCGGCTGGGTTATTTGTAGATTCAATAAGGCGTGATACCTCTTCAACCGAAAGCGCCTTTGGTAATTTTCGTGCAATCTTGAAATGATTGATATCAATCATGGGATTCGCAACCTGATATTCAAGTGCGCAATATTTGTAGAAACCTTTGAGTGAAGAGAGGAAGCGATTGATCGAAGATGGGGCTAATCCCCCTGCGGTAAGGTCACCAATCATCGAAGAGATATTTGCCTCTGTTAGAGAATCAAACCGTAGCTTTCTATCATCGAGAATCAGTAAAAACTTTGAGAGATCACGCTTGTAGCTCTCTACTGAATTTACAGAGAGGCCCCGTTCGATTCGTAAATGATCCAGGTACGTTGCAACTGCAACGCTACATTGAATAGCCATGGGCTACCGCGACCGCCTCATAGCAAACTTTGCCAGCGTGAACATTGAGTCCCTTAGCAAGAGCTGAATCCTTAGCGATCGCGGCCTCCCATCCATTATTTGCAAGAGAGAGCGCATAAGGAAGAGTCGCATTGGTAAGAGCGTAGGTAGATGCCACAGGTACAGCACCTGGCATATTGGCTACACAGTAGAAGATTGCATCGTAAACTTTAAATGTTGGTTCAGCATGTGTTGTCGGACGCGAATCCTCAAAACAACCCCCTTGATCAATAGCGATATCAACAAGAACTGCCCCTGGCTTCATCCCTTTCACTTGCTCGTTTGAAACAAGCTTAGGCGCCTTTGCGCCATGTACGAGAACCGCACCTACGACGAGGTCTGCAGACTTCACTTCGCGATCGATTGCTCCATACGTTGAAGCGAGAGTCTTAATGCGACCCTGATAGATAGTGTCGATATATGCAAGACGTGGAAGTGAACGATCTAGAACTGTGACATCTGCGCCCATGCCGAGAGCAATTACCGCAGCGTTAAGTCCTGCAACGCCTCCGCCTATAACGACAACCTTGCCTGGAGCAACGCCTGGCACTCCCCCGAGCAATACTCCTCGACCGCCATGAGGCTTCTGGAGAGCGGTTGCTCCAACCTGAGTTGCAAGTCGGCCAGCTACTTCAGACATAGGTGCGAGAAGAGGAAGTGTTCCATTTAACTCTACTGTCTCATAGGCAATAGCCGTTGTTCCACTTGCAAGGAGAGCATCGGTGCAAGGTTTGCTCGCAGCTAAATGGAGATATGTAAAGAGAATCTGACCTGCGCGAAGACGTGGATATTCAGCTTCAATCGGTTCTTTCACCTTGAGAATCATCTCGGCATCTCGCCAGATCTTCTCAACATCGCTTTCGATCGTAGCTCCCGCTGCGATGTATTGCTCATCGGTGATTGCCGAGCCAAGGCCAGCGCCCTTTTCGATAACAACCTTATGGCCAGCTCGGATGAATTCAGATGCACCTTCTGGAGTAAGGGCCACACGTGCTTCTAGAACTTTGATCTCTTTAGGAACTCCGACAATCATGGCTAGCCCTTCTTAGCTACAGCAGCTGCAATGAGACCGCTGAAGAGCGGATGTGGACGAGTGGGACGCGAACGTAGCTCTGGATGAGCTTGTGTTCCCACATAGTATGGATGAACCTCACGAGGAAGTTCAACGAATTCAACAAGGTTCTTCTCTGCAAAGATGCCAGAAAAAATAATTCCCGCTGCGGCAATCTGATCGCGATACTTATTATTCACTTCATAGCGATGGCGATGGCGCTCAGATATCTCAGTTGCTCCATAAACCTCTGCAACGATAGAACCGGGTGTTAAGTTAGCTTTATAGAGACCTAGGCGCATGGTTCCGCCCATATCAGCCTCTCCGGCAACGATATCCATCTGCTCTGCCATCGTTGCAATCACATGCGTTCCAGTATCTGGTGTGAATTCAGCAGAGCTTGCATCCTTGATTCCTGCAAGATTGCGAGCTGCTTCAATCACCATACATTGAAGTCCGAGACATAATCCGAGAGTGGGAATCTTATTTTCGCGTGCAAACTTAAGTGCACCGAGTTTTCCTTCAATGCCTCTAATTCCAAATCCACCTGGTACACAGATTGCATCGAGAGTTGAAAGTTCCTTCTTAGCCCCTTCTGGAGTCTCGCAATTGTCACTTGGGATCCAGACGAGTTCAACCTTTGCATCATTTGCAAAGCCTCCCGCGCGCAGAGCCTCTGAGACAGAGAGATAAGCATCAGGAAGATCGATGTACTTTCCGACAAGACCTACACGAATGTGATGTTTTGGATGATGAACTTTCTCGAGAAGAGCATCCCATTCACCCCATTCAACATCATGGCCACCCAGACTGAGTCGGCGGACGATGTATGAATCAAGGCCCTCGCTATTAAGAACCTTCGGAATATCATAAATCGATGGGGCATCTACAGCTGCGACCACTGCTTCAATATCCACATCGCACATGAGAGAGATTTTCTTCTTGATTCCTTCAGGAATTGGTCGATCGCAACGGAGAACGATTCCATCAGGAGCTATACCAATACTACGAAGTGCCGCAATGGAATGCTGCGTCGGCTTAGTCTTGAGCTCACCTGAAGGGCCAATATATGGAACAAGTGAAATATGAAGGTAGAAGACATTATCGCGACCAACCTCTTGGCGAATTTGGCGCGCAGCTTCTAAGAAGGGTTGAGATTCGATATCACCAACGGTTCCACCGATCTCTGTAATAACAACATCGATATCTGGTGAATCATTTCCGAGCATGCGCTCTTTGATTTCATTTGTGATATGAGGAATGACCTGCACTGTTTCACCGAGATATTCGCCGCGACGTTCGCGTGCGATTACTCGTGAATACACCTGACCAGTTGTGACGTTCGCCGAACCTTCTAGGTTGCGATCAAGGAAGCGCTCATAGTGCCCAATATCAAGATCTGTCTCAGCGCCATCATCGGTAACGAAAACTTCGCCATGCTGAAATGGATTCATCGTCCCTGGATCAACATTGAGGTATGGATCGAGCTTCTGCATCGTCACACGAATGCCACGAGCTACAAGAAGGCGGCCGAGACTTGAAGCGGTAAGACCCTTACCTAAACTGGATGCGACTCCACCTGTAACGAAGATGTGTTTGGTGACATGTCCATGGCTACGCTCTTTTTGGCTCATGGAAGTCGAACCTATCATCGATTCTGGGCTCAACCTCGCATGGCGAGGAGCTCGGCGGCGTGTTCTAGGGCACTTGAGGACTCTTCGAGACCGGCGAGCATACGAGCGATCTCCTCCACTCTCTGGCTCTCAGAGAGCTTTTCAACCCCTGATTCAACGATAGAGCCATCACTTCGTTTTTCTACTCTGAAGTGGGTATCTGCCCATGCAGCTACTTGAGGAAGGTGGGTCACCACAATTACTTGAGAGCTCTGCGCCAGAAGGTGAAGGCGTCGACCAACCTCGATTGCCGCTTTACCGCCAACACCGGCATCTACCTCATCAAAGATATAGGTACCCACGGGGTGCGTCTTAGCAATGACTACTTCAAGAGCCAACATGATGCGTGACATCTCGCCGCCAGATGCACCTTTCCCGATTGCAATCTTCGAGGCTGTGGCGTGAGCTTTGATTGAAATGGAAACCTCATCGCACCCATATGCCGTGAAGTCACTCTCTTTCAGGGCTCCGTTGTAATCGGGTGTTTCGAGATCAATAATTAACTGGGTATGTGGCATCGAAAGATGAGTCAGTTCATCAGAGACTGCAGTCGATAATTGTGAAGCAGCTTCTTCACGAGATTCTGTCAGCGATTGAGCAACGCGAAAGAGATCTTTCTTTATTCCTGCGAGTTCGCTCTCTAACTCTGCCACTCGTTGATCCCCACCACGAAGATCAGCAATATTTTCTCGACCACTCTTGGCGCGTGCTGCAAGAACGACCATCACCTCATCTGGATCAACACCGTTGCCCCACTTCTTTGCAAAAGTTGCAAGAGTTGCCCTGCGCTCTTGTAATGCATTGAGTCGTTCAGGGTCTGCCTCTAAAGAAGATAGATACGAAGTAAGGTCTCTCGTCGCTTCGTCGAGTGCGTAGAAACTCTCTGCAACCTGATCAGTGATTGCATCAAGTCTTGAATCGCGACCTTTGGCGCTCTCAAGAAATCTCTTTGCCGCTCCGAGCGCTGTGAGCGCTCCAGATTCTTCATCGGAGGAAGCCTCGACCGCTCCGGCTGCAGCTACACGGAGATCCTCAACGCTAGATAGACGCGAAATCTCATCGAGAGTCGATGCATACTCTCCGCGAGTCGGCTTAACCTTGCTCCATCCATCGAGAAATTCTTCAAGTTCGGCAATCTCTTTATCACGTTCAGCCGAAGCGCTCTTCATCACCTTAATACGGTTCTTCAGCTCTAGATAAGAATCGTAAATCTGACCATATCTCTTAAGGTGAGAATTAACTTTCTCTCCCCCAAAACGGTCGAGAAGTTCTCGCTGCCGAGCCGCTTTGACCAACTGAGTATTCGCAGATTGGCCATGTATCTCAATGAGGTATTGGGATAGCTCTGAGAGAAAAGCTGCAGGAACTGTTGAAGCGCTGCACAATGCTTTGCTCTTACCCTCGGCAGTGACTGAGCGCGAGAAAATTAGTTGCGCATCATCGACCTCGATATCGCTATCGAATAAGGCTTGTGAGAGATCACTTGGAATCGCCTCTGGCAGCGAGAACACTGCAGTCGCCGTGAGACGGTCAGAACCTGAACGCACGAGCGCGCTATCTGATTTTCCTCCCAGCACCAAGTTCAGGGCTGTGAGGATCATCGTCTTTCCGGCGCCGGTTTCACCTGTTAAAACATTGAGACCCTTGCCAAGTTCAAGGCGAGATTCCTCAATGATGCCTAGATTGCGAATTGAAATCTCTTCTAGATAGGTACGTTCACTCACCACGCCATCCCTCAACGGGTAATTTGAACTTTGCAACGAGGCGATCTGTAAAGAGTGTTGGGTTGATGTGCGCCAACTTGATTGTGTGCGGGTTACGGGTAATGACAACGCGATCACCCTCTAAGAGTGGCAGCTTGCGGAGAGCATCGGCTGAGAGAAGTGCCACTGATGATTCAACCGTTACAACAATCTCTGATGTGGTCGATACAACCATTGGTCGCGAGAAGAGCGCATGTGCCGAGATGGGCAGAAGCACTAACGCATCGATCTCTGGCCAGAGCACCGGTCCACCTGCGCTAAAGGCATATGCAGTAGATCCGGTAGGGGTTGAACAGATGAGTCCATCACAGCCCCAGTGCGAGAGCGGACGACGATCTATCTCGACGAAGAGTTCGACCATCGTCGTGCTATCACGTTCAACGGTGATTTCGTTGAGCGCCCATCCCTCTGAAATTTCAAGACCATTACGGAGTACGGAATAGCCAAGAACCATACGGTTTTCGTAAACATAGCTCTTTTCAACGATGCTTGTCGCGATATCAGAGATAGCAGGTTTGGTGACTTCGGCAAGGAAGCCAACCTTTCCTAAATTGATACCGAGAAGAGGAATGTCGCGCGCAAGAGTTACTTCGGCGCCACGAAGAATTGTTCCATCTCCCCCAAGGACTATCGCAATCTCAACATCACCGATTGCATCTACAGCGACAGGGGCGATGTTCTCTATAGACACCTCTGTCGGTGAGACGAGTTCAAAATCTTTTAAGACTAGGATCTCTGCAAGCTCACGCGCTGCAGAGACTGCTTCCTCACGTGAAGGATTTACAAGGACAACTCCGCGACGCTTACTCATGCTGGACCATCGGCAATCGCGCGATCGAGTTGGTCCTCATTAATTGCTGGTGCACCACGACGGAGCCAGAGGAAGTATTCAACGTTTCCGGCAGGTCCAGGAAGTGGGCTTGCAGCAATACCCATAGTGCCAAGTCCAACGTCATATGCAGAATCTGCTACATCGAGAACTGCGGCTTTACGAAGCTCGGGATCGCGGACGACGCCACCTGCTCCAAGTTTTTCACGACCTACCTCAAATTGAGGCTTGACCATAAGTACGAAGTCAGCGCCAGGATTTGAGACGGCGGCGAGTGCGGGCAGGACGAGAGAGAGTGAGATGAAAGAGAGATCTGCAACAACGAGTTCAATCTCCTCTCCAACCTGATCTCCTGTGAGATGTCGGATGTTTGTGCGATCGAGAACTTTTACACGTTCATCAGTGCGGAGTTCCCAGGCAAGTTGGCCATAACCGACATCTACTGCGACTACTTTCTTTGCGCCCCTACGCAGGAGAACATCTGTAAATCCTCCCGTTGAAGCGCCGGCATCGAGGCAGACCTTTCCCTCAACAATAACCTCAGTGAACACATCAAGGGCACCTGCCAACTTGTGACCGCCACGAGATACGAAGTCATCACGATCGCCTTGAATCACAATTGAAGTCTCAGCATCAACTTGAGTAGCCGGTTTTGTTGCAGGGATTCCGTTGACCAGCACTGACCTGGACTCAATCAAATCTGCAGCCTGTTCGCGCGAACGTGCTAGTTCGCGACGGACGAGTTCTGCATCGAGTCGTGTCTTCATATCGTGGCCTTGTTAAAGACTAAAGTCCATCGATCGAATTGAGAGAGTCTTGTAGCTTTTTATGGAGAGCTTCAAAACGAGCGGCATGTTCAGAGAGATCTGACGAATCGATCTCTTCAAGTTCTCGGCGCACGCCATCGACCACAGACTCTTCCTGCACCGCTGTCCCATCGTTATTGAAATTTTCACTCATTATTTACTCGCCTTCGTCGCTACGCTCTTCTTTGCAATCTTTTTTACTGAGTTTTTCTTTACAGTCGTTCTCTTCACTGCAGGAACTGATTTCTTCACCGGCTTGGACTCAAGCTTTGCAACGCGAGCAACTAACTTCTCGTACTCTTCACGTTTAACAAAACCCATCTTGGTAACTGTGGTCTCAACTTCTTCTGAAATCTTTACCTTTATTGACTCTGCGCTCTCGCGCGCCCAATCATTGAGCGCTGAAGCAACCTCGGTCGGCGTGCGTTCACCCTCAGTAATTTGGTTGAAGTAGCTCTTCAAGGTGGAGAAGAGTTCGCTCGTAGGAGTCTTTGCCATGGGGCAAGAGTATCGGTTAGGTGCGACGAAGTGAGCGTCAGAGGCTCGCTATAGACGAGTAATGCTCTCGCCCTCAATCTGCCATCGACTGGCGAGACCAGAAGGGCCTTGCCAGAAGCGCCTGCGAACCGAGCCAGATATTTCGACCCATTCCCCTGGCTTGAGCGAGAGGGCGGTTCGACGGCTCTTTGCGCTCCACGCAGCGATATCGAGGGTATCTACACCTTCTCTTTCAGCGCGAGTAATGATCAGTCGAAATTCAACGACATGCTCACCGCTTGGTAGCTCTTTATCCGTCGCCTCAGCAGATACCCGACCTCGTAAAAGGCAGTCATTGAGCGAATAATCATCTACATCAACTTCCGCCAACTTCTTCTTGCTCGCCATTTCCATCCTCCAAGTTCTATGAAGGGTGGATTCTTGAGCAATTCATTGAGCGATTGCGAAAGTTATGAACTACATGTGGACGAGATTACGCCTGTGAACGTTCTCCAGCATCTGTCTCTTCATCCTCATCAAGGAGAGCACATTTGCTAAACCATTCACGAGCCTCTTCCCCACGTCCTGCTGCGGCAAGTGCATCTGCATATGCGTAGCGGATACGGAGCGACCATGGCTCGCGATCATTTTGAAGTTCACGACATTGCAGCGTAACGACAGCAGCTTCAAACTCACCTAGATCGCGACGCGCTCCGGCTGCGACGATACGCATCTCAATCTCTTCCGCCTTTTCAAGTCGAGAGACCTCTGGAGAACCAGCCATTTTCAGCGCTTTCAGAGGGTTACCAAGTCCCCTCTCGCAATCTGCCATGACCGGCCACGAAGTCACATCGCCAGAAATTCGATGTGCAGCTCGTAACTCTTTCAGTGCAATTTCAAAATGACCAGCGCGATATGCGGCATAACCTGCAGTCTCGCGTACCACTGCAAGTCGACCTGCATGATAGGCAGCAGCCGTTGCATGCTTGTGCGCGAGTTCTGGATCGATATCCATATAAAGATTGACGCAGACCATGTGGCGCGCGACTACCTTTGCATTCTCCGCGGAGAGACTTAAGAGTTCCGCGCGAACACTCTTCTCAAGTTCTTCACCCGTAACATGTTCTGGAATATCGGGCTCGAAGATTCTTGGACGTACACGCGAAGGATCGCGCTCAATTGGAGCAGGACGGAATCCGCGCGGATCACTTACTGAACGACCATCGGAGACATTGCGAGTTGCTCCGGCGCGATCATCACGACCACCGCGACCCGGGCGACGTTCGTCGGAACGTTCGCCCCGATTAGATGGTCGAGACTCTGTGCGATCTCCGGGACGTGATGGACGATCTCCGGGACGTGAATTCGATGGGCGTCCTGATGAAGGACGATCCGATCCAGAAGGTCGACTCTCTCCTGGACGACCATTTCCTGGACGACTTGGACGTTCATTGCGATCGTTCATAGCTCTCTCCCATCGAGTGCATATTTTCAGTGAAGAAAAACAAAAAGGGCGCTGATTGCTCAGCGCCCTTTTTATAATTTAAGTCCGGCATCGTTCTACTCTCCCACAAGGTCACCCGTGCAGTACCATCGACGCTGTGAGGCTTAACTTCCGGGTTCGGAATGGGACCGGGTGTTTCCCTCACGCTATGGATGCCGAAACGCTATTGAGTTATTGGACGCAAGCTTACTAAGTAAGTCTGACCAGAAATTAATCTGATCTTCTTTATTAGCAGCTCTCGACCGTATCTCGAGAGCCACACAGTGGACGCGTAGCAACTTTGTAGTTAAATCCTCGGCCTATTAGTAGTGGTCAGCTCCAAGCCTTACGGCTCTTCCACTTCCACCCTATCAACCCAGTAGTCTAGCTGGGGGCCTTACTTGGTAAACCAATGAGAAACCTAATCTTGAAGCGAGCTTCCCGCTTAGATGCTTTCAGCGGTTATCCCTTCCGAACGTAGCTAATCGGCGGTGCTCCTGGCGGAACAACCGACACACCAGAGGTTCGTCCGACCCGGTCCTCTCGTACTAGGGTCAGCCCTTCTCAAGTTTCTTACGCGCACAGAAGATAGGGACCGAACTGTCTCACGACGTTCTGAACCCAGCTCGCGTGCCTCTTTAATGGGCGAACAGCCCAACCCTTGGGACCTACTCCAGCCCCAGGATGAGACGAGCCGACATCGAGGTGCCAAACCTTGCCGTCGATATGGACTCTTGGGCAAGATCAGCCTGTTATCCCCGGGGTACCTTTTATCCGTTGAGCGACGGCGCTTCCACAAGCCACCGCCGGATCACTAGTTCCTACTTTCGTACCTGCTCGACATGTCTGTCTCACAGTTAAGCTCCCTTGTGCACTTACACTCGACACCTGATTGCCAACCAGGTTGAGGGAACCTTTGAGCGCCTCCGTTACTTTTTAGGAGGCGACCGCCCCAGTCAAACTACCCACCAGACACTGTCCCTGATCCGGATTACGGACCGAGGTTAGAAGTTCAAAACGATCAGAGTGGTATTTCAACAATGACTCCACAGACACTGGCGTGCCCGCTTCAAAGTCTCCCACCTATCCTACACAAACCGTTCCGAACACCAATATCAAGATATAGTAAAGGTCCCGGGGTCTTTCCGTCTTTCTGCGCGTAACGAGCATCTTTACTCGTAATGCAATTTCGCCGAGTTTACGGATGAGACAGCGCTCAAGTCGTTACGCCATTCGTGCAGGTCGGAACTTACCCGACAAGGAATTTCGCTACCTTAGGATGGTTATAGTTACCACCGCCGTTTACTGGGGCTTAAGTTCTCAGCTTCGCCTTGCGGCTAACCAGTCCCCTTAACCTTCCAGCACCGGGCAGGCGTCAGTCCGTATACATCGTATTGCTACTTCGCACGGACCTGTGTTTTTGGTAAACAGTCGCTTGAGCCTGGTCTCTGCGGCCTTCCAGCGCTTCGGAGGAAAACTCCTACACGCTAAAGGGCCCCCCTTCTCCCGAAGTTACGGGGGCATTTTGCCGAGTTCCTTATCCATAATTATCTCGATCGCCTTGGTATTCTCTACCTGACCACCTGTGTCGGTTTCGGGTACGGGTCACTCATATTCTCGCTAGATGCTTTTCTTGACAGCATAGGATCATCCACTTCGCCTTACGGCTCGGCATCAGTTCTCAGGCATGTGTTACGCGGATTTGCCTACGTAACGCCCTACGACCTTACCCCGGGACAACCATCGCCCGGGCTGGACTGCCTTCCTGTGTCACACCATTGCTAAACTACTACAGAACCGGGTCAGCGGATCCCCTCATTGAACTTACGTCCAACAAGCTTCTCGGCCTTAGCATTATCTGATTCGTCTTGGGCGAATATAAGCGAGTACTGGAATATCAACCAGTTGTCCATCGACTACGCCTGACGGCCTCGCCTTAGGTCCCGACTTACCCTGGGCGGATTAGCCTGGCCCAGGAACCCTTGGTCTTTCGGCGGAGGGGTTTCTCACCCCTCTCTCGCTACTCATGTCTACATTCTCACTTGTGTGGCTTCCACGGCTAGATTCCTCTGCCGCTTCACCAGCCACACAACGCTCTCCTACCCATCCAAGCCCCTGGATCTTGCGATCGGGGTAATGCTTGAATGATAGAACTTCGGTGCTGTGCTTGAGCCCCGTTACATTGTCGGCGCGAAATCACTTGACCAGTGAGCTATTACGCACTCTTTTAAGGGTGGCTGCTTCTAAGCCAACCTCCTGGTTGTCTATGCGACTTCACATCCTTTTCCACTTAGCACAGGCTTTGGGACCTTAGTTGCTATTCTGGGTTGTTTCCCTCTCGACCATGAAGCTTATCCCCCACAGTCTCACTGCTGCGCTCTCACTTACCGGCATTCGGAGTTTGGCTGATGTTGGTAATCTTGTAGGACCCCTCGACCATCCAGTAGCTCTACCTCCGGTAAGAAACACGCAACGCTGCACCTAAATGCATTTCGGAGAGAACCAGCTATCACGAAGTTTGATTGGCCTTTCACCCCTACACACAGCTCATCCCCTAATTTTTCAACATTAGTGGGTTCGGTCCTCCACGCGGTCTTACCCGCGCTTCAACCTGGCCATGCGTAGATCACCTCGCTTCGGGTCTAGATCGTGCAACTCAAGCGCCCTATTCAGACTCGCTTTCGCTACGGCTTCCCCTCGACGGGTTAACCTTGCTACACGACACTAACTCGTAGACTCATTCTTCAAAAGGCACGCTGTCACAACTTACGTCGCTCCAACGGCTTGTACGCACACGGTTTCAGATTCTATTTCACTCCCCTTGCGGGGTTCTTTTCACCTTTCCCTCACGGTACTAGTCCGCTATCGGTCATCAGAGAGTATTTAGGCTTAGCGGGTGGTCCCGCCAGATTCATACCGAATTCCTCGAGTTCGGTATTACTTGGGATAACAGTAAAGAGTTGATTAAGTTTCGACTACGGGATTCTCACCCTCTGTGATTGGCTTTCCCACGCCATTCATCTACTTAAACAATTTCTGACTCTTTGACCACTCGGCAGAGTGATCGAACTGGTCCCACAACACCCAAAACGCAACGCCTGCCGGCTTGACACGTTTTAGGTTTGGCCTCTTCCGCTTTCGCTCGCCACTACTAACGGAATCACGGTTGTTTTCTCTTCCTTCGGGTACTGAGATGTTTCACTTCCCCGAGTTCCCTTTACCCACCCTATATATTCAGGTGGGAATAACTGGACATTACTCCAGCCAGGTTTCCCCATTCGGAAATCCTGGGATCAAAGCTCGTTTGACAGCTCCCCCAGGCTTATCGCAGCCTACTACGTCCTTCATCGGCTTCTGATGCCAAGGCATCCGCCATGTGCGCTTAATAATTTGACCACAAAGATGCTCGCGTCCACTGTGTAGTTCTCAAAATACGGGCGGTACTCAACAAGCCTTGAGAGTTACGATGTAATCGCACTTTCTCTGCTTATTAAGTCCAAGAAGGGTGGCGCTAGCCGTCCCCTCAGGACCCAACAACGTGCCTAGTTCAGTAATTCAAGTTAGAGGCTTTCCACTGCAGCAAGCTGCTTGTACTAACATAATTTTGAAAGTTAAAAAACCTAAGTCAATGCTCCACTTATGAGCCGTGTGGGGTATTGATTCTCGCTCGAGAATCTCCACACGATGCTCCTTAGAAAGGAGGTGATCCAGCCGCACCTTCCGGTACGGCTACCTTGTTACGACTTCGTCCCAATCACCGATCCCACCTTTGGCAGCTCCCTCCTTACGGTTGGGCCACTGACTTTGGGTGTTACCGACTTTCGTGACGTGACGGGCGGTGTGTACAAGCCCCGGGAACGTATTCACCGTAGCGTTGCTGATCTACGATTACTAGCAACTCCGACTTCATGGGGTCGAGTTGCAGACCCCAATCCGAACTGAGACTGGCTTTCTCGGATTCGCTCCACCTTGCGGTATTGCAGCCGTTTGTACCAGCCATTGTAGCATGCGTGCAGCCCAAGACATAAGGGGCATGATGATTTGACGTCATCCCCACCTTCCTCCGAGTTAACCCCGGCAGTCTCCTGTGAGTCCCCAACTAAATGCTGGCAACACAGAACGAGGGTTGCGCTCGTTGCGGGACTTAACCCAACATCTCACGACACGAGCTGACGACAACCATGCACCACCTGTATACAGACCTTGCGGCTACGACATCTCTGCCGTATTCCTGTATATGTCAAGCCTTGGTAAGGTTCTTCGCGTTGCGTCGAATTAAGCCGCATGCTCCGCTGCTTGTGCGGGGCCCCGTCAATTCCTTTGAGTTTTAATCTTGCGATCGTACTCCCCAGGCGGGGCGCTTAATGCGTTAGCTGCGTCGCACAAACCGTGGAAGGTTCGCACAACTAGCGCCCACCGTTTACGGCGTGGACTACCAGGGTATCTAATCCTGTTCGCTCCCCACGCTTTCGCTCCTCAGTGTCAGTAATGGCCCAGAGACCTGCCTTCGCCATCGGTGTTCCTCCTGATATCTGCGCATTCCACCGCTACACCAGGAATTCCAGTCTCCCCTACCACACTCTAGCTTGACCGTATCGAATGCAGGTCAGGGGTTGAGCCCCTGATTTTCACATCCGACGTATCAAACCACCTACGAGCTCTTTACGCCCAATAATTCCGGACAACGCTTGCACCCTATGTATTACCGCGGCTGCTGGCACATAGTTAGCCGGTGCTTCTTCTGTAGGTACCGTCACTTTCGCTTCTTCCCTACTGAAAGAGGTTTACAACCCGAAGGCCTTCATCCCTCACGCGGCGTCGCTGGGTCAGAGTTTCCTCCATTGCCCAATATTCCCCACTGCTGCCTCCCGTAGGAGTCTGGGCCGTGTCTCAGTCCCAGTGTGGCCGGTCGCCCTCTCAGGCCGGCTACCCGTCGTCGCCTTGGTGAGCCATTACCTCACCAACAAGCTGATAGGCCGCGAGATCATCTTCAACCGAAAAACTTTCCAGCCCCGATCATGCGATCAAGGCTCATATCCGGTATTAGCCCCGGTTTCCCGGAGTTATCCCAGAGTTGAAGGCAGATTTCTCACGTGTTCCTCACCCGTTCGCCGCTAATTCACACCCGAAGGTGTTTCATCGCTCGACTTGCATGTGTTAAGCACGCCGCCAGCGTTCGTCCTGAGCCAGGATCAAACTCTCCATAGAAATGTTTGATCTTTAGCTTTACGAGACAAACAAACTGTCGTTTATTTAGTCTTATTACCAAAGGAAATCAACGAGTATTGATACCGAAGTATCCATACTTCATTGAAGTATTTATTTATTGAATGGCTACTAGAGCCATTCAATGGCATTGACTTATGGCACGCTGTTGAGTTCTCAAGGTACGGATGCGCACTGCTTCGCAGAATCTCTTCTACTTTTCAGGGCAGACCGCAAAACCTAGTCCATTGAACCTTCGCAGGTCAAATCGGCTAGATCTTAGGTACTTCTGCTGTACGGCCATATCTACGCTTTTACACGAGAATTTGTACGTTCCACAGCAAGGAGCGTAACTATAGGTGCCTCCCCCTGACAGGTCAAATCGGCGTATGACCATTCGGGGGTATTCGAGGGTGAGATGGCTCATAAAGTAGAGAAATGGCAAAAACCCCACTATTTACGCATAAATAATGGGTTTTTTGAGTGATGCTAAATTAAGAGATGATCTCTACAGCTGCAAGATCTCGCTTTCCTTTACGTAAAAGTGCGTATTTTCCGCATAAAAAGTGGCTTTTCTCGAGACGGAAATCCTCAGATGGGACCTTCTCATTGTTGAGATATGCGCCACTCTCTTTAACTATGCGACGCGCAGCAGATTTTGAATCAACTACGCCAGTTGCTGCTAAGAGATCTACCCACGTTGGCATCTCATCTGCAGATGAAACTGTTGTGCGTGGAAGTTCTGCGATAGCAGATGCAAGAGTTGCTTCATCAAGTTCTGCAAGATCTGCCTGTCCAAATAATGCACGTGCTGCAACTTCAACTCGCTCTGCAATTTCTGGTGAATGCACGAGTGATGTTAGCTCTCGTGCGAGTGCACGATGCGCTTCACGTGCACCAGGGTTTTCATTGTGTGACTTTTCGAGCGATTCAATCTCTTCACGAGTTTTAAATGAGAAAGTCTTAATGAACTTAATAACATCTGCATCATCTGAATTCAACCAGTATTGGAAGAATGCATATGGTGATGTCATCTCGGGATCTAGCCATACAGAACCACCGGCAGTCTTTCCGAACTTTGTTCCATCCGCCTTTGTTAAAAGAGGAACTGTTAGCGCATGTGCACTTCCACCTTCTGCACGACGAATGAGATCAAGTCCTGCTGTGATATTTCCCCATTGATCTGAACCACCAATTTGCAATACGCAATTACTGCGCCGGAATAACTCAAGGTAATCCATAGATTGAAGAACTTGGTATGAGAATTCTGTGTAAGAGATTCCATCTTTCTCAAGTCGTGATGAGACAGAATCTTTATTAAGCATCTGATTGACACTGAAATGCTTTCCAATATCACGCAAGAATGCAATTGTTGACAGTGGCGCCGTCCAGTCAAGATTGTTCGCCATCGTGGCAGGATTGTTCTTAGTTTCAAAGTCCATGAACTTAGAGAGCTGCACCTTAATGCGGTTTACCCATTGCTCAACGATTGCTAAATCATTAAGTGAGCGTTCATCGTTACGACCGCTGGGATCTCCCACAAGTCCTGTCGCTCCACCAACGAGAAGAATCGGATTATGACCCGCTAATTGAAAACGTCGCATCACCAGTAGTGGCACAAGGTTGCCCACGTGAATGCTGGGTGCGGTCGGATCTGTTCCAAGATAAAGAGTAACCGGCTTCTTTAGGGCTTCACGAAGGGCTGCCTCATCAGTTGTTTGTGCTATTAAGCCACGCCATTTGAGGTCATCGATTAGATCATTATTTATCGCCGTCATCATTGCCCCATCATGGCCGAGAAGGCCTGTTGCTTGTCGTTGAATTTCTTGCCATCACTCTTTACGAGTTCCTGCAATTGAGAAATCTGTGCCGCGAATGAGCTCGGCGATGTTCCGCCCTTCGTTATACGCGAAGCCAGCGCACCGTGAACGGTGAGAACCTCACGCACATCTGGAAGCAGTGAAGGGTGAATGTGCGCGAATTCTGCATCAGTAAGCTGGTGTAGTTGTCGCCCTGATGATTCGCAGAGCGCTACGCACTTTCCTGCTGCCTCATGTGCATGTGCAAATGGAATATGTGCGCGCACTAAGTAATCCGCGATCTCGGTTGCCAATGAGAAACCGAGAGGCGCAGCAAGTGCCATTTTTTCGCGATTGAAATCTGTTGTGGCAACCATTCCAGTGACTGCAGGCAGGACGAGGAGAACGGTATCGATGGAGTCAAAGAGCGGCTCTTTATCTTCCTGAAGATCTCTGTTGTATGCGAATGGAAGTCCCTTAAGTGTTGTCAGTAGACCAGTGAGGTTTCCAACGAGGCGTCCTGCTTTTCCACGTGCGAGCTCTGCCATATCTGGATTCTTCTTCTGAGGCATGATTGAAGAGCCAGTGGAATACGCATCAGCTACTTTTGCCCAACCGAATTCAGTTGTTGCCCAGATGCACCACTCCTCCCCTATCCGGGAGAGGTGGCTACCAACCATTGCAAGAATAAAGAGCGCCTCAGCAACAAAGTCGCGATCGGAGACTCCATCAATACTGTTGGCAGATGATGTTGTAAATCCAAGTGAGGCTGCAGTTCTTTCAGGTGCAAGTGGGAGAGATGAACCTGCGAGGGCGCCAGAGCCAAGTGGGCTGACGGATGTGCGAATTAACCAATCGTTGATGCGATCTAGGTCGCGTGCAAATGCATGAGCATGCTTTGCAATCTCGTGGCCAAAGAGAATTGGTTGCGCATGTTGTAGGTGGGTAAATCCAGGAGCTGGCGCATCGCCGTACTCGGATGCTTTAGCAATGAGCGCCTCTTGAAGTTCGAGGATCTGCCCAGCAACTTCGAGCATATGGTCGATTGCATAGAGGCGTAGGTCAGTGGTCACCTGATCGTTTCGTGAACGACCGGCGCGGAGTGAGCCCCCGATTTCGCCCAACTTCTCTGTCAGGCCTCGCTCAAGGGCGCTATGGACATCCTCATCGCTATCGATGGCGGTAAATGTTCCCGCGGATACCTCCGAAATCAGTTCTGTGAGCCCACTTCGAATCTGATCTGAGACCTCTTTGGTGAGGAGGCCGCTCGATTGAAGGATTTCAAGGTGGGCTAGAGATGAGCGAAGGTCATATGGTGCAAGGCGCCAATCAAAATGGACGCTACGTGAAAGGGCGAAGACGGCATCAGCCGGCCCATCAGAGAAACGACCACCCCATAACGCCATTACTTTCTACCCTTCTTCCCGCCTCTATAGGTGAGCAATTCTTTCGCTAGTTCAGCTCCACCGCTCGCTTTTCGCGAGACTACGAGAACCGTGTCGTCGCCAGCTATCGTGCCAATAATCGACTTAATCCCTGAATGATCGAGTGAGCTGGCTAAGAACTGCGCTCCCCCAGGAGGGGTGCGAACGACTGCGAGATTCCCACTGGATTCAATGGAGAGAATGAGATCGCCCGGCAGTGGCATTGAGCGCGCCATTGAATCATTATCGCTTTCAGAGATTATGTATCCATCACGGCCTCTGACTGCACCGATCTCGTCGAGATCTCGACTGGCAGTCGCTTGCGTAACTGCAAAGCCCGCCTTCTTCAACTCTTTTACGAGGTCGCTTTGAGATGAAATCTTTCCGGCTTTAATGAGCGCTATTGCCTTAGAACGACGAGCTACAACTGATGACATGTTATTCCTTAACCTCGTGAACGCTTTCGGTAAACACCTTGAGGAATTGTGCAACTTCTTTATCGCTGACAATCAGCGGTGGTGCAATTCGAATTACCGTTTCACTATTTCCATTGACCAGGACGCCATTTTTTTGACAACGAGCTGCTACTAGTTTTGCAATTGGCTTTGAGAATTCAACTCCGATGAGAAGGCCTGCTCCACGAACGGATTTAACGCCCTCGATGAGAGCTAGATCGGCCATCAACTCAACACCTACTTCGCCGACACGCTTCAGTAGCGAATTCTTCTCAATCGTCTCTACAACTGCCAGCCCAGCAGCAGTTGCAACAGGATTGCCACCGAATGTCGAACCATGGTCGCCTGGCTGAAGAAGTGATGCAGCATCGCCAAGAGCGATCATCGCTCCTAGCGGAAGCCCGCCACCTAGTCCTTTCGCCAATGTAATTACATCCGGCTTAATTCCAGAGTATTCATATCCAAACCAATCTCCCGTGCGACCCATTCCGGTCTGTACGCAATCAAAGACAAGGAGTGCCCCGGTCTCATCACAGAGTTCACGGAGTGCTTGAAGATATCCATGCGGTGGAACAATGACGCCTGCCTCACCCATGATGGGTTCAACGATAACCATCGCGGTCTTCTTATTAACCTTCTTGAGCATTGCGCCCATATCTCCATATGGAACATGTGTAATGCCCTTAAGGAGTGGCTTAAACGGATCACTCTTACTTGGCTGACCTGTCAATGACAGCGCACCCATCGTGCGCCCATGAAAAGAATCTTTAGTTGCCACAATTCGAGTGCGGCCGGTTTTGCGTGAGAGTTTGAGCGCTGCTTCGTTTGCTTCAGCGCCTGAATTGCAGAAGAAGACTCGTGCGCTTTTATCGCCAGTCATTGATACCAATTTTGCAGAGAGGGCTAAAACGTTGGGGTGCGCATAGAAATTACTTACATGGCCCAAAGTTGAAATCTGCTTACTGACTGCTTTTACAACTGCAGGATGGGCATGTCCCAATACATTTGTTGCTATCCCTGCGAGGAAATCTAAGTAACGATCTCCCTTCGAATCAACTACAACTGCTCCTTTGCCAGAGCAGAGCTCAAGAATTGGGGTTCCATAATTGTTTTGAAGTGACTTTGTCCATGCCTTCATGCGACCACCAGTGTTCCTCCGTTATGGGCCAACGCCTTTGCGAAAGCCTCTGGATCTCTACCATCAATTATGCGAACTGCTTGAGCACCGGCCTTAATTGCATCGAGACAGGCTTGTACTTTTGGAGCCATCCCTTCAGCAAAGGAAGATTTCACTTTCTCTAAATCCATAGAGGTGATCTCCTCAATCAACGAATCTTTATCAGGCCAATTTCTATAAATACCAGCAACATCAGTCATGATGATCAGCTCTTGTGCCGATAAAGAACCAGCAACAGCAGCTGCTGCTATATCTGCATTGACATTGAGACCACCTTCGGAATCGATGTCATTTGCAATGGGAGATATAACCGGAGTAACGCCCTTTTCTAGAAGTACTTCGATTGCCGCTGCATCTACCTTGACTACATCTCCCACTAATCCCAAGTCTGCGCTTTCGCCATTGACTAAAGTTCTTTGTTTGCGAGCAAAGAGGGTTCCAGAATGACGACCCGAGATTGCAAGAGAGGCCACCCCTGATTGGGTGAGCGTCGTTGCCACTCTAGGTCCAACTTGATTAGATAGAACCTCTTCTACCACCGCGAAAACTTCAGGTGTGGTGACGCGAAATCCCCCGATGAATTGCGACTTGATTCCTTCGTCCTCAAGTGCAGCGTTTATTTGTGGCCCTCCCCCGTGCACAATGACGACCTTGACGCCTTGCGCAATTGCAGAGGAGAGCTTCTTTCCAAAGGCGCCATCGTTATCGCTCATAGCATGGCCACCGAATTTAATGACGAGGATCCCGGTCGTGCTCATGTTGAGTAGGCCGAATTCTCATGTACGTAATCATGTGAGAGATCATTGGTGCGAACAGTTGCACCGAACAAGCCAACGTTAAGGTTGATTAATAATTCAACAAGTCGGTTGTCAAACTTCACAAGGTTTTTATCTTCAAAGGGAGCGGAGTTCTTTGCAACGTGTACGCCATTGAGCGTGACATCAATTGTCAGTGGGTCTATTTCTGCCTTCGCTGTTCCTACCGCGGCGAGTACACGCCCCCAATTAGGATCTCCGCCGAAGATGGCGCACTTGAGAAGATTGTTGCGCGCACAAGCACGAGCGATTTCGACCGCATCGATCTCTGAAGCTGCACCGGATACCGTAATTGCTACCGTTTTCGTTGAACCTTCAGCATCTTCAATCAACTGCTGCGCAAGAGATCCGCAAACCTCCATCAATATCTCTTCAAAGAGAGATGCTTCAATTTCCTTGTCGCTTGCGCCCGAACTCATCAATAAGACTGTGTCATTGGTGGACATGCATCCGTCAGAATCTATTCGATTAAAGGTACGGTCCATCACTCTGGAGAAGATCTCTTGGCTATTGCCAGGAATAATCGCATCAGTCATGACAACTGAGAGCATCGTTGCTAGGGCCGGTGCGAGCATTCCGGCGCCCTTAGCCACTCCTACAGTTCTTGTTCCTTCATATTCTTTTTCCGAGATCTTAGGGACAGTATCTGTAGTCATGATTGAACGAGCAATATCGTCCAAGGAATCGCTTACTAAATGTTGCGATAAGGATTCTATTCCAACCATGATCTTCTCAATCGGTAACCTCTCCCCGATCAGACCTGTTGAGCAGACAACTACTTCACCAGAAGAGATCTGCAGTTTTTCTGCAACTTTCTCAGCTGTGCGATGTGTATCGAGAAACCCATCAGGACCTGTGCATGCATTTGCGCCGCCTGAATTGAGAATTGCAGCGCGCACAATATTGCCCTTGGTGACTTCACGTGACCAGATCACCGGTGCTGCAACTACTTGGTTGGTTGTGTAGACAGCTGCTGCATCAAAACGCGGACCAGTATTTTCAATGAGAGTCAGATCGAAAGCACCTGAACTCTTCAAGCCTGCATGCATTCCAGAGGCACGGAAGCCTTCTGGGAGATCTCTCTTCATGCGCCGAGACCGTTTCCGAGTAGCCCTGCAGTCTCTTCAAAGCCGGAGATGAGATTGGCATTATGGAGAGCTTGAGCAGCGGCTCCCTTGCCAAGGTTGTCGATCGCAACGGAGACCACAAGACGTCCAGTATGTTCATCGATAGCTACCTGCATTTGAGCGTGATTGCTTCCAAGGACCGAAGCGGTCTTCGGCATCTGTCCCTCAGGTAGAAGTGTGACAAATGGCGATGCGCTAAAGAAATCTTCATATGCATTTCGGAGATCAGATAAGGAAACATTCTTTGATAGCTTCAATGTAATTGACGAGAGGATGCCCCGAGGCATTGGCGCCAAGATTGGAGTGAAAGATACCTTCGTTTCTGCACCTGAGATTGAAGTGAGCGCTTCTTCTATCTCCGGTGTGTGTTGGTGCACTCCTCCGAACTTATATGAGGTGAGCGAACCGGCAACTTCACTGGCGATGAGATTGATCTTTGCGCTTCGCCCTGCTCCAGTCGTACCAGATGCTGCAACCACTACAACATCGCTGAAATCAGTGAATTGAGAGGCAGGCGCTGTGCCGAGAATGATTGACGTTGCATAGCAGCCCGGATTTGCAACTCGTGAAGCAGCAGATATCTCTTCTTTTTTCCCTGGAAGATCTGCAAGACCATAGACCCAAGTGCCGGCATGAACTCCTCCGTAATACTTCTCCCACGAAGCTTTAGAATTCAATCTGAAATCTGCGCCGAGATCGACAATCTTTGTAGATTCGGGCAACTGTGCAATGTGCTTTGCAGATTCACCGTGTGGAAGTGCGAGAAAAACCAATTCGCACTGGGCGAAATCTTCAGCTGTAAAGGATGTGAATTTTCGATCCTTATAACTTTGAAGTTGCGGATGAATCGCTGTGATCTCTTCTCCTGCATTGGAATGCGCTGATACAGCGATGAGTTCAAAGTGCGGGTGCGAAGATAGGAGCCTGAGAAGCTCTCCCCCTGCATAGCCGCTGCCACCTATGAGACCGATTTTCATGGGTCTAATTTAGCATAAATATGCATTTCAGTGAATATTTATGCAAACTAGATTGTGCGGAGTACGGCTCCTGTGAGCTTCTCGGCATGAGCTACAGCTGCCTCACGGGCCTCTGTAATTTCAGCACCGGTCAGAGTACGGTCATTTGCGCGGAAAACGAGAGAGAAGGCGAGCGAAATCTTCCCTTCGCCAATTTTGTCGTAGCGATCGAAGAGAGAGATTGATTCAAGGAGATTGCCCGCACCGGCTCGCAGGGCAGCTTCAACATCGCCTGCTGCGACACCTTCATCAACTATCAGGGCTACATCTTGGAGGGCAGCGGGCATCGTTCCTACAGAGAACGGACGAACTAACTGCGTTTCAGGAAGCGCGCTCAATCCAACTGCGAAAGCCACTGATCGCTCAGGTAGTCCATATGCAGCGACGATGCGAGGGTGGAGCTCTCCAGCGTGTGCAACAGCCTTGCCATCGACAATGAGCTCAGCACAGCGACCAGGGTGCCATGGTGCGAAATCTGATCGCTTGATTGTCCAATTGAGATTACAGAGCTGGAGAATATCTTGCGCGTAAGCGATGGCATCTTGCCATGTGTAGCTACGTGCAACTCCTTGCCAATCTGAATTCTCGATCTTTCCTACAAGAAGTCCGGCGACGTGATAGGCCTGAGGTGGAACGCTTGACGTGATTGAATCAATGACTGATTGCCCTGGACGTTGGCCAAGCTCTGGTGAAATCGCCGGGATTAACTTCTGAGCACTGCGGAAGATTGATCCCATCTCAAAGATGGCGAAGTCTTTAGCGCCACGGCTGATATTGCGTTGAGCTACTTCAATCAGACCGGGAACGAGATGGACGCGCATCAAAGGGAATTCTTCTGACATTGGATTTGCAATCTTGTAGGTCGCTGCACGCTCCCCCACAAAGCCCATCGAGTCGATCGTCTCTTGATTAGTAAAAGGAAAAGTCTGAACTTCAGCGAAACCTCGACTAGCAAGCATGCTTGCTATTGCACGGCGACGCTTCTGGGTAGGAGTCAGCGATGCGTGCTTCGGACGCGGTGGAAGTACTGACGGAATCTTGTCGTAACCCACCATGCGGGCAACTTCTTCGACGAAATCAGCTGGCTGAAGTAGATCTGAGCGCCAGGCAGGAGGATCGACTTCGAAGGTCTTCTCATCAATGTCACATCCAACGGAGCGAAGGTGTGTTGCAACCTCTTGAGGCGATATTTCAATACCGAGCACCGAAGCTACAAAGGCAGGATCCACTTTCACCACTGGTGCATAACGTGGTTCTCCATCAACGACTGTCTCTACATGCTGTGCAGAGGAGAGCGAGGTCAGGAGTTGGACGAAACGCGCAGAAGCGAACTCTGCAAGTGATGGATCCACGCTTCTTTCGAGTCGGCGAGATGCCTCTGATGAGAGCTTATGGCGACGCGAATTCTTGGCAATTGCTACAGGGTTGAAACGAACCGCTTCAACGGCAATTCGAGAAGTTGACTCTGTGATCTCTGATTCGAGACCACCCATTGTGCCGGCAAGCGCCAAAGGTTTTGCATCATCCCAGACCATGAGGTCATCAGCGTTGAGGGTTCGTTCTTGTCCATCGAGCGTTGTGAACTTCTCCGCCGAACCCGCCCGCTTGATGGAGAGTCCGCCTGAAATTTTATCTGCATCAAATGCGTGTAGAGGTTGGCCGAGCTCAAGCATCACATAGTTGGTGATATCGACAACGAGAGAGATAGAGCGCATCCCCATCTTCTCAATACGGCGTTGCATCCAGATTGGAGTGCGCGCACTTTGATCAAAATCAGAGAGGGTGCGGAGATAGAAGACACTTGCTGCATCAGCATCGACAATCTTTGCCGTGACACCTTTGCCAGTGTTCTTGAACTCAAGAGAGCGAAGCGCATCAACAGGATCTGTATATGTGAGCCCAAGAGATGCAGCGACCTCTCGTGCAACCCCACGAATACTGAGTGCGTAACCACGATCTGGATTTACAGCGATATCAAAAATTACATCGTTGATCTCGAGAACCGATATTGCATCTGCCCCAATCTCAACGCTTCCTTCGGCAAAGGTCATGATTCCAGCATGATCTTCGCTGATTCCGAGTTCGCGGCCAGAGCAGATCATTCCATTGGAAGTCTTGCCGTAAGTCTCGCGTGCAGAGATAGCAAAGTTTCCAGGAAGAATTGCACCGGGAATGGCCACGCACACGATATCTCCGACTGCAAAGTTGGTGGCGCCACAAATAACGTAGCGAGTCTCGCCTTCTCCGCAATCAAGACCAACATAGCGAATTGGTTTCTTGAACTCTGTTATCTCTTCGATAGTAAGAACTTTTCCAAATTTCAATGGACCAGTGAGATCTGAGCCTTGCGTGAGGATCTCTTCAACTTCGAAACCAACTCGAATGAGTGCGTCAGAGATCTGGTCTGCAGTGATAGTTGAAGGAATTTCAACGAATTCCTTAATCCACGATAACGGTGCGCGCATTTATAGCCCCACTCCAAACTGACGAGTGAAGCGAAGGTCGCCTTCTACGATGTCGTGCATATCTGTAATTCCATGACGGACCATGAGCGTGCGTTCAAGTCCCATTCCAAATGCGAAACCTGAGTAGACGTTTGTATCGATTCCACATGTTGCAAGAACCTTAGGGTTGACCATTCCGCAGCCTCCCCACTCGATCCAGCGACCATTGAAGAAGATATCGACCTCGGCACTTGGCTCAGTGAAGGGAAAGAATGATGGTCGCAGACGCGTAGTGACGTCATCGCCAAACATATGGCGCGCAAAATTATCTAGAGTGCCCTTGAGATGGGACATATTGATTCCCTTATCGACAACAAGCCCTTCAACTTGATGAAAGACCGGACTATGTGTTGCATCAAGTTCATCCGCACGGAAGGTTCGGCCTGGGCTGATGACGTAGATGGGGGGCTGCTGAGTCAGCATGGTGCGAATCTGCACAGGTGAAGTTTGGGTGCGTAGAACCATTCCTGATTCAATTGGTTCGATATAGAAAGTATCTTGCATCGTACGAGCTGGGTGATCTGCTGGGATATTGAGCGCATCGAAATTGAGCCAACCCGATTCGAGCTCTGGGCCTTCTTCAACAGAGAACCCTTGTTCGATAAAGAAATCAGATACTTCATTTTTGATAATCGAGATGGGGTGCAAGCCACCGCGATGGGAGCGTTGAACTGGAAGGGTAATGTCAACAACTTCTTCAATAAGAACGCGCGCATCTCGCTCTGCCTCAAGTTTTGATGTTGCCTCAGCGAGCAGACGTCCAAGCTCCGCCTTCGCCTCACCGATGACCTTTCCAGCAGATGCCTTCTCGTCAGGCGAGAGGGATCCGAGAGCGCGACTTGCAAGAGAGATGGGCGCTTTATCTCCAACGTGAGCAAGACGCGCAACCTTCAAGGCGTCGAGGTCGTTTGCTGCAGCGAATGCCTTTTCAGCATCGCTGACCCAACCTTGAATTTCCTGGAGATTCATGGAGCGAAGTCTAACCTGCAAGCCCTCTAGAAAGAGTGAAGATAACTATCGAGGCCGCCGCTGAGAGATTAAGGCTCTCGGCGCGACCGGCCATTGGAATGGTGACAGATGTAATTGAAGAATCGCTGACACCAAGAGATTGAGCATCTACTCCCCTGGCCTCATTGCCAAAGACAGTGATGTACGAATCTGTCAGAGGGAGATCAAGAAGTGAAGCCTTTGCATGGGATGAGAGCAAGAGCGGCTTGGCAGAAGGAAGGATTGCCGAAAGTTCTGCAAAAGGGATTGATTCAAAGAGTGGAAGGTGCCAGAGAGAACCAGCTGTAGCGCGGACAACTTTGGGAGAATACATATCAACGCTTCCAGGTGATGTGATTACCGCATCGACTCCCATTGCATCTGCAGTTCGCAAGATCGTGCCGGCATTTCCTGGATCTTGAATTTCATTGAGATAGACGATGCGAGCACTCTTCTTATCTGCAAGAGGCGCGAGTTCTGATATTTCTCGACGAGGAACAGTGCATAGGGCGAGAATTCCCTGAGGCGTAACAGTCGAAGTCATCTCAGCCATCACGGCATCAGTAACTTCAAATACATCTACTTCATTGAGATCGAACTCGGAGAGTTTAAGAAGTCCAGAGTTGGTGACATAAAGATTCTTGATAAATGGTGCGCCATCTGAATTGAGCGCTTCACGTGCTGCCTGTAAACCCTCGGCAACGAAGAGTCCTGCTGTGCGGCGTTCTTTAACCCCACGAGAACCAATAAGAGCCTTCACTCGCGCAACGTGTGGCGAGTGAAGGCTCTCAATCATTGGTATGAATCTATGCGTTCAGATTACTTTGATGCTGCTGCAACGTGTGTACGTGCAACCTCAACAAGAACCTTGAATGCAGCAGGATCGTTTGTAGCGAGATCAGAGAGGATACGACGATCAACCTCAAGGCCAGAGAGCTTAAGTCCCTGGATAAGACGGTTGTATGTCATGCCGTTCTCACGAGCTGCTGCATTAATGCGCTGGATCCAGAGCTGACGGAAGTCGCCCTTCTTATCCTTACGGTCATTAAATGCATAGACCATTGAGTGCGTTACTTGCTCCTTCGCCTTTGTGAAAAGACGTGAGCGCTGTCCGCGATATCCGCTTGCACGCTCGAGGGTTGTGCGACGCTTCTTAGCTGCGTGTACTCCGCGCTTTACTCTCATCGGTTATCCCCCTTACTTCAAACCAAGCATGCGCTTGGCTGTCATTGTGACTGTTGGCTTTGCTGACTGTTCCTGGCTCATACGACGAGTAACACGTGATGACTTGTGCTCCAAAAGGTGGCGCTTGCCTGCACGCTCATGCATGATCTTTCCTGAACCTGTAACGCGAAAAGTCTTCTTCGCGCCACTGTGGGTCTTCATCTTTGGCATTTCATTCTCCTATTACTTGGTACTGCGTCGTTAGCGAAAAATTAATTACTCTGCTGCTGATTCTTCAGCAGCCTTTGCTTTAGCAGCTCGCGCTGCTTTCTGCTCTGCTACTGCCTCGGTCTTCTTCTTTGTAGGACCGAGAACCATCGTCATATTTCGACCCTCTTGCTTTGGGGCGAATTCAACGAAGGCAAACTCTTTTACATCTTCTGCAAGACGTTGCAAGAGCTTGAAGCCGAGCTCTGGACGTGTTTGCTCACGGCCACGGAACTTCATAGTGATCTTCACTTTGTCGCCGCCCTTGAGGAATTTCTCGACTGCAGAGCGCTTGGTCTCGTAATCGTGATTTTCAATCTTCGGCGTAAGGCGAACTTCCTTTACAACAATGTGGGTCTGATTCTGACGAGCTTCGCGTGCCTTCTGTGCAACTTCGTACTTATACTTTCCGAAGTCCATGATCTTGCATACGGGTGGATTGGCTTCAGCTGCGATCTCAACGAGATCGAGTCCGATTTCATCCGCCATCGCCAAAGCAGCTTCGATATCAACAACTCCAACCTGCTCGCCTGTGTAATTAATCAGACGAACCTGAGGTGTGCGGATTCGATCATTGATGCGTGGGTCAGTGGTGATTTCTATTCCTCTGTTCGGTTTCGTGTAACTCAAGCGCTGAAAGAAAGCGCGCACCGAACAAGAAAACCCTTGAAGGGTTTTACCTGACAAACCAATCCGAGCTATTTTCACCCTTCAGATGGCCTAAACCATTGAAGAGAGCGCTTACGGAGGTGGGAGTGCGAACTCCTCTTGCAGCAGCCGGGGCTACTGGTCTTCGGCAATTCTAAAGGAAGGTGGGCTAGATGAGAAATCGAGGCAAATTACCGCATATCTACGAGGGCATTGGCCGCCATCTCTGGACAGCGCTCCCCCGGAGCAATTACCCCTTCGAAATGCCACCATTCGTTGGCATAGACCCGGCAGAGCCCAAATCGAGAGCCATTATCTTCAAGCCATTTCGCCCCGACTCGATCTTCGGGATAATTCACATCAATTGCCAATCCATGGGGGTGGTGAGAGAAGCGCGCAGGTAGAACCCATTTAGCTGCTTCAGTCTCGCTGCCATATTTCTTAATGGCATTCGCAAAAAGTATGGCCTGTCGTTCTTTATCGCGAAAGCCTGAAGTGATGTAGAGATGCACACCTGCGCGGGCTGCTGTTATTGCCGCGGCTTCGAAACGAGCTTGCAGAAGAGGATGGATTCGATCCACACCTCCCTCGGCAGTTCTGCTCTCAGAGAGCGGTGAACTTCCAAGAGGAATCAGTGGCGAAATACATTGATCGGCAGTGGTCACACGAAGCGTTGCGCTCGTCTCTTCAAAACAAGTCAAGGTCGCCGGAATTTCGCCTTCAATTGCGATGGTTCCTGTCAATAGCGAAGTAAAAATTCCAACAGTGAGCGAGGTAAAGATCGCTGCAATGGGCTAAGATGTTTCTTAGCCACCCATTGCATGATATCCACCGTCAACGTGGATGATCTCTGCAGTTGTCTTCGGGAACCAATCGCTCAAGAGGGCGACAGTTGCCTGTGCTGCAGGAACAGGATCTGTGACATCCCATGCCATTGGACTGCGTTCATCCCAGAGTTCTTTGAAGCGAGCGAAACCTGGAATCGACTTTGCAGCCACAGTACTGATGGGACCTGCTGCAACAAGATTGACGCGAATATTTTCAGAGCCAAGGTACTTGGCGAGATAACGGCTCGTTGATTCAAGAGCGGCCTTTGCAATACCCATCCAGTCGTAGAGTGGCCACGCAACCTGTGCATCGAAATCAAGACCTACTACTGAGCCACCATTCTTCATCAATGGGCGACACGCGAGTGTGAGAGATTTCAGCGAGTAGGCAGAGATCTGAACTGCGGTAGCTACATCAGGCCACTCGGTATTGAGAAAGTTTCCGCCGAGCGCTGATTCGGGTGCAAATCCAATGGAGTGCACAACACCATCGAGATGCGGGAGGTGCTTCTTTACTTCTTCAGCGAGGCCATCGAGGTGTTCTTGATTTGTGACATCGAGTTCGATGATGGGAGGCATCTGTGGAAGTCGACCGGCGATACGAGTTGTGAGACTGAGACCGCGGCCAAATCCAGTAAGAACAACGTTGGCGCCTTCCTCTTGCGCAAGACGAGCGATATGAAATGCAATTGATCCATCTGTGAGAACGCCTGTTACCAGAATGTTCTTGCCTTGAAGGATTCCCATATTAATGACCCATTCCTAATCCGCCATCAACTGGAATCAATGCACCAGTGATGTAACTCGCCTGAGGTGAAGCAATAAATGTTACGACATCTGCGATTTCATCTGCCGAACAGAAACGCCCAAGTGGAACCTGTGCCGCAATATTTGAGCGCCTGCTCTCATCTAAGTTGGCAGTCATATCTGTCTCAACAAAGCCTGGCGCAATTACATTTGCCGTGATTCCACGACTTCCGAGCTCACGAGCAAATGATCGCGCCATACCTACAAGACCTGATTTTGATGCCGAGTAATTAACTTGGCCTGCTGCTCCGACTCCACCAACAACAGAGCCGATAAAGATAAGGCGACCACGCTTGAGTTTAAGGAGCCCCTTAATGGCACGCTTTGAAACTCGGAAAGCACCGGTGAGGTTGGCATCAATGACGCTTTCGAAATCTTCATCACTCATACGCATCACAAGTGTGTCCTTAGTGATGCCTGCATTGGCCACGATGATCTCTGGCTGACCAATCTCTGCCTCGATCTTGGCAAAGCCGGCATCGACCGATTCAGATGAGGTCACATCCATCTGTACTGCATCAAATCCTTGTGGCGGAGTACCGCTGCGATAAGTGATGACAACTCGGTGGCCTGCCGCCTGAAGACTTTGGGCGATTGCCAATCCGATACCCCGATTGCCGCCTGTGACGAGTGCAATAGATGGAGATGTTGGCTCTGTTGTGCTCATGAGTCGAAACTTACCCGTTACTTCCGCGTAAGTACGATTTTCAGTGTGCCTTTACCGCTCGCGCCTCATACTCTTGCCTCATGAAACCCTCCAAAAAGAGTAAAGCTGATGCGCAAGAGAGTTTCTCAATCACCTCGGCCCCCAAGAGCCTCAAGAGCGATCTTGCCGGGCGCCAACGTCGCTACCTGATCTCAATGATTATTCGCACAATCTGTTTTCTACTCACAGTTGTTCTTCCGAGCCCTTTCAGATGGTTCGCTCTCGCTGGAGCAATGTTCCTTCCATATATAGCAGTCGTCATTGCAAATGCAGGAAGAGAGACAGTTCTGCCTGGTGCAAATATATTAAGTAAGAGGCCACGCGGAATTGAGTAAGAGAGAACCGCACTCGCTCCTTAAGAGTCTTCTCGCACTGCTCTTAATTGCCGGATGCCTCTGGGCCGCTCAGTGGCAATATCACCGCGGTATCGCACGCCACGATAGAAATGCACAAATCACATCACACATTGATCTACCGGTGGCGCCACTAGAAGAAATTCTCTCTCAACCTTCTAAGTATGAATGGCAACGAGTATCTGTGACTGGGCGCTTTGATTCGAAGCGACAGATACTTCTTCGCAATCACTACTCTGAAGGCAAATACGGTTTTGAAGCGCTGACTGCATTTACGGCAAATTCTGGTGAGAGCTTCTGGGTGGATCGTGGCTGGGTTCAGGCGGGTGCTACTGCAACTGAACGCCCTGAACTTCCTAATACGCCCTTCGGTGAAGTAACAATTGTGGGCCGGGTTAGACTCGATACATCTCTGCCCCAAGGAAATTTCTTCGCGATACCAACAGGAACGACAACCGGTTTGATCTCAGAGGCAAATGCACAGTCGACGAATTCAGATAGCGGAATTAAATCGGATTTCTATCTCGATCTACTCAGTGGGGACCTCCAGGAATTAACACCTGCAGTTCCAGCCGAAGTGCCAGAGCTCACGGATGGACCGCACTTCGCATACGCACTTCAATGGGTAATTTTTGCAGGACTTGTGATGTATGGACGTTTCTTAATTCGTCGTGAGGTCTTGTCGCGAGAAGAGCTCTGAGTAGAGCCCTGAGTTATTCATCAGCTCTGCATGCGTTCCGCGTTCGATAATCTGTCCATCGTTGATAACGAGAATCTGATCTGCGTCCATCACGGTGCTGAGGCGATGTGCGATGACTATCGATGTCCGACCCACGAGCGCAACCTTGAGCGCTTCTTGAACTAACTCCTCATTCTCGGAATCGAGATGGGCTGTTGCTTCATCGAGAACCACTATAGACGGCGCCTTAAGCAACATTCGTGCTATGGTGAGGCGTTGTTTCTCGCCGCCAGAGAGTCGATGGCCGCGCTCTCCCACCATCGTATCGAGTCCATTTGGAAGCGACTCAATCAAGATCCAGATTTGAGCTGACTTACACGCCGAAATTAACTCTTCATCAGTTGCATCGCTCTTTGCATATCTCAGGTTCTCTGCAATTGATTCATGGAATAAGTGTGGATCTTGTGCGACGACCCCAATTTGATCGCGAAGTGATTGAAGGGTGAAGTCACGGATATCACTTCCGTTAATCGATATCGATCCACCCGTCACATCATAAAGACGTGGAAGTAGCGCAGAGAGAGTTGTCTTGCCAGCACCAGATGGGCCGACAATTGCGGTGAGGGTTCCAGCCCGAGCGGTAAATGAAATTCCTTTAAGGATCTCACCGCTCTCGATTATCTCTTTCTTTGCAACCGATTCAAGGGAGGCAAGTGAAATCTCATCGGCTTTGGGATAGGAGAAACGAACCTCCTTGACTTCAATCTCGGCGCTTCCGCTACTTAATACCTTTGCATCGGGTTTTTCATTGACCATCGGTTGCAGATCGAGAACCTCGAAGATCCGCTCAAATGAGACGAGTGAGGACATCACATCAACGCGAACATTGGAGAGCGCCGTCAGTGGCCCGTAGAGGCGTGCAAGCAGTGCAGTGAGTGCCAGAAGTGTTCCTACAGAAATTGAACCAGAGACCGCTAAATGTCCACCGAATCCATATGCAAAAGCTGTGGCCACTGAGGCGACGCTCGTCAGAGAGATAAAGAAGAGGCGATTGAGCATCGCGAGCTCAATTCCCATATCTGCAACGCGACGAGCTCTGCTTCGAAAGAGTGATGATTCGCTCGCCGGCTTGCCGTAGAGGGATACCAACATTGCACCTGAAACATTGAAGCGTTCGGTCATCGTGCTCGACATCTTGGCGTTGAGATCAAATGATTCGCGGGTAAGAGACTGAATCTTCTTGCCAACCCATTTTGTTGGATAAATAAAGAGAGGCAAAAGCACCAGAGAGAGCAAGGTGATCTGCCAGGAGAGAAACATCATCGTTCCCGCAACTAGGACGAGGCTAATAACGTTGCTTACTACGCCAGAGAGCGTCGCCGTAAATGCTTGCTGGGCACCGATTACATCAGAGTTTAAACGTGAAATCAGTGCACCAGTCTGAGTGCGGGTGAAGAAGGCAACAGATTGACGTTGCACATGTGTAAAGAGCTCGCTACGAAGATCGTAGATAAGACCTTCGCCGATTCGGGATGAGAACCAACGTCCAATGATATTGAAGAGCGCATCGAGTACTGCAAGCCCACCAACGATGAGCGCGAGTTGAGTAATGAGTGCACCGTTCTTTGGGATTACACCTTCATCGATGAGTTTGCGAAGAAGCAGTGGAGTTGTGACGATTAATATCGCATCGACGATAACTGTTGCTAGGAAGAAGACGATGTGCTTCTTATAAGGAATTGCATAAGTGAAGATGCGCTTGAGCGTACCTGCTTTGAGTTTCTGTGACTTCACAGAAGGATCGGCAGTCATCGACCGCATGGTCATCCATATTTGATGTTGACTCATGCTTAAGACCTCTTCGCTATTTAGACTGTAAAACCAAGTGCGCGAAGTTGTTCGCGGCCATCGTCGCTGATCTTATCTGGACCCCAAGGCGGCATCCAGACCCAGTTGATACGAACATCATCAACCAATGGAGCTAGCGCTTGACGGGTTTGATCTTCAATCACATCTTGAAGCGGACAAGCAGCAGATGTGAGAGTCATATTGAGCACTGCAATGTTGTTCTCATCAACCATCGCATCGTAGATAAGTCCGAGATCTACAACGTTGATACCTAGCTCGGGATCAACGACATCCTTCATCGCCTCTGTTACATCATCTACCTGTGCGGTCATATTCGTATCCTACTTCTCTTCCTTGCTGTGCGCTTGCACAGAAGCATCTTTAAAGGCCATCCACCCAAGAAGGGCGCACTTAATTCTCGCTGGGTACTTCGATACTCCTGCGAGGGCTACCGCATCCTCCAAAACATCAGGATTGCCTTCTTCAGAACCCTTGCTCTGCATGAGCTGTAGGAAATCTTCAGAGATAGCACCCGCTTCATCGAGGGTCTTACCAATTAAGAGATCGCTCATAATCGAGGTGCTCGCCTGAGAGATAGAGCAGCCGACGCCATCCCAGTTAATTGAAGAAACCATATCTCCGTCGAATTTGATGCCAAGAGTTACCTCATCGCCGCAACTTGGATTGACATGGTGCACCTGAGCGTCATTATCAGTAGCCAACGTCTTATTCTGCGGATTCTTATAGTGATCAAGAATCACCTCTTGATAGAGATTATCGAGTTGCATCATCGCGCGAAATATTTCTCTGCATCAAGGATTCCTTGAATGAGATCATCGCAATCTTCGAGTGTGTTGTAGAGATAGAGCGAAGCGCGAGTAGTCGCAGGAACGCCCATCTTTCGATTCAGTGGCCATGCACAATGATGTCCGGTGCGCACAGCGATGCCCTGGCTATCGAGGAATTGGCCGAGATCATGAGGGTGAATATCTCCAAATGTAAATGAAATTGAGGCCCCTCGTAATTCTGTATTTGTAGGACCAATAATTCGAAGATTATTGATACTGGAGAACTTCTCAAGAAGGTATGAAGTTAATTGAATTTCGTGGTTATGAATATTCTCAAGGCCTATTGCGCTGAGGTATTTCAGCGCTGCAGCAAGACCCGCAGCCTGCGCCATGTTAGGAACGCCCGCTTCAAATTTACGAGGAGCTGGAGCCCATGTTGCGCCCGTCATTGTTACGGTCTCAATCATCGATCCACCTGTAAGAAATGGTGGCAGCTCCTCCAGGAGTTCGCCTCTCCCCCAAAAAATTCCGACGCCAGTTGGGCCAAGAGCTTTATGTCCTGAGAAAGCTAAGAAATCAATGTCGAGCGCCTTCACATCAACAGCCATATGTGGAACCGATTGACATGCATCGAGAACAACTACGGCGCCGACTTCATGGGCGCGCTTCACAATCGCCTCAAGTGGATTGATTGTTCCCAAAACATTGGATTGATGAGTAAGTGCTACAACCTTTGTCTTCTCAGTGATCACCGAATCAATATCTGAGAGATCTAAGCGACCCTCGGGAGTGACCTCGAACCACAAAAGTGTTGCTCCCGTGCGTTCTGCAAGTTGCTGCCAAGGGATGAGATTGGCATGGTGCTCCATCTCAGTGAGAACAATGACATCGCCTTCCTTGAGAAAAAAACGATTTCCAGCTGTGGCATTGCCCATCGCATATGCGACTAAGTTGAGCGATTCAGTCGCACTCTTCGTAAAGATGACTTCATCCTCAGCGGCATTGAGGAATGCTGCAACAGTAGAGCGAGCACCTTCGTAGATATCCGTCGCTTCTTCAGCCAGTTGATGTGCGCCACGATGTACAGCTGCATTGTGGTGGCGGTAAAAATCAATCTCTGCATCCATCACCACTTGTGGTTTCTGGCTCGTCGCTCCTGAATCGAGGTAGACAAGGCGTCGACCATCGCGGATTGTCCGATCAAAGATCGGAAAATCTCGACGGAGCGCTACAGGATCAAAGGACATTTTTATGCGCTTACATACTCCGCATAGCCATTTGCTTCGAGCTTCTCTGCAAGCTCTGGTCCACCCTGCTCAACAACCTTGCCTGCTGCAAAGACGTGAACGAAATCTGGTTGAATGTAACGCAAGATGCGTGTGTAGTGAGTGATGAGAAGGACGCCGAGGTTATTTGCCTCTTTTGCGCGAACAACTCCTTCAGAGACGATACGGAGTGCGTCAACGTCGAGACCTGAATCTGTCTCATCGAGGATTGCAAACTTTGGCTTGAGAAGTTCAAGTTGCATGATCTCGTGGCGCTTCTTCTCGCCACCCGAGAATCCTTCATTGACATTGCGCTGAGCAAATGAAGGATCCATCTTGAGGCCCTCCATCGCAGACTTTACTTCGCCAACCCACTCGCGAAGCTTTGGAGCTTCACCACGAAGCGCAGTTGCTGCTGTGCGAAGGAAGTTGGAGACAGAGACGCCTGGAACTTCTACTGGATACTGCATCGCAAGGAATAGCCCAGCCTTTGCGCGCTCATCGACTGACATCTCCAGTACATCGACGCCATCAAGTGTCACTATTCCACCTGTGATTGTGTACTTAGGATGGCCAGCGATTGAGTAAGCAAGTGTTGACTTACCTGAACCGTTAGGACCCATGATTGCATGAGTCTCACCTGACTTTATTGTGAGATCGACTCCCTTGAGAATCTCCTTCACTCCCTGCTCGGTATCGACAGTTACCTTTAAACCACGAATTTCTAATGTGCTCATTGCGGACTCCATTACTTCTCGATCGTGACGGAGTCTCCGTCAACGCGTACTGAATATTTCTTTACAGGCATAACTGCGGGAGGCGTAAGCGCCTCACCAGAACGAAGATCGAACTCTGCGCCGTGAAGCCAGCATTCGATCTTGAAATCTGTGATGTCCCCCTCGGAGAGAGAAGCATCTGAGTGGCTACAGGTATCTCCAATTGCAAATACCTCATCGCCGATTCGTGCAACGCAGATGGAATCGCCATCCTTCTCAATCCGTACTGGCTTGCCAGATACGAGCGTGGCAAATGAAAGGTCAGACATTACTTACCTGCCTTTTCGAGCTCATCATCGATGCGCGTCATGAGACGCTCTTGGATCTCTTCATTTCCAATGAGTGAGATCACTTCATTGAAGAATCCACGCACAACAAGACGGCGAGCATCAGCTTCTTCAATGCCTCGTGACATCAAATAGAAGAGTTGCTCATCATCGAAGCGACCAGTCGTTGAAGCATGTCCTGCTCCAACAATCTCGCCAGTCTCAATCTCGAGGTTAGGGACAGAATCTGCACGCGCACCATCCGTCAGCAAGAGATTTCGGTTGAGTTCGTAGGTATCAGTGCCTTCTGCTGCTGCACGGATATAAACATCACCGATCCACACTGTATGTGCCTTATCGCCGGCGAGTGCGCCCTTGTAGTTCACATTCGACTTTGCATGTGGCACAGCATGATCGACATGCATACGATGCTCAAAGAATTGCCCCGCTGTAGCAAAGTAGATGCCCTGAAGATCTGCTGATGCACCAGGTCCAACAAATTCAACCTTAGGAAGAATTCGAACAACATCGCCGCCGACAGTTACATGGATAGCCTTAAAAGTTGCATCACGATCGATAATTGCATTGTGAGTCGCTGCGTAAACGGTCTTAGCGCTCCACTCCTGCAATGAGATAAATGTGAGATCTGAACCCGGAGCGAGAATAATCTCGAGATCTTCTGCAAGGTGAGTATCGCCTGTGTTCTCTAGGATTACAGTCGCCTTGGCATGCTCACCAAGACGAATCTGAACTCGGGACAGCTCTGCAGTATCTACTCCCCCGCAACAACGGTTGAGGAAGATTGGAGCTTCTACAACTGTGTTCTTATCGATTGCAAGGATTGCACCTTCAGATGTGTAGTTACGGATGCGATTAACAATTGCATCTTCGCTCACTGAAGCAGCGGTTACTGCTCCTCGAGTGAAAGAGACGCCAGATTGCGCTGTTCCATTGAGTGTCAGTGAATTACGCGCCTCTGGCTTTGCACTTCCATCATGAAGACCTGCTAGGCGCTTGAGTGGCGTGAAACGCCATGCCTCTTCACGACCTGTCGGCGTGTGGTTCTCTAAAAGATTACTTTGGAGTGTTGTCATTTAGCCAACAGCTCCTTCCATCTGAAGTTCAATCAGACGGTTGAGCTCAAGTGCGTACTCCATTGGAAGTTCGCGTGCGATTGGTTCGATAAACCCACGCACGATCATCGCCATCGCTTCATCCTCGTTGAGGCCACGTGACATGAGATAGAAGAGTTGATCATCTGAGATCTTTGACACGGTTGCTTCATGTCCCATTGAGACGTCATCTTCGCGGATATCAACATATGGATATGTATCAGAGCGAGAGATCGTGTCAACGAGAAGAGCATCGCACTTGACTGTTGATGCTGAGTGATGTGCACCTTCGTTAATCTGAACAAGGCCACGGTAAGAGGTGCGACCTCCACCGCGAGCAACAGATTTAGAGATGACAGATGAAGATGTGTAAGGAGCAGCGTGAACCATCTTCGCTCCAGAGTCTTGGTGCTGACCGGGACCTGCAAATGCAAGCGAGAGAGTCTCTCCCTTTGCATGTGGACCCATTAACATCACCGCTGGGTACTTCATCGTTACCTTCGAGCCGATATTTCCATCAACCCACTCCATAGTTGCTCCTTCTTCGCAGACGGCGCGCTTTGTAACGAGGTTGTAGACGTTGTTAGACCAGTTCTGGATTGTTGTGTAACGAACGCGCGCACCCTTCTTTACAATGATCTCAACAACTGCTGAGTGAAGTGAATCTGACTTGTAAATTGGCGCTGTACAGCCTTCTACATAGTGAATGTATGAATCTTCATCAGCGATGATAAGTGTGCGCTCGAACTGACCCATGTTCTCAGTGTTGATGCGGAAGTAAGCCTGCAATGGAATATCCACATGTACACCCTTTGGTACATAGATAAATGATCCACCAGACCATACAGATGTATTGAGCGCTGCAAACTTGTTATCTCCAACTGGAATCACAGTTGCGAAGTACTCTTTGAAGAGCTCAGGGTGCTGCTTGAGTGCGCTATCTGTATCAAGGAAGATGACGCCCTGCTTCTCGAGGTCTTCACGGATTGAGTGATAGACAACTTCAGATTCATACTGTGCAGCAACGCCAGATACGAGGCGCTGCTTCTCTGCCTCAGGGATACCAAGGCGGTCGTATGTATTCTTAATTTCATCAGGAAGATCTTCCCAAGTAGCTGCCTGCTTCTCAGTAGAGCGCACGAAGTACTTGATTGTGTCGAAGAAGATTCCGGTGAGATCTGAACCCCATGATGGCATCGGCTTCTTATCAAAGAGAGCTAAGCCCTTGAGGCGTAGGTCGAGCATCCATTCAGGCTCTGACTTCTTTGAGCTGATGTCGCGAACAACTTCCTCACTGAGACCACGTTTTGCATTGGTTCCAGCATCGTTTCCGTCAGACCATCCGTACTCATAATTGCCGAGGCCTTCGAGTTCTGGGTGTGCAGTTGTCATTAGCGCGCCTTTCCAGACGTTAGGGTTTTATTCTTGACTTCATCTTTAGCTGTAATTTTTGGAACAAAAGTTGTACAGACTCCATCACCATGAGCGATTGTTGCTAGTCGCTGCACGTGAGTGCCAAGCACCTTTGAAAATAGTTCGGTCTCTGCTTCACAGAGTTGTGGAAATTCAGCTGCAACGTGCGCAATAGGACAGTGATGCTGGCAGAGTTCTTCGCCAAATTCGCGAGGTTGCACAGTTGTTGCGTAACCCTCTTGATTGAGGAAGTCTGCAAGGGCTGCACTGCGGTTCTTGTTCTTTGCAAGGACGGGTTCTGCCCTGCGACCCATCTCATCTGCACGGAACTTTGCAAAGATGCTGACAAGGTGTGGTCCAGATTGCGCAGTAATAAACTTCAGCGCTGCAACAGCTAAGTCATCGTAAGAATGTTCAAACTTTTCACGACCCGCATCGGTCATGATGAAGACCTTGGATGGACGACCGCGGCCCCGAACGAGAGCGTTATGTGGCTCCTTCGATTCGAGAACTCCATCGCCGATAAGAAGATCAAGGTGGCGCCGTACCCCCGCTGGAGTCAGGCCGAGGCGCTCTCCAATGGCAACTGCCGTTGAGGGGCCATTTTCGAGCACAGAACGTGCCACCGCATTGCGGGTGCTGAGCTCGTCGATTTTCACAACAGTATTGTGTCGTAATTGCCATCACCTCGCCACTTGGCACGCTCGCGAGGGCTCCCTCGGTAGGCTTCGGATATGAGAGCTACTCGCGCCCTGACTCCAGTAGCTCGCCTCTTGCTCGCCCTTCAGGCGCTTCTCGTCCTCACCGGTGGCGCAGTACGAGTAACAGGATCTGGACTTGGATGCCCGACATGGCCAGAGTGCACGAAAGATTCTTATACCCCCGTCACCGGTCAAGCCGAAGGCGCCCTCCATGCTTGGATTGAATTTGGAAATCGCCTGCTGACATTTCTCCTCTTCTTTACTGCTGTCGCGATGGTTATCCTCGTCATTCGAACAGCCCGTCGCGATTTGCGACTCTTAGCTATCTCTCAAATCGCCGGCATTTTCGGTCAAGCAATTCTCGGTGGCATCACCGTACTGACCAAGCTCAACCCACTTTCAGTCGCATCACATTTCATACTTTCAATTTTCCTCATCGCCGCGGCGCATTCCTTGCTGATTCGCAGTGAAGGCGTTCGCGTTGAGAACCCGCAAATCTCACGATTCATCACTGCACATACCCTTCTTACATTTATCGTCATTGCAGTTGGAACTCTTGTTACGGGTGCAGGGCCACATGCAGGTGATGCCGAGACTCCCCGTCTAGATGTTGCAGTTGCAACGGTTGCAACAATTCACGGTTTTCTCGTTGTCGCTCTCATACTTTTTACTATTGCAGGTATCTACAAGAAGTCGAATAACTTTGCCCCTGACACCCAGCGCTATCTCATCATCTTTCTTGCAATTGCCTTAGCCCAAGGCGTCATTGGATACGCGCAATATCTCCTCGGCGTTCCCGAGGCTCTCGTTGCAGCGCACTTGTTGGGCTCATCAATTTTATGGATCGCAGCGTGGCGCATCCGACTTACACAGTTCTATACATTTTCACACGCTTCATAACGTGAGCGAAATCAGAAGAGACAAGGGAAGAGAAATATGACGACAATGACCGGATGGACAGAGCTCGACAATCGCGCAGTTGCTTATGCTCGCGCACTTGCAATGGATGCAGTGCAGAAGGTTGGCAATGGCCATCCAGGTACTGCCATGTCGCTCGCTCCAGTTGCCTACAACCTCTTCCAGCGCCACCTCAAGCATGATCCAGCTGACCCACAATGGCTCGGTCGCGATCGCTTCGTTCTCTCATGCGGCCACTCATCTCTGACTCTCTACACTCAGCTCTTCTTTAGCGGCTACGGCCTTGAGATGGAAGATATGCAAGCTTTCCGTACTTGGGGCTCGCTTACTCCAGGACATCCAGAGTTTGGCCACACTGCAGGCGTTGAAACAACAACAGGTCCACTCGGTGCTGGAGTTGCCACAGCTGTAGGAATGGCGATGGCAGCTCGTTATGAGCGCGGATTACTAGATCCACATGCTCCAGAAGGTGGATCAATCTTTGATCACGATATCTGGGTTCTCTGCTCTGATGGAGATCTCCAAGAAGGTGTGAGCGCAGAAGCTTCATCACTTGCTGGAACACAGGCGCTCGGAAATCTGAACATGATTTATGACGATAACCGAATCTCTATCGAGGGCGATACGCACGTTTCATTTACTGAAGATGTTGCTGCGCGCTACCGCGCATATGGTTGGCACGTTCAAGAGGTTGCAGCACTTGCTGATGGCAATATCGATCTCGTAACACTTGACGCTGCGATGATTGCTGCAAAAGCAGAGCGCTCTAAGCCATCATTGATTCGTATGCACTCAGTGATTGCATGGCCTGCACCAAAGCTTCGCGGAACAGCGAAGTCACACGGTTCAGCGTTGGGCGATGATGAAATTGCTGCAACGAAGATTGAACTTGGACTCAATCCTGATGAGAAGTTTGCAATGCCAGCAGATGTCTTTGCACATGTCCGTTCAGTCAAAGATCGCGGAGCTGCGGCACATGCTGAATGGAATAAGAAGTTCGATATATGGAAGTCCGCTAATAACGAGAAGGCAGTTCTCCTTGAGCGACTCGTAAAGCGCGAGCTTCCTGCAGGCTGGGATAAGGCGCTTCCAGAGTTTGAAGTAGGTAAGGATGTTGCCACGCGCGCAGCATCTGGCCATGTCATCAACGCGATTGCAAAGGCGCTTCCTGAATTCTGGGGAGGTTCTGCAGACCTTGCAGAGTCGAACAACACAACTATCGAAGGTGGAAAGTCATTCCTGCCTGCAACAAGTGCGATGAAGGATGCAGATCCTTACGGTCGCATCATCCACTTCGGTATTCGTGAACATGCGATGGGTTCAATTCTTAATGGAATAACACTCCACGGATTAACGCGCACATTCGGTGGCACCTTTGCTGTCTTTAGCGATTACATGCGCCCAACTGCTCGCCTTGCAGCGCTGATGGATATTCCGTCAACATTTGTCTGGACCCACGACTCAATCGGTCTCGGCGAAGATGGTCCCACCCACCAGCCAATCGAGCACTTGGCGGCAATGCGTGCCATCCCTAACTTTGCAGTGATCCGTCCAGCTGATGGAAATGAAGTTCGTGAGGCGTGGAAGTCAGTTCTTAACCGTAAGAAACCAACTGGCCTCTTCCTCTCGCGTCAGAATCTTCGTACCGTCGATCGTTCTACTCATGGCGCAGCCGCTGGCGTCGATAAGGGTGCATACATCTTGAAGGAGGCTTCCGGTAACGCTGATGTCATCATCATTGCCACAGGTTCTGAGGTTGCCCTGGCACTAGATTCACAGATCGCGCTAGAGGAAAAGGGCATCTCAACTCGTGTTGTGAGCGCCCCATGCCTAGAGTGGTTTAACGAGCAGCCACTCTCCTACCGTGATTCAGTACTTCCAAAGAGCTCAAAGCTTCGCGTCAGCGTTGAAGCGGGAATCTCTCAAGGATGGCGTGACTATGTTGGTGATTCAGGAATCATCATCTCCATCGATCACTTCGGTGCATCTGCTGGTGCATCAAAGCTCTTCACCGAGTTTGGCTTCACAGTCGATCGCATCGTCGGCGATATTGAATCTGCACTGAAGTAAGGAGCACTGCCGTGACTATTAAGGTCTCAGGAGCCTCTCTCGATCGAGTCGATCGCACATCTTCTCGATATGCATATCTGCGAGAGGTGCATCAGAGGATCGCTGCAAAGGATTCCAATACATGGGGTCCAGAGGCAGCCGCTGAGGCGGCAATCCGACTCAATTGGGTAGATCTTCCAACGAGTTCGATGGCGCTCCGCGAAGAAGTTTCGGCAGTTGCTGCTCGCTTCTCAGAGAAGAAGAGAGTTGTGCTCTGTGGCATGGGTGGCTCTTCTTTGGCACCTGAGGTCCTCTCTAAGACATATAAACGAGAGATTGTTGTCGTGGATTCCACAGACCCTCATTACATCGCTCATGCGCTCAATGGCAATCTCGCTCAGACAGTCTTTGTTGTGAGCTCTAAATCTGGATCGACGATTGAAACCTCTTCCCAGCGCTCATTCTTTCAAGGCAAGTTAGTTGAGGCAGGTCTCAATCCGCTCGACCATATTGTTTTTGTTACCGACCCTGGATCGCCTCTTGATATCGAAACACGCGGAGCAGGATTTACAGTAATCAACGCCGATCCCAATGTGGGCGGTCGTTTTAGCGCACTCAGCGCCTTTGGAGTTGTTCCAGCCGTACTTGCCGGAATCGATATCTGGAAAGTTCTCGATGATGCAGCTATTGCCAAGGGGCACTTCCTTGCATTTGATGAAGTGATCCTTGATGTGGCATATCTCTTAAGCGACGTTGCCGGTCAATATATTGGTTTTACAGATCACGGTTCAGAAGTACCTGGTATCTCTGACTGGATTGAACAGCTCATCGCGGAATCAACAGGAAAAGATGGAAAGGGCCGATTACCCGTAGTTGCAGAATCAGTGGCAGCAGCTGAAGTAGGAAATCCTTTTACAATCGCTTTTGCTGATGCTGGCGCTGACCTCAATGTCGTAGCTCCCCTCGGTGCACATTTCATCTTTTGGGAGTGGGTCACCGCGATTGTAGGAGCAGCACTTGGTATCGATCCTTTCAATCAGCCAAATGTCACAGAAGCAAAAGAGCAAACCCTCGCGCTTTTGGCTGAGTGGAAGAGCAGTGGCGCAACGATTCTTCCTGCACTTCAACCAGAATCAATCCAAGGTGATGTAGAAATCTTTGGTCAGGGCTCATCGATAACCGAGGCGCTACGACAAGCCATCGCTGGAGTTCACGATGGTGGATATATTGCAATCATGGCTTATCTCGATCGCAGAGATGATGTGGCTCTTGAAGAGCTACGTACACTGATTGCGTCTGCTTCAGGAAAGCCAACGACATTTGGTTGGGGACCTCGCTTCATGCACTCCACGGGCCAATTCCATAAGGCAGGCCAACCCAATGGAACATTTATTCAGATCACCGGTGAAGTTGATTGCGACTTCGATATTCCGGGACGTGACTTCACATTTGCAACCCTCGTTGCAGCTCAAGGTCTCGGTGATGGAAAAGCTCTTTCGAAACGGCAATACCCGCTCCTGCGTCTTCATCTGAAGAACCGCAGTGCGGGCATTGAGGAAATCCTTAGAGCAGCTCGAGCTCTTTAGCCAATGAGGGTCAATGGCCTTGGCCATCTGACTTTGACTAACTAGTCGATATCATCTCCGCGAAGCTTGCGGAGTGCATCTTCGAGAATCTTTGCACCTTCAGTATCCGAGCGACGCTCCTTCACATATGCAAGGTGAGTCTTATAAGGAACATTGACTACAGCGCTAGGCGGATTGCTTCGATCGCGACCTGCTGGAAGTCCACACTTTGGGCAATCCCATTGCGCTGGAATCTCTACAGTCTCTTCTACTGCAAATGAGGGACGGACTTCATGTCCATTGGCACACCAGTACGAGACCGTTGCGCGTTCGATCTGATCGCCACGCTCTGCCTCGCCCATTGGGCCGGCGCCGACACGACTACCGCGAATTGCACTTGCCATGGATTAACCCTTCAAAACGAGTGAGAGGCCAACTACGCCTGCGAACCAGAGTCCACCGACCACAATTGTGATGCGGTCGAGGTTGCGCTCTACGACAGAAGATCCACCGTAGTTTGATGAAATTCCGCCACCGAAGAGGTCAGAGAGTCCTGAGCCCTTTCCCTTGTGAAGGAGGACGAGAAGAATCATGAGCACACTGGTGATCACGAGAAAGATTGATAGTGCTAAAGCCACGGATAACTCCTTAGTGAGGCGGTACTTCTGAACAGATGGGTAAGGATAGCGAATAAAGGTGGGGTGGGCTTACCCGGCCACTGCGTAGAACTTGGCAATTTTTGCCAATTCTTCAGGATCAAGGCTTGCTCCGCCGATGAGGGCGCCATCAACATCTTCTTGCTTCATGATTTCGACGATATTTGATGACTTTACTGAGCCGCCATAGAGGATACGCATATTGGAGGCGATTTCAGCTGAACCAATCTGTTCGACCTCTTCACGTATTGCTGCGCAGACTTCCTGGGCATCTTCTGGTGTTGCTGTCTTTCCTGTTCCAATCGCCCAAACTGGCTCGTAAGCAATGACGATCTTCTTCAGCTCTGGTTTGGTGAAACCTTCAAGACCGGCACGCACCTGACGGATCACATGAGATACATGTGTACCTGATTCACGGATTGGAAGCTCTTCGCCAACACAGAAGATTGGCGTGAGCTCATTTGCAAGAGCGGCCTTGATCTTACGATTAATGAGGGCATCATCTTCGTGATGAATTGCACGACGCTCTGAATGTCCGATGACAACAAAGGTGCAACCAAGCTTTGCAAGCATTGAACCGGAGATATCACCGGTAAATGCACCTGATGATTCAGGAGAGAGATCCTGTGCACCGTATTGAAGGCGAAGACGATCTCCATCAACCATGGTCTGGATAGAACGGATATCGGTAAATGGTGGGATTACTGCGACATCGACCGCATCGTAATCAGCATCTGAGAGTGAGTAGACGAGCTTCTGTGCAACTGCAATCGCCTCGAGGTGGTTGAGGTTCATCTTCCAGTTACCGGCCATAAGTGGCTTACGCATTTATTACTCCTTCAGTTCTGATGCAGTTATCGAGTTACATTGAAATTAGAGATCAAGTGCTGTGAGGCCAGGGAGCTCTTTACCTTCTAGGTATTCAAGAGAGGCTCCGCCGCCTGTTGAGATATATCCAAATTGGTCATCCTTAAAGCCGAGAGCGCGAACTGCTGCTGCTGAATCCCCGCCGCCTACAACTGAGATTCCTGAAACTTCCGTTAACGCTTGCGCGACAACCTTTGTTCCATTGGAGAATGCCGCGAATTCAAAGACGCCCATTGGTCCATTCCAAAATACTGTCTTGCATTCGCGGATTGCAGTTGCAAATGCCGCTGCTGAATCTGGACCAATATCAAGGCCCATTTGATCTGCAGGAATTGCATCAGCTGCCACGATTGTTGCTGGTGAATCTGCCGCAAATGCTGGAGCTACGACGATATCTGTTGGAAGAACGAGTCGAACGCCCTTATCGGTAGCTTCTTGAATAAGCCCGCGAACAGTGTCGAGCATCTCTGCCTCAACAAGTGACTTACCGATCTCATGGCCTTGTGCTGCAAGGAAGGTAAAGACCATTCCCCCGCCGATCGCCATGACATCTACCTTGCCGAGCAAGTTGGAGATAACTCCAAGCTTGTCTGAAACCTTTGCTCCACCGAGTACGACGCCATATGGTCGCGCTGGCTCTGTTGTGAGCTTCTTCAATACCTCAACCTCGGCTGCGACAAGTGTGCCAGCTGCGTGTGGGAGGAGCTTTGGAAGATCAAAGACTGATGCGTGCTTACGGTGAACTGCACCGAAACCATCGCCAACATATACATCTCCAAGCTTTGCGAGTTCTGCCGCAAAGTGTGCACGCTCAGACTCATCCTTAGAAGTCTCTGCTGCGCTAAAACGAATATTCTCCAGAAGGAGGATTTCGCCAGCGGCGAGGGCGTTTGCCTGAGATGCCACATCTGCACCTGTGATTGCACCTGCAAACTTCACAGGCTTTCCAAGGAGCTCCGATAATCTAATTGCGATTGGTGCAAGTGAGAGCTCGGGCTTTGCCTCACCCTTTGGTCGACCTAGATGCGCAGCAATAACGATTGATGCACCTTTTGTAAGGAGCGCGTTAATTGTTGGCAAGGAAGCACGTATACGTCCATCATCTGTGATCTTTCCTTCTTTCAAAGGAACATTGAGATCGCAACGAAGAAATACGCGCTTACCAGTTACATCTAGGTCGGCCAAAGTAGTCATTGAATTAGAGGCTCTTTCCTACATAACCAACGAGATCGACGAGGCGGTTTGAGTAGCCCCACTCGTTGTCATACCAACCAACAACCTTAACAGTTGTTCCGATTGCCTTGGTGAGCTGTGCATCGAAGATACATGATGATGGATCTGTCACGATATCTGATGAAACGATTGGATCTTCTGTGTATGAGAGGAAGCCCTTGAGTGAACCTTCAGCTGCCTTCTTCATTGCAGCGTTGATCTGCTCTGCAGTTGCTTCCTTAGCGAGCTCGACTGTGAGGTCTGTAGCTGAACCAGTTGGAACAGGAACGCGCATTGCGAAACCATCGAGCTTGCCCTTGAGCTGTGGAAGTACGAGTGAGATCGCCTTTGCAGCACCTGTTGAGCTTGGAATGATATTTGTTGCAGCTGCACGAGCGCGACGGAGATCCTTATGTGGGAAGTCAAGGATTACCTGATCGTTTGTGTATGCATGAATTGTTGTCATCAAACCGCGGACGATTCCGAACTCTTCATCCAAGACCTTCGCCATTGGAGCGAGGCAGTTTGTTGTACATGAAGCGTTTGAGATGACGTGGTGGTTAGCTGGGTCATACTTCTCATGGTTAACGCCCATTACGACTGTGATGTCTTCATCTGTTGCAGGTGCAGAGATGATGACCTTCTTCGCGCCAGCTGTGATGTGCTTCTTCGCATCTGCAGCCTTTGTGAAGTGGCCTGTTGACTCGATAACGATATCTGCGCCGACTGATGCCCAAGGAAGGTTTGCTGGATCGCGATCTGCAAATACCTTAATTGTCTTTCCGCCTACTGTGATTGACTCGTCAGTGTGTGAGACCTCAAGGCCTAGGCGGCCGAGGATTGAGTCGTACTTAAGAAGGTGTGCAAGAGTTGCATTATCTGTAAGGTCATTGATACCTACGATATTGATATTTGGGTTGGTAAGGGCTGCGCGGAAGAAGTTACGCCCGATGCGTCCAAAACCGTTAATTCCGACATTAATCATAATTAAACCTCGTTCGATAGAGATGAGAATTTCTCGACTTAAGCCCAGATCTCAAAAGGTGGCTTTACTTGCGCCACAACGTTGGGACTTAGCGGAAGGATACCAGCCAGAGAACTACTTGCAGGTTCGCTACTCGCCGAGAAGGTCGGGTGAGAGACCAGCCTCAGTATCTGGAATTCCGAGCTCTCCCGCGCGCTTATCGGCCATTGCCAGAAGTCTGCGAATACGTCCCGCTATTGCATCCTTAGTCATAGGGGGCGAGGCGAGTGATCCAAGCTCTTCGAGAGATGCCTGGCCGTGAGCGATACGAAGCTCCCCCGCCTCTTTGAGGTGATCAGGAATTGTTGGGCCAAGAATTTCCATAGCTCGCTGAACACGTGCAGCAGCCGCGACTGCTGCGCGAGCAGAACGGCGAAGATTTGCATCATCGAAATTTGCGAGGCGGTTTGCCGTTGCACGCACTTCACGGCGCATCCGGCGTTCTTCCCAAGCGAGGACGCTCTCATGTGCACCGAGTCGAGTGAGTAAAGATCCGATTGCATCACCGTCGCGAATGACTACGCGATCTACTCCGCGAACTTCGCGAGCCTTTGCTGCGATATTGAGACGTCGCGCGGCTCCTACGAGTGCAAGAGCTGCCTCGGGACCTGGACATGTAATTTCAAGAGATGATGAGCGACCTGGCTCTGTTAAAGAACCATGAGCAATAAATGCTCCGCGCCAAGCGGCCTCTGCATCGCAGACATTTGCGGCAACAACTTGTGGTGGAAGGCCGCGAATGGGGCGTCCATTTGCATCTATGAGGCCAGTTTGGCGAGCTAACGCTTCGCCGGATTCGATGACTCGAACAACATAACGAGATCCTTTTCGAAGTCCGCTCGATGAGAGAACAGCGAGATCGGAGTCGTGTCCGTAAATATCGGCGATATCTTTCTTAAGACGTCGAGCAGATTGAGAAGTATCAAGCTCAACCTCTATGACTACTTTTCCTGATGCAATATGAAGTCCTCCAGCAAAACGGAGCAGCGAAGAGACCTCAGCCTTACGACAACACGGTTTGGTAATCGTGAGTCGGCTGAGTTCATCTTTGACTGCAGCTGTCATTGCCATGGGGCTATCAAACCAGCATTTCTTGCGCAATGTGAGAGAAAGTAGAGGCTAATTTTCCGCCATCATGGTGAATGGCCATAGCATCGTCGCGTAAATCGGCCTCGAGATAGGCGCTACCACGTCCTGCCAAATATTTCGCCAATTCTCCCCTGCCAGAAAGGTGTGAATCTGCGACTACGAGGTCGAACTTCACATCGGGTGCGTACTCATTGAGAATCTCGCAATGTTCACGAGGTGAGTAACCCGCGTACTCACCGGCACTCGCCGCCTCTTTATTGGAGTCGAGATTCAGTAAAAGTATCTTCTTTGCAGGCGATGCAACAATGGCATCACGAAGAGATGGAACGAGAAGATGTGGAAGAACACTGGAGAACCAAGAGCCTGGACCCATTGTGATCCAATCTGCTTCTTGAAGGGCTCTCAATACTTCTGGTCGTGTTGTTGGATGCGTTGGCTTCATGCGAAGTTCTTGAAGTCTGCCAGCCGTTGTTGCTACTGCAACTTGGCCGATCGCCTCTACTCTCTTTCCTGCATGTTCAAATGTTGCCTCAATCGATAGCGGTTCTGCCGTCATAGGAAGTACGCGGCCTACGACTTTTAAGAGCGCGCCGACGCGATCAAGTCCTACAACAACATCCTCATCGCGATCCCATAGCGCAGCTAAGAGTAGGTTTCCAAGAGCATGTCCATTGAGGGCGCCATCACTTGTGAATCGATATTGCATGATGTCGGCCCAATCGCGGCCCCAAGAATCATCACCACATAAAGCGGCTAGTGCCATACGAAGATCGCCCGGGGGCATGATGGGAAACTCTTCACGCAATCGTCCACTTGACCCGCCATTATCTGCAACCGTTACCACTGCGGTGATATTGGTAGTGATGGAGCGAAGGGCTGTCAGTGTTGCAGCAAGACCATGACCACCGCCCAAGGCGACAACTTTTGGATCAACGATCATTCACGACCTACATCGCGATGTGATGCATGGGCAGAGACAGCAAAGTCGCCATGTTCGCGATTGAGTTGTGATGCAATCTCGCGAGCAATCGATACTGAGCGATGCTTGCCACCAGTACACCCAATTGCAATCGTCACATACTTCTTTCCCTCTTGAAGATAGCCAGGAATCATCTTCTCGACAACAGAAACATAAGATCGAACGAAATCTTCGACGCCCTCTGTAGCGAGAACATGGGAGTAGACCGCATCATCGAGGCCCGAAAGTGGGCGAAGCTCTGGAATCCAATGCGGATTGGGGATGAAACGACAGTCGAGAACAAGGTCGGCATCAACTGGAATTCCATACTTATACCCAAATGAGAGAACGTTGATACGTAGCGCCTTTGCCATTCCGGCAGCAAATATCTCAGCAGTTCTCTTCTCTAACTGGTGAACATTGAGATTTGAGGTATCTATGACCACATCCGCCTGAGCGCGGAGATCTTCCAGCTTGGATCTCTCTCGTTCAATGCCATCGACAATACGATCGGATGATTGCAAGGGATGCGGGCGACGCGTTGATTCAAAGCGCTGAACAAGGGCTTGATCACTGGCATCGAGAAAAAGGAGTCGGTATTTAATATCGCTCTTGCCGAGCGCTGAAAGTGCGCTTGCCAGGGCATCAAAAAACTTGCCTCCACGAACATCGACTACAACCGCAACAGATGACTCTGTCTTCTCCATCTCAGTTGCAAGCTCAGGAAGAAGTGCAGGCGGAAGGTTGTCGACTACATGCCAGCCGAGATCTTCAAGGGCGTGGGCAACTGTCGATCGCCCAGCGCCGGACATGCCAGTCAATATCAAGAGTTCGCGATTACTCATGGCCTCATTCTGCACCATCAGTCAACTACCCTCGTATCTCGCCTGTCTCCATATCGATCGCAGGCGTGCTGAGCTTCTCTAAATGCGAATAAATAACTCCGGCGATAGTCGAGCCGATTCCAGGTGTTGTCTCTAGTTCAGCAAGTGTCGCCTTGCGAATTGCAGTGACAGAGCCGAAGCGCTCCAGTAGAGCAGCTCGGCGCGATTCGCCCAATTGCGGAATCTCATCGAGAAGGGATTCCAACATCACCTTGGAACGTTTAGATCGATGGAAGGTAATTGCAAAACGGTGAGCCTCATCGCGCACTCGCTGTAAGAGATACATTCCTTCGCTCGTACGAGGAAGGATGAGTGGATCTGAAGAATGTGGAGTCCATACCTCCTCAAGTCGTTTTGCTAGACCAACGAGAGCAATATCTGTAATCCCAAGTTCATCTAAAGCTCTCTGCGCTGCGGCAACTTGTGGCGCTCCACCGTCAACAACAATGAGTTGAGGCGGATAGGCAAATTTTGAGAGTTTTCCACCAGTCTCTGCAACTTCGCTGTGATTAACCTGGCGATCTGCGATCAACCTCTTCATACGGCGAGTAATTACTTGATGCATTGCTCGTGTGTCATCTGTCGCTGTCGTAGTATCAATAGCAAATCGTCGATACTCGCTCTTCTTAGCCAAGCCATCTTCAAAGACCACCATTGAAGCAACTACCGATGTTCCAGAGATATTAGAGATGTCATAACACTCGATACGAAGCGGCGTGCGTGGAAGTTCGAGTTGCTCTTCAAGCTCAATGAGCGCCTTTCCAGATACAGCGGCATCTGTTGCGCGCTTGCTCATAAATTGAACGAGTGCGTAATGGGCATTGCGCTCGACAGTCTCTAGAAGCTCAACCTTCTCGCCACGTTGTGGAACTTTGATTGTCACCTTATGTCCTGCAATCGAGGTCAACCACTCCCCTAGCGCCTCGCGATCTGATGGTTCGCCGTTGATATGAATGAGTGAGGGAATCTCGGATGTGCCATCGCCATAAATAGAGAAGAGCAGCGAACCGTATTGGTCGTCACCTTCAAGGGTGCGCTCTTGATCCACAATCCATGATCGTGAACCTTTAATAGATCCTCTGCGCACAATGAAGATGGAGCCGGCTGCGTGTAGACCCTCTTCATGTATTGCAATGAAATCGCCATCGAGATCATCAGAGAGATTTCCTTGTGTTGAACGCTGGGCTTTTTCAAATGATTCAATCTGATCGCGAATTCTTGCCGCACGTTCAAACTCTTCACGCTCTGAGGCGAGTTCCATCTCAGCTCGCATCGTAGGAACGAGATCTTCCATCCCGGCCTCCATGAAGGCATCGAGTTTGTAGGCGATTGCCTTATGTTCTTCCGGAGTTACCCAACCAACACATGGCGCAGCACACTTACCGATATCACCGAGGAGACACTGTCGTTTTGCGCGCTGTGCTCGTTGGAAATTTCCTGCGCTGCAGGAGCGAACCGGAAATACCTTGAGCAAAACCTCGTAGGTATTCCGGAGAGCCCAGGCATTTGTATAGGGGCCAAAGTATTTCAAACCAGAGCGCTTCTCTTTGCGAGTGATAAAGATGCGTGGGAATTCATCTTCAAGAGAGATTGCTAAATACGGGTAAGACTTGTCATCTTTAAATTGGACGTTATAGGTCGGGTGATATTGCTTGATCCACGAGAATTCAAGAGCGAGTGCTTCGAGTTCAGTATTAACAATGGTCCAATCAACACGGACGGCCTCATGGACCATGCGATATGTCTTCTGTGCAAGATTAGAGCCGAAGTAAGAGCTGAGACGATTCTTAAGATTCTTAGCCTTGCCTACATAGATCACCTTCTCGCTCTTGTTATAGAAGCGATAAACCCCAGGCTCTTCTGGGATATCAGTGGGCCGATAGCTAGCTGGATCTGCCATCGTTATTTCTTCTTAGCTGGAGATTTCTTCGCAGCACGGTTAGAGGCGAGAATCTCTGCAAGGAATTGACCCGTGTAGCTCGCCTTTACCTTCGCAACTTCTTCGGGAGTTCCTTCAGCTACGACAGTGCCACCGCGGAAACCGCCTTCTGGACCCATATCAATAACCCAGTCAGATGATTTGATGACATCAAGATTGTGTTCGATAACAACAACGGTATTACCAGTCTCGACTAGACGCTTCAATACACCTAACAACTTATTGACATCTTCAAAGTGAAGACCTGTCGTTGGTTCATCAAGGACATAGATTGTGCGACCGGTAGAACGACGTTGGAGCTCTGTCGCGAGCTTTACGCGCTGAGCTTCACCACCTGAGAGCGTTGGTGCAGATTGGCCGAGGCGGACATAACCAAGGCCCACATCACAGAGCGTCTTGAGATAGCGAGCGATCGTTGGTACTGATTCAAAGAACTCGTGTGCAATCTCGATGGGCATATCGAGAACTTGAGCGATGGTCTTGCCTTTGTAGTGAACTTCGAGGGTTTCGCGGTTATATCGAGCGCCATGGCAGACCTCGCATGGGACATAGACATCTGGCAAGAAGTTCATCTCGATGGTAATTGTTCCATCGCCTGAACAGTTCTCGCATCGTCCACCTTTGACGTTAAATGAGAAGCGACCCTGTTGATAGCCACGGACCTTTGCTTCCGTTGTCTCTGCAAAGAGCGCGCGAACCTTGTCGAAGACCCCTGTATATGTTGCTGGGTTAGAGCGTGGTGTGCGACCGATAGGTGACTGATCGACGTGCACAACTTTATCCAATTGATCAACGCCGGTAACTGTGCGGTGTCTACCTGGAACAAGTCGAGCACCATTGAGTTTATTTGCAAGAGTTGTGTAGAGAATGTCGTTGACCAGTGTTGACTTACCTGAACCTGATACACCTGTAACGGATACAAAGAGACCGAGCGGGATAGATACCTCAATATCTTTAAGGTTATTCTCCTTTGCGCCCTTCACAACAAGTGTTCGCTTGGGATCCACGGGGCGACGCACTGAAGGAATCTCAATTGATTTACGGCCTGAGAGATATGCGCCTGTAATAGATTCTTTTGAATTGATCAGATCTTCATAAGAACCAGAGACAACTACATGCCCACCATGCTCACCAGCGCCAGGACCGATATCGACAATCCAATCAGCTGTGCGAATAGTCTCTTCATCATGCTCTACGACAATGAGAGTATTTCCAAGGTTGCGAAGACGTGTGAGAGTATCGATGAGGCGGCGATTATCACGCTGGTGGAGTCCGATACTTGGCTCATCAAGTACATAGAGAACGCCAACAAGTCCCGATCCAATCTGGGTTGCAAGGCGAATACGTTGTGCCTCTCCTCCTGAAAGTGTTGCTGCAGGACGGTCGAGAGAGAGGTAATCCAATCCGACATCAAGAAGGAAGCCAAGGCGCGCGTGGACTTCTTTCATCACACGTTCCGCAATCTGCGCCTCACGTGCATTGAGCTCAATCCCCTTAAGGAATGTCGCGCAGTCATCGATAGAGAGGAGACAGACCTCGGCAATAGATTTTCCGCCGATAGTAACTGCGAGAACCTCGGGCTTTAATCGAGCTCCCTTACATGCAGGACATGGTGTCTCGCGCATGTATGCCTCGTACTTCTCACGGCTAAAGTCGCTATCCGTCTCTGAGTGTCGACGATGGATAAAGGGAATAACGCCTTCAAAGCCAGTTGAGTAATTGCGAACTCGTCCATAACGGTTCTTATACTTCACATGAACTTCGTAATCGAAACCGTTGATGATTGCTTCTTTCGCCTTGACCGAAAGCTTCTTCCACGGTGTATCAAGTTTGAACTTCAGCTCCAAGGCGAGAGCATCAAGAAGCCGAAGGAAGTATTCCGAAGATTGGCCGCCAGCCCACGGCGCGATTGCGCCTTCTTCGATAGAGATTGAATCATCAGGGATGATGAGATCTTCATCTACCTCAAGTTTTGTTCCAATACCCGAGCATTCAGGGCATGCACCAAACGGTGAGTTAAAAGAGAATGAACGTGGTTCTAGCTCTTCAAATGAGAGGTTGCAATCGTGGCATGCAAGATGCTCGCTATAGGTGCGCTCCTTCTCATCGCCCTTAGCATCGACAAAATCAAGGATGACAAGACCGCTCGCCAACTTGAGCGCTGTCTCAATTGAATCTGTCAGCCGCGACTTGCTCTCAGCCTTTGCAGTGAGACGATCTACAACTACTTCGATGGTGTGCTTCTCTTGCTTCTTGAGCTTAGGTGGCTCAGAGAGTTGAATGGTCTCGCCATCCACCCGAGCACGTGAGTATCCCTGCGTTACGAGATCGCTAAAGAGATCTACGAATTCACCTTTACGTTCGCGAACAACGGGGGCGAGAACTTGAAACTTTGTTGTTGCCGGCATGGTGAGAATTTGATCGACAATTTGCTGAGGAGATTGTCGAGATACCGCCTTGCCACAACTTGGGCAGTGAGGGCGACCAGCTCGAGCAAAGAGAAGACGCAGGTAGTCATAAACTTCTGTAATCGTTCCAACGGTCGAACGAGGATTTCGGTTCGTTGACTTCTGGTCGATTGAGACGGCCGGCGAAAGACCTTCAATGAAGTCAACGTCTGGCTTATCCATCTGCCCCAAGAATTGACGGGCATATGCTGAGAGCGATTCAACATAACGGCGCTGGCCTTCAGCAAAGATCGTGTCAAAGGCGAGAGAAGATTTTCCTGATCCTGAAAGTCCAGTGAAGACGATAAGGGCATCGCGAGGAAGCTCGAGCGAAACGTCCTTGAGGTTATGTTCGCGAGCACCGCGTACAACTAGTTTCTCAATTGTCATTGTTGGTGCTCACCTCTAATGTCCCGCCTCATCCATCGATCGAAGTTCACGCTTGAGCTCTTTAATCTCATCACGCAGGCGACCTGCGAGTTCAAAGGCGAGCTCATCAGCAGCGCTACGCATCTGCTCGGTGAGGGAGCCTATCAATGAGGCGAGTTCTTGGCGCGCCAGAGAACCCTTTCCGCGCTCTACAAATGGCGCTGCACCCTTAGCGCCCTTAATTCCTGCGATGAGTTCATCGGTATCGTCGCTCTCTCGAGCAATCATGTCGGTGATGTCAGCAATCTTCTTACGCAGTGGTTGCGGATCAACGCCCTTCTCAAGGTTGTAGGCAACCTGCTTTGCGCGACGACGATTGGTCTCATCAATCGCCTTCTCCATCGAGGCAGTCATATTGTCTGCATACATATGCACTTCACCAGAAACATTTCGAGCTGCGCGACCGATTGTCTGAATGAGTGATGTTGCAGAGCGGAGGAAACCTTCCTTATCGGCATCGAGAATTGCGACAAGTGAAACCTCAGGTAGATCGAGACCTTCGCGGAGGAGATTGATTCCAATGAGAACGTCATAATCTCCGGATCGAAGTTCGCGCAGTAGCTCGACACGGCGCAGAGTGTCCACCTCAGAGTGGAGATAGCGAACTCGAACGCCTCGCTCTTGCAAATAATCGGTGAGATCTTCAGACATCTTCTTCGTCAGCGTTGTCACCAAAACTCGCTCATTACGTTCAGCTCGAATATTGATCTCTTCAAGGAGGTCATCAATCTGACCCTTGATTGGCTTAATAACAATCTTAGGATCAACCAGGCCAGTCGGACGAATTACTTGTTCAACGACATCGCCCTTCACCTTCTCCATCTCATACTTTCCAGGAGTCGCGGAGAGATATACGGTCTGGCCTACTCGCTCCTGGAACTCTGGCCATTTGAGAGGACGGTTATCGAGAGCGCTCGGTAGACGGAATCCATGTTCCACGAGAGTGCGCTTTCGTGATGCATCACCTTCATACATTGCACCAATCTGCGGAACTGTCACATGGCTCTCATCGATAACCAGTAGGAAATCTTCAGGGAAGTAATCAAGGAGACAGTTTGGTGCTGTGCCTGGATCGCGACCATCGAGGTGACGTGAGTAGTTTTCAATACCTGAGCAGAAACCAAGTTGCTCCATCATCTCAAGGTCAAATGTTGTGCGCATACGAAGGCGCTGTTCTTCTAATAACTTATTCTGCTTCTTAAAAGTATTGAGTTGAATGTGAAGCTCATCCTGAATATCGCTCATTGCACGCTTCATCGTCTCAGGGCCTGCCGCGTAGTGCGTTGCAGGGAAGATATACATCTCCTCTTCATCGCGGACAATCTCACCGGTCAATGGGTTGAGGGTAGTGATCTTCTCAATCTCATCGCCAAACATTTCGATGCGAATAGCGAGCTCTTCATACATTGGAATAATCTCAACGGTATCGCCACGGACTCGGAAAGTACCGCGCTCAAATGCAACATCGTTTCGCTTATATTGAACATCAACGAAGCGACGCAGGAGAGCATTTCTTTCAATCTCATCACCTACTTTGAGATGAATCATCCGGTCGATGTACTCCTGAGGGGTTCCCAGTCCATAGATGCATGAAACGGTGGCGACAACAATGACATCGCGTCGAGTCAAGAGTGAATTGGTTGCAGAGTGACGTAAGCGCTCCACCTCATCATTGACGCTTGAATCCTTCTCAATAAAAGTGTCAGTCTGAGGAACATATGCCTCTGGCTGGTAGTAGTCGTAGTACGAGACAAAGTACTCGATGGCATTGTTAGGTAGTAGTTCACGGAATTCATTGGCAAGTTGGGCGGCGAGCGTCTTATTGGGAGCCAGAACCAAAGTAGGGCGCTGAAGTTTCTCTATCAGCCACGCTGTAGTTGCAGATTTACCTGTACCGGTTGCTCCAAGGAGGACTACATCCTGCTCCCCCGCATTGATGCGACGTGCAATCTCTTCAATTGCAGCGGGCTGATCTCCAGCAGGAACGTACTCACTAATGACCTGAAATGGCGCAACCTTGCGCTGCACTTCACTGACGGGGCGCATTGAGCTCGCTCTCCCAAATTCGAGCACACTCTGCAAAGAGCTCTGCTCGGTCGCCATCATTGACGATGACTCTATTTGCTACCGCTTCGCGTTGCGCCTGCGATGCTTGAGCTGCAATACGACGCTCTGCCTCATCTTCATCTAATCCGCGCTCGAAGAGCCGGTCTAGTCGATTTTCGATATCGCTCTCGACGGTGATGATGTAATCAAACTTACCTGCCGCACCTGTTTCAACCAAGAGTGGAATTTCGTAGATCAGAATATCCCCAGGGCTTAAGCTCTTTATCTTGGTATCAAGCGCTTCTTGGACTCGCGGATGAATGATCGCTTCCAACTTCTTACGCTTCTCGGAATCCTTAAAGACGATTGAGCCGAGCTTCTGACGATCAATCTCGCCATTCTTTACAACCTTAGAAGAGAACTCGGCAACCACTTCATCAAAGCCCGGTGTGCCAGGCTCGATCGCATCACGGGCGAGCTGGTCAGCATCGATGGTGAGTGCGCCAAGCTGAGCAAACATATTTGCAACGGTGCTCTTTCCCGCACCAATTCCACCAGTAAGCCCCACGATTAGCATGAGAGGAACTGTACTCATTCGAAGGAAATTTTGTGCTTCTAGCCAATGTTAAGAATCGGTGCACTGCTGTCATTGGGCATTCTGGCCGCTCGTTGGCGAAGCACAAATTTCCGATGAATGAGTAAAGCCCCCAACCTTTCGGTCAGGGGCTTTACTGGTGAAGATTATTCAGCTGGAGTAGCTGCAGCCTCTGCTGCCTGTGCTTCAGCCTTCTGCTTCTTGTGAGCAAGGAAGCGAGTCTGAGCTTCGGTGTACTGACGCTCCCACTCTTCGCGCTGTGTTTCATATCCTGGCTTCCACTCCTGTGAATCAGGATCAAAACCTTCTGGATAGATGAAGTTTCCATCTGCATCGTAGCGAGCAGCCATTCCGTACTGTGTTGGATCGAATGCTTCGACCTCAACATCTTGTCCTTCATTAGCCTGCTTCAATGAGAGTGAGATGCGGCGACGCTCAAGATCGATATCAATAATCTTGACGAAGAGCTCGTCATCTACTGCAACAACCTGCTCTGGAATCTCAACGTGGCGCTCTGCGAGCTCTGAGATGTGAACAAGTCCTTCAATTCCTTCGTGAACACGGATGAATGCACCGAATGGAACAAGCTTTGTCACAACACCTGGAACAACTGTATTAATTGTGTGTGTGCGAGCAAATGCCTGCCATGGATCTTCCTGTGTTGCCTTGAGTGAGAGTGAAACGCGCTCACGCTCGAAATCAACCTCAAGAACTTCAACAGTTACTTCATCGCCCACTTCAACAACCTCTGCTGGGTGATCGATGTGCTTCCATGAAAGCTCTGAAACGTGTACGAGACCATCTACGCCACCAAGGTCAACGAATGCACCGAAGTTAACGATTGATGAAACGACACCTGTGCGAACCTGGCCCTTTTGGAGCTGGTTAAGAAATTCAGTGCGTGACTGTGACTGTGTCTGCTCGAGGAATGCACGACGTGAGAGAACAACGTTGTTGCGGTTCTTATCGAGCTCGATGATGCGAGCCTCAACCTGCTTACCGATGTAAGGAGTGAGATCGCGTACGCGACGCATTTCAACGAGTGATGCTGGAAGGAAGCCACGAAGTCCGATGTCTACGATGAGACCACCCTTAACAACTTCAATAACTGTACCCACGACAACTTCGTCGCGCTCCTTCTTGCCTTCGATCTCGCCCCAAGCACGCTCGTACTGAGCACGCTTCTTGGAGAGGATTAAACGTCCTTCTTTATCTTCTTTCTGAAGAACAAGAGCTTCGACCTTATCGCCGACTTTAACAATGTCATTTGGATCTGCATCGTGGCGGATTGAGAGTTCACGTGAAGGGATTACGCCTTCAGTCTTGTAGCCGACGTCAAGAAGAACTTCTTCGCGGTCTACCTGAACGACTGTACCTGTTACGAGGTCGCCGTCTGAAAAGTTTCGGATTGTGCCTTCGATTGCTGCAAGAAAATCTTCTGCTGAACCAATGTCGTTAATTGCGATTTGTGTAGTCAAGATGCTCCGTAGGGATAGAAAGTAGTAGGAATAGGACGTATTCAATTTTTCACTCAGTGAGCGAAGTCGAATTTTATGGCCGCCCATAAGGAAGGGGCAAATCGCCTATAAATTCACGCTCAATCGGCATATGATGGCGGGGCAATGAAGCGCTATAGAGAACTCTTCCGATTCCCGAATGTCTGGGTTTTAGTTCTGAGCGCTTTCCCGGCTCGAGTCGCCTATGGCATGGTGGGCCTGGCGATATTCTTTAAAGTATCTTCGACCCAGTCCATTGCTATTGCAGGCTTGGCAATCGGATTAAATGCAGCTGCAGGATCATTTACTGCTGGCATCCGTGGATCTCTTATGGATAAGTATGGAATGAAGTGGCCACTTCGTATTCTCGTCCCTGGATATGCAGCGATGATGATTGCTCTCAATATGAGCCATGACCGAACAACAATGTTGATCCTTGCATTCTTTATGGGACTGAGTGCTCCACCTATCAATCTTTCGGTTCGTCCACTCTGGCGAGATGCAGTCTCCGATGATTGGTTACGAACCGCCTATGCAGTGGATACCTCTGTAATGTCTGCAGCAGGAGTTATCGGTCCGGTAGTTGCTACAACGCTTGCGCTCTCATCTCATCCTGGCAGTGCGCTAATCGCATCTGCAATCTTCATGTTGACTGGTGGTGGAGCACTTGCAATCACAAAGATCTCTCGCAATTGGATTCCTGAGAAGCAACCCGAAGTAAAGGTTCCGATGTGGCGACATAAGCCGCTTCAGCTACTCGTCATCGAAGGTTGCTTTATCGGCTTTGGTTGGGGAATCTTCGATGTTGCAGTTCCAGCATTTTCAAAGCTGGAAGGAGTTCCCCATCGCACCGCATGGATCTTCACTGCGATGGGAATCGCAAATATTATTGGTGGACTTCTCGGTGGGTTAGTTTCAAAGAAGACAACACCGCTAGGCGCACTTCGAAAGACTTACCTCCTCTGGTTTATTGTCTCTCTCCCGCTCGCATTCACTTATCCGGATTGGTCGATGGTCATTGGAGGTGCGCTCCTTGGTTTAGTCGGCGGCGCAATTCAAGTTTTCTATTGGGAAGTTATGGAAGCAATCAGACCTCAAGGATCTCCATCAGGAATGATGGGATGGCTCTGGACTATCGAAGGAACATTGATGTCAATCGGATCTGCATCGGGTGGATGGATATCGGAGAGCTACTCCCCCAGCCTCGCACTTGCTATCACAACAAGCTGCATCGGCATCGGCTATATCATTCTAACAATTGGCCGAGGCCGACTATCTGCGGCAAATAAATTGCCTACCGATGAAGAAGATCTCGCTGCGATGAAAGATAACGCCACTACTAATCAGTGAGCTGCGATATTCCAATTCTTTCCAATGCCAATTCCAACGTTGAGAGGTGCCTTGAGAGGGAATGCGTTGCCCATCTCGCGACGTACCAACTCAGTCACTGCTGCTTCTTCCTTTGAAACGATTTCGAGGATGAGCTCATCGTGAACTTGTAGAAGAAGTCGTGATGTAAATCCGCCTTCGACTAACGCTTTCTGAACGTTGAGCATGGCCAACTTAATAATGTCCGCAGCAGAACCTTGGATAGGAGCATTGAGCGCCATACGTTCTGCGACTTCACGACGTTGACGATTATCGCTCATCAAATCAGGTAGGTAGCGGCGGCGACCCATCACAGTCTCTGTGTAGCCAACTTTACGAGCCTCTTCAACAACGGTCTTGAGGTAATCACGAATGCCGCCGAAACGTTCGAAGTAACGGTCCATTAAATCCTGTGCCGCCGGCGGTGAAAGATCGAGCTGTGCTGCAAGGCCATAAGAGCTCAAACCATATGCAAGGCCATATGACATCGCTTTAATTTGGCGACGCATCTCTGGATCGACATCTCCTGGCTTCACACCAAAGACTTCACCTGCAATGGAGGCGTGAAGATCTTCACCTGATTCAAATGCCTTAATGAGGTTTGCATCGTGTGAGAGGTGAGCCATGATGCGCATCTCAATCTGGCTGTAATCAGCAGTGAGTAGTGCGTCATATCCCTTGCCGGCAATAAAGGTTGCGCGAATCTTGCGACCATCTTCAGTGCGCACTGGAATGTTCTGCAGGTTTGGACCAACAGATGAAAGTCGACCAGTTGCAGCGACTGTCTGAGCGAAGTGGGTGTGGATTCGCTTATCTCCTGCCACTTCAGCAATCAATCCATCAATTGTTGTGGCGAGCTTCTTTACCTCTCGGATACGTAAGAGCGAGGCAAGTACGGGGTGTGCAGTCTTCTCAAAGAGCCAATTCAGTGAGTCAGCATCTGTTGTAAAGCCGGTCTTAATCTTCTTTGTCTTAGGAAGTCCTAGCTCTTCGAAGAGAACTACCTGCAACTGCTTTGGCGATGCGACATTGAATTCATGTCCGACTGAGGCATGAGCCTTAGTGGTTTCTTCTGCAACCTCTGCCTCAAAGAGAGCTAAGAGGCGCTGAAGTTCTTTAGTGTCGACGGCAACTCCACGGCTCTCCATAATTGCCAGAAGTTCTGCGATGGGAAGTTCTAACTTGGAGAGAAGATCACTCAGATTTCGTTCTGCTAGATCTGCCTCAAGATTCTTCTTGATTTCAAATGAGGCACTTGCTTGAGAGGCTAAGAGGTTCTCTGGTGATGAGGTATCGAGGGCGCTTCCCCACTTATCGGCGATATCCGCAAAGGATGATGCGCGAGTTCCCGGATTAACAAGATAGGCGGCAATATCAATGTCAAAGGCGAAGCCAACGAGAGGGATGATTCGTGCCAATGATTTTCCGTCATAGACAATCTTCCCAATCGCGGCATCATTAGCCCACTCCCCTAACGTTGCTCCCTCAACGAGAAAGACATCTGTCGGGTTCAGCGCTACTGCGTAACGAATAAGTTTCTCATCTACAGAATCCCCGCTGAGCTCAAAGGCAATTGTGATCTCACCTTTATGTGCGGCAATCTTCTTTGAGATTTCTGCAGCTGAAATAAAATCCGCCTTGATTGGCGCACCGAAGAGGTCGCCCTGCAGTTCGCTAGTACCAGATTTCTTACTCTTCACCAGAGTAGATCCAGCTGCGGCAATTGACTTCAATCGATCTTTAAGAGTTTTAAATTCAAGAGTTGTAAGAAGAGGATCAATCTTCTCGAGATCTACACCCTTCCACTCCATCGCATCGAGGGCAAAGGTAATTGGTGCATCATGGACAAGCTGAGTCAGCTCGCGGTTTCGAATCACATTATCAATATTGTCGCGAAGTGCTTGTCCAACTTTTCCGCCAACCTTATCTACCTCAGAGAGTAAATCTTTGAGGGAACCGTACTCGACAACCCATTTAGAGGCAGTCTTCTCACCGACACCTGGGATTGATGGCAAGTTATCGCTGGGATCTCCACGAAGTGCTGCAAAGTCGGGATACTGCGCGGGAGTCATTCCATACTTTTCAAAGACTGCATCTGGCGTCATGCGCGCCATCTCGCTGACCCCGCGCTTGGGGTAAAGGACTGTTGTCTTCTCATTGACTAATTGGAAGCTATCGCGATCACCGGTACAGATGAGGATCTCAAAACCATCTCTCTCTGCCTTCTTGGAAATCGTTGCAATCAAGTCATCTGCTTCATAGCCCTCAAGCTGGAAGTGCTCGATTCCGCATCCATCGATAAATTCGTGCAGGTATGACATTTGCGATCTAAATTCATCAGGCGTCGAGGCGCGATTCGCTTTATATTCCGGGAAGATCTCAGATCTAAAGGTCTTACGCGAAACATCGAAGGCAACGGCAACGTGAGTTGGCTTCTCTTCTTTGATGAGCGAGATCAGCATCGTTGCAAATCCGTAGATCGCATTGGTGTGCTGGCCCATCGCTGTCGTGAAGTTCTCTACCGGCAGCGCATAGAAAGCTCGATATGCCATTGAATGGCCATCGATTAAGAGAAGTTTCTTAGGCGCGCTCATGGCGGACATCCTATGTAACAAGTTAAGATTTCGAACTATGACGCAACCTGATTACATGGCAATTCTAAAGGAACGTGGCGCTGGACTTCTCGATCAGAAGATGGGTATCGAACTCCTTGAGGCATCACCAGAGCGCCTAGTAGCTCGCATGCCTGTCGAAGGAAATACACAGCCGCTCGGGTTGCTCCACGGCGGTGCAAATGTTGTTCTCGCAGAATCACTTGGCTCTATTGGAACCGCACTTCATGCCGGTCCAGATCGAATGATCGTTGGCGTTGATATCAATGCAACCCACCACAAATCTGCACGCTCAGGTTTTGTAACCGGTGTAGCGACGGCGATTAGCCTTGGAAAGACGATGTGCAGCTATCAGATTGAGATTACAAATGAAGACGGGCAGCGCACATGCACTGCCCGTATCACCTGCTTAATTCTTGCCCAACGTTAAAAGCGTGTGGGTTAGTGAGCTCCTACACCGAGGTATGCAGCACGAACTGCAGGATCGTTAAGGAGATCAGAGGCCTTAGCTTCTTTCACGACATTTCCGGTCTCTAAAACATAGGCACGATGTGCGCGCTGAAGCGCCTGCTGTGCATTCTGCTCAACGAGAAGAATTGTTGTTCCGAGATTATTAATCTCGGTAATGATGCCGAAGATATTTGCAATCATTAAAGGTGCAAGGCCCATTGAAGGCTCATCGAGGAGCAAGACCTTTGGACGTGCCATCAAAGCGCGACCAATGGCAAGCATCTGCTGCTCTCCACCTGACAAAGTTCCTCCAGCCTGATTGATACGCTCAAGGAGTCGAGGGAACAAGTGGTAGACCTTATCTAGATCTTCCTTCATCTCTGACTTGCGATCCTTGCGGTGGTACTTACCCATCTCAAGGTTTTCAAGAACAGACATTCCAGGAAAGATTCCGCGCCCTTCAGGAGCTTGAGAGAGTCCGAGATTCACTCGTTCGTGGGCAGGCATCTTTGAGATGTCCTTACCGTCAAAGAGAATCTGGCCACTTGTTACAGGGCGAAGACCAGAGATGGTCTTGAGCATTGTTGTCTTACCAGCGCCGTTAGCACCGATCAACGTGACGATTTCACCTTCGTTGACAACAACGGAAACGCCTTTAATCGCTTCAATCTTGCCGTAGTGAACGTGGAGATCCTTAATTTCAAGACGCATCTGCAGGTGCTCCTAGGTAAGCCTCGATTACGCGAGGGTCATTTTGAACAACGGATGGAAGGTCATCTGCAATCTTTGTACCGAAGTCGATGACAACTACACGGTCAGAGATGCCCATGATGAGTGACATATCGTGCTCAATCAAAAGCACGGTATATCCAGCATCGCGAATTTTCTTGATCGTCTCTGCAAGTGCAACCTTCTCAGCGGGGTTAAATCCAGCTGCTGGCTCATCAAGAAGTACGAGCTGTGGGTTAGTTGCAAGTGCGCGAGCAATCTCAAGGCGGCGCTGATCACCGTATGGAAGGTTCTTTGCAAGCTGTCCTGCACGCTTACGGAGTCCCATAAAGTCGAGAAGTTCGAGAGAACGCTCCAGCGCTGCCTTCTCTTCGCGACGTGATCGTGGTGTTCCGAAAATTGAACCAATGACACCTGTCTTTGAATGGATATCTGCACCTGTCACTACGTTCTCGAGGGCGGTTGATTCGCCGAAGAGACGGATGTTCTGGAAGGTACGAGCGATGCCAGTCTTTGTCACCTGGTGGCGCTTCTTTCCGATGAGAGATTTTCCGTTGAAGTTAATCTCACCAGATGTTGGCTTGTAGACACCGGTAATAACGTTAAAGATTGTTGTCTTGCCAGCGCCGTTAGGTCCGATAAGTGCGAGAATCTCGCCTTTCTTGACCTGAACATTGACTTCGTTAAGAGCGGTTACGCCACCGAACTTCATTGTGACGTTCTTTAGTTCGAGAAGTACTTCAGACATTATTTGATCTCCCCTTCTCCGGACTCTTCTACATGATCCCAATCTGGTTCAAGGTGTTCGCGCTTCTTCTTAGGCAAGATTCCATCGGGACGTAGGTTCATCATCACGACAAGTGCGATGCCGAATACCAAGATACGTGGCTGGCTAAGGAAGCGAATACGCTCTGGAATAAATGCTAAGAGCACTGCTCCAAGGATTACTCCCCAGACGTTGCCGATTCCACCGAAGACCACACATGCAAGGATCAAGATAGATACATTGAGGTTAAATTGATCTGGAACAATCGAGAGAATCTGTGATGCGTAAACAACGCCACCGACTCCAGCAACCGCTGCACCAAGTACGAATGCCCATACCTTTGAGCGACGTGTGTTGATACCCATTAATTGAGCAACATCGTCATCCTGACGGATTGCATCCCATGCGCGACCTGGGCGACGCGCTGCAAGGCGGCGAACCATCCAGATAATAAGCAAGGTAAATGTAAGGAGCATCCAGTAGTAAGGCTTTGGATCGAGAATAGTGAACTTAGCCTTGAAGATATCTGGCGGTGTTGGAATACCAGCGATACCGCGTGAGCCACCGATTGCATCGGTATTGACTGCGAAGATTCGGACGATTTCACCGAATCCGAGAGTCACGATTGCGAGGTAATCGCCGCGAAGACGCAGTGTCGGTGTACCGAGAAGAACTCCAGAGAGCATTGCAAGTGCAACACCGATGGGGAGGATCTCCCAGAAGTTAAGTGAAGTCTTTGTTCCAAGAATCGCCATTGTGTAGGCACCGATCGCAAAGAATGCAACGTAGCCAAGGTCAAGAAGTCCTGACTTACCAACAACAATATTGAGGCCTACCGCCATCATCACATACATACCCACTGGATAGAAGAGAACTGATTGGAAATCAGATCCCGGAGTATTGATGAGTGGATTATTGAGGAATGGAAGCGCGTAGCAGATTCCGATAAAGATTACAGAGAGAAGGATTCGACGCCAACGTGGAGAGTTATCCCAGAAAGTTGCTGCCTTGTCGCGAAGATTAAAAGTTACCTTTGACATTAGACCCTCGCCTGTGTGATTGATTCACCGAACAAGCCAGTTGGCTTGATGAGGAGAACGAGTACCAAGATGATGAATGAGATAACGGCCTTCCAAGCAGTACCGAAGAGCGCCGATGTATAAGTCTCCATAAGGCCGAGCACGAATCCACCGAAGAGAGCTCCACGAAGGTTTCCGATTCCACCAAGGACGGCCGCGGTAAATGCGCTGATTCCGAGGAAGAAGCCGACCTTAAATGAGGTGTTCTCGTAGGTAAGAATGTAGAAGAAGGCTGCTGCTCCTGCCATCAAACCACCTGCGAAGAAAGTTACTGTGATAACACGGTTGATATTGACGCCCATCAGCGTCGCAGTGTTCTCATCCATCGATACTGCACGGATGCCCTTACCGAGACGAGTCTTTGAAATAAATTGATCGAGGGCAACCATCATGACAGCTGCAGCAACAATCACAATAACTTTATCGTTACGGATATCTGCACCTGCAAAGCTGAAGAGAAATGTCTTATCCATAATGCGAGGAAATTCGCGTGGAAGTGAGTTTGTGATGATGCGGAAGAACTCAACGAGCGAGATTGATACGCCAATTGCAGAGATCAGAGTTGCAAGCTTTGTTGCGCCACGCTTACGTAATCTGCGATAGGCAACGAATTCAACAGCAACTGCAGTACATGCAGAGGCCAACATCGCTGCAACCAAGCAGATTAAAAGTGTAAAGATCATTGAACCGCCTGTGCGTGGGTCATCTTCGACCTTAACACCCATGATTCCTGAGGCTGCGACGAGCGCGCCAAATGTTCCGATCATAAATACTTCAGAGTGGGCGAAGTTGATGAGGCGAAGTACGCCATAGACCAACGTATATCCCAGAGAAATTAGCGCATAAATAGCGCCGAGGGCGAGACCATCAAAGGTCAGCCCCCAAAATGCATCTCTTAAGAGTGCAAAATCCACAAGACACCTCGATATTTCATAAGGGAGGGAGACGGTGCCGTAACACCGTCTCCCTCCGTTTTAATGATGAACTGCTTTCCTACTTTTTGAACGAATTAGTAATCAGAGATTACTTGATTGCGCCAAGAAGTACGATCTTGCCGTTCTTGACTACGAAGCCGTTGACATCTGCGCCAGAAACTTCTCCGTCAGCGTCGAACTTAAGTGTCTTTGAAAGACCCTTTGATGACTTTGTAGATACGTACTTGTTAATTGATGCACGATCTGTGTTTCCGGCCTTGATTGCCTCAAGGAAGAAGTTAGCAGCATCGAATGACTCTGTTGTGTAAACACCAGGAGTCCAACCAGCTGCAACCATCTCCTTCGCGAGAGCAGGTGATGCTGTCTCGAATGGGATTGCTGGAGCTGTAAGAAGTGCACCTTCTGCAGCCTTACGTGCGAGCTTGATGAACTGGTTATCGAGTGTTCCGTCGCCTGAAGCGAAGACAATCTTTGAACCTGAGTCACGGAGCTGCTTTACGAATACTGCTGCCTGTGAGAAGTATCCTGAGTAGAAGACAGCTGTTGCCTTCGACTTCTTGATCTTCGCGATTGTTGCTGAGAAGTCTGTTGTACCTGTTGGTGTGACATCCTTACCGACAACGCGGCCAGCAAGTGTGATGTCTACAGTCTTCTGAAGTCCTACTGCGTAGTCTGATGCATCGTTAACAAGGAAGACTGTTGCCTTCTTGTTGTTCTGAACGATCAAACGTGCAGCTGCTGGACCCTGGTAATCATCTGTCAACACTGCGCGGTGGAAGATTCCCTTACCGAATGTTGGAAGTGTTGGGTTTGTAGCAGATGGTGTGATTACTGCAAGACCTGCTGAAAGGTACACAGGAAGTGAAACCTTTGATGCGCCTGAGTAAGCAGGACCAACGAGTGCAACTACGCACTCTTCAGCTGCAACCTTTGGAGCGATTGGAGCAGCAACTGCTGGGTCGCCCTGGTCATCTACTTCGTAGACAACTGGATCAACGTTAGCCTTTGGGTTTGCTGCAAGGAACTTCTTAAGTGCGAACTTAACGCCGTTAAGTTCGTTAATGCCGAGTGCAGCCTCGCCACCTGTAAGTGGACCCTGGTATGCAATCTTTAACTTGCCTGAGCAAGCTGCGTTAGCTGCTGGCGCAACAGAAACTGAAACGCCGAGAACCAAAGCCGCTGCGGCTGCAAGAGAAACAATCTTCTTCATGTGGAGCCTTTCCTGTTTTTATCCCGGGACAGGGAGGGTTGAAGGGTAGTGGCGCGGGGTGAGCCCAGACAAGACAGAATGGGTTAATTACCCGCTTAAGTCATTACTTTTTGATTACGATGAGGTGGGTCTTCTCAATAAATGAGACGCTCGATTTTCAGCCCTTATCGGTCGAGAGCAGCCTCTGGAGAGATTACTGCTTGAGCTACTTCCTTCATCGTCAGGCGACGATCCATCGCAGCGCGTTGAATCCAGGTGAAGGCCTCAGGCTCTGAGAGGTTGAGAGCCTTCATCAAAATCCCCTTGGCGCGATCGATGATCTTTCGTGTCTCAAGACGTTCATGGAGATCGGCAACTTCATCAGCAAGTGACTTCATCTGCACATGGCGACTCATCGCAATTTCAATGGCAGGCACCAAGTCGCTAATAGAGAAGGGCTTTACGACATATGCCATTACGCCGGCATCACGCGCGCGTTCTACCAGCTCTCGCTGGCTAAAGGCGGTCAACATCAGAACGGGTGCAATAGAGATGATCTTCTCGGCGGCAGAAATGCCATCAAGAACGGGCATCTTTACATCGAGGATGCAGAGATCTGGCTTATGTTCAGTGGCAAGTGCGATTGCTTCTTCGCCATTAGTTGCTTCGGCGCAGACGGTGTAGTCCGCCTCTTGGAGCATCTCAATGAGATCCATTCGAATCAACGCTTCATCTTCGGCAACGAGGATACGCACGCTCATAGAAGAACCATCCTCTCCATTGAGTCGTATTTCAAGAGTGCCCCGAGTCGGATTCGAACCGACACTATGCAGTGTTTGAGACTGCCCTCTCTACCGTTGGAGTACCGAGGCTTCTGCGGTAATCCTACCTGATGAAAAAGGGTTACTTGTAAGCAGGAACGACGCCTTCTCCTGCGTTACTTGTAAGCAGGAACGACGCCATTGACTGCATCGCCCACTGTGTGAACGCGCATAGCGTTTGTAGAGCCTGGAATTCCTGGAGGTGCACCAGCGATGATCATGACCTGCTCACCGACAGCGGCGCGCTTTGTATCAATGAGCATGCGGTCTGCCTGAAGAACCATGTCATCTGTGTGCTTGACCATGGGAGAGATCATTGGCTCAATACCCCACGAAAGTGCAAGGCGGTTATAGGTGCCTGTCTCTGGAGTGATTGCAAGAATTGGAATCGCAGAGCGAAGACGTGAGATACGGCGCGCTGAGTCACCTGATTGTGTAAATGTAACGAGGTACTTCGCACCGAGAACCGCTCCAACTTCTGCAGCAGCCTTGGTAACAGCGCCGCCCTTTGTGCGTGGCGCATGTGACAAGGGACGAATGCGATCAAGGCCTTCTTGTTCGGTCTTCTCAATGATGCGCGCCATTGTCTGCACAGCTTCGATAGCAAAGTCACCGACAGATGTCTCACCTGAAAGCATGAGCGCATCTGCGCCGTCAAGAACTGCATTTGCACAGTCAGTTGCCTCTGCGCGAGTAGGGCGTGAATTTGTCATCATTGAATCAAGCATCTGAGTTGCGACGATGACCGGCTTTGCTGCATCGCGAGCAAGTTCGACGCAACGCTTCTGAACCATTGGGACATCTTCAATTGGCATTTCAACGCCGAGGTCACCACGAGCAACCATGATGCCATCGAACGCATCGACAATCTCTTGCAAGTTTGCAACGGCCTGTGGCTTCTCAATCTTTGCAATGACAGGAACGCGAATTCCAACTTCATCCATGATTGCGTGAACATCTTTAATATCTGCAGCATTGCGGACAAATGAGAGAGCGATGAAATCTGCGCCTGCACGGAGTCCCCAACGAAGATCATCTGCATCTTTTTCAGACATTGCTGGCACTGAGACCGCAACGCCTGGAAGATTGAGCCCCTTATTGTTGCTCACCATTCCAGGGAAGATGCACTTTGTAATCACATCGTTGCCCTTGACCTCGATTACCTCGACGGTGACCTTGCCATCATCGATCATGATGAAATCGCCAGGCTTGCAATCTCCTGGAAGCCCCTTGTAGGTAGTGCCTACGCGCTCTTTTGTTCCCGGAACTTCATCGGTTGTAATAGTGAAGATATCTCCACGCGCGAGCTCATGAGGGCCATTTTCAAAGCGAGCCAAGCGAATCTTTGGACCTTGAAGGTCGACGAGGATTGCGACAGCCTTTCCAGCCTCCTTCGCAGCTTCACGGACGCTATCGAGGCGGCCCTGGTGCTCTTCGTAGGAACCATGCGAGAGGTTGAGGCGGGCCATATTCATTCCAGCTGCGATGAGTTCTCGCACCTTCTCTGGAGATTCAACGGCTGGACCCATCGTGCATACAATTTTCGCGCGGCGCATGTTCGTACCTTATCTATTAATAAATGAGACCGGCCAGTACTGGCCAGTTTTCAGCTGTGATTTATATGGCTTTAGACCAACATCTGACGAGTAGTTGGTTCGATTGGAGATGGAAGTTGAGTCTCCCCCATCAAATATCGGTCAAGTGCCGCAGCTGCAGAGCGACCTTCTGCAATCGCCCAGACAATCAGTGACTGTCCGCGACCCGCATCGCCTGCAACGAATACATCTTCCTGATTAGTTTGGAATTCACCATTGCGCGCAATATTTCCGCGATCATCGAGTTGGATTTCAAGCTGATCGAGTAGTACAGACTTCTCTGGACCTGTAAAGCCCATTGCAAGGAATGCAAAGTCTGCCTGTAGTTCGCGCTCTGTTCCCGGAATAGATTCAAACTTTCCATTCACGAATTGAGTCTCAACAATCTTGAGAGCGCGAAGATTTCCATTTTCATCTCCGAGGAATTCTTCGGTCGATACGCCGAAGATTCGATTGTCGAGCTCTTCATGCGCGCTAGAGATGCGGAAGATCATTGGATATGTAGGCCACGGCTGACCAGCTGGTCGCTCCTCAGATGGCTGCGGCATGATCTCGAGTTGAGTAACACTTGCAGCGCCTTGACGGATTGATGTACCGAGGCAGTCTGCACCTGTATCGCCTCCACCGAGAATTACCACATGCTTGCCGGCAACATTGATCGGTGGAGTTTCAACTTCACCGAGCGCTTGCTTATTGCCCCATGGCAAGAACTCCATCGCCTGATATACACCTTTGAGGTCGCGCCCCTTGACGTTGAGATCGCGCCATTGGGTAGCACCAATTGCAACAAGTACAGCGTCATAACGCGTGCGAAGCGCTTGGCCGGTGATATCTACTCCCGCTGCAACACCTGGACGAAAACGTGTTCCCTCTTGTTCCATCTGAGCGAGACGGCGATCGAGAATGTTCTTCTCCATCTTAAATTCAGGAATACCGTAGCGAAGGAGTCCACCGATTTTATCTGCGCGCTCAAAGACTGCCACTGTGTGGCCTGCGCGAGTAAGTTGCTGCGCCGCTGCAAGACCTGCAGGACCTGAACCAATAACAGCAACTGTCTTGCCTGTGAGGCGATCTGGAATCATCGGCTTTACAGCGCCAAAACCAAATGCTTCTTCAATAGTGCGAAGCTCAACTTGCTTAATTGTTACTGCATCGCGATTGATTCCAACAACGCATGCTGTCTCACATGGAGCTGGGCAGAGGCGACCTGTGAACTCTGGGAAGTTGTTCGTTGCATGCAAACGATCTAACGCGTCAGATTTATATCCACGCCACATCAGATCATTCCACTCTGGGATCAAGTTACCGAGTGGACAACCGTTATGACAGAAAGGAATACCGCAATCCATACAGCGGCCAGCCTGCTTCTGTAAGTGGTCAAAGCTCTGGGGTTCGTAGACTTCGCGCCAATCTTTGATGCGAACATCAACGGGACGACGCTTGGGTGTCTCACGTGGGGTTGTCATAAAGCCCTTTGGATCAGCCATTTGCTGCAACCTCCATTACATAGGTGTCTTCTGGTTTTCCTTCATCAATTGCACGTTTCATCGATGCGAGAACTCGTGCATAGTCACGTGGCATGATGAGCGAGAAGCGGGTAAGTGATGCATCCCAATCTGCAAGTAGCGCCTTTGCGATTTCTGAACCTGTCTCGGCTGCAAATTCTGAGACGGCTGCATGAAGTCGTTCGCGCTCATCTGCAGGAACTGCAAGAACATCGACCATATCGCCGTTGACGAGAGCTGCATTGAGATCGAGAACAAATGCGCGTCCGCCAGACATACCTGCCGCAATATTGCGACCAGTGCTTCCGAGAATGACGACTGTTCCACCTGTCATGTATTCAAGTGCGTGATCTCCCACGCCTTCGACGACAGCTGTGGCACCTGAGTTGCGAACACAGAAACGTTCGCCAACGAGACCGCGGATAAAGATTTCACCAGCGGTAGCGCCATAACCAATGACGTTTCCTGCGATGACATTCTCATGTGATGGGAATGTTGCCTTCTCATCAGGTCGAACCACAACGCGACCACCGGAGATTCCCTTACCTACATAGTCATTGGAATCACCGAAGAGACGAATCACCATTCCACGCGGTGTAAATGCACCGAGAGATTGGCCAGCAGATCCGCGCAAAGTGATATCGATCGTGCCAGTCGGTAGACCTTCTGCGCCGTACTTGCGTGTAATCTCTGCACCTAACATCGTTCCCACTGTTCGGTTGACGTTCCGCACGGGAAGATCGATGGAAACCTTCTCCCCCTTTGTAAGCGCTGGCGCTGACTTTTCGATGAGAGTGTTATCTAGTGCTGCGGCTAGACCGTGATCTTGAGTTGTTGTGCAGTAGAGAGAGGACTCAACATCTGGACGCACGAGAAGTGGTGAGAGATCTAACCCTGCAGCCTTCCAGTGATCGACCGCCTTCTTAGTCTCGAGGTACTCGACATGGCCGATTGCCTCGAGCAAGGTGCGGAAGCCGAGTGATGCCAGAATCTCGCGCACTTCTTCAGCGATGTACTCGAAGAATGTTTCAACGAATTCAGGCTTTCCAGTAAATCGTGCACGGAGCTCTGGATTTTGAGTCGCAACGCCGACAGGACATGTATCTAAGTGGCAGACGCGCATCATGATGCAACCAGAAACAACGAGTGGTGCTGTTGCAAAACCGAACTCCTCTGCGCCAAGTAGGGCTGCAATAACAACATCGCGACCTGTCTTGAGCTGACCGTCTGTCTGAACGACGATGCGATCGCGTAGACCGTTAAGGAGAAGAGTCTGCTGTGTCTCTGCAAGACCGAGCTCCCATGGTGCGCCAGCATGCTTGAGTGATGTCAGCGGTGATGCACCTGTTCCACCATCGTGGCCTGAGATGAGAACAACATCAGCGTGCGCCTTTGAGACGCCAGCTGCCACAGTTCCGACACCAACCTCTGCAACAAGCTTGACGTGAACACGCGCATTCTTATTTGCATTCTTAAGATCGTGAATCAACTGAGCAAGATCTTCAATGGAGTAAATATCGTGATGAGGTGGTGGTGAAATAAGTCCCACACCTGGTGTTGAGTAACGTGCCTTTGCTACCCATGGATAGACCTTGTTACCAGGAAGCTGACCACCTTCACCAGGTTTTGCACCCTGTGCAATCTTGATCTGAATATCATCTGCATTAACAAGGTAATTACTTGTCACGCCGAATCGACCAGATGCAACCTGCTTGATTGCAGAACGCTTTGAATCTCCATTTTCAAGTGGAATAAATCGGATTGGATCTTCTCCACCTTCACCTGTATTGGATTTTGCGCCGAGGCGGTTCATTGCGATAGCAAGGGTCTCGTGCACTTCCTGAGATACAGATCCGTAGGACATCGCACCTGTTGAGAAGCGCTTCACGATCTCAGAAATTGGCTCGACCTCATCGATTGAGATTGGCGTACGTTCCTTAAATTCAAAGAGACCGCGAAGAGTCATCAACGCCTTGCTCTGGTCATTGACCCCGGTGGTGTAGCGCTTAAAGATGTCATAGCGCTTATTACGTGTTGAATGTTGAAGCGCAAAGACTGTCTCAGGGTTGAACAAGTGTGGTTCGCCATCGCGACGCCACTGATATTCGCCACCCACTGCAAGTTTCTTTGCGCCAGGAATTTCTCCGCCAACTGGATATGCCAAGAAGTGACGCTTGATGGTCTCCTCTGCAATGACATCGAGATCGACGCCACCAAGACGTGATGTTGTTCCGACAAAGAATTCATCGACTACATTTTGAGCAAGGCCAATTGCTTCAAAGACCTGAGCTCCTGTGTAAGAAGAGATAGTTGAGATACCCATCTTCGACATTACCTTGAGAACGCCCTTACCGAGCGCCTTGATGGTGTTGCGGACAGCCTTCTCCGGAGAGATACCTGTAATAACGCCCTGTCGTACAAGGTCTTCGGCGGATTCCATTACAAGGTATGGATTTACAGCAGCTGCGCCATAACCAACGAGAAGTGCAACGTGGTGAACTTCGCGTACATCGCCTGCTTCAACAATGAGACCGACTTGTGTACGAGTCTTCTCGCGAATTAAATGGTGATGCACTGCCGCTGTGAGCAAGAGTGAAGGAATTGGGCAATCCTCTGCATCGCCGTCGCGATCTGAGAGGACGATGACATGGGCGCCATCTTTAATTGCTTGAGAAACTTCAACCTTGATCTCTTCAAGGCGATTGCGAAGTGTGTTGCCATCGCCAGTTACCGGAAAGAGTCCACGCACAACGTGAGCTGCAAGTTCTGGGTATTCACCATCAACGTTGATATTGATAATCTTTGCAAGTTCATCGTTATCGATGACAGGAAATGCGAGAGAGATCTGCTTACATGAATCCGGTCCTGGATCAAGCAAGTTGTGCTCTGGGCCAATAGAACCGCCAAGGCTCGTAACGAGTTCTTCACGAATCGCATCGAGAGGTGGATTTGTTACTTGAGCAAAGAGCTGTGTGAAGTAATCAAAGAGAAGACGTGGCTTATTGGAAAGAGCCGCGATAGGTGAATCGGTACCCATTGAGCCAAGGGCTTCTCCCCCGGACTTTGCCATTGGGGCGATGATGATCTTGAGCTCTTCCTCTGTATATCCAAATGCTTTTTGTCGGCGCACAACAGATTTGTGCGGATAGATGATGTGCTCACGTGCAGGCAATTCAGAGAGCTTGACCATTCCATCTGCAAGCCACTGTCCATATGGAGCAGCATCTGCCAATGAATCCTTGATTTCATCATCTTCAATGATGCGACCGGATTCGATATCAACAAGGAACATCTTTCCTGGCTGAAGGCGTCCCTTGCGGACGATCTTCTCTGCAGGGAAATCAAGTACACCAACTTCAGATGCAAGGACAACGAGACCATCATCAGTTACCCAGTAACGTGATGGGCGAAGGCCATTGCGATCAAGTACCGCACCGACCTGATGTCCATTTGTAAATGTCACACATGCCGGACCATCCCATGGCTCCATCATGGAAGCGTGAAAAGCATAGAAATCACGACGCTTCTGTGACATCGTCGCATGGTTCTCCCACGCTTCAGGGATCATCATCAAGATTGAATGTGGGAGCGAACGTCCACCGAGATAGAGAAGTTCAAGAACTTCATCGAAAGATGCTGAGTCAGAACCCGACATTTCAACAATTGGGAAGATGCGATCAAGGTCTTCACCAAAGTACTCGCTCTTAAGAAGTGACTCGCGAGCACGCATCCAGTTGCGGTTTCCCTTGACTGTATTGATTTCGCCGTTGTGCGCGATATAGCGATAAGGGTGCGCCAGTGGCCATGACGGGAAGGTATTCGTAGAAAAACGTGAGTGAACAAGTGCAAGCGGTGAAATGACTCGCTCATCGCTGAGATCTGGGAAGAACTCTTCCAGCTGACCTGTTGTGAGCATGCCCTTATAGACAATTGTCTGAGATGAAAGTGAAGGGAAGTAGAGTTCGAGATCGTGCTCTGCGCGCTTGCGAAGACAGAAAACTTTACGATCAAGAGCGATTCCGCTCTCGCCATTCTTACCTGCGAGAAATACTTGTTGAAAATCTGGCATGACTGAGAGCGCTGTCTTACCGAGTGAAGCTGAGTTAATGGGAAGTTCGCGCCATCCAAGAATGGTGAGACCTTCTTCAGTAGCTAACTTTTCAATCTCGCCTTTGAGATCTTTTCCCGCTCCAGAAGCATCACGAGCAATAAATGCGATACCAGTCGCGTAGGAACCTTCTTCAGGAAGTGTGAACTTTACTTCTGCGCGGTAGAAAGCATCTGGGACGCGAATAAGAATTCCTGCACCATCACCTGAATCAGGTTCAGCACCTGATGCACCACGGTGCTCGAGATTACGAAGAGCTGTGAGAGCCTTCGCAACGATTTCATGAGTTGCGACCTTGTTGAGAGTTGCAACCATCGCAACGCCACATGCATCATGCTCGAGGACAGGATCGTAGAGACCCTGTGGGGTTGGGTAATCGGATTGAAGCGCCATGCTCGTCGTCCTTCTTCACGCTGGAAATAAATCGAGGCGGGGACAACGATGGCCCGTCTTAAGTGAAGCAAAGGGTAGCAACCACAAGGGCGCTATGCCTACCCAATGGGAGCGCTTCTAGAGCAACTTTATGCGACTGAGGCGTGGAAGAGCTGTCCGATTCCAGCGGTAATAGCCATACCTAGGCAGCCTCCGATGAGAACGCGAAGGGTGGGGATCAGCAACTTCGAGCCGGCGGTCTTTGCTCCTACCGCGCCGGCAACGATGAGGCCAGCGATGGTGAAGGTGACGATAGAGAAGGAGATAGTTCCGACAGTGGGAGCAAAAACAGCGAGGAAGGGAATTAAACCACCGAGGGCAAATGAGAGAGCTGATGCAATCGATGCCTGTCCAGGCTTTGCCTTGCTATGTGGGTGATGTCCGAGCTCATCGCGCAGATGAGTATTGAGGGCATCTTTTTCAGTGAGTTGAATTGCGACCTGTCGAGCAAGGTCGTCGCTCAAGCCACGTTCTTTATAAATTTCAACGAGCTCTTCAAGTTCACCTTCAGGATCTACCGCCAGATGTTCAATCTCTAAGAGGCGATCTGATTCTTCAATATCAGTTTGAGATGAGACTGAGATGTACTCGCCTACCGCCATCGAAAGTGCACCAGCTGCGATACCAGCGATACCGGTTGAGACAATAATTGATTTAGCGTTATCAAGTGAAGCACTTGCAGCAGCTACACCGACCATCAGTGACGCGGTCGAGACAAGTCCATCATTAACGCCTAGGACTGCAGCGCGAAGCCAACCAGCGCGGTGCGCCTTATGTTGCTGATTGCGTAAGTAGACATCTTCCAGACCCATATTTCTACCTTATCGCGGGTTATGGGAAAAACGGCGGAATAACGCGAGCGATATCAGACCTATCACTATTGAGACGAGGACGTTGATTCGAATTCCCGCGATGTGGTGCGCGGTATCGATACGCAATAACTCACAAGCGAGGCGACCTGAGCAGTATGAAGCGACATAAAGGGTGAAGAGCTGCCCACCTTTCAACCGTGATCCGAGACGGAGAAGAAGGAAACCCACAAGTACGCACCAGAGTGATTCATAGAGAAAGGTGGGGTGAAATGTTGCGAAATCTGTATAGCCCGAAGGTCTTGCCCAGCGCGGTATCTCTAGCGCCCATGGCAGATCAGTAGGTCGACCGAAAAGTTCTGCATTAAACCAATTGCCCCAGCGACCAATTGCTTGAGCGAAGATGATTCCGGGAGCTACAGCATCTGCAAAGTATCGAAATTGCGGCAGTGCGCGAGTGCGGCCTAGATAGAGGTAGCCGAAAAATGCACCGACTCCCCCGAGTGCAATTGCTCCCCATATTCCAAGTCCACCCTGCCAGATTTTTAGAATATCTTCTGGATGGCCCTTCGATCCGAAGAATCTCTCCGGCGTTGTGATGACGTGATAGAGACGTCCACCTAGGACTCCTGCAGGAACTGCAATGATTGCAACATCGCCTACAACACCACGTGCATCAGGGAAATCTGCGATGAAGCGCTTATTGCTCAGCCAGATTGCAATTGCAACTCCGGTAATAATGCAGAGCGCATAAGCATGGATGGTGAAGGGGCCAATTTCAACGACCGAGATTGTCGGCGTTGGAATTGATTGCAACATATTAACCGCGCTCTACAGCTGCTTTAAACTTATCTGCGCTGAAGTATTCGCTCTTGCGATCAATCTCTTTGCCATTGACGAAGACAGTTGGGGTTGAGTTAACGCCAGCTTTCGAACCAGCTTCTGCAACTTTTCCAACCCAGCCTTGATACTTGGCGTTCTTTACGCAATCGCTAAATGAGCTACTTGAAATTCCTGACGCTTTTCCGATTTCGATAAGGCGGTCATTTGTCCATGCCCCTGAGTTCTCGGATGGAGATTGATTTGCATAGAGAGCAAGGTGCATATCAACAAACTTACCTTGATCATTGGCGCATGCACCCGCATTGGCAGCTCGTACCGATTCAGGACCGATAAATGAGAGAGTGTGGAACTTTACTGTCGCCTTCTTATCTGTGATCAATGAGTTGATGTACTTGCCATTGAGGCCCTCAAATTGCTGACAGATAGGGCATTGGAAATCTTCGTAGATATCTACTACCGGAACTCCGGTGAGTTCGGTATTGAAGGCAATTGCATATCCATTTTCAGCTGTGACAGTTGAAGGGATCTCCTGTGAGACCGACTTTGTCTTTGAGATAACTGTTGGAACCACCATAATCGCGACAACAGCTACGACGACTCCAATAACGAGATAACGAGTGAAGTTATCTTTACCAGGCTTCTTCTCAGACATTAGGCGCTCACTTTCAATTGGATTACGGGGCAAATATATGGGCTATTGGCCTCTGACGCCGAGAGATAGCTCGCGCGCCAGCGAGGTGATTGATTTCAAGCCCTCCTCGAAGGTGGGCGCATCAAGAATTGTCTTCACGAAGGCAGAGCCGACGATGACTCCATCGGCATAGGCCGCAACGCCACGTGCTTGTTCGCGAGTAGAGACGCCGAGCCCCACAGCAACTGGGAGATCTGTTGTCTTTCGAATGCGAGAGACGAGTCCTTCTGCGCCTGATGAAACTGAGGCACGTGCCCCGGTTACCCCCATAATGCTCGCTGCATAGACAAAGCCGCTACATGCAGAGGTGACCTTTGCTAGTCGTTGATCAGATGTACTAAGAGCGACAACATAGATTGGATTAATCGCTGACGCTTCTGCCGCTTCAAGCCAAGGTCCAGATTCTTCGATAGTGATATCCGGATGAATTACACCTGAACCACCACGTGCAGAGATGGCTTGAGCGAAATTCTCAACACCAAACTTTTCGATTGGATTCCAATAGGTCATCACCACTGAAGGAGTGCCAGTTTTGACTGCAACCTCAAGGGCATCCAAGACATCATTGGCAGATGTTCCATTATTGAGGGCAGTGACTGCCGCCTCTTGAATTGTTGGTCCATCCATTACTGGATCGCTATAGGGAAACCCGATTTCAATCGCATCTACTCCACCTTCAACAAAGGCTTCGATGATGCGGTGGCAACCTTTGATAGTGGGGAAACCTGCAGGGATATAAGCGATGAGAGCTGCACGCTTTTCGCTGCGTGTCTTCTCAAATAATTCTTCTAGCGAAGTGCTCACTTCTCTTCACCCAATGGAATTCCAAAGTATTGGGCAGCAGTCTGCACATCTTTATCGCCTCGGCCAGAGAGATTAATGAGAAGAATTGCATCAGGGCCAAGTTCCTTGCCGACCTTCATTGCACCTGCTAGCGCATGAGCTGTTTCGATTGCGGGAATGATTCCTTCAGTTTTGCTCAAGAGTGAGAAGGCTTCCATCGCTTCTTTATCTGTAATCGCACGGTATTCAGCGCGACCGATATCGTGAAGATATGCATGTTCAGGTCCCACACCTGGGTAATCAAGTCCAGCCGAAATAGAGTGCGACTCTACTGTCTGGCCGTTCTCATCTTGCAATACATAGGAACGAGTTCCGTGAAGTACGCCAGGTGATCCACCTGTAATAGTCGCTGCATGGCGACCGGTCTCTACGCCATCGCCACCGGCTTCAAGTCCAATGAGGCGAACGCCTTCATCAGAGATAAATCGGTGGAAGATTCCAATCGCATTAGAGCCCCCACCTACACATGCAAGGACGGCATCTGGAAGTCGGCCAACGAGGGCCAATACTTGCTCTCGAGCCTCTTCGCCGATGATCTTATGGAAATCACGGACCATTGTTGGGAATGGATGTGGACCTGCAACGGTGCCGAGAAGGTAATGAGTATCTTCGACATTTGTTACCCAATCGCGCATCGCTTCATTGATGGCATCTTTGAGTGTGCGAGAACCTGAAGTTACAGGAACTACTTCTGCGCCGAGGAGCTTCATACGTGCAACATTGAGCGCTTGGCGCTTTGTATCTTCTTCTCCCATATAGACAACACAATCAAGGCCCATCAACGCTGCAGCCGTTGCAGATGCAACTCCATGTTGTCCTGCACCTGTCTCGGCAATGATGCGCTTCTTGCCCATCTTCTTTGTAAGAAGTGCTTGGCCAAGTACGTTATTGATCTTGTGGCTACCAGTGTGGTTGAGATCTTCGCGCTTGAGAAGGATGCGAGCACCGCCTGCATATTCCGCAAAACGCTTAGCCTCTGTAAGAATCGAAGGTCGACCGGTATAGGTGCGGTGGAGTTCTGCTAACTCACTTTGAAAGGCAGGATCATTAATTGCAGATTGATGTGCTGCATCGAGTTCTTCAAGTGCGGCAATCAGCGCCTCTGGAACGAAACGCCCACCGTAGGGGCCAAAGTGTCCGAGAATCTGAGAGCTCTCAATCAGCGTCATGGAGGAAGGCTACCTTTACAGTGCTATTTCGTGCGACCCAGAAGTTGATCGATGGCCGCACGTGCATCACCTGATTTCACCAATGTCTCGCCTACCAAGATTGCATTCGCTCCAGCGCTCTGGGCAACCTCAACTTGGCTCCGTGTAGAAATTCCAGACTCTGCAATGCGAATCACAGATGATGGAATCTCTGGAATCAACTCGGTAAAAGCCCCAAGATCAATCTCAAGAGTCTTGAGATTGCGTGCGTTAACTCCAATGATCCGGGGTTCAATCGCCATCGCATCTTCAATCTCTTGGCGCGTATGCGTTTCAACAAGGACCGCCATACCTAGTTCAGTAGCGAGATCGTAGTAGTCCTTCAATTGATTCTTTGATAAAGCTGCAACGATCAGAAGGACTACATCTGCACCAGCTGCACGTGCCTCTAAGAACTGATACTCATCCACCATAAAATCTTTTCGCAGAACAGGAATCTCAATCTCCGAACGCACTGCAACGAGATCTTCAAGAGAACCACCGAAGCGACGACGTTCGGTGAGAACGCTGACAACGGCTGCTCCTGCCTCTTCATACTGAGCTGCGAGAGCTCTTGGATCGCTGATGGCTGAAAGTGAACCTTTGCTAGGAGAAGATCGCTTTACTTCGGCGATGATATTCATTTCGGAAGCTATCAATCTCGGATGAGCATCGATAACCCGAGGGGCGAGCGAGAGTTGCTCCTGGATCTGTGAGAGCGGTAGGCGGCGAGCAGCTAAATCTTCGCATACTCCCTCAATAATGGAATCGAGAACGCTCATTTCTTTTCTCTCTTATCAGTGGGATCTATTCCACGGTCGAGCGCTTTCCAATCAGAGATTTCACGTGCCCTTTTATCGGTTCGCTCATACTTTCCGGAGAGTCTAAATTTTCGAGAGAGTGAGATCGCAGCGATAGCCACGAGTACGAGTGAAATATTTAGTTTCCACATTATTAGCCACGCATCGCATTCGCTGTATGAATTGCAGTTAAGACTGCAGCTGCCTTATTGATAGTCTCTTGATTCTCTGATTCTGGATCTGAATCTGCCACGACTCCTGCGCCTGCTTGAACATATGCGGTGCCATCTTTGATGAGCGCAGTGCGGATAGCTATACAGGTATCAATATTTCCAGTGAAGTCGAAGTAACCAATTGCTCCCCCGTAGAGACCGCGACGCGTTGGTTCAAGACGTTCGATAATCTCCATTGCACGAGGCTTCGGTGCGCCAGAGAGAGTTCCGGCAGGAAAGACTGAGAAGAGGGCATCGATGGGTGCTGCGCTCTCTGCGAGTTCACCTACAACAGTTGAAACTATATGCATCACATGTGAATATCTCTCGATATGCATAAAGTCGATGACCTCAACAGAGCCAGGTGTGCAGACGCGGCCCACATCGTTTCGGCCAAGGTCGACGAGCATCAGATGCTCTGCGCGCTCTTTGGGATCTGCCAATAGCTCTTCACCGAGACGAACATCTTCTTCAAGAGATGCAGACCTTTTACGTGTGCCGGCGATCGGATGAACCATCACCTCTCGTCCCGTCACTTTAACGAGCGCTTCAGGACTTGAGCCCACAACATCGAATCCCCCATCGAAGCGGAAGAGATACATATAGGGACTTGGGTTGCTCAGGCGCAGTGCGCGATAGACATCGAGAGCATCGGCCTTAACAGAGGTCGAGAAACGCTGCGAGATAACAATCTGAAAAGCCTCACCCGCTCGAATCTCTTCCTTGGCAATCTCTACCTTGGCACGGAATTCATCTTCAGAAATGTTGCGCTCAAAAGTTGGCTTTGCGAACTCTGGAATTTCGCTCACATCGCCTGGCAGCGCACCTTGAAGATCTTGGTACATACGATCAAGTCGTTCCTGAGATTCTGCGTAAGCCTCATCAACACGTTCATCCGAGCCATCCCAATTGATTGCATTTGCGATCAAGGTGAGCGTTCCATTGCCGTGATCCATCACTGCAAGATCGCTCGTCAACATAAATGCAATCTCTGGAAGGTGAAGGTCGTCAACTGCGATAGTCGGAATATTCTCTAATCGACGCACAGCGTCATAACCCATATAACCCACTAAACCGCCGGTGAGTGGAGGAAGTCCTGGAATTACTGGAGTCTTGAGATGGGCGACAGATTTTCTTAACGCCTGAAGTGGATCCATGCCACGCGGGACTCCTGCAGGTGGAGTTCCAATCCAATCGGCAGAACCATCGCGTTCGGTAAGAGTTGTTTGACTCCGCACACCGATAAATGAATATCGAGACCAGGCTCCCCCATGCTCTGCAGATTCGAGAAGAAATGTTCCAGGATTGTTCTTCGCTAATTTCTTATAGAGACCAAGTGGAGTTTCGCCATCTGCAAGCACTCGGCGATAGACAGGAATAACATTGTTGCTTCGTGCATAGTCGCGGAACTCATCAAGATTCATGAGACTACGAGGAAATTTTTCTGTGGAAGCAGGTGCGATCGCCGGTGTGGCAGGCTGCGCCAACTTGCTCAACCTTGAGCAGCAAGGCATCTCCATCACAATCGAGGGAGATAGAGAGCACTTTCTGGGTGTGGCCAGAAGTTGCACCTTTCTCCCACAGTTCATTGCGGCTGCGTGACCAATATGTTGCTCGCCCACTCTGAATCGTGATTGCCAGAGATTCTTGGTTCATATATGCCAACATTAAAACTTCGCCCGTGGAGGCATCTTGGGCGATTGCTGGAATGAGATCGAGCCCATCTTTGAGTAAAGCAGAAATCTCTGCCGAGAGCTCGATTGTCATAGTCGTATTCTGCCCTAGAGCTGTGCAACCTTGCGCACTGGATAACCGCTGCGATCAAGGTACTTCTTGATATCGCCGATGCGATGGACGCCAAAGTGGAAGATTGATGCAGCCAAGAGAGCATCCGCTCCGGCATCGAGGGCTGCTGCGAAATCTTCCTGTGTTCCCGCACCGCCACTTGCAATCAATGGAACCTTTGAAACTGCGCGAACAGCTTTAATCATTCCCAGGTCATACCCTGCGCGAGTTCCATCTGCATCCATGGAATTGAGAAGAATCTCCCCCACTCCAAGTGCGCACGCCTTCTCAACCCAGGCAAGGGCATCGAGCCCGGCGCTCTGACGGCCACCATGAGTTGTTACCTCAAAGCCAGACTCTGTTCGTGCACGACGCGCATCGACAGAGAGAACTAACACTTGCGATCCAAAACGATCTGCAATCTCAGCGATGAGTTCCGGGCGCGCAATTGCCGCGGTGTTAATCGAAACTTTATCCGCACCCGCACGAAGTAAGCGATCAACATCTTCGACAGCACGAATGCCTCCGCCAACAGTTAATGGAATGAATACCTGCTCTGCAGTTCGGCGCACAACATCGAGGGTCGTCTCACGACCCGCAACGCTCGCTGAGATATCGAGGAAGGTAAGTTCATCTGCACCTTCTGCGTTATAGAGCGATGCCATCTCAACAGGGTCGCCTGCATCCACCAAATTTGTAAAGTTAACACCCTTGACTACTCGACCATCGGTGACATCGAGGCAGGGAATGATTCGAACGGAGAGGCTCACTTCTTTGTCAGCTCCAACGCTTCTTCGAGAGTAAAGGCAGCTGCATAGAGCGCCTTACCGACGATTGCTCCCTCTATTCCTATTGAGCGAAGTGATGAGAGCGCTGCGATATCTTCTAGCGATGAGATTCCACCACTCGCAATGACAGGCTTCGCTGTTGCTGCGCAGACCTCTTTGAGAAGTTCGAGGTTAGGACCTTTGAGAGTTCCATCCTTTGTTACATCTGTAACGACATAACGTGCGCATCCATCTCGCTCGAGACGTTCGATGGTTTCGAAGAGGTTGCCACCTTCTTCTGTCCATCCGCGTGCTGCCAATGTATGTCCGCGGACATCTAGGCCGACTGCGATGCGATCTCCGAACTCTGCAATTACCTTTGAAGTCCATTTGGGGTTCTCAAGTGCTGCTGTTCCAAGGTTGACTCGGCGGCATCCCGTTGCAAGTGCGCGTTGGAGAGATTCATCGTCGCGAATGCCACCAGAGAGTTCGACCTTAATATCGAGACGGCCAACTACTTCGGCTAGGAGGGCGCTATTTTCTCCGCGCCCAAATGCTGCATCGAGATCTACGAGGTGAATCCACTCTGCACCTGATGCTTGAAAATCTAGCGCGGCATCCAATGGTGAGCCGTAGGCGGTTTCGGCATCGAGTTCGCCTTGTACTAAACGAACGGCGCGGCCATCTTTAACGTCAACTGCCGGGAGAAGCTCTAAATAACTCATAACGTTGATACCCAATTCTTAATCAAGTGAAGTCCTGCATCGCCAGATTTCTCTGGGTGAAATTGTGTTGCACTCATTACGCCATCTTCAATCGCTGCAAGAAAAGGTGAATCGTAATCGGTCCATGATTGAAGGGCAGATGATTGAACGTGCTGCGTCACAGCGTATGAATGGACGAAGTAGAAAGACTCTTCCTCGACTCCTTTGAAGAGGTTGCTACCATCTGCGGCAGCAACGGTATTCCATCCCATATGAGGAAGAACTCTCGCTTCGAGCTTTTCAACAGTCGACGGCCAGATTCCTACTCCGTCGTTCTTTCCATGTTCAACACCTTCTGCAAAGAGAATCTGCATTCCAACACAGATTCCGATTGTGGGACGAGCAAGAGTGATTCTCTCTCTGACAAGTTCATCACCTCGAACAGATTTGAGGCCAGTTATACATGCTCCGAATGCACCAACTCCTGGAACGACTAGCCCTTCTGCCTCGAGAGCTGTCGAGTAATCAGAGGTGAGAACAACATCTCTTCCTGCGCTTTCAAATGCTCGAAGTGCAGAGCGGAGATTTCCAGAACCGTAATCCAGGATGGCAATCGCCATTGAATTAGAGAGTTCCCTTTGTTGAAGGAATTCCTGTTGTGCGACCATCGATAGCAACTGCATCGCGAAGTGCGCGTGCAACTGCCTTGAACTGAGCCTCGAAGACATGATGCGCATTGCGACCTTCAAGGACGCGGACATGGAGCGCGATACGAGCTTCAGCAACAATGGATTCCCAGATATGGCGGCCTAGAGTTGTATCGAAGGTTCCAATGAGTTCAACGATCTCTGGTTGACGGTGTACGAGATATGGACGACCAGAGAGATCGACCGCTGCCTGAACGAGAACTTCATCGAGGGGAACCATCGCATCACCGAAGCGACGAATGCCTGACTTATCGCCGAGAGCCTCACGAAGTGCCTGGCCAAATGCGAGGGAGGTATCTTCAACTGAGTGGTGTGAATCAACATCAACATCACCAGTGGTCTTGATGGTCAGATTAAAGCCTGAGTGCTTTCCAAGTTGAGACATCATGTGATCAAAGAAAGGGACTCCGGTATCAACAGAGATTTCGCCAGTTCCATCGAGTGTGAGATCTACGAGAACGCTCGACTCTTTCGTTGTGCGTTCGACTCGTGCATTTCTCATTTTCTCTCCCCTGTCATTATTTCTTTGGTGTATTCAGAACGCCCTTGAGCGCGCTGATAAAAAGCTCATTTTCGGCTTCGCTGCCGATTGTCACTCGTAAGTAACCTGATAATCCCACATCGCGTATGAGCACTCCTGCATCCAAGAGTGATTTCCAGAGAGTTGGAGCTGGAATATCAAATCCTGAGAAGAGGAGGAAGTTCGCCTTGCTCGGTATCACTCTGAGGCCAAGACCTTCAAGCTGATCCTTTACCCATTCACGGTGGTGAATTAACGTGGCAACATTTCCTAAAAGCTCGCCACGATACTCGAGCGCTACCTCAGCAGCTGCCTGTGTGAGTGCACTGAGGTGATATGGCAGACGCACCAAGAAGAGCGCGTTGATGACAGATGCATCCGCCACTAAATATCCAAGTCGCACACCTGCAAATGAGAATGCCTTGCTCATAGTGCGAATGACAACAACGTTCGGGTAATTCTGAATAAGCGTCACTGCAGATACTTCATCTGAGAATTCTGCATAGGCCTCATCGACTACAAGGAGCCCTGCAACGCTCTTTGCAAGCTCTTCAATCTCAGAGATTGTTACTGAACTACCCGTTGGGTTATTGGGGGTTGTTATAAATGTGAGAGCGGCACCGCTCTTGGCAATATCTTCTCGAGCAAGTGAGATATCAAGTGAGAAATCTTCTCTCCGGCGACCATCGCTCCAGTGGGTATTAGTAACCCGAGCAATCAGCGGGTGCATTGAGTAGGAGGGCGTAAATCCAATCGCTCCCTTATCTCCAAAGGCGAGGAAGAGAGATTGAATTATTTCGTTACTTCCATTTGCCGCCCAAATATTTTCTTGAGTGGCTGCGATACCTGATTGAGAATTAATGAACTCTGCAAGACCTTTTCGTAGTGTCGTCGCATCGCGATCTGGATATCGATTGAGGTTGCGTGCCACGCTCTCAACGCGTGCTGCAATTGCTGTTGCCAATCCTTGGGAGAGCGGGAAAGGATTCTCATTTGTATTGAGAACTGCTTCAGCTGGAAGTTGTGGAGCGCCATATGGTGAGAGCGGACGGAGACGTTCGCTCAATGGAAGCCACTCTGGCCACTGGCTCATAGCGATTCAAACCTTGCAGAGATTGCCTCGCCGTGCGCAGGGAGATCTTCAGCATTGGCGAGAGTAATAACAGTCGGTGCAATGTCGGTAAATGCGCCTTGCTCGTATTCAATGTAGTGGAGCCCCTTGAGGAAAGATTGCACAGAGAGACCGCTGCTATGACAAGCGCAACCACCTGTTGGAAGAACGTGGTTTGAACCTGCTGAGTAATCTCCCAATGAGACTGGTGAAAATCGTCCGATGAATACAGCGCCCGCATTACGAATCTGATCTGCATCGCGACGAGCATTTGTAGTCTGAATCTCTAGGTGTTCGGCAGCATATGCGTTAACAACATCGAGACCTTGTTCGATGGAATCTACAAGTACGGCGGCTGATTGGATTCCTGTAAGGGCTGTGCGAATTCGATCCGAGTGGCGAGTTAATGACACACGTTTTTCAAGTTCGATATGAACAGCGTCAATCAAATCTGATGAATCTGTAACGAGAACAGCTGCCGCAATGACATCGTGCTCTGCCTGGCTTATGAGATCTGTTGCAACATCTGCAGCGATCGCGCTCTTATCTGCAAGGATTGCAATCTCAGTCGGCCCTGCCTCGGAATCGATTCCAATGATTCCGCGTAGCGCACGCTTAGCTGCTGCTACATAAATATTTCCCGGTCCTGTGACGAGGTCGCACTTTGCCGCAACGCCTTCCATGCCGTATGCAAAGAGAGCAACAGCTTGGGCGCCACCGATGGCGTACACCTCTGTGATTCCAAGGAGTGCGCACGCTGCAAGAATCGTTGGGTGTGGAAGTCCACCATTTTCAACTTGTGGTGGTGAGGCAACTGCAATGCTGGGAACTTCTGCAATCTGCGCAGGAATGACATTCATGAGCACTGAACTTGGATAGACAGCGCGGCCGCCAGGAACGTATAGCCCGACGCGATCAACAGGGATCCACTTCTCACTGACTACACCGCCATCGACGACGGTGACCTTCTTCTCTTCTCGCTTCTGAGATGCATGCACCGTGCGGATGCGATCGGCAGATACCTCGAGTGCGGTACGAATCTCTGGACTTAACTGAGCAAGTGCTTGATCGAGCGCTGACTGTGGCACTCGAATAGATGGCGGTCTTACCCCATCAAATTGTTCGGCAAGGGAGATGAGGTCGGCTTCATTGCCATTCTTCACTCGCTGCAAAATTGGTTCGATTGCAACCATCGCAGATGCGACATCGAGCGTGGCGCGTGGAAGCTCGCGCTGATATTGATCCTTGGTGAGGTTCTTTCCTCTGAGATCTACGCGACGCAACATGTGCTTATTCTACGTTGCGAGCTCGCCCTTATGCGACGCGATTATCCGCGCACAATGCAATCTGGTCCCAAGATTGCCTTGAGATCAGCGCTCAAACTAGGAGATGCGGTGACATGGGCATCGACCTTAAGAACGGTCGACTTCTGAGTATCGACAACATGGAGATGGACCTCACGTTTTCCAGGGTGAGATTTAAGAATCTCTTTCATCCGTTCAACGATAGGTGGAGTTACTTGAGCTGCCGGCAGAGAGATCATAAGAGGGCCTGTTGGGCCGCTTGTGATATCTGGCATCGACATCTCCATCGCAGTAAATCGAACTTGTTCATCACTACGCGCGAAACGACCGCGAATTACTACGACGCGATCTTCTGTCAGCGAGAGTGCGTACTGGTTATATGTCTTAGAGAAGAAGAGGGCTTCAATCGAACCTTCAAGATCTTCGATGTTGACGACGGCCCATGAATCACCGTTACGAGAGACTTTTCGCTGAACACCAGTGATCAATCCACCGACTGTGACCATGCCATCTGGAACGCCTTCATCAAGGAGTTGGCTAATAGACATATCTGTGTGGGAACGTAAAACATGCTCGACGCCGAGGAGTGGATGATCTGAAACGTAAAGTCCGAGCATCTCTCGCTCAAATGCAAGGAGCGTTGACTTATCCCATTCGGTGTGTGGAATCTCTACCTCAAGACCTGCCATATCTGAAGTGGACTCTCCCCCGAAGAGATCGAACTGGCCAATTGCCTCTGCCCGCTTACTCTCGATCACTGAATCTATGGCTTCAAGGTGAATTGTCATCAAGCCTTTACGTGGATGCTTGAGCTCATCAAATGCCCCACCCTTGATAAGAGATTCAATAGTTTTCTTATTGCACACTTGAGCATCAACTTTTGCTAAGAAATCACCGAATGATGTGAAGTTTCCCTTTGTCGTGCGAGATGCCTTGATTGATGCAACGACGCCTTCTCCAACGTTTCGTATCGCTGCAAGTCCAAAGCGAATATCGCGACCACGAGGTGTGTACTCAGCATTGGATTCATTGACATCTGGAGGCAAGACCTTGATGCCCATACGACGACATTCTGAGAGATAGAGAGCTGACTTATCTTTGTCATCGCGAACGGATGTAAGAAGCGCTGCCATATATTCTGTTGGGAAGTTCGCCTTGAGGTATGCAGTCCAGAATGAGACAACGCCATATCCAGCAGAGTGCGCCCGGTTAAATGCGTAATCGGAGAACGGGATCAGAACTTCCCAGAGACGCTTGATAGCAACTTCGGAGAAACCATTTGCCTTCATGCCCGCCTCGAATGGAACGTACTCCTTATCGAGAATCTCTTTATTCTTCTTACCCATCGCCTTACGCAAAAGATCTGCTCGTCCGAGGGTAAAGCCCGCAACTTTCTGGGCAATTGCCATTACCTGCTCTTGGTAGACGATCAAGCCGTAGGTATCTCCCAAAATATCTTGCAGCGCTTCAGAGAGCTCTGGATGAATAGGTTCAACTTTCTTACGGCCATTCTTGCGATCGGCGTAATCATTATGCGAATTCTCGCCCATTGGTCCTGGACGGTAGAGAGCGATCACAGCAGAGATATCTTCAAAGGAGTCAGGCGACATTGCGCGAAGGAGGGAGCGCATTCCGCCACCATCGAGCTGGAATACGCCGAGAGTGTCTCCGCGTGAGAGAAGTTCGAAGGTCTTCTGATCTGCAAGTGGGCGATCTTCGAGAACTACATCGATACTTTGATTCTCTTTAATATTGGCAAGAGTGTCATCGAGGACTGAGAGATTTCGAAGTCCAAGGAAGTCCATCTTGAGAAGGCCAGTTGCCTCGCATGCACCCATATCAAATTGGGTGATGATGGAGCCATCTGATTCGCGGCGATGAATAGGAATGACATCGAGCAATGGATCACGCGAGAGGATGACACCAGCAGCGTGAACTCCCCATTGGCGCTTCAAACCTTCAAGGCCCTTGGCGAGATCAACAACGCGCTTAGAGTCAACATCGCTCTCGTAGAGCTGGCGGAACTCACCTGCCTCGCCATAGCGAGAATCCTTGGGATCGAAGACGCCGCCAAGAGTGATGTCCTTGCCCATGACAGATGGTGGAAGAGCTTTAGTTAATTTCTCACCGATTGCATATGGGTAACCGAGAACTCGAGTTGAATCTTTGAGCGCTTGCTTTGACTTAATTGTTCCGTAGGTGATGATCTGTGCAACGCGATCTTCGCCGTACTTCTCGGTTGCATAACGAATCATCTCTGAGCGACGACGTTCATCGAAATCGAGATCAATATCAGGCATAGAGATACGTTCTGGATTAAGGAATCGCTCAAAGAGCAGACCGTGTTCGATTGGATCAAGTCCTGTAATACCAAGTGCATATGCGACGAGAGATCCTGCAGCAGAGCCACGACCTGGACCTACACGGATGCCAACTTCTCTTGCATGGTTGCAAAGGTCAGCGACAACGAGGAAGTAGCCGGGAAATCCCATCTTAATCATGACATCAAGTTCGTAATGTAAACGTTCGCTATGTGCAGGAGTTAACTTCTCTCCCAGCTTTGCTTGGAGGCCACGAAGTGATTCTGAGCGAAGCCATGAATCCTCTGTTTCGCCCTTCGGTACATCAAATCGTGGCATGAGGTTTTCACCCTCACGTAAGGTGACGTTGCAACGTTCTGCAATGAGCAAGGTGTTATCGCATGCATCGGGAGTATCTTTAAAGAGCTCGCGCATCTGCGCCGCTGTCTTTACATAGAACTCTGAGTTATCAAATTTAAATCGCTTCGGATCTGCCAAAGTTGAGCCTGATTGGACGCAGAGAAGTGCGGCGTGAGCATCGGCATCTTCGTGGTGTGTGTAGTGAAGATCGTTCGTTGCTAGTAGTGGAAGCTTGAGCTCTTTTCCGAGCTTCATCAAATCAGCTTTGACACGATTTTCGATATCGATATCGTGATCCATCAACTCAAGGAAGAAGTTCTGCGCACCGAAGATATCTCGGTAATCACTAGCAGCGCGAAGAGCCTCTTTATATTTGCCCATTCGAAGACGAGTTTGAATCTCACCACCAGGACACCCTGTTGTTCCAATCAGCCCATCGGCATATTTGCTGAGTAGCTCACGATCCATACGAGGCTTGTAGTAATAACCTTCGAGTGATGCAAGTGATGAGAGTTTAAAGAGATTGCCAAGGCCTTGATTATTTTCAGCCACAATTGTCATGTGGGTATATGCGCCACCACCGGAGACATCATCTTCGCCGCCATCGCCCCATTGAACGCGCTTCTTATCGTGACGTGATTCAGGAGCGACGTAGGCTTCAATGCCGATAATGGGTTTTACGCCAGCTTTAGTTGCCTGCTTATAGAAATCAAATGCGCCGAAGACATTTCCGTGATCTGTCATAGCAATTGCCGGCATTTCTTGGCGGGCAACTTCTTTAACGAGTTCGCCTACGCGCGCGGCACCATCGAGCATCGAGTACTCGGTATGTACATGAAGATGTACAAAAGAGTCTTGCGTCGATGCCCGTGAAGCTAATTGATCTTCAGATGACATTATGGGAGCACCTTATCTGGTACTCATCCTTTTATGGGAGAACCGCCTCCGAAAGAAGTGCGAGTGAAGCCTGAAGGTCAGGTGGATATGGAGCGCTCAGTACGAGAGGTTCGCCACTGACTGGGTGGTTAAATCGAAGTTCGAGGGCATGCAGCCACGGTCGACGCATAGCTAGTGACTTACCCAATACAGGATCTGCGCCATATGTCGTATCTCCCACCAGAGGGTGGCCAAGTGCAGAGAAGTGCACGCGAATCTGATGTGTGCGACCTGTCTCGAGTTCAACCTTGACCATAGAGACCGAGCGATAGAACTCGATAACCTCGTAGTGAGTGATGCTCTCTTTTCCATCTGCGACAACGGCAAATCGGTGATCCTGCGTCGGATGGCGATCGATCGGTGCATCGATGGTGCCTTCCGATGGATCCATATGTCCCTGCACAAGTGCGTGATAAGTTTTTTCAACATCGTGATCACGGAACATATCTTTTAGCTTTAAGTATGCACGATCAGTCTTTGCAACAATCATGAGACCGCTCGTGCCTGCATCGAGGCGATGAACAATTCCTGAACGTTCTGCAGGACCACTTGTGGAGATTGTGTAACCCGCGGCGATCAGCGCACCGATCACGGTAGGACCGGTCCACCCTGGAGCAGGGTGAGCGGCGCAACCTACCGGCTTATCAACGACGACTATCTCATCATCGCTATAGATAACGGATAGCCCCTCTAAAGGAGTAGGTGGGATTGGATCTGAATTCACTTCCTCTGGCATCAGAACATCGATGACCTGACCTGCCGTGACGCGTTCAGATTTAGAGATCGGCTTATTGTTGCTTCGAATATCTCCCTCTTCAAGGAGCTTTACAACAGAGGTTCGGGAGAGGCCGAGAACACGTGTCAGCGCGCTGTCGATACGTTCGCCAGCAACGCCTTCAGGCACGACGAGCGTGCGATGTTCTCTACTCATTATTTCCTTTGTTCTTCTCTCGTCGAATTTCCTGTGGGTGAGATATTGCGGATTGTGAGAAGGATAGCGATTCCAGCTGCGATAAAAATCGATGAATCGGCGATATTAAAGACCGGCCAATGTGGCAGTTCAATCCAATCGATGACATGTCCATAGAGGAATCCAGGCTCACGGAAGATGCGATCTGTGAGATTTCCTAAGACTCCCCCGAGAACAAGGCCAGCAACATATGCCCACCACGGAGAGGTTATCTTCGATGCAGAGCGAGTGATAAATATGGCGACGCCGATTGAGATTGATGTAAAGATGATTGTGAAGCCAGTGGCCATGCTAAAAGCTGCCCCAGGATTTCTGAGAAGTGTGAGCTGAAGGAGTGAGCCGATAATTTTTCGTGGTGATGATGAGAGATTTGTTATTGCCCAATTCTTGGTAAGGAAATCGAGCGCCCAGATTAAGCAGGCAAGTGAGAAGAGGCGCTGAACTAAAGAAGTTCGGCGCACTTTAGCGCCGCTCTTCTTTCTGCTTGCAGATCATGCAGAGAGTTGCGCGAGGAAAAACTTGAAGGCGAGCTTTGCCTATAGGAGAACCACATACTTCGCAATTTCCATATGTCTTATTATCGATACGGCTGAGAGCACGCTCAGTCTGAAGAACCATGTCGCGCGCGTTGTAAACAAGTGACATCTCATGTTCGCGCTCGAAAGTCTTTGTTCCAGAATCTGCTTGATCATCACCTGCACCGTCACCGGCATCTGCAATCAAGTCATCCATCTCGGCCTCAATCGCAGCAAGCTCTGCTTGGAGGCGAATCAAATCTTTTGAGAGCTCAGCGCGAATTGATTTCAATTCAGCAGCTGACCATGCTGCCTCGCCAGCATCTGCAGTTACTGGAGTAGGCGCAGCCTTGAGTGGCTTCAGTGGCGCAATCTTCTTGCCGCTCTTTACTGGACGTGGTGGAGGTGGCATTACTAAACGACGTTCTTCAACAACTACCGCTGCTTGTGGTGCAACAACTGTTGCCACTGAAACTGTCTGAGACTTTTCATCGACTGTAAGAGTTGTCTTGCCCACCTTTGAAGGAAATGGACGACCAGGCGCCTTCTTCACTTCAGTGACCTTCTTTGCCGCTGCAACCTTCTTTGCGGGAGCTGCCTTCTTGGCAGGGGCCGCCTTTTTCGCAACAGTTTTCTTTGCAGGTGCAGCCTTCTTCGCAACAGCTTTCTTCGCAGGAGCTGCCTTCTTTGCGACAGCCTTCTTGGCAGGGGCCGCCTTCTTTGCAGCAGGCTTCGCCTTCTTCAAGAGCTTCTGGGCAATTTTCTTTGCTGGCACGCCGCGCACCTTATGCCTATTTACCCCCACTCGCCAACTGCGCCACGCGTAGAAAGTGGTCAACGAGCGTTGATGGTTTAGACTCTGGCGAAGAATCACACGTAGTTGGCTATGAAGAGGCGATCACCTTGGAGCCAGTTGGAAGAAGCTCTTCTAGTCCAGGCTAGAGGAAGTGCGTAGAGCCAGCCGTGCGAGGTAAGAAAAGTGGCGGAGCCGAAATGGCCCTGCAAGGCGGGTGGTACCGCGAGCGATATAGCTCGTCCCTCCATTTCGATTGATGAGATGGAGATGGCTAATGAATAAGTCGACCGGGTCTGACACACCAAAGTTCCCACCAATGTTTAATGCAATTGCGCCGCAGATCGATCTGCCTGCGATGGAACACTCCATTTTAAAATTTTGGCAAGAAGAGAATATCTTTGAGAAAAGCTTAGAAGCTCGCGCGCAGGGTGAACCATGGACTTTCTATGAAGGCCCACCTACTGCAAATGGCATGCCAGGAACGCACCATATTGAAGCGCGCGTATTTAAAGATGTCTTCCCTCGCTATCAGACGATGAAGGGCAAGTACGTCTCACGTAAAGCAGGATGGGATTGCCACGGCCTACCAGTTGAGATTGCTGTAGAGAAAGAGCTCGGCTTCTCCGGTAAGGGCGATATTGAAAAATTTGGAATCGCAGAATTTAACGATAAGTGCAAGAGCTCTGTCACGCGACACGTTGATGCATTTACAAAGATGACAGAGCGCATGGGTTTCTGGGTTGACTTCGATCAGGCCTATTGGACGATGGCCCCTGAATATGTTGAATCCGTCTGGTGGTCACTCTCAGAGATCTGGAAGAAGGGCCTCCTTGTTCAAGATCATCGCGTCGCACCGTACTGTCCACGTTGCGGTACTGGACTTTCAGATCATGAGCTTGCACAAGGATATGAAACTGTCGTTGATCCATCTGTCTTTGTTCGATTCCCTATTACGAGTGGTGATTTAGTGGAGCTCAACGCATCGCTTCTTGTATGGACGACAACTCCTTGGACGTTAGTTTCAAATACCGCTGTCGCAGCGCACCCAGATGTTGATTATGTAGCTGTGCGTGCAACCGTTGAAGAATCTTCAGAGGTGCTTGTTGTGGCTGAAGCTCTTCTCGCATCTGTTGCTGGTGAGCATGAGATCCTCAAGCGCTTTAAGGGATCAGAGCTCGAGCGTGTGACCTATAAGCGTCCATTTGATTATCTTGAGATTCCAGATTCACATTTCGTTGTACTCGCCACCTATGTCACAACTGAGGATGGAACAGGACTCGTTCACCAAGCTCCGGCATTCGGTGCAGATGACTTACAGGTGTGTCGCTCATACGGTCTTCCAGTTGTTAATCCCGTTGCAGCAGATGGCCACTTCCTGAGCGATGTTCCAGTAGTGGGAGGACTCTTCTTTAAGGATGCCGATAAGCCTTTGGTAAAGGAGCTCAAAGCCAATGGTGCGCTCTATAAGAATCAGCCATACGAGCACTCATACCCACACTGCTGGCGCTGTCACACAGCACTTATCTATTACGCACAACCATCGTGGTACATCCGCACAACCTCAATCAAGGATGCTCTCCTTCGCGAGAACGAGAAGACCAATTGGTTCCCTGAAACAATTAAGACAGGTCGTTACGGTGACTGGCTCACCAACAATATTGACTGGGCTCTTTCACGAAATCGTTTTTGGGGAACTCCCCTGCCAATTTGGCGATGCGAGAATAAACATGAAATCTGCATCTCATCGCTGAAAGAACTTGGTGCACTTGCCGGAGAAGAGCTTTCAAACCTTGATCCGCATCGCCCATTTGTCGATGACATCACCTTTGCGTGTGCACAATGTTCAGAGGTAATGACACGCGTTCCTGAGGTTATCGACTGCTGGTATGACTCAGGTTCAATGCCTTTTGCACAGTGGGGCTATCCACATAAGGAAGGCTCTGTTGAGAAATTTAAGGCTGCCTATCCTGCCGACTTCATCTGCGAGGCTATCGATCAGACCCGTGGATGGTTCTACACCTTGATGACAATCGGAACCCTCGTCTTCGATGAGAGTTCCTATGAAAACGTTCTCTGCCTCGGCCATATCCTCGATAAAGATGGTCGCAAGATGAGTAAGCACCTTGGCAACGTTCTTGAGCCAATGGCGTTGATGGATCAACACGGTGCAGATGCAGTCCGTTGGTACATGCTCGCAGCAGGTTCACCATGGGCATCGCGTCGCGTCGGCCACGATGCAATCTCTGATGTCATTAGAAAGACTTTACTTACATACTGGAACACAATTTCTTTCCACGCACTCTATGCAAAAGCATCTCAATTTACTTTGAGTCAGAGCCCTGCAGTTGCAGATCGATCCACTATGGATAAGTGGATCCTGAGCGAACTCAACGCGCTTGTCCTTGAAGTCGATAAGTCCTATAGCGAATTCGATTCACAAGCGGCAGGTAAGGCACTTGCTACATTTATCGACGATCTCTCAAACTGGTATGTGCGTCGTTCTCGTCGCCGCTTCTGGGATGGAGATGTAGCAGCTCTTGCAACTCTGCACGAGTGCATCACAACACTTACGCAGCTTCTTGCGCCGATGGTTCCATTTATTGCAGAGCAGACGTGGCAAGAGTTGGTGCGAATCGCAGATCCAGGGGCTGCAACCTCAGTCCACCTCACCGACTTCCCCGTTGCAGATCAGAGGTTCATCAATCCTGAACTCAATAAGCAGGTTTCGATGACTCGACGCGTTGTTGAGCTCGGTCGCTCTGCTCGTGCTGAATCTGGTGTCAAGATTCGCCAACCACTTCAGCGCGCACTTATCTCAACGTCAGGTTGGTCAACTTTGCCACCTGAGATGAAGGATCAGATCTCTGATGAGCTCAACGTCCTTGATCTTGCAGATATTGCAGATGCCGATGGCGATCTCGTTGATGTCTCTATCAAGGCAAACTTCAAATCACTTGGTGCCAAGTACGGTAAATCTGTTCAAGACGTAGCAAAGTTGATTGCTGCAGCAGATGCCGTCTCTCTAGTGAAGGATCTTCGAGCAGAAGCTTCCAGCAAGCTCGGTGAATACGAAATCACCCTAGAAGATCTCGTTGTCACCGAAGTTCCTAAGAGTGGATGGATGGTTGCTAGCCACGATGGCGAGAGCGTTGCTCTCGATCTCGAGCTCACACCTGCCCTGATTGCATCTGGAAATCTTCGTGAAGTTATCCGAGCAATTCAAGAACGTCGCAAGAGTGATGGCTTTGAAATCTCGGATCGCATCTCAATCGCCTGGAATTGCGCCTCAGAGCATGTGGCAACTATCGAATCAGGTGTTGCTCATATCAGCGAAGAAGTTCTTGCGACATCAATGGTCCGTGATGAGTCACTGATTATCGAAGATGCAGAGCTTGGATTGGTCTTTAAGATTAGTAAGTCTTAAAGAACTGCAATGACAACTGCTTGAAGCAGATTGATTGCAATCAAAAGTACGATAAATGAGAGGTCGAGTGCGACCCCACCGAGACGTAGCGGTGGGATAAAGCGACGAACAAAAGCCATTGGCTTCTCTGTAATTGTGTAGATGATTTCGAAGAGCCCTAAAACAATTGTGTTAGGGCGCCAGGAACGTGCAAACATTCTGATGTAATCGATAATGATGCGTAGGAAGAGCGCAATCTTAAAGAGTGAGAGAAGTTGAAGAATCGCGTTCTGAAGAAACATTGGTATTAGGTCAGCTCTGGTTGTAGAAGACAGCCTGTGCAGCGGTGCGATCTTCATTGCTGACATTGACATTAGCTGGTGAGAGAAGGAAAACCTTCAAGCTAATACGTTCGATACGGCCATGGAGACCGAAGACGAGACCTGAAGCAAAGTCAACGAGGCGCTTGCGCTCTGACTCTTCCATATCATCAAGGTTGATAATTACTGGATTGCCCTCACGGTAGTACTCGCCAACCTTGCGAGCCTCTGAATATGAACGTGGTTGAAGAGTGACAATATTGTAAGAAGCACTCTCTTCGATAAATGGTTCATCAATAACCTCTTGGTGAGTGCGCACAACAGTTACTCCTGTTGGCTCAGAACGACGAGAGGTGATCGGACGTGGCTCTACCGGCTTTACGGGAACCTGTGGAACGTTGGTCTCTTCATCTGTATCGACAAGACCAAGGAAACCCATCATCTTATTAAGTGCTGACATGGGTTGAAGGTTACTAGTGGTACTGGCGCGAGCCGAGGATTTTGCTACCCACGCGAATATGTGTCGCGCCATGGTTGAGGGCCTCCATGTAATCACCGCTCATTCCGGCAGAGAGCGAAGGCGCCTCTGGGAATTCATTGATAAATCGATGATGAATATCGGCGATAGTTGAAAAGGCACTGCTCGGACCCATCGAAACTGGAGGCACACACATCATTCCCAGCAGGTTTATCTGTGGGAGATCTGCAATTGCACCAGCCAAGGTGAAGAGCTCTCTCTCAATTAACCCTCCCCGCGATGGATCTCCATCGAGAGAGAGTTGAATAAAGGTATTGATGGAGCGATTGTCTTCCTCGAGGATTCGATTGAGCTTCAGGCCGTGTTCGAGGTTATCGAGAGAGTGGATGCAGTGAGACCAGGAGGAGATTTCGCGGAGCTTCTTACTTTGAACCTCACCTTGATAATGCCATGTCGCATCTACCGACGATGTTTTCTCAAGCCCTTCACTGCTTCGATTCTCTCCAAAATTGCGGACGCCTAAGTCGTGAAGAATCTCTGCATCAGATACCGGATACGTCTTCGTCACGACGATAAGCGTTGGAGCGTATGGACGAATCTCATCTTCGACTGCGCGAAGGTTTCTCTCTAACTCTTCACTACGCTCACTCATAGGGATATGACTCCTGCTTGACGTCCGGTGACGCCATCACGACGGTATGAGAAGAGATCTGGATTCTCTACGGTGCATTCAAATTTATTGATGATTGCGACACCCTCATCACTTAATACAGATCGAAGAGCTGCGGGAAGATCAAGAGCGAAAGTTCCCTGTGGAGTCTGAGATTGAGCAAAAGGGTGCAGGGCGACAATCTCGCTATAAATATCTTCAGATACCTCATAGCAATCTCCACAAATTGCAGGGCCGATAATCGCTGTGATCTGAGATGCGCCCATATCTCGCATGAGTGAAAGCGTCTTTCGAGTAATGTCGTTTGTGAGTCCGCGACGTCCCACATGAACTGCCGCTACTGATTCTTTCGACTTTAAGAGAAGTGGGATGCAATCTGCAACCATGACCGCAAGCGATATTCCCGGGATACCTGTTACAAGAGCATCAGCAGTTGGCACTTCATCGGTAACTTCTTCAATCACTGCAATGCGATCACCGTGGACTTGATTCATATATTGAGTTGGGCCAACGAGGGATGCGAGAATTTCGCGGTTCTTCACAACATCTTCCAGGACATCCCCCACATGAGTTCCAAGGTTGAGAGATGCAAACGCACCGTGGCTTACGCCTCCGGTGCGTTTGGTAAAGCGAGATGTCATGAAGAGATGTATAACTTATTTCATAAAGTCTGGGACATCGATTTCATCTTCAGCGACCATCTCTTCAAATGTAATGCGCTTACGAGGAGCAGAATTGTCTAGATCAAGGGCTACTGAGAGCGGATCGTTGGAAGGAATGGGATCTGCCACGCCTCCGAGAGTTGCTGCATTGATAGAAGGCATCTCTACCTTCTTTGGCTCGCCACCAGCAAAGCCAGCGGCAATTACGGTGATGCGAACTTCATCACCGAGAGCGTCATCAATAGTTGTACCAAAGATGATGCGCGCATCTGGATGAGCGGCAGCTTGTACTAGCTCACATGCCTCGTTGATTTCAAAGAGGCCAAGATCTGAGCCACCAGCAACTGAGAGAAGAACTCCCATTGCACCATCGATTGATGCCTCAAGAAGTGGGCTTGAGATAGCAAGCTCTGCAGCACGTGTAGCGCGGTTCTCTCCACGAGCAGAACCAATCCCCATCAGTGCAGAACCAGCATCTGTCATCACTGTCTTCACATCTGCAAAGTCAAGGTTAATCAGACCAGGCTGTGTGATGATCTCTGTGATTCCTTGAACACCTGAGAGAAGGACTTGATCCGCGCTCTTAAATGCATCCATCGCTGTGATGTTGCGATCTGAAATTGCAAGGAGTCGATCGTTTGGAATAACAATGAGAGTGTCAACGTGTTCGCGAAGAGATTCGATACCTTCTTCTGCTTGGCGTGTACGAATCTTTCCTTCAAATGAGAATGGACGAGTAACTACACCGATTGTGAGTGCGCCTAGATCGCGCGCAATCTTTGCAACGATTGGTGCGCCACCTGTACCGGTACCGCCACCTTCACCTGCAGTAACAAAGACCATATCTGCACCGCGGAGAATTTCTTCAATCTCTTCTGTGTGATCGATAGCTGCCTGTCGACCCTTCTCAGGTGCAGCACCTGCACCGAGACCCTTTGTAGAGGCGCGACCGATATCAAGCTTGACATCTGCATCACTCATCAAGAGATGCTGTGCATCAGTATTGATTGCAATGAACTCAACACCTTTGAGTCCAACTTCAATCATGCGATTGATCGCATTAACTCCGCCACCGCCGATACCGACGACCTTAATTACGGCGAGATAATTCTGTGGTGCAGCCACCCTGTGCCTCCTTAAGAACTGTAAACCCCCGATTGAGAGTTACATTTCCATTCACTTTGATGGTGGCAAGGTATGTCTTTGAGCGTGGGTAATCAAAAACCAACACGAAGAAATACCTCTACCTTCTATAGAGACTTTCTTGCAGTGAAATTACTTCACGATAGGTGCATGTGGTGCAGAGAGATCTACTCGACTGATTCGTTTATTTTCCGGTTGTGCCAATAAGGCCTTTAAAACACTCACTTTAAGATCTACTTGATGAGCACTTCCCCACATCACCTTGATGGTGCGACCGCCCCATTCTTGCCATGAGGAGATAGAGCTCTCATTTGCGGCGCTGAGTGAGATGAGTTTTTCTCGGATATCTGCCGGCAGATTAGTAAAGAGTGAAATCGCACTGAGTCCTAGCTCTGGTGAAGATGCGCTGACCACTGGAAGTCCTCGTGGCGTTGCTCCCGGAAGTTCAAAGATCGCTCCCTGGCGATCGATCGCCTTTCCCTTGTAGAGACCAACAGCTACTCGAGGAGAGATTGCGACTACTACTTTTCCATTGATCCAATTACGAGAGACTGAGACCTCTTGCACCCATGAGAGCTCGCTCAAAGATTTCTCCGCAGCTCGAGGTTCAATGCGGGAGAGCTTGGCACCGATAACAATATGTGAGCGAGCGATAATTGATTGACCTGAAACTTCGCTTGGAAGTCCAGAAGTTTCAATACTTCGAACAGTAAATACAGGTGACCAGGCAAAGAGATAGACGAGAGCAGCAAAAATGAGTACTGAAAGTGCAACAGCACGGTTGCGATTTCGCATCGTCGCGCTAACCAAATCGACGCGTCAGGCCGTCGGCGATAATCGGGGCGAGGGAATTCACATCGCCTGCTCCTAATGTGAGGATGACATCTCCTGGTTTTGCAATCTCGACAATTCGCTCTGAAGCTTCTACAAAGTTGGGAAGATATATTCCATGTTCCATCCTTTGTGCAATGAGCTCTGCGCTCACGCCAGGGACTGGTTTTTCACTTGCTGCGTAGATTTCAAGGAGAGTGACATCGTCTGCAACGTCGAGTGATGTCGCAAATTGATTGAGAAAGGCTTGAGTACGCGTGTAACGATGTGGCTGGAAGATTACTAAAACACGACCGGTATCTGCATATCGTCTTGCTGCTTCTAGAGTCACCGCAATCTCGGTTGGATGATGGCCATAGTCATCAATGATGCGAATTCCATTGACTGTTGCCTTTAATTCAAATCGACGTCCTGCTCCCCTAAAGGAGTGGAGACCCCCTAAAAATGCAGGGATATTGAGATCAAAGGCGAGTGCCAAAGCCAAAGTTCCGGCAGCGTTGAGCAGATTGTGTTTCCCGGGGACTTGGAGCTCAATAAAGCCCACGACACTCCCCTGCCAAATCGCGCGACCTCGAGAACCAGTAGCGGTGAGCTCGATCTGATCGATCTTGAGATCTGAAGTGTTATCAACACCGTATGAATATGTTGTGCAATGCGTGATGCTCTCACCGAGAGCACGTGATCCAAGGTCATCATTGCAGTAGATCAGGAAGCCGTTAGCAGGAATAGTCTGAGCGAAATTCTTGAATACCTGAACAACTTCTTCCTCTGTTGAGAAGTAATCTACGTGATCGTGTTCAACATTTGTCACTATTGCAGCACGCGGGTGATAGGCCACAAATGAACCATCTGATTCATCGGCTTCGGCGATAAAGAACTCTCCGCTGCCGCGATGAGCATTTGAACCTGAAGCGGTAAGTGTTCCGCCGATTGCAAATGATGGATCGGCTCCGCAGGCTTGAAAGGCAACCGTTGCCATAGAGGATGTCGTTGTCTTTCCATGGGTGCCTGCAACTGCGATGCTTGTGAGGCCATGCATGAGTAGAGCTAATGCATTTGCGCGAGTCATGATCGGAATAGATCTCTCGATCGCACGGACAATCTCTGGGTTCTGAGCTGAGATTGCAGTGGAGTAAATGACTACATCTGCCTGATCTACATTGCTCGCTTCATGAGAGCGATAGATAGAAGCGCCAAGTGCGCTGAGTGCAGTGAGAACTGTTGAATCTTTAGAATCTGAACCTGAAACAGAGATGCCATCTGCGAGTGCAATGCGAGCAAGGCCACTCATTCCTGAGCCACCGATTCCAATAAAGTGAATCTTCTTTCCCGCAAATGACTCACCTGAGAAGGCGGTCGTAATTGGAGTGCTCATTAGATTCCTACTGCTCTCTCAATAATTTTTACTATCTTATCTGCAGCCCCTGCCCCACTCGCATCTGCCTCATCGGGGCGGCTCAAACTTTTCTCTAAGAGTTGTGAGATATGGGCGTCGAGCCATGCGGGGGTGAAGTTAATCTGTTCAATAATCTCTGCGCGCCCGGATTCGACAAGAGTGTGTGCGTTGAGCGATTGCTCTCCATTTCCGATAGGAAGTGGGATAAAGAGCGAGTAACGAACAAGAGCAGCTGCCTCCGCGCAGGTCACAGCACCACTTCGGGCAATGAGCAGATCTGCTGCGAGATAGCAGAGCGCCATATCATCGATATAACTCAAGGCGCGATAGTGAGAAGAACTTTCAGGGAGCGCATTGTTCTTACCGACTCCGTGAAGGATTGATATTCCGCGAGATTCAAAGGATGAGCGAGATTGCGCGATGACTGCATTGATTGCTTGCGATCCTTGAGATCCGCCAAAGATTAAGACAAGTGGTTGCACAGGACTTAAGCCATATCGAGATGCAATCTCTCGCTTGGCTTCAGCGCGTGCTGTGCGCCAATTCGAACGTGCTTGATCAAGGGCAACAAGGACATCTTCTCTCAATGGCAATCCAGTCAGCTCGGCCTGTGAGAAGCGTGATGAATGCACTGGATAGCTGATAGCGAGATGATCTGTCAGATGTGCGCCAAGTCGATTGGCCCAACCTGGGCGAGCATTCTGTTCATGGATCACAAGTGGAGTCCGAGTAATTGCTGTTGCTATATAGAGAGGCCCTGAAACATAGCCACCAAAACCAATAGCGCAATCAACGCCTTTGAGGAGCTTTCGTGTGCGATTGATAGATGAGATGAGTTGAAAAGGGACTTTCAAGAGCGATGGTGAGGGCCTGCGAGCAATCGCAACTTTTGGAATATGGTGAAGTGGGAAGCCAGCTGCCGGGACAAGGGAATTTTCAAGTCCTGAGGGTGTGCCAATGAAGGAGATCTCATCGCTGGGATGTGCCGACTTCCAAGCGCGGGCAACGGCGAGGGCAGGTTCAACATGTCCTGCAGTTCCGCCACCGGCAAGGAGAATCTTCATGAGAACTAGTTACTCCTTACTTCTTTGCGAAACGACGAACGAGTTCCTTTGAAACATCTTTATCCCGAAGGGCAACTCCTGCCACGAAGCCTAGGGCGCAAATAGTTGTAAGAAGTGCAGATCCGCCATACGACACAAGTGGAAGGGTCACACCAACAACAGGGAGCACGCTTATGGCTGTTCCGATATTGAGAATTGCTTGTATGCCAATCCAGCATGCAACACCAGCACATACATATCGAGAGAATGGATCGCGCGCTCTCAGAGCGATCCTAAAGATCGAGTAGACCAAGGTGCCGATGAGAAGGAGAACTCCAAGAGTTCCCACTAGACCGAGCTCTTCTCCAATGACTGAGTAGATGAAGTCGGTATGAGCCTCAGGAAGATTGCCCCATTTTTGGCGACTACCACCAAGACCAACTCCAAAGAGCCCTCCTGTCGCCAGTCCTAAAAGGCTATGAGCTGGTTGCCATCCAATGTTTTTGTAATCATCAGGTGCAAAAGGATTGAGGAAGACGAGAAAGCGTGCACGTCGATAATCAGATGTAACGATTCCGATTGCCAAACCAGCGAAGAGAACTGCTGCAACGGACCCCATCTTGCGAAGGTCTACCCCGGATACAAAGAGCAAACCTGAGAAAATTGCGGCTACAACGGCCGCTGTACCAAGGTCGCGGCCACGAAGAATGCCCAGAATGACAAGGAAGAATCCTGGAGCTAAAAGGGCAATCACATTGAACCGAGTCTTCTGTAGAGATTCTTTCTTCGCCAATAGATATGAAGCCCAAAGAATCAGTAGAAACTTCGTGAATTCACCAGGTTGAATATCGACAACTTTGAGATCAATCCAGTTTCGATTTCCATTTACCTCTTTACCTACACCAGGAATCATCACAATAGTGACGAGAATGAGTGAAAGGAGCAGTCCTACCTTTGCAAGACGATTCCAATGCTCAACGGGACGGCTTGCGAGAAAGATGGCGAGCGGGATGCCAGCTGCAAGAAAGATGAATTGGCGCAGAGCAACAGCAAATGCGTAACCCTTTGTATCAATGGCATGAATTGAGGAGGCAGAGAAGACCATGATGAGCCCTAGTACAACGAGAATTGATGTACTGATAATCATCATATAGAAATGATTTACCGGGTTATTGAGGAAGCGAGTTCTCTGTGCTGATTTAGTGGGCATCGATTACAACTTCCTTCACCGCAGATGCAAAGCGATCTCCGCGATCGCCATAAGAGTTGAATTGATCCATCGATGCACATGCTGGAGCAAGGAGAACGACATCTCCCTCTTTCGAAAGGCTTGCAGCGCGACGCACGATTGATTCCATAAATACGTTATCTGCGCTGCCCTTCTGATATCCGGCAGGAGGATCAATAAGGTGAATGGGAAGTTCAGGCGCACGTTCGCGGAGAGCGCTTGCAATCACATTGCGGTCTTCACCAATCAAGATTGCTGCTTTCAGACGTGACCATGTTCTATCGATGAGTGGTTCCATCGCTGCGCCCTTAGCTAATCCCCCAGCAATCCAGATCACCGAGAAGTTTGAAAGGATTGAGGCTGCAGCTGCGTGAGGATTGGTCGCCTTTGAATCATCAATCCATTTCACGCCGTTATGGTCCGCGACCTCTTCAATACGATGTTTTCCGGGCTTAAAACTCTTGAGCGCTTCTCGAATAACTTCTCGTGAAACTCCCACCGTTGAAGCCAATCCAGCAGCAGCAAGTGAGTTAGAGATGTGATGTGGCACTGTAGGAATAATTTCTGTTAACTCTGCAATCAAAGATGCCTCTTGTGCATCTGCCACAAATGCGCGATCCACGAGAAGTTCTTCAACAACTCCCAGTTCGCCAGGCCCTGGGGTATCGAGTGAATAGAAAACTTTACGGCCGAGCCAGTGAGAAGTTCGTCCTACAACCTCTCCATCATCGCCATTGAGAATCGCGGTAATGGACTTGTCGAGAATTGAAATCTTATCTTGAGCATACGCATCAAAGGATCCATGCCAATCAACATGGTCATCGGCAATATTGAGAATTGCTGAGGAGATAAATTGAGCATCCTTGAGCCAATGGAGTTGGAAAGATGAGAGTTCGAGTACCAAGTAGTCAAACTTCTCCGGTGCCATTACAGATTCAATGACAGTAGTCCCCACATTGCCACAAGCTCGAGCATTAATGCCTGCGGTCTTTAAGATATGGGCAACCATCTCAACAGTAGTTGTCTTGCCATTTGTGCCAGTTAAAGCAAGCCACTTCTGATGAGGTGCAATTTCACTTTTGACTGAAAAAGCAAAATCAACCTCATTGAGAATATCTTTTCCGTGCTCGCGCGCTGCAAGCACCAGAGGGTGATCTTCACGCCATCCTGGAGAGACCATGAGCGCATCAAAGTTCTCGATAGGGATCTGATCAGGCGTTGATACAGAGAACCCCTCCACCTGTTGAACTTTCTCATCGGCAAATGCAACTTCGGCACCTCGCGACTGCAGTGCCCGCGCAACCGCTATGCCGGTAACACCTGCGCCGGCAACGAGAATGCGCTTCTCGCTCAATGATGTATATGGGGATGAGGAAGTCATGGTGATGTGGATTAACCCACGACCCAATCTGCATAGAAGAGACCAAGGCCCATTGCTACGCAGAGGCCGGCAATGATCCAGAAGCGCAGAACAACAGTTACCTGTCCCCATCCAAGAAGTTCAAAATGATGGTGAAGTGGCGCCATCTTGAAGAGGCGCTTTCCACCTGTGGCTTTAAAGTAAATTACTTGTAGCGCCACAGAGAGGGTAATGATTACAAAGAGTCCGCCGAGCGGAATAAGTAAGAGTTGAATACGAAGTGATGCTGCAATTCCAGCAAGAGCTGCACCAAGTGCGAGTGAACCCGTATCGCCCATAAAGATCTTTGCTGGAGATGCATTCCACCAGAGGAAACCTGTGCAAGAGCCAGCAAAAGCTGCTGAGAGAACGGCAAGGTCGAGCGGATCACGTACCTGATAGCAATTACTTGTTGTGACGACTGCGCAGCTCTGACCGAACTCCCAGACGCCAATCAAGACAAATGCAATAAATGTCATCACGGCGGCGCCTGTCGCCAAGCCATCAAGACCGTCGGTGAGGTTAACGCCATTACTTGTCGCCGTCACCATAAATGCAATCCAAATAACTACCGCAACGACTCCGAGCGTGATGGATGTATCGCGCACTGTAGAAAGTTGGAGACTTAAAGGCGTGTAACCATCTTTATCTGCAAATTGAAGTCCTAGGTATCCAAAGATTGAAGCTGCGATCACTTGACCGAAAATTTTCTGCTTACCGCTGATGCCACCAGAGTTTTGGCGGGAGATTTTCATGTAGTCATCGAGAAATCCAACGAAACCGATTGCTACTACAAGGCCCAAAATTAAGAGAGCGGAGATGCTGATCTTATTTCCAGAGACGAGGTGGGCAATGAGGTAAGAGGCCACCACTGAGAAGATGATGATGATTCCGCCCATTGTTGGTGTTCCGCGCTTTGTGTGATGTGAAGTAGGGCCATCATCACGAATGAATTGACCGTAGCCACGACGAGCAAGGGCCTTGATGAGTAGTGGCGTGCCAAAGAGCGAGAAGAAGAGCGCGAGGGCTCCTGCGATCAAAATCTCTCTCATTCGCTTACTCCCTCTTCACTTTCGATCTTTGAGTTCCACATCATTTCAATATTCTCGGCAAGTACCTCTAAGCCATCCGATCGAGATGCCTTACATAGAACAACATCTCCTCGATTGAGGTTCTGCGCAAAGGTCAGAGCCTGCGCTCTATCCAGACAGTTATGAATTGAGATCTGAGAATTCTCTCCGATCGCAAGGGCATAATCTGGCGCTCCCACCGCAACGAGGTGATCGACACCTAACGAAGAGGCAAGGGTCCCAATTTCTGAATGCGCCTTTCGTGATGACTCGCCGAGTTCGCGCATATTTCCAAGGAATGCCCATGACTCCCCACCCCGCTCTTGCGTGAGATGAACGAGAGTGCGAAGAGCAGCCGCCATGGAATCAGGGCTCGCGTTGTATGCATCGTTAATAATCGTGAGATCGTGGAGCTCTTTCACCTCCATGCGCCAGCGGGCATGTATCTCTGCCGTGGAGAGTGCAACGGCAATATGGTCAGTTGAAATACCGAGAACATGTGCCACCGCTGCTGCAGCGAGGGCATTGCTCACCTGATGCTCACCGTAGAGGCGCAGGGCCACTGTGCTGCGGCCTTCTGGAGTAACGAGATCGAAGTGTGGGCGTCCTTCGCGAATTTCAATATCTGTCGCACGAATATCTGCGCTGCTATCTTCACCGAAGAAGAGAGTTTTGCCCTTGTGCAGAGATTTCATCTGAGGAGTGAAATCATCATATCGACCGAGGATTGCGATTCCATCCTCGCTCAGCGTTGAAATCATCTCAGACTTAGTCTTGGCAATAGTTTCAAGTGAACCAAATTCGCCTATGTGGGCAGCAGCAACTCTGAGAACAACACCAACATGTGGCGATGCGATATTTGCCAAAGCTGCGATATCGCCTTGATGACGCGCACCCATCTCGACGATACAGTATTGAGTTTCTTTGGTGCATTGCAAGAGCGTGATGGGAACTCCGAGTTCATTATTGTTATTTCCCTTGGGAGAAACTGTCGAACCTTCAGCGCTCAAAATTGCAGCAAGAAGTTCTTTCGTTGTTGTCTTTCCCTGAGACCCAGTGATACCAACTACCATCAGGTTTGAAAGTTCATTTCGTACATGTGACGCTAACGCGCTGATTGCGCGAGTCACATCATCGACGATGATGCATCGCTGCGCGACCTGCTGAGTTGTGAGAGCTATGACTGCGCCGTTCTTAAAGGCATCTGAAACATAATCATGGCCATCTACATTCTCGCCTTTGATTGCGAGGAAGATCGAACCCTCGAGGCAATTTCGAGATGATAGGAAAGCCGGAGCAGTAACCAAGGCATCATCCCCGTGAAGTACACCGCTTACAATTGAAGCAATCTGGCTTGCCTTCATTGAGATCATCTCTTCGCCTCAATTGCCTGAGCTAGCTGAAGACGGTCATCGAAGGCAGAGATGGTGCCCTTGATCTCCTGTCCACTCTCATGACCTTTACCGAGGACCACCACAGTGTCGCCAGGTGCTGCCAGAGATACTGCATAAGAAATCGCACTATCGCGATCTTCAACGATGCGTGAAGGTTCGATGAGCTGAACAGTTCCAACCATCTCTTGCAAAATCTCTACTGGTGACTCGCTGCGAGGGTTGTCGCTAGTCATAATTGCAATATCACAGCCATCCACAAGCGCCTTACCCATAAGTGGGCGCTTTGATGAATCGCGATCTCCCCCGCATCCCAATACGCCAATTACTCGTCCTGATGTGAATTCACGAATTGCTCCCAAGACATTTACAACCGCATCTGGAGAGTGGGCATAATCGACAAGAGCTTTAAAATTTTGACCTAAGTTCACAGATTCAAGTCGACCGGGTGCGCCAACCATTGTCGGAATGATGGCAGCGATCTCTAGTGGATCTACTCCCGATTCGTAGGCGATGGCGATTGATAGAAGTAAGTTATCGAGATTAAATCCGCCATGCATAACGGTATGTGATTCGATAAGGATTCCATCTTTTCCGCGAATCGTAATCTCGGCGCCTGATTCGGTAGAAGCAATCTTTGTGAAATGCCAGGTCGCCTTTGGATTCGTTCGAGAGTAGGAAATCATTGGAATTGAATTGCTCTCAAATAATCGCGCACCGTACGCGTCATCGATATTTACAAAACCGAGATCTGCATATTCGTGAGTAAAGAGTTTTGATTTCGCTTTGAAGTAACTCTCCATATCGTGATGGAAATCTAAGTGGTCTTGCGAGAGATTGGTAAATCCGACAATGGCGAAGTGGGAACCCGTCATTCTCTTTAATTCAAGTGAATGGCTTGAGACCTCCATAACGAGGTGGCGCATATGGCGCTCACGCATCGTTGCTGCAAGCGCCTGAAGGTCTGCAGCTTCAGGTGTTGTGCGTGTACTTTTGATAACTTCATCGCCGATGCGCGTCTCAACCGTACCGATGAGGCCGGTTTCGCGTCGAACAGAAGTCAGGAGTTGGAATAAGAGAGTTGAGACAGTCGTCTTGCCATTTGTTCCGGTGATGCCGATGCTCTGCATATCCCGAATCGGCGAACGGTAGAAGCTCGATGCAAGGATAGCTCCAGCTTCACGGACATCTTTCACAACCAATGTAGGAAGATCACTTGAATGGTGGGCGCCCGCATGGTCGGTAAGGACAGCTACAGCACCGCGCTCTTTTGCTTGAGTGATGTATTGAGCTCCATGAACCTTTGCTCCCGGAAAGGCGAGAAAGAGATCGCCTGCTTGAATCTCTGAATCAACATGTGTAAGCCCGGTAAATGAAAGTTCGTTGAAATTTATTTTCTCTGCGCTCAATAGATCAGCTGCGTTACCGAGTGAGTAAGAGAACTCATTGAATGGACGGACCATTTAATTCTTCGCACTCACTTGTGTTGCCTTGTAACTCTTCAACTGTGCCTGTGTAAGGGCAACAGGAAGAACCTTTGTTCCTGTTGGAGAAACATGCTCAGATTGCAGAACAAATGTCATCACCTTTTTAAATACAGGGCCACAGAGAGATCCTCCGAAGTGGCCATTGCGCGGACGCTGAAGAGTGACGTTAATGACATAACGTGGGCTATCTGCTGGAGCAAAGCCGATAAATGATGCTGTGTAACCGCTGTACTTTCCTGTCATTGGATCAACGCGCTGAGCAGTTCCAGTTTTGCCAGCAACACGGTAGCCAGGAATTGCAGCACTTGGAGCTGTTCCATTTGCAGAGACAACGCTCTCCATCATGATGCGCAGCTTTGCTGCTGTCTCTTCGCTGACAACTCGTACTGAGTCACGATTGCCTGCAGGAGTGAAGTGACCTGATGAATCACTTGTTCCTGCAATAACAGTAGGCGAAACTCGAACTCCACCATTTGCGATAGTGGCAAAGACGCTAGTTGCCTGCATTGCTGTGAGTGAATATCCCTGACCAAATGCAACGGTAGGTGCAGTTGTGCCCGACCAGTTTTTCACTGGACGAAGAATTCCTGCAGATTCTCCTGGAAGTCCAGAACCTGTCTTAGTGCCAATTCCAAATTTGGTGAGGTACTCATATAGTCGCTCGCTGCCAAGAGTCTCTCCCACTTGAATAGAGCCAGTGTTAGATGAGACAGCGAGAATTCCAGTTGTGGTCAGGTGCTGCGTTGCATGACGTTCGTGATCATGGAAGGTCTTACCTGCTCGATAGAGTCCATAAGGAACTGAGAAAACAGTTGTAGGTGTCACAGTCTTCTCTTCAAGAGCTGCAGCCATTGTCATGACCTTGCCTGTCGAACCAGGTTCGTAGACATCCTGAACAGATGGATTGCGCATCAAATCAAGTGTGACGCCCTTTGTATTGTTGGGATCAAATGTTGGCGCAGTCGCGTGAGCGATGATTGCGCCAGTACGTGGATCCATAACAATCACAGTGCCATTTGCTGCACCCGTGATCTTTACAGCCTCTGCAATCGCCTTTGCTGCAACCCATTGAACATCGCGATCGATAGTAAGTCGAACTGTTGTACCCGCCTTAGGCGCAATAATTTCGCTCTGAGATCCTGGAATCTCCGCACCATTTGCACGCGCATATGAGTAACGACCTGCAGTACCTGAAATGATTGAATTCATACTTGATTCAAGCCCTGTAGCGCCGACGCCATCTGCGCGGACAAAGCCGACGAGTGATGAGATCAACTGGCCTGATGGGTATTCACGAATGTACGAGCGCTCAGGAAAGAAACCGATAATTCGCTCATTGAGATCACGGCTTGCAAGTGATGAGTTGTAATCCTCCATCGCAGAACTGAGCTTTGACCAGATCGCTGGGCGGCCATTCTTAAGAACCATTGAATATTTGCGGGTACCGGTAATGCTCGCTTGAACTTCAGCGACAGAGAGTCCCAAGATTGGTGCAACGAAAGCTGCCGTCTTTGCAGGGTTATTGATCTGTGTCTGATCCACCACGATGCTAATTGCAGAGACGCTTCGAGCAAAAGCAACGCCATTCACATCTGTAATTTCACCGCGAGGCGCTTGAACGGTACGAGTGGTCTCCATCTCATCAACCGCGCGAAGTTTGTAATTAGCTGCTTCAAAGATCTGTACGCGAAATAGCTGAAGACTCAAGAGGGCAAGCAGAATTGTGAAGGCAAGAGCGAGGATGCGAATCCGTGATTTTGCGAGAAGCAGGTCACCCATGAGTTACCTCGCCCGTTGCTTGGAGGTTGAGAAAGATGGGAGTCTCTGAAGGTTTCATACCAAGGGCCGCTGCTGCCTGCGCAAGAGCTTCAGGAGCAGAGTGAGCATCAATCTTACGAGTTACGGCATCACGCTGATCTGCAACCATCTTCGCTTCAACTTTGAGATTTGAAAGAGTAAATGCATCCTGCGCTAAGAGTGTGTTAATACCGAGCAGAGCCATAAAACCGGCGATACTCACTGAACTTACAAAGATTGCAAAATACTTTCGACTTGCCTGTTGTGCGACAGATACCTGTGGGAATGTTGCATGGATAACTTGAGCTGTTCGCTCAACAACTTGGCGCTTGAGTCCAGTTGTCAGGGTGGTAGATATCGCCTTACGCGCAACTGCTGTAGCCATTACGCCGCCACCCTTTCAATCGCACGAAGGCGCGTTGATGCAGCGCGTGAATTCTCTTCAATCTCAGCATCAGTTGGCTTCTCGCTTGAGTTAAATACCAACTTAAATTTCGCAGCAAACTCTGGTAGCTCCATCGGAAGTTCGCGTGGGCTCTTTGATGTTGAAGCCTCTGCAAAATTCTCCTTGATGATGCGATCTTCAAGAGATTGGAATGACATCACCACAACGCGACCGCCAACCATGATGCAATCAAGTGCTTGAGGAATGGCGCGCTCAATTGCACCCAGCTCATCGTTGACCGCGATGCGAAGAGCCTGGAAGGTGCGCTTTGAAGGGTTGCCGCCTGTACGACGAGTAGCTGCAGGAATGCTGCGCTTCACAATTTCTGCCAGCTGAGTAGTTGAATTCAATGGAGCGATTGCGCGCTCTTTGACAATATTTTCAACGATACGAGTTGCAAACTTCTCTTCACCGTAGACGCGCAAAATGCGGACAATCTCACCTGGCTGGTATGTGTTCACAATGTCGGATGCGGTTATTCCACGGCTTTGATCCATACGCATATCGAGGGGCGCTTCATGCGAATAAGAAAATCCACGAGAGCCTTCGTCGAGTTGCATGGATGAGACGCCAAGATCGAAGAGGGCGCAATTAACTTGTGAATATCCAAAGCCCTTAATGACATGAGCGAACTCATCGAAAACCGCGTGCGCAGATTTAAAACGATCACCGAATGGTGCAAGACGAGTACGAGCCTTTGCAAGTGCTTCGGTATCGCGATCGATTCCGATAACTGTAAGGTTTTCAAATTTCTGCAAGAGAGCTTCGCTATGTCCGCCAAGACCGAGAGTTGCATCGACTACGACTGGATTCTCTGAATTCAGAATGGAAGGTGAGAGCAGGTCAACGCATCGATCGCGCATGACTGATATGTGTTGCATCATCTCCCCCACTTCTGTAATCGTTTTCTTCACTATCTATAGATTCCACTCATCTCTGGTCACCGCCGGCCGACGGATCTTCTCGCTACGAAAGCGACGCCGGGGAAGGGGCGCCGCTGCCGGCCATTAAGGTCGGCGGTGGCCACAGATGAGTGATCTCTATTAAATTTTTTTTGCTGATGCTCTAGAAAAGTCCCGGAAAAACTTCCTCAGAAACATCAGCAAAACTCTTTTCGCGATCTGCGAGGTATTCAGCCCACGCACCGCTATCCCAGATTTCAACTCGGGTATTTGCGCCGATAACGACGCACTCTTTTTCAAGACCTGCATATGTGCGCAGACCTTGTGGAATCGTGATGCGCCCTTGGCGATCAGGAATTTCGTCATGCGCGCCGGCGAACATCACGCGCTGGTAATCACGAGCAGCTTTTGCAGTCACCGGCGCTTGGCGCAGGGTCTCTGTAATGTGGGCAAATTCAGTTGCAGGAAAGACGTAGAGGCATCGCTCTTGACCCTTAGTAATCACTAGGCCTGGCGAGAGCTCCTCGCGGAATTTGGCGGGAAGAATCAAACGTCCCTTCTCATCGAGACGAGGTTCATGGGTTCCCAAGAACATTGATTTTCACCACCTTCCCCAAGGTATGAGCGTGAATTCCCCGCTCAATTCCCCACTTTACACCACTTTCCTCCTTTTTACACCACTATTCCCCAAATATTTATCTAATCCCTCCACCTCCCTCCACCTCTATCCGGGGTGGAAAAGGGCAGCAAAAAACCCGCCCTCGATGTGAGAACGGGTTGGCTAGAGGGGGTTTTGGTTACTGGAAGTTACGGCGATCCCAGCGATCTTGGAGGCGATCACCGAGCGAGCGCGATGGCCGGGCCACACGAGGGGCCTTCACATTGATAGAACGGATCACCATCAGAACCCCAGCGAGCGCCACGATAAATCCGACTACTCCGAGTGGGGTCAATTGAGAGATCAGCCCACCAAAGAGAATGGCTATACCGGCAAGGATGAGGCCAGCTCCTGCAAGGAGTGAGCCAGGAGCCTTCTGAATAAGGGTCTGTGTATCTGAGCCTGCAAGGGTCGATTGAAGGCGCGGGTCATCAGAGGCGAGAGCTGCCTCCATCTCCGCTAGTAAGCGACGTTCACGATCTGATAGCGCCATATACACACAATAGAACAGATGCGACTATCCGTCACCTTCAACCTCCTCCTTGAATGGTCGTATTAGCCGTCCAGGCCGCACACTTGAGCTTCCAAAGCGCGCACGGGCCTTATCGATGGCGGTATCGGCATCTCTCCACCCCTTATCCCGTGAGCCAAGGAGCATCTGCTCATGGGCTCCCTCATGGAGGTTCTCCAGGGATACCGCTACTAAGCGAAGCCTCGCCCCATTGATTTTGAGCGCCTTATAGAGTGTACGGACAACCTCATAGATCTCCTGGGTGCTATCGATCGGCATCGGCAAGGTCTTGCTCCGGTTGATAGTGGTGAAATCTGAGAAGCGGACCTTGATGCCGATCGTCTTTGCAAAGAGCTGACGGTCGCGAAGTCTGGCGCTAGCTTTTTCGGTCATCCGTAAGAACTCGCGCAAGATCTCTTCCGGGTTATCGAGGTCGTAGGCAAATGTCTCTGCATTACTGATGCTCTTATCGGGTTCATCGTTACTGACATCGCGCATATCGCGCCCCCATGCGAGTTCATAGAGCGATGCACCTGTTGCATCTCCTAGCGCGCGAATCAAAGTCGAGCGCGGAGTATTGGCGATATCCCCGATGGTGTGAAGGCCTAATCGATCGAGCGCCTCACCTGTCTTAGGTCCTACTCCCCACATCGCACCGACTGGAAGTGGATGGAGAAATTCAAGGAGGCGTTCATCAAGGATTTCAAGCATCCCATTTGGTTTGCAATGTTGTGATGCGAGCTTTGCAATGAACTTATTGGATGCGATGCCGACAGAACATGTGATGCCCTCTTTTGCCTGCACCTCATCGCGAATCTTCTGTGCAATCTCACGACCGCTACCCAGCAATTTAAGGGCGCCAGTGACATCGAGAAATGCTTCATCGAGTGAAATCGGTTCAACCTTCGGCGTATAGGTAGAGAAGATCTCCATCACGCGTTCTGAAATTTCAGAGTAGCGGTGGTGCTCGGGTGCGATAAAGATTGCTTGTGGCGCCATTCTCTGCGCGCGACCTACCGGCATCGCTGCACGGATTCCAAATTTACGTGCTGCGTAATTTGCCGAGAGCACTACACCACGCGCACCTGCGCCTACGACAACCGCTTTGCCTCGTAGTTCGGGATGATCGAGCTCTGCGACAGATGCATAGAAGGCATCCATATCGACATGCAAGATCGTGCTCATATCGCCACACTACCTTTCTTGAGATTCCATTCTTGATAGGCGCTACGGAGATCCCAGACACCAGTTGCGCGGATTGATATTCCACGTTCGCCGGTGCGACGAGTAACGCCCCGCACTAGAAATAGCGATGTGGCATAGAGAGTCTGGGCATACTCACCAGAGCGTGATTGCAGTACATCAGGGAAGAATGTTGAATCGCTACATCCATATCCATCATCGATAGAGAGAAAGAGAACGCGTTTACCTGAACGAACCGGTGGTGATTGGAGAGCGACCTTGACCCCTGCAAGTAATACCTCGCTATTGCTGCGTAACCCTAAGAGATCACAGGATCGTGTAGCACCGATTGCATTAAGAAATTCGGCATAGGGAGAGAGTATGTGCTGACTAACATCCATGCCGAGGCGCGATAGTTCGTTACTCATCTTCTCGCCACTTGTCATTGCAGGAAGTCCACTTGCTTCAAGTAGGGGTGGTGCAAGCGCAAGTGACATCTGCGCACCTGAGAGCGCAGGCGCGCTCGTCTTCTGTAAATCTGCAAGATGTAATAACAAATCGCGATGAGTGATTTCGCTATCGATATGTAAGGCATCGAGAGCGCCTGTCAGAATCAAACTTTCAATGGTGGGAGCTGCAGCGCCTGATCGTCTATAGAAATCTGCAAGATCCATATATGGCTGTCCGGCGATGATGCTTGCAATCTCTTTCTCGCTGGCGCCACTGACTGCAGAGAGTGCGATACGAATTGTTGCCTTATCCCCCGCGCTCTCAACGCGGTAGTCGCCGCGAGAGTGATTGATATCGAGAGGTGCAAGAGGTACGCCCATCTGACGCGCTTCATCGATCATCAACCGCTTGGGATACATCCCTGGATCATGCGTCAGTACACCTGAGATAAATGCGGCAGGGTAATGCGTCTTAAGCCATGCTGATTGATATGTGGGAAGAGCAAAAGCTGCAGCATGTGCTTTACAGAAACCGAAGGATGCAAAGGCGCGCAAGATATCCCAGACCGTTGTAATCGTTGCTAGCTCATAACCTTCTGCTGTTGCAGCAGGGAAGAACCAATCACAGACCTGTTGTTGCCCCTCTTTACTGCCGAGCGCACGACGTTTCTCATCAGCTGCAGCGAGTGAGATTCCTGTCATCACAGAGATAATTGAGATGACTTGTTCGTGGAAGACAACGACGCCTTCAGTCTCTGCCAGTATCGGAGCGAGTGTGGGATGGATGAGCTGTGGTTGGGTAAATCCACCACGGGCCTCAAGGAATGGGCGAATCATGTCGCTCTTGACTGGCCCTGGCCTAAAGAGCGAGATATCGATAACGAGATCGTTAAAGGTACGCGGTTGTAACTTGCCGACGAGTTCGCGCTGTCCTGGGCTCTCAATTTGAAAGAGCCCCAAGGTCTGCGTCGATTGAATTAACTTATATGTATCGGGATCATCGAGCGGTACTGCATCGATATCGAAATCTGGATCTGCGGTGCGCTTGATCTCTTCAACTGCATGAGCGATTGCAGATTGCATACGAACACCTAGAACATCGAGTTTGAGAAGACCAATATCTTCAACATCATCTTTATCGAATTCGAGCATCGGATATCCACCTGCGCTGATCTGTAGCGGTGTGCGATCGAGCAAGGTGGCATCCGATAACGCGATCGCACATGGGTGCATTGCAAGGTGGCGAGGCAGACCATCAAGTCGTGATGCCATTGCAATTGTCATCGCCATCAAAGGTGTATTGGTATTGAGAGATTTCAACTCGGGCAGCGATGCAAGTGCCGCCTCAATATTTGCAGCGCGCACATGTGGCATTGACTTAGCTAAGAGATCGATCTCTACTGCAGGAAGTCCAAGGGCTGCCCCTGCATCACGAATTGCATGGCGGGCTCGATATGTCTCCACCATTGCAACGGTGGCACAGCGCGAGATAGCTCCTGCTGCGCTAAATAAAGGCGATCCGTAGCGATCAAAGACGGCGTCGTAAATTTCAAGGCGACGTGCTGATTCAACATCGATATCGATATCAGGAAGGGCGCGACGAAGTGGTGAACAGAAACGTTCCATCAAGAGGCCGTGGCGCATCGGATCTACCCCTGAGATGCCGAGTAGGTGGCAGATCAAAGAACCTGCGCCGGATCCACGCGCTGCAACGCGGATTCCCTTGCTGCGCGCCATATCAGTGATATCTGCAACGGTAAGGAAGTAGGACTCAAATCCGAGAGTTGCCACAGTTGCGAGTTCATCATCCAAACGTGCACGCGCTGCGCGGATCTCTTGAGTATCTGTGTAACGCCAATGCAACCCTGATTCGCTCCGTTCGCGCAGTACGCGACGCATATCTGCAGCGCTAGCTGCGCCAACAACATCGGCCTCGGGTAGATGCACATCCCCTAAACCAATATCGCGTTGTGGCGATAGCAGCGAACGTTCGGCCCATTCGCGAGTTGTCTTTAATAAGAGGCGCGGTGAACCTTCGCCAGCTGCGCGCGCAATCTCTGCAGCAAGTGCCTGCATCTCGCCACTGCTCTTTAAAAATCCTTCAGCGTTGCGACGTTCGAGATGGCGACGATCGAGTGGAACTAATTGGCGGGCGCAATCCAAGATATCTGCAACAGGTCCGTCGATGCGATCGCGCATTCGAACAGCGTTGGTCACGATTGCATCGATATCGTGTTCGCGAGCAAAGACCAATGATCGTGCAGCATGGGCGGTAGAGCGCGGACCGTTACCTGCTACCAAATGTGAGACACATTCGAGCGCTTGATCGGCGAAGAAGGGGCGGGTCTTATTAAAGATATCCATGGCAATATCAAAACGATGCAAGCCAATCGCCTCTGATACCGGTGATTCAGGGCCATGTAATAAGTAAAGGTTGCTGCTGTGTTGAGCGAACTTCTCGAGGATATCCATTGTGATGACCGGGATGCGATCGGGTGAATTAAAGGTAATACCGCGATAGAGATGCATCAGGTGGCGATATCCCCCATCACTGCCAGCGAGGATGGTGACGCGAGGAAAGTTCTTGCGATCTGCCTTGACTCCGAAGCTCTCAGAGTTGATGAGATCAATCTGAAGATTGATACCGATAATCGGTGCGATACCGTATTGAAGACAGCTCTTTGCAAAGTGAATTGTTCCGGCAAATGAATCGCGATCGGTCAGTGCAATCGCCGGCATCTCAAATTCGGCGGCGCGCTCTACAAGATCGTCCGGCATGGTGGTGCCGTACTTAAATGAGTAGGCGCTTGTAGTGCGCAGATGTATAAAGCTCATAAGAAGTTAACGAGTTAAATCGTTGTGACGATCCACTGCCCCGTTGACTCATCACGTTCGAGTTGAAATGTTGTCAGCGCACCAATCGGTGCAGCCTCTACTCGCCACAGGGCGCGCGCTTGATCATCGGGGCGATACTTTCCATCACTGACGCGGTTCCACCATCCGCCGCTCTCGCACCAACGCGAGAGAACGGCGTGGATACGAAAACGCTTTCCACGGAATGTGAATTCAATAGGTGTAGTAGGTCCATCAATAAGGACTTCTCCTGCGGGAATGACTTCGCTCGCCACGTGAGGCTCCTCTTCTTAAGGTAGGTATAGATATTGCTATTCGAACAGATGTTCGAAAAATAGCCCACCCCACTGACAAGGGCAACGCTCGACCCCTGCTTGAGGGTTGACGGCGTGTTGCACGCTCAAATTAGTTGAAAGTTCAACTACAACCCCTACCCTTTTCTCAGTACCTAGCGGAAATCGCTGGTCAGACTCATAGGAGAATGAATTGAACGCACTACTACTTATCGGCCGTATCTTCTTTGGCGCTCTCTGGATCGGCGCTGGCTTTGGCCACTTTAAGAACCTCGAAGCTATGGCTGGATGGGCAAAGTACAAGAAGCTTCCAGCTGCAAAGCTCGGAGTTATCGGCTCTGGTCTCACATTCCTTATCGGTGGAATCCTCGTAGTTCTTGGAACATGGGTTGACCTCGGTGCACTTTTGATTGCTATCACAGTAATTCTTGCAGCTCTTATCTTCCACCAGTATTGGAAGGAAACAGATGCGAATACAAAGATGCAGGAGACAATGAACTTCAATAAGGCAATCGCCCTCGGTGGCGCAGCTCTTATCTTGTTCGCACTCGTTGCAGGTGGCTTTGTCACAGAGTTCGGTCCAAGCGTTGGAACACTCGCACTCTTTGGCTAATCATCAATTAATCAAGCTTCACCAAGAAAGCCCCTCGAGAATTCGGGGGGCTTTCTTATTTCTCTGCCAGTATTGCCACATGGAGATCTTCGCCGCCCTGCTTGCGGGGGCATTTATCGGTGGAGTACTCGGATTTATCGGTGCCGGTGGCGCAATGCTCACCGTGCCAATTCTCATTTATATTTTCAACTTCACTCCTCATCATGCAACTACAGCTTCACTCGCAGTTGTCTTCCTCGCGGCATCCTCCGGGGTTGCAGCAAAGATTCGTAGTAAGGAAGTTCTCTACCGTGATGCCCTCGTCATCTGGTCAATAGGACTTGTGACCAATCTTGGCTTCTCATCAATCTCAGATAAGTTCCCGGAAAAATTTATTACTACAGGGTTTGCTTTCGTCCTGATTGCAGCAGGGATCTCATCACTTCGTCCACCACTGAGTCAGACTCATTCACGTATGCCGCTTCGAACCCTCATACTCTTTGCGCTCTTGATTGGATCCGTCACCGGCATCTTTGGTATTGGCGGAGGCTTCTTGGCAATCCCAGTTCTCGTTCTCTTCTTTGGAACTCCCCAGAACATCGCAGCTGGAACTTCTATGTTGATCATCGCGCTTAATTCATTAACGGCGCTCTTCGGACATTATCGAATGTGGGGGGAGGTTGATTGGCATATTCCCACAGCAATCGCTCTGACTGCCGTAATCATCGCAAACCTTGCTTCACGTGCAGGAACCTTTGCAGAGCCAATTGTGATGCGTAGATCCTTTGCTGCACTGCTCTTTGCAGTTTCAGCATTTACTCTCGTGCAGACCTGGGTTTATTAATCTTCAGAGATTGATCGAGACATATAGCCAGCGAGAATCATCATTCCTACTGGATAGGCCATCGCCCATGACAACGATGTTGCTTCAGCAAGAACACCAGTCACAGTAGGCCCGATAAAGAATCCTGCAATACCGATTACACCTACTCGTGAAATCGCTACAGCAGGTGCGATTCCCTTGAGACGACTTGCCGCCAAGATAAAGGCTGGAAACATTGGACCGATACCAAGTCCTGCGAAGATGAATCCAATATTGACGACGATGAGCGCTGGGATCATTGCAACGCTAGATAGTGGAATTGCAATCGCTAAACAGAGCGCCCATCCCCCACCGCCATAGATACCGCCATAGCTAACTGTGTTTCGTGGACCAAATTTCTCTAAAGCTTTATCTCCAAGGAAGCGACTGGTGATCATTGCGAGAGCAAATGATGCAAATGCAGATGCGTAGATTCCCTTGGGAATATTCATATTCTCTCGAAGCAGAATTGCGCCCCAATCACTAGCTGCGCCTTCTGCAACCATTCCTGCAATCAGGCCGAGACCGATCGCCCAGAGCGGAAGAACAGACTTTCCAAAGAATGGGATCTTCGCCTCTGTTACCTCTGCACCATCTCCGGCATGTTCATCCTCTGCAGGTGAGAGAAGAAAAATATTTGCCGGAACGAATGCAATAAGACAGACAATAGCAACTGCAATCAGGTTTTCCTTGGGTGTGAGGAAAGAAATCATGATGCCGCCAAAGACAGTTGTTACGAAAGATCCTAGGCTCCACATTCCATGGAATGAAGACATCCACTTCTGATCAAGAATCTTTTCGACCACAACCGCTTGAGTATTGACTGACATATCTGTCAGGGCATATCCAAATCCCATCAACATCAATGAGAAAAAGAGTTGAGTTGCTGTTGTTGCATACGCCATTGCAATCAAGCCCACTGGAAGTAAGAAAGATGAGAGGTTTACTACTGGGCGAGATCCAAATGTATGGATGGCACGTCCTGCAGTCTGTGCTCCGAGAACTGCGCCAATTGTGGCGCCAAGAAATACGAAACCGAATTGGCTATTGCTGACACCAATCGCATCTTTAATCTCAGGGATACGCGCAACCCACGCCATCGAAGCGATTCCCATAATGAAGAATGAGGCCCACAGTGAGTTGCGGGCTCTGATTCCGCGAGCGAAGGCTGTAGTCACCAGAGAAACCTATCCCCTAACCTTCTCTCTTATGGAGCATATCCTCGAAAAGTCGGCGGTAAAGCGCGTGGCTGCTGCGATGCAAGAACGTGCGATTGCAGGACCAATCACCGTTCTTGGTGACACTGCTCGTACCGCACAAGATGCGGCATCAGCTTTAGGAATTGAAGTTGGCCAAATTGCATCTTCGCTCATCTTTCAAACGCCTGATGATGAAGTTCTGCTCATCATCACAAGTGGTCGCCACCGCGTAGATACTGATCTCGTTGCCAAGAACCTCGGATATAGCGAACTTGGTCGCGTCGATGCAAACTTTGTTAAAGAGTTCTCTGGTTTTTCAATCGGAGGTGTGAGTCCATTGGGGTGGATTTCAAACCCCGAAATAACTCTTATCGATCAAGCCCTCAATGAATATGAAGTAGTGTGGGCCGCTGCCGGACATCCTCACGCTGTATATCCAACATCATTTGCTGAGTTAGTAAGAGTTACAGGTGCAATACCTATGGTTGTTGGAGATTAACTCTTGTATCCATCAACACGATAGCTAACTGCTACCCATTTAGCTCCGGCTGCAGCCTTAGGAGCCTTACTTGCGGGATAGACAACAATCTTCGTCGTTAGAGTTTTACGTTGCGCTTTAATCAACTTACAGATCGCTGTAGCTTGGCTCGTAGCTTTCAACTTGGCTTTGGCTAAAGTTGTGTTCTTTGGATAAATGTATCCAATGCAGGTAACCGTAGCTTTTGGCTTTAACGTTGCCACATAATTTTTTAAATATGTTGCGTCGTAGACACTTAGCTTTAAAGTAGGGCTGATCGAATAAAGAGTTACATCAGGCACGATTTTCTGCGCCGCCAATCTCGCAGCAATTTCTGCGTCTTCCTTTGCCTTCAGCTCCGCGGCCAAACGTGCATCCGCTTCTGCCTTCAACTTTGCTTCGCTATCTGCTGTATCTTGCGCTGCTTTAATCTCAGCTTCGGCCTTGTCGCGAGCTGCTTGTAAATCCTTAGCTGCTTGTTCTTGTGCAGCCTTTAGCTCAGCAGCTTTCTTCACTTCTTCTTGGGCCTTTAGCTTCGCCGCATTTTCCGCTGCCGAGTTATCAACAATTGGCGCTGCAGTAATTGAAGCTGGTGTTGGCGCTGGTGGCGTCGGTGGGGCTGGAACTTCTACAGGGTTAGCAATTACGATTTCTGGATCTTCTCGAAGTTCAATTACAACAAAGCCGTCTTGCGTAGCCGTTGTAAGAATTGTCGAAGAATCCCCCGCGATGGAATAAACCTTTGCGCCACGTTTTATACCTTCATTTGTTATTTTCAAACGGATGGCGCTCTTAGCCGAATCAACCACCGGAACGGTTTCGTCTGGCGCTTTCCATGCAACCACAACTGAAAGTAAAAGGTTTGTGACGCCAGTTAACTGACTCGCAGCATAGGCAGTACTTCCCTGCAGATAAGCGGTGATTACAGTGTTATCAGGCAGGGAGTCAGCAAAGTAATCAATTTCTGCTTTTGTGCCTGATCTGGTTGCAGATATTCCACCGTCGTTACCACTGGTAGCAATAATTGTTCCAAACGATGTGGGACTGGAAAGTCCGACAAGCGAAGCTTGAGTCCACTGAGCGTGAACTGTTGCGGTATCGCTTGGCGTGTAATTTGCACCGGTGATTCCAAGAAGGCTTCCACCAGTCCTGTCTGTGTACCAACCATTGAATTTGTATCCAGCCCGGGTTGCGGTTTGCAGTTGAATTGGAGCGCTTCCGACGGTAAATGTCTCAATCACAGTTAGTGCCGTTCCACTCTCTGCGTTGTAAGTGATGGAGTAAATCTTGGGTGTCCAGAGGCTATAGAGAGTCTTCGGACCAACTACGGTCCAAGTGGCAATTGATGAGGCGGTGACCGTTTCAGCCCAACCAGCGAATGTGTATTGACTCCTTGAGACGGTTGGTGCAGATGCAACTGCGTTTTCGTTGTAATTCACGCTAACCGTCGATCCACCACTACCACCATTGGCGTTGAAGGTAATTGCATGAGCATCGATCGCAAAACTTGCAGTTTTGGAAATTGAACCCGTTATGGCTGCGTCTAGTCGTGTCGCCGTAAGCACGCCGTCGTTCCAGCTAACAAAATGATAATTAGCGCTTGGGGTCGCAGTCACAGCGGTGGCGCTTTCTCCATGATTAACCGTTTGTATCAGCGCTCCTGAAATCGAACCATTTCCGCCTGAGTTATAAGTTGCCGTGTAGGTATCGATTGCAAATGTTGCAGTCAGCGATGTCGTGGTTTCAACGGAAGAGATTGCGCGTGGATTTACCGTTGATGCATCGCTCCAGTTAGTGAAATGATAATTCGCATTTGGTACTGCGGTAATCTGAGATGTACTAGTTCCATGATCTATGTTTTGAGGAGTCGTTCCAGATATCGATCCATTCGAACCAGCCAAGAATGTGACGACATAATTATTTAGAGTCCACTGTGCCGTAAGCGTTACCGTGGCATTCGTAACTGTGTAACTCGCACCGGGCAAATACTCAACGTTTCCGGCATCTTTCCATTTGGAAAAGGTGTAACCAGCCTTTGAGATTGTTGAACCACTGGCCACTGTAAAGGTTTCGTTAGGAGCAATGCTGGCTTGCACAGGCGCTGTTCCAGTTGTGCCGACACCGCCGCTATAAGAAACCGTGAATCTAGTGTTGTACGTGAACGCTCCAACATTGGTTGCCGAGCCTCCTGCAGTATTTACAACAACGCTTTTTGCTCCTTCACTTCCCGCAGGTGTTGTTATTGAAATAGATGTTGATGAATTACTTACAATCGTTGCGGGATTTCCATCAACGGTAACCGAAGTCGCGGTCTCTAAATTGGTTCCGGTAATAACGGTACTTGTGCCTCCGGCTGTAGTTCCTTCCGTAATGCTGAGAGAATTTATTGTTGGTGTTAGCGTAGAAATATAGGTGAATCCATTTTGCAAGGTCGTAGCGCCGCTAGCCGTTGTTAAAACGACATTCTTGGCCCCAAGAGTGCTAGCCGGAGTGGTAGCCAATACAGATGTTGCGCTTTCTACAACAATTGAAGTAGCCGCAACTCCGCCAAATGTAATTTGTGATGTGTTAGTTAAGTAAGTTCCGGAAATCCGGACTGATCTTCCTCCTAGCGTGCTTCCAGTTGCAGCTGAAATACTAGAAATGTTTGGTGCGAGAGTGATGGCACTTGGTGCTAAAGGGGTGTCGTTAGACGAAGTTGGAAAGTCTAGGGATGAGAAAGTCATATTTGTCGCCGACGAATCTCTAAGGTAATTAGAAGCGCCCTGAAATGTATTTAGAAGAAAAGTGGTTCCGCTTCTATACTCCAAAGCTGAACTTGGAGGCGTGAACGTTGATGTATAAATCGCACTTCCTAAAACAACCCTGGCGCCTGTGAACTTTCCACTGCCATTTGCACCAGCGCCGTGATCCTTCATTATCGAAAGTTTCATTCCGACATTTCCGAAATCAAGACTGTTTGAGTAGGTGCTACCCGCCTGAGTTCCATTAACCCAAAGTTTTACCGCGCCGGACGCTCTCGTCACTGCGACGTGATTCCAAGTGTTGAGTGCGAGATTGCTGGAAGCCGATATCTTGACTCCAGAACCTCGCAATTTGTCATCTACGTAAACCTGAGGCGCACCACCGAATGTGCCAATTATCAGACGCGTTGTTTGGGCGCTTCCCGCTCCTGGATCAGACCAAAAATCCATGACATCGCTTCGCCTGTTTGCGGTGGGTTTCCACCAGTATTCAATCGTAAACTCGCCTGTTCCAAATGCAAAAGCAGATGATGCGGAGTTGTATTCAAGGTATTTTGTCTGCGCCGAGGCAAAATCTAAACTTCCAAGGTCACCGTCTGCCGCGGAAGCAGCTGGCGTGGAAAGAATTGCTAGGCCGCTAAACAAGAGGCCGCAAATAATCGAAAGTGCGAAACCTTTAGATTTAGTCTGGCTCTTCATAGCTTCTCCACACGCTCGAAATAGGATTTATGAATATCAGAATACTCTTCTTTTATAGGAATATCACTCTCTTATAGGTGGTCCCTTCTAATTTCCCCAACGGCCCGTCTAGACTTGCCCTATGCCCGGCAAAGCCAAGAAGGCCGTCGCCCCAGATAAGGGGCGCAAAGCTGCCTATGTCATGCGAAATCGAGCAGCGCTCCTGCACTCGACCCAAGAGGTTTTAGCGGTCAAAGGTCAGGCGGCGACTATCGAAGATATCGCCGAGCACGCTCAGATCGCGGTCAGCACCGTCTACAAACATTTCAAAGATAAGGACGCCCTTATCTCGGCCACAATCCTTAACGCCTTTGCCGAATGGGAAAGTTGGGCCGAATCCTTAGCGGTGCAATCGAAAGATCCACTTGAGCGGCTAGTTCTGCCGATGCGGTTATTTGTAAGGCTGAATAAAACTCATCCTCATCACGCTCAAACTCTGGTCAATTACTTTGCTGTCGTTGCTCTTATTGTTCCCCAATTGCAGGTGAAATTAGTTGCTCATGTAAGCGCACTGAATAAAGCCAAATTGTTAAAGCTCGAAAATCCTTCTGCTGCGGTGAAGCATTTCCACGCAGTTATAACCTTTGCTGTTGTTGAGCAAGTTACTAATCCAAAAGCAACAGAGAAAGACGGCGATGATTCAGTGCGTGCAGCGCTTAGACTCTTGGGAATCCCCGATGAGCTTGCAATTAAATTAGCGCACTCCCCTATCTCTTTTGAGACAAAGAAATGAATGCCTGGGTTTCAAAAGCCATAGGGGGCGTAAGCCCCCTAGGCTGGATTAATAAGCCAGATATCACTTTGATAGATGAGGCGCTTAGCGATTACGAGACTGTCTGGGCTGCTGCAGGTCATCCCCACGGCGTATATCCAACTACCTTTACAGAGCTGATCGCCTCAACCGGTGCAACCCCGATGAAAGTTGGCGAGTAATGGCAACCACCCTTGGAATGATTGCAATTGTTATCCCTGATTACGATGAAGCGATTGCACATTACGTCAATGATTTAGGTTTTACTCTCATTGAAGATACCGAGCTCTCACCTGAGAAGCGTTGGGTTGTGATCGCGCCAAGTACGTCGGGCTCTCAAATACTTCTAGCGAAGGCTTCAAACTCTGTACAGGAAGCTGCAATTGGTAACTCAACTGGTGGTCGAGTCGGCTTCTTCCTGTACACGGATAACTTCACTGAAACCTACGAGAATTATCTCTCCCGCGGAATTGAATTTACTGAAAGACCGAGAAGCGAATCTTTTGGCCTGGTTGTCGTATTTAAAGATAAATATGGCAACAAGTGGGACCTGATTGAAAAAAAGTCATGAGCACCGCCGTATATATCTTTCATGTGAAGCGCTCAAATATCTCTTTCGCCTTTCTGCAGATGGCAATTGGTCGCCGCATCGCGCGAAAGATTCCTGGCGTAACTTTTGCAAAGTTGATGGGCACTGGCACAGGAAAGACTTTTACTCCCACTGATGCAGACCTCAAACAGTGGGCGATCCTCTTTGTTGCTGAAGATTTGGGACTCGTAGACCAATCTCAATTCATTCAGCGCTGGAAGTCGAGATCAACCTCTGTTGATAAATACTTACTCGATCCAATTTCTTCACATGGCAAATGGTCAAAGCGTGAACCCTTCGAAATCACAGGCAAGAAACACAGTGGCGGACCAGTTATTGCAATTACTCGTGCCCGTTTGAAGTGGTCTCAATCGATGCACTTCTGGCGCTCAATCCCTCCAGTAGTTGTAGATCTTCACCAATCCCCCGGATTGCTCTTTTCGATCGGAATAGGAGAAGCACCCATCGGCTTGCAGGGCACCTTCTCCCTCTGGCAATCAGCTGAAGCTCTTCGTGATTTCGCATACAAGAACGCTCCACATCGTGCGGTAATTGAGGATACGAAGAAATTTGATTGGTATAGCGAAGAGCTCTTTGCCCGCTTTGATCTGATCAATACGGCAGACTTCCCCCATGTCCATTAGGCACTACACCCCGCGCAGACGTCGCCACGGAATCTCACAACGTGCCCGCGTCACGCTCGGCGCTGCCTTGGCTCTCACAATTCTCTTACAGATTACATACCCCCTCACCCACGGAACAGTTCTGCAATACATCACCATCGCCACAGTTTATGTAGGAGCGCTCTCGATGGCTCTCCATGCTTATCTTTCATATGGTGTGAAGTACGCGTGGAGATATCTCGTCATCGTCGCGCTCTTTGGGTTTTTTATTGAGTATCTGGGCGTTCAAAGTGGCTGGCCATTTGGTATCTATAGCTACGACGCATCGCTGGGATTAGCCATCGGCGGAGTTCCAGTTGTTGTTCCCTTTGCTTGGGTGATGATGGTTCATCCTGCACTTGTTGCGGCACGTCGCGTAACGAGTAAGTGGACCTTTATCTATGGCGGCGCACTTCTTGCAGGATGGGATTTATTCCTTGATCCTCAGATGGTTGCCGCAGGTCGCTGGACATGGGAAGTAGATGGCACACATATTCCATTCGTGCCTGATGTTCCACTATCCAACTTCTTTGGTTGGCTCTTGGCAGGGTGCGCAATTATCGCTCTGCTTAATCTCGTGCTTCCATTTGAACGCCGCAAAGAGAGTGCAAGTTTGCGCGCAGTCACCATTCTCTTGACATGGGTTCTCTTCTCAGGTTTTATCGGCAATCTCTTCTTCTTCGATCGACCAGGTCTTGCATTTCTAGGAGCCGCAGTCTTCGGAGCATTTGCCACACCATTCATCTTTAAGAATTGGCTCGGCGAAGCTTAAATCTGATGATCTTCGCAATATTTCTCCTTAACTCACTTCTCTTACTTCTGGCACTCATCAACTTTGCGACGATGAGAAAGCCGCTTACCTCAAAAAAAATTGAATCTTCAATTCTTGTACTTCTCCCAGTACGTAACGAAGAAGAAAATATCTCTCGCATACTCAGTGAACTTCAGGAGCAGGTTGATATTCCGAATCTGAGAGTCCTCGTTATCAATGACAATTCTGAAGATCGCACCTTCGAAATTGCCTCATCGCATTCCTCAGAGCGAATCTCCGTGATGAACGCTCCTGCCCCTCGCGACGGATGGCTAGGAAAGGTGAGCGCACTTCAAGCAGGGTTCTTAGATTCGAAGAGCGCTGATGTGGTTATCTCAATTGATGCCGATGTTCATTTTGAGAAAGATGCGATTGCCCGCGCTGTTGCAACGCTCAACGAGAGCGGATTGGATTTTCTATCGCCCTACCCCAAGCAGATTGCAGATACCTGGGCAGAGCGTCTCTCCCAACCACTTCTTCAATGGTCATGGATGAGCACAGTCCTATTGCGTGGCGCCGAAAAAATTCCGATGAAATCCACGGTGATCTGTAACGGCCAATTTCTTGCGATGAAGGGCTCGTCATTAAGAGCTATCAATGGCTTTGAATCTGTCGCACACAAAGTGCTCGATGACATCGAACTCGGTCGTTCATTTGTAGATGCAGGTTTTCACGGCGCAGTCATCGATGGATCGCAGCTCTCATCAACAAGGATGTACTCCTCATTCGCCGAAGTTCGCGCTGGATATGGCAAGTCAATCAACACAGCATTTGGATCATTTATTGGATCTGCAATCGCAATAATCTTCATGGCAGCCACCGGGATACTTCCATTCTTCTACGCGCTTTCAGGGAACCTGATTGCTATCGCGGCCTGCGCTGCAATCATTGGTACTCGCCTCATCAGCGCAGCTTCATCATCTACACGTCTTCGTGATTCATTTCTCCATCCACTCTCAGCCGTACTCTTCATCTATCTGCTTTACTTCTCATGGCGCAACAAAGGCAAGGTTCAATGGAAGGGGCGCACCGTATGACCGGAGATGTCGGCAAGGTGAAAGAGCCCAAGAAAATTGTTGTGGTTGGCGCCGGAATTGGTGGAATGTGCGCAGCTGCGCGTCTTGCTCGTGCTGGCCACAGCGTTGAAATTTATGAGGCTTCAGATCGTCCAGGTGGAAAGTGCCGCACTGAATGGATCGGCCGATATGCCTTTGATACAGGACCATCACTTCTGACCATCCCAGCTGTCTACCGCGACTTCTTTCAGCGCACTGGAAAACATATGGGTCAGGTCTTAGAGCTTGAAGCGGTAGACCCTTCATTTGATTACCGATTCCACGATGGGAAATCAGTTCAATTTACAAATCTCTCGCGCAAGAAGACTCTCGAATCAATTACCGAGTCATTCGGTGCAGAAGCAGCAGAGCAGTGGAATGCAGTCCTCAATCGCGCAGAGCGGATGTGGGATGTCTCCCGCGAACCCTTTGTGGAATCTGAGCTCAAGAGCCCACTCTCGCTATTAAAGCGTCGCCATATCTTGAGAGATCTTCGCATCATCGCACCTCGTGCAACTCTTCGAGACTTCGGGCTGAGCAATCCTTACCTCGCAAAGATTATGGACCGTTATGCAACCTATAGCGGTTCTGATCCACGTAAAGCGCCTGCCGTTCTCTCAACGATTGCATTTATTGAAGAGGCCTTTGGTGCTTGGCATATCAAGGGCGGTATTGGAACTCTCTCGGAACATATTGCCGAGCGTTGCGAAAAAGTTGGAGCAAAGATTCATCTCAACTCCCCTATTGCCTCTATCGACCTTAAGGGAAATAAGGCTGTTGGCATAACGCTTGTCGATGGTAGAAAAATTGTTGCCGATATCGTCATCTCAAATGCCGATGCCGGCCTGACATATAACAAGCTGATTTCGAAACCAACGCGGCGAGTCAGGAAGGTACGTAAAGAGTTGTCAAAACTTGAGCCATCTCTCGCTGGGTTCTCACTCCTTCTCGGTTTACGTCCAAGTGATCAACCAAAACTTTCACATCATACGATTTTATTTCCCGATGATTACGATGCAGAGTTCGAATCAATCTTTACAGCGAAGAAGCCGGTGGAGAAGCCCACTATTTATATCTGCTCACCGAATGATCCTGCGATGGTCAAGAGTGAAGGCCACGAAGCCCTCTTTATATTGGTCAACGCTTCACGACATAGTGAAAACTCTGCCGAAGGTTTTGACTGGAGTAATAAGGAATTCAACCAACGCTATGCCAATTCGATTATCGATCAGATTGAAGCACAAGGAATTTTAATTCGCGATCGTTTAGATTTACTTGAAATTCGCACCCCACTTGATCTTCAAAACTCTGTCCATGCACCCGGTGGTTCTATCTACGGAACATCGAGTAACGGCCCGCGTGCCGCGTTCTTGCGAGCTAAGAACCGATCACCGCTGAAGAATCTCTATCTCGTGGGTGGCTCCTCGCACCCTGGCGGCGGCTTACCACTTGTAGGTTTGAGCGCAGAGATTGTTGCTAACGCAGTATTGGCTAACTCAAAATAGATCGGGCCATCCGCATCACAATCAACACGCTGATTGCCTGAAGCGCAGTAAATCCAATAGCTACCTGTGTAGCAAAATCGTGACCAAACCAATAGATCAAAGTAACGGCAATGACGAAGATTGCTCGTACAGGTCTCTCAGTTGGTGTCACGACGCCAATCTCGGTATAGCCAAGGGATGCTAGTCGTGCGCGTGCATACTCTTGCGTGGCGCTTAAGACCCAGATTGCAATTGCCCAGCGCACTGGAACTCCAACAAATGTTGCGCCCACCAACCAGAAGGCCTCAGAGATGCGATCTGCCAGTGAGTCATAGAGTTCACCAAACTTACTTACACGACCGCGGTAAATTGCGAGTGAGCCATCTACGCCATCACAGGTGAGAGAGAAGATTACGAGAGCAATTAATTGGCTTGTATATATCGTGAAATAGATAGCAATCGAGGAAAGCAATCCGATTGTTGTAACAATATTTGGAGTGATGCGCAGAGATGAGAGTCCTCGAGCAATCCAGTAGGAGATGCGAAGCCACATAGCGATAACGCCTTGGACTTCGACTCCCCCATGGAGGTCGCTCCACTTTCGATTAAATTCCTGGCGATTCATCGAGCACCTTTGATGCGCTCAAAGATTTCACGAGTCGCAGTAGATGTATTCATTGTGTAGAAGTGGATACCAGGAGCGCCTGCTTCAAGTAACTGTTGCGAAAGATTTGTTGCAATATCTACGCCTAGCTTGCGGACCGCCTCTGGATCATTTTCAACCTTTGCAAAAGCTTGAGAGATACGTGCAGGTATTGGAGTGCCGGTGAGCTCTGCCATTCGATTAAATTGCTTCACGTTGGTAACGGGAAGAATTCCCGGAATAATCGGCATAACAGAACCACGCGCATGAAGCGCTTCAACTAAATCAATCCAACGTTGGGCTTCAAAGAAGAATTGAGTCGTTGCAAATGTCGCACCACGCCTCTCCTTCTCAAGTAGTACCTCGATATCTTTTTCAAAATCACCAGCAGATGCTGGGTGGCCATCAGGAAATGCCGCTACACCGATTGTGAATCCACCCAACTCAGTAGCGAGTGAGACAAGTTGATCTGCGTGATCGAAACCACCGGGAGTCGTCTCCCATGGTGCACGCGGACCACCGACGGGATCTCCACGCAGAGCGAGAATGCTGGAGATTCCCGCCTCGCGATATTTTCCAAGAATTTCAATGAGTTCATCACGGGTCGATCCAACGCAGGTGAGGTGCGCAACAGTCGGAACCTTCGTGCGGGCAGTGATCTCTGAAGTGATGCGGATTGTGCGATCTCGTGTTGATCCACCTGCGCCATAGGTCACAGAGATGAAATCAGGGGCGATGGATTCAAGTCCATCAATTGCCGACCAGAGACGGGCTTCGCCCTCTGCATCCTTAGGCGGAAAAAACTCAAAGGAGAAGGTCGGCTTACTGCCATCAGCTAAGTTCGTCATGCGCATCTCCACGGTGTCAGGGTACCGTTGCCGCGTGGTTACCGAGGTCAAGACGACAATAGAGACTGTGCGCGCAGATATTCGCAGCGCCCTTGCTGAATATCTCGCTGGACAGCGTTCCTATCTCACCTCAATCGCATCTGAGTTGGTACCAGTCTGTGATGCCCTCGATGAATTCTTGCTCGAGGGCGGAAAGCGACTTCGCCCACTCTTTGCATACGCAGGATTACTTGCATCGGGAGCTGCACCATCGCCAGAGATTATTCGAGCGATTTCCAGCCTTGAACTCTTGCAGGCATGTGCGCTTATCCACGATGACCTTATGGATCGATCTGATACTCGTCGCGGGAAGCCTGCTATCCATCGACATTTTGAAAATCTTCACCAATCAGATGCAATGAATGGTCTTGCACCACAATTTGGTGAAGCCGCCGCAGTTCTTCTCGGTGATCTCGCCCTAGTCTGGTCAGATCAGATGCTCAACACTTCTGCGATTCCGACCCCATCACTTCTCGCTGCGCACCGCATCCATGATGAGATGCGTGTTGAACTCATGGCAGGTCAGTATCTCGATGTTCGCGAAGCTGGTGAAAAAAATTACAGCGCTGATCGCTCCTTGCGCATTGCTCGTTATAAATCAGGCAAATATACAATCGAGCGTCCGCTTCACATCGGTGCCGTCATCGGTAAGCCAGAAGCACATGCGCCACTTCTCGATGCTCTCTCACGATACGGACTTCCACTCGGTGAGGCCTTCCAGCTTCGCGATGACATGCTCGGAATCTTTGGAGACCCATCAGTGACAGGAAAGCCTGCAGGAGATGACCTTCGCGAAGGCAAGCGAACTGTCCTCATCGCAATGACACTTGAATCACTCTCAGATGGAGATAAGAGCGAACTCCTCTCCTACCTAGGAAAGGCTGATATCTCAGCTGAAAAGATTGAAGAACTTCGCGCTCTCATCACGCACTCTGGAGCGGTCGAAAAGGTTGAGACCCTTATTGAAAAACTCACCAATGAATCACTTGCCGCAATTGAAGATCCAGCAATTCATCCATCATCGAGAGAATTTCTCACTTACATCGCGCTGAGCGCGGTAAAACGGAGCGCCTAATGGTTGCACGCATTAAAGGTCCATCTCAAAAAGTTGTAGTAGTGGGAGCAGGTCTTGCAGGCCTGAGTGCTGCACTTCGCCTTGCCGGTGCCGGACGTGATGTCACTGTCATTGAACGTGAGTTGGTGCCAGGTGGTCGTAATGGACTCCTTAATAAAGATGGATATGCATTCGATACAGGACCAACAGTTCTCACAATGCCATCACTCATTCAAGATGCATTCTCTGCTGTCGGTGAAGATATGAAGGATTGGCTTGAACTCATGCCAGTCTCACCTCTCTATCGCGCCTTCTATGCAGACGGTTCACAGATTGATGTACATGCAGATACAGCTGCGATGGAGCAAGAGATCCGCGAGAAGGTATCTGCAACTGAAGCAGCTGGTTACCGCGATTACGTTGACTTCGTCACCAAGCTCTATAAGTACGAGATGAATGATTTTATTGATCGCAACATTGATTCACCTCTCAATCTCTTAACACCAAACTTGGCTCGATTGATTGCACTCGGTGGATTTAGACACCTCCAACCAAAGGTGAATCAATTCCTCAAAGATCCTCGTCTGCAAAAGGTTTACTCATTCCAGGCTATGTATGCCGGTGTTAGCCCACAGCAGGCACTTGCAATCTACGCAGTGATTGCCTACATGGACTCTGTTAACGGAGTCTTCTTCCCTAAGGGTGGAATGCATGCCGTTCCTCGCGCACTTGCAGCGGCGGCAGAGAAGCATGGCGTGAAGTTTGTCTACGGATCATCAGTGACATCGTTAGAGAAGCAGGGATCGAGAGTCACCGCTGCAATCACAGATAAGGGTGAGCGATACGAGTGCGATGCAATCGTGATGAACCCAGATCTTCCTGTTGTCTGGAAGGACCTGCTCGGTAAAGAACCGCTCAGCATTAAGCGCCTAAAATATTCACCTTCATGCGTGACTCTTCTTGTTGGTTCTTCAAAGCACTATGACCACATTGCTCACCACAATATTCACTTTGGCGAGTCTTGGGATGGCGTATTTGATGAACTGATTAATAAGAAGGTTCTTATGACCGATCCTTCTGTTCTTGTGACAGTTCCTTCCCATGACGATAAATCTCTGGCGCCAGCGGGTAAAGAGTCATATTACGTACTCTTCCCAACGCCTAACCTGGATGCAGATATCGCTTGGACCAAGGAGAAGTCACGTTATCGCGATGAAATGATTCGCGTCCTTGAATCACGTGGCTATGACGGATTCGGTGATGCAATTGAGGTTGAACATATGACGACTCCCCTCGATTGGCAGGCTCAAGGAATGGAGCGCGGTGCACCATTTGCTAGCGCTCATACCTTCTTCCAGACAGGACCATTCCGTCCTCGCAATATTGCAGCTGGTTTCGACAATGTTGTCTTCGCAGGTAGCGGAACACAACCTGGCGTTGGAGTTCCCATGGTTCTCATCTCAGGACGTCTTGCTGCAGAGCGCATTGTGGGGCCAGTGAAGTAAATGTCCGATCTGCTCCAAGCATCCTATGAAGAGTGCAAACGTCTCAACGCTCTCCACGGAAAGACGTATTACTTGGCGACTCTTCTCTTGCCCTCAGTGAAACGTCCCCCAGTGCATGCCCTTTACGGTTTTGCTCGCTTTGCAGATGAGATCGTCGATGATCTCGCATCAACTCTCTCCCCACAAGAGAAAGCTGATGCGCTGCGCACCTGGGGAGATTCAGTCCTTGCTGATCTTCGCGCAGGTAAGAGTGAGGATCTCATCGGCCGTGCTCTCGTAGACACAGTTACTCAATATTCAATCCCTCTCGATTACTTCGATGCATTTATGACATCAATGGAGATGGATTTAACTGTTACTCGTTATAAGAATTATGACGAGTTGATGACCTATGTCTATGGCTCAGCAGTCGTCATCGGCCTCGAGATGTTGCCCATCCTTGGTTATAACGATCCTCGTGCCATTGAAGCAGCAACTGCCCTTGGAACTGCCTTTCAGTTGGCTAACTTCATCCGCGATATTGGTGAAGATATCGATCGCGGACGTATCTATATGCCACTTGATGAGTTAGCTCGTTTCGGCGTGAGCGAAGAGATGCTGCTCCGCAGAGCAATGACCCCAGAAATCGCTGCAGCAATTAAGTTTCAGATTGCTCGAGTACGTGATTTGCAAGCAATCGCCGAAGCAGGGATTCAATATCTCGATCCGATCTCTCGACCATGTATTCGTGCAGCAAGTGAGTTGTACTGCGGAATCGTCGACGAGATTGAAGCCAACGGATATGACATCTTCACCAAGCGCGCTACAACATCTAAGTGGCGCAGGCTTCGAGTCGCCGGCATAGCCTTTATCCAGACTCTTTTCATACGTATGCGCTAAGGTTTTACCTACGGGAGCCACGGTGGCTGAGAGGAACTCAACTTGGAGTTCGACCGTTAGACCAGTTCGGTAATGCGAACTGAGAATGCTTGAGGATAAATATGTCTTCCATCTTTTTCACAGCGTGGGGCTATGAAGTTTCATACCTCGAATTCATTGCATCAATCGCATCATTTATTGGCGTTGGACTTGGCATCACGGGAAAGCGCATCACTTGGCCATGGTGGGGAATCAGTAGCGCTCTCTACCTTGTTCTCTTCATTGAGTGGGATCTGCTTGCAAGCGCCCTTCTGCAGATTATCTTTATCGCAGCCGCTGTCATGGGCTGGTTTGGCTGGGAAGTTTCGGGTGCAAAGCCTGGACCGTTTGCAATTAAATATCGCCTCTATACAGTGATTGCAATTATTGTTGCAACGCTCATTTTTGCGCCAGTGTTAACTCATATCGGAGCTGTGGCCGCATTTCCAGATGCACTTCTCCTCTTCGGCAGCTTGGCAGCACAGTTATTGATGGTCTATGAAAAGTATGACAACTGGCCGCTCTGGTTAGTTGTCGATGCCGGATATGTTGCCCTTTATGCTTCACAAGGACTTCTCTTCACATCACTGCTCTATGTTGCATTTACAGTAATGGCTGCATTGGGATGGAGCGCTTGGTATGGAACTCACCGCCGCGCTATTCGATCTCTGTAGCTCAGTTCAACGTCCGATCATCGCAATCGATGGTCCGGCCGGTGCTGGCAAGACAACTCTGGCAGAACATCTCGCCGCTGCGCTCTCACTCAAATACAAGTGCGCAACTATTCATATGGATGACCTCTACAACGGTTGGAGCACGCCCTTTGATCACCACCTTGAGGATGCTTTAACAAAAGCCTGCACCTCTCATAGAAAGAGCGAGAAGTATTCACTTTCATTCTTCAATTGGAGTAAGAGCGAATATTGGGCTGCCGTAGAAATTCCACAATCAGAGCTCCTTATTCTTGAAGGCGTGGGCGCATCTCAAGCCGTTATTCGCCCATATCTCTCAGCTTCAATCTGGATTGATATTGATCGAGACCTTGGACTAGAGAGAGTAATTGCTCGTGATGGCGAATCAATCTCAACAAATATGCAGAATTGGCTCGGTAAGCAAGAGCAACATTTCATCGAGAACAAGACGCAGATGAGCTCAGATTTCGAGCTCACGCATCCTTAAATTGTCCATATCGCAAAGCGATTGAACTAGGCTTTGCCCCATGTCAGATCTCACCGGGGAACTTATCGATGGGCGCTACCAGCTCCTTCGCCAAGTCGCCTCAGGTGGAATGGCGAGCATCTATGAAGGCTTCGATACTCGCCTTGACCGCAAAGTTGCCGTCAAGATCATGCATCCACATTTGGCTCAAGATGAACAATTTGTCGATCGCTTCATCCGTGAGGCGAAAGCTGCCGCCGCGCTATCGCATCCCAATATTGTCGCTGTACAAGATCAGGGATGGAATCAGAATGGAACCCCCGCAGTCTTTATCGTGATGGAGATGGTGGAAGGCCACACCTTGCGCGAATACCTGCATGAACAAGGGCGACTTTCAGATCGCGATGGAATTCGTTTTCTTCTTCCAGTATTAAGTGCACTCGCTGCAGCTCATAAACAAGGAATCGTTCATAGAGATATCAAGCCAGAAAATATCTTGGTCTCTAAAGAAGGACGTATCAAAATTGCAGACTTTGGCCTTGCCAAGGGACCGCTTCTCGGTACAACCATGACAGCAGAATCAAGTGTGATTCTTGGAAGCGTCTCCTACCTCTCCCCTGAACAAGTGCAACGTGGTGTCGCAGATTCTCGCTCTGATGTCTATGCAATCGGCATCACTGCTTTCGAACTCTTTACCGGCAAGAAGCCATTCGATGGTGATGCTCCAATTCAAATTGCCTACATGCATGTCAATGAACGAGTCCCTCGTGTGAGCTCAGTAGTAGATAGCTTCCCTACGGATCTCGACGATCTTATTTATAGCGCCACATCAGCAGATCCTGATGAGCGTCCTCGTGATGCTTCGGTCTTTCATTCTCAACTTACTGCCGTCAACGCACGCCTTAATCCAAAAGAGAATCAACTGAGCCTCGAACTCGATATCCCAATTAAACCGATGCGCCCAGTGAAGAAGCAGAAGTCACTCCGTAAGCGGATTGCAGAACTCACTACCCCAATCCAGATTGCCAAGGAAGAGACTCTCGCTGTTGTTGAACAAGAAACCACTGCTCAGGTTGCAAAGCGCAAGAAGACAAGTAAGCGCGTTCGCCGAAACCGCAAAATTGCCGCAGCTCTAGCAATCGCACTTGGAATTACAGGCTGGTATGTATTAATTGGACCAGGTTCACGTGTGGTTGTGCCATCAACGGTCGGTGCTACACAGGCTGAAGTCACTTCAGCTCTAACGCCACTAGGCCTGACCTCAATTGTCGTCGAACGCAGATATAGCGAAGAGATTGACGTAGATCATGTCATTGAATCCATGCCTGCCGGTGGCGGCAAGGTGGATCAGGGAGGAACAGTAAAACTTGTTCTCTCTAAAGGCCCCGAGCGTTATGTAATACCAATGGTGAAAGGCCTCACCCCAGAAGCTGCACTTGCTGCAATTTCAAAGTTCCCACTCAAGGTAGCCGCAAATATTGAAGTATTTGATTCAACGGTACCTCAGGGATTTGTGATCTCATCCAACCCTGCAATCGGAACAAAGGTAAAGCGCGACACAACTGTGACCTTGACTGTCTCTAAGGGAATCGAGCAAGTTGCACTCGCTTCATACCTTGGCAAGAGTGGTGAACAAGCGCTCAATGAATTAACTGATGCTGGTTTTGTAGTGACTACACATTATGCATTTAGCGAGACAAAACTTGTCGGAGAGGTAATCTCACAAACACCAGCCGGTGGTGGAAACGCTAACAAGGGTGCGGCTATTACTATCGTCATTTCTAAGGGCACGCAGTTCGCCTACATTCCAAATATCTACTCCATCGAAGAAGCGAAGGCTGTAAAGGCGCTACAAGACCTCGGCCTCAAAGTTGTCGTGAAGAAAATTGGCAAGAAGTCGGTAAAGAAGGTCACAAATATCACGCCGAAGGTCGGCACAAAGGTAAAACGTGGCAGTACGGTAACCATCACAGTAGGGTAGGCCGGTGCCTGCAAATATGAATTCTCGTCCACGTATCGGTGCTCATACTCCTACTTCAGGAGGAATGGCTAAACGCTCCATTGCATATGCTGAAGTAACTGGGGCTGAAGCAATTCAGGTCTTCACCTCCAACCCTCGTGGGTGGGCGATGCCGGAGACAAACCATGAAGCAGATGCGCTCTTTCGCGAAAAAGCAGATGCGCTCGATCTCGAGGTCTATGTCCATGCACCGTTCTTGATTAACCTTGGCTCACCTACTGAAGACACTTATAAGAACTCATTAGCCTCGACCGCATATTCACTCCAGCGTGGCCAAGAGATCGGCGCACTTGGCGTTGTTGTTCATACTGGCTCTGCCGTAAAGGAAGAGTTTGTCGATCAGGCATGGAAGCAGATCAATAAGGGCATGATGCCAATTCTTGAAAAGCTTGGTGATGATGCACCCATGTTGCTCCTTGAGCCAACTGCGGGACAAGGGCAATCACTTGTAAAGCGTTTAGAAGATCTAGAGAAGTACCTCAAGGCACTTGAATATCACCCAAAAGTCGGCATCTGTCTCGACACCTGTCACGTCTTTGCTGCAGGCCATGACATTGCCAAGAAAGGTGGAATGAAGGAGACCCTTGATCTCCTCGTTGAGGTCGCAGGTATCGAACGCATTCAATTAATCCATGCAAATGATTCAATGGATGTCTGTGGCGCACTGAAAGATCGCCATCAAAATATCGGTAAAGGATTTATCGGAGAAGCTCCTTTTAAAGAGCTCCTCAAGCATCCCGCTGTTGTCAACGCTCCCCTGATTCTCGAGACTCCAGGAATGGAGCCTGAACACGGCGAAGAAATCGCATTGCTGAAAAAGCTTCGCGGATGAGCCACTCACACGAGAGAAAGATGAAGATCGCCCCTTGGGCACTTCTTGCAGTTGCTGCAGCATGGGGATATGCATTTGTTGTGATGAAAGATGCAATTGAAAAACAAAGCGTTAATAGCTTCCTCTTCTCACGCTTTGCAGTTGCCGTCATTGCAATGGTTGCTCTTAAGCCTTCTGTTCTTCGCAACCTCAATAAAGAAATTGTGCGAAAAGGATTCTTTGCCGGGCTCTTTCTTGGCTCTGGATATATCTTCCAAACTTTAGGTCTCAAACTTACCGGGGCTGCAATCACTGGATTCATCACAGGTCTCTATGTTGTCGCGACTCCAGTTATCGCGGCCGTCTTTCTTCGCCATAAAATTTCACGATTTACTTGGGCTTGCGTTGCACTTGCAACAGCAGGGCTCGCTCTTCTCTCCCTCCATGGCTGGAGCATGGGCTTCGGTGAATTCTTGGTATTGATGAGTGCAATAGGTTTCGGCGCTCACATCATCGCCTTAAGTCAGTGGAGCAACGGACTAGATAGCTATACCTTCACCGTTGTACAGCTCACCACATGTGCAATTCTCACTGGAGTAATTTCAATTGGCCAAGGGTACGAAGCTCCCGCTGATACAACCGGATGGCTCGTAGTTCTCTACACCGCAATTCTCTGTACCGCTGTCGCATTTATGATTCAGACTTGGTCGCAGGCTCACATGACACCGACAAAGGTTGCTGTCATTTTGACTATGGAAGTTGTCTTTGCAGCGGTCTTCGCTGTGCTCTTTGGTGGTGAGTCATTAACTCTCCAAGCTCTCATCGGCGGCATCCTCGTAGTAATTGCAATGTTTGCCATCGTCATCAAGGGCGAAGAGAGCGTAGAATCCACGCATGGCAATTGATCTTCGCTCAGATACAGTCACTCGACCATCTCAAGGCATGCGCGATGCAATCGCATCAGCTGCAGTAGGTGATGATGTCTATGGCGATGATCCAACGGTTAACGCACTCGAAGAACGTGTTGCTGCAATGTTTGGCATGGAAGCTGGACTCTTCTCCCCCACTGGTTCACTTGCAAATCAGCTCTTAATTCGCACCTTGGTAAAGCCAGGTGAAGAACTTCTCACAGAAGAGCGTGCTCATATTGTTCGTGCCGAGCTCGGTGCAGGTGCGGTCTTTAGTGGAATCACTACTCGCACATGGCACTCAGAGCGCGGCCTCCTTAGCGCGGATACCCCACTTGCTCTCGCTCATGAGAACGCTGGGCCATATCTAGTTTCAACTACCGCTATTGCGGTGGAAAATACCCATAACTTTGGTGGCGGAACTGTTCAGCCAATCTCAGAAATTAAACGACTCTCAGAGGGTGCACGAGCACGCGGAATTTCAATGCACCTCGATGGAGCCCGTATCTGGAATGCCCACGTGGCATCAGGCGTTGCCTTCAACGAATTTGGAAAGCACTTCGACACAATCAGCGTCTGTCTCTCTAAGGGACTTGGTGCGCCAGTTGGCTCTATCTCTCTCGGTAGTAAAGCAGCAATTGCTGAATGTCGTATCTGGCGTAAGCGCTACGGAGCAGGAATGCGCCAAATCGGTCTCCTTGCAGCTGCAGGTCACTACGCGCTGGATCACAATATTGATCGCATGGCAGAAGATCATGCACGCGCAAAGAAAATGGCTGTAGCTCTCGCTGCACACGATTCAACTCTTATTGATCCAACAACGATTGAGACAAATATCGTTGGACTTGAACTTTCTCAATCTGGAATTACAGCGGCAGATTTTGCAACGCGTTGTAAAGAGAAAGGCCTATGGATTAGCGCGCTCGGTAAGAGCTATGCCCGTCTTGTGACCCACCTTGATTTTGACGATGCACAGTGCGATGAAGCAATTGCCATCATGCTCGATGTTCTTGGCTAGTCGAGCGCACCTTCATGCTGCAATAGCCAGATCTTCTTATTAACGCCCCAACCATAGGCGCCGATTGCCCCGCCTGACTTGATGATGCGGTGGCAAGGGATGATGACAGCAATCTTATTCTTGGCACACGCACTTCCGGCAGCTCGCACCGCAGCGGGGCTTCCTGCGCGATAGGCAAGATCTGCATATGACTCCATCGCGCCAGCTTTAATCTTTCGCATTGATGCCCAAGCAGCTTGAGAGAAATCCCCACCAGGTTGTTTTACCTTAATCGAGTTGATTGCCTTGAGGTCTCCATCGAAATAATCTTCAAGCGCATCTGTAATTCCTGTGATCTTTGAGCTCTTGCCAATCTTCTCCTCTAACTCTTGAGGAGTCAGTGATGCAAGTAGATCTTGAAAGCCTGAGAGATTGAGGCCAAGCACTGTCTCACCACGTGTGAGGAGATAGAGCTTGCCAATCGGCGAAGCCATTGTGGTGGAGAGTAGTTCTGCCATCGTGAAATTAGCGGTCGCGGAGCATCTCTGCAACGAGGAATGCAAGCTCTAGCGATTGTGAGTGATTGAGGCGTGGATCGCACGCTGTCTCGTAACGTGATTCGAGATCCTTCTCAGAGATCTGATTTCCGCCACCGAGGCATTCAGTCACATCATCACCAGTGAGCTCGATATGGATTCCACCTGGATGTGTTCCGAGCTTCTTATGGACTTCAAAGAAGCCACGGACTTCATCAAGTACATCTTCAAATTGACGAGTCTTGTAACCATTAGAAGTTTCAAAGGTATTACCGTGCATCGGATCGCAGACCCACAAAACCTGTGCGCCGCTCTTAGTGACACCTTCAACGAGAGCAGGAAGAATCTCGCGAATCTTTGACGCACCCATACGTGTGATAAAGGTGAGGCGACCTGGCTCGCGGTTGGGATCAAGCTTTTCGATGAGAGCAAGTGCATCTTCAACCGTGGTCTTAGGGCCAAGCTTGACGCCGATTGGGTTGCGCACCTTTGAAGCAAAATCAACGTGTGCGCCATCCATTTGACGTGTGCGCTCACCAATCCAGATGAAGTGTCCAGATACATCGTAAGGAAGCTCAGTTCGTGAATCGATACGCGTCAGCGCCTTCTCATATTCAATGATGAGCGCTTCGTGGCTTGCATAGAAATCGACAGCCTTGAACTCGTTGGGATCAACGCCTGCAGATTCCATAAATGAAAGTGCGCGACCAATCTCGTTAGCAACCTGCTCATACTTCTCGCCGAAAGTTGAATCCTTGATGAAGCCCTTGTTCCATTCGTGAACGCGGCGAAGATCTGCAAAGCCACCTTGAGTAAATGCGCGGACTAAATTAAGAGTCGCAGCAGATGTGTTGTAGACCTTTACCAGGCGCTGCGGATCTGGAGTACGGGATTCGGAAGTGAATTCAAGGCCATTTACTGCATCTCCTCGATAAGCAGGGAGCGTTACATCGCCACGTGTCTCTGTGTCGTTAGATCGTGGCTTGGCAAACTGGCCAGCCATACGTCCTACCTTGATCACAGGAAGTGAGGATTGATACTGCAATACCGCTGCCATTTGAAGGATTGTCTTGATGCGATTGCGGATTGAATCAGCTGTTGCAGATCCAAATGTCTCTGCACAATCTCCGCCTTGTAACCAGAAGGCTTTGCCCGCTGCAGCATCTGCAACGCGTGCTTTGAGTTCATCACATTCTCCTGCAAAGACAAGCGGTGGTAGAGATTTCAGCTCTGCCACTGCCTTAGCTAATGGTTCACCAGTTGGACCGCCAGGCCAGTTGGGTTGTTGGGCCGCAACTGCGTTCTCGTTAAACAAGGTGTCCAGTGATGTCATGTATTTAGCCTAAAGTCTCGAAGGGAGTTGATGCGGGGTAATTACTCAGACTTCGGTTTAGCCGAAGAAAGAGAAGACCTCTTCGTAGCGAGATACAGGAACTGTCTTCAAGACATCTGTAGCAGATGCCAATGGGACGTGAACGATATCTGTGCCGTGAAGGGCCATCATTGTTCCCCAGTCGCCCTGGTGTGCAGCTGTGATTGCCTCAAGTCCGAAACGTGATGACAAGACTCGATCGAATGCAGTTGGTGTTCCACCGCGCTGAATGTGGCCAAGCACTGTGCAGCGAGTCTCATACCCTGTCTTCTTCTCAATCTCTTGAGCAAGCCATTCACCAATACCTGAAAGCTTGACGTGACCAAATGCATCGAGCTCTTGATCCTTAACAATCATGTCGCCATCTTGTGGAATCGCACCTTCTGCGATCACGATGATAGGAGCTGTTCCGGTCTCAAAGCGTGACTTCACGTACTCGCAGACCTTATCTACAGAGAACTTCACCTCTGGAATCAAGATGCATGCTGCATCGCCTGCAATACCTGAGTGGAGCGCAATCCATCCTGCGTGACGACCCATGACCTCGACGATCAATGGACGGTGATGTGATTCAGCGGTTGTGTGAAGGCGATCGATAGCCTCCATTGCAATATTGACTGAAGTATCAAAGCCGAATGTGAAATCTGTGTTGTTGAGATCGTTATCGATTGTCTTTGGAACGCCGATTACCTTTACGCCGAGTGCGTGGAGCTTTGTTGCTACTCCGAGAGTATCTTCGCCACCGATTGCGATAAGTGCATCGACTCCGTGAGCCTCAAGGTTTGCCTTGATGCGCTCTACGCCACCATCGATCTTAAATGGGTTGGTTCGTGATGAGCCGAGAATGGTTCCACCCTTTGTGAGGATTGGCTTCACAGTTGCAAGATCTAAAGGCATAGTCAGACCCTCAAGAGGACCCTTCCATCCGTCGCGAAAGCCTACGAAGTCGTAGCCATACTCCTTGATTCCCTTTGTGACGACTCCACGGATTACGCCGTTAAGTCCTGGACAATCTCCGCCACCTGTAAGAACACCAAAACGCATCTGAAACTCCAAATTTAAAGTGTGAATGGGCTATGAAATTTAGCCCTTATGTCAACGTTGACCTGGTGGAAGTCTACATTGCCATTGAATTGCTGTCTCCAACGAGCGAGAGGGAAAATCTCTCTCGCTGTAAGCACAGATGGGGCGAAGTTGAGGTCGAACTAAGGAGTAACTCTGATTCCCTTGCCCACAACGACGATACCTGAATCAGTCACAGTAAATCGCTGACGGTCGCGCTCGAGATCGACACCAATCTGCGCACCTGGTTCTACGACAACGCCCTTATCGATAATTGCCTTACGGATAACGGCGCGGTCGCCAATCTTGACGCTTGGCATTAAGACCGAGCTATCAACAAATGCTCCAGTGCCAACATGGACATCGTAAGAAGCGACGGTACGACTGACATGGCCACCAGAGATGATTGAACCAGCTCCGACGATGGAATCTTGCGCGATTCCATTTTCAGAGAACTTTGCAGGTGGAAGTGAAGGCGGATTTGTAAGTAGCGGCCATTCACGGTTGTAAAGATTAAAAATTGGATGAATAGAAACTAAATCCATATGTGCATCGTAATAAGCATCGATGGAACCTACATCGCGCCAGTAACCCTTATCGCGCTCTGTCGCACCAGGTACTACGTTATGTTCGAAGTCGTAAACCTTTGCCTGTCCAGCTGCAGTTAACATCGGAATGATATTTCCGCCGAGGTCGTGGCGTGACTCAAGATCTTCCGAGTCAAGGATGAGCGCTTCTTCCATAACATCGCGCTTAAAGATGTAATTACCCATTGAGACTAGTGAGAGATCGGGATGGCCTGGCATTGCAGGTGGATCTGAAGGCTTCTCATGGAACTTCTTAATTGTTATTCCATCTTCAGCTAATTCGATAACTCCAAAATCATGTGCCTCTGAACGTGGCATACGGATGGCAGCGATAGTCACGCCCGCACCTGTGCTGAGGTGCTGATCATACATCTGGCTTGGATCCATACGGTAAACGTGGTCTGCGCCAAATACGACAACATGCTTTGGATTCTCATCGTGAATCAAATTAAAGTTCTGCAAAATTGCATCTGCAGAACCTGTATACCAACGTGGACCAAGGCGTTGCTGTGCAGGAACTGGAGTTACATAATTCTCGAGAAGGGTTGACATTCGCCATGTTGTTGTGATGTGGCGGTCGAGAGAGTGCGACTTGTACTGAGTTAACACTGCAATCTTGCGCATATCAGCATTGACAAGATTAGAGAGAACGAAATCGATAAGGCGATATGAGCCACCGAATGGAACTGCAGGCTTTGCGCGATCTGCAGTAAGTGGCATCAAACGCTTTCCTTCGCCTCCGGCGAGGACGATTCCGAGTGGAACTTCAAAGCGAGCCATGGAGAAAGGTTACTCAACTACCTATAAAGAAGCCATACTCACCGATACTCTTTCTCAATGACTAAGACCCGCATTGGCATAGTTACAAAAGAGTGGCCACCAGCGGTCTACGGTGGCGCAGGTGTGCACGTTGTTCAATTGACGCAAGCTCTTCGCACATTAACCGATGTCGATGTTGATGTGCACTGCTTTGGAGGTCCTCGCACCGATGGATCCCATGGTTACTCAACTCCTTCAGATTTTGAGAATGCCAACCCAGCTCTTCAGGCAATTGCTACTGATTTAGCAATCGCCCAGAACCTTGGTGAGGTCGATGTAATCCACTCACATACTTGGTATGCAAATATGGCTGGTCACACAGCATCGTTGCTCTATGGAACTCCCCATATCGTCAGCGCACATTCTTTAGAGCCACTTCGCCCTTGGAAGGCTGAGCAGCTCGGTGGTGGATATCAGATTTCGTCCTGGGCAGAGAAGACCGCATATGAAGCAGCCGCAGCAATCATTGCAGTCAGTGATGGGATGCGCGCCGACGTATTAAAGGCATATCCAAACGTTGACCCATCAAAGGTTGTCACAATCCGCAATGGTGTTGACGTCTCTCGCTTTGCGCCAAATTCAGATACTTCAGTTCTCCAAGAGTATGGAATCACCGGTCGTTATGCGATGTTCGTTGGTCGCATTACTCGTCAAAAAGGTCTAGCTCACCTGCTTCGTGCATGGAGAGATGTTCCCGCTGAATACGGTCTCGTACTTGCAGCTGGTAGTCCCGATGAACCCACCATTGGAAATGAAGTTGCAGAGCTCATTGCCGAGCTACAAAAGAACCGTAGCAATGTCTGGTGGATTAAAGAGATGCTCCCCCACGAAAAACTTACCGCCGCTCTGACTCATGCAGATCTCTTCCTCTGTCCATCAATCTATGAGCCACTAGGAATCGTCAACCTTGAGGCGATGGGATGTGAGACCGCAGTCCTTGCATCTCGCGTAGGAGGCATTCCAGAAGTTGTCAGCCATCACGTAACGGGTGAGCTCGTGGATTACAACGAGAGCGATATTCCACAATTTGAAGGTGCTCTTACCGAAGCAATCACCCGTTTGATGGGTGAGCCTGAACTCCTTATTAAATATGGCAAGGCAGGACGCCAACGCGCATCCTCTGAATTCGGTTGGGATGCAGTGGCTGCAACTACACTCGCACTCTATAAGTCAGTGATCAATCAGCGTTAACACTTGATCAAAAGAGAATATAAGAAAGTATCGGAGATGTAATGTCGCGTCGCGGCTGGATTCTATTTCTACTCACAGGCCTTCTTTGGGGCATTCCATACCTTTTCATCAAGGTGGCAGTCGATCCCGATAATGGCTTTACACCTGCCATCGTTGTCTGTCTTCGTACTGCAATAGGTGCTGCGATCTTGATTCCTTGGTCTATCCGACAGGGATCACTCGGTGCTGCCATTCGCGGAATCAAATATGTCGCACCTTATGCACTTCTCGAAATGATCGGCCCATGGATCCTTATCGGTACCGCTGAGCAGAAGATCTCATCAGGACTTGCTGGCCTTCTCATCGCATCAGTACCAATCTGGGCAACAATCTTTGCCTCAATGAAGGGCGATAAAACCGTGTGGCATCACAAGCGACTCTTCGGTCTCGTCATCGGATTTCTTGGCCTCATTGCAGTTGTAGGAATCGAGAGCATAAAGGGCAGCGCTGATCCACTTGCGATTGCAATGGTCCTCGTTGCAGCGGTCGGCTATTCATATGCGGTGATGTTTGTTCAGAGCGGTTTGCCAGGAGTATCCGGAGTTGCGATCAATGCAGTGGCTATGGTCATCACCTCCCTCTTCTATCTTCCATTCTCAATTCATCAATGGCCTAGCCATCACATCGCCTCATCTGCAATCTGGTCGATTATCGGACTCGGAGTTCTCTCGACAGGTGCCGCCTTTGCAATCTTCTTCGCACTCACACCAATTATCGGAGTCGCTCGCGCCTCCCTTGTGACATATCTGAACACAGCCTTTGCGGTGGTTCTTGGAGTCATAATCTTGGGCGAGCCACTTACAATTGGAATCATTCTTGGTCTGCCGCTCGTCTTGATCGGCTCTTACTTTGCAAGTCGAAAGAGCGAGGTTGCAACTAATGCTTAGCGCAATATTCTTAGGAATCGTCCAAGGTCTTACTGAATTCTTGCCCATCTCATCCAATGCTCACTTAGCAATCATTGGTCGCCTGATGAGCTCTGCGAAAGATCCTGGAGCAACATTTACTGCGATTACTCAGATTGGAACAGAGCTCGCAGTGCTCATTTACTTCCGTAAAGATATCTTCTCGATTATCGCTGCTTGGTTAAAATCTCTTAAGCCAAAGTCTCACCTGACTCATCACGAACGTAGCGATGCAAAACTTGCATGGCTCATCGGAATCGGAACGCTTCCTATCGTGGTTCTCGGCTACCTTGGACAGAGCTATATTGAAAATGAACTTCGCTCTCTCTGGGTCATTGCATCAACACTGATCATCTTCGGCTTCCTCCTCGGATTCCTCGATTACATGGGTCGCAATGAGCGTTCGTTAGATCAGCTCACACCAGGACATGGAATCCTCTACGGATTAGCTCAATCTCTCGCGTTGATTCCAGGTGTATCTCGCTCTGGTGCAACTATCGCCATGGGACGCATCCTTGGCTATCGCCGTGAATCAGCGCTGCGCTACTCATTCTTACTCGCACTTCCAGCAGTATTTGGTAGTGGGCTCTATGAACTCAAGAAGGCAATTGATGAGCCTGGTGTTCGAGTATTTACAATGACTCAGACTCTCACTGCAACCGTGGTCGCATTTGTTGTGGGTTACGCGGTCATCGCATGGTTGATGCGATACATCTCAACAAAGTCATTTACGCCATTTGTGATCTATCGAATCGTTCTTGGTTCAGCCTTACTGATTGCCCTTGCAACTGGTGCAATCAGCGCTTAATTGCAGTTATTCAATGGCCTAGGCCATCTGAATCATTTAGCTAGGAGTGTTTTTTATCTGAGAAGCCAAGGCGCTCTAATAACTTTGGATCGCGCTGCCACTCTTTTGAGACCTTCACATGAAGGCCTAAGAAGATTCGTGCACCGAGCTCGCGCTCAATATCTTTACGTGCGCGCATACCAATATCTTTAAGTCGCTGCCCTTGATGTCCCAGAATGATTCCTGTCTGAGAATCGCGTTCAACGTGAATGCTCGCATGAATGTCATAGAAAGGTCGCGTGCCATTTGGCTCGCGCTCTGACATCTCATCGATTGTGACCATGATTGAGTGAGGAAGTTCTTGGAGCGCATCGCGCATCGCTGCTTCACGAATTAATTCGCAGATCAACTGCTCTGTTCCTTGATCGCTCTTCTGATCATCTGGATAGAAGGCAGGGCCGACTGGAATGTTCTCGCCGATGATTTTTTCAAGTAGCTCAATTTGATCGTGAATCACAGCAGAGACGGGAATGATCTCATCCCATGTGAATCCATCTGCAAGATCACTAATTGTCATCAATCGATCTGCAAGGCTCTTCTTATTGACTGTATCCGTCTTCGTCACAAGAGCAAACTTCTTAGCACGTGGGTGCTTTGCAATCTCGGCTGCGATAAATTGATCGCCGGCACCAGTTGCCTCATTTGCAGGAAGACACATCATGATGACATCTACTGAATCAAGGTTCTCGTTTACAACTTTATTGAGGTGGTGCCCGAGAAGAGTACGAGGCTTGTGAACACCTGGAGTATCAACAAGGACAGCCTGAAAGTTCTCATTATTGATAATTCCACGGATTGCATGGCGTGTGGTGTTGGGATGATGCGATGTGATCGCAATCTTGCTACCTACGAGAGCATTGATGAGAGTTGATTTACCTGTGTTTGGGCGGCCAACAATGGCAACGAAGCCCGAACGGAAATCACTCATGCCCCTATTCTCTCACTACTTCTCCCCTTAGTTACACCAGAAAAGTTTGGCTACACCAGAGAAGTCAGTAACTCATAGGCATCAGCTACTGATGTGACAATCTCAGCGCTGCGCTCTCCGATTAATCGATGACATCCTTCTGATGTGGGCGCTGTGATAGGTCCTGGAATCGCCATCACTGGGCGCATTAACTCTGCAGCATCACGAGCTGTTCGAAGCGAACCACTTCTAAATGCTGCTTCCACAACGAGAGTTCCCTTCGAGAGGGCGGCGATGAGTCGATTACGCACCAAGAACCGATGTGGTCGAGCGATAGAGCCAGGCAAGTACTCGGTAACAATTGCACCATTTTCTGCAATCTCATCAAAGAGACGCTGATTGCCAGCTGGATAGGTGCTATCTAAACCTGATGCGGTGACTGCGATAGTGGCACCTTCTGCAATCAGCGCACCTTTATGTGCTGCTGAATCGATTCCGTAAGCACCGCCACTCACAATTGCCCACTCGCGATCAACAAATCCTGCAGCAAACTCTTGAGCTGCGCGAACTCCATAGGGAGTTGGATTTCGCGTACCGACAATTGCCAGTGATGGAATCTTCAATGAGGAAATCTCACCCTTGACTACGAGGGCAACTGGAGGAACTTCAAGCTCATTGAGAGATGCGGGCCATTGAGAATCTTCAGGAGTCACAATCTCTGCTCTGCATTCAGCAATCTTGTTATAGAGCTCACGTATATCAGCTCTCTCACTCTCTGGAATTGCGGCGTAGACAGATTCAATGCCATCGCTCTCAATTGCGCGCGCAATCTTTGCCGCCCCAGGTTCATGGTGCGCAGCGATAATTAACCGCATATCTCGAAGCTCCATTACGACCCCTCTCGCAGTTGATAAGCGTTCTTCACATCTTCAATATTGGGTCTCTCTCGCCCGCCTAAATCAGCGAGAGTCCAACCCACTCGAATTACTTTATGAAGACCTCTCGCAGTGATGCGCTCTCTATCTAGCTCATCGTGGAGGAAATTCATCGCAGCTCGATCCGGTGAATACGTTGTACGCAGCGCTCGAGAAGGAATCTCGGCATTGAGTTTCCATACTTCATCTTTAAATCTCATTGCTGCTCGACTACGCGCCTCTATGACGCGCTCTCTCATAGAACGTGAAGGCTCTCCAAGTTCTTGTGAAGAGAGTTCTACTCGTCCAACCGGATCTACAGTGACTCGAAGATCAATGCGATCCATTAAAGGTCCTGAAAGTTTTCCTAAGTAACGGCGCACCTGCAGAGATGAGCATTCACATCCATGGCCCCGCCCTGAATATTTGCCACAAGGACAAGGATTTGCAGCAAGAACTAAGAGGAATTGCGCAGGAAATGTCACGCTTCCTACCTGACGAGCAATTGTGATTGTTCCTGATTCGAGGGGCTGGCGAAGTGAATCGAGAATTCCTGTTGCACATTCTGGCGCTTCATCGATAAATAGAACTCCTCGATGTCCTAACGAAATTGCGCCAGGTTGAATATTTCTGCCTCCTCCCCCAACGATTGATGCGCGAGATGCACTGTGATGAGGAGAGATGATGGGTGCAACGCGAGACATCGCTGACCTCTGCGTAAGGCCACCTGCAATCGAATGGATGGCAGTCACCTCGAGGGCTTCTTCAATTGTCAAAGGAGGAAGTATTGAAGGAATGCGAGATGCAATCATGGTCTTTCCTGCGCCGGGAGGCCCGATGAGAAGTAAGTGGTGTCCACCTGTTGCTGCAACCTCTGCGGCAAATCTCGCCTTTACCTGACCCGCAACATCTGCGAAGTCCAACATCTCTGGGGAATCATCTATCTCTATATCGAGCACCTCATTAAATGGATACTCTCCCGTGGAGAGCCAGCGATAGATTTCGGAGATATCTTCAAATGTCAGAATCTCCATCTGCTCCATGAGCTCTGCCTCACTGTGATTTGCCCGTGGAACTATCGCCCGTGTAATTCCATCTCTCAAGGCAGCAATGAGCGAGGGAAGAACTCCGCGAACAGGTCGAATCCCACCATCTAGTGCAAGCTCTCCAAGAATTACAGCTCCATCAAGTGGAGCTTGTGGGATAACGCCATCTGCAACTAGGAGTGCCAGCGCGATCGCAAGATCAAAACCTGGGCCGCTCTTCGGTAGCCATGCCGGCGAAAGTGACACTGTCACCTTTCTATTTGGCCACTTCTGTCCCGTATTGGTAAGCGCCGCACGTACTCGATCTCGCGACTCTTGAAGTGATGTATCAGGCAACCCCAAGAGTGAGTACATCGGGATGCCGTCGGCAATATCGCACTCGATATCAATAACAGAACCGAGTAACCCTTGAAGTGAAACACCCTTTGTGCGGCCAAGGGTCATAGAACACCTGCGCGATATTCAAGCGAATGAGTGCCATCAGGATTGATGAGAACGGATGCAATATCTATTGAGTATTCGCATCCAAAACAATCGTGGGTAACAAGCCATCCCATTGCAAGGCGCTGCATCCGAAGTAATTTGACCTTAGAGATTGATTCAAAGGGATGTCCATATGCAAGCGAGCTTCGAGTCTTCACCTCAATGAAGTGAAAGGTCCCTGACTTATCGAGGCTAATGAGATCAATTTCGCCCTCTCGGACTCGCCAATTACGATCGAGGACCTCATCGCCTTGCTGCAATCGATAGTCGGCAACGCGGCTTTCACCAAATGCGCCTAACGCTAAATTTCTACTCTTCTTAAGAACCATCCGCGAAAGGTAGGCGTGAAAGTCGGTGTAACACCGATCTCTAGACTCTCCTGTGGATTACAAAAGCGCTGCGATATTTGAGAAAGATTTGCGATGTATTGGTGTTACGCCAAGTTCGGCGATCGCTGCCGTATGAGCAGCGGTGATGTATCCCTTATGCCCGGCAAATCCATAGCCTGGATAGAGTGCATCCATCTCGCGCATGATTCGATCACGAGTTACCTTTGCGATGATTGATGCAGCGCTGATAGTGGTAACGACTTGATCGCCCTTCCAGACAGCAAGATTAGGAAATGCTAATCCTTCAATCGCATATCCATCAGTTAACACATATGCAGGTGTTATTGAAAGACCGTTAACTGCACGACGCATTCCATCGAGATTTGCAGCATGCACGCCACGTGAATCAATCTCTTCAGGAGATACTTCAATAACACTGACAGTTGCAGCGTTTTCCATGACAACGTCGAAAAGAACTTCCCGCTTCTTTTCACTAATCTCTTTTGAATCACGCATCTCAGCCCACACATCTGCAAAGGGATCATCGAGAATGACAGATGCAATTACTAATGGACCAGCACATGGGCCACGACCTGCCTCATCTACTCCTGCGATGGGATTGATACCAGCATCGCGCAACATCTCTTCGATGCGCTTGGCGGGACCTGTCATGAAATTACTTTGTTGCGAGAGGATCGTGTGATGGAACAAAGCCCGCGTTCTTCAACGGCCAGATGATTCCAAAGACGCGACCGGTTACCTTTGAGACGGGAACCATTCCATTGTTGACATCATCTTGGTGGTAACGAGAATCTGCAGATGCACCGCGGTGATCTCCCATTACCCAGATCTTGCCCTCAGGAACTGTGACGTTAAAGTCCATCTCAGATGGCTTATTGCCAGCAAAGATATAAGGCTCATTGGTTGCCTTGCCATTGATTGTGAGTCCGCCTTTGGCATCGCAACAAACAATCTTGTCACCTGCAACGCCAATAACGCGCTTTACTAAGAATTGCTTAGCAGGGTTGGGAAGAACGCCTGCAAAGACAAGCACTTCTTTAGCCTTAGAGATAACGACATTTCCCTGCGCTGCCTCTATAGGTTGTGGCAACCAATTTGCAGGATCACGGAATACAACAACATCACCGCGATCAATTGACTCAGAGATAAATGGAATCTTATTTACTGCAACACGATCATTGATCTGCAATGTGTTCTGCATAGATCCTGAAGGGATGTAAAAGAACTGCACCAAGAAAGTTTTAATCAGAAGAGATACAGCGAGCGCGACAACGACAAGTACAGGGAACTCGCGAAAGAACGAGCCCTTACGAGGCAGGTACTTAGAAATTATTCTGCTGGCTTGTCTTCAGTTGCTGCAGCTTCGACCGCAGCTTCAGCTACTGGAGCTTCAACAACTTCTGTTTCAACTGCAGCGACTGTCTCTGTTACTTCAACTGGAGCCTCAACTACTGCTTCTACAACCGGAGCTTCAACTACAGCCTCAACGATTGGTTCTGGAGTTGAGAGGATTCCATCGCCGTAACCGACAATGCCATCACGCTTTTCGCGGATCTTCGCAGCCTTACCGCGAAGGTCGCGGAGGTAGTAAAGCTTTGCGCGACGAACATCGCCCTTCTGGACGAGTTCAATCTTTTCAATCACTGGTGTGTGTACTGGGAATGTACGCTCAACGCCAACGCCGTATGAAACCTTACGGATTGTGAATGTCTCACGGACGCCATCACCCTGACGACGGATGACTACACCCTGGAAGACCTGAAGACGTGACTTGTTACCTTCGATAACACGGACGTGAATCTTGAGCTCATCGCCTGCACGGAACTGTGGGATGTCCTTGCGGAGTGATGCTGCGTCTACGACGTCGAGAATGTTCATGATCTGTCCTTTATTACTTAGGCGCGGAAATGCCGCGCAGACTGCGTATCTTGCCACAGGTGACCCCATACCTAAAAATTGGCTAGCGGCGACAATCGGATGGAGGCTTAAGCCAGGCCGAGGAATCCCTCCAGCTCGGTGAAGAGGCGTGGGCCTGCCGCTAGGGTCATCATGTAGGGAGCTTGGCCATAGCGAGCAAAGCGAGCGCCGGCTTCTAGAGCGATCAGCCCACCTGCTGCCCAATCCCACTCTTTCAGGCCGTGCTCGAAGTAGCCATCGACTCGACCCATCGCCACGTGGCAGAGATCGACCGCTGCTGCCCCATTACGGCGCAGGTCGCGGATGATGGGAAGAAGGGAGGAGATATGCTCAATCTGAGCCCCACGATGGGCTGTGTCGTATTGGAAACCGGTGGCAAGCATTGCTCGGTCGAGTTCTACCGGATCGTTACAGGTGATGCGCTTTCCATTATGGAAGGCTCCCTCACCGCGTACCGCCCACCAGGTTGAGTTGATGCTGGGAGCTGTCACCACCCCAATCAACTGGCCAACTTCGTCTTTAGCAGCGATGGAGACATTCCAGCCTGGAAGGTCATAGAGATAGTTGACGGTGCCATCGAGTGGATCGATGACCCACGTGATTCCAGATTGGCTGACCCGCTCTGCGCCTTCTTCGCCAATCAAGCCATCGTTAGGACGGGCCGCTAAGAGTTGCTCGACGATAAATGCTTCGACCTTGATATCCATCTGAGTGACGACATCGATTGCAGTGGACTTGGTGGTGACCTCAAGCTCCGCCGGGCGCTCGCTCAACATCGCTGCCGCTTCCCGCCCTACGCGCTGAGCGAGTGCGAGAAGTTCTCCCGTCGAAATGTGTTCTGGGTTGTGAGCAGTCATAGCCCTAATTCTACCTACCTCATCAGTTATTCTCACCCCATCCGTTATTCTCTGCGGTATGAGTGAGCTCCGATTGCACGGCAAGAATGATGAAGGCACCCATCTCACATTGGTTGATCACGATGGAACCGAATTCTCTCTTCGCATTAGCGACACTCTTCGCGCCACAGTAAATCAACCGCGCCTATCAGCGGTCCCTTCCCATGATCAAGAAGAGACAATCTCAGTCAAAGAGATTCAGCGCCGCTTGCGCGCAGGAGATGCACCTGAGGTTATCGCTCGAGAAGGCAATACAACTGTCGACAAGGTCGCTCGCTTCTCTGGACCAATCTTGCAAGAGCGTGAATACATTCTCTCTCAGGCCCGTTCTGCAGGGCTTCGTAAAGATTCCACTCGCCTCGATATCTCTTTCCTCGATGCAGTCATCGGAAAATTAGTTCCCCGTGGCGTTGATGCAGATGATCTCTCATGGAACACATGGCGACTTCCAGATGCAACGTGGCACATCGAACTTCACTACCCAAACCGTGATGGCAATGGAATCGCAACCTGGAACTTTGATACTTCACGTCGCACCATCAATCCCACTGATGACAATGGCGCATGGCTTATCGGCGAAGAAGCGCCGGCTCGCGTGATCGACCCAGGATTTATCAGCGCTGAGCCAACTCATCCATCACGTATTGAAAATCAGCAGCCGGTAGAACTTCCTGGCGCAAGTTCACTCTTCTCCCCCGTAGTCGTTGAAGAGAAGCCCGAGACTCCACGTCTTATTGCCATTCGCGATACACCAACGGCGGCAGATTCAGAGGATGGCGTTGTTGCTCGCGCCAAGATTCCTTCTTGGGATGAAATCATGTTTGGCTCAAAGGCTCCTGCTAAAGATGCAGAAGAGTCTGAAGAAGATTACGACAACAACTAGTTAAGCAAGCTTCGCCAGTTGTTCTGCAATCTCTAGGTAGAGCGGAATGCCCACCAGCAAGTTAAATGGAAATGTAATTCCAATACTTGCAAAGAGCGCGAGTGATCCATTGGCAGAAGGCAATCCAAGTGATACCGCCGCTGGTGCTGCAATATAGGAAGCACTTGCGGCTAGTACCCCCAGAATCGCTGCTCCGCCGATCGATAAACCTGCGATATTTCCCGCAATGACACCCAAGGTGCCGGCAAATATTGGAAATAGCACGCTAAAAATTGCGATGGGCAATCCGGCAATCTTGAACTGGCCAAGCTGACTTCCTGCGATGAATCCAAGGTGGAGCAAGAAGAGAGTCAGGGCTCCAGATTGCAGATCGATAAAGAATGGCGTGACTTTGAGATAGCCGGCCTCCGATGCGAAGTACCCCACAAATAAACCGCCTACAAGCAGAATAATTGTCTTACCTGTAAGAGTCTCAATCAGAGTCTCTCTCCATTTCACAGTCGCCTGAATGCCGCGAGATCCAAGATAGATGCCAACGACAATTCCTGGAATCTCCATCAGCGTCAGTAACGCTGTTGCGAAAGGTTCGACCGCAATGGAGCGACTTTCTAGAAAGATCAGCCCTGCTGTAAATGTGACAAGAGAGGTCGAACCGTAATGTGCGGCAAATGCTCCGCGATCTGCATTACTGAGGCTCTTCACCAAACGTAGCGTGATGAATGCGATTGCTGGGATGAGTGAGCCGATGATGAGCACGGCGAGAGCCGGTGAGATGAAATCTGAAAAGGCAATTGATTTCAGTGAATGTCCACCTTTAAGGCCAATTCCAAAGAGTAGGAAGATTGAGATAGCTCGATAAACGGGCTCTGGTAAACGGAGATCGCTCCGAAAGAGCGCTGCCACGATACCCAAGATAAATACGAGCACCGGCACAGAGAGCAGATTGCTGGTGAGAAGCGATTGAGATGACATGAGACCCCCTCGAAATTTGGGTGAATATAGCAGAAATATATTTCAGGTATCAAATTTCTGTTATTATTCGGCTATGGCTCAAACCCTCACAGCAGAAAACAACTGGACCTTCCTCTCCAATCATGGCCATGTCTTGGTCCATCTCAGCCGTAATCCAGAATCAAAGATTCGAGAGATCGCCGATGCTGTTGGTATTACCGAGCGACGAGCGCAGACAATCTTGGCTGATCTCGAGGATGCAGGTTATGTACTGATTACTCGAGTTGGCAGACGGAATAGCTACGCGGTAAATTCAAAGAAGAAGTTCCGCCACCCAGCTGAGGCCAATCGACCAATCAGCGAGCTTCTCACCATCTTCAGCTAGGAGCGCCCGGTGAATTCCATCGATTCACATCCCTATTTCGGAAGTCGCGCACTTCTCACCAGCAAGCACCGCAAGCTCTCATTATTTCAGGCGCCATTTCTCGAGAAACTTACTCTTTCGATTGATGAGCTGCCTCTCGATACCGATCTGCTTGGCACCTTCTCTGGCGAGGTGGAACGAAAAGCTCCTCCACTTGAAACTGCAATCAAGAAAGCTGAGCTCGGACTTGATGCGACTGGATTACTTTTAGGAATCGCATCCGAAGGTTCCATTGGTGCAGATCCAGTCGTTCCTTGGCTGCAATGCGATTATGAGTTGGCAGTCTTTATTGATCGCGAAAGAGATATGGTCATCTCTGAGAGTTATAGATCCAATGAGATTATTGCCGCTACAACAATGGCCAGACCAGGCGATGATCTCTCAGCATTCTTAGCCAAAGCAGACTTTCCGAACCATGGACTCATTGTTCGCACACCTTCGCTCGAAAATCTAAGAGCATATAAGGGCATCCACGACAGTTCGGCGTTGAGAGAGGCAATTGAGGATCTAGCAGCGCTCTCCCCTACTCATCAAGTGGTAATTGAATCTGACTTTAGAGCAATGCACTCTCCAAGCAGAGCAAAAAATATCTCTGCCGCTGCTTCCCGTCTTGCTTCAAGAGTTGCCGCACAATGCCCAGAATGCACCACACCCGGATGGGGCGTAGTCGACTATCTCAAAGGTGTCGAGTGCAAAGAGTGCGGCGATGAGAATTCCGATGCAATTAAGGCAGAAGTAATGGGTTGCTACGGATGTACATATCGGGCGCCTGGGAAGATCCTTCGCGAATTCATAGAACCAGCCCACTGCAACTTCTGTAATCCTTGATTGATATTAGAGAGTTGAAGTAAGTAACGGCACCGTAGATTCAGTAGCGCTATCTCCGCCATGATGGCCAACCATGGCGCCCTCTTTCTCGGCGCGCTCTGGATCGAGCAGCACAACATTTCCTTGCGCGATAGCAATGATGTCACCGATACGTTCTGCTGCATCGAGCGAGACATCACCGCCAAATAGCCCAGCTTCAATTGCGCTCTCACGGGTAAACATCTTTACCTTCGATGCGAGGGTTTCTTCCCATCGCGCGATGATCTCATCGCGAGGCGTAAGGTCAGCATCTTGCGGCAGGTAGAGGTGTCGAGCACGTGGCTCACCTGCGACAGTTGCTATTCCCTCAAGAAGAGAGTTTTCAACGCCCATTACTAACTTCTCGTCTACATTAATCATGCCGTGATCGGCGCTCACCCACAGTCTTACACCCTTTGGCAGTTTCTCGATCAGCTGCGCCACCATGGCGTCAATCTGAGAAAGTGCAGCAATCCATTTATCTGAGCCAACTCCATCAGAGTGTCCAGCGGAATCAAGATCATTGACGTAGAGATAGACGAACGATGGTGAGTTCTTGAGCGCCGTCACAGTCTCGCCAACTAAATCAGATGTGACATTTGCACCGCGATAATGTGCGCCACGAAATACTGCACGAGTAAATCCGGTTCCTTCATAGCGCTTTGCCGCAACATGAGAGACGGTGATGCCCGCATTGGTCGCTCGCTCGAAGAGCGTTGGAATTGGTTGCCAGATTTGCGGATCTACTCGTTCATCCCATTTTAGGGAATTAAGAACGCGTCCACTGCTGCGCGGAACTCGGACTGTGTAGCCCATCATTCCGTGAACCCCAGGCATTGCACCTGTTGTGAGCGTTGCAAGACTTGTAGAAGTAGTGGATGGAAATGAAGTCTGCACACGATGTGCTTGGGTCAGTGATGAAAGCGTGGGCGCATGCTCGCCATATTGTGCAAGCAGATCAGCGCCAAAGCCATCGATGAGAAAAAGGACCTCACGCCCAGTGGGACTTTCACCACATTCTGCGAAATCAACTACTCCATCGACTCCAAGGCCCGCAAAGATTGAGGGCATGATCTGCGATAGGTGCACGGGGCAATCATCCCACGAGTATTGTTCGGGGCATGTCACAGTTAAATTTCCATACATCACCCGAGGTCGCACAAGCTCTCAAGAGCGGCACGCCAGTCGTTGCCCTCGAATCCACAATCATCAGCCATGGCTTGCCACGTCCATCTAATTTAACTGTGGCACGTGAAGTAGAAGAGATTGTGCGCTCACGTGGGGCGGTTCCGGCGACGATTGCGATCTTGGATGGCGTTGTTCATATCGGCCTCACCGATGATCAACTCATAGATATTGCAAATCGCGATGACATCGCTAAGGCATCAAGTCGCGACCTAGCGATCATCGCAGCTAGCGGAAAATCAGCAGCAACAACTGTTGCGGCAACAGCACACTTGGCCGTGCTTGCAGGCATTCATATCTTTGCTACTGGCGGACTCGGTGGAGTCCACCGCGGCGCCAATGAGACATTTGATGAATCTGCAGATCTCACCGCTCTCTCACAATTAGATATCACCATCGTCTGCGCCGGAGTGAAGTCAATTCTGGATGTTGCTGCAACGCTAGAAAGACTTGAAACTCTCGCTATTGGCGTAGTTGGCTACAAGACAACTTCATTCCCAGGGTTCTACCTCACCGACTCTGGCTACACAATTGAGCACCAGGTTAATAGCGCACAGGAGATTGCGGCAGTGATTGCGAAGCGCGTTGCACTCAAGACCAATAATGGTCTCGTTGTTGCAAATCCAGTGGTTAAGGAGATGGATCGCGCTCGTCACGATGCAATTTTGAAGAGCGGCCTTGAAGGAGCAGAGAAGGCCGGCATTCACGGTAAATACGTCACTCCATTTTTGCTTGAGCATTTCCATACCGCTTCTGAGGGTGAGTCGCTCAAGGTCAATATCGATATCATCAAATCAAACTCAGCACTCGCCGCCGATATCGCAGTTGCATCTGCAAAGAATTAAAGAATGACAGCACGTGTTCTCTGCATCGGTGATGTAATGCTCGATGTCATCACCAAGATTTCAGTGATGCCTGAGAACATTCATTACGGTAGCGATACGCCATCTCGAATTTCAACTCATGGAGGCGGCGCTGCCGGAAATGTAGCTTCGTGGTTAACCCGCACAGATGCAGCGGCAACAATCGTTGGCCACGTGGGAGATGATGCTGCCGGATCTGCCTTGATGAGCGAATTCGATGCGCTCGGCGTCAGCCATAACAACTTAATGGTAGATAAGGGCTCTTCAGGTGTTGTCGTTGTTCTCGTGGATCCCACAGGTGAGCGCACAATGTTTCCCGATAATGGCGCAAACTCTGGCCTTCATATTGGAGATCTCCCTAATTTGGCTGGCTTCGACGCTATCTATCTCTCAGGATATTCACCACTAGATCCACTCTCCCGTCCTGGCGTCATGGAGATGATTGAAAAGATTAAAACGGCAGGTCTTCCTATTTATTTCGACCCCGCATCAGTTGGCGGAATGATGCAAGTTCCGCTCGATGATGTGAAGTCATGGATCCGATTGATGGATGTCATCATCCTCAATGAGGAAGAAGCCATATATCTGACCGGTGAAACAAATGCAGAGAAAGCGCTTGAGCTACTTCTGCACGATTGTGAAACGGTAGTTATTAAACGTGGTTCACAGGGCGCTATCGGCAAATCGCGTGGCTCGATCCTCGTCACCGTCCCTGCTGTTGCGACCGAGGTAGTTGATACAACGGGTGCTGGAGATTCATTTGCAGCAGGATTTATTTCAACATATGCCACTTCTCGGAATATGCAGCATAGCCTCGAGGCTGGCGCGAGGGTCGCAGCCCGATGTGTTGCAATCGTTGGTGCTCGTCCGCGTGTAGGTACCGTCATTTAGCTACTTCCCACGGCAGAATACGCGCCATGGCATCGACCCACTCAGCTAAAGGGGCTAAATCCCCCAAGAGTTCAACGACCTCTAAGGCAAAAGCGACAGGTCCAAAGCCCGGAGAATTCCCAGGCAAGATCGTCGATATCGATGTCTCATCCGAGATGTCGGAGTCATTCCTTGAATATGCATATTCAGTTATCTACTCACGCGCACTCCCAGATGCACGTGATGGTTTAAAGCCGGTACACCGTCGCATCCTGCACCAGATGGCAGATATGGGTCTTCGTCCAGATCGTGGCCACGTTAAATCTGCACGTGTCGTTGGTGAAGTAATGGGTAAGTTGCACCCGCACGGTGACTCTGCGATTTACGACGCACTCGTACGTATGGCTCAATCATTCTCCATGCAACTTCCACTCATCGATGGCCATGGAAATTTCGGTTCGCTCGATGCAGGGCCTGCTGCGATGCGTTATACGGAGGCTCGCCTCGCTGCTGCTGCAATGACAATGGTTGCCGAGTCTGATGAGAACACTGTCGACTTCGGCCCTAACTACGATGGCCAGCTTCAAGAGCCACTCGTGCTTCCTGCAGCCTTTCCCAACCTTCTCGTCAACGGCTCTTCAGGAATCGCTGTCGGTATGGCAACAAACATGGCTCCCCACAACTTGGGTGAAGTGATTGCAGCAACAAAGTTCTTGATTGATAATCCAAAAGCGACTTTGAATCAATTGATGAAGCACATCCCAGGTCCAGATTTCCCAACAGGTGGCGAGCTCGTTGGCCTTGATGGAATCCGTGAAGCTTATGCAACAGGTAAGGGCTCATTTAAGGTCCGCGCAACTGTTGAGATTAGCAAGGTGACTTCTCGCAAGATGGGAATCGTCATCAAGGAGCTTCCATTTAATATCGGTCCTGAGAAAGTCGTTGAGCGAATTGCAGATCTTGCTAAGGCGAAGAAGATTCAGGGAATCTCTGACATCGTCGACCTCACAGATGGCCAGACTGGCACTAACGTTGTGATCGAGTTGAAGAATGGCTTCGAGCCAGAGACAGTTCTCGAGCAGCTCTACAAACTGACTCCAATGGAAGATGGCTTTGCTATCAACGCTGTGGCACTTGTAAAGGGTCGCCCGCAGACTCTCGGTCTCAAAGAGCTTCTTCAGGTCTTTATCGAGCACCGTATTGAGGTTGTTCGTCGCCGTTCAGAATTTCGCAAGGCTAAGGCTGAAGATCGCCTCTCATTGGTCGATGGTCTCCTCAAGGCGATTATCGATATCGATAAGGTCATCAAGATCATTCGTGGCTCAGATGATGCATCTGCGGCGAAAGAGGCGCTCATTAAGGGCTTCAAACTCAATGAAGAACAGGCAACATATATCCTCGATATGCCACTTCGCCGTCTGACAAAGATGAGCAAGCTTGAATTAGAGACTGAATCTAAGGAACTCAAGGCAACAATCGCTGCTTTGACCACACTCTTGAAGTCTGAAGAAGCGATGCGTAAGCAGGTTTCTGATGAACTTACTGCAGTATCGAAGGCGTATGCGGTACCGCGTCGCACTCGTCTTGCAAGTGCGTAAACTGCACCAGTGATTTCAACCTCTGCACTCGAACTCCGCGCTGGCGCACGCCTTCTCGTAAGTGGCGTCAACATCCGCGTAAATAGCGGGGACCGTGTTGGCTTCGTAGGACGAAACGGCGCAGGTAAATCAACTCTCGCCAAAGTTCTTGCCGGTGAGAACTTACCTGCCGGTGGTGGCGTTCAGCGCACAGGAAAGATTGGTTACCTCCCCCAGGATCCTCGCACCGGTGAAGATCAAGGAACTGCGCTCGATCGCATCTTGTCTGCTCGTGGTCTTGATGAGATTGCAAAGCGCATGACCGCCGTCGAGCATGAACTATCAACGACTGAAGGCGAAGAACTTGAGAAAGCTCTCGAGCGCTACACCCGTGTTGATGCAGAGTTCAATGCAGCAGGTGGATATGCGGCAACATCTGAGGCGGAGGCGATCGCTTCATCACTCGGTGTGTCAGAAGATGTTTTCCATAATGAAATTGCAACGCTCTCTGGTGGTCAGCGCCGCCGTATCGAGCTAGCTCGCATTCTTTTCTCTGGTGCAGAGACGCTGCTTCTCGATGAGCCAACGAACCACCTTGATGCGGATTCGATCATCTGGCTCCGTAATTACCTGACTAACTATGCAGGTGGACTTGTCATCATCTCTCACGATGTGAATTTGATTGAAACCGTTGTAAATAAAGTTTTCTACATCGATGCCAACCGTAACGTCATCGATGTCTACAACATGGGTTGGAAGCAATACCTCTTGCAGCGCGAAGCTGATGAGCATCGCCGTAAGAAGGAGCGCGCAAATGCTGAGAAGCGCGCCGAGATTTTGCAGAAGCAGGGCGAGAAGATGCGTGCAAAGGCATCGAAGGCAACTGCCGCCCAAGGTATGTTGCGTCGCGCTGAGAAGCTCCGTTCATCACTTGATGATGTGCGCGTTGCCGATAAGGTTGCAAAGCTTCGCTTTCCAACGCCAGCTCCTTGTGGCAAGACCCCCCTTTCGGGTGAAGAGCTATCTAAGAACTACGGATCTCTTGAAATCTTTACCGATGTTTCTTGTGTGATTGATAAGGGCTCTCGGGTCGTCATCCTTGGCCTTAACGGTGCCGGTAAGACAACACTTCTTCGCATCCTTGCAGGCGAACTTGAATCAGATACCGGCAAGGTCGAAGCTGGTCATGGCTTAAAGATTGGTTACTACGCACAGGAGCACGAGTCATTGGACTTCGAGCGCACCATCCTCGAGAATATGATGTCGGCTACTCCAGATATCCGCGAACCAGAGGCTCGCAATGTTCTAGGTTCATTCCTCTTTGCAGGCGATGATGTTCATAAGCCGGTAAAGGTACTCTCAGGTGGAGAGCGCACACGTCTTGCACTCGCAACAATCGTGGTCTCAGGCGCAAACGTTCTCTTGCTCGATGAGCCTACAAATAACCTTGATCCAGCATCTCGTGAGGAAATCCTTGCAGCCCTCGGTGAATATCAGGGCTCAGTTGTGATGGTCTCGCACGATGAAGGCGCTGTTCAGGCTCTTAAGCCAGAACGCGTGATCTTGCTTCCTGACGGTGATGAAGATATTTGGAAGGACGAGTACTTCGATCTCGTCTCTATCGATTAAACCTTAGAACAATAAGAAAAGCCCCGCCGAAATCAGCGGGGCTTTTCTTATTTAAGAGTTACGCGTCGATTGAATCTCGATCAATCTCAGCGTTCGCGATGAACTCCTTACGTGGGGCTACATCTGAACCCATGAGGAGCTCGAACATCGCCTCAGCTGCAGCAGCATCTGTCACAGTTATGCGGCGAAGCGTACGAACATCTGGATCCATTGTTGTCTCACGGAGCTGATCTGCATCCATCTCGCCAAGGCCCTTGTATCGCTGAATTGGTTCTTTCCAACGCTTGCCGTTCTTAGCAAGATCAGCGGTTACCTTCTTCATCTCATCATCTGAGTATGTGTAGATGTAATTGCCCTTCTTGCCGCCGCCACCCATGACTTCAATACGGTGCAATGGTGGAATAGCTGCAAAGACACGACCTGCATCAATTAATGGGCGCATGTAGCGATACATCAGCGTCAGGAGCAAGCAACGGATATGTGCACCGTCAACGTCAGCATCTGACATGAGGATTACGCGACCGTAGCGAGCATCATCGAGCTCAAAAGACTTACCAGAACCCGCGCCGATTACCTGAATAATCGATCCGCATTCCTTGTCATCGAGCATCTGTGAAAGAGATGCCTTCTGAACATTGAGGATCTTTCCGCGGATCGGCAAGATTGCTTGGAATTCAGAGTTACGGGCTGCCTTTGTTGTGCCGAGCGCAGAGTCTCCCTCAACGATAAAGAGTTCGGTGCGAGTCACATCTTCTGAACGACAATCTGAGAGCTTTGTTGGAAGAGCTGAAGCTTCAAGTGCATTCTTTCGGCGCTGCAGGTCCTTGTGGGTACGGGCGCTAATACGTGTGCGTGATGCACCGGCGACCTTCTCCATAATCAACTTGCCATTGGCCTTATCGATTCGACGAGTAGTCGCGAAGAATTCCTTCAACTTATCTGCAACGACTGCGCTAACGATCTTTGTTGCAGCAGCTGTTCCGAGAACTTCCTTCGTCTGTCCCTCAAACTGAGGCTCTGACATGCGGACTGTGACGACCGCTGTAATGCCTTCCATGACGTCATCCTTGATGACATCTGCCTCGTTCTTCTTCAAGATACCTGCGCTGCGCATAGCCTCGTTAAATGACTTGGTGATTGCGCGCTCAAAGCCCTGAAGGTGAGTTCCACCCTTAGGTGTGGCAATGATGTTTACGAAAGAGCGGATCGTTGAATCAAATCCATCGCCCCACTTCATCGCAATATCAACTTCCATATCGCGCTCGACCTCAGTCGAGACCATATGCCCCTTATCGTCGAGAACGGGAACTGTCTCTTGATAGTGACCTGTGCCGTAGATGCGAATGACATCGCCTACTGGCTGATCTGGCTGTAAGAAATCGCAGTACTCAGAGATTCCGCCTTTATGGAAGAAGGTCTGTGTTGTCTTCTCTTTAGTGCGGTTATCGTTAACAGTTAAAGAGAGACCAGGAACCAAGAATGATGTTTGGCGTGCACGTGCATAGATATCTTCGATATCAAGAGATGCATCCTTAAGGAAGATCTGACGATCTGCCCACCACTTTGTACGAGTACCTGTAATCTTTGATGAAATCTTGCCGATGGTGCGAAGACCTGATTGCTCAGAGAATTCAGCCTTTGGTCCATCACCATCGAAGACGCCTGCAACTCCGCGCTTAAATGACATCCAGTGAATCTTGCCGTTGCGATCGACCTCTACATCAAGGCGCTCAGCGAGAGCATTCACAACAGATGCGCCCACACCGTGAAGTCCGCCAGATGCTGCATATGAGCCGCCGCCGAACTTTCCACCTGCGTGCAACTTCGTCATAACAACTTCAACACCAGTAAGGCCGGTCTTAGGTTCCTTATCGACAGGAATTCCACGGCCATCATCATGCACCTCGATAGATCCATCTGCCTCGAGGTTAATCTCAATCTTCTTGCAGTGGCCTGCAAGTGCTTCGTCGACAGAGTTATCGATGATCTCCCAGAGACAGTGCATGAGGCCGCGTGAATCGGTAGAACCGATATACATACCTGGGCGCTTGCGAACAGCATCAAGTCCTTCAAGGACAGCTAGGTCCTTGGCGGTATAGCTATTCTTCTCATCAGCTGGAGCGTCAAAATTCAACTCATCATTGGCAGTCACGGTGGCAAAGATTAGCCAGCGAATGGTTTGCAATCAGTTAAGCGCGCCGAGATGTATCTCATATAGTGATAGAAGTCGATAAATACGCGCTCAATCCCTAAATATTTCCCATTTATATTTGAAATAAAACGAGCGGGGAATAAAAGAGGGTGGCAGAATGTTCCAATGTCAGAGGGAATTAATACCCTCTGATTCTCTTTATATAAGAGAACTGGACCGAACGGAGAGCGCGATGACCGAGCAAGTACTACTCGAATCCACACCCCTCAATGCCCTAGACCGCTGCGATCGCTGTGGCGCACAGGCATATGTCCGTGCCGTCCTAGCAACTGGTGGCGAGCTCATGTTCTGTGCCCACCATGGCAAGGAATATGCCGAGAAGCTAGCTGCTGTTGCAGTCAAGATTCAAGACGAGACAGAACGTCTGGTTGAGACTAAGTAATTAGATTTCATAAATAAGAAAGGCACCTACGCGATGTAGGTGCCTTTCTTATTTTCAAGATTGAACTTTATTGATTCTTTTCTTTATGAGAGCCATCGCAGAAGGGCTTCTCTTTCGAGAGGCCACAGCCACAGAACTTTGGATTTTCGACGGTGCTGGTGACGCTGCCATCAGCATCGACGAATTCGACTGTTCCGGTGATGCGGATAGAACCGCTCTTAGGATTGACGAATACCTTGACGTTCTCGCTCATGATTATGGCTTAGTCGAGGTAATCGCGAAGCGCCTGCGAACGAGATGGGTGGCGTAGCTTCGACATTGTCTTTGACTCAATCTGACGAATACGCTCACGTGTAACACCGTGAACCTTTCCGATCTCATCCAGTGTCTTTGGCTGTCCATCTGTAAGTCCGTAGCGAGCCTTGATGACATCAGCTTCACGGTTGGTAAGTCCACCGAGAACCTGCATCAACTGCTCCTGCAAGATAGTAAATGTCACAGACTCTTCCGGCTTGATAGCTTCTGAGTCTTCGATGAGATCACCGAACTCTGAATCGCCTTCTTCACCGAGAGGTGTGTGCAATGAGATTGGCTCGCGACCGTACTTCTGAACTTCGACAACCTTCTCAGGTGTCATATCGAGTTCCTTGGCGAGCTCTTCTGGGGTCGGTTCGCGACCGAGATCCTGAAGCATCTGGCGTTGCACACGTGCAAGCTTGTTGATGACTTCAACCATGTGAACCGGAATACGGATCGTACGAGCCTGGTCTGCCATCGCGCGAGTAATCGCCTGACGGATCCACCATGTTGCATATGTTGAGAACTTGTAACCCTTTGTGTAGTCGAACTTCTCGACTGCACGGATAAGTCCGAGGTTACCTTCCTGAATCAAGTCCAAGAACAGCATTCCACGACCGGTATAACGCTTTGCAAGAGATACAACGAGGCGAAGGTTGGCTTCGAGCAAGTGGTTCTTTGCGCGCTTTCCATCTTCAACGATCCACTCGAGCTCGCGCTTGAGCTTCTTATCGAGCTTCTTCTCGTTGACCAACTTCTCTTCAGCGAAGAGGCCCGCTTCAACGCGAGTAGCAAGTTCAACTTCGAGCTCTGCATTAAGAAGAGCAACTCGGCCAATCTGCTTGAGGTAATCCTTTACAGGGTCAGCTGTCGCACCTGCAGTAAGAACTGTCTGCTCTGGTGGGAGGCGCTTGATTTCTGTCTGTACGAAACGAGCCTGCTCGTTAAAGAAGTACAACAAATCTTCGAGGTTCTTGAGGTATCCCTGATTAACAGATTCTGTGATGATCTTCGCTGACTTATCAGTGAATGTATTCATCGCAAACATCTGCTGAATCTGCTTGAAGGTCAACGCCTTCGCCTCTGCCTGATCGATATTGTGCTTTGCAGCAACTTCGCGACCCTGGCTCTTTCCATTGATCGCTTCGATGATCATATGGATGTTCTTGAGGTCCTTCTTATGCTTTTCGCGCTCGTTCTTATCCTCTTCATCATCATCTGATTCAGAGTCAAGGAGGAGGAATGAACCTTCTTCAAACTTATTTGTCTCTTCGGTGACATCGACAACGCGAGGCTTTGCGCCTTCGCCTTCAGCATCAATGATCTCGGCTGCTTCTGCAATGAGAGTATCTACATCTTCGAGTTCGACTTCTTCGACGACAACTTCATTGCCATCTTCATCGAGAACAACTGCCTTGGCAGCCTTTCCATCTGCGCCGACTTCAGCGGCTTTAACAGCTTCTGGAGCTGGTGCAACAAGTGCAAGCTGTGCCTTTGAAAGGATGCGGTGAGGTCCACCAAGACCTGCCTTGCGTGCCTTCTCTGTATCAACTGGAATTGAGAGAGCGAGCGCACGTGCCTCAAGGACGAGAGGCTGGAACTCCTTCTTTACAATCTTGTTGATATTTGTAATTCCAGATGCTTCCAATGAAGCGAGAATCTCTTTTTGGCGCTCTACTGCACGCTTGAGATCGACGAGCTGTTGAACTTCCTTTGCAGAGAGTTCTTTCTTCAGCTCAATCTTGACTGGCTTTGCTGCAACCTTCTTAACTGGCGCAACTTTCTTTGCAGGAGCTTTCTTAGCAACGGCTTTCTTTGCGGGAGCTGCCTTCTTCACGGGTGCAGCTTTCTTCGCAACCGCCTTCTTTGCGGGAGTTGCCTTCTTAGCAGCAGTCTTCTTCGCTGTTGCCTTGTTTTTGAGCGCACTAATTACAGCCACAATTGTCCTTTGGTTTTTTCGAACTAATTTCGAAACCTTTATTCCGAACTGCTCGAAGTGATAGGCATATTATACCCAGAGGATTTTCGCTTTTCAGCGTGATTTTTGCGCAACGGCCAGGGCGTGGCGGACTGCCGTCCCCACAGATTCAGCCTCAACTAAGAATCCGTCGTGGCCAAAGTCAGAATTAATCGAAATGAGAGGCTCAGAGGTGGGAACGAGCTCAGATATCTCAACCTGAAGTCGAGGTGGGAAGAGGCGATCTGTGTCGATTGAGACCACGACGACTGGGACTGAGATTGATTGAAGGGCCTCTGCGACTCCCCCACGATCTCGACCGACATCGTGAGAATTCATCGCATCAGTCAGGGCTATATAGGTATTGGCATCAAAGCGGTTTGCCAGCTTATTTGCCTGGTGGTCGAGGTAGGACTCAACGGCATATCGACCGGTGTCATCTCCCTGCAATTGGCGACCAAAGCGAACATCCATCTCTGACTCTGTGCGATAGGTCAGATGTGCGATTCGACGTGCAATGCCCATGCCTTCGATGGGGCCGCGATCTTGTTCATAGTAGTCGCCCTTATTAAAGAGTGGATCGCTCTTAATTGCGCGAATCTGAATCGATGCTGTTCCGATCTGATCACCAGTGGCAACGGCAGATGATCCAATGGTGCAGATGGCGCCAACGCGATCTGGTAATTGAATTGCCCATTCGAGTGAACGCATTCCGCCCAATGATGGCCCGACTGAGAGCAGGTAGCGATCGATTCCTAAAGCATCGCTAAATGCGACCTCGGCGTTGACCATGTCGCGAATACTGATGATGGGAAAGCGTGAACCGTAACGCTTTCCATCGGGAGCAATACTCGATGGCCCGGTGGAGCCTTGACAGCCACCGATGACGTTGGGACAGACGATGAAATATTTATCGGTATCAAAGGGAAGCCCTGGACCCACCATCTGTGGCCACCAAGCAGGAACATCTGACCAACCCGTCATCGCATGGTTGATAAGAATTGCATTGTCTTTTGCCGCGTTGAGCGTGCCCCATGTTTGATAAGCGATAGTGATATCGGGAAGAACTTCACCATTTTCAAGGAGGAGAAAACCTATCTTGATAAATTTACGATCACCTGGATCATCGCCCTCAAGCCATGCACCTGTCACTTCATGACTGATTTGTGAACTCATTACGTACTTCCTTCACGCACTTGCAGTTCATCAGATGCGATGAACTACCTGGTCGTCACCCAGAGCACCCCACCGCGGTGGAGGGTTGCCGTCCGACTAGCCGGGGCTTAACGTCGAAACTCATGACCTGCCCAAATTCTAACCCATCCCTCTACCTCCGCACTATTCATATATTGCGGCAATCACCTTGGGGTGGAGCTCTGCCCTCATAGAGGCAAAGGATTCTGGTGGCCACCCTGCGTTAAAGACCCTGCGCAACAAACTTGCGAGCGGGTAATGCTGATTATCATCAAAAGCACGATCAAGCGCCTTCTGCGCCAAGGCGCCATCGCCGCTCTCATATGCCATCGCCGCAACGATGCAAGCTATCGGTGCAACAAATCCACGAGGTGCAAGGCGAAGCAATTCACGCCACATTGTAAAGTAGAGATCGTAGGTATCTTCACTGTGCACACCAAGTGCATAATCGCGTACCTGCACATCGCTCATTCGGCCAATCATTCGCGCGAGAAGAATGCGATTGGTGGGGCCGCGACCGATGCGATATTCATCGAGTAAGAGCTCCATGGTTTCAACGCCATCTCGTCGAAGCGCACCGATTTCTTCAGCATCTTCTGCAATAAAGAAATTGGCGACCTCATCGCTCCAATCGAAGTCAAATGAGGCAGGGTCTGCAGCAAGTGTTTCAATAAGTTCGGAGATATGTGCATAAGGCATTGGATTTCCCGCAACAACGTGCTCTGCAGCGATCTGAGATTCTTCGATAGCCGGCACAGTAATACCTAATTCAGGACAACATTCGAGATCTCTACAGATAATCGATCTATACCGACCATCTCTGACAACGATGGACTCTTGAATTGAAAGACCGCTACGGATCAGAGCTGCACCTAATGAAATCAGGAGAGAGTCGCCATCTTCTCTATCGGCCGGCATATAAGCGACCAAGAGAACGGCATCGGATTCCTCTTTTATAACGTTGTGGGCTAGGAGATCAATCGCATCACTATCGAGCTGGTCAGGTAAATTAATGCGCATTGCAAGGCCGATTGCACCATCTTTAATCGATATCAAGACAATCGATTCTGTGGGATGAAAACCAATCAGAAATGGAACGGCGGTGATGAGATCGTGAGCGGAAGTAAGCGTGGGCATTTCTCCTCAATTCATCAAGCGGATAGGGGCGGCAACGACAGTGATGGGAAGAACTGAGACGGTGGTGATTTCTCCAGGGATTCGAGTACTGACCCCGGCGATGGTGAATTCGCCATCCCATCGAGTAATGAGTTCGATCAGGTAATGGCCTGCCTTTGAATATATATGTCGAATCTCGCCATCAGGGAAGGCGGCTCCGACTTTGCGCGTCATATAGATAACGCCATCGCCGTAATGCCAAATGAAGGTAGGGCGCAATCTGACCTCAACAATCTCTCCCACAATTTCAACTTTCTTTGTGACAAGGGTTGGAATATCCGACCAGAAGTAGACCGGTGTCTGAACAAGTGGCGAGAAAGATGGTTGATATGAAATGCCCGCTGTTGGAATGGATTCGACTAATTTGTCTTGGAGCGATGTTGCATTTGTTGATTTCTTCTTGACCTTAGCCTTCTTCTGCACCTTTTTCACTACCGGCTTCTGTGAGATCTTCGTTGTGGGAAGAGGCGCTACAGCTTTCTTCGTCACTTTCGGTTTTGGTGTTGAACTCTTCTGTGGCGCAGGTATTACTACCTTTGTGGATTGCGGGCCACTCCCCTTGCGACCCTCAATGACGATATGGCCATCTTGGGTATAGACATCAATACATGCCTTTTCTATGCAATCTGCAGCCTGTGCAGTGGGTGAAATTGGAATTGAGATAAGAATTGCAATGGCGAGGCTTCGTTTCATGTGCCGGAGATTAGATATTGAAGTGGCGTCGCAACCGAGTGGCAGAGACATCTGTGGACAAATGTGGAACTCTAGGAGCATGAGCGCGCGCGATGGAGATGGTTGGATCGAATGCGCCTGTGGTTCAAAACATTGGGGCAAGCATGGGGCTGCCGGAATCCTCTTGATTCGCAATGGCGAAATCTTTCTTCAGCACCGTGCGCCGTGGGTTCATAATGGCGATACATGGGGCATTCCAGGTGGTGCTCGCGACTCCCACGAAACAATAGTTGAAGCAGCTATTCGTGAAGCGGTAGAAGAGACCGGCATCAATCCAGCGGATCTGACTACTCTGACAACATTTACCGATGATCACAATGGTTGGAGCTACTCCACGGTGATTGCGGTTGCAAATAATAATTTAGAGGGCCATGAACTCAATGATGAATCTCATGAAGTTCGATGGGTTGCATTTGATGATGTTGAACGCCTGCCACTGCATCCAAGCTTTGCAAAGAGCTGGCCTGCGCTACGGCTGACTGCAGAAGATGCAATCGAACGGGCTATCTAGCCCCTAAATCAATTACCTGATCGCACCACGACAATTCTTCAGATTGCGCATGAGCAACAATCACAATTGTCTTGCCCGCACTCTTGTGGGCAATCATGAACTCCTTCATCCGCTCAATAGATGCCACATCCTGGGAAGCAAAAGGTTCATCGAGAAGAACGAGGGGCGTATCGCGCATAAAGGCACGGGCGATTTCGATTCGTTGAAGCTGGCCGCCCGATAGGGCTGTGACCTTCTGATGAAGAAAGGCCTCCATATCGAGAGCACGGATAATCTCTAAAATTTTCTCTTCTGAAGTCTCATCATTTCCGAGGGCGATAATCTCTCGAGCAGAATATGCCATCCAATAACTATGGCTCTGTTGTGCAACAGAGCGAATTTTCGATAACTCTTGAGCGCTCAGAGTAGAGATTGAAACTCCGTTGATAAGAATTTCACCAGAAGAGGAATATCGCTCACCTGCAATTGCGGAAAGAATCGTTGACTTGCCAACTCCATTGGGGCCGATGATTGCAGTGATTGCACCTGTGGAGATACTGCAGCTGAAGTTATCAATGATCTTACGGTGCTCGCGCTCAAGAGTGAGCCCCTTAATCTCAATCATCGCCAGACCTCGCTGCTCTTGCGCAGGACTAAAACCAGAATGGGCGCCCCAATCAGCGAAGTGATTAAGCCAATGGGAAGCTCAAGTGGGGAGGCGATACTTCTAGCGGCGGTATCTGCGATGAGAAGTAAGCCAGCACCAATTACTCCAGAGCCGATAATCAGAGGTCTATTTGTAGGTCCGATGAGAAAACGTGTGATGTGAGGTGCTGCAAGGGCGAGGAAAGCTATCGAACCGACAGCGCTGACAGTTGAAGCAATCAGTATTGATGTAATCAAGAATCCTATGAGGCGAATTCGCTGCGGACGCAGTCCAAGGTATTCCACTTCTCTATCGCCCAATACAAGGAGATCCATTTTCTGAGAGTAGAGCCATCCGACTATCGAAGTAATAAGAACGACCGGCGCTAAGACCTTTACCGTCTCTGAATTTGCAAGTGCGAGTGATCCCAGTGACCAGAATGAGATTGAGCGCGCCTCAGGGTTATCGGCAATTGATATTGCAACTCCAGAGATGGCGCTGAAGAGCGCAGAGGTAGCGATTCCGATAATCACTAAGTGAAGAGCGTTCTTGGAGAGCGCCATCGTGAGCAGAGAGGCAATCAGCGCACCGATAGTCGCAGCGACCGTGATGGAAAGAGTGCCGATTGAAGCAATTCCAAGGGTGAGTGCAATTGCAGCACCTAATGCCGCGCCGGCAGATGTTCCAATGATTGAAGGATCTGCAAGTGGGTTATTAGTTGCAGATTGCGAGAGTGCGCCTGCAACACCGAGTGCAAGACCTACCAGGAGGGCGGCAAGAATACGAGGGAATCTGATTCCCCAAATGATGTCGTGCGCCGGACCCGATAGAGAAGGATGGAAGATGTAGCGCCAGGGAGATTCAATTGATGCGCTACCAATAGAGAGTGCAATCAGAATAAAACCGGCAATAGATATGAGAATTGCGAGAAGGAGAATTCTTCGATTGCGAACGGACATCATTTGCGTACCTCATTGAGGGCGGCAGCGAGCTTGTTAAGTAAATCTGGAGTTCTTGGACCAAAGGAGAGAAGGAGAGAATCATCGACGGCAATGATGCGAGCCCGCTTGCCTGCATCGGTTTGTGCAATGCCTGGAAGATTTACCAATCCTTGAGCGCCACCCACAGATGCAAGCCCCTTAATCATCACCAGAATAACCTCGGGGTTTGCCCCGACAAGTGATTCACTCGTGAGATTTGAAAATGCGATAGAACTCTTCTCTGCTCCCACATCGATTGCGCCGATAGCCTGCACGATCGAATCTGCGCCAGAGCCTTTCCCGCCAAGGAGATAGATCGAGTTGCCACCGCGCAGGTAGAGGAAAGCCACTCGTGGAGAACCAGTGACTTTCTCTGCACTGCGAGAGATGCTCTTTGCTATCTTGGCAGAGAGCGCTTGACCGCTCTTCTGAACTTTAAGAATTGCAGCAATCTCAATTATTTTCTTTGAGATTCCCGCAACATCCCATCGCTCTTTGATGGAGATTACAGAGATGCCGGACTTCTTCAAGGAATCAATGGCCTGAGATGGTCCTACAGATGGATCAATTATCACGAGATCTGGTGAGAGTGAAATTATCTTTTCAGCAACAACCTGGTGGCCCGAGGTAACAATCGGAACAGATTGCAATGAAGAGTCCGTACTTGCGATATCTCTGCCGATAAGAATTTTCTTCAATCCAAGAGAGTCGATGACTTCTGCAGAACCGTTAGCAAGTGCCACAACTCTCTGAAATACAGGCGTTTCAGAAGAGGAGATTCGTAGCGTCGTGACATCCCCGGCTGTGATTTCAATCGCAGCCTGAGTGCTCTTTCCGCAACCAGAGATGGGTATGAGAACTATTGCTACGCATAGAAGAGCCCTCAATTTCATAGGCGCAATTCTGGCAGAGATGTTTCCGACAGAGCGCCATCTCTTGTCGGATAACTTTTCAACTGTGTTTCCTTAATCTTGACCCATGTTTCGTAGGGTCTTTCTCGTTGTAGCGATAGCTATCGCTCTGCCCGCATCTGCCCATGCCGCTACTACATCGCAGGGCAGCAATGGCGCAACGATCACAATCGCTCAAAAAATATTAGCTAATAACTCAAGGGTTGTTGTGATGGGCAAGAACTTTGATGAAACAGTGGGCATCTATCTAGCTTTCTGCGTCGTGCCGAAATCTGGTCAGGCTCCAACTCCTTGTGGCGGAGGTGTCAATAAATCTGGCATGGGCGAAGCCTCTTACTGGATCTCATCTAATCCACCTCCCTATGGAATAGGGCTAGCAATCCCTTTCACCGCAGGTGGACGCTTTTCAGAGGTAGTTCAAGTGACACGCAAGGTTGGAAAATTTGATTGCAAGAAGGTCAAGTGTGCAATCACTGTCAGATCTGATCATCTTCACGAAGGCGATCGAAGCCACGATATTTATATTCCGATAACAATCAAATAGTTCTCACTCAACGAGCAAAGGAAAATGATGAAAAGACGTTCAGCGCTTACTGCAGTAGTTATTGCACTTTCTTCACTTGTCTTCACTTCACATGCACAGGCCGAGACATTTGGCTGGGCCAGTAGCCCGCTGACAAATCTCGACCCAGCAGGTGCCACAATTAATGGTGGCTTCACTAAATTTCCAACGCAAGCAGGCATGTACATTCAACAATGCATCGCACCAGTAGGCACTTCTCGTCCAACGACATGTAGCGACACCTTGCAGGTGTGGGTAACAGCAGCTGGTGGACAAGGATCAATCAGCACTACCGGTGGAATTGCAGTAAAGGTTGCGGGAACAATCGTTGGTAAGGGCGTCTCAGTAGATTGCACCAAGGTGCAATGCGGACTCTTCTTCCGCTTGGATCACACAGCACCTACAGACTTCTCTGAGGATAAGTTCTTCCCTATCTCCTTTAAATCAGGAGCTGCTGCGCCAGTGTTGGCGGCAGATGAAATCACTGTAACTCTTAATGGAACACCATTGGTACGTAATGTTCCCAGTAATCTCGCTTATCGCGCAGATGCGAAGATCGTGGCGACCGCGAAATCGGGCGCAGCGGTAACGCTTACTTCATTGACTCCGGATTGCACCATCAATAATGGAATCTTCACCGCCCTCAAAGGCTCTGGCCAATGTGCCCTCGCTTACTCAACAGCAGCATCTGCAACGACTGCCTCATCATCAGGAAACTTTCCATTCCTCCTTGTTCCAGGTGTTCAGAAGATTGCCCTGACTTCACTATCGATTGCAAAGGGAAAGACAAAGGCGCTGCCGGCGACTACCAACTTCGGTAGCGATGTCTCTTATAAATCGAACTCAAAGAATTGCAGAGTTGAGCTCAATGTCGTTGAGGTCAAGGGCGCATGTACTCTTACTGCAACAGCACCTTCGAAGGCAGATATGTGGGGCGCTCTCAAGAGCACAGTAAAGGTATCGATTAAATAAATTAGTGGGTGAGAGTCTTGAGGCCGGCGATGCAGAAATTGGTAGTTGAAGAAATTACCTTCTCTGCATCGTCGCCACTTTCGATACTTTTCGACGCTTTATCTGTCACGCTTTGAATCATTGAAAGCGCAAAATCAGTATCGGTAATGCCAATCTCAATCAACTTGCCTCTCAAAGGCGCTAGAAGAGCTCTATGCGCCATGCCAATCTCGGCGCTGCGGTTACTGGGCAGATGAATTGCGTTGAGCGCCTTTGCTAGCAAATGTCGACCATCCGCGATGTATTGCAGTGATGCTTCGATCCACTTTTCAATTGACTGTAACGGTAACTCTTCACCATTTGTTGCTTCTTCAAGTGTCTTTGTGAAGTTAGTGAGTTCATCTATTACTAAATCTGCGACCAAATCAGCGCTGCTGGCAAAGTATTCGTAGACAGATGTTCGAGAGAGCCCAGCACGGGTTGCAACTGCCGCAACTGTGATCGCTTCTCCCCCGGATTCAAGGGCGATTGCCGCTGCAGCCTCAATGAGCTGACCGCGGCGCCAATCGCGGTGATCAGCAAGTGTGGAGGTCTTGATGCGGGGCATAACTTTATTCTTCCATGGACTTAGCAAGTCGGCTCAGTGAATCCCGCACCACCTGCTTATCGTTGGTACGCCATAGCGGTGGCATTGAGTTAAGAAGCACGCTTCCATAGCGCTTAGTCACAATACGCGAATCCATGATTGCCACAACACCGCGATCATCGATACTACGAATCAATCGGCCGGCGCCTTGTGCCAGAAGGAGCGCAGCTCGTGGAACAGAGACCTGCATAAAGCCACTGCCGCCTGAGTTATCAGCTAGCGCTGATCGCGCAGCAAGTACTGGTTCATCAGGGCGTGGGAATGGAAGACGATCAATGACAACAAGGATGCAGGAGTTTCCAGGAACATCAACGCCTTGCCAGAGTGACATTGTTCCAAGAAGAACAGAGGTCTCATCCTTTGCAAAGCGCTCAACAAGAGGAGCAACAGCATCTCCACGCTTTTGGGTGATGATTGAGATTGGTCGCTCTTTCAAAACATTTCGCAGGTGTGCATCTGCTGCCTCGACTCCACGCCATGAGCTAAAGAGTGCAAGGGTGCGACCACCAGCGGCATCGATAAGCTCGCCGAGTTCTTCAAGTACTTGAGGCGAAGTTCCATCACGAGTCGGCTCTGGCAGATGCTTAGGTAGATAGAGCATTCCTTGATTAGCGAAATCAAAAGGTGACCCCACATCAAGGAATTGAACGTTCCCTGGATCAATCTCATCATCAGCGACTTCTTGATCAGCTTCATTGCCTACAACAAAGCCGATGCTCTTCGCCATCGCATCAAAGCCATTTCCGACAGTCAACGTTGCTGAGGTGGCGATTACTGGGCTCTGCGTCAGCAAATTACTGCGTAATACATGCGAAACCGAGAGTGGCGCTAAGTGTAGAGTTGAAAATGTTGGCTCATACCAGAGCACATGCGTATCGCCCATCTTGAGCAACTTTCCCGCAGTAGTTGCAATCTCTTGAACTGCGCCCTTTACACGTGCGCGCTCTGCCAGTGCATCGGGTTCGAGAATCTCTTCATCAGAGCCCAGTGATTGCACCAACGCTGTCGCTGTCTCTTTTACCTTGCGGACGGGATGCTCGAGAGATTGTGGAATCTCTTCTAGGCGACCTTGCTTGATGAAGTCGCCTTTAACGTCGGCTCCATAATCATTCATCGCATCATGAAAAGAATCTGCAGCATTGGTAAAGGCATCAGATAACTTGCCAGACATATATTTGCGAGCCATCGCCGCTGCACGTTGTACTCGAGCTGATGTCAGCTCCTCAGTCACAGCTTGTGTTGTGCGATCCATAAATTCATGCGCCTCATCAAGAATTACCGCATCACGCTCAGGCAGAATCGGATGGCTATCAACGATTTCAATCGCAAGCAGAGTGTGATTTGTGACGACGACATCAGCATCCTGAGCCTTTGCCTTAGCTTTAGCAGCAAAACATTGCGAGCCATAGGCGCATGAATCTGCCCCTACACATTCACGCCCTGAAAGTGAGTTGGCAGCCCAGACACGGCGATCCACCTCCGGTGCATCATCGCGATCTCCAGAGACATCTTTACTGCGCGCCCAGGCATGTAATCTCTTTGCATCTTTCTCGAGATACGACGCTTCAAGCAATAGTTCGCCATCGGGATCTGGCTCTTCTGAGTTCATCTTTGCAAGGCAGATGTAATTTCCGACGCCCTTGTAGATTGCATAGGTGATGCTGCGACCGAGTTCTTTCTCTAGCGCGGGAACTACTGCGGGAAGATCGCGTTCGACTAATTGGCGCTGAAGGGCAAGGGTTGCAGTGGCGACCAAGACTTTACGGCCATGAACAAGAGCGGGAACGAGATAAGCAAGTGATTTACCGGTGCCGGTTCCTGCTTGAACCATCAAGTGGTGGCGATCGGTGAGAGCGTTGGCAACGGCTTCTGCCATCTCAATCTGACCATCGCGAGGCTTTCCGCCGATTGCAGAGACGGCAGCATCGAGGGCTGCACGTACCTGGGCTGAAAGATCACTCACACCGCGCACTCTATCTATTTAAGCGCGGGATTCGCTCCTGACCACAAGGTAGACGCCCACAAGGAGAATTGCTCCAGCAACGAGCTGAACTCCGCCTAATCGTTGCTCAAATGCGAAGTAACCCACGAGACCTGCAACTAATGGATTTACAAAGGCGAATGAGGTCAGAAGAGCCGGAGAGACTCTTCGTGAAATTCCTAAGTATGCCCAATATTGAGATGCGAGAGCGGCAACAAGGAAGATCATTGATGGGTTGGTGAGATCGCTCATCGATACTGCAGGTGTGTTGCTGAATGCGTGAACCAATGTGGTTCCGATAGCACCGATAAAAACTTGGAGAAATATTGCAAGGATGAGTGGATATCCGCTCTCGTACTTAATCCAGATCTCAGTAGCAGCAAACCATGCGAATGTAGATATGAGTGCGCCAATGATTCCAACTATCTGAACATCACCTTGTGGAGCGCCAATCAGAAAGATCACTGCAATGGAAGCTACGACCACACCTGATGTTGCCAAGCGCGATGGTCGCTGACCCTTGATTGCTAGGAAGATAATCGACATCGCTGGAAGTGTGGAGTAAATCAGCGCGGTAATCGCACCTGGAACACGTGAGCTAGACCAGGCGAGTGTCATGCTGCAGATTGGTGAATAAAGAATCGATGAAATAACAATCGGGACTAGGGTTTTATCAAAGCGAATCGCTTTCAATGAGCGAGGTGCAATCACAAGTACAGCCAAGAGCAAGATTGTTGCAGCGCCCCAAGCACGAATAAGGACGATGTTAATCGGATTTATTGTCTCTGCTGCGTGAGAGAGGAAGGGATAGATTCCACCGCCCACAAACCACATGACCGCTAGACCGAAGATGGTCGAGCGGCTCAAATGGTTCTTCATTGCAAACTACTTAAAACGTAGCGGTGTATTTGTATCGTCTTCGTACATCTTTGCAGGGATCATCTCGCCTGCCTTATCGCCATAGCGGGCACGAGCGCGACGGTAAACATTCTCTACAGTTGCACCCACCTCCATTGGAACACCGACTGAGCGAGCGAGATCGCCAGCAAGTCGGAGATCCTTACATGCAAGAGCTACTGCAAATCCTTCATCGTAATCGCCATCTTTGAGCATGCCGACGATGTCGCGCTCGAGAAGAATTGAATTACATGGTGAACCAATGAGCGATTGACGCAAGACTTCGAGGTCAACTCCTGCCTTGACGCCAAGGAGGAGAGCTTCCGTTGTTGCCACAAATGAGTTGAACCAGAGCATGTTAAGAACAAGTTTGACTGCATAACCGGTTCCGCGATCTCCACAGTTAAAGAACTTATCTGGGTCTCCCATGATGTCAAAGAGTGGCTTTGCATAGGCAAAATCTGCAGCGCTTCCGCCAGCAAAGATTGACATCGTTCCCTTATCTGCGCCAACTGACATACCTGCAACTGGTGCATCAATGATGCGCACAGAAGAGTCAAGCGCCTTCTCAACAGCCTTTGCTGTCTCAGGCACTGATGTAGACATATCAATCCACATTGAACCTGGCTTCATTGCAGCTGCTACTCCACCTGAAATCATGCATCCTTCGATTGCCTGCGGTGTTGGAAGCATTGTGATGAGGACATCTGCGCCAGTAACACAATCAACAGCGGATGATGCAGCCTTTGCACCTGCTGCAACTGGCTTCTTCATGCTTTCAGCGTTGAGGTCGAAGACAGTGATATCAACACCGGCAGATGCCAAGTTGCGAGACATGCTTCCGCCCATACTGCCTGTACCAATAAATGCGACCTTCACGTGTGCTCCTTAGTATGTTGTGAGTTTTAAATTAAGAGAGATCAATCCAAGTAGTCTTCAGCGCGCTGTAGTTCTCGAGTGCGTGAAGTGACTTATCGCGACCGGCACCAGAGCCATTAAAGCCGCCGAAAGGTGTGATGACATCGGATGCATCAAATGTATTGACCCAGACAGTGCCCGCGCGAAGCTTGCGTGCAAAGTTATGTGCGCGAGAGATATTGCCTGACCAGACTGATGCCGCCAGGCCATACTCGGTGCCATTTGCCTTTGCGAGAGCATCTGCCTCATCCGTCGCATCTACTGCAACGATGACAGGGCCGAAGATCTCTTCTTGTGAGAGAACAGAGTCATGCTTGACGCCATCAATGAGCGTTGGCTTAATCAGAGTGTCGCCACCTTGTGGTTGTTCTCCGCCATAGATGAACTTCTCGCCATTGGCACCGACCATATCGAGGTAGTGATTGACGCGATCGCGTTGCTGGGTAGAGACGATAGGACCCATATAGACGCTTGGATCGAGGCAATCTCCGACTGGGAATGTTTTAACAAACTCAGTCATCTTTTCAAATAACTGCTCTTTAATCTTCTGACCTTGAACAATAACTCGGGATCCCGCATTACAGGTCTGTCCTGCGTTGTAATAGATACCCCATGCAAGAGTTGATGCGCATGCATCAAGATCCTTCACATCATCGAGGACGACCTGTGGGCTCTTTCCACCGAGTTCGAGCGCAACCTGTTTCATATTTGACTCTGCTGCATACTGCAGCATCTTGCGACCTGTTGGTCCGCTACCTGTAAATGCAAGCTTTGCAACATCTATATGGCGAGCAAGTGCTTGACCAGCCTCTGGACCAAGACCTGTGACGACGTTAAAGACGCCATTGGGAATTCCTGCCTCAGTTGCAAGACGGGCAAGGAGAATTGCTGAAAGCGATGATTGCTCTGCAGGCTTAAGTACAACGCTATTGCCCATAGCAAGGGCTGGCGCGACCTTCCATGATGCGATGATCATTGGGTAGTTCCATGGGACGACTGCGCCAACCACACCGAGTGGTTCGCGAGTAATCATTGCAAGTGCGTTTCGTGGGGCTGGTGCAATCTCATCGTATGTCTTATCGATTGCTTCGCCATACCACTGCACTGTGCGAGCACAACCCATCACATCGACATTGAGAGAGTCAGAGATTGGCTTACCGACATCGAGAGTCTCAAGGAGCGCTAACTCTTCTTGATGTTCGCGGATGAGATCTGCCCACTTGAGCATGATGGCTTTCTTATCGCGTGGATTCATCTCACGCCATACGCCAGAATCAAATGCAGCCTTCGCTGCAGCGACTGCGCGATTCACATCTTCTGTATCACCAGCTGCAATCTTTGCAATTACTCGTTGATCACGTGGTGAAATATCATCGAATGTCTTACCTGAGACCGAATCTACATATGCACCATTGATGTACATACGAGCCTCTGGCTTGAGTTCGAGGGCACGCTTAACCCATGCATCTTTATCTAACGCCACAATTGACTCCTTACGCGACAGACTTTTTAAAGAGAGACCAGTTTGGCTCAATTCCTAGACCAGGTGCTGCTGGGACATGAAGTAATCCATCACTTCCGACCGTCATTGGCTCGGCCATCAAGAAGTCGCGACGCTCTGCCGTCCATGTGGGTGGATCGAATGGGAATTCGATAAATGGCGCTCCACCAATGCCTGCTGTCACCTGAAGGTTTGCAGCAAGGCCATAGCCATTGGACCAGGTGTGAGGAGTGAAGATGTGGCCGCGTGACTTTGCGAGCTCTGCAATCTGAATGGAGTGGTGCATTCCTGCTGCGAGAACAACATCTGCCTGAATCACATCGAGGGCATCATTTTCGACGAGTGTGAGGATTTCATGAATTGTGCGAACCATCTCGCCACCTGCGATACGAGTACCGCGACCGCGAAGAGATTTGAGGCCTTCAATATCTTCCATCGGAAGCGGCTCTTCAATCCAGTAGACGCCGTATTCAACTGCTGCATCGACAAAGTTCATCGCAGTCTTACGATCAATTGATTTACGAGTATCACCTGGCATGCGCCATGCTTGATTGAGATCGACCATAATCTCTAAATCATTTCCGACTTCTTCACGGATAAGTTTGAGGGTTTCGATACCAAGATCGAGCTGTGTCTGAGGAACGCGAATCTTCATCGCCTTAAAGCCGGCATCGCGAATAGCTCGCGCGCTCTGTGCGCGCTCTGGCGCTGTCATTACCGCGCCAGTTGATGCGTAGGCCGGGATAGATTTCTCAGCGCCACCAAAGAGTTCTGCAACTGTTTGGCTCTTCGCCTTACCGATTGCATCCCAGATAGCAGCTTCAATCGGCCAGTAGCGACCTGCGTGAAAAGTAATTGTTTCGAGAGTACGGACATGTTCTGCAATATCGAAGAGATCTTTACCAATGAAGTACTTCTCGTAGCCATCGAAGCCACCCATATCATCGCCAGCACCGTAACCGGTAACGCCGCCATCTGTCTCAATAATTGTGAGAGTTGCTGCGAATGTGCGACGTGGCGTTGGATCCCAGTTAGGGCAAAACGGTGGATCGAGTTGTAGAGAGGTGCGTTCAAAGCGAACGTTGGTAATCTTCAAGGCGTACTCAAATCTATGTAGTAGTGGGAATTACTTCTGGCGGAAGAATGGGTTTGCAACGTTCTCGGATGCCTTGATGACATCGGCAGCTGTTGGCTTTCCATTCTTGCCATTGGTAAGAGCATCGATCATTGCTTGACGCTGATTCTGATAAACCTCTTCCTCATCATTGGCGCTTGGGTTTAACCAGATAGCTGCAATGATCACGAGATCGTCAATTGAATTCACATCAATAATTCCAGTGCGTAGGGCCTCTCCGACTCCTGCGGCAACTCCTGCTTGAGCCGCTCCCCATGTAAAGAGACCGTGTTGGTCGTTCTCTACCGCTGCCTTATTTACAAAGAGCGTTGGAGGTGTGACTGCGACTCCGGGTTGGGCCACGACCATATATGGCACGTGACCCGCGCGAGGAGTGGCAAGGGCAGTTGCCCATGCCACTCCAGCGGGCCCAGATCGGGCTCCGAGAATTGTGTTGGTGTGGGCCGCATTGGGACCAGAACCCACAAAGCCTTCTCCGATCTGGATTTCAATCATCTTGTTACTTTACCAATCCTGATGCTGACAAGAAGCTCTTCGCAACTGTGTCTGCATCTTCTCCGAGAACGTCAATACGAGCATTGAGGTTCTGCATTGTTGCATTGCTGATCTTTGCTGCAATTGGAGCCAAAGCCTTTACGAGCTGTGGGTACTTCTTTGCAGTTGCATCAGTCAATGTGATTGCAGCGTTGTAAGGAGGGAAGTAAGAGATATCTTCCGATGGAACCATCAAGCCAAGAGCTCCGATGCGTCCGTCAGTTGCGAATACTTCACCAACCATGCACTGTCCATCCTTTGTTGCCTGGTAGATAGCACCAGTATCAAGGACCTTAGTTGTGATATTTGAATCAGAGATTGAGTAAGCCTTCTTGAAGCCTGCCCATCCATCTGGACGGCTCTGGAACTCTGACTCTACGCACCATGCAGAACCTGCAGGAAGCTTCTTAGCGAGATCTGAGTATGTCTTGATGCCGTACTTAGTTGCATTTGCCTTTGTGATTGCCCATGCATATGTATCGTTAAATGATGTCATTGGAAGCCAAGTTACCTTGTTCTTCTTATCGCCAGCAGCAACCTTTGTGTAAAGGGTGTTTGGAGCAATGTTTACATCAGTCTGCTTCTGGTATACCAACCATGCTGTTCCTGTGTATTCCCAGTACAAGTTGATATCTCCGCTGACCATAGCTTCACGAGTTGTTGAAGATCCCTTGATGTTTGTCTTATCAACGACAGTTCCACCGTTAGCGATGATGAACTGCTTAACAATCTTTGAGAGAACGATTGACTCTGTGAAGTCCTTCGAACCAACAATGACCTTAACTCCCTTAAGAGAGTTTCCAGCTGCGTTAGCTGATGTTGATGTTGCGACTGTTCCGACAACTGCGAGAGCAATTGCAGCTGCAATAGCAACTACTTTGTGGCTTTTTACCTGCATTTTTTACCCTTCCTAGGTATTAAATCCCTCGTGGTCGAAGGAGTTCTTCCGCAGCTCGTGCAAGCCAATCCATTGTGAATGCCACAATAACTGTGAGCACTCCTCCGGTGACTAGAACGAGCTCCCGATTGAGCTTTAGGCCAGGGATGATCAACGTCCCTAGACCTCCCCCGTTAACAAAGACACCTAATGTGGCGATGCCAACGGTAAGAATGAGTGTGGTGCGAACACCGGCCAGGATGACTGGCACAGCGAGTGGTAGTTCGATCTGACGAAGCGCTTGCTTAGGCGTCATACCCATACCCATCGCTGATTCGATAATGAATGGATCAATCTCTTGCAGGCCAACGATGGTGTTGCGCAAGATGGGAAGAATTCCAAAGGCTGCAAAAGAGAAGATCGCAATGGGCTTACCGAACCCGAAGAGAATGCCGGCGATGATAAGTACACCTACTGCTGGGAATGCTTGGCCAACGTTGGCAAGGATCAAAACAATAGGCGTGAATTTCTTGTAGCGGCGACGTGTCAACAAGATTCCTGCTGGAACTGCGACAACGAGAATTACAGCTGCAGATGCGAAGGAGAGAATGAGGTGATCCTGAATCGCTCTGAAAATAAATGCCTTGTTGATTGTGACCTTCTCGATAACATCGAGATGTGCACGACTCAAGCTCAGTGCGAGACCAAGAGAGAGTAGGGCAATCAAAATCGGTTGAATGATAAGTGAACGATGGCGCTTAAAAATCAAACGAGCTGATTGCGAGTAGAGAGATCCCGCTGTCAGGTTTGGTTTTGCAAGTGCCTTAGCCATGGTTACTGAGCCCCTGCGCGTGTATGTGAGATTGCACTCTGTAGCGCTTCGAATGTGAGGTGGCCCTTGGTGCCGACATTGATTGCCTTTGCACCAGTGATGAAACCTTCCATCGCTTCGCGAAGAGTCGCTGTCTCGGGAAGTGTTGGGCCATCGACTGTTCCCGATGCAAGCGAAACCGTTGCAAGTGAGACAAGTCCGAGCATGCGAACACTTGCCGCTTCTCCTACGAAGCTCTCAACCTTCTTAGTTGCAGGTGCAGAGAGAATCTCAAGTGGGGTTCCGTACTGCTCCACCTTTGACTGCTCTGAGAGAACGGCGATGCGATCTCCAAGGAGAAGCGCTTCTTCAAAGTCGTGTGTCACGAAGACAACTGTCTTCTTGAGTTCGCGTTGGAGTGCGCGGAACTCTTTCTGAAGTCGAACGCGTGTAATGGGATCTGTCGCTCCAAATGGTTCATCCATAAGAAGCACAGCAGGGTCAGCGGCGAGTGCTCGCGCAACACCAACGCGCTGCTGTTGTCCACCTGAGAGTTGCTTTGGATAGCGCGAACCGTATTCAGATGGATCGAGTCCTACGAGCTCTAGGAGTTCGTTTACTCGCGCCCTTGTCTTTGTCTTATCCCACCCTAGGAGTTGTGGAACAGTTGCAACATTGTCTGCAATGGTCATATGTGGAAAGAGGCCAATTTGCTGGATTACATAGCCGATATTGCGGCGTAGCTCGTGTGCAGGCGTCTTTGTAACATCTTCGCCACCAATGACGATTCGTCCTGAAGATGGCTCAATGATGCGGTTAATCATCTTCATAGTGGTGGTCTTGCCGCAGCCTGAAGGGCCAACGAATACGACGCACTCACCTGCGGGGATCACCAGGTTGAACTCAGAGACAGCATCCTTTTGCGTATTGGGATAGCGCTTGGTCAGCTTCTCGAGACGAATTTCTTGACCGTGAGTTGTACTAGACACGAAGCCCCCTAGGAGTTGTAACGCGGCGGATAAGAACGAAGACGCCATCGAAGATCAGCGCGAGCAATGTGATGCCGAAGGCTCCGACGAGAGTTTGATTCATCGAGTTGAAAGATCCAAGGTTTGCAAGGCCGCTGAAGAGGTAATCACCAAGTCCAGGTCCGCCGACATAGGCAGCAATTGCAGAGATTCCGAAGATAAGCATTGCTGAGACGCGAATACCAACAATGATCACAGGCCATGCGAGTGGGAATTGAATCTTGCGAAGAATTGTTAATGGGCGCATTCCCATTGCTGCAGCTGATTCCATGATTGCTGGCTCAACAGAGCGAAGGCCAACAATTGTGTTACGAACTACCGGAAGCTGACCGTAGAGAACGAGTGCGATGACAGCTGGCAACCAGCCCAATCCAAAGGGGCCGATAAAGAAGATAAACATTGCAAGTGATGGGATCGTAAAGACAATCGACCAGAAACTTGTCACGATTTCAGAAATTGTTGTTGACTTCCAGACAAGCAAGCCTGTGATGATTGCAATGAAAGAGACGAGAGTCATCACCAATAAAACTAATTCAATCTGCGCGATGACATCGTGAATAATCTTTTCGCGTTGTACAGAAATAAATTGCAAGAGATTCGGCGGCGTAAGCGGCACCAAAAAATCTTCCATCTTCATGTGGAGCATCTTGCTCCTGGGAATTGGCTGTTGCAATAGGCGCACCGAGAGTTGTATTATTTGCAACATGCCCAATTCACTTGTGCGCAATAACGGTTTAGAGCGCGATCTCGAGATCATCGAGGCAGTCGCTGCCGCTTCACCCGTTCCTCAGCGCAATGGTGACCTTGCTATCGCAACCTCTCGCGAGAAGAGTCAGATTTCACGCGCAGTCTCGCGCTTACTAGATAACGGTTTGTTACTTAGACAGGGCGCTGGTGTCATTGTTGGTCCGCGCCTTTATGCAATTGCGCGATATACATTTGAAGCACAGCTCGTTACTGCAGCCAGGGGTGAGTTACATGGCCTTGTCCATAAACTCGGCGAAACAGTTCATTTGACTGTCTTGCAAGGGCTAGAGGTTGTCACTATTCACTCTGAATCACCCGCACATGGTTTTCGTGCGCTGAGTTGGATGGGCGTAACTGCGCCTTCATATATGACTTCATCAGGTCGCGTACTTCTATCGGGACTCGATGATGATCAGATTGAACGCATCTATCCACTTAAGAAAAAGATTGATGGCGCTCCCCTTTTATGTCTTACAAAGACGGGCGAAGAACTCATGACAGTAATTCATCAGATTCGCAAGGATGGATTTGCAACGGTCAATGAGGAGTACGAGCCAGGACTCGTTGGAGCCTCTGTACCAATCCGTGATTTCAGTGGTTCAATTGTCGCGGCGATCAACGTCGCTGCACCAAAGGCTCGCTTTGAAAGCAATCTCATCGCTGCGGCAACTGAGATGAAGGCTGCCTCAGAACGCATCACCAAGAAATTGACACATACGAAGTAACCTTACCAACCACGAGATAAAAAGGCAGATGATGAATACATTCACACTTACACCTGGCTCAGTCAACATCCGTTTCGGAGCAGGTTCTGTTGCGCAACTTCCTGAAGTTGTCGCAGGACTCAATAAGAAGAAGGTTTTCATCGTCACAGACCCTGGCGTTGCATCAGCTGGAGTCCTTGCAAAAGTTGAGGCAATCCTCGCTTCTGCAGGCATAGAAACAGCGTCCTACACTGACATTAAGCCCAATCCAACAACGACTCTGATTGATGCCGCCGCCAAGGCTGGCGTTGCATTTGGTGCAGATTGCATCGTTGCACTCGGTGGAGGGTCATCGCTCGACTCATCAAAGGGAATCGCACTCGTTGTTGCCAACCCAACATTTTCTTCAGCAAAGTTTGATTACTCCATTACTCCAGACCGTCCCGCCGTACCTATCATCGCGATTCCGACAACATCAGGAACAGGCTCTGAGACAAATAACTGGGGCGTCATTGATGATCCGATTCGCCAATGCAAGTTCTATGTCGGCGATGCGAGCACAACACCTGTTGTAGCAATCCTTGATCCAGAGCTCACACTCGGACTTCCTCCTCGTCCAACAGCTGGCACAGGAATCGATGCGCTCACACATGCGATTGAATCATTGACATCTAAGGGAAGCTCGCCTGTATCTGAGGCATATGCGCATCAGGCGGTAAAGCTGATCTCTCGCGCGCTGCCTATCGCAGTCAAGGATGGCCAGAACGTTGATGCCCGTGGAGATATGTTGATGGGCGCTCACCTTGCAGGTCTTGCACTGACATTGTCAGGTCTTGGTCTTGTTCACGGTATTGCACACTCTGTCTCTGCCCACGTTGGCGCAGCACATGGTGAAGCGCTTGCAACTGTGCTTCCTGAGGTAATGCAATTTAATGCTCGCGAGGTCAGTGGAATCTATGCCACTGTTGGAAATGATATGGGCGTATCTGCAAACTCTGATACCGCAATCGAAGCGGTTCGCGATCTCTCTGATTCAATCAACATTCGCAATTCACTCTCGCATTACGGGGTTACGCAGGCGATGGTCTCTGATATTGCAAAGACTGTTCTTGCCGACTCAGTGACTGGCAACAATCCCATTGCTCCGAGCGCTGGAGAAGTTGAAGGAATCCTTACTGCACGCCTCTAAACCAGGGATAAGTCATGTAGTTGAAATTTCAACTACTTCTGCTATGCTTCTTTTATGACAACGAAGATGCCGGCGCTCTATATCGGACACGGTGCACCGCTGCTCCTTGATGATCCAACCTGGAGCGGAAAACTCGCTGCAATCACAAAGAAGTTTGATAAGCCAAAGGCAATCTTGATCATCTCCGCTCACTGGGAATCTGCACCTATCGCAATCACCAGTCCCTACGCCGGCACTCCCCTTGTCTATGACTTCGGTGGCTTTGCGCAGAAGTTCTTTGAGATGACCTATGAGACTCCTGATGCAACAGCGTTAGCTGCACGTATTGCTTCGATGATGCCTAAGTCTGATCCTCTGCATGAATCAAAGCGCGGACTTGATCACGGTGCTTGGGTTCCGCTTCGCGTGATGTATCCAGATCACGATATTCCTGTTCTGCAGATGTCTATGCCTACATCAGATCCTGGAAAGTTGATTGAGATTGGTCGTCGCCTTGCACCACTACGCGATGAAGGCGTTCTTATTATCGGTTCTGGTTTAATGACCCATGGTCTTCCCTATATTCGCGATTGGTCATTTGATGCGAAGGCGCCCGGCTGGTCTTCTGAGTTTGATACATGGGCTGCAGAGCGACTTGCAAAGGGTGATATCGATTCACTTGCTGCATATAAAGATTTAGCACCTGCTGTGCAGTATGCCCATCCAACTGTCGAACACTTCACGCCGCTCTTTGTCACACTCGGTGCTGGCGATGATATCGATGCAGCACCAGAGACTCTTATCGAAGGTTTCTGGATGGGCCTCTCAAAGCGTTCTTTACTCGTTGCCTAACTCTTAGTAGTTTTGTAATTCTGGGGATAAGGCAGTGAGTTTGTCAGTTCCTCAAGTAATTATCGTTCAATGGAAATTGGACACCCCAATAGGTATTCGGTCTATATTGATGAGAGTATGTCGCGCCAATATCCACTTCCAGATATTTATGTCATAGCCGCTGTCATTCTTCCGCATTCTTTCTTTGAACTGCATTCAAATTTGAGTAAATTAATTACACTCGAAACATATAAATCTTCACAGCAATTTAAGAGGAAAATGCGATTGCAACCAAAGAATCTTGCTCATTGGATAAATGAAGTTTCGCCAAGAACATATATCTCTTATAACTGGCAATATCTAGCATCACTAGAGGCTGCAAGGGCACTCTGCCTGAGAACGCTTTTTCAGGAACTTTCAAGGGATGGATATTTCAATCTAGTCCTGGATTCCAGAGAAAGTATTGGCCACGGAAAACTCTTCCTCCAAGCAAATCACTCTGATCGCAAGATTCTCAACCATGAAATCAATTCAGGAAGAGTTGCACAAAATATGCGGATGAATCATTTAACTGATCAAAAGGAACCACTTCTGCACTGCGCAGACTTGGCGGCTTATGCGGCTCGAGTGCATATTCTTGGTCAGGATTCTGAAGTATTTAATCTTCTCAACAGGACGAGAATTCTTAATAATATTTACTTCAATTAAATGACGAGGGCGGGCCGTCAGGTTTGGATAAACCCGATCGGACACCGCCCTCCAGATGCCTATCCGAAGAAGAGCATCTGTTGTCTAAGAGAAGTATGCCACTTATTTTTACCACTGACACTTAGCCATGGTGACCTTTTGTTGCTATCGAATAACTACCGAGCGTCAATGAGATCCCAGATCCAGTAAATCGCAATACCGACGATAGCTGGCGCAATGACTGAGACATCAACGCCACCGAGTGCGTTAGCAATTGGACCTGTGTAATCAACGCTTGAGATACCGAGAATTCCACTTATACTCGCAACCAACCACGAGATAGTTGCCTTCAAAGACCAGCCCGCTTGATACCAATACAAGCCGCCTTGTGTGCGCTTATTAAAGACCTGTAAATCTTCCTTATGGAATGAACCGCCCATTCGGTAATAACCAAAGAGGGCGATTGCAATCCATGCAGTACCGAGCGCGGTAAGGAAGAGACATGCGTTGGTGACGGCAGCTTCTGCGTCATAGATAAATTTTCCGATGAAGACAAGACCTGTTGCAACGCCAGAAACAAGGAGCGTTGATTGCAGACGTGAGAGGCGAGGCAGGATTGCATCCATATCGAGGCCCATTGAGTAGAGATTTACTGAGCCTTGTCCAAGCGAACCAACGAAGCCTACGAGAAGCAATGGGATAAGTAGCCATGTTGGTGAACCTGCAACATAGCCTGCAACAAATGAGTTCTCATCAAATGCTGCAACTGCGATGAATGCGCCGAAGAGAGTGGGGACTGCCAATCCAATAGACATCGCCCAGAAAGCGCAACGAACAACATCTGACTTCTTCGCTGATCCTGATATATAACGAGTCCAGTCACCAGTCTGAGTGACAACCGAGATAGGACCTGCCGCACCACATGTGAGAACAGCTAAGAACCATGTTGGCCAGAAGGTGCCAAGTGCATACATATCTGGGGTTCCTGCATAGTTGAAAGCGAATGAACCACTGAGAGCGATGATTGAGAGAATTGCGAGTGCATACATCGCATAAACAATGAGCCCGTTGAGCTTTACGAGGTATTTATATCCGAGCATCGCAAAGGCAACTGTTGCTATCGCAATGATGAGATAGCCAATAACGAGGAGACCATCTGTGACCTTGCCGCTTGTGATGCGAGCCCATCCAGAGGAGATGATCTCTCCCCCGGTCCAGACTGTGAGCGCCACATATTGAATACAGAGTAAGAGTCCAACAAATGATGCGACGAGGCGTCCACGAACACCAAAGATTGCACCGGATGCAACTGAGTTATTGGTGGCTCCTGTCCATCCAAGAAGTGCTGATGAAGATACAAAGAGCGCTGCAACGATTGTTCCCACAAGAATTGCTGAGACCGATTGCCACCAGCTCAAGCCATAGAGAACTGCGAGCCAGCCAAAGACCATCACCGAGAGCGCCATATTGGATCCTAAGAAGATAGGAATAATGCTTGCTGGCTTTGCTGTGCGCTCTGACTCTGGGATTGTGTCGACGCCGAGCGTCTCGACCGTTGATTGACTCATGGCGAAAAGGTTACGGGTGCTCCCCCACAAAGGAAAGAACCCTCAATAGAAAATTAAGGCTTAGAGAAATGCGAGAGCGGCAATTGCTGCGTCGTAGCCTTTATCTTCTTTAGAACCAGGAACGCCTGAGCGAGCTATCGCCTGATCGAGGTCATTACACATTAGGACGCCATAGCCAATTGGCTTAGAGAATTTGAGCTGCACATCAATGACGCCCTGAGTTACGCCTTGGCAGACATAATCAAAGTGTGGAGTCTCGCCTTTGAGGACTAAGCCCACTGCAACTACTGCATCAAAGCCAGCCTCGAATGCGCGCTGCGCAGCAAGTGGAATTTCGAATGATCCTGGAATAAAGATGGTTTCAATTGTTGAAACTTCTGCTGCCTCAAGTGCGCGATGCGCCCCAGCGATGAGATCGCCACAGAGTTCTGGGTGCCATGAGGAAGAGATGATTGCAACCTTTGCTTGAGGATGCTTCTTGATTGCGATCTCTGGTGCGTGTCCGGCCATTATGCATTCCCTCTTTCGTGTCCGAGCTTGGCTCTCTTGGTCTCAATATATTGGCGATTAAATTCATGGATCTCTGCTGCAAGATTTCTCTGAGTTACCGTGAAGCCTGCGCTCGTGAGCGCTGCAACCTTCTCGGGATTATTTGTCAGGAGCGTGAGATCTGTAAGGTGAAGGCTCTTCAAGATCTCGATGACATCGCTCCATTCGCGAGCATCGATGGGATGGCCGAGTTTGAGATTTGCCTCAACTGTATCGAGCCCTTGATCTTGTAATTGATACGCCTTCAGTTTTTCAGCAAGGCCTACTCCGCGACCTTCATGATCGCGAATATAGATAATGAATCCATAACCGTGATCTGCAATTAACTTCTTGGAGAGCGCTAACTGCTCGCCGCAATCACACCGCAGCGAACCAAGGACATCTCCTGTAAAGCACTCTGAATGCACGCGGATAAGTGGCGCCTTGCCAGGTGTTCCGAACTTTGCAATGACGTGATCGCGGGCTTTGAGCGCAGGATATGTTGCAAGTTCCCATAACCCTTCAGGCAACTGCACCTTGCTCCAATTGAGCTCTACCTCTGAAGTGATGCGTTGATGGTTCTCGCGCCAATAATGCGTCAACTGCTCAATGGTGATCGATTTAATCTGATGTGCTGCTGCGAATTCGCGAAGTGCGTCGCCGCGAGCCATAGAGCCATCATCGTTAACAATCTCAGAGAGCAGCGCAGCCGGTGATGCGCCAACAAGTTGGGCAAGTGCGATGCCTGCCTCGGTATGTCCCCCACGAGCTGCTAAGCCATCTTCATGGGCTACCAAAGGAAAGATATGACCCGGGCGAATGAAGTCCTGTGCTGCACGGGTCGTCGAAGCTAAGAGATTGATCGTTCGAGTTCTCTCGATTGCGCTCACACCAGTTGTTGTTCCCACTGCTGCATCGACTGAGACCGTAAAGGCTGTCTTTCGCACATCTTGGTTGCTCTCATACATCATCGGTAATTCAAGGCGTCGAGCAGTTGCCTTATCGATGGCAACACAGAGGATTCCAGTTGTATGGCGGACCATAAATGCGGTCTGTTCGGCCGTGACCTTTTCAGCTAGAACAATGAGGTCGCCCTCATTCTCACGTGACTCATCATCGGTAACAATGAGGAACATACCTGCTGCGAAATCTTCGAGCGCATCTTTGATTGACATTACTTTGCACCCTTTGTTATCAGGCGTTCTACATACTTTGCCAAGATATCTACCTCGATATTGACGATATCTCCTGGTGCTTTCAGCGACAGGTTGGTCTTTGCAAGAGTCTCCGGAATCAACCAGAGCGTGACCTGATTGTTCTCATCATTGATTTCACCGACTGTCAGCGAGACTCCATCAACGCAGATTGATCCTTGATTAACGATGTAGCGCGACAATTCCGCAGGAACTTCAATGGTGAACTGCTCCCACTTTTCACCTGGCGTGCGAGAGATAACCGTTGCAACGCCATCAACATGGCCCTGAACGATATGGCCACCCATGCGCATATCCATCTGAGCTGCAAGCTCTAAATTAACTGCTGATCCTTCTTCTAACTTTCCAAGAGATGTCAGTGAAAGGGTCTGCACCATGACATCTGCTGTAAATGAATCTGTCGTCAATGACGTGGCAGTCAAACAAGTGCCATTGACTGCGATGGAGTCACCGATTGAGAGCTCTGGCGTTAATGCGGGAGCGTGGATTGTGAGTACTGAGGATGTTTCTCCTCTGGTGATGGCGGTGACTTTACCTAGCTCTGCAACTAAACCTGTAAACATCAGCGCTTCTCCACTCTGTAACGGAACTTAAGATCAGGGCCAATCTGCTCACTTGAGATCAGTGAGAGTCGCTGCGCACCTGCAATATTTGTAACTCCAATATCTTCAAGCCAACTCTTTCCAGAACCAAGGAGAATTGGCGCTTGATAGAGCAGGACTTCATCAATGATTCCGGCAGCAAAGAGTGAACTTCCTAGCGTTGAGCCTGCCTCTATAAGCACTTGATTGACGGGAATGTATTCCAAGGCCTTCAAGAGCTCATCAGTTGAATGGCTCTTCAAGAAAATCGTTTGGCTCTGGCCATCATTGAGATTGAAATCAGCTGGCACATCTCGGTTGCCCATCACAATGCGGATTGGCAATGGTGCGCCTTCAATACGTGGACGAAGCGTTGGATTATCTGCAAGGGCAGTTCCGGTTCCAATCAGAATTGCATCTGACTGCGCACGTAGGTATTGAACATCTTCACGAGATTCAGTCGATGAAATCCACTGAGATGTTCCATCGCTTGCTGCAATGCGACCATCCAAAGATGCTGCAACTTTCCAAATAAAGTATGGGCGCCCCGTTGCAATGCGATGAAGCCACGCACCCTGTGTTATCGCTAATTGCTTGCTCTCAATGAATTCAACTTCAATGCCAGCGCTCTTCAAGCGTTCTGCACCACCTGCAGCAACTGGATTGGGATCTTTCACTGCATAAATAACTTTGGTGATACCTGCTTCAATAATGGCATCAACACATGGTCCAGTTGAGCCGGTGTGGTTACAAGGTTCGAGTGATATGAGGATGGTTGCACCACGAGCTTGTTCCCCTGCCTTTTTGATTGCAACAACTTCTGCATGATCCGGCGAGAGAAGGCGATTGTGTGCACCCTCTGCTATCAATGAACCATCAGCGCTATAGATAGCGGCAGCAACGTTGGGATTGGGTGCGCTCTTTCCAAGATTTGCGGCAGAGAGGGATGCAAGACGTGCATATGCTTCGTTGATATTAATCATCGCCCTCCCCTTCTCGTTTGGTGTTGCACGAGTTATCGGGGGTAACGCAAAAGAGAACGCCAGCGCAGCCCAACAGTGGGTGCACTTGCGTAATCGTTATCTCTCATCCGGACTTTAACCGTCGGTCCCAGAGTTTCACTGAGTCAACCGCGCGCTGGCTGCGTGCGGGTCGCGGACTATAACCGCCGGTTCGAAATTACATCGACCCCGATAACAATGCCTTAAGGATATTCCTCTTTCCCTATTCGAGCCAATTAATGCAAGAACCCCGCCTGGATAACCAGACGGGGTTCTTGATAATTCAGCTAGTGATTAGCTGCAACCTGATGTGTTGCCGCAACCTTCGCATACGAAGCATGCACCTGACATACGCATCTTCACACCACATGTCATACAGAGTGGAGCATCTGACTTGATTCCCATTGATTCGAGAAGATCAGATGAAGATCCGATTGTTGGAGCAAGTGGTGCTGGTTCAATCTTTACAGCAACTGGTGCTGGAGTTTCAACCTTTGCAACCACAGGAGCCGCCACAGCGGCAGGCGCGTTTGGGGGCGCTGTCGCAACTGATGCCTCCGCAACAGGTGCGTACTCGCCACCGTTATTGAGCGCTGCTTCACGCTCTGCGACTGTGTAGAGGCCCATTGCTGAACGCTGATCGAATGGCAAGTAATCGAGTGCGAGGCGACGGAAGATGTAATCCATCATGGACTGTGCCATGCGGATGTCCTTATCATCTGTCATACCTGCTGGCTCGAAGCGAAGGTTTGTGAACTTCTCAACGAATGTCTCAAGTGGTACTCCGTACTGAAGACCAATTGATACTGCGATTGAGAATGCATCCATCACACCTGCAAGAGTTGAACCCTGCTTACCGAGCTTTAAGAAGACCTCGCCAAGTGCGCCATCTTCATATGCTCCAGCTGTCATGTAACCCTCTGCGCCACCAACTGAGAATGAAGTTGTTGTTGCTGGGCGTGACTTTGGAAGACGCTTACGAACTGGCTTTGCTGACTCTGCAACAGGAGCTTCCTTCTTCTTCGCCTTGCCATCTGAGAGTGGCTGACCAACCTTGCAGTTATCGCGGTAAACAGCGAGCGCCTTAAGGCCGAGCTTCCATCCCTGGTAGTAAACCTCTTCTACCTCTTCAACAGTTGCATCCTCTGGGAGGTTCACTGTCTTTGAGATAGCACCTGACAAGAATGGCTGGCATGCAGCCATCATGCGGACGTGGCCCATTGGAGCGATTGAACGTGCACCAAGTGCACAGTCAAAGACGTCGTAGTGCTCGTGCTTGAGTCCTGGAGCATCGATCACGTGACCGTTTGCTGCGATGAACTCGACGATTGCCTCGATTGTCTCTTCTGTGTAGCCAAGCTTACGAAGAGCCTGTGGAACTGTCTGGTTGACGATCTGCATTGAACCGCCACCGACGAGCTTCTTGAACTTAACGAGTGAGAAGTCTGGCTCGATACCTGTTGTATCGCAATCCATCATCAAACCAATTGTTCCTGTTGGTGCAAGAACTGAGATCTGCGCATTGCGCCATCCGTTCTTATCACCTGTTGAAAGACATGCATCCCACGCCTTATTTGCTTCAGCCCATACATCGATATCGAGTGTGGTCTGGTGCTGTGCTGCAGATGATGCAGCTGCGTGCTTACGCATGACGCGAGCATGTGCTGCAGCGTTTGGTGCGAAGCCTTCGTATGGGCCAACAATGCCAGCGAGTTCTGCTGAGCGCTTGTAGGTGATACCTGACATGAGTGATGTGATTGCACCAGCAAGTGCGCGTCCACCCTCTGAATCGTATGCAAGACCTGATGCCATAAGAAGCGCGCCGAGGTTTGCGTAACCGATTCCGAGCTGACGGTATGCACGTGTTGTGACACCGATTGCCTCAGTTGGGAAGTCTGCGAAACAGATTGAGATATCCATCGCTGTGATGATGAGCTCTGCTGCGCGACCAAATGTCTTTGCATCGAATGAGCCATCAGACTTGAGGAACTTCATCAAGTTAAGTGAAGCCAAGTTACATGATGAGTTATCGAGTGACATGTACTCAGAGCAAGGGTTAGACGCATTGATGCGACCGCTCTCTGGGTTTGTGTGCCAATCATTGATGGTGTCGTCGTACTGGATTCCTGGATCAGCACATGCCCAAGCAGCCTCTGCCATCTTGCGGAAGAGCTTCTTTGCATCTGTTGTCTCGATTACTTCACCAGTTGAGCGAGCCTTAAGACCGAACTCTGTGCCGTTCTCGTATGCGCGCATGAACTCATCTGAAACACGGACTGAGTTATTAGCGTTCTGATACTGAACAGAGATGATGTCCTTGCCACCGAGGTCCATATCGAAGCCTGCATCGCGGAGTGCGCGAATCTTGTCTTCTTCTGAAACCTTTGTCTCGATGAATTCTTCGATATCTGGGTGATCAACGTCTAGAACAACCATCTTTGCAGCGCGACGGGTTGCGCCACCAGATTTGATTGTTCCTGCAGATGCATCAGCACCACGCATAAATGAAACAGGACCAGAAGCTGTTCCACCTGACTTGAGAAGTTCCTTTGATGAACGAATACGTGAAAGGTTAAGACCGGCACCAGAACCGCCCTTAAAGATCATTCCTTCTTCGCGGTACCAATTAAGGATTGAATCCATTGTGTCGTCAACAGACAAGATGAAGCATGCAGAAACCTGCTGAGGCGCTGCTGTTCCAACGTTGAACCACACTGGTGAGTTGAATGAGAAGATCTGATGCAAGAGCATATGTGTGAGCTCGTGCTCGAAGATTGTTGCATCTGCATCTGTTGCGAAGTAACCGTTCTCGCGGCCAGCCTTTACATATGTAAGGACTACGCGATCGATTACCTGCTTGAGTGACCACTCGCGGTTTTCAGCACCGACTGCGCCACGGAAATACTTTGTTGTAACAATTGTTGATGCGTTGACTGACCAGAAATCTGGGTACTCGACGCCGCGTTGTTCGAAAACAACTTCGCCTGTCTTCCAGTTCTGCTGTACAACGTCGCGGCGATCCCATGTGACCTCGTCATATGGATGGATGCCTTCGTTTGTATAGATGCGTTCGATAGTTAAGCCCTTACCGCCCTTAACCTTCGATGATGGTCGATTGATGACCGTATCTGACATGTTTATTTTCCCGTCTTCTCTTAATTGAATATTTAAGGTTTTTTATTTCTGGTGTTTTTCTGGTCTTACTTATTGAGTTTTATTTTGGGGACGCAAGAAACAATTAACTCTTTCCAGATGAACTGGATGAGCTAGCTGGTGACTTGCTGGCGGAGGAAGGGGTCTTGCTTTCTTGCTTTGCATCATTTAAAACATTTGAAGGTAGAGCGCGGAGAAGTGCGATCTCTCCTTCAAAATCTTCGAGGGAGGCAAAGTTACGGTAGACAGAGGCATAACGCAGGTAGGCGACCTCATCGAGTTCGCGCAGTGGCGCAAGGATTGCCATGCCGACCTCATTGGCCTCGATCTCTGCCTGGCCAGTTGCGCGAAGGGTCTCTTCTACGCGCTGAGCCAAGAGGACCAAATCATCTTCATCAACCGGACGTCCCTGGCATGCCTTGCGGACACCTACGAGGACCTTCTCGCGGCTAAATGGTTCGGTCGCACCTGAGCGCTTGATGATGTTAAGGAGTGCAACCTCTTGAGTAGAGAAGCGCTGTGAACATTGTGGGCATTCGCGACGACGGCGAATCTGTGTGCCATCTTCAACGGGGCGTGAGTCGATCACGCGTGAATCATCATGTCGGCAGAATGGGCAGATCATGCGGCGTGTCTCCTCTCGAAATACTCGGTTTTGCATCCAACTACATATAGTGGGGAATTGCGAAACTTACACTAGAAACCCTAGTAATGGAAGTTTTTTCCGCTTCAACCCCTACATATAGTGGGAACTGTAAACCAAATCTCGAGAGTTTTCTCGTTCAATGCGTAGCGACACGCCCGAACGATTTCTGACGCGCTTAGAGCGGGATGCGGATCTTCTGGCCCGCTGTGAGATCGCCATTTCCGAGGCTATTGATCTCGATAATTGATGCCACGAGAGCCCCTGCATCAGATCCCCCACCCACGCGGTTTGCCAGAGACCAGACGGTGTCGCCAGGGGCCACAGTGACTGTAATGAACTGAGTTGAGGCCACATGGACCTTCGATGTCTGAGCACCGGCCTGTCCGCCTGCAACCGATGCTGCGACGATAGCGAGAGAAAGAACCACGAGGGTACGAGCTAACTTGCCACGGCGATTCAAAACGATTCGTCCGGACGGATTGGCCTGAAAGCCTTGAAAATCAATGGTTTTAGAGATGTTTACTGAATTGATTGTCATTGTGCTCATGGTCTTGCTCCTGCTCTTTACAAACCCAATTGCTTGGGAACCTAGGGGAAGGTTTTCGAACACTTGTTCGATAAGAGAAATATAGACCCGACCACCGACAAGTGCAAGAAATATTCGAACATATGTTTGATTTTTTCCACAGCCTGTGGAACCATCTGTGTATGGCCAAAAAGATATCCCCAGATGGCGAGCTCACAGGGCGCCAGGTCGAGATCCTCGACTTCATCAAATCCTCCGTCGATAGCCAGGGCTACGCCCCCACCATGCGTGAGATCGGGGCCGCTGTCGGCCTGACCTCATCTGCATCCGTTAAATATCAGCTCGATATTCTCGAAGATAAGGGCCTCATCCGCCGCGGAGATAACTCAGGACGCGCCCTCGAGGTTGTCGTTCCAGATTCAGAGCTCGGCACCACTGCCCCAGTTGATAAGACCCGCTTCATTCCTCTTGTGGGATCTATCGCTGCAGGTGTTCCAATCACTGCAGATCAGATGATTGAAGAGACGATGCCACTTCCTGAAAGCCTTGTTGGTTCTGGCGATCTCTTTATGTTGAAGGTCAAGGGCGAGTCAATGATTGATGCAGCTATCTGCGATGGCGACTTCGTTGTTATCCGTCAGCAAAAGGATGCTAACAATGGCGATGTAGTTGCAGCGATGATCGATGGCGAAGCAACGGTAAAGACTTTTTCAAAGAAGAGCGGCAAGGTCTGGTTGTTGCCAGCTAACGATGCCTTCGAACCTATCGATGGAACTCATTGCGAGATCCTCGGCAAGGTCACCGCAGTTCTTCGTTCAGTTCGCTAAAGCGAGCGTTCGATTACCTTTGTTGCAAAGCGAATAATCAATGAGTTGCGGTGTCCTGCAACCCATTGATAGCCAAAGCGCCCCAACGGCCCTGATGCGCGCACCATAAAGCCCAATACATAGTTGCCACGTCGTCCCAGTAAGTACGCAATCGCATCTGATCCCACATAGACCTTGCCTGCAAAGACCACATGCAGCGCCTTCGAGCATTCATCAAAGGCAAGTCCATACTTGCTTAGATCGGCCTTCTGAAATGGCGTTGCATCAACTACTAGCTTCTTCTGCACCCACCCCAAGGTTGCCTCACAGAAACGACATTCACCATCGGTGAGAACCACAATCTCTGGCATCAATTACGCACTTCTGCGTTGAATCGACTGAATTAACTTCCATGCAGCCCAGAGGAAGTAGAACTGAAATGGAAGACGGGCATATGCAAAGAGCGGATCTGGCATAGGCCGATCACTCCATTGAATCGCCATATTGATATTGGCGGGATAGACAGCGAGGAAGAGCGCAAAGGCGCCATATGCGCCCCATAACTTCAACGGCTTACCAAATACCTGCCTCGATAAAGGTGCGAGCAAAGATGCACCAATCATCAGCTCTGCAATACCGCTTAAGTATGTGTAGATACGAGGATTACCAGGAAGGGCACTTGGCACAATCGAATCGAGTGCTGAAGGAAATATAAAGTGACCCACACCTGCGCCAAGGAGCAGGTAACCCATCACACGACCTAGTTTGCGATTATCCATGCCCAATAGTGGCATGGCCTTAATGCTTGCGCAGGAAATCTCTTAAGCCAAGTACCCCGAAGTGAGCCCGGCGTTACCTGTCCATGTTGCATACATCTGCTTAAAGGTGCCCTTCTCAGAAAGGCGTGCCATCGCATCGCAACGGATCCATCGCGCACCTTTTGCCCACTGTGCTGGAGAAGGTGTGAAGTAAGCCCAATAATTTAAATCTGAGTCATCTGGATAATCCCAATACTGCATACATACCTGCTCTGCTGCATCGCGAGCCATATCTTCGGTGTATTTCCATGGCTGATTCTTCAGCGGCCACTTATCGATTCCAAATGTCTCAGCATTATGAACCTTGGAGCAAGCGATGGGATTGGTAAGAGGGGATGCTGAGTTCAACTCTTTCTCTGTAAAGAGATAGCAACCACCAAGCTTTGGGTTGAGTTGGAGAGAGGCGGCGTGGGCTGGTGCTATGAATGCAGAACTGAGGACGATTACCGCCAATGCTGTTGCTAGTCGCTTCACAAAAAATCCCTTCAAAGAATCTATGGCTTAATACTGCCCTGATTTACACAGCAAGTTCTGTCCATGAATGGTCATATATCTCTTCTGCTCGCTATTTCATCAAAAAGCCATTCACTCATTGAACTGAGGTAAGTAGGATTCTCAAATCATGAAGCTGCGTAAAGAGGTCGAAGAACTTGCTATTGAAGTCTGCAAAAGACATTCACATGGCTACATCGATCAATTACATGTATTTCGAGCTCTTCAAAGCAAGGTCGGTACCGCTGGTAGCGATGTCACCACAAGGATGATTGATAAAGAGCTCGATAAAATCCCCGTAGTCCGCAATGCAGTTCTCAGCATGAGCGAAGGTGCGACAAATCTCCTTAATATGTTGGAGACCACCGACCCAATAGAGGCTCGAGATAAATTCTCAGATTGGTACTTCTCTCCCCCAGCGCCCGAAGATGGTGACAACCAAGATCCGGACGCTCCGCGAAATGATCTACCAAATAAACCAGCTGAACCGAAGAAGACGCCACCTAAGGCAAAGACTCCTGTTAAAGGTAAGAACGAATCACTCGATGATGTTCTCGCAGAACTCAACGCACTTATCGGTCTAGAAAAAGCAAAGAGTCAGGTTAATGCGCTTATTGCTCTGCACAAAGCTAACTCTGTAAGAAAGCAGCAGAACTTGCCACCAGTTCCCGTTGGTCTTCACCTCGTATTTCGCGGAAGCCCGGGTACAGGAAAGACAACAGTGGCTCGACTCATCGGACGACTTTATAAAGCCATCGGACTTCTTCAAGGTGGACAACTTATTGAGGTGGATCGTTCGCAACTTGTAGCAGGGTATGTCGGTCAGACTGCGATTAGAACACAAGAGGCTATTGATGCCGCAGATGGTGGAGTCCTCTTTATTGATGAGGCATATTCCTTAATCAGTGACACGGGTTCCAACCATGGATTTGGTGATGAAGCGATAGCAACTCTGGTGAAGGCGATGGAAGATAAGCGCGATTCAATGGCAGTGGTTGTTGCTGGTTACACAGAAGATATGGATATGTTCATTAAAGCCAATCAAGGCCTTAAATCGCGCTTCCAAACCTATGTCGATTTCGAGGATTACAACACAGAAGATCTCATCAAAATCTTCAAATCAATTTCTGCAGAATCTAAGGTCGCTTGCCCTCTAGATGTTGAAGATGCGCTTCGCCAATACATCAATGCATTTCAGCCACAGGGTTCAGATGGCAATGGTCGCTTTGCTCGTAACCTATTTGAGAAGATGTTTATGAATCTGACCACCCGCGCCATGGCAGATGGCACAATCGAGCCACACGAACTTGAATCGTTTAAGCCAGAGGATGTGCCAGCAATCCCAAATGCACCGGAAGAGAATCCTAATAAACCAAAGTTTGGTTTTGCTTAGTCGTCTTCTTCCTCGTCATCGTTATCGCGCTTCTTAATCGTGACAACTGCCTCTGCCTTCGGATTAATCTTGATGGCATTGGGTGGCAAAATCTCTGAAAGATCCATACGAATCACAATATCCATCGGCAGATTTGCAGATTCAGGATATGTCTCAACGCGTGCATCCGGATTCTTCTTCGCAATATCTTCCATGCGGGCTGGAACAACAAAGTGAGATTTCATCTTCTCGTGATAGCCAGCTCCAACTTTTCCTTCCGCGAGTGAGGCAAGGCTAAATGGAGTTACTACGCCATTAAATGGACCGATAGGCTCCTGTAAGAACTTATCCCAATCCACGCGCTCTTCCTCTTCCAAGCCAGCTTGATCGGCTTGAATTACATCGAGGTCATTGGTGCGGTTCTCTTTTACCGGCGGACGAGACTTCGTAATCTCCTCGCTCTGCACCTTGAAAGTCAAAGGAATCAGCTGCTTACGTGCAACGAGCTCAAGAGCATCAGAATTCTCAAGACCCTTACGCATCTCCATGCGAGGCCCACTCGGTGAGTAAGCGATATCGGCATCGAGGCCATCGACGTTCATGCGCTCGGTTGGAAGACCGACCTTCTGAGCAATTGCTAAAACTTGATCTTTAAGTACACGAGTTCTCCAACCACGGATTGCAAAGCGCTTCATCGTGCTTCCATGAAGTTTATTCATAGAAGATGCATCGCTCTCCTGCGCCTGCGCGATGCGAAGGCTAAATGGGAATTCATCTTGATTGAGGTCTGAAAGATATGACTTAAACCAACGATCATTCATTGTCCAAGGACGGTTGAGTGAGTAACCAATGATTTCAAGCCAATCGACCACCTGCGGATAGAGCGAAACAAGACGCACTTCCTCTTGTCGGACCTTGTCCACGCCCTTTGCGACATTCTCCAATTTGTTATTAAGCGTGCGTACTCGCCAATCGAATCGACGCCAATCGCGATAATAGAGAACGAGAGCACCAAAGATTGTTGCCAGTGAAAAATAGAGCGTGTAGCGGAAGATCAATGAGCCCAGGCTTGTCAGCTTCACAACCCATGCAAACGGTACATATGTTGTGATGAGGAAGTAGACCAACCAGATTAAGAATGATCCGCCAAAGACGCTCAAGATAGTCTTATGGAAACGCTTACGAAGGCGAACTAATTCACCTGGTTGTGGAAGCTCGATGCTATTCATCGTCGCAACGTAAGACTCTTGTTTTGCAAGAACTGCCTGTTGGTTCTCTCGCATCTTCGCCATCATCTTCCATAGGAAAGTCCTACGGTGGCGCTCAACCCAATCTGCAAACTCATCTGCCTTGGCATCTTTCGCGTTAATTTCATCAGTGAGTTCTTGCGCCTCTGCCTCAACTTTTTCGCGCTCTGCCTTTAACTCCTCGAGTGACTTCTCTCGAGCAGCCTCAGCCTCTTCAGCAGCGCGACGAGCCTCCTCCTCTGACACTGAATCATCTGGCTCAATCGGAGTCTCTGGTCCATCACTAGGGGCAGGTGGCTCTTCATTGGGTGTTGGAGGCTCATCACTTGGAGATGGTGGAACATCGCCAGGAGTTGGCGCTGAACCTTCAGGAGCCAAGAAATCGGTTGGATCTCCGCCACTTTCTTCAGGGTTCACAGGAGTGCCATTTTCTTGATCGCTCATTGTGGATCCCCCGCTAACTCTTTAATCTTCTTATCAATCTCAACTAGGCGATTGAGTTTTTCATCGAGCACTTTTCTGCGCTCTGCAACATGTGCGGTGTGAATCTCGACGAGTTCGGGCGCCTTATCAATATTTGCCCAGCCAACTACTTTGATCTCACTGAGGCCTTGAAGCTCTGTGCCGATACTCCATGTCTCTTGCGGATCTTGAATCACATCTGAAACTTTTGAAAACATTGGATAACGTCCGTTGGAATCTTTAATTCCAAACTTTGTCAGTTCTCCACCTTCAAGGAAGCCATACACAAGCTGACGCAAATCAGACCAAAGAGATGGTCGCGATGTTGTACTGGTTCGACGGAAAGGTGTGACGAGAGCCTTCTGGGCCTCTTTCACATTGTTTGCGATTGTCTCCATCTGACCAAAGAGTTGGCGATCACGAATATCTTCAGCATCATTTTGATCAATTCCGATGAGAAGTCCGCCATCAGGACCTACTAGTGAATCCTGCAACTTCTTACCAATTCTGCGACGGAACCAGATCCAGCACCACTTAGGCATTGCTAGGAATCGTTGGCCAGAGAATTTGAAGAAATCTCCAATACTCTGCCATTCAGTCCACCGCACTGCCTCAAGTTCTTTCTCCGCATCCGGCTCATGGAATTGAAGCAATCCATTCTCAAGACCAAAGACGATTGTCACCATTTCATTAACAGACTCTTCAATATCAGCATCTTCAATGAAGTAGGTATTTGGGATTTCAGCAACGAGGCCTTTTGCATGGAGGTCAACAGTTGGATCAGCAATATCTGAAAGCACATTTGCAGCGATACGGCGTGAGAGTCCATCAGTGAGCACAGAGTTCACAAAGACACGTGAGAGCTGATAGGAATGCGCACCACTCTCTGGCTTTGCTAGGTCATCGAATGGGCTTCGTGCAATGCCATTCCATAATCCACCGGTTGCAGCTACGTGCATCGCAATAAACTTTGGATAGCGTGAATCTTCCTTAACGAATCGATCAGCTGAAAGCGGAGTCTTTCGATCTTCTGGGGAAGCAACCACGTGGTGATCCCATTGCCCCTTAAAGACTGTTGAATAATCAGTCTTGCGAAGCTCCGTTGGGTAGATCACGAGGTTGATGCGACGAAGGTCCGTCTTATCTCCTGGTTGGTCTTGTCCCATCATGAGCGGCAAAGAAAGTCGGATTGAATCCGAGAGAAGATCAAACTTTGCATACTCTTCTTCATCAGGCTCAAAAGAATTAGAAAGTACTCGGACTGCAATCAAGCGAACAGTTTTAAAGCGGTTGCGAGCCATCTCCTCAAAAGGATTGACTTCGACGCCCGTGAGTTCACGATCTTCATCGAGTCCCCACACGGTGCCTTTTGTTGTTGGTGGACCGAACTCTTCACGCTGAATATCGTCGGCAGTCATCCAGATGAAATTACCTAGAAGGCCATCGCCAATCCATTGCTTCAGCTGCTCATGTACCTTCTCATACCTAGCTTCACTAGGTAGTAAGACGATACTGAGAGAGTTATTAACCCACTTGAATGACATTTACTCTTCTTCCTCAGATTCTTCGAAGTCGATATTTTGAAGATCCTTCTGCAGGCTCTTGAGTGCGGCCATCAACGGCTCACGAAGCTCCCAGGTGAGATCTTTCTCTTTGGCATTCTCATCTGATTCGAGAAGGCTCTGCTTGGCAAACTTCTTCTCATATTTGGAGATGTAATCATTGATGTAAGCCAGAATCGCATCGCGACGTGACTCTGGTGTTCCATCACTTGAGCCAGCACGAGCTGCCTCTGGGGTTGGTCCTGAAGCAGTATCTGCATGCAATACCCAGCGCTTCACCGGCGAAGCTGAACTCTTAAAGTCAGCAAGAGTTTGCAGACGCTTATATGCCGCTAAAGGTTCTAGTGACTGAGTTCCATTTGATGCAACGATTGCCAAAGAAAGTGAGAACAAAATTCCGCCTGGGAAATCCAGCGCATCAATTTCGTCTTCAGAGAGCAATGGGTATGGGAATGAATTCCACTTCTTTCCTTGTCCAGACCAGACTGACAACTTTGGTCCCTTCAGAGCGCGCTCCTCCGGGGAAATATTTTTATCACTTGCAAATTGCTTGAGCGCACGGGAAATGAAGTAACCCTTCAAGATATCTTGCTTAGGCCCATTTCCTGCAGGGATTGATTCGTAGAGGTAGCGCGGACGACGATGTTGCATCAAGCTCTGACGTGTTGCCGGCTTGTCGTTATGTGCATTCCAATACTGCGAAATCGGCCCCATGATTGAATCGAGAACCATTGGCTGCACACCTTGATGCACGCTAAAGAAGTCGATGCTCTGGTTTGCAGACTGTGGATCAAAAGTTTTTCCACTGATCGCACCGGTCAAGCCCTTCCGATTGAGAATCGCTTGGACATCCTCATAGACAGGATTCGTTGAATCCATTGGGAACGTTGAAATCACAACATCGGTACGAGGCTTTGAATCATGAATCTTTGCAAGCAGCCCCTGATTGATATTCACAAGAGGTGCCCCGTCTGTGATTGCCTCTTCAAGCTTTGCAAGGAACTTCTGCTGACGCTCACGCAAGACTGATTTATCGCGCTCGTTGGTCAGATATGAAGAGAGGCTTTCAGTGATGAAGCCCGCAAATGGTGTGCCTAGGCGCTTCATCCACTTCTGTGCGCGCTCAAGATAATCAACAGGATTGATTGAGACCTCAAATTTTGCAGATTGAGCATTCTGTTGGCTATCTTCACGCGCTTCACGTGGAGAAGGAACCCAATCCTGTTTAGTGGTGATGAATTCCCAGTAATTGCGTCGATCAAGATCTTTGAGTTCTAGACCGCCCATAACAACTTCATTGACCACTACGCGAATTGCATTGGCACGCTTCTCAGAAGGAACCGAGTTATTAACAAGTTCGGCGAATTGCTTTGGATAGTCTGATGTCTCGATGAGCAGCTTCTCATTCTTGGATGGCTCAAATTGACGTGGAACAGAAGGTGACTCTTCAGTCGACCACTTCACAAACTCTTCTTTCTGAGTAAGTAGCCCACGATTAATTCCCTGAAGATCCAAGCGAAGTGGCTCTAGGAAATTTTCAGCCATATCTGCAACGAGCGAGGCGACCATCTGACGCAGACTTGCTTCAGCACGGTAGTAGAAAGAGAAAGCAACTTCCTGCAAAGCAGCTTGAATCACCTCATGGTCGGCAGGAATTTCATTCTGATTCTTCTCTGGAAACTTTCCAAGTTCTCCTCGAATGTAAGCCGAAAGATCCGCCGCATACTTAAGTTGGACCTCGGCTTCAGCGTTTAGTTCATCGGAGACAGCTGTCAGTTTTGACGAAAGTCGGTGGAGAATCTCAGTCGTCACCTTGATTCCATGTTGGGCAACATATCGGGAAGTCTCTCGAATTACTTCCTGCTTCTTCTGCTTCACCCAAGGACGCATAATGGAATTTCGCTCTTTAGCCTCGGCATCCAAGAAATCTTGGATATAGGTATTGAAGCCAGCACGCAGGCTGTCATCCCATTCAACTAATGACTGTGCATTTGTCTTTGGGTTAAGAGTCTGAGCAGCAACCGCGCTTACCTTAGCTTTGAGGTCAGAGTAGAAGAGCTCGCGGTTTGGGCGAATCGCGTCAATGATGTCGTTATGTTCCTCTGTCTCTTCATTGAGTTTGACTGAGTCGATAAAGTCAAAGAGATTCTTCTCCGCAAAGAATGTAACCCACTCGTCTTCTGTCTTGACGGCGAACTTGGGATCTTCAAGTGTGTGCGCATAAAGCATGCGATCGATTGCAGAACGAGCAAGGCGTTGTGCCGCATATGCAACAAAGCGTTCCTTGCCTAGTCCTACTCGACCAAATCCGAGGGCCATAAATGGCGTTGCATCTTTATTGTCTTCTTTGAGCCCAGAGTAATCAGGAAGATTTGATGCAAGTGTCGATGCCTGGAAATTACCCTTTGAGAACGCGGTGATCTTGTCATTCACTTCTTGGTCAGTCATCCAAGTAGTAAGTGAAGATGCAACTGCTAAATAGACATCTTGCTGTTCTGCAAAGCCGCCCTTGCCAATCATAAAGTTGTACTTCGATCCAGTCTTATAGTCTGAATCTTGGTAAGGGATATTGACGCCCATCTTTTCGGTCATGCGCATGGTGCCCTTGGAAGGAGTAGTCCAAAGTCCGCTCATGATTTCACCCATAGCAAAGAGCGCATTTCCGGTAAGGAATTCAGGATCTACCTCTGTAAATACATCTGGTGCATAGAGCATGTTGAAGATTTCATGGATCCAGTTCTTTGATGGCTCTAGACCTTTGATGATTTCTGCAATTTCCATGAACTGTCCGGCACCAGATCCACCTGCAATCGAAGAAATGATGATGATCGTTGGCGAAGCCTGAATCTGATCATCTAACCCCATCTGACGAGCTAGGCGCTTTAACTCAGGCTCGGCTTCTGCGCCAAGAAGTAAATCTAACTTTCCACGGATCGCTTGTTTAATTTGATCATGAGCTGCGAGTGCAAGAACTCGGCCAACACCACGGAACTGTCCTGCACCTACAGTGATATCCACAAATACATTCTTTTCATCAGGAATAAATACTTTGTAGTCAGCTTTATCCTGGGCATCTACATAATTAAAGACATTAGCGTAGGCATCGGCATACTTCTGGCCCGCTTTAGATAATCCTTTGTAATCTGCAGGTGGCAGCATCGGTGCTGGAAAACCTGTACCGTCTTGAATGACCGGGCTATCAATGTGAAGGAACTGCCATCCGACGGGCATGCCTTCTGTCCAGTTGGCTTGATTGAGTTTAAGTTCAAGATTGTTGCGTAGCGCGCGCAAGGTCTTACCGCCCGAACCACCAACACCAACGAGAAGGAACTTGGATAGCATTTTTATAGCCTTTCGATTGTTTGAACTTAAATTTTTATTTGGTTTTAATAACTATTACGCCGGAGCCCCTGGTCCACCGCGTCGTGGTGGTGCACCAGGAGGAGATGGCCGCGAAGGTGCACCCGGATTGGGTGAAGAATGTGGAATTGGACGTGAAGGCCCACCAGGAGTTGATGCTGGTGAAATTGTTGGGGCACCCGAACGCGATGGAGCACCTGGCATCGAAGGTCGTGAAGGAGATCCGGGCGCACCTGGTGCACCGACTGGACGTGAAGGTCCACCTGTAGGAATTGGTCGGCCGCCTCCGCCGCCACCTGTTGATCCACCACCAGAGCCGTTGCCGCCTCCGGTAGATCCGCCGCCACCTGATGAACCACCTTTGCCATCATTGGCAATCTTCTCGGCCTTAGCTGCAGCAATCAGTCTTTCAACATCGCTACCAAGACCTGGCTTACTGGTGACATTTGCAAGTGAGTCACGGTGTTGGTTGAGATTTGTATTATCGCGACGGTTGTAAATAACAAGTTTTGCATCCATCTGCGGATTCTTTTCAACATTAAGAAGTGCGCTATCTGCAATAGTGATGTACCAAACCTTGCCAAGATCGCCTGCAGTTGGTGCAATTTTTCCACCAGCGAAGCGATGTTTATTTGTGATACCTCGTGGCAAATTACCGACAGAGATGACTCGATATCCGGCAGCTGGCTTGATCTCATACCAAGGCTCAGTCAGGAGAGTGCCTGGCAACTTCGCAGAAAGGATTGTGCCGCGATCTTCGAGTACGCGCACGTCATCCTTCTGAGGGCGTCCTTCGTACTGATCTCCGTGAGTAGCAATGGCATTTCCATCGCGCCCAGTAATTCGACCATCTTTTGTAATCGAGATTGGGTATTCAGCTCGCTGCAACTGGCGACCGTATACAAATCGATGCGCCCACCAGAGCAGGCCATAAATCAATCCGAGCGGTAAAACAATTCCCAGAATTGTGAAGAGAATGATCCACGGCGTTGGATTTCCAGGAACACCTGAGTCAAAATCAACTTGTGCAGCAAGTGTGAAGTGCTTACCTGGCTCTGCATCTGAGTAATAGGTAATCGGCACACCAACTGTGACATGGGCATCTGCGGTTACAGAGTTACCGACAGAGAGTTTGATTGAACTCTCTTCGCCTTGGCGAATTGGAAGACACCCAGATGCATCCACGCCTGATGTGGTGATTTCATAAGAGTCAGCACGAGAGACTGAATCCTTAATCACAATTGGCTTCGCCTTTGGATCAATACAGACTTTGCCATCTGCGCGCTTTGGACCCTGGAAGATCACTGTTCCAGTTGCTGGCTTCTTTGCCGATTCAAGCGGTGAAAGCTTGATTGGCTCACTCTTCAGTGTTGGGTAATTACTTAAGAGGCGAACATCAATCTTCTGTGACATTGAAACTGGCGCCAGTTGAATGCCGCGCTTTGTCTTTAAGTAGAGAGTGATACGCACTTCAGCTTCAGCGCTGCCGGAGCCAGGAGTAAATTTCGAAAGGCTAAAACTTGCCGGCTCTTTCTGATCTGCTTGCTTCTTCGATCCACTCTTGCCACTAGTAATAAGTTCAACGGTGATTGGGTGATCTGAGTCGTACTTAGTGAGATCTGCAGGTAGCCCTGTTGCTTGAGTAATTACCTTGCCTGAAAGAATTCCAGCCTTACCTGAGATGAATTCAGTTCCTGGATCGATTCGGATATCGAGTCCACTGCAGTAGAAGAGCGTTGAATCTCCCCCGTTGCCACTAAATGCCCACTTACCAACGCCCGAGTGCGTTGTGCCAATTTTAATCTGTGAGGCACCAGCCGTTTCAAAGACTCTAATGCCGCTACTGGAGGCGCTTACCGGCTTTCCCTTTGGATCCTTAAGGCTCCAATCGCGGGCGGTTGTAACGATTTGGAACTCGCTTACGCCGTTCTCAATTTCAAAATCATTTTTACCGCGCCCGAATGAATCTACAGAAGAACATCCCTCAATACGTGGTGGGAGCTTTAAGAATTCATAGGCAAGATCTTTTGGATCATGCGCGACAAAGAGTGCACCCTGACGATAATTTTTTGGGATTGGATAAGTACCGCAGGTCATCTTCTCACCATCAGCACGAGTGCCTTGACCGGTAACCATTGGGCCCATCAGTGACATCAAGAAAGCTTGATCTTCTTGATCCTTCTTCGTTAACTGAGCAAGTGCGTCGTCGTTCTTAAGAAGAATTCCAAGGACCGTGACGCCATTCTTGCGAAGAACATCAAAGCGGTTATCGCAGAGATTAACGACTGCTTCCGCCGTCTTTTGAGGTGTCGTTAGTTGGATTCCACCATCGGTGAGCCAAATCAGAGTGCTACATCCATTGGTTCGTGCATGCTGAGCATTGAGTTCATCAATTGCGCCATTGATGCCTTGTAACCAGTCGGTGAGTTTGCCGTTATCACGGCTACGAACCTCGGCATTAAGTCGAGCAGCCTCGGGCACGATTCCGCCCTTATTGACGGTGCGCCATGCCTGCCAGACGTTATATGTGTGAGCAAAGAATCCAACAGAGTAATTAACTGTCACATCATTTTTAAATGATGCCAATTGCTGAAGGCTTGAACTCAAAATATCGGCGCGATCGCCTTTGGGATCTGTCGCCTTCAAGCTTCCTGATTCATCAATCAGATAGAAGACATCGAGAACTTTATTCTTGCCTTGCGATTGCAAACACCGTCCAAGGTCTTCAAATGCGCCATTGACCTGAGCATCCGCACTCGCAGCAGATGTAAAGACGGGCGCTGCGACAAGAACTCCGATGCTAAGAAAAGCGGAGATTGCAAAGCTGATTAATTTCTTCATCCCTGACCTGCAAACTTCTCAGCAATATCTTTTGCGATTGCAACAATGTGAGGAAGTGCTGCAATGAATGAGATCCCCGTGAGGATTCGGAGAATCAGTGAATAAGTGTTGTTAAAGGTGAAGTACTGATCATTGCGGCGACCTACACGTTGGGCGATCGAATCCCAACCCATGCATCCTGCAACAGCTAGCGGCGTGAGCAAGTAGGCAATGAGATGAAGTAGAAATGCATGCGCAACTGTGCGGGTAAGAAAGTAGATCGCAATACTTACAACGAGCGCTGTAACTCCTGTGAGAAGCGGAAGTATCGAGGCGTTCGACGATTTCTTACTCATGCCGAAAAGCTCCTCACCTTCTATGCTCAGTTACATCTAGGGCAATCCCCAAGAACGCTTAGTGTTCTAGAGCAAATAGGTCTTGACTAGACATTTTGGACAAGTACGACTGGTCGTATGGCCGATGACCAGTCAGAAGATTTGAGCGTTATATACCTTTCCAAATGCGAGCGAATAACATCGCCACATGACAACTCCGCAGCCACATCCACTCAATCCCAATGCCCAGGTGTACTCATCGAACCCTTCGATTCGTTATGCCTCATTCCAGCATCGCCTCGGCGGCTACGCACTGGATTGCACCCTCGCGGTATTAACACTGGGTATCGGATGGATGATCTGGTCATTCGTTGTCTGGGGCGAAGGACTTACTCCAGCTAAGAAGATTTTGAAGATGCGTACCGTCAACTCTGCAACAGGTCGCAATGCATCATGGGGTCACATGGCAGTACGAGAACTCTTAGTTCCACTCACTGTTTACATCTCTGCAATCATCACAGGCGGTCTTACAGCGATTGTTTGGATCACGATAGAGATTGTCTTCTACTTTACTAAGGACAATCGCACTTTGCGCGACCTCTGGGTAAAGACCGCAATCGTTAACGAAGCGTAAATTGTGAACTCCGTACTGGTTATTTGGCAGCAGGCATTTGATGATGGTGCCTGGAGTGCAAAAGTCTCAACCGCACCGGAGATGCCAAATTATGTGCGCCACCAGATCATCGATCGTGAAGGAAATGTTCTCACTGACATGCTGGTTGGGCTTTATCCAGATTTAAAAGACAATATCGATTCTTGGATCTCGATGGGTCTTGCTTTTATGGATGCGCGCAATAATTCCTAAAAGGTTATCTGCTAATTACTTAATCTGCTCAAGTAACCGTCGATCACTTTGCAGGATACGCAATTTTCACAGACGCAATTTTCAAAATCATGACCCGCTGTTCTTTCAGCGATGATTCCCAGAACTTGCATCAGTGACGTTTCCTGAAGTTGCTGGTCCAAGTTTTGTACAGTGTCATAGGTACGACAAAAATTACAGAAACAGCTGTTTGAGTCATGATCGGCTATGTCGGACCAAATCATTTCTAGAAGTTCATCAATATTCATTCGTTTTTCCTCCCCGACTATAAAGTCGCCAGCAACCTCTCTGCCTCGTGCAGATTCTCGCCATCAAACTTCATAGCTCTCGCCTCGCGCACAAGTGAGGTCAAAGGCTCTTTCGCCTTCTCAGGTTGCTCTAGCAATACCAAGACGCGCGCCTTTGTCAGCAAGAGTTCCCACTTAATGATGATCGGATAGAACGGTCCTTCACTCGACATATCTGTCACAAACTTCTGCGTCAGATCTGCCTTAAATAAAGCGATACCGCGATCTGCGCTAGCAAGAGCTGATTTATATTGACCCCAAGCAGTTTGCAACATCGACAAATTAGATAATGCATTTGCATCCTGACGATCAAATTGCCACTTGGAGTAATACTCCATCATCGCTGTGACATTGAGCTTTGACTCTTGATCAAATTGAGAGACATCATCTTGCATCAAGATCTTAAAGTAGAGCGAGTTCAACGCATGGATTGGTACGGCGCCCATCCCCTGATTTACCAAACGGAATAGACCCGCTCGATAAAACATCAGATTATCTGCATCGCTCATCGCCTTAGCGTCTTGAGATAAACGCTCCAAGACCCCGTAAGAAATCGCACTGAGCCAGGTCAGCTGTGAGTAGATCGCTCCAGGAACATTAAGCCCCAAGCAATATGCGCGATTAGGGTCTTCATTGAGACTGACATCGCTAAAGAGCTCTGCCTGGAAATCAATCTGCTCATTAAAGGTCCAATTGGAATACCCATCTGCCAGGATTGATGCAAACTTAGGCAGCGCATTCACTAACTGAATAACGATCTCATCGACAGTATCAAAGGGAATGTTCTCATCGATGATGTAGCCATAGCGTGTGGTCTCAGGCGCCCAATCCACGCGACCAACAATCTCCTTCTCCCCTGGCACAAGTCCAAGTACGTAGTAATCCTCTTCAACATGGATTGCCACCTGTGGCACCTGCGCCGGGTCTTCCACACCAAACTCTTGCATGCGATCTCGGATGCGCATCATCGATGAAGGAAAAATCGTCTCGCTCAAATACCCCGCACGTTGAAAGAGCTCTGGGTAGAAGAACATATGTGATGGGTAATCACGTGGATCCACCTCAACCTTACGAGAGCGACACATCGCATCGATAAACCAGTAGACAAACTCTTGGCCGGTCTTCTTATCTTTCCAAGCCTCACCAAGGATGGGAAGCCCGGTGATGTCATCAAAGAGTCTCCATTTGCCAATTAAGATATCGATTGAATGATCTTGTGGACAGGCATTGACCTCAACCAAGAGACCTTTGCTTTCAAGAACCTTTTGCCACTTCACCGCAATCTTTGATTTCTTCCAAGAGATTCTCTCTGCATTATCGAAGCGTGAATAGCTCTTGATCAGTGACTTATCAACTGTTGGCTCCCCCAACATGTCGAACTCGCCCTCAGGTAGCGGCGTATAGATCTCATCGCCCGTCATCACCTTGCAACTCTTCAGCGCCTCACGCAGAGTAATTGGATCATTGCCAAACCAATCTCGAGCGAGCAACTGCACAAACTGCACATAGGAGTGGCCGTAGGTAAATGCCTCAGGAGTGAAGTCCTCCTGTTGCTTGCCGTTATAGGGATAGAGATAGTTAAAGTAGTAATCCTCTTCCTTTAACTTCTTAGGACCAAAGAGACCCATGGCTCAACCTCCAGCTAGTGCGTATGGGAGGAGGGTAATTTCAAAGGAGCTGAAGTGACAGGGTGAAATTGGACTTGAGTGGTCAGAATTTGTCAGAGGTCGCCCATAATCTTTTCAGCATGGACCACATCGAATTTAGCGTTTCACGCCTACGTATACTCTGGAATGTCGATCGCGAAGACCCAGAGTTCTTTGCAGAGGTCGCCTACCTCTATGACCAGATCGTGCAGACTGGTACTAAGGAACCCATTATTGATATGGGAATGAAGCTCTTGATTCCTTTTGAAGAAGTTGGATACGTCGTCTCAATAGCGATGGAAGCTAAGTACTTAACTGCGTCTAAGCGGGGCACATTTGGTGGAACTATCACCAATAAAGCCCTGAAGGTGCTGGGGCAGCCGATTGTGAAACCTGCTCCAAAGCTAAGAGAGTCTTAAGGTTGTGGTTTCCGTTAACTCTTAATTGTCTAGGGATGTTGATGGGACTGCTCATCAGGTACTGAAAAGTTCATGTTTTGAACGGGAAAGTACTTCTGATAGTCCTATTACATTACAAAATAATTGAGTGAGTAGCAGTGAAGTAGCAACGCATAATACTTGGGAATAAATCAGGATAACTTCCTGTTCATCATTCCAAGTAATGCGTAATCGAATGGTTCGATGAATGGGGGTCGCATTACTTTTAACGAAAGGTAATGATATGAGCAACACCCCAGCGCTAGGCAAAGATAAATCTAATAAGCCTATTAAGCCACGCAGAACTAATGGCCGTGGCAGTATCTACAAAGTAACAACTAAATCAGGCCGCATAATTATTAAAGCGGTTATCCATGACATCAATGGAAAGCGTCGTCCAAAGACCTTCACCAAGATGGAAGCTGCAGAGGATTGGCTTGCAGACCAAAGACGCGCTCGCGATTTGGGTGAGAATACCTATGCAACGAACCCCAAGATGACAGTAGAGGAATTCTTGTTAGCTTGGGTTAATACTTCCTATGGTGATGATCAAGCTAGTACACGTCGTGGTTATAAAAGCATCATCATCAACCACATCAATCCTGTCATTGGAAAGATGAAGGCTTCAACACTGACCGCCAGAACTATTGAAGGATTATTCCGTGGGATGGCAGACAAAGGTTCAGGTGCAGGAACAATCAACCTTGCTCGTGCTGCACTATCGGCTGCCTATAACGATGCAGTGAGACTAGGCGACATGATTAAGAACCCAGTTCGCAATGCAAAGAAACCTAATGTCGCAATCAAGACAACTAAACCCATCCCCCGTGAAGACTGGGAGAAGATATATATCGAGGCGAGTAAATATCCATTCATGCACGCCCGCATAGAGTTGGCAGGCATGTTGGGGCTTCGTCCAGGAGAAGTTCTTGGGTTGAAATGGGAGGACCTAGATACCGAGCAGAATGCACTCACGATCAGCCGCCAAATTCAACGGGTGGCAGGGAAAGGTCTTGTGGCTAAGCAAGTTAAACAGAAGAAGGTACGGACTCTGATCGTTCCTGACATGACTGTACAGATATTGCTTAAGCACAAGAAGTTCCAAGCTGTAAGGCATGGTCGATTTATTGGGCAGCACGAGTACATCTTCACCAATTCAAAAGGAAATCCTTTTGATGAGAAGACAGACCGATCTAATTTTAAGGGTCTGCTAACAGCTGCGGGAGTTCCTGATTACCAGCTTTATCAATTACGTAAAACTGCGTTTACCGCTCTCGCCGCACATACCGACCTTCGCACCTTGATGGAGTTCACTGGCCATAGCCAGGTATCGACAGTCTTGGGTAGCTATGTATTTGCGACCACAGAATCAATGACGAAAGCAGTTAATAATCTGGACAAACTTCGTCCTACTGCAGGGAGCTAAGGTTTAAGTCTCCCTATAGCCGCGGGGTCTGAGAACTGTCTCCTCGTACTAGGTGCAGTGCTCAGTCCTTGTGGCCTTAGTTCATGGTGTGCTCTAGATAAGCGAAGAAACTAAATTGCGGGGAACCGCTTTTCATTTATCTGGATCTTATCTCTCACAACACTTGTGATATCTACATCCAATTTGTCAGCTAGTCGCAATAAATAGATAGTTACATCAGCTATCTCAAGCTCAATGTCACGCAGTTTCTCTTTACTCATCGACGCAAGAGACGACTCCTCTGGCTTTAGCCATTGGAATTCCGCAACCAACTCCCCTGCCTCGCCTACCAGTGCCATCGCTAAGTTTTTAGGAGTATGGAATTGATCCCAGTTGCGGGCATCCGCAAAGGCTGCAATTTCACCCATTAGTTCTTGTATCTCTGACACTATTCCATCCCCTGCTCTAGTTTTCTTTGAAAATATTCTGCTACATCTTTATCTGTGCAATAAATGTAGCAACCTTTCATTCCCCGTGTCATCAAAGTTCGGTAAGTGTTCCGGATTATCCGGTCTGCCTTCTCTTTCGCCACTGAAAGATTTTCCTTAGACTCTTTCTTATATCCATGGAGTGAGACGTCAGTGGCGGCGCGTCCGTCTGGGTTGCATACAAGTTCGCCGTCATGAATCTCAAAGTCTGGCCCGATGATTACACCAACATAATCGAGCTCTAGGCCCTGCGAAGTGTGGATACATCCAATGTCTTCTATTGAGTCAGGATCGATAATCCAAGCGCTTCCACGCGCCTCAAGATTCCATTTTGCCTTAAAATCAAACTCTGGGAATGAGATATCAAACTTCGCGGGGTCATTCTTGCTTACCCAGTTCCAGCAATAGCCGGCCAGCATTCTCGACTTATTTGCAGGAAAGTTCTTTTCTCTGATTGTCTTGTACATCTCTGATGGGTTATCAAAAATCCTAAAATCGTATTCTTCTTTGGGAAAATAGAAAGCGTCAGAGGAGGAAATACCGAGAATTTGATCTAGCCACTCAATGTAACCATCTGAGCCATTACAGCGAAACTGCGATTCTAGAAGAAGGTGCGTTACTTCTGCATCCATGGATTCGGCAAATTTTTCTATCTCCCCAACTTCTCCTATGTCTTTCCAGGTTACTTTTTGGGACTCATCCAGGAAGAAGACGGAAGTTCGAGAAGCGTGGATAATTTCCCTGATCTGGTTATCTCCACCTTTGGAATATTGCGTTCTCAGTTTTAATCGATGGGCTTCATCCACTATCAAAATATCGAACTCGCCAGATTCCAAACCTGTGTAGCTTCCCGATCCACTAAATAATTCCTTAATCTGGCCTCCTTTGAAGGAGTCCTTGAGCTTTACTTCAAATACCGCACGGGGGGCAGCATTCGGGGTTACATATCTGGCATTCATTCTTTGACCCATCAAGCGAGAAAGTACATTTATAGCAACAACAGACTTCCCAGTCCCTGGACCGCCATTCACGATAACGACTTGCTTCTTATCCTCAAGCCCCTTAAAGGCTCGATGGACTATGGTTTCTAGGACGGTCTTCTGATTATCAATAAGAACAAAGGCTTCTTTTCCTTGCAACATTTTTGAAATGGCATCAGCAAGCTGGAGTGAAGGACGTGTTGGAGATGCGTCCACTCTTCGCAGGAGATCAAGCCCGTCGCCTTCACTGATGTTGTTTGTTATGAGATCTACTACCCGATCTTTTTCTCCGTGAATAAAAACCGGAGTGTTTCTAAGCGCCTCTTCGTAACGGGAATCATTGATCACAATGCTTTCCAAGGCGTTATGGAGGTAGGCACATGAGCTAATTTCCACCGGCGTCTCGTATACGTATTGGTTATACATCTCTAAGAGGCTCGCATAGCTGCGTGCCTGGTAAGAGGGGTGCAGCACCTCCCGATCTTTTTTCCCAACAAACGTCTTGACGTGCTCGGGTAAGTAGGAGAATTCGATATCCGTCCACTGCTTTAATTCAATAATCACAACTGATTCCACGCCATGGCTATTTTTTCCTGAAACTATAAAATCAACCCGATTCTTATGTTTGTTAATCTGATATTCAATAGCAACCCCAACATTATTTGGAATTTTGGGGTTATTCATGACGTGCACCATGGCATTTCCCAGGGAATTACGCCAAGAATTAAGCTCATTAGGACTGACGCCAATATGAAGATTCTCTTTTACGGCATCGCGTACTTTGTCCTCAATGACGTGGGCATCTAAAAGGAATTGTTCCTTGGTTGCTAGATATGCAAGCATGCCTGGGTATCCATTATTAGCTCGTTAATCACTTTCAAATTATGACTTGTTAATCGTGAATTTGGCGCCAACTTAGTCAACTCTTACCCCAAGTAGAAGCTGATATCGCGCCACATTCAACGTTAATTGGCCTTTTTTGACCATTAGTGCAGGATTATCGATAACTTCGATGATTGGGTTTGAAAAAACATCAGAAACCAAATAAACCTTGTACTGATTGTTCTCTATGTTTTTCTCAGCCTGAATCCACTCGTTGATAGTCAGTTCTACATCACTAATTTTTAGGCCTTCTGAAGCTTTGACTTCGATGTACAGCTCTTGACCGTCTTTATCAAATGATGTTATATCCCATCCAGGGGTTCGATTCCCTGCATCCTCACGATGCCAGTTCACTTTAGCTGCTAGATCTGGTCGATGTTCTTTAATCAACTTGTTTCTCTCAAACTCAAGAACTATCTCTTCACCAAGTTTGCCTACTTTGTCTGATTTCTTGGAGTACCGGCGTGAACCGCTGTTGCTACTACTGCTGCTGGAATCAGATTTTCTCTTCTTAAATACTCTCGGCTCAAACACAGCAAGCTGCACTTCAGATTTAATTTCCTGTTCATCAATCGACTCATATACATAGGAATCTACATCAGCCAATAGAAGGCTTTCACTCATGCTGTCATAGAGATTTACATACTCTAGGTAGTCGCGTTTTAATTCTGCCTCAGATGGTAGATTGTTGATGTCATAGCTCAAACTATAAATTGAACATTTCTCGTAGGCCCTGAGGTGATAATCACCCGACTCGTCCAGCAATACGGGTCCAATATTCGTGCGGGTTTTGGTTTCCTTCAGTGATTTCGAGACCAAGTGCGCACTATTAATCTTCATATTTACTACCGCAGTACCAAGAGCATCGAAGAACTTTTTACCTCTGCCATACTGTTTCTCAAATTGATAAGCACCAAAACCTATAGCCAGGACGAGGGTCTTTAGGTCAGCACTTATTAAGTAAACCAGGTAATAACCCTTAGTTGCGCTATCGGTAACCTCAAGATTGAGGGTCGCAAACCAGGGAGTACGGAGAATGTTTCCTTGTCCATCTGAACCGACAAACTTGTACTTAGAACTATTTAAGGTCCATGACTCAAGCATCTCGGGAATTTCGTCCACTACCAACTTATGCATTGGGTGTTCCTTGTTAGTCGTTTTCCCAGAACGGTAAGACTCCCAAGATTGTGCTACTTCGGTTATTGATGTCGAAAGCATGTTCCTATCTTGCTACCTCCCTATGACAAATGACAGCAAAATCGCTCCTTGTCTCTAGATTATGACCAACAAGGGGTTCATCTAATCCCTCTTTCGTAACTCGAGCGAATTTGTTATTTCTTCAATTTTCGCCCAAATACTCGGGAGGTCTATCTCTGATGCGTCTACCGTTTCGGTCCAACCAGCTTGCGGCATTTGCTCAGCCGAAAGATAAGGTGCTAGACCTCGCTCTTCCTTCAGCCAGCGTAATGTCTCTTGCTCTACTTCCCACGTGTCATCTGCGCTCAAGTATGTCTTTTTCTTATAAAGCTTCCAGCCTTGCTTTGTGTGATCAGTCATTCTGTCTTCCTTCGCATGCTCACCACCGATACCAACCTTATGAGCCGAATACTCCTCATGAGTGATCAGGTATATATAGGCGGGCAATGTGAAATCCATTCCTTTTGTTGAGCAATATTTACATCCACCACTTCTAGTTTTAATCATGTGATGTCTTGGATAAACTATGCGCCCGCACTTCAAACATTCTGATTTCCACTTTTTTTCTGTATGTTCAAAAGGTTCTAGCGGTCTTAAGTTATTCTCCAAGAAAAGAGTGATGGCATCTTGTGGGTCAACTTTCCTGCCAGCACAGTAAACGCATCCACTTTGACCTTGCCCAATTGCTGAATATGCGGGGGTCACAACTTTAAAACAAGTTAAACACTGACACTTCCATGGCTTATCTGCTTTTTCATATGGCTCCAAAGGTTCAAGCCCAGCGAACAACATAACTTTTCTAGCTTCCATAGGGTCTACTTTTTTGCCCGCACAATAAACGCATCCACTTCCACCGCGCTTTACAGTTGAATAAAAAGCACCGGTTTCCAAGCCGCATGCGTTGCACTTGCATCTCCAAGGATTCTTTGCGCCTGGATATGGATCCAGTGGCTCCAGCCCTCCATTGCGCATAACCGAGATAGCTTCCTCCGCATCAACATAAACTTTCGCACAGTATTTACAACCTCCTGAGCCTCTTTGGATGGTCGCATGGCGCGGGGTTACGATTCTTTTGCAACGCAGGCAACGGCATTTCCAGGGCTTATCTGTCTTTTCGTATGGCTCTTGAGGCTCCAAGAAGTTTGCTCTCATTAATTGAGCAGCCTCGTCAGGGTCTACATACGAGCCGGAGCAAAACTTACAGCCCCCATCACCTTGCTTTATATCTGAATATTTTGGAGACACTTCTTCTCCACATTTCAAGCACTTGCACTTCCACTTTACCGCACTGCCTCTGTATGGTTCAAGCGGCATAAGCTGAGCATCTACCATTATCTGAAACGCAACTTCTGGATTTACAATTTTTCCTGCGCAAACTCCACAGCCAGTTCCTGAACGTACCGACTGAAATGTAGGAGAAATAATGCTGGCACACTTTAAACATTTAGATCTCCAGGGTTTTCCAGAACTTGGGTACTCAACCAAGGGTTCTAATCCTCTACTGATAAATAGTGCCCTCGCTAAATCAGCGTCACCCAACTGCTTCTTTCGATTTTCTGCATAACCACATTTCTTGCAACCACCTTGGCCAAGTTTGACATCTGTATACCGAGGATTGACAGAGCTGCTGCATTTCATGCAAACACTTTTCCATGGTTTATTAGCACCAGGAAATTCCACCAACGGTTGTAGGTTTTTATCGTGCCATACCCTTAGAGCATCAACTTGATCGACTTTCTTCCCGGAACAGTACGCACACGGGTTCGTACCTTTGTTCTTTACATTCCCTAAAGTGGGAGTTATTTCCTTGTGACAAAGGAGGCATTCACATTTCCAGGGTTTGTTTGATCCAGGATAAGGCTCGAGTGGTTTCGCACCAGATTTTTCCATAATCGCTACAGCTTCATCATGATTGCCACGTCGAGATATAGCCCCCTTTGTAAGGCCACACGGTCTACAGCCGCCTCCATTATTTCTAACGGCTCCCAATGAAGGGTGGACGATCTCCCCACAAGAATTACATCGACATTTCCACTTTGCTTTATTTCCCGGGTAGGGCTCAAGTGGCTCAAGGTTTGCGGCGCGCATAACCGCAGCCGCCTCCTCAAAATCGAGCTTCCGTGTCATGCTCCTATATTGCATCCTCCTGGTGACAAATGACAGTCTGCAGCGGACCCCCTAGGTTAAGTAATAACCATTTATATAGAGAATCAGGTGTTTTACGCAGATAAAGGTTATAACTTAATACAGTAGCCAAAGCGCGGTTACACAATACCCATTATTGGTACCTAGAAGGCGCGTAGCGCGGTTATTGAAGTCGCGGTAATAGAAATTATCTACCAACATAGAATTAATAAGAAGATATTTCCCTAGATTAGCTAGATGTGAAATGCTGTGCATTTCTATATTTGATTTATCTATTCTAAATTTGAAAAAATATTTCCCTAGGGAAATATCTTCTTATCCCAACTGCTCCCTGTCATATGCCCATGTGCAATATATAGTGTAAATAATTACCATCAATATGGTGCCTGTTATCATGATAAGAGTGAAATTTTCCGATTCGCGCAGGGAACTTGTTCGTTCTTGTTATCATGATAATAGTGTTATTAGATGCACGGAAACCCGGTCTCTGGCGCAGATTCCTGCGTTGTAGTTAGGCAGTAGCCAACTGGACCATTCCCTCTCTCAGGGAATCATTAACAGTGGGCAAGAATTGCAGGACTAACCGCAATTCCTTATCTAGCAGATGTACTTTCCTTTAGGGCATGATTTTCCAGTTAAACCATTTTTCCCAGTTGAACCTAATCCACCGCCAAGGCCGTTATTGCGATTGTAAGAAGATGAACCAGGGTCCGAGTAGGAGGGTGCGTATTTATTTACTCCTCCGTTACCAGAGCATGTGCCACTTCCAGAATTTGAAGAATACCTGCCGTTGTTACATAGGGAGCCTGCAGATGCAGAAGGCGCCGATAGCACTGAACCTAGAAAGATTCCAAATACTGCGAATACTGCAAGGTTTCTCTTCATGCGATTTCCCGATTCTCTAGTTGAGGTCTCTAGAGTAGCAACGGGGTAGCAACGCGGATAGTCATTTCGGTACGAAATTCGGTAATTGAGCGTTTACTAGGCTTATTACATGCGGTAGTGTGCGTGATTAGTAGTGCGTAAGACCTTACTTCCGTTAACTCTTAATTATCAGAGATTTTCTAACCAACGGCACTCATCAACAAACTCTCTTACTGATCAGATGAAATTAAGGTTTTCTCTCACTTCGACGTGAGCAACACTCCAATACATCCACCTGCCATGCCGCACCAGATATAGCTCTTCATTCCCCAGAGCCAGATTGTGTCTGCCCCAAAGAGCATGGTTCCGAAGACCCATCCCATGACGATGCAGAGCATGCGGATACCGATCATTTGTGAGTTACTCATTTATTCATCATCTCCTCGAATTCCATTACATCCCATATGTAATGGCTTTGACTAGATTCGGGTAAATTCTTGCCATCCAAGGTTTGAATCTCCATGGTACGAAGGAAGTTCTTTCCTTGGACAATTGTGAGCCCTGACAGCTCGACTTTGACGCGGGCCTTGTGCATCTTTCCATCTGCACAGTCAGGGTCACAATCATTGACGTTATAAAAGCCGGTGCCGTGGGCGCCAGTTGCTTCCCATGAAGACCATTCAATCCTGTCTACATACATTCCCCCGTCGCCACAAGTAATCATGATTGACTCGGGTTTAGTTTCAGGGTATTCACAATCCCATGTAAGCACTTCTGAAGCGGCAATTACTGCGGGTTTTGTTTCGCTTCTGGAAAGTGAGTAAGCGAGAGAGATGGCGATGACTGTAGTAGTAACTAAGAACAATACGAGTGCTCGCTTCATGGCCGTTTACTCCGCTTTAGTCCAGCGATTTGGAACCGTTGGACTTACCAAGAGGATGAAGTTCACAACCGGGAAAAGAAGCCACCAACCACGATGGTTTGAGTCGTGCATTCGTCGTATAGCAGCGGTTAGAGTTGGCACAAAGAGCAAGATATTGACGATGTTATAGACCATATCGCCACCTATCAAGTGATCAATCACAAGCGATATTGCCGTTGCTAGCCAGGTGAAGAGGATGAAGTACCAATACTCACGCCGGCTGGAAGTGCCATTGATTGTGAAAGCTTTGTTGAGCGTTACGGCATTGGTCTCAAAGAAATTCGGCATGTAGGGAGTCTAAACCTCAAAAGAGCGTTAGTCGTCAATCACGCCATACATGAAACTAGTTTTACTTCCACCAGATCTACTCTGCTTGTTATTTATCTCTTCCAGAAGTCGTTTATTTTCTAGTTGAATTTCGTAGGCTGCCCATTCAGCATCTGTCATGGAAGCGCGAATCTCTGCCAATCTCTTGGCTTCACGCGCGACTTCTGCCCGAAAATTCTTCAAGTCCGAAGCTGCTCTATCCGCATTTCTCTTATTAAGGCTACGCATGAACATTGTGACAAGTGAGCGGGTGCTTAGGAAAAGGAGTGAGTAAATGAGAAATAGAAGTAATGTTCCGATTGCCCTTAAGGGTGACTTTCCGTACTCCCAACATCCTAAGTCACTTATTGCTTCATTCATACAGTTTTTATAAGGGATTGAAGATAAGGCAAATATCCAGGCCATGAAAACCGTAATCCCGATAAAGCAAAACTCGTAAACTAGATTTCCGATAAAAAGTAACCAGGCTTTGATTGAATTCTTCTCTTTTTTAGCAAAATCAAAGTTAAAAAGCCTAATCTTTCTAATGAAGTTCATTACTGGCGCACCTCCCAGACGATGTCGCCTTGATCATTTTGAATCGTTACATCAACAAGCTCTGTGTCACCGTAATCATCTTCAATAGAACATGTGCGGGTATCTCCCACTTGGCCGGCCATTGGATCTGGGCAGGTCGCTACGACGTAGATATCTGCCTGATCGAGGATGCCATCTTCGATGGTCTGCTCTACTCGCGAAACATCTAGGTCAACACCGGTGATTTGATCAACGGTTGAACACGATGTGAGCGCAGTAGAGCAAATCAAGGAGATAAGTCCAAGAGCGATAAGCCTAGGCGTGAGTGTCATTTTCCTAAATTTTTTGTGACATCAAGGATTTCCTTAAGAGCAGGGAAAAACTCAGCGGGAGGAATAACGTCAATTGCGCCAACTCTGAACTTAACTGAACCTGCCTTTGAAATTGTCCATAGATAATCGATATCAGTATCTTGAGAGACTGTTTCATTGCAATACACAGTGGTATCGCTCGATGAGGTGTGAGAGTTGACTACTTCTCCAGTGCCTTGGGTTCGATTTCCATCAACTAGAAAAATGGTGTCTGCATTGCTGATCCAAGACCAGTCGTATCCACGTCGCCTAAAGACTATGTATGAGAAGAGTTCCCCGTTATCGACACCGATTACTACCTGAAGAGAGATATGTAATTGCGTCAATTGCTTTGTGAATTTACCGAGCATCGAATTACTGCCAACCCGCATGACTGCCGTTGAGTACTTCGTTATATCCGTCATTTCGTCATACGATTTATTTACAGCCATTCTCAAGACCTCCTCCATCTGGGTTATGAAGTAAGTCTTCGCGAGCGATCTTTATTCAGCAATAGAAATTGACGCCATGAATGGTCAATTTTTAGCGAAGAGATGCGAGTTTCGCGGAGACCCCGTCATAGCTTGGGTCGTCTACGAGAATCTTCTCTAAGTCTTTAATCGCCATCGCCTTCTTGCCCATGGCGATATAGGTATCTGCTCGTTCGAAGCGGGCGCGATGAAGGACCTCTTGAGAGCGATCTTTCTTAGCGAGTGCGCGCTTAAAGCATTCAAGGGCAGCCTCATGAAGGCCTTTGCCTCTAAAGGCGATACCGCGGAAGATTAGAAGCATTGCGCTGACATCATCTTCATTCTCGACATCTTCAGTCGTATCAATCGCTCCATCGAAATCCTTCTTGGAGAGTTCGATATCTGCAGTCGAGATAGCGATCAGCGCGTCAGGTGCTAAATCATTGAGGGCGGCTAGTGCCTCGTCATATTTGCCATCACCTTGCAGGACCTCTACATACATAAAGCCAAGTGTCTGCATTGTGTAGGCAAGATTGGTGCTGATGCCGCGAGAGATCTGAACGCTGGGATGAATGCCAACGAGATACTTCTTTACAAGTGAATCAGCAAAGAGGGCGTCGCGGTTCTTCCATAGTCCAGGCGCCCACTTTGTTGCCTCTTTCGATAGCTCTTTATCGGTGATTGCGTGAAGGAAGGAGATGAGTTCTAGGGCAGGGCGAAGCTCAGCAAATTGTGCGCGAAGAGTCTTTGCCTTCTCAACAACTTGGGCGGGAGTATCAGTTGAATCTGCGCTATAGATATCGAGTAAGAATTCATTGAGTGCGCGCTCAGCTTTACCGGCGAAGAGACCTGGCTTAGGTGGGTTGGTTCCGGTGAGATAGCGATCTGTTGCAGCTAATGACTCTTGGGCGCGAGAGCTCTTCTTGCGGCCACTACTTAAAGTCTCGACTGCGTAAAGTCCAGTGCCTGGAATGCCCACACTTGCTGTGCGGCGACCTTTTGAATTAACGGTGTAATGCGCGCCACGAACACCAAAAGACATTCCGACTGAATCCTTATTGAAGTTAAGGCGCACACCAGGAATTAACTTCACAGATCGACGGAAGCGAATGCTCATGCAGCGGATGTTACTTCTTTCTGACCATTCAAGACACCTATTGCACTAGATAGCGCAAAGCCACCTTCGTAGAATGAGGCCATGAAATCTCACCGCTTTAAGGTTGCCATTGCTGTGATGCTTGGCGCTCTCCTTGCATTTGCACCTTCTGCTGAGGCAGGACGAAAGATTTCAAGTAGCGTGCCGCAATTGGGTTTGTGGTTTAAGGAGAATTCAGAGCTCACTTCAATGAGCTCGGTCATCTATGGCAAGGCGAAGGCAGATTCGCTCGACTCAACAGACTGGAAGATGTGCGGTGAGCTCTCCAGCAAGATTTGCACTGATGCAGAAGAGATCATGATTATCCACTCTCTTCCCATCTGTACTGCAACTGCCGATTACAACTGCATCGCAGGCACCTGGGCAATCTCGCCAGCCGGTGAGCGTATTGAGGGCATTGCCGTGAAACGAATGGCAGCTAAAGGCAATGGCGATTTCTCTGCCGTTCCATCAATGGGTCTATCAGAAGGAACTGGCACTGGAACAATCTTTAAATATCCCGGAGTTCTCAACTCTGGTGGAAAAGATACCTACCTTGTCTCCGTGCGCAGCATGTTTAACTTTAAGAAGAAGGCAGGAGATCCTGCTAATACTAAGGATTACTCGATTAGAAACTTTAGAGCGGGCGTCCTGCCTGTTGAAGAGTTCACTGGCAATTATGTACCAGTCCACGTCACTGATGGCTATGGATCAGATGCCGGACTGGGTAAGGCACCTGATGGAAGTGATTGCCAATCTTCAGATTATGGAATCTGTGAAGCGATTCGCGACTTCCCTGATGGCTATCAATTTGGCGTGAAGATTCGCTCCAATAAGAAATTAACTGGTTGGTTCCACGGGCGAATTCAGGCACCAACAATTGAAACTATCGCCAACGGTGATGGCCAAGATTTAACTATCCAGGCTCTTCCCGTGCGGGTCACAGCCCTTGATTACCTTGCCCCTATTGCTGATTACTCACAGGCTGCAAAAGATCTCATCTTCTCTGACCGTGAATGGGGAGTATCAGGAGATCCTTCGCGAGGAATCAAGATTGTTGCAGGTCTTGATCAACAAGAGGCACGTGATGTCTTTAAGCTCTTCAACTCAGCCTTTAAAGATAAATCCAGTTACGAGCACACATATTGGACTGTGAATTCACTCGGTTACTTCAACGAGAATGATTCGATTCAACGCTGCTCTGATCAATCTGGAAATCTCGCAGGAATTGTGACCACTAATTCACTTCTCTATAGCGCTGGTCCTCCAACCTTTAATAAGGAGACAGAGTCTCTGGATTACCAATTGGCTTCTCCTCACTTTGAGTCAACCGGTAAAGAGACTGTCGGTTCTTATGATCTCTTGATTCGTTCTGATGTTGCCCGATGCATCTATGGATTTAGTAAGGCTCCAATCTCTGCAACGATTTCCATCGTCTCAAGTGAAGGTGAAGCAAAGGCAGCAACAACAGTCTTGGGCGAGAAGAATGGTTGGCTCTTTGTTAGCGCACAGGGCTTTGGCTTCTCATCTCCTTTTGTTCGAGTAAAGCTGACACAGGAAGCACCGGTTGTTACACCAACACCGTCACCTTCTGCATCTGCCTCTCAGGCACCGGTCGCCAAAGCTAAGACAACTATTTCCTGCGTTAAGGGGAAAGTCTCCAAGAAGGTCACTGGCCTCAAGCCCGTCTGTCCTAAGGGTTACAAACTCTCGAAGTAAGTTACTTCTTGCCCTCAATATCTTTGAGGACGCGATGGATATCTCGCGTGATCTCTTTCAGCTCTGCCAACTCTTGATCGGCAATGCTGCGAGCCTCTTTCGCTAATTCGAATTCACCCAGGGATGCAACATGTGTCTCGTTGATCTTCTGTGCCACAGAATCTGCCTGTGCCTGTTGCCCCACCATGATGATGGAGAGAAGTACCAATTGAAGAAATGTCTGGGCGACCCAGGCGACGATGACCAGTGAATCGCCTGTGCGAATCGCTGCAGGCAGTGAGATCAGAGCGATTGCGGCAAAGATATATGCACACCACATCGTTGATACAGCAGCTGTGATCTTCTCTGCGATGCGGCGATTGAATTCAGTAACGCTCTTCATGCGCTCAGTATCCACCTTAAAACTTGCTCTGCGTAATCGACTGGAAGACGCGGGCTGTGGGCACCTCGTGCGATGCGCCAATAGGTAATAGGAGCTGAGCATCCACTGATTGATTCAACGGTTGTCTCAACGCCAGGGATAGATGGATCGAAATCCTTCTTGGTGAAAGAGGCCTGTGAGAAGGCGTTCTGGTGGCATCGATTGACTGAAGCGATGGCTTGGATTGTTTGACGTGCACTTGTGTAGGAGTGGCCATTGAGAACTCCCCCATCAATCTTGATAGTCTTATCGGCAACGCCATGAATCTGCAACAGAGCAAAAGGGTTCTTGCTCGCACATCTGTAATCGCTATCGAGAGCACCCGCCAATGAGACAACTGCAGCTACAGAACCAGTGGTGCAGGCATAGGCAAGTGACATAAATGCACCATTGCTATGGCCAATCATGTAGATACGAGTTCTATCCAATGCAACTTTGGCAGCAATCTCATCAATTAGTGAAGTGATGTAGGCGATGTCATCTATAGGAGTGCCAGATTTTTGACAGCAGGCTTTTGCTGCATTCCAGACTCGTCTGCCATCTGCGCCGACTGTTCCATCGGGTGCGATGTAGATCATGCCTAACTTTTTAGCAACGGGTGCCAGCTTCATATAACGCTCTTGGTGTGCGCCACTGGTTGAGGCGCTATGGAGCATGATCAGAAGTGGTGATGGATGTGAGGTATCGGCTGGAAGGTTGACGGTAACCGGTCGATTGCCGCCAACAATCAATGGCTTCTCTGCCGAGTGCGCAGGCGTGAAGGCGCCAAGAATCGTTGCAAGCAACGCTGCAAGTAGAGCTATCCGATGGGTTCGTGCCACCGGATTAATCTAACTTGTTACTTAACGCCTGTCAGAGTGAATGAGTGAACTGTCGAAGTTGGGGCTCTTGTTCCAGTTCCTTCAAAGCTCCATGTTGTTTGGCAGGTTCCGTTGGTGATTCCCTTGATATAGGCCTGGGTAAAGAGTCCACCAGTCTTATCAAGAATGGAGGCGCTGTTGACCGAGCAAACCGCAGGAGTATTTGAAACAACTGATAGCAGATGGCCAATACTTAAGAGGCCGCTATTGCCTGCCATATCAACAAAGAGAGTGGATGCAATGAGTTGATGAGGCCCTGCTCCAACACGTGTTGCCACAGGATTGGTAATCGTTATCTTCATCGGTGCACGACCCCAGGTGAAGGATCTCGAAACCGATTGTGCCGGTGCGTATCGATCATCGCCAGGCTGTGAAGCCTGCACCGTACAGGTGACTCCATCTCCGGTCACATTAGCAAGGCTCTGCACTGCTGGACCTGCTGTTGGATAGAGGATCGAGCAAACATTTGGTGTCAGTGATGTATATGTAATCGGAAGACCAGAGCTTGCCTTTGCGTTGAGGTAGTAACCGGCACCGTAGGTGCGATTATCAATCGTCGGGAAATTAATCGACTGAGGTGTATTTGTACCTGGCGCAGGGGCTGTGATCCCTGAAATTGTCGTCGTAAATAATTTATTTGAAGGCAGCCAGTAGTCGAATCCAGGGAATTCAATTAAGACGCTACAAACTCCGTTGGCCTTTGCGCGCAACTGTCCGCGAGTGTGAACGTCCTTAATTGTTCCCCAGGTGTATTCAACCCCGGAGATTGAACACGTGTTAGGCGTTTGGACTGTGTACTTAAAGGCAGTCGTGCCAGAGGAGAGTCCATATTGGACGTACCAGCGCTGAGTGCTGTACGCGCTTGAGTGAAGCCATGTTCCATCTGCAGTCACAGCTCCGGTAGTCGTTGCATCAATATAAGTATTTTCTTTGACCCATACCAATGAGGTTGTGACAGCTGGGGCAGCAGCATAAGTTGCATTGCCGCTCTGGTTTGCTGTCACTCGACAAATAGCTCTGGTATCGGGAGTAATTGGATTTACATACTGCACAGTGTAAGAAGTTTGAAGATCAAGAATCTGACAGACAGCCGGCGTATCAGTTGTATACGTGACCTTCAGCCCTGAACTCGACTTTGCGCCAAGAGCAGTTGCTGGACCACCGTAATAACGCTCGCCAAGGCTTGGGAAGGTAATTGTCTGGGCCAGCTTCGTTGGTGTTGGTGTTGGTGTTGGTGTTGGTGTTGGTGTTGGTGTTGGCGTTGGTGTTGGTGTTGGCGTTGGTGTTGGTGTTGGTGTTGGTGTTGGCGTTGGTGTTGGTGTTGGTGTTGGTGTTGGTGTTGGTGTTGGTGCATTGAGTGTCTGAGCAAGGGTGATTGGGCCAAGCAATGGTGCAAGGCCAGTCAATGGACCTGTGTAGGCCATAATCTTTGTGCGGAAGTAATACGAAGTACCAGCCTTGAGGCCACTGAGTGCTGTCGAGACTGTTGTATTGACAGCACTGGTTACCGCAAATGGAGTTGCATTGATCTCGGTAGTTCCGGTTGCAAGATTTGGATCAGTTCCGAAGATAAATGAAGTTCGTGTATTTGAAGCTCCTGCATTAATTGAAGCGTTGAGCGAAAACGTTGTGGTGGTCTGCAAAGATACATATGAGCGGATGATCACCGGCATCAGAGGATTACCAACGTTGGTCAATGGCAGTGGCTTAGAAACTCCTGCTGCGTTAGTTGCTTCGAAGCGGTAGTAGTAGCGCACGCCAGGAGTTAACCCTGTCATATCAGCAGAAACAGTGACTGTATCTATTCCCGTGAAATCAGGTGTTATCTGGACAGACATTGGTGCAACGACCATAGATTGATTTGTATCCCAGACGAGGCGCACAGAAGTAGTCTGGCCGTTTGGATTGATTCGCCCTGTAACAGTTGTTACAGGAGTATCAAGGCCATTTGTTGGTCGGATAGTCTCGACCGATGCCAATACTCCGGCAACTGCAGGAGTAGTAAATGAATAAACATTTGAATGTACAGATGCGGAGCTATTGCTACCGACAACCTTGTAATAATACTTAGTAGATCCAACAAGGAATGAGATATCGAGTCCAACCGTTGTTGTGACATTTCCTGAGACGCTCTGCTGTGATGCCAAGCCGGTCTGAGTATTCGTTAAGAAATTAGGGTCTGTTCCATAGATAAATGAGACTGTTGTTACGCCATTGTTGGCATTCACGGTTCCATTGAGATGTGCGCTCCAGCCAGTGACATTTGTTGGAGCAAGAGCAACTGTCACAGGTGGGGTCACAGGCGGTGCGAGTGATTTAAATGATCCCACTTGAGTTGTATATGAACCGCTCTCGTTAGTTGCAGTAGCTCGGAAGTAATACTGTGTCGATGGATTCAGGCCATCAAAGATGACTGGAAGCGAGATGACAGCTCCCCCGTCCAACGGTGTTGGAGTGAGATTGATTGACTTCACAATCGATGTGAATGCGGCATCTGTTGCGTATTCGATTCTTGCAGTCGTTGGCGCATTATTTGGATTGATCTCAACATTAGCCTGAGCCTGAAGATGGGTGATTCCGCTCAATGTGCTGATCTGAACTGCTGGCGGCACAATCGCTGGGCCACCATCGGTAGGTGATACGTAGAGCAGATTATTGACAGTATCAGCTGTCAATCCAACTACTGCACCCTTCGTTGATTGAGCAACCAAGGCATCCGATACCTGGGCAACTGATGCAGATGGATTAAGTCCGAGAAATACCGCTGCAGCTCCAGTAACGTGAGGAGTTGCCATCGAAGTTCCGCTGATAGTGTTTGTGGCACTTGCTGCATCTTTCCAACCAGCGGTGATATTTACACCAGGGGCGTTGATATCAACGCACTTACCCCAGTTAGAAAATGATGCCTTTGTATCGGCAACAGTAGTTGCGCCAACAGTGATTGCCGATGGGGCGCCAGCAGGTGATGTAGTACAAGCATCGATATTGCTATTTCCTGCAGCTGCAACAACAGTGATGCCGCCATTAGTCAGACGAAGGATTGCATCATTGATTGTTGATGAAGCACCTCCACCGATTGAAAGATTGAGAACAGCTTGGGTCTTTGGATTTGTATTCAGTGGTGACAAGATCCAGTCAAGGCCGGCAATAACTGTTGCGTACGATCCAGAACCAGCGCAATTGAGAATACGAACTGGCACAACCTTTGCATTCTTTGCAACGCCATACTTTGTTCCGGCAGCTGTTGTAGCAACGTGTGTTCCGTGGCCATTACAGTCGACAGTTCCATTGCCATCTGCGATTCCTGTAAATCCGACTGAAGAAATACGTCCTGCTAAATCTTCATGAGGATAGATTCCTGTATCACCGATATAGATTGTCGCGCCGGTTCCCGCGCTGCGATATCCATAATTGCCCTGATATCCAGATGCAGCGGAGACGACTTCACGCTGATCGACACGATCGAGTCCCCACGAAGGAGTGGGTGTCTGATTCTGTTGAATATCAAGGCCTGATACAGGTTGATCTTTTTCGATCTTAAGAATATTTGGAATCTTCTGAAGAATTGGAAGCAACATATCTGGAAGCTTCACAACAAAGCCATCAAATGCATATTGGTAGCGAGTACCTACTGTGCCACCTGCGTTCTTCACTGCGCTCTCAATAGCAGCGCGCGCTGCAGGAGTAATCTGCACAATGTAATCAGAGGATGGACCGAGAAGACCGGCCTCTGCCTGCGAGCTTGATCCCATCATCGCAGCGAGTGCGATGAAGACAGTTGCTACAGAGCGGAACGATTTGCGCTTGAGAGCGTGCATATTATGTACTCCTGAAGTAGGTTCACTGAGATAACCGTAAAAGCTGCCTCTTTTTATGCAGCTCTTTATCAAGCCTATTGACTAGTCAGGCTCGCTTTGGCAGCGTCAAGATTGGTATTCCAGCCACTCTGCCCCTTCGAATTCGTCACGGGATCACCGGAGAAGGCAAAGGTCCAGTAGATGATGGAGGCGCGTTTTGTTGGAAATTGATTTACCAATGAGAGCCAACGTGCGGCCGCATATTGCACTGAGAATGAGGTTCCGTTCTCAGTTGAATATTGCGGCAGTGTTGTTGTGTCGATGACATATCCCGGTTCGTAGAGATCGACTTGACCAGGCGCATCGTTGCTATAGCTTGCAATCACACCGCTTTTATCGAGTGCACCGACTGCAACTGCATCTGCAATACATGCAGGCCAATTAATCACTCCTGAGCTTCCCTCATTTCCTGCCGGAAAGAATGTATAGATTCCCTTTGCTTTTAAGGATGCAACTTCTTTATCGGTTGCAGGAGATGCCAGGCACTTACGTGCATTGGATCCGATCTTGTTACTTCCTTGCGAGATTGCAACTGCACCGATTCGATACGTGACAGCGTTCTTATTTGCCCAGGCCAGAACTTTGGTGACAATTGATTCGCTGGTAGACATCCGAGCACCATTTGCACCTTGTCCAATGATGCGCACCAAAATCAATTTCACATCGGGATAGACAGCGATGGCAGCCCGTGCCATCTTGCTGCCGTGGCTAAATCCCCCTGATGCAATCTGAGTCGAATTCAAGAGCGCTGCTGTTCCGCTCTCTTGAAAGCTCATGCCATTCGGGCAGGCTGACCAATCCATGATGCAGAGCTGGAAAACTGTGTGAGAGGCAATCACTGGATCGCTATCGCTAAAACCAGTGTCGGCAATTACGAGAGTCTTAGGAGCCGCCTCTGATGACCATGAAGGTAGGGCAAATAGCAGAACGGCCGAGATTGCAAGAAAGAGACGTACCTTCACGGAAGAGACTCCGCTCAGTGAGCCTCAATTTATTCACCTCGACTGGTCATGCTTTCAATCTCAACCTTCCATAGTTATCATCAAACTATGGCACGTAAAGAGTTTGCACCACATAACGATCATCACCCCCACTGGCATCGCACCCATACCGGAGAGCACCGCTTCCCCGTAGCCGTGGTCGTCTTTCTGGTTATCGCTCTACAAACTATTTTGCCTAAGGAATTATCACTGAGCTTTCAAAGAGAGATCTCAATACTTGAAGCGAGCCTCTTAGCGGTGCTTCTTGTTGTTGCGCCACGACGGATTCACAATCATCATCTGCCTCTTCGAATCTTGAGCTTGGGGCTCACAGGTGTAATGACTCTCTCCAATACGGCATCTGCGGTGAAGTTAATCCAGCACCTCATCAACGGCTCTGCCCAGAATGGAAATTCACTTCTTCTCTCAGGCGCCACGATATGGCTGACAAATATCGTCATCTTCGCCCTCTGGTTCTGGGAGTTCGATCGTGGTGGCCCTGGTGCGCGCGCTGAAGCGCTAATCCGTTATCCGGATTTTCTCTTTCCTCAGATGCAGGATGAAAATATGGCGGCGGTGCATTGGCACCCCAACTTCTTTGACTATCTCTACATCTCATTTACCAATGCCAGCGCATTTAGCCCCACCGATGTCCTGCCGCTCACCCGTTGGGCGAAGATGCTGATGCTGGTGCAGTCAGTGACATCGCTGCTGACAGTGGGTCTGGTTGTCGCACGTGCCGTTAACATCCTGCACTAACCCCTTAATTATGACCATTCATTCGCAGGGATAACCCTCGTAACTTTCACGCGCTCAACCTACCCTTGGGGAAATTCTCAAGGGAGCGATCAATGGCGAAGCAGGTTGAAGAGCACAAGGCATGGAATGAGAACTTTGAGGAAGTCCTCGAACGCATCATCTTCGGAGGTCGTTGGCTCCTTGCCCCTCTCTACTTAGGTTTGATGCTCAGCCTCATTCCACTTCTCTATCGCTTCTTCCACAACTTCTACGAGTTGATGATGCATATGACAGATACAGATATGCACCACATCACCTTGAGCATCCTCGAGCTTCTCGACACAGTATTGCTCGGCAATCTCATCATCATCATTATCTTTGCTGGTTACGAGAACTTCGTATCAAAGATTAATGTGGCTGAAGATGCTGAAGATCGACCACACTGGATGGGACGCGTTGATTACAGCGGCCTCAAGATTAAGCTCATCGGTTCATTGGTTGCGATCTCTGTTATCGAACTTCTCAAAGACTTTATGCTCGAAGGCGAAATCGATGGAACACGTGAACGCTGGCGTATTGGTATCCACCTGACATTCGTTATCTCAGGAGTTCTCTTTGCTGTCATGGACTTCATCGCAGATAAGCGTGAAGCGATTGACCTCTCTAATGAAAAAGAGATGATCCGCATGCGTAAAGCGCACGCGGATGGCGAACTCCGCTAATTAATTCAGCAGCCCAAATACAGATGCGGCTTGAATCAAGCCCTCTTTAGCATCTGGGTGGGCAGCGTTATTAATGAGGTTCATCGCCTGCTCTTGCTGAGTATGTCCAAAGCATGCCGCTGCGCCTTGCTCTGTTACGACGAATGAGTGCTGAAAGCTTGTGACATTCTCGGATAGTCGGGGAACAATCGAAGAGACCTTCGCCTTTGGGTGCCATGAAGGTAGCGCCATAAATGAACGCCCGCCACGGCTATGAAGTGCTCCAACAATAAAGTCGGTTGAGCCACCAAAGCCGCTATAGATCTGACCGCGCACATGTGAGGCATTTGCTTGGTCGTAGAGATCAATCTGAAGCGCTGCATTGATAGATGTCATCCGCGCTTGCTTAGCAATCAGACTTGGATTATTGGTTTTTTCTGTGCGCAACATCTGAACGCGACGATTGAAGTGCAACCAGTCGTATAACTCTTTAGTTCCGAAGATAAAGGATGCGGTAATCAAGATATCTGGGTCGAGAACACCCAACTTATGGAGGTTATAAACACCGTCAGAGAACATCTCTGTCCAGATGCGCAAGCCCCGGCGATCCTTCAATGAGTTAAGTACAGAATCAGGGATTGCGCCAATACCCAGTTGGAGCGTCGAGTTGTTCTCAATAAGGGATGCAATGCGGTCACCAATCATCAGTGATTCATCAGAGAAGTTTGTCTCTGGCTTTACCAGAAGCGGCTCATCGACTTCAACGAGGTAATCGATCTCTGACTCATAAATCTGTGCATCGCCATATGTGTAAGGCATCTGCTTATTTGCCTGAGCAATCACGATTCCACCATGGGCGTGCGCTGATTCAATTGCTGCGGGAAGAATATTGACTTCCGTTCCCAGTGAAACAGTGTCATGGTGTTGCGAAGAAGTATGAAGAAAGACTGCATCTGGGCGTGCATAATCTCGGATAACAACCGGCAAGAGAGACAGTCGTGAAGGGATGTAATTTAAACGTGGATGGCGGCGCATACCGTGGCCAACGAATGCTGTCTCATATGTAATGCCTTCACGGTCTGGAATACCCGGTTGAGCATTGAGCATATGAAGCTTGAACTCAGGAATCGTCTCGTCAGCAAGCTTCAAGAGAGTATTTGGTGTAGCAAAGTTTCCAGATGCGATGATTCGTGGATTGCTAGGAAGGTTTGCAAGTACTGTCTTCAATTGATCGGTATTGATTACGCGCATATGAAGACTCTAGTGGAAGATAAAATGCCACCTCTCGATTTTCTGAGAGATGGCACTTACCTTTTATCTGATGTAGCCCCGAAGGGATTCGAACCCTCGTAGCTGACTTGAGAAGCCAGAGTCCTGGGCCGCTAGACGACGGGGCCAGATGACTAACCGATAGCGATCTATCGATCCATTCCATATTCAGTTATGTACTGCTTACTGCGCTGGGGTACCAGGACTCGAACCTAGACTTACTGAACCAGAATCAGCAGGGCTGCCAATTACCCCATACCCCAAGATAATCAAGTTCAATCGGCAAGCCTTTTGAACCCATTAACGTGCGAGGCAGAAGTTTACCTGACCTTCAGGGGTGCTTTCGCCACACGGAATTAGAGGGCTAGAGCTGCCGAAATGCGCGAAATACAAGCACTTTGCCCCAAGAGCTCCATCGACTCAAAGAGTGGTGGAGAGATGGTGCTACCAGTGGTTGCAATACGAAGTGCGGTAAATGCCACGCGAGGCTTAAGGCCCATATCTTCAATCAACGCAGCGCGAAGGGCTGCCTCAATTGTTGTGTGATTCCAAGCAGTGAGAGCTTCAAGTTCCTTTAATGAACGCTTAAGAACATCCTTTGATGCGCCATCTGTGATCTTTGAAACTGCATCAGCATCTACTGCAAACTCCTTCACAAAAAGGAACTTCAATAGCGCAGGAGTCTCATCAAGCTTCACAATGCGCTCTTGAATAATTGGTAGAGCCTTCTTCACGAGCTCTACTTCTGCATCTGTTCCGGTGATGATTCCAGCCTTGGTAAGGAACGGAAGTGTCCACTTGAGGAACTCATCAATAGTGAGCGCACGAATCTTGTCGCCATTGATCGCCTCAAGCTTCTTCATATCAAAGCGTGCTGGTGATGAGTGAACCTTCTCAACGGTAAAGAGCTCTGTCAGCTCTTGCATCGTTACATTCTCACGGTCATCTCCTGGAGACCAGCCTAGAAGTGCGAGGTAGTTACAGATTGCCTCAGGCAGGTATCCCTGTTCGCGATACCAAGCGATAGATACCTCGCCGTTGCGCTTTGAGAGCTTTGCATTGTCCTGGCCCATGACAAATGGCAGGTGAGCAAATGTTGGGAAATCCTCATCCTTAATACCCATCGCCTGATAGACGCGGATCTGACGAGGAGTTGATGAGAGAAGGTCCTCGCCACGAAGCACGTGGGTGACCTCCATCAAAATATCGTCGACAGCAACTGCAAGTGTGTAGAGAGGCGATCCATCGGCACGGACGAGAACGAAGTCCGGAACAAACTTGTGATCAAAGGTTACTTCGCCACGAATTGCATCGGTAAATGTTGTTGTTCCATCAGGCATACGCATGCGAACAACTGCCTCGCGACCTTCTGCCTTAAAAGCTGCGATTTGATCTGTGGTCAGATCACGGCAATGCCCGTTATAGCCAGGTGCAACATTTGCTGCCCGCTGTGCTTCACGCACTGCCTCTAGCTCTTCAGGAGAGCAGTAGCAGTGATAGGCATCTTTCTGATCTAGAAACTTCTGCGCCCATGTTGCATAGATATCGAGACGTTGTGATTGCAGGTATGGACCATTAGGGCCACCGACCTCTGGCCCCTCATCCCAAGTAAGACCGAGCCACTTCAAGGTATCGATTGCAGCTTGGATGTATTCAGGGGTAACGCGAGTGGTATCTGTATCTTCGATACGGAATAAGAATGTGCCATCTGTGTGGCGAGCAAATGCCCAGTCAAAGAGTGCGGTGCGGATATTGCCGACATGCAGATCACCAGTTGGAGATGGTGCGAAGCGGACCTTTACTTTTTTCTCACTCATGGACGAGCACTCACCTTATTAGTTAGTTGACCGAGGCCTTCGATAGAGATTGCAACGACAGAACGCTCTGGCATTGGACCAATACCTGCAGGGGTTCCCGTGATGATGACATCTCCTGGAAGAAGTGTCATGACACTTGATACAAAATGAATAATATCTGGGACTTTAAAGATCATGTCAGAGAGCACTGCATCTTGTTTGATATCACCGTTAAGAGTGGTGGTGATGCGCTGATTGCCAGGGACGAACTCTGTCTCAATCCAAGGTCCTAGTGGGCAGAAGGTGTCGAAACCTTTTGCGCGAATCCATTGACCATCTTTCTTCTGTAGTTCACGTGATGTCACATCGTTAGCCAATGTGTAGCCAAAGATAACATCGTTGACCTTCTCTTTCGGAACATCTTTACAGATGCGACCAATCACGATTGCAAGCTCTGCCTCGTAATCAATAGAAGGCGCCATCTCTGGCCAGACGATGGTGTCGCCAGGGCCCACAACAGTTGTATTGGGCTTGATAAAGATGATGGGTTCTTCAGGAACTACGCCACCCATCTCAGCTGCATGGTCTGCATAGTTCTTGCCGACTGCAACGATCTTGCTGCGAGGAATAACAGGTGCGAGTAAGCGAGCCTTTGTGAGCTCAAGCTTTGCCGCAGTCCTCTGGATGCCTTGATAGAGAGGGTCGCCGGTAATGACGGTGATGGTGTTATCTTCTTCGAGGATTCCATACAAGGGATCACTGCCGAGGCCAGCCTCAGGCAATGGTGAGAATCGAACGACGCGCATGCGCCTATCTTAACGGTTAAAGAGCGAGCTCTTGGCCGTCGGCGCTGATGTAAAAGACCGTCGCCGTTGGAGCAAAATCCTTAATCGCCTTCACATTTTTAGGTTGCGCCCCTGTTGCCACAACGCTTTCAATACCTGTGATTCCTGATGCGAGTGCGACAGTTAATACGGCTTCAAAGGCGTCGAGATTCAGCGATGGTGAAACTACATTGACCGCTACATATGTGCGACCTGTTGTATCTCGAAGAGCTGCAGCCTCAAGAGCACCACTTCGCGCCAAAGTATTTGTTGCAAGGGTGACGAGCTTTGTATCTTCTGGATTATTCATTACTCGTGATCCTCTTCAACCTCTTCAACGCGTTCGATAATTACTGAGCTAATTCTACGACGACGGCCGACTGGTCGCTCTGATGTGATCGACCATCCTTCGATTGTCACTGTGCTGCCTGCAATAGGAACGCGACCAAGGATCTGAGCCATCAAGCCACCAATGGTGTCGATACCTTCGTACTCTTCTTCCTTAATGGTGATCTTCAGCTCTTCAGCGAGATCTTCAATATGCATAGATGCCTTCGCGCGAGCTTTGCTCTCTGAGAGCCAGCTAAAGCTTTCGACTCCATCGTCATATTCATCGGCAATCTCACCGACAATCTCTTCGATGATGTCTTCAATGGTGATGATTCCTGCTGTTCCGCCATATTCATCAACAACGATTGCAAGGTGAATCTGATTGCGCTGCATATCGCGCAAAAGGTCAGCGGCTTCTTTATTCTCTGGAACAAATACTGGTGGGCGCATATGTTGCTCAACTTTTTCAGTTGTCTCGGCCTCGTGGTGATCGAGTGCACGCTTTGCTAAATCCTTCACATATGCGATTCCGATGATGTTATCGAGGTCATCTCCTGCAACTGGAATACGGGAATATCCAGAGCGCAGCGCCAATGAAAGTCCCTGACGTAAGGTCTTATCGCGTTCGACCCAGACCATCTCTGTGCGAGGAACCATGAGCTCGCGGACTAATGTGTCACCGAGTTCGAAATCGTTATCTGCCAAGTGGCTGAGATCGCTCTTAATCAATCCGCGCTTCTGTGCGAAGTCGTAGAGAAAGTGAATTGCGCTGCCAACTGCCTTGCCTGCTGTATTCACTATTGGGAAGCCCATTTCTTGACGATACTCTCTTGAAGTTCAAACATAATCTTCTCTTCATCTTTATCTGCATGGTCATATCCCAAGATATGTAAGAGGCCATGCGCTGCAAGAATGTAGATCTCGTGTTCGGTGCTGTGACCTGCAGTTGTTGCTTGCTGTGCTGCAACGATGGGGTCAATGACGATATCGCCCAACATCACTGGATCGCTCTTGCCTTCAGGCATATCCATGGGAAATGAGAGAACATCTGTTGTTCCTGGCTCATCCATCCACTTAATGTGAAGCTCTTCCATCTCTTGATCATCGACAAAGGTGACAGATAGCTCGCACTCAGGATGGAGATCCATGTAGTCGATGCCGAAAGTCAGAAGCGATTCAATTTCGTTTTCTGGTGCTGCCACTCCAGAGCGATTTGTTACATCAATAGTCATGAGCTCTTATTGATACTTACTGGAGCTTGCTTAGCGGCATCATATTTATCGTATGCCTTGACGATATCCCCAATAAGGCGATGGCGAACGACATCTTCTGCGGTGAGATCCATAAATGAGATATCTGCAACGCCCTCAAGGATTGAGCGAATAATGGCAAGGCCGCTGCGCTGGCCATTGGGAAGGTCGTTCTGTGTGACATCGCCTGTGATGACCATCTTTGAACCGAAACCTAGGCGAGTAAGGAACATCTTCATTTGTTCAGGGGTTGTGTTCTGCGCTTCATCCAAGATGATGAATGCATCGTTGAGTGTGCGACCGCGCATAAATGCAAGAGGTGCTACTTCGATGATGCCTGATTGAATCAAACGAGGAATCGAATCCCCATCAATCATGTCGTGAAGAGCGTCAAAGAGTGGGCGAAGATATGGGTCAATCTTCTCTGAGAGGGTGCCAGGCAAGAATCCGAGCTTCTCCCCCGCCTCAACAGCTGGACGAGACAAGATGATGCGATTGACTTGCTTTGCCTGTAGCGCAGCAACTGCCTTTGCCATTGCAAGGTATGTCTTACCGGTACCTGCTGGACCGATTCCAAAAGTAATTGTGTTCTCTTCGATTGCATCGACGTATAACTTCTGGTTGGCAGTCTTTGGGCGAATAGTCTTGCCACGGTTGCTGACAATGTTGAGTGAGAGAACTTCACCAGGGCTATGTGCAGGTGTTGCCTCAATCATCGCGATGCTACGAAGCACAGCGTTGACATCGAGGGTTTGGCCTGAGCGAATGACAACCAACATCTCGCCAAATAACTTTTCAAGTGCAATGCAATCAATATGCGGTCCGCGAAGAGTGATCTCATTGCCACGAACGGTGATGTTGACTGATGGGAAAGCTGCTTCAATCGCCAAGATATTGGCATCGCCCGCACCGAGCAGAGCAACCATCGGAATGGCGGGAGGAATAGTTACTAGCAGGCGCTCCATATGAGTGAAAATCTAGCGGGTGTGTGGGGTTTTCACCACACGGATAGGGCCGTGTTGACCGCAGCAAGTGCCGCTAATCCGGCATGAGCTGAGCGTAAAACTGGCCTTCCCATGTGAACTACCTTCGCTCCAGCTGCTGCAAAGGTATCGATCTCCTCATCGGTGAGGCCACCTTCTGGTCCAATGATGGCGATGACCTTCTTCGCACCTGGCACAACTACCTGCGAAAGCTTCATCGTTGCTGATTCATGGAAGACGAGTGCGAGATCCGACTTTGCAATCTCATCGACGATATTTTCAGTTGTTGCAACGCCCGATACTGCAGGAATACGAAAGCGACGTGACTGCTTTGAAGCCTCACGAGCTGTCTGTTGTAACTTCTCGATCTTCTCATCTGCGCGACCAATACTTCGGGCTGCCTTCCACATCACGATGCGATCTACACCGCCTTCAGTCGACATCTCGATCGACTCTTTAATTCGGTCACCTTTAGGGATTGCCTGAATAATTGTAAATTGCTCATCGAGCGCCTCTTCAAATCCACTTTCAAGAACTGTGACTGTCATCGACTTCTTGCCGACATTGCTGACGTTGACGCGTGACCATGCACCATTGCCATCGCTGAGGTTGAATATTTCTCCCGTTGCAATACGAAGCACCTTGATTGCATGGTGGGCATCTTCAGAGCCAAATTCATACTGCTCGCCGATTGTCGTTGGAAGGTCCTCAACGAAGAAGAGTGTCAACATTAGCGATGGAAGGCATCTCTAAATTTAGCGAAGAGGCCATCCTGGTGGCGCTTAATAGTGACATCGCCATCCTTCTCTCCACGTGCCTTGGAGAATTCCTTGAGCAACTTCTCCTGCTCTTTATTGAGCTTATGAGGGGTCTCAATATCGACGTGAACAATCAAGTCTCCGCGATGTGTTGTGCGAAGGCGAGTCATACCCTTGCCCTTTATAGAGACTGTTGTTCCGCTCTGTGTTCCCGCCTTGATCTGAACATCAAGTGGACCATCGAGTGATTCAACGCTGACCGTTGTTCCAAGTGTTGCTGCCGTAAATGGAATCGAGATCGCTACGTGGAGATTCTCGCCATCACGCAATAGGTAGTCGTGCTCCCTCTCAACGATTTCAACATAGAGATCGCCCGCAGGTCCTCCACCTGCTCCGACTTCGCCGCGACCTGACATCTGAATGCGATTGCCGGTCTCAACACCTGCAGGAACCTTGATATTGATATTTTGCTTTGCACGTACCCGACCATCGCCAGCGCATTCGCGGCAAGGATCTGTAATGACTGTGCCATATCCGCTGCAGCTACTGCATGGACGCGAAGTCATCACCTGACCGAGGAAAGATTTCTGAACATATTGCATCTCACCGCGACCGCCACAGACTTTGCATGTCTCTGGATATGAATTATTTGCCGTTCCTTGGCCTTCACACTTTTCGCAGACGATTGCACTTTCGATAGTGAGATCTCGTTCTGTTCCAAAGCAGGCTTCATGTAAATCAACTTCGATTCGAATGAGTGCATCTTGTCCTTGACGCATACGTGGACGTGGTCCGCGATTTCCACCGCCACCAAAGAATGCATCCATGATGTCGCTAAATCCGCCGCCACCGAATCCGCCACCCCCAAATCCATTTGAATTGGCATTAAATCCCCCGCGACCGCCCATGTCATATTGCTGGCGCTTATTGGGATCGCTTAATACATCGTAGGCAGCGGTTACTTCTTTAAATTTATTCTGCACTTCAGGATCTGGATTAACGTCAGGGTGGAGCTCGCGGGCAATCTTGCGATATGCCTTCTTAATCTCATCCTGGGTTGCCCCACGTTCAACGTTGAGCAGTTGGTAAAAGTCAGCCATTACTTAAGAACTCTCCGTAATAAATCGTCCGATATAGCGGGCAACTGCAGAGACTGCAGACATTGAGCCAGCGTAATCCATGCGAGTAGGTCCCAGCACGCCGAGTGCGCCGCCTTGGCTATTTTCAAATCCATATCCCACAGTGACAAGCGAAGTTGTCTGTAGGTGAGCATCCTTCTGCTCGCTGCCAATCGTCACATTGACAGTTGGATTGGCATCATCGAGAAGGCGAAGAAGAACAACTTGTTCTTCTAACGCTTCGAGAATTGAAGATAAATCCGTGCCATCGCCAGAACGTGCAAGGTGGGCGGTGCCCGAGATAGCCATCTTTTCGCGACCTTGTGAATCACCGATGATCGGGTACTTCACAACGGCAACTTGCTTTGTAATATCAGAGAGCAATTTTGCGCTGCGCTTGAGCATCTCATCGAGATCATAAGAACCGTCAAGGAAAGTTTCGATTGCGCGACGTTCTGCACTCGATAGTGGCTTTACCGTTGCCAACTTATCTACAAAGATTCGGTATCCACGATCTGTTGGGATACGGCCAGCGCTTGTATGTGGCTGTGCGATGAGACCTTCCTCTTCAAGAACGGCCATCTCATTGCGGATTGTGGCAGGTGAAATTCCCAATGAATGGTTCTCGGCAATCGCCTTAGAGCCGACCGGCTCTTGTGTTGAGACATACTCCTCGACGATGGCCCGAAGAATCTCGAGTCTACGGTCGCTAGTCATGGGTGGGAGTTTACCTAGTAACCCTTAGGCAAGCATTTCTTGGGTAATTCTGTCGGCAATCAGGCGCCCCTTTGGGGTCAGCGCAATTGCATCGGGCAGATCAATAATGTGGCCACTCTTGATGTACTCCATCGTGCGCTCGTATTGAGCAACGGTCAGCGCTGCCTTGCGCACGCCCTGTGGCATACGGATGGCGAGCATGATGTATTCAGATTTCTTCTGCTCATCCGTTAATACCTCTGAATCTTTAATAGGTGATTCGCCAGCGAAGACGCGTTCCTTATAGGCTTTAGGGTGCTTCACATTCCAGAAACGCTTCTGATCAATATGTGAATGTGCGCCAGGGCCAAGTCCCCACCAATTACTTGATTTCCAATAGGCAACGTTGTGGCGAGATTGATGTCCTGGCTTTGACCAGTTAGAGAGCTCGTACCACTTCATGCCCTTTTGCAGAGTCTGCTGATCTACCAAGAGATACATATCTGCCATCAGGTCATCATCTGGCATTGTTAAATCGCCACGTTTGATCTGTGCTGCAAGCTTTGTGCCATCTTCAACAATGAGCGCATAGGCACTGATGTGATCGATATCGAGTGAGAGCGCCTCTTTTACCGTTGATGCCCAATCGCTTAAAGATTCACCAGGTGCGCCATAGATAAGATCGACAGAGATTGATGGGAAACCAGCTGCGCGCGCCATATCAACGGCCTTGCGAACATTCTCTGGATTATGTGTGCGATCGAGAACTTTCAATACATGCTCTTTATTTGATTGCATTCCAAATGAGATTCGATTAAAACCAGCTGCGATATATCCATCGAGCTTTTCCTGCGTCACTGAATCCGGATTAGCCTCTAAGGTGATTTCGCAATCTTCAGTGATTCCATTGCGATTGCGGATTGCAGTAAGAACACGGCCGAGATCCTTAGGTGGAATCAGCGAAGGTGTGCCGCCACCGAAGAAGATGGTGCTGACTTCATCTGTAGGGGTCGTTTCAAATTCTTTGAGAACTGCATCGATGTAATCAGCTGAGACGATCTCAAGAGTTGCGCCATCTTGAAGCTCTGATGGTGTGTAGGTATTAAAGTCGCAGTAACCACATCGACGTACGCAATATGGAATATGTACGTAGTACGAGAACATTACTTTTTTTCTCTGCGTCTTAATTTTCCAGCTTGCGAGCTGCTTTAATCTTCTCAATATCAGCATCGGTAGCAAGAGCTGCAACGAAGGCTTCCTGTGGAACTTCAACGCGTCCCACCATCTTCATGCGCTTCTTACCTTCTTTTTGCTTCTCGAGAAGTTTGCGCTTACGCGAGATATCTCCACCGTAACACTTTGCAAGAACATCCTTACGGATAGCGCGGATTGATTCGCGAGCAATGATGCGTGAACCAATAGCGGCCTGAATAGGGACTTCAAATTGCTGACGAGGAATGAGCTCGCGGAGCTTTCCAGTCATCATGACGCCATATGAGTAAGCCTTATCGCGGTGAACAATTGCGCTAAATGCATCTACTGCCTCACCCTGCAAGAGGATGTCGACCTTAACGAGGTTGCCCTCTTCATCGCCCATCTCTTCGTAATCGAGAGATGCATAACCCTTGGTGCGTGACTTCAACTGATCGAAGAAGTCGAAGACGATTTCAGCAAGTGGAAGTGTGTAGCGAATCTCAACGCGATCTTCAGAGATGTAATCCATGCCGAGCATTACACCGCGGCGCTCTTGGCAGAGCTCCATGATGGTTCCGATGTATTCAGATGGCGCAAGAATCGTTGATTTAACAATCGGTTCTTTAACGTTATTGACCTTGCCATCAGGAAATTCTGACGGGTTGGTAACGACAATCTCTTTACCGTCTTCCATCGTCACGCGATAGACGACGTTGGGAGCAGTTGAAATCAAGTTGAGCTTTGCTTCGCGCTCGAGGCGTTCGCGGACAATCTCCATATGAAGGAGACCGAGGAAGCCACAACGGAAACCAAAGCCAAGAGCTGCAGAGCTTTCTGGTTCGTAGACAAGCGCTGCATCGTTGAGTTGTAGCTTCTCAAGCGCATCGCGAAGCACAGGAAAATCAGCGCCATCGAGTGGGAACAAACCAGAGAAGACCATCGGCTTTGGATCTTTATATCCGCCGAGCGCTTCCTTAGTTGGACGAGCAAAGTTTGTAATGGTGTCACCGACTCGTGATTGGCGAACATCTTTCACGCCAGTGATGAGATAGCCCACCTCGCCAACGCCAAGACCCCTTGATGGCAGTGGTTCCGGTGAGATAACTCCGATTTCAAGAGCCTCATGCTTAACACCAGTTGAGAACATCTGAATCTGCTCGCGAGGCTTGAGGTGGCCATCGACAACGCGAACATAGGTAACAACGCCGCGATATGCATCGTAGACAGAGTCAAAGATCAGCGCGCGTGCTGGTGCATCTGGATCGCCAACTGGTGCTGGAATCAAGTCAACAATCTGATCTAGAAGTTCTGCAACGCCATCGCCAGTCTTACCTGAAACGCGCAAGACATCTTCAACTTTGCAACCAATCAACCCTGCAAGCTCTGCTGCGAACTTATCTGGCTGAGCATTGGGAAGATCGATCTTATTAAGCACAGGGATGATGGTGAGGTTGTTCTCCATCGCAAGGTAAAGGTTGGCAAGTGTCTGCGCTTCGATTCCTTGTGCGCAGTCAACGAGTAGAACAGCGCCTTCACATGCTGCAAGCGAGCGCGATACCTCGTAGGTAAAGTCAACGTGACCTGGTGTATCGATCATGTTGAGGATGTATTCCTGGCCATCGATTCCAGATCTCCATGGAAGACGGACAGCTTGAGATTTAATGGTGATTCCGCGTTCGCGCTCGATATCCATACGATCGAGATACTGGGCGCGCATCAAACGTGCTTCAACGACCTCGGTAATTTGGAGCATGCGATCGGCAAGTGTTGATTTACCGTGATCGATATGGGCGATGATGCAGAAGTTACGAATCTGCGCCGGATTTGTTGAAGCCGGTTGTGGCGCCTTGGCAATGCTAATTGCTGGCACTTAATTAACCCGCCTTGTTGGTAGAGATGAAAAGTTGTTGGAAGGCGCCGCTAATTAGCGAGCGCCCGCCTTTGCAGCTGCCTTAGCCATTGAAGACTTCTTGTTAGCAGCTGAGTTCTTGTGAATAACACCCTTTGCAACAGCAACATCGAGCGCCTTTGATGCAGCGCGGAGCTCTGTTGTGATTGCAGCAGCGTCACCCTTAGCAGCAGCATCGCGGAACTTGCGAACAGCTGTCTTAAATGCTGAAGTAACAGACTTGTTGCGAAGGCGTGCCTTCTCGTTTGTCTTAATACGCTTGATCTGCGACTTGATATTTGCCACGTGTAGAACTCCTGTGCTTTTCGATGAAATATTGGTCAAACTCGCCAATCCGGCGGATTGAGCAGGGTCGTAGGCTATCAGCGCCAGGCTATGAGCCCAAAATCGAGGCTACTGGAGAGAATCCCAGATCTACCGGGCTGCGCGGGCAGCGGCAATCGTGGCGAGCGCCTTCTCGAGGGCAAAGATCGGGTCAGAGCTGGCGCCCTTCACATCGGCATCTGCCTTGGCAACGGCCTCAACCGCCGAGGCGATACCTCGAGGGCTCCAGCCCGCTAATTGGCGACGAGCCTTATCTATCTGCCATGGAGCCATTCCGAGTTCACCGGCGAGTTCAAAAGATTTTGCGCCTCGATTGGTTCCAGAGACTTTTGCGAGGTTTCGAAGAGATGATGCGATGGCAGATGTGACCATGACGGGATCAGTGCCTGTCTCGAGCGCGCTTCGCAGTGAGACGAGCGCGGTCGGAAGATCTCCATCAAGAGTTGCATCGGCGACATCGAAACCGGTTGTCTCAATACGGCCCTTATGGAATGTATCGATGATCTCTTCATCGATAGCACCCTTTGGAGCATCAAGTGCAAGTTGTGAGACCGCCTGTTGAAGTTCGCGAAGATCTGAACCGAGCGCACCTACTAGCGCTTTGACTGCACCAGGGGTTGCCTTGCGACCGCTATCGAGGAAGAGCTCTTTTACAAACTGTTCTTTCTCAGCTTCTTTCTTCAGCGCCTCACAAGCGATGATCTCGGGCTTGGCTTTCTTAATTGCATCAAGGAGCGCCTTGCCTTTGACTCCACCCTTATGGATAAAGATGACTGTTGTTGTTGGATCAACGTTATCGAGATAGCGAGTGATCTCATCTTTACATTCATCATCGAGATCTTGAAGGTCTTTCAATACGAGTGCGCGACGTTCAGAAAATAGTGAGGGCGCTAGCGCATCTGCGATATCACCAGGGATTACATCGCCTGCGGTAAGAGTTGTCACTTCCGCATTCTCTTCTTTGAGTTGGGCGTTGAGCTTTGTCATGGCGCGATCTGCAAGTGCGCCTTCGCCGCCGAGAAGTAAATAGAGAGCGTTCATATCTACTCTCCTATCCCCAGCTGATCAGATGTGGCTTTGAATTCTGCGTTGAGATGGTTAATCGGTGGTCTTTTGCATCCACTGCAATTGCACCATCTCGGTCTGTACGTAGAACTTTAGCGTGAAGATGCTCAAGGGCTGCAATAGTGGAATCTGCGGGATGTCCGTATGAATTGCCTTCGCCCACGCTGATGAGAGCTAGTGATGGGGCTAATTCACGCATCAATATGGGGTCCTGATATCTCGAACCGTGATGGGCGACCTTATAGATATCGACTCTTCCGATCTTGCCTCGTAACTTCTCTTGCACCGGGGGCTCGATATCTCCTGATGCAAAGAGGGTGAGGTCGCCGCTCTTAATGACCGTTGCGATGCTGACATTATTGGGGTTCTCATCCATTGCACCTACCGATGAGGGCGCGAGAACTTCGATGGAGTAATGACCGATATGTGCAATCGTTCCGGCTCCAATATTTCCGAACCACTCTGCCTCAACGGTCCGACCTTTCTCTGCACCTGCCAGCCCACCAATGTGATCCGCATGAGGATGGGTGAGAATCAAGAGCGCAATGGTGGTGATATGTAATCGTCGAAGACATTGATCGATGGCGGTGGGATCGGGTCCGACATCTATGACGATTGCGCGATTGTCGTGAAGGTTTACGACATATCCATCGCCTTGTCCAACGTCGCAGATAAAGAGATCCCAATCCCCCACAGGAAAACGCCCCCACCATAAGAGGAGAAGGGAAGCGATGACCATCACGATTACTGCCTTTTTTCGGAAGGCGATGAAGAGCACAATTGTTGTCAGTGATACGAGAAAGCCAATCAGACCTGTCCGAATTGTGAGTACGGGAAAGTGTGCCGCCCATCGTGCAATGGATGTAATGAGAAGAGCAAAGGGGCGAATGAGCAATAACAAAGCATGAGCAATAGGTGAAGAGAGCGGTGAGATTAACGCTGCAATGAAACCCACGATAGTGATGGGTGCTACGAATGGCGCTGCAGCGATGTTGGCAACAATCGAAATCGGTGAGATATATCCAGAGAGCGCCACAATAATCGGCAGACAGAGCGAAAGTGCTGCAATAGGAATAGCCAGGACTGTAGCGACTTTCTCTGACATCCATCGTTGAAAGTAAGTAGTCAAGCGAGGTGCTAAAAGTAAGAGCCCCGCAGTTGCGAGAATCGAGAGCGCAAATCCGGGATCTCGTGATTGCCATGGATCAATCGCTACGACTGCAGCGATTGCAAAGCCAAGTGCTGGCAGTGAATCTCCTGCAACCTTTCTCGACATGGCTAGCAACATGACTGCAGCCATCGCTGCAGCTCGCAGTACCGATGGCGATGGACGAACAAGGGCGATAAAGCAGGCGAGTGCAACTGCAGTAGTAACGAGTCGAGCAGGAACTGCGCGAAAGAGAAACTGCATGCACCATAAGACAAAGGCCGAGACGATTGCGAAGTTAGCACCGCTGACAGCCACTAAGTGAGTAAGCCCGGCTCTGCGCATATCGTTCTTAAAATCTGCACTCTGCTTCGCAGTGTCACCGATGACCATTCCAGGGATTAAGGCACCCGCATCTCCCCTGCCACTTGCTTCTCGTAGCCCGGTGCGAATTGATGCAAGTGCAGTTGCCCATCCCGAAGGCGGTGCAAGGCGGTGGATAGGCGAAGTTGTGATGACAAGTGCGGCAACTCGTCTCTCATCTGTGTGAAGGATTCTTCCTGAAATACGAATCTTCTGACCAGGAAGCAAACCAAGTGCAGATGACTTTGATGTGATGACGCGGATTGGTCCATAGGAAGTTGCTGCAAGGAACGAGAATTTTCGATCGGCGTAATTTCTGCCGACTACCTTGGTGGTTGTTGTAAGAGGATCTGTGCGGACTCGGGCATCGAAGGTGAAGTTGCCATCAAAGTGAGCGCGCAGCTCACTTCCTGCAATGGAATATTGGCGCATCGACATCAGTAATGAACCGAAGAGAAGGGCAGCAATCAAGACAACTGCGCTCGTTCGGTGAAGCTTGAAAGAAAGTAGAAGGGCGAGAGCCCCGATTGCGATCAGAGTTCCCGGATATAACCAACTCTGCGCCAGTGCTCCCGCCCATGTCGCACCGCCTAGTGCAAGTGCGCGACTATCTACTACACGCGAAGTTTTGTCTTGAACTTCGATAGCGTGCTACTGCCAATTCCTGGAACCTTTAAGAGATCATCGATAGATGCAAAGGGGCCATTTGCTTTGCGAAATGCGACGATGCGAGATGCGAGAACGGGGCCGATTCCATCAAGTGCTTCAAACTCTTTTGTGGATGCTCGATTGATAAGAACAAATGATGAACCCTGTGGTTTTACCTTCACCGTCGATTTCTTCACGGAGGTACTTCCGCTCTTGGCATAGACATATATCTGCTCGCCATCGGCAACTATTCGCGCCTGATTGAGATCAGATGGATCTCCAGCCTTTGTCACTCCCCCGGCAGCTTTGATTGCATCCACGACGCGAGAGCCGATCGTTAATTTATATACCCCAGGCTTTGCCACTGCGCCTTGCACGTCGACAGTGATGTCGACGGCTGCAACATCGAGAGTAAGTGCGGGCGGTGCAATAGCTTCGCTAGGTGATGAGGTGCGAAGGATATAGAACGAAGATGTTGCCAGGACTAGCCCTGCAACGATTAAGAGAGAGCGCTTCTGTGTTGACGAGTAGTGGAGGTCGTCCCACCAATTTCTAATGTTTTCCATGTGCGGAATTAAAGCTGGAAAACGGCAGGCTAAACGAGGCTCATTGCTGCGGTGTGGATTAAAGAACGATATTGACGAGCTTTGGTGCGCGAGCAATAACCTTCTTAGGCGCTGCGCCGTTGAGCTCTTTCACAATATCGGGATGAGCAAGTGCTGCTGCCTCAAAGTCAGCATCGGAGATAGATGGTGAGACATTGATGCGTCCCTTGATCTTTCCATTGACTTGAATAACAGCTTCTACTTCATCTGCGACAAGGAGTGCTGGATCAACCTCAGGCCAACCGGCAACTGCAATCGCTGGCTTATGGCCAAGGCGCTCCCACATTTCCTCTGCAGTAAATGGTGCAACGAGCGACAACATAATTGCAATCGCCTCAACTGCTTCACGGACTGCAGGGTCTGCAGCGCCACATCCTGAATCAACTGCCTTACGTGTCGCATTAACTAGCTCCATCACGCGAGCAATTGCAACGTTAAATCGGAATGATTCCACTGCAAATGATGCATCATGCAGAGCCTTATGTGTCGCCTTGCGGAGTTCGAGATTTCCAGTTGAGAAATCAACGCCGGCAGGAGAAGTGACATCTCCTGATAGACGCCATGCGCGACTCAAAAACTTTACAGAACCAGATGGTGAAACATCTGCCCAGTCAACGTCATCCTCAGGAGGACCTGCGAAGACCATTGAGAGACGAATCGCATCTACGCCATGGTTTTCGAGTTCATCAGAGAGGCGCACAAGATTGCCACGTGACTTAGACATTGCAGAACCATCCATCAAGACCATTCCCTGATTGAGAAGGCGTGTGAATGGCTCGTTAAATCCAAGCATTCCCATGTCATTGAGAACCTTGGTGAAGAAGCGTGAATAGAGAAGGTGCAAGATTGCGTGAGTTACGCCGCCAACGTATTGATCAACCGGCATCCAGGTATCGATATCGGCGCGTGAGAATGGCTCTCTATCGTTGGTAGATGATGGGTAGCGAAGGAAGTACCACGAAGAATCGACGAAGGTATCCATCGTGTCTGAGTCGCGAAGAGCTGCTGCGCCGCAATTAGGACATGTTGTGTTGACCCAATCAGTTGCTGCTGCAAGCGGTGATTGGCCCTTTGGCTTGAGGTCGATGTCCTTAGCGGCGGGAAGAGTCAATGGAAGTTGATCTGCAGGAACTGGAACTTCACCGCACTTATCGCAGTGAACGATAGGAATTGGTGTACCCCAGAAGCGCTGGCGAGATACGAGCCAATCGCGAAGGCGGTAGTTACGTGCAGATTTACCGAGGTTCTTCGCCTCAAGCTCTGCAGTGATCTTTGCAATGGCATCAACTTTATTAAGACCATTGAGTGAACCAGAGTTAACGAGAACGCCGTCGCCGGTTGTTGCAACGAAAGTCACCGCTGGATCTTCTTCATCTGTTTGAACAACAACCTGCACAGGAAGTTTCATCGCCTTTGCGAAATCTAGATCGCGCTGATCGTGTGCTGGAACGGCCATGATTGCACCGGTTCCGTAATCTGCAAGAACATAATCTGATGCCCAGATTGGAAGCTTGGCACCGTTAACAGGGTTGATTGCAAAGCGCTTGAGATCAACGCCGGTCTTTGGACGATCTGTTGCAAGGCGATCGATATCTGATGCTGCCTTTACCGATTCAAGGTATGCAGTGAATTCAGATTCAACAGGTCCGCCTGCTGCGAGCTCTGCAGCAAGTGCTGAGTCAGCTGCAACGACCATAAAAGTTGCGCCATATAAAGTGTCAGGACGAGTTGTGTAGATAGTTACAGGCTCATCGCGACCTTCAATATCGAATTGAACATTGGCTCCTTGTGAGCGACCAATCCAGTTGCGCTGCATCTGAAGAACCTTCTCAGGCCACTTACCTTCGAGTTGTTCCATGTCATCGAGAAGTCGATCTGCGTAATCAGTGATCTTGAAGTACCACTGATTGAGCTTCTTCTTTGTAACGGCGCTATCGCAACGTTCGCAAAGTCCTGCTACAACCTGTTCATTTGCTAATACTGTCTGGCAACCTGGGCACCAGTTAACTGCAGAATCCTTGCGATATGCCAAGCCGCGCTTGTGAAGTTCGATAAAGAGCCACTGGTTCCACTTGTAGTACTCGGGGTCGCATGTGTTGAATACGCGATCCCAGTCAAATGAACATGCATAGCGACGCATCGATGACTTCTGCACTGCGATGTTCTCGTAAGTCCAATCGCGTGGATCGGCGTTGCGCTTGATTGCAGCATTTTCTGCAGGAAGACCAAATGCATCCCAACCGATTGGGTGCATGACGTTAAAACCTTTTTGAATCCAGTAACGAGCGATTACATCGCCGAGGGCATAAGCCTCTGCATGTCCCATATGAAGATCACCCGATGGATAAGGGAACATATCGAGGACGTACTTCTTGGGACGTGGGTCATCTGCGCGCCCTGATTTAAATGGCTCGAGCTTGTCCCAGATTGGAAGCCACTTCTCTTGGACGTAGGCAAAGTCGTATGCCGCGTGCTCTTGAGGTTGTGTGGTCATTGGGCAATCTTAACGGATGCCCGCGATACTCAATTCTTTCCTACTACCGTGGAGATAAGGGGAATCGAACCCCTAACCTCTTCCATGCCATGGAAGCGCGCTACCAATTGCGCCATATCCCCGCTATTTCACCAATTCGAATCGCAAGCTTTTCGATGGCTAATATGAAGTTTACCGTACGGAATCAGGGATAACTGCTGCACCATCTTGGCCGAGCACTGGCTCTGGAATAGATCCTGCATTGTGCTCTGTCAGTAACCATCCCTTAGGTGAGTGTGAAAGCACTGACCATGAGGCGTTGGAGAGGCCTCCAATTTTCGACCAATATGGAATCGGAAGCTCGAGGTATGAGCCAATAATTGCGCGGGCTGTTCCACCATGTGTTGCAACAATCAAAGTCTCGTCATCTTTACCTGCAAGGAAATCTTCAATCGCAGCTTTTGCTCGTGCGCCGACTTCACTACGGCGGTCACCGGTTTCGCCAGCTGGATTGTCTCCGCCGAGAGACCACTCTTTGAGCGCCTCAAAATCAACTGCGCGAATCTCTTCACCGGTAAGGCCCTCCCACTTTCCGCAATTTGTTTCGCGAAGACGTGGATCAATATTGATGGTGAGGCCGTTGAGATCAGCAAGTGCCTGCGCAGTCTTCTGCGCGCGGATGAGATCACTTGAAAGAATTGCAGTCGGCTTCATATCTACCACAAGGCGTGCTGCATGCGATGCCTGGTATTCACCGACAGCGTTGAGTGGAATATCGGTATGGCCCTGAAATTTATTTGCAACGTTCCAATCAGTTTGGCCGTGACGCCACAAAATGATTGTGTTAGCCATTTACAACTTCATCCGCATCTGATGGCTCTTTGATATCGAGTGGAATTGTTGGGCAATCGTTCCACAAGCGATCAAGCATGTAATAGCTGCGAAGGGTCTTGCTCTGAATGTGAACAACTAAATCTGAGTAATCAAGGAGCGCCCACTCTTCGCTGATTTCACGGCGAAGTGGCTTATCTCCTGCAAGGCGAAGCTTCTCTTCAACCCAATCGGAGATTGCTGAAACTTGGCGAACGTTCTGCGCTGTAACAATTAGGAATACCTCAGAGAGAACTGCCTGCTCTGAGAGATCGAGTGCGACCATCTCTGAGCCAAACTTATCGGCAGCAGCTTGTGCGGCAATCTGTGTATGGGCGATTGTGCTCTGGCTAGCTGACATAGAGGTTCTGCTCCTTGATGTAGTTGGCGACAGATGGCGATAGCTGATCTGACTGGCGTAATCGTACTTGGGTTGCAGAGACATCAATTGCATCGATATCACGTGCTAAATCACCGATTGTGCCTGGTCGTTGGATGATTTCAAGGGTAACCATCTTCATCAGCTCATCGACGCGATGCCATTGATCGAATTTCTCGTAGGCATCTGTTCCAACAATGAGGATGATTTCGTCATCAGGATAAGCCTGAGCAACCGCTTCGACAGTATCAATTGTGTAGCTCGGACCCATTCGCAAGATCTCAATTGGGTTGACTTCGACCTTGCTACGAACTTCAGGCGGAAGATCATTAATTGCTAATTGGCACATTGTGCGACGCTGTGCGCCTGTTGCTTTTGGAGCATTCTCGCGAAGTCGAGGCTCGCCTGCAGGAACAACTAGCAAGCGGTCGACAATGCCGAGCTGTAAGAGTTGGGTGATGACATGTATATGGCCGTTATGAATCGGATCAAAAGTTCCGCCATAGAGACCGAGTTTCAAAGGGCGCTCTTACTTGTCGAAGCGAAGTACGAGGTAGAGCAAGAAGCTAAAGATTGCGAATGCTGTTAGACCAAATGCCACTGGAGGAATTGGAAGCTCGCGAACTGATTCTGAGAGTGTGAACATGGCTGAAGGTTACTACTTACCCGCGAGAAGTTCTAAGAACTTGGCCTCATCAATGATTGTTATGCCTAACTCTTGAGCCTTTGCAAGCTTTGAACCAGGGTCACTTCCCACCAATACGTAATCAGTCTTCTTAGAGACAGACGATGATGGCTTTCCGCCATGCGCCGTGATGGCCTCTGCGATTGAGTCGCGAGTGAAATTCTCAAGTCCACCTGTCACCACAAATGTCAGACCGGTAAGTGTCTGTGGCTTTGCCTTGCCCACCTTGTTCTGCATTGAGACACCGGCCGCTGCCCACTTCTTCACAATCGCTTGATGCCAATCGATGCTAAACCATTCGACGATCGATTCTGCAATTACGCCGCCGACTCCATCGATATCTGCAAGTTCTGCAACGGATGCCTTTGCAATCGCATCCATTGAGCCGAGGCGGGTAGCAAGTGCTTGTGCCGCTGTCGGCCCAACATGGCGGATAGAGAGAGCAACAATTGTGCGCCAGAGCGGACGATTCTTCGCCTCTTCAAGAGCGGCAAGTAACTTCTCAACGTTCTTACCTGACGTTCCATCTTTCTTTGTGAAGAAGGACGATTGAATCAGCTTCTCTTCAGTGAGATCAAAGAGGTCACCCTCATCTTCAATAATCTTGTCAGCGAGCATCGCAATTGCTGCTTCAAGTCCTAATACATCGATCTCGAGCGCTGCACGTGAGCCGATATAGAAGATGCGCTCACGCAGTTGTGCCGGGCAGCTGCGTTGATTGGTGCATCGAATATCTACATCGCCTTCTGTGATTGCCTTAAGTTCAGAGCCGCACTCAGGGCAATGTGTAGGCATTACAAATTTCTTCTCTTTGCCGGTGCGCTTATCAAGGACAGGGCCTAGCACTTCAGGAATGACATCGCCTGCTTTACGAATAATTACTGTGTCGCCGATGAGCACGCCTTTGCGCTCGATCTCTTCTTGATTGTGAAGGGTTGCATTAGTGACTGTAGAGCCTGCAACTTTGACCGGCTCCATAAAGGCAAATGGTGTGACGCGACCTGTGCGTCCGACGCTTACCTTGATATCTAATAACTTGGTAGTGACTTCTTCGGGCGGATATTTAAATGCGATTGCCCACTTAGGTGCGCGAGATGTAAATCCGAGTTTGCGTTGTTCGGAAATCGAATCGACCTTAATAACGATGCCATCTATTTCATGCTCAACATCATGGCGATGCAGGTTATAGAACTCGATGAACTCTAAAACCGCGGCGCGACTATCGCAGACTCTAAATCGATGTGAGATTGGCAAGCCGAGTTTAAGTAGTTCGACGTAGGCATCAGATTGATTTTCAAATTCGAGCCCATCGTTTGCGCCAACGCCATGGACAACAACACTTAAAGGTCTAGATGCAGTCACTCGTGGATCTTTTTGACGAAGCGATCCGGCAGCTGAATTTCGCGGATTGGCAAAGAGCGCCTTTCCTGCTTCCTCTAGCTCTTCATTGAGTTGATTAAATGCAGCAACCGGGAAGAAGACTTCACCACGCACTTCAATGAGCGTAGGGATCTTCTTTCCTTTAAGAGCATGAGGAAGGCCTTTGATGGTCTTCACGTTGAGAGTGACATCTTCACCGGTCACGCCATTTCCGCGGGTAAGTCCGCGAATAAGTTGGCCATTCTCATAGAGAAGATTGATGGCGAGTCCATCTACTTTGAGTTCGCAGAGATACTGTGGTGAAGGAGATTCTTTCTCAACGCGATCAAACCAAGTATCAAGTTCATCGGCATCAAAGACATTATCAAGGCTCATCATCTTCTCGATATGGTCATGTTGAGCAAATGAGGTTGCAAATCCCCCGCCGACGCCAAGCGAAGGTGAATCTAGCTCTAGCAATTCGGGATTCTTTGCCTCGAGCGCACCGAGTTCTTTCAATAATTTATCGAATTGAGCATCAGAGATGGTTGGAGCATCTAGTACGTAATATTTAAATTGGTGATCACGAATCTCTTGTGTGAGCTCGGTGATGCGATGGCGCGCTTGATTGTTCTCAGAAGTACTCATGCTGTCTCACAAATCGTTGCAGATGCGACCACGCGATCTTCATCGTAAATCACCATCGCTTGTCCTGTTGCAAGACCAAGCAATGGTTCATCTAAATGAGCAGTCAAGAAACCATTCTCGAAAGAGTATGCGGCAGGAAGTGCTGCGCCATGGGCGCGCACTTGAACGAATCCTCGATGAGTACCCGGGGCTATCTCTGGGCCACAGACAATTGCTCGCTCGCCCTTCATAAATGACACAGCCAAATCTTCTCGCGCACCGACGACAACTGTGTTGGAGACAGGTTCAATCTTAAGAACAAATCGTGGCGAACCATCAGCGGTAGGGACGGTCAAGCCCAAACCTTTACGTTGGCCGATTGTGTATGTGTAAGCGCCCTTATGTGTACCGAGTTGATTACCTTCCTGATCCACAATCGGCCCATCTTCACTGCCCATTCGATCTCGTAACCATCCTGCGTTGTCACCTGATGGAACAAAGCAGATGTCATGGCTATCAGGCTTCTGGGCAACCGCTAACCCGCGTCGCTCTGCTTCGATGCGGATATCAACTTTCTCAGTATCTCCCAATGGAAATATCGCTCCATTAATTTGTTCGCGATTGAGAACTGCAAGAACATAGGACTGATCCTTCAAAGGATCGATTGCACGGTGAAGAGTCTTACCGTTTTCAGTGTCGCGAGTACGTGCGTAGTGCCCTGTAATCACTCCATCAAAGCCCATATTCTTTGCGCGATCGAGGACTGCTGCGAATTTAATCTTCTCGTTGCAGCGTAGACATGGATTAGGTGTGCGCCCTGCCTTGTATTCGGACATGAAGTTCTCAACAACATTTTCGTGAAACTCTTCTGCCATATCCCAGATGTAGAACGGGATACCAATGACATCGGCTGCTCGACGAGCATCATGTGAATCTTCAATGGTGCAACAGCCGCGTGCACCACTTCGGTACTTCTGTGGGTTAGATGAAAGCGCGAGGTGAACGCCAATAACTTCATGGCCCTCTTCGACTGCGCGAGCTGCAGCTACTGCAGAATCTACGCCACCTGACATCGCTGCAATTAACTTCATCGTGCGCTCCGAGCTCGAGTAACTACAGTTGGAAGCGCCGCTATCACTGCATCGACCTCATTCTGAGTAGAAGTTGATCCAAATGAGAAGCGAAGGGTGGACATCACTGAATTATCATCGAGTCCCATCGCCTCTAATACATGGCTTGGACGGTGAACTCCTGCTGTGCATGCTGCACCTGTTGAACAAGAGATTGCCTCGCCATCGAGGAGTAATAAAAGAGTTTCATTGAGGGCGCCTGGAATTGTCACGCTTGAGATTCCAGGTAAACGATCGACTTCGGCCCCATTAACTACTGCATCTGGAATGACCTGCAGTAAGCCACGTTCAAATGAGTGGCGGAGAGCTGCAACGTCATGTGATGAATAAGTGTTTTTCTCTACCGCAGTAGCAAGAGAGACAATCGATGGAGCATTTACTGTTCCGCTGCGAATTTCACGCTCTTGTCCCCCGCCATGAATCAGTGCAGGAATATCGATACCACGCTTGAGCACAAGGATGCCGATTCCAATCGGTCCGCCAACTTTATGCCCACTCAGTGATGCTGCGAAGAGACCAAGGTCTTTAAATGAGAAATCAATCTTCTTCCAGGATTGAACTGCATCTGTATGTACCGGAATATCGCCGGCGATCTCAACAACATCTGCAATCGGCTGGATAACACCAGTTTCATTATTGCTATGCATGATGGAGATGAGCGCAATCTCGTCTCCGTGCTGTGTAACTAATAACTGAAGAGCATCGAGCGAGATCACGCCATCTTCAGTTACTGGAACTGTCAGGTGCTGAGCACCTTCATGTTCTGCCAGCCACTGCGCTGGTTCGAGAACTGCTTGATGTTCGATTGCACTTGTAATGATGATGGGGCGTGACTTGAGCGAATTGCGCTCCCAATAGATTCCCTTGATGGCAATGTTATTTGCCTCAGTGCCAGAACCGGTGAAGATAATTTCACTGGGAGCACATCCAGCGCTCTTAGCTAGTTGATCGCGCGCATCCTCTACATATTTACGAACAGCTCGACCATCTGCATGCAGCGATGACGGATTGCCAATAATGGCTAGAGCGGTCGACATCGCCTCAATTGCGGAAGGGTTCATCGGCGTAGTTGCCGCATGATCGAGGTAGATGCTCACGGGGAGCAGTCTAGATTGAAGAGAGGGCTTAGGCCTTACGGGCCTTTACCCCTTCACTTGCTGCAGGAAGAACGGCAAAGAGGTCGCCCACAACGCCAAAATCTGCGATTTCAAAGAGTGGAGCCTCAGGATCCTTGTTGATGACAACAATTGTCTTAGAGGTCTGCATTCCTGCACGGTGCTGGATAGCTCCAGAGATTCCGCATGCAACATAGAGAGCGGGGCTGACAGTCTTACCTGTCTGACCAACCTGATGTGAATGTGGATACCAGCCCGCATCTGTTGCAGCGCGTGATGCGCCAACAGCTGCCCCGAGTGAATCTGCAAAACCCTCAACCGCTGCAAAGTTTCCATCTGTACCGCGACCACCTGAGACAACAATGTTCGCCTCAGTGAGTTCTGGACGACCGCCCTTTACTGGTGGCTGTGATGATGAGATACATGAAAGCTTTGCTGCATCAGTAATTGTCACGCTCTCATTGGAGACGGCAGGAGATGATGCGCTGAAATCTGCAGCGATTGAATTTGGTCGCACAGTAATGACGGGTGTTCCGTGGCTGACAACTGAGTGAACAGTTGTTGATCCACCGAATACTAATTGTGTTGCGACGCCACTTGCATCAACATCTACTGCGTCAGTGATGATTCCGGATTCGAGAGTAACGGCAACGCGAGCTGCAACTTCCTTACCAAATGCGTGTGATGCAATGAGAATTGCTGAAGGAGAAAGTGACTTAGCAACTTGTGCAAGTGCATCTGCTTCCGCAGGAACTCCACATGATGCAAAATCTGCAGATTCAACGACAAGTACCTTTGCAATTGGCCCTTGGTTAACTGTCGCTGCGAGAGCTGCGCCAGCACCTGGTGCTGCAAGTACTACTGCAGTTACTTCACCAATGCGAGCGCCTGCAGTTGCAAGCTCAGCCGTTGTCTTAGTTGCCTTATCGCCCGAGAAATCAGCGAGAATCAATACTGTGCTCATATCAACTTCTTCTCTGCTAGGAAATTAACAAGTGCTTCTGCGCCGCTGCCATTCTCATCTGTGACCTTGATACCAGCTGCGCGGGGAGGACGTGGTGTTGCATCCTTCACTTCAGACCATCCTGATTCAGCAGATACTCCGATTGCTGCGAGATCCTTAGATTCGATTGACTTCTTCTTTGCGGCCATGATTCCCTTAAATGATGGATAGCGTGGCTCGTTAATCTTTTCGACAACACTGATGACGGCTGGGAACGATGAAGAGATCTCATCGACTCCTGCTTCAGTTGTTCGAGTGATGGAAACCTTTGACGATGCAGGATCTACCTCAATGCGTGAAGCAAAGGTAAGTTGCCCCCAACCAAGGCGAGCGCTAATCATCGCTGGCACAACGCTCATACGTGCATCTGTACTTTCAGTTCCACAGATAACGAGGTCATAGCCGCCTGCGCTGATTACAGAGCTCAGAACCTTTGATGTCATCAAGGCATCGCTACCTGCGAGGGCAGGATCTGTAATAAGAATTGCATCGTTGGCTCCCATGGAGAGCGCCTTACGTACAGCTTCAGTTGCGCGCTCTGGTCCCATTGAGATCACAGTGACAGAATGTGCGGCGTCATCGCCCTCATTGCCGCCATGTGCTTCAACAATTTTGAGCGCCTCTTCGACTGCATATTCATCGAGATCATTGAGTACTGCATCAACGCTCTCACGATCGAGTCGGCCATTGACCATCTTCTTCTCTGCCCAGGAATCTGGGACCTGCTTAACGCAGACTGCAATCTTCATAAGCGTGATGTTACTGATGGGTAGCCAATTTGGGAAGCACCTCAGCCCGTTCTCATCATTCACCTTGAATTCAATGACACGTCACCAACCTCACCCAAATCGGGCACATCTCAACTTCAACATTAGGGTCATGAGAATCGCAATCGTGACTGAAGCTTTCTTGCCACAGGTGAATGGAGTCACTAACTCAGTTCTACGTCTACTCGAGCACTGCAAGAGCCAGGGGCATGAGGTCTTGATCATTGCTCCAGAGAGCGAAGGCGCTCCTTCGCAATACCTCGGGTACAAGATCAAACACGTGCCAAGCATTTCGATGAAGAAGCTCATCCCCGTTGGAGTCCCTTCTAAGTTATTGGAGCCGCTGCTTGAAGGATTCTCCCCCGATGTAATCCACCTTGCCTCACCAATTTTCTTGGGCCATTACGTAACGAAGATTGCTAAGCGAATAGGGATCCCCACTGTCTCGGTTTATCAAACCGATATCGCCGGTTTTGCACGTCACTATGGATTAACAATTGCCCATAGTTCATTATGGCGATGGATTTCTCGCATTCATCAAAACTCGGACATGACCCTTGCTCCATCTAATTGGTCTTGCCGAGAGTTGGAAGCCAATGGGGTGAAGAATGTCAGAATCTGGAAACGTGGCGTAAACCTTGAAAACTTTCAACCTTTACGGAGAGATGAAATTCTGCGTGCTGACCTCTCTCACAATGGCGCAAAGACAATTGTTGGATATGTAGGACGTCTTGCAAACGAAAAGCGCATCGATGATCTCGCTATCCTGGATGCACAATCTGATATTCAAGTTGTCATAGTCGGCATCGGCCCAGCAGAGGCGAAATTGAAGAAGGCCCTTCCCAATGCGCGCTTTGTTGGGTATCAATCTGGAGCAGAACTTGCGCGGTATGTAGCCTCTTTCGATCTCTTTGTTCATACGGGAAAACATGAAACTTTCTGCCAGAGTATTCAAGAGGCTCTCGCATCTGGCGTTCCCGTCATTGGACCAAACTCTGGCGGGCCAGTGGATTTAATCGATCATGGAATCACTGGACTACTTATTGATACCGGCAATCCTTTCGAACTTCTCTCCGCATTTGATACGTTGCGAAATAGCCCGGATTTCTCACAGATGAGCATTGCTGCGCGCCGAGCAGTTCAACACCGCACATGGGATTACATCAATGCACAACTAATGGAGCACTACCTCGATGCAATCGCATTAAGTGAGGTAAAGAAGGAGATCGCTGCATGAGAATCGTTCATCTCGCTAACTTTTATGGGCCAAAATCTGGTGGAATAAAGACGACGCTTCAGAATCTTGGCGCTGAATACACGCGCGCTGGACACGATTTTGTGTACATCGTTCCCGGCAAAACCTTTAAACATGAAAAAACGCTCACAGGAATGTGCATAACCCTTCCATCGTGGATCATTCCTTTTTCTGGTGGATACCGAGTAATTCGCTCCAACTTCAGAGTAAAGAAGCTCTTGAAGAATTTGGCGCCGGATCGTATTGAAGTTTCTGATCGCTTTACACTCTCTGGAATCGGCATTTGGGCAGCTCGCCACAAAATTCCTGCGGTGGTCTTTAGCCATGAAACACTTCAAGGGCTCATCAAGAACTATCTCGGATTATCTTTTGGAAGAGTTGCTCGCTGGCACAATGCTCGTCTCGCTTCTCGCTTCGATCACATTGTCGCAACCACAGATTTTGCAGCTAAAGAATTCCGCGAAATACAAGTTCCTAATCTCATCAAGATTCCTTTAGGTGTGGATCTCGAGACATTTACGCCAGATCGATTCAATCCAGATTTACGGAGAAAATTGCTTAAGGGCGGTGACATTTTGCTCGTGCATTGCGGGCGACTCTCACCGGAGAAGAAGCCTGAGCGTTCAATCGAAGCTCTTCGAGAATTGATTAATCGCGGATTTAATGCACGGTTAATTGTTGTCGGATCCGGTCCCCTATACAAGAAGTTGTATAACTCATCACGAGATATCCCGGTAACTTTCTGGGGTTATATTGCAAATAAGAATTTACTTGCAGAGATTATTGCATCAGCCGATATCTCAATTGCTCCTGGTCCAATCGAGACTTTCTGTCTTGCTGCCCTTGAGTCACTTGCTTCTGGCACGCCAGTTGTTGCCTCAGAGACTAGCGCCGTGGGTGAATTCATTCTTGCAGGAGAGAAGGATGCTGTTGGTATCACAGCTGCAAACACGACTCATGACTTTGCAGATGCTATTGAGATTTTGATGATGCAGGTAGAAACCGATCCAAGCTTGAGTAAACGTTGTGTTGCCCAAGCGAAAAACTTCACGTGGGAGGCAACTGCTTCGCAACTTCATGCAATTTCAAGGCAACGAGAGATTGCGGCGGCGTAAATGAACTACACAACTACTTTTGCCCTCATTGGAGATAGCGCAGCATCAGGTGTTGGGGATTCAGATCATGATGGCAATTATTTTGGTTGGGGCTATCACCTAGTTCAGGCTTTTCAAGAACCAATCGCATATATCAATGCTTCAAGGCCTGGCGCGCAGTCAGCAGAAGTACTTCGCGACCAGCTTCCAAAAGTTCTGATCTACAAGCCTGAAATTGTTGGCGTGATTGTTGGTGGGAATGACTTATTAAGAAATGGCTTCTCCCCTGAAGTTTTCGAAGAGAACCTCAATGAGACTCTTCGAATGATCGAGGAATCAGGCGCCACATCAATGCTTCTTGAACTTCACGACCCAACGCTAATTGTTCCAATGCCAAATCTACTGGCAAGAGTTTGCCGTCGCAGAGTAAGCGCAGTCAATGAGGTTACCCACAAATTGGCTCAGCGTTACTCTTCAATTCTTCTCGAGACAAGGACTCTTCCTGGAATATATGAACGCACGAAGTGGCATGTGGACCGTATGCACCCAAGTAAGAATGGACACCAATTTCTTGCAGATGCCTTCGCTCATCTTCTGCGACAGCGCGGCTTTGACATTGCTCCCGTAGAAATGTCAGTAGTTAATAACCGAAGCAAGAAGGATTCTTTTCTATGGATGCTCAGAAATGGAACACCATGGTTTTTCAAACGTAGCTTTGACTTACTTCCAGCGGTACTTCTGCTCATGGCTACAGAATTTATTCGTGACATCACTCATCGGAATCAAGAGGCAACAGCTGAGATTTACTTCCCGAAATTTGAGACACCAGATCAAAGTGGCGTATTTGCAGGAAGAAATCAGCGAGTTTCTTAACAATTGAAGTAGTTCTCAAGGCAGACTGGCCCCATGCATCCGGCCGATCCCAGAACCCTTGGAGCTACCCTCACCGAAGGTGGCTGCAACTTCGCTATCTGGAGCAATGCCGCCGATGCTGTTGAGCTCTGCCTCTTCAATGAGGTCAATGGGAAGTTGGTTGAGACCCGCTTTGCCCTCAAGCATCGCAATGGCCCAATCTGGCATGGCTACCTCGCTGGCGTTCGAGCAGGACAGCGTTATGGCTACCGCGTCTATGGTCCATGGCAACCTGAATATGGAACACGTTTTAATGCAGCTAAGTTATTGATTGATCCATATACCCACCGCCTCGATGGAGAACTTCACTATGTTCCAGAAATCTATGGCCATATTGCTGAAGATGGAGTCGGCAATGGAGATACCGCACTTCGTGATAACCGCGATAGCGCTGGGTTTGTTCCCTACTCCGTTGTTACTGATTACGCACCGCGCGAGATTCACCGCCCTCTGACATCGTGGACATCAACAGTTATTTATGAGGCTCATGTTCAAGGGTTAACAGCGAAGAACACTCGTATTCCGGTTGACGAACGTGGAACGTATAAAGCGCTCGGCCATGAAAGCACTATTGCGCATTTACAACATCTCGGTGTCACTGCAATTGAACTTATACCAATTCATTCATATGCGACTGAACCAACAATTTGGGAGCGCGGTCGCAAGAATCATTGGGGCTATAATGCAATTGCCTTCTCTACCCCACATTCAGAATATGCAGCAACAGATGATCCGGTTTCAGAGCTACAAGAATCAGTTGATCGACTTCATGAATCAGGCATAGAGGTATATCTCGATGTTGTCTATAACCACACAGCAGAAGGTGGCGTAGGCGGCCCAACACTTTCATTTAAAGGCATTGATAACAAGGCGTGGTACCGCCAAGATAACAATGGAAATTATCTCGATGTCACTGGCTGCGGCAATACCTTAGCTGCGAGCAACCCTCATGCGGTGCGCCACATCATTGATTCACTACGATGGTGGGTCGAGGTTATTGGTGTCGATGGTTTCCGATTTGATCTCGCAACTGCGCTATATACAAGCAATTCTGCATTTAACTCATCCTTGATGTCGGCAATCGAAGCGGACTCTGTTCTGCGAAACTTTAAAATGATTGCAGAGCCATGGGATATCACTCGTTATTCGTTGGGAGATTTTCCTCATCCTTGGCGTGAGTGGAATGACCGCTATCGCGATTCCGTTCGCCAATTCTGGCTAGGTGACTTAGCTCGTGGATATGGTGAGGGTGTATCAGATCTTGCCTCTGGAATCAGTGGCTCATCTGACATCTTCTATTACCGAGGTCCTACTTCCTCCATCAACTTTGTCACCGCCCACGATGGTTTTAGCCTTGCTGATCTCGTGATGTATTCACAGAAGCACAACGATGCAAACCTTGAAGATAACCGCGATGGCTCGAATGAAAATCGAACATGGAACCTTGGGGTCGAAGGGCCAACTGATGACCCGACAATTAATCGATATCGCCACTCTTTAAAGAAGTCGATTATGACCACGTTGATGCTCTCTGCTGGCGTTCCCATGATCACTATGGGCGATGAAATCTCGCGCACTCAATATGGCTCGAATAATTCATACTCCATGCCGAGGGATATGCATATTGATATTGCAGACTCCCCTGAAACATTTATGGGTGGATGGGCAAATAAGTGGGATCTCAATGAGGATGAAGTTGATATGCGCGAGGCTGTAGCTGAGCTTGCGCGCATTCGTAAGACCTACCTTGCAGATATCGCAGCAGATTTCTTTACAGGTCGAGTTGACCTTGGCACGCAACGAAAAGATATTGCCTGGTTTAGTCTCGGTGGTCGCGAGATGACTGATGAACATTGGGGCGATGGAGAAAAGCGCAGTCTTACTGTCTTTATCGATGCAGGTCCTGATAGAGGTCTACTACTCCTTCTCAATTCATCTACTGAGGAAACGCTCTTTACTCTGCCGGATTCAAAGTGGGGAACGAGCTACCGACGTATTTTCGATGCAGCATCGCCAGTTACATTGCATGAACCGCAAATTCAACAACCAGAAGTAAAAGTCTCTGTTGCGCCACATTGCGCTCAGGTGTGGCTCGTTACACGCCACTAATTCGCTAAGTACTAGGCGGTATATCTGCCTACGCAATATATTTCTCAAGTGCTAGCAATTATCGCCCCAGGGCAAGGAGCTCAGACTCCAGGAATGCTCGCTCCTTGGATTGAGGATGCGCAGAGCAAAGAGCTATTGATCGAATGGTCTGATGCAATTGGATTAGATCTTGTGCATCTTGGAGTTCATGCAGATGCGGAAGAGATCAAAGATACCTCCAACGCTCAGCCCTTGATTGTTGCCGCTGGTTTGCTCAGTGGACGTGCACTTGGCGCCAATGGAAAATTTCACTTTGTCGCTGGCCACTCAGTCGGAGAAATTACCGCTGCAGCATTTGCCGGCGTACTTACTCCCTTGGATGCAATGAAATTAGTACGCACACGTGGTGTTGAGATGGCGAAGGCAGCTGCAATTGCTCCAGCGGGTATGTCTGCTGTTCTTGGCGGAGATCGTGAAGTAGTTCTCAAGGCGATTGCAGATGCTGGCTTAGTCGCAGCAAATGACAATGGCGGAGGGCAGATTGTTGCCGCTGGAGACCTCGATGCACTCGCATCACTCGCACCTGATGGAGCCCGAGTTCGCGCCCTTGCGGTAGCAGGCGCATTTCATACCTCTTATATGCAACCAGCAGTCGAACCGATGCGTGCACTTGCCGCCACTATGCAGGTCAACGATGCAGTTGTGGGAGTTCTTTCAAATAAAGATGGCGCAGTTATTACCTCTGGCCGTGAAATCCTTGATCGCATCGTAAATCAGATTGCTAATCCTGTTCGTTGGGATCTCTGTATGGAGACTCTTGCTGCGCAGGGCGTCACTGGAGTAATTGAGGTTGCACCTGCAGGAACGCTCGTTGGCCTTATCAAGCGCGCCGTTCCTACAATCGAACAATCTGCTTTAAAGTCACCTGCAGAGCTTGAAGGTGCAACAGTATTCGCTGCTACACATGGAGGTAAGTAAGTGAGTATCAAGACACGCACAGGTAGTGAAAGTCAGATTCTTGCTGTGGGGTCATATCGTCCTAAGCGCCTCGTTCCTAACTCAGAGATTGTCGATCGCATCGAATCAAGTGATGAGTGGATCCAGCAGCGCACGGGCATCGAAAGCCGTCGCTTTGCCGATGAATCTGAGTCACTGCTCGATATGGCGATTTGGGCGGCAGAAGATGCGCTCAAGAATGCTCACCTCACTATCGACGATATCGATACCGTTGTAGTCGCAACAATTACCTTTCCCTTTCAAGCCCCATCGGCAGCAACTGCGCTCTTGCAACGCCTCGGCAATCCAAAGGCTGCAGCATTTGATATCAACGCTGCCTGTGCAGGATTCTGTTACGCAGTATCGATGGCTCATGACTTTGTGAAAGCTGGCACCTCTAAGAAGGTTCTCGTTATCGGTGCAGAGAAGATCTCTGACTTCACAGATCCCGCAGACCGCGCAACAGCATTTATCTTCGCAGATGGCGCAGGCGCAGTAATCATTGGCGAATCTCAAGAACCTGGAATTGGCCCCGTTGAATGGGGATCAGATGCTGATAGCCGAGATGCGATTCAGATGAATCCATCATGGATTGATGTACGTGATACAGAGACACAGCTGACTAAAGCAGATGTGAAGTGGCCAAATATCTCGCAAGAAGGACAGAAAGTTTTCCGTTGGGCTGTATTTTCAATGAGTAAGGCGGCGCTTAAGGCCCTCGATGCTGCAGGTCTCACCGTTAATGACATCGATGCATTTATTCCACATCAAGCAAATATTCGTATCATTGAGACAATGGCCAAAGAGATGGATATGCCAGAACGCGTCATCATTGCAGATGACATTCGCACCAATGGAAATACATCAGCGGCATCAATTCCTCTAGCAATGGATGCGCTCCTTGATAAGCACCCAGAACTTCACGGAAAGATCGCACTACTCATTGGCTATGGCGCAGGTCTCGTTTATGCGGGCCAAGTGGTAAAACTTCCTCCAAAACCATAAAAACTCATCGAATTTCCTCGCGGGTACTAGGAAGTAGCCGTAATTTTCGGAGAGAATAAAACCCTGTTCACATAGACGTTCAGATGTATAAGGTAAATAAGCAATAGAAAAGGATGAACATAATGGCGCTTGCACAAGCAGATGTACTTGCAGGACTCAAGGAGATCGTTGAAGAAGTCGCTGGTATCCCAGCAGCATCAATCGAACTCGATAAGAACTTCACAGAAGATCTCGAAGTTGATTCACTCAGCATGGTTGAAGTTGTTGTTGCATGTGAAGAGCGCTTCGGCGTGAAGATTCCTGATGAGAAGGTAACTGAGCTCGTCACAGTAGGCGACGCTGTTAACTTCATCGTCAACGCTTCTAACTAATAACGAATTAAGTAAGGAACTACAGGTATGTCACAGCGTCGCGTAGTGGTCACCGGTCTCGGTGCAACCACCCCTCTCGGTGGAGATGTCGATTCAACCTGGAAGGCAGTTCTTGCCGGCCAGAGTGGGGTCCGTCTTCTCACCGATGATTGGCGTGAAATGCTTCCAGTGCATTTCGCTGCGCGCGTTGCGACAGAGCCTTCCGAGAAGATGGAGCGCGTTGAGATGCGCCGCCTCGATCGTTCGGAGCAATTTGCCCTCATCGCCTCCCGCGAGGCGTGGAAGGATGCTGGATCCCCCGATGATCTCGATAAAGAGCGTCTCGGAGTTGTGATCGCATCAGGAATCGGCGGAGTAATCACGCTGATGGATCAATTTAATATTCTCAACGAAAAGGGTGCGCGAAGCGTGAGCCCGCACACCGTTCCCATGTTGATGCCAAATGGCCCTGCAGCAAATGTCGGTCTCGAGCTCCATGCCAAGGCTGGCGTCCATACTCCCGTCTCGGCATGTGCATCAGGTGCTGAAGCAATCGGGTACGCCTTTGAAATGATTAAAAATAATCGCGCAGATATTGTTGTAAGCGGCGGGGTCGAGGCAGCATGTCACCAACTTCCTATGGCTGCTTTTGCAGCGATGAAGGCGCTTTCAACTCGCAACGATGATCCAGCTCGCGCATCACGTCCATACGATCGCGATCGAGATGGTTTTGTTCTTGGCGAAGGTGGCGGAATTCTTATTCTTGAAGAGTACGAACATGCCAAGGCGCGCGGTGCGAAGATCTACTGCGAAATTAGCGGTCAAGGTCTTACATCCGATGGTTATCACATTGCAGCGCCAGATCCAGAAGGTTCTGGAGTTCAGCGCGCTATTAAGTTTGCTCTGCAGAACGCTGGCATGACTGCAAAAGATATTGTTCACTTAAATGCACATGCGACCTCAACTCCTGCAGGAGATGTCGCTGAGGCTAATGCTCTTCGCAAGGCGCTCGGCGCTGATGCAGATCACGTTGCAGTTTCTGCAACAAAGTCGATGACAGGTCACTTACTCGGCGGCGCCGGTGCGATTGAATCTGTTTTCTTGGTTAAGGCGCTGCAAGACCGCTTGGCTCCCCCAACAATCAACATTGAAAACTTAGACCCAGCTGTGACTGTAGATGTTGTGCGCGACACACCTCGTACGCTTCCTTCTGGTGATATCGCTGCGCTGAACGACTCATTTGGCTTTGGTGGCCACAACGTCGTCCTCGTATTCAATTCCATCTAAGTAATACACTCTTCTCATGAGCGATTCCATCGCAATAGATCCACGTGATCCAGAGCTTCGTATCAAGAGATTAATTGATGCCGATACTTTTCAATTCTTATTGCCCCGTACAGATTGCGGAATGATTGCGGCAACCGGAACCATCAAAGGAAATAAGGTTGTTGTATTTGCCTCTGATGCAACATCTAAATCAGGCGCACTTGGCATAGAAGGTTCCAATGTAATTCTCGCTGCCTATCGAGAGGCGATGGCATATCAACTTCCCATTATTGGTATCTGGCACTCAGGTGGTGCGCGGTTAAGCGACGGCGTGCTTTCACTCAATGCTTTTGGTGAAGTCTTTCAAGCGATGGTTCTTGCAAGTGGTCGTATTCCGCAACTCTCATTAGTTTTAGGACCTACTGCCGGCGGCGGTGCATATGGACCAGCTCTTACCGATGTTGTAGTCCTTGCCCCTGAAGGACGCATCTTTGTCACCGGTCCTGATGTAGTGAAATCGGTAACCGGTGAAGATATTGATATTGCTGCCCTGGGTGGACCAGAAGCGCATTCAAAGAACAGCGGTGTTGCTCACGTCATCGCTCCAACGGAAGATGTCGCCTTTGCTGAGATTCAAGATTTAGTTTCGCTCTTTGTTGATCAAGGACATTTCACCTCTGATATCTCCGATTCCGATTTGAGTGTGCATGTTCCGCCAGTAACAAAACGTTCTTACGAGGTACATCCCCTCATTGATGCGATTCTTGATTCCGATGGTGAGAAGTTAGAGCTACTTCAGGTCTGGGCAGAGAACATGTCAACTGTTATCGGTCGACTTGGCGGACGCACTGTCGGAGTAATCGCAAATAACCCTGCGCATATCGGTGGGGTACTCGATGCAGCTGCGGCAGAGAAAGCAGCTCGCTTCGTTCGCACCTGTGATGCCTTTGGAATTCCGATGGTCGTTATTGCCGACGTAACAGGTTTCTTACCTGGTCCCGGACAAGAATGGGAAGGTGCAGTTCGCCGTGGAGCGAAGTTGCTCCATGCATTTGCAGAATCAGTTGTCCCTCGTGTCACGCTCATTACTCGTCGCGCATATGGCGGTGCCTACGTTGCAATGAATTCAAAATCCTTGGGCGCAACACGAACATTTGCATGGCCAACCTCAGAGGTTTCAGTGATGGGTGCAGTTGCTGCTGTGCGAGTCCTACACCGCCGACTTCTTGCTGATCTGCCAGAGGAAGCGCGCGCTACAATGGAGTTAGAACTAGCAGCAGAACACGACCGAGTTTCAGGCGGCATCAACACTGCAGTTGAAATTGGCGCTGTCGATGAGGTCATCGAACCAAATCGCACACGTACCGCTTTAGTTCAAGCACTTGCATCTGCTCCGCATCGCCGTGGAAATCACGGCAATATTCCGCTTTAGAAATTACTAGGGTCGCAAGACTCCTAATGCGGCGCCAAGTAATCCAGCATCACGCAAGAGCTCTGCCTTTTTAATCTTCAATTCCTTTAAGAAGGAAATATGAGTTGATTCAGAGGCGATGTACTTTAAAAGCGGCTCCCAGTAGACCTCACCCGCATGTGATACTCCCCCGCCGATCACAACTAACTCAAGATCGGCAATTGCAGCAACATTAATGATTCCAACTGCAAGAGCGTGCGCACCTTCATCAATTGCCTTGCGGGCATGTGAATCTTCCTTACGAGCAGATTCGGCAAGGGTAATGAAGTCAGCTTTTTCAGAGCTCCAACCAAGTTCTTGCGCACGCCTGACCATGCTTGGACCACTTGCATATGCTTCAACGCATCCAACACGGCCGCATACGCAGGTAATGCCGGTGTGGTTTATCGAGTGATGGCCGAAGAAACTTACATTTCCTGATTCACCAGAGATCAATTTTCCATTGAGAACGAGTCCACCACCGACACCTGTTGAGACAACCATGCCGAGCATATTTTTACTGCCACGACCTGCGCCAAGTTGGTGTTCTGCATCTGCAACAGCCATGCCATCACCATGCAAGACCACATTCTCTGATTTTGTCAGAGTACGGAAGAAGTCAACAGTTGTGAATGGGCGCCAACTTGGAATGTTAACCGGGCTAATTGTTCCGGCAGTTACGTCAAGTGGACCGGCAGATCCAATACCAACTCCGATTAATTCCCCGGCAGTTGCATCAATGACTTCATTCGTAGCAGCCTCTAAAGCTGACTCTAAATCAAGTGCTGATCCAGTAGAGATCTCTCGACGCGCAATTATGTTAAAGGCGGTATCAACTGTTGCAACTGTAGCTTTTGTTCCACCGATATCAACCGCAAGTGCATACTGCATAGAGAATTACTTTACAGCGAAGGTGACAGAAACTGTTGAGGTTACGGTCTTCTCGATGCTTGAGGTGTCGTAAGCGCCACCATCTGCTGTCATTGTTGAATCAGGAGTTGTTACCTGGAATACGCCGGCGCGCACAGATTGAACTGATCCAACCTTTCCGCCAACAGCCTTTGTAATTGCCTCGGCGCGAACCTTTGCATCCTTCATCGCTTCTTCAAGTAGCTGCGGGCGAAGTGAGGGAAGAGTTGAGATGTAGTACTGAGGTCCATAGTTGTTGACGCTAACGCCAGTCTGCAGAAGCGAACCAATTCCTTGTGAAAGCTTTGCAATGAGCTGCACATCTTTAGAGCGAACAACAACATCGCGGTTAGCACGGTAATTCAAAATCCGACCTGTGCTATTTCCATTGGAATACTCTTCATTGGCATAAGTTGAGACAGAGCCAAGAGTGATATCTCCTGCTGTGACCCCACCATCAGTAAGGTACTTTGAGACCGCAACCACATCGCTTCCAACCTTTGTTACAGCTGCTGCAACTGTTGGTCGAGTCAGTGAAACATTGAGTGTCCACACAACGTTATCTGCGGTAGCTGATGTCTTTGCTGAACCAGTGACAGTGATTCCATTAGTTGTTCGCGATGCGAATCCTGATCCAACCTTGGCCAATCCAATACCTAATGAAGATGCGAGAATCGCAGCTGCTGCGATGATTGCTATCGCCTTACGGCGTTCAATCTGGATAATTGGGCTATTTGCTGGGTTCAAATCGTTATTGCTCATGTTTTCAGTGTATTACCGGTCCGTATTGAGCGTGTAGTGAATACCCTGTGAAAGCCCGAGGAGTATGCAATCTCTCCTACCTCTAGTACCCTTATGCCTAGTCGGACGCTTAAATCAGTACCCGTTTGTTAAGGCTTAAATCTTTACTCGGTATGGCTGTAGGCAAGATGAAGACTGGCGATAGAGATATTTATCGCCCCACATATCGAAGGATAAGAAATAAATGGCAACAGGTACAGTTAAGTGGTTCAACTCTGAAAAGGGATTCGGATTCATTGCAGTTGATGGCGGAGGACAGGACGTTTTCGTTCACTACTCAGCAATCCAGGGCAACGGATACAAGAGCCTTGAAGAGGGTCAGGCAGTTACATTTGAGGTTGTCCAGGGTCCTAAGGGTCCTCAGGCAGACGCAGTTAACCCAGCCTAATTACACTTACGAAAAACCCCGTCGAGAAATCGGCGGGGTTTTTTCTTTGCCTTAAATTAATTCCGTTTTACTTTGTTGGAACTGGCGGGAGCTCCCCCACCTTAGCTTTACGTGCAGCAACTTCTTTTACCGGAGAGAGATCTTTACCTTTCTTCCAGGCATCGAGATATTTCCACGGGAGAACTTCGCCGCGACGAACCCACCATGTATCTGCAGGTGTTGGCCACGAGATTCCAAAGTGCAGATGCGGATGAGTTCCTCGCGCACTTCCCGTTGCGCCGACGGCGCCTAATACACGACCTGCTTTAACTGCTACACCTGGCTGAATGCTAGATGGAATGCTGCGTAAGTGAGAGCCGTAATAACGAACCCCATCTACTCCGATGATTGAGACGAAGAGTCCACCACGATCGATTCCCAAATTTGTCTTTCCGCTCCACAAGTCAGTGCGATTAACCTCGTCAACAACGCCATCAATCGGTGCGACAAATTTGCAACCCGCCTCGGTCAGAATGTCTGTCGCTGCGTAATCATGGTGGGCGCGTGCATAGTTGACCTCACATCCTGCAACCGGAAAAGTGAAGATAGGGGCCGCATGGATGGGTGAGATAGGAATCAAGAGCAAGGAAATAGCCATGATTACGATTCGCTTAAGCATTGTTCAAGGCTATCGCGTGAGAAGATAAAGCATGGAGAAATTCGGATACGTGGCGATGCTCGCTTTTACAATCTGCGGATCTTTCTGGCTCGAAGTCGTATTGAAGGTTCGAGTACTTCCTCGCATCAAGAGTGCGGCGATTGCGATATTACCAGTGGCAGCTCTATTCATTGCCTGGGACGCATATGCCATACATCAAGGGCATTGGTTCTTTGATCGTAAACAGATTCTGGGCATTTTTGGCCCCTTCAATATTCCTCTTGAAGAGTACCTCTTCTTCATTATTGTTCCGATGGCCGCGTTGATGACAATTGAGGCGGTAACTAAGGTCAAGCCGCATTGGAGGAAGAAATGACATATACAGCGCTTGCCTTCGAAGCAGTGCTCATTACATTGATGATTGATTTCTTCTTCTTGCATCGCCATTTATATAAAGCAAAGCGCTTCTGGGTCTCCTATTCAATTATTCTTCCTTTTCAACTCATGACAAATTGGTGGCTGACATCGCGCAATATCGTGATGTACTCCCCCGATTCGATCATTGGCGTCAGGATTGCAAGCGCGCCTCTTGAAGATCTCTTCTTCGGTTTTGCACTTATCTATCTTGTCATCGCTCTATGGGAGCGACGCGAAGGTTAGAGCGCTTTTAATTCAAAGAGCAGGCCGCTCTCAGGTTTGGTAACCGGGAGCTGTAATCCAATAGTTGCCAGTTGCTCGCCTGTCAGTCTTAGCGTTGGCCACCATCCTGGGTGTCCCTTCTGCAAGAACTCAGGCGCGCTGAGTTTTTCATGGACAGTCACCGCGTAGATAGACGTGGCATCAAGGCCATCGAATGTAGCAACCAGCGGTCCAAAGTTATCGAGTGAAGCCAACTGCATATAAGTAAATATCGCACGCTTCTTATCCTTTGAGACCGTGCCATACATCTGAGCATTTCCAAGAATGACATCACTGCGCACAGCATCTCCTGAATGCAAGAGATCGCGGTTCTTCTTATAGAAGGCTACATACTCTTTGAGAACCTCAAGCTCATATTCGCTTGCTTCGGTAATATCCCATTCGATTCCAGCATGGCCGAAGAGTGCGTTGAGAGCGCGGAAAGAGATGTCATGTGTGCGATGCATCTGGTGTCCAATAGTTGGGCCAACGTGAGTGCCTAAGAACTCTGGTGGAATCACCATCGCACTCCAGCGCTGAATCTGTTGACGCTCGAGCGGATCATTTTGATCGGATGTCCAGAAACGATCTGCATGCTTAATCATTCCTAGATCTACACGACCTCCACCTGATGAGCACGATTCAATTTCAAGGCCAGGATGGCGGCGCTTGAGTTCATCAAATAAACGGTAAATCGCCTCTGTCTGCTTCTTCACAACAGCGCGACCATTACTGATGGGATCAGATAAGTGGCGATTGTGATCCCACTTGATATATGCGATGTTGTTGGCAGATAAGACCGCATCTACCTGATTGAGGACGTGGTTGTAAGCACCTTCTTTTGTGAGGTCGAGAACTTGTTGCCAGCGACCTTCCACTGGAATTCGTCCTGGCTCTTGCAGAATCCAATCTGGATGCGCGCGATAGAGATCAGAGTCTGCATTGACCATTTCGCCCTCAAACCAGAGACCAAATTCAATTCCTTTATCGTTGATGTATTTAATGATGGGTTGAAGTCCGTCGGGCCATACATCCGCAGAGACCACCCAATCACCAAGACCAAGCTTGTCGTTGCGGCGTGAACCGAACCAGCCATCATCGAGAACTACGCGTTCGACGCCAATCTCTGCAGCCTTATCAACAATCTTTTTAATTCCATCGTAGCTATGGTTGAAGTAGACCGCTTCCCACATGTTGAGTGTGAGGGGACGTGGTCGAACTTTTGTAATGTGGTTGGATCGATTACGAATCCAGTCGTAATGGTTATTGGTAATTCCATCGAGACCTTCATCGCTATACGAAGCAACCGCGCGGGGCGCAACGTAGCTCTCGCCTGCCTTGAGAATTACCTCTCCCGGAAGTAGGTACTCCCCTGCGCCGATTGCCTTACTGCCATCAATGAGGCGCTCGACGTGGTGGATATTGTTTCCAGACCATGCCATTGCAAGTGACCATGATTGTCCACTGCGGAAATGAGTGGAGTGGTTGAGCGCAATTTGAGTAATGGTGTAATCGTGTCCGGAGCGACCTTCAAAGCCCTCACGTGAAGTGAGGCCATATGAAATATCGCGACGTTGCGGTTGGCGCTCTTTTGTCCAATGTCCATAAAAATCTAGAACCTGATCGGCTTGCTCTGCCAGAGGGAGCCAGTAAAGAAAGTGCTCGAGGAAATAATCTGAATCGCCCTTATTGGTAACGATTGCATCAATGAGGAGAACATCACTTGGAGTCAGCGTGTAGGTTAATTCAATTTCAATCTCTGCAATGGCATCGAGAAAGATTGCAACCAAAGTGTGATCCTTCTGTGCTGCGCTCTTCAGTGCGAATCGATTAGATGATGCAACACCTGATCGATGGCCTCGTAGCGCAGGGTGACCTATAAATCCACGAGAGTGTTCGCGAAGTACAAGGTTTCGTGGGGATACATCTAGCCCACCATGAAAATGTGGTTTCTGGACTGCCGATGAGAGCGCCTTTTCACCATCTGCAGTGAGCGAAGCAACCTTTTTGCCCCAATGAACGATTGAGAGCGTCTCATCTCCTTCTTCAAAGATGATTGATGATCGGTTCTGGCTCAGATGAATCATGGGTGGAGTCTATCTTTGCCCATCACAGATGGGTAGAACCGGCCACTGTTAAACTGCCAGACATGATTATCGATGTCTGGTCTGATGTTGTCTGTCCATGGTGCTTTATCGGCAAACGTCGTTTGGAGAAAGCTCTCTCCCTCTTCGAGCATCGCGATCAGGTAACCATTCGCCACCGAGCCTTTCAGCTCCAACCAGATATCACCTCAACTGTTCCAACATCAGAGTACTTGTCGGATAAGTATCAGATGCTGGCGGAAAAGGTGAAGGAGATGCAGGCAAATGTCTGCGCTATCGCCGATGGCGAAGGTCTCTGTTACAACCTCGATGAAACCCTTTCAGGAAATACCTTTGATGCACATCGCCTTCTGCTCTGGTCGGCGACAATTGGTAAACAAGATGAACTTCTCGAGGCTATGTACTCCGCATACTTTGAGAAATCTCTCCCGCTCTTTTCTCGCGAGGATCTCATCTCAGTAGCAATTAGAACTGGTCTCGATAAGAGCGAAGTGGAAAAAGTCCTCGATAGCGATGCCTTCCGCGAAGAAGTTATTGCAGATCGCACCTTGGCATCCCAGTTAGGTGCAACAGGTGTTCCATTCTTCGTCGTAGATATGAAATATGGCATCTCGGGTGCTCAGCCACTCGAAGCCTTCACTCAAACTCTCGAAGGTGCATGGGCAGAGGCTCACGCTTAGCCCTATAGAATCAGCACACATCCAGTAATACTGGAGGCGGTAGCTCAGTTGGTTAGAGCCCCGAACTCATAATTCGGTCGTCGTCGGTTCGAGCCCGACCCGCCTCACACTATCTTTGCGAGAAGTAGAGCGCTCACAATAAAACGTTGAGGCGCGCTACCGATAAAGTTAAATGGATAACAGGTCGACAACGTCACAGTTGCGGATTCGCTTGGCACGATGACTGTTCGATCGTCTTTGGCGACAATTCGAGTCTTTATTACCCTGTAGGTAAATTCGCCCGAGCGAGTAGTTATTGTGATGGGAGCGCCAACATGAATCTTTCCAAGAGATGAGAAAACTGTGTCGCGGTGGCCTGCGATAACAGAATTATCAGATTCGCCAGGCAAGACGTTCGCTACGTAATGGCCAGCCCCTTTTGCGAGAGCTCTAAACTCGGTGCCTTCATAGAAATTTACTCTAATTTTCAGCGATGGAATTACTACGACGCCAAGATAAGTTCCAGAGTAAATTGCCACCGATTTTTGCCCAGCGGTGGCGCTCTCCTGACTCCACTCCTGCTTCATTGCGGGTAGCAAATCCTTGCCGGATAGACCGAGTGAGTGCCTGCACTCACTCAATTATTGATTTGCAAAAACTTTGAGAGCGCCGCCGTAGCAAGCAACCCATGTGAGATTTGTTGATGAATCGTATGAAACACCAATAGGTTCGTTACAGACCTTAATTGTTTGAAGCACCTTCATATCTGAAGCACGCACCTTTGAAACTGTATCGCTCTTGAAATTAACAACAAAGAGCGCTGAACCATCACTTGAAATATCTAAGCTTCTCGCTGCCTGCCCCGTCTTTACGCTCTTAATTGTCTTATTGGCAACTAAGTCCCACGCCTGAACTTTTCCAGAAAGGTTCATAGTGATGTACATCTTGCTCTGATCAGGAGAGAGGACAATTGCTCGGGGATTCGAACCCACTGGAATGAGAGTGGTTGAAAAGTCGCTGAGATCAATCCGGTGGACATTGGATCCACCCATCTCTGCTACATATGCATATTGGCTATCGTCAGTCACTGCTATTCCTCGCGGGTATCGCCCAATTTTGATTGATTTAACAGTTTTACCCGTCTCGATTGAAATAACGGTAACTGTGTATGAACACCAATTGCTGACGAGTAAGTACTTATTATTTGGCGTTACTTTCACAACTTTTGGCACTGAGCCAACGGGAAAAACCGCATCAATCTTCTTACTGTCTAAGTTAATACGCGAGAGAAAACTAGAGTCATATCCTGATGCTGGCGAACAAGTGTCATGGCCTTCTTTATTGAAACCTTTGCCATACATCGCATAGTTAGTGAAATAGAGATACTTACCATCAGGTGAATAGGCGCCTTCGACAGGTGCGCCCTTATAGCTTCCCGAATATTTTGCATATCCAAAATCTGAGAGAACAACTGAATCTGGAACTGTTGCAATGAGCTCTGCCTTATTTGCATCGTAAATTGTGACGCTATGGTTGTACATCATGTTATGTGCGCTGATGAGACCGCTATCGGATGCAAGGACTGACTTAGGTGAAATTGTTCCGCCAATTGTCTTGATGAGTACCATCTTCTGATCTGCATTAAGAGTCTCTGCAGAGGCTGGCATGAGAGATGCCGCTAGTGCCAGTCCTGTTATGAAGATGAATCGTGAGCGCATCTGAGTATGTTATCGGCAATTTCACAGGGTTTTATGCCTGAACTTTGACTGAGATGTGACTTAATAAGGACATGGGATCACTCTTGTACACAATCTCAGGCCTGCCTGTTCATGCTCTCGTCGTCCACTTTGCAGTTGTCATTCTTCCGCTAGCTGCAACCGCTCTTATCGCTCTTATCTATATGCCTAAGCTCAAGAGTCAATATTCCTTTATAACAACTGTTGGAATCGTCCTTGGATCTGCTGCAGTGCTCGTTGCAAAGCAATCTGGTGAAGCTCTCGCTGAGAATATTGGCACACCTGTAAAGCATGCAGACTGGGGTTCATTGCTTACATATGCTGCATTTATCTTGATGGTGCTTACTCTCGTTTGGTATCGCTCCACAAAGGGTCGTCGCTCGCGTGTTGTCACTCCTCTAGGTCACACAACAGTTCTTGCATCTATTGCAGTGCTGGGACTTACATTCCTTACAGGACACACTGGTGCTCAAGCAGTGTGGCAAGGAAAGTTAGCGGCACTTAATGGATCCGCAACAACATCAACGTCGACCTCAAAAGCTACTCCTGCCGCGACAGCCACAAGTAAGGTCGCAGGCACTTATAACGCCGCTGATCTCAAGAAGCATGCGACTGCAACGAGTTGCTGGTCTGCAATTAATGGAAACGTGTATGACCTTACAAAGTGGATTAACCGTCACCCGGGTGGTGCAAGCGTTATCAAGGGAATGTGCGGAAGAGATGGCACTGCAGGCTTTAATGGCCAACATGGCGGCGCAAGTCGCCCAGCAAGTGAGTTAGCCGCCTTTAAGATCGGCAAATTCGCTTAACCATTTCGCTGCCCTTAGACTTTCAATATGGCGACAAAAATGTGGAAGTCAAAAGATGCAGCGAAGTGCATCATTGTTCCTAGCGCACTCGATCATAAGTATTCTCGCGGAACACTCGGCGTAATAACCGGCTCCGCGAAATTTCCAGGTGCAGCGGTACTTACAACGAGCGCCGCTACCGCTACAGGTTTAGGCGCGCTGCGCTTCCATAGCAACTCTGGCCTTGCCCACCTTGTTCTTCATCGCACCCCTGAGGCAATTGTTCAGCCTGGACCTGTGACAGCATGGCTCGCCGGTTCTGGAATCGATTCAAAGAAGTACAGTGATATCACGACGTGGTTGCGCCATCGGTGGTTTGTTCTATTGGATCGCCAAAGCGTTCCCACTGTTCTCGATGCGGGTGCGCTTCACCTTGCTGGATCGCTAGAACAGCCAACTGTGATCACGCCTCATAGCGGTGAGCTTTCAAAGTTACTTGCACAGCGCGGCGTCATTGCCAGCGCCGAACTTATTGAATCCAATCCGCGTGAATGGGCGCAGAGAGCCTCAGAGCTATTGGCAGTAACGGTTCTACTTAAAGGTTCAAAGACGGTTGTCGCACATGATGACTATGTGATTGAACTGCCAGTTGCAACTCCCTGGCTTGCAACTGCCGGATCTGGAGATGTGCTCGCAGGAATTATCGGCGCACTTGTTGCAACAAATTACATTGAGATTCTCAATGACCGCACGCACCTTGCTGATGTTGCAGCTACTGGTGCGCTCATTCATAATCAAGCGGCGCTACTTGCCTCGCGGGGCGGGCCAGTAAATGCCTCAATGATTGTTGATGCAATTCCGCAAGCGGTAGCAAATATTCTGAAATAGCGTGGGAGTACCCTCGAGTAAGTTCACGTTATATTCACAAGAGCATCACAAAACCACTTTCCGTTGCTTTGGCTCGCTACCGTCAGGCCATGACTACATTTCAGATTGATAAGCCAAGAATTCTCATTCTCGATTGCAACCGCTTTGAATTAGCTACTCTCGCTGATTCGTTACGGATGCAGGGACTCGATATTGTCGGACAAGCATCCGATTCAGAGAGCGCCTTGCAGCTCTTTAAGGCTATGCAGCCTGACTCTGTTCTCATAAATTTTCAGGGATGTGATCAATCGTGCATCGACCTCATGGAGAACTTTAGAAAGCTCCATCCGACAGTAGGTATTACCCTCTTGACTGATTCGCCAGATTTACGTCTCTACGGAATCAAGGAGCTCTCACTCCCCCATGGAACGCAGATCATCGAGAAGTCAGCTCTGACCGATCTCCATCAAATACGTGGCGCAATCGATGCATCCAATAAGAGCGATGCTCGCACGGGATGGATTGCAAATGTCTGGGATTCATCTCTCAACTCTTTGACCGATATCCAAATAGAAACACTACGCCTCTTAGCCCTTGGGTTAAGTAACTCTGATATTGGTAGAACTCGATTTGTGAGCGAAAAATCGGTAGAGCAGACGATCACTCGAATCGCCCAACATCTCCATGTGGTGCATGAGAAAGGTCGCAATATGAGGGTGATCTTGGCCTCTGAGTACTACAAATGGCTGGGATCTCCGCGCGAGCACGCAATGTAAAACCCTTACGGTAAAGTCGGGGCATGAACTCCGAACTTACCGTTGCAGATATTCGCGCTCGGTGGAATGAAGTTCTCGATCAATTAGAGCGAGCTAATCGCATTGCATGGATGGCGTTTTTCGACGGCCGCCTCGAGTCATTCGATAACGGTCGCCTCACTCTAGATTTCTCAGATCCTGCAAAGCTTGCGATGGGCCATGATTACCGTGAGGCTCGACTTCGAATGGCTCCACAACTAGCGAGCGTTATCAGGGATGTCTTCGGAATCTCTGTCGTCATCATCGAGAAGTAAATGTTCGCTAGAAAATTTCTTGCCACACTCTCTGCTGGTGTGATGCTCTCATTTCCTTTAACAACCGCACCCGCGCAAGCTGCACCTCGCGAGGCGCTTCCGATAGCGGCAGGGCCAGGGGATCGTATCCATGGAGCAGATATCAGTCGCTGGCAACATCCAGGTGATAAGCCGATTAACTTTGTAAAGATGCACTCTGCTGGGCTTCGATTTGTGATGATTAAGGCATCTGATTCTCGACAGGATGCTGATCGACTTTCACTCAAATATCTCGCCTCAGATCGCAAAGGTGCGCAAGAAGCTGGGATCTACACCGGCTTCTATCACTACGCGCTGCTGCCTGATGTCACAACAAGCTCGGCGATTATAAAAGATGCGACGGTGCAAGCGCAGAAAGTCATTTGGCGTCTTGCTTCACTCGGTGGCTATAACGAGATGGATCTTCCCTACGCACTTGATTTAGAGAATAACTGCGTTCGATATCGCTCCAATAAATCGTGTGCAAAGAGAGCTTCTAAGAGCGCTGTCACGCTCTGGTCCAAGACCTTTATGTCATCGCTGAAAGAGAAGACCGGACGCACACCAATTTTCTACTCATATCCAACGTTTCTCGAAAGCGCGATGGCGCGAGATAAAGAACTTTCGCAGTACCCGCTCTGGCTTGCGCAATATGCAATTAATCCAGCTATTCCAACAGCTCAGCCAGGGTTGAAAAACATTGGGTGTTATGTGCATTCGTGGACAACGGCATCATGTAAAGCGCAATGGATGGTCTGGCAATACACCTCATGTGGAATCGCTCCAAAATATGGCGTTCCCGGAAATCGCTTAGATCTCAATGTCTTCAGAGGAACACAAGAGGCTTTTCTCGCCCTAGCCTCTGGCACCTGGGTCCCTGAAGAGACAGATTTGATGCCGCATAACGAAACTTCCACCGCGGTTTTGGATTACATGGTTGCAACCTCGACTGATAAATATGTTGTTTTTTCACTTCAAGTTTTACGCCCAGATGGTTCGCCAGTTGTCACGGGAGATGTGAAATTTGTATCTGGACCAAATCTCAACCCATTTAAATTCACTCAATCCATCACACGTGCAACAAGTGGCTATTGGAAGATTGCGTTAAAGACAGACCTTGCTGGAACGTGGAATGGCGAACTTCGATTTAGCGATCCATCAGGGACACATAGTGATGTGACGATTCCAGTGACATTCACTCTCGAACAAGGTGTTGTGCCATCGCCAGCGCAAAGTCCGACGCCAAAGAGTTCGCCGAAGCCAGCAACTTCAAACGGTTGCAAAAATCAGATTAAGAATTAAGCCTTTACTAAGGCATCGAGCGCTTCAACTTCAGCAGCAACTTGTGCCTTGTACTCAGCGATTGAAGCCTTCTTCTCCTTAGCGCCCCAACCGAGATACGGTGCGATAAGTGTTGCAATATCTTCGGCGAGATCAATACCAGCGTTGGGCGCTTCAAAAGCAAGGCGCGTACGGCGTGAAATCACATCATCGACTGACATGGCGCCTTCATGGCTGACTGCATAGACAATTTCAGCGCGAAGATATGGAAGTCCAGCTGCAAGTGGCAACGCCATCTTCTTATCCTCAGAAACAATTTCTAGAACTTCACTCATCAAAGAGCCATAGCGGTCGAGGAGGTGAATGACTGTCTTCTCTTCAATTCCGAATTCGCCGGCAATCTGAGCAGCTTGTTGTACAAGGGCAAAATATCCATCTGCACCGACCAGAGGAAGTTTCTCTGTGCATGAATTATTCACAATGCGACGAAGATCTGTTACTGCAAGATCAATCGCATCTTTTCCCATGACGCGATAGGTGGTGTATTTACCACCAGCAATACTGACAAAGCCTGGAGCGCTGCGATCAGTGGTGTGTTCGCGAGAAAGTTTTGTCGTTGCAGATCCCTTCTTATTGGCCACTAACGGGCGAAGGCCTGCATAGACACCGATAATCTCTTCGCGCTTGAGTTGAGGATCAAGGACTTTATTTGCCTGATCAAGAATGTATTGAACGTCCTCTGTAGTTGCATAGGGATGCGCGCGATCTCCATCATAAGGAGTATCCGTTGTTCCAACAATCCACTTATCTCCCCAAGGAATCAGGAAGAGCACTGAGACCGCAGTCTTGAGAATGATTCCGGTATTAGATTTGATTGCATCGCCTGGAACGACAATATGGACACCTTTAGACATCGTCACTCCGTAGCCGGGAGTGATATCAAACTTTGCATGCATCTCATCGCTCCAGATACCTGCGCACATGACAACGGACTTTGCTGAAACTTTAATCTTCTTGCCGCTCTCTGTATCAATCACAGTTGCGCCAATAACTCGTTTGCCATCTTTGACTAATTGATCGACTTCAACGCGGGTTGCAATAGTTGCACCGTGGCGGCGAGCGGTACGAATAATTGTCATCGTATGGCGGGCATCATCGACTTGTGCGTCGTAGTACTTCACTGCACCAGTAACGATGTCCTGACGTAGCGATGGAGCAATTTCAGCAATCTTCTTCTGAGACATGTGCTTATGCCAAGGGAGTGCGCGCTGAAATCCTCGTAATACGTCATAGAGAGCAAGGCCTGCTCCAACATATGCGCGATCTTTCGCCTTTTCGTGTAATGGGTATAAGAATCCAACTGGCTTAACAAGATGTGGACTTAAAGACGAGACCATGAGTTCGCGTTCGTGAAGTGCTTCGCGTACCAACTTAAAATCATATTGTTCGAGATAGCGAAGTCCGCCGTGAATCAATTTACTGGAGCGGCTTGAAGTTCCAGATGCGATATCACGTGCCTCAACGAGGGCGACTTTTAGTCCACGAGATGCTGCATCGAGGGCGGCGCCTGCACCAGTTACTCCACCGCCAATAACGAGGATGTCGAACTCTTCTTTACCTAGGGCGAGAATCGCAGCGTCACGTTGTTCGGGGCTAAGTTCTGATGAAAACATCTGAGGTCTACCGATTTCCCTGGGCATTGAGTAGGCTTAAGGATATGGCATTCGTTGGAAGTTTGGACCAGGGAACAAGTAGTACACGCTTTATGATTTTTGATCAGAGCGGCAAGGTCGTTGGGCAACATCAGTTAGAACATCGACAGATACTCCCCCAGGCTGGCTGGGTTGAACATGATGCAGCTGAAATATGGGAGCGCACTCAAGAGGTCATCTCTGGAGCTCTCAAACAGGCAAATCTCCTCGGATCTCAACTCTCTTCAATTGGAATTACAAATCAACGTGAGACAACAGTTGCATGGGATGTCACAACGGGTCAACCTCTCCATAATGCAATTGTCTGGCAGGATGTTCGAACTGCCTCATATCTTGAATCGCTTCCGATGAGCGCGCAAAAAACTTTGACCCATAAGAGCGGCCTCACCGTCGCGCCATACTTTGCAGGCAGCAAGATGCATTGGCTTATCAAGAATTCGCAGCCAGTCCGCGATGCAATCGAATCAGGCAAGGCGAGATTTGGAACCGTTGATAGCTGGTTGCTCTGGAACCTCTCAGGTGGGGTCCAAGGTGGAGTCCACTTCACCGATGTCACCAATGCCAGCCGCACCCTATTGATGAACCTTGAAACACTCGACTGGGATCAAGAACTCCTCGATATCCTGGAAGTTCCACGCTCAGTTCTGCCAACAATTAAATCCTCATCGGAAGTTTACGCTCAGACCAATCCTCATGGCCCTCTCGGCGCCGCTGTTCCTATTGCAGGAATCCTCGGCGATCAGCAAGCTGCCATGGTGGGTCAGGTCTGCTTTGATCGCGGTGAATCAAAGACAACTTATGGCACAGGAAACTTTGCACTACTCAATACAGGCACAGATATCGTCCGTTCAAAGAACGGACTTCTCACAACTGTCTGCTACAAATTTGGCGATCAACCAGCGCGTTATGCCCTTGAGGGCTCTGTTGCGGTCACTGGTTCTGCTATTCAATGGCTGCGAGATCAATTAGGCATCATTACCAACGCTGCAGAGACTGAGTCACTTGCATCAACAGTGACAGATACAGCTGGCGTCTACTTTGTTCCAGCTTTCTCAGGTCTCTTTGCACCGTACTGGAGAAGTGATGCACGCGGTGTCATCGTCGGCTTAACTCGTGCAGCAACAAAGGCGCATCTTGCCCGCGCTGCACTTGAGGCGATCTGTTATCAGACTCGCGATGTGATGGATGCGATGGTTGCAGATTCCGGTGTTCCAATGTCTGAGATGCGAGTCGATGGTGGCATTACATCGAACTCACTCTGTATGCAGATGCAAGCAGACATCATGGGAATTGATATCACTCGCCCTCTCATCACCGAGACCACAGCTCTTGGAGCTGCATATGCAGCAGGTCTCGCCGTTGGCGTCTGGTCTAATACTGATGAGTTGAAGAAGCAGTGGCAGCAATCTCGTCGCTGGAGTCCAACTTCTACCGCAGAGGTAAGAGCAGAGGGATATTCAGGGTGGAAGAAGGCGATCGAACGCACCCTTAACTGGGCGTAGCCAAGATAGGCTAGCCTCACTATGAACGAGATTAAAGAACTTTCTGCAGGAGTAATTCGCACCGACCGCACAATGAATGATGGTCGCACCATTCGCTATTACGACACTGCAAGTCAATCTCGTACCGTTGCAGATCAGCGTGAGAAAGAAGAGCAGCCGGGAATCGGTGAGCTCCGCCTCGACCCCCTCGTAAACGAGTGGGTCGCTATGGCTGCACACCGCCAGGGACGCATCTTCTTGCCACCAAAAGAACTCTGCCCGCTCTGTCCAACAACGGGCGAGTTACTGACTGAAATTCCTGAATCTGAATATGAAGTAGTCGTCTTTGATAATCGCTCACCATCACTTCGTCCGCCTATGGGAGATTTTGCACTTCCTGATCTCGTTGGAGCAGATACCGATGAAGGTGTTGCCGCTGGAAAGTGTGAAGTAATCTGCTTTACCGGCGACCACGGTGGATCATTTAAAACCCTTTCACCGCAGCGAGTTCGTACACTTCTTGAAGCGTGGCGCGATCGCACAGCTGAACTTTCAACTCTTCCCTATGTCGAGCACATCGCTCCATTTGAAAATCGCGGTGAAGAGATCGGTGTGACTCTCGCCCATCCCCATGGACAGATTTATGCCTACTCATACCTTCCTCCGCGCGTTTCAAAGATGCTTGCCGTTGCTCGCGAACATAAGGAGAAGACAGGTCACGTTCTCTTTGATGATGTACTTGCGCGCGAGCTCCGTGACGGCGTTCGCATCATCGCTCGCAACGAACACTGGGTCGCCTATACGCCATATGCATCTCGCTATCCTTTTGAAATTCATGTTGTCCCATTGCAGCCGGTCGCAGATCTCACAGAGCTCTCCCCCGCAGCATGTGACTCATTCCCATCGATTGCTATTGAGGTAATGAAGAGACTCGATGGTGTATTCGATATTGAGATGGCATATATCGCTGCATGGCACCAGGCACCTGTGCGTCAGGGCCGCGATGTATTACGTCTACATTGGCAGATCACATCTGTTCGCCGCGCTCCGGGAAAGTTGAAGTACCTCGCAGGATCTGAATCTGCAATGGGCGCATTCATCATGGATATGAAGCCAGAGCAATCTGCTCAGCAACTCAAAGATGTAAAGCTCTAAATCATGTCTGCGCTAGAAAATACCTTTACAGAGCTCTACCGCCATCAAGCTCAGGTATTTGCAGAAGCGCCGGGTCGAGTAAATCTCATCGGCGAACACATCGATTACAGCGAAGGCTTCGTACTTCCCTTTGCGATTGCAGATCGCACATTTGCTCTCATTGCAACAAATAACGATGGCTTGGTGCGTATCGCATCTCAGCAACGAAAGAATCGCATCTTCACTATCGATATAAAGGATGTAAAGCCAGGCAGTGCAGGCGATTGGGAGAAATACGTTCTTGGTGTCGTGTGGAGCTTAGGAATTTCTACTGGCGTTGACATTCTCGTTGATGGCCATGTTCCATCTGGCGCAGGTCTCTCATCATCGGCTGCTCTCGAATGTTCTGTGGCAGTTGGCCTTAATTCTCTCTTTAACCTCGGAAAATCACTTGAGGATCTCGCACGTGCAACTCAGAAGGCTGAGAACGATTATGTCGGTATGCCCTGCGGCATCATGGATCAATCAGTCTCACTGATGGGGCGTCAAGGCGCTGCTCTTCTTCTTGATTGTCGCGATCTTTCAACAGAGTCAGTCCCTTTTGATGTGGCATCTGCCGGGCTCGAACTCTTGATAATTGATACCCAGGCACATCATGCCCTCGTTGATGGTGGATATGCCGAACGTCGCGCTTCTTGTGAATCAGTAGCTGCAAAGTTTGAGATTCCTTCAATGCGCCACCTGACAATGGATCTCTTGGATCGACGTAAATCTGAGATCACCGAGACCGAATACATTCGTGCCCGTCACGCAGTGACTGAGATTCAACGCGTCAAGGATGCTGTCGCAGCCCTTCGTGCCAGTGATTTCACCACACTTGGACGCCTCATCAATGAATCACACTTCTCACTTCGTGATGACTACACAGTTTCATGCCCTGAGCTCGATGTTGCAGTCGATGCCTCACTTGCAGCGGGTGCACTCGGTTCACGGATGGTCGGTGGAGGCTTTGGTGGAAGTGCGATTGCACTGATTAAGGCAGATCACGTTGACTCGACTAAAGAGGCAATCAAGAAGGCCTATTCCGATAAAGGCTTTAAAGCTCCACGCTTCTTTACATCTCTGCCGAGCGCAGGCGCTTCAGCTCGCTCTCTCTAATTAATTAGTAGAGCTTGGCGCAGATCCAAGAACAATCTTGAAAGTCTTCTGGCCCCCTGTAGGAAGATCTACAGTGACAGAGACAGTTGCACCAGGTGCATATGAGCGAATCTTTACGATTGCTGACTCAGCATCTGGAGTTCTGACTCCATCAATCTGACGAATGATTGATCCAACAGGAATGCCAGCCTTCTCTGCACCTTCTCCAACGCTGAGCTTGCTGATCTTCGCTCCTACTCCCGTATAGGTCGAGTCGAAGTAGACACCGAGAACGGGGCGTGTTGATTTACCCGTAGCAATAATTTCATCAATGATGCGCTTTGCCTCATTGATAGGAATAGAGAAACCAAGTCCGATGCTTCCGCTTGTGCTTCCAGAGCTCAGCGTTGCAATTGCAGAATTAACGCCAATCATTCGCCCAGCGGCATCAACGAGGGCGCCACCAGAGTTTCCTGGGTTGATTGCTGCATCTGTCTGAATTGCATCTACATATGATTGCGAATCAGTTGTACCAGTTGTTACGGGGCGGTTGAGAGAAGAAACGATTCCTTGTGTAACAGTATTAGCTAAACCAAGTGGCGAGCCAATTGCAAGAACTGGATCTCCCACGCTCACCTGCGAAGAGTCGCCGATTCCAATAGCAGGCAGATTGCCAACAGAGATCTTGATGACTGCAATATCGTAATTCGCATCTCGTCCCACAATGGTGGCCTTATATTGATCGCCATTGACGAGTTCGACTGTAATGGTGCCGCCAGTTGCAGCATCAGCGACGACATGGTTATTGGTCACAATGAAACTCGAAGTCGCAGAAGTCTTATAAATTGATCCAGAACCCGTACCGCCACCTGAAGTCGTTGTTACTTCGATGGAGACAACAGATGGGGTCACGAGGGATGCGATTGTCTTTGCATCTAGCGATGAGCTGCTGCCGATGACAATAGGTGTGCGGTTTAAAGTACAGGCGCCATTGGTGGCGAGGTAGAGAGCCTTCGTACGAGTATCAGCACATGCTGTTATAGAAGGCGTTGGTGTTGTTGCGGCGGTGGCCATGGTTCCGGCGACTGCTGCACCTGCTACAAATGCGATGACGGTTTTGAGGTTCTTCATGGGTCTCATACTGCCCGAGGATTCTGAGATTTTCCTGTTATCAGATTGAGAGCTTCTTTAGCCCTGAGTTGAGGCTTAAAAGGTGAAGCTCCCCGACTTGGATTCGAACCAAGAACCTGTCGATTAACAGTCGACTGCTCTGCCGTTGAGCTATCGGGGATTAACGTCTTGCGAGGTGGCACTCTATCGCACGCCTGCGAGGGCGACAAAATTAAAGGCTGCCGACCGCCATTTCATGCAGGGTACGGCGGGCGCTTTCTAGGGCTACCAATTGGGCAAAGGCGGCGTTGTATTCCTCGCCATTTTCAACTGGATTGAGTCGCTGGAGGCGGGATTTGAGATCTGCAATTGCTCTGCTGATTCCGACTTCGCGAAGTCGCGCGACGATACTTGCAACGTATCTCTCGCTCACTTCACCCTCTGCGCGAAGTGGCTCGACAGATAGTTCTGTGAAGAGCGCCTTCATCTGAGGGTCTGTGATTTCCTCCGTTGTAAATGCTCGCGTAGCACCGAGTGAGTTGATTGTTGCAGCGAGTGCTTTATATGCCGGATGAGTAAATGAGCCATCTTCAATTGATGTCCAGGCAGTCATCAGCGCAGGAAGTTGCACTCTCGCCTTAAGAACTTCTCGCTCAAGCATCAGAGTTGGTTCGAGTGGATCGGGGCGCCATGAGTGATCACTCTGTTCCTCATCACCGTGAGTCTCATTGCTGCTCTGTTGAGCAGGAATATTACGAGCACCTTGTGCCACTGCACGCGAAACAATCTCAACTTCAACGCCGAGCCATCCTGCGAGAAGGCGTGTGTATTCAGGGCGGAGAGATTTATCGCGAATCTGGGCAACAAGTGGCGCCGTTGCATTGAGCGCGTTGACGCGACCTTCAGCAGTATTGAGATTGTGTTGCTTCAGCTCTGTCTTGATTGCGAATTCAAAGAGCGGAATACGTCGCGCAATAAGATCGCGTAGCGCTAAATCTCCTTGATGCTGTCGAAGGTCGCATGGATCAAGTCCATCCGGTTCAACGGCAACGAAGGTCTGTGTAACAAATTTTTGGTCCTCATTGAAGGCGCGCATCGCCGCTTTCTGACCTGCGGCATCTCCATCGAAGGTGAAGATCACTTCGCCGCGGAATGCATCATCATCCATCAGTAAGCGTCGGATAATGCGAATGTGGTCTGCGCCAAATGCAGTTCCACATGTTGCAACCGCAGTGGTGATTCCAGCTAAGTGGCAGGCCATGACATCTGTGTAACCTTCAACGACGACTACCTGGCGCTTCTTAGCAATCTCTTTCTTCGCCATATCGAGGCCATAGAGAACTTGGCTCTTCTTATAGATGGGAGTCTCAGATGTGTTGAGGTATTTAGGTCCTTGATCTTCTTCATTACTTGCAAGCTTGCGCGCTCCGAAGCCAACGACATCACCAGTTATATCTTTGATCGGCCATACCAAGCGATTGCGGAACTTATCGATGGGGCCACGTTCGCCCATCTTAGAAAGGCCAGCGAGTTCGAGCTCATCAATGGTGAAGTTGAGTGCGCGAAGATGCTTTGTTAATACATCCCAACCATGAGGTGCATATCCAACGCCAAATGCCTCGCATGCTGCGCGATCGAAGCCGCGTTTTGTTAAGAGTTCGCGACCTATTGCGGCATCAGGAGATGTGTTGAGAAGATGCTGGAAGAACTTTGCTGCCTCGACATGAGCTGCGACAAGACGCGAACGATTTCCTACTGGAGCTTTCTGTCCGCCTGCATACTCTTCATAGCGAAGTGTGTAACCCATGCGATCTGCAAGGCGTTCGATAGTCTCTGTAAATGAGAGGTGATCAATCTTCATCAAAAATGCAATGACATCGCCACCGGTCTGACATCCAAAGCAGTGGAAGTAACCCTTACTTGGTGTTACATGAAATGAAGGTGACTTCTCATCATGGAATGGACAGAGGCCTTTCTTCTGGCCGCCACCGGCGTTCTTGAGCTGAACATAATCTCCGACGACCTCATCGATCGGCGCGCGTTCGCGGATGTATTGGACATCCTCATCTCTAATGCGACCGCTCATGTTGCTACCTTAACCGCGCTTTCCAGAAATTGCTCCACTTAAATGAGCGTGGAGGGCATATGCGCCAGGGTCAGTCAGGCTCGCAATCTGGTCGATGACAACGCGAAGGCGCTCTGCATCGTTGCTGGCGCGCTTCCAGTCATCTTCAAAGATCGGGTCGAGTTCGAAAGGCGCCTTTGTATAGAGCATCTCAACGAGTTCGCGAATAACAATTTGCTGCTTCTCATACCGTTCCTGCGATGCCGCTGCATTGATGAGGTAATGGCCAGCAACTGCCTTCAGAAAATCAACTTCAATGACCGCTTCACGAGGGATTACTAAGTTGGCGTTATAACGAGAGAGTGGCCCATCGCCATGTATTGCACGAGTCTCTTTCTCGGCAGCTAATACAAAACGGCCGATAAGTTGTGAGGTCGTATCTTTCAAACGGGCGAGTGAGCGATGGGTCCGATCAAAACCACGTGGCCAACAGGAGAGCGAAGCCAAGCGTTCGAGAGCTGCTGCCGCTTCTTCTTTTGTTGAATCACTCTTGTAATCATGCGCCATTACTGAATAGAGAACATCAAAGTCGCGTTCGAAATCATTGACTGTCACCTGTCCAGCAAAAATTGCATCCTCAAGGTCGTGGACTGAATATGCGCAATCATCTGACCAATCCATAATCTGGGCTTCAATACATTTGCGGCCCTCTGGTGCACCTTGGCGCATCCAATTAAAGATTTCTACATCATCTGCATAGACACCAAATTTGCGTGGATTTACCTGATTACTCCAGGGATATTTCGTTGCAGCATCTAAAGATGAACGTGTGAGGTTAAGTCCCACGCTTTTGCCATTGTTATCAACGGTCTTTGCCTCAATGCGAGTGAGCAATCTAAAGCTCTGTGCATTGCCTTCAAAGCCACCACAATCTTTTGCAACTTCGGCGAGGGCTTCTTCTCCATTGTGGCCAAAAGGTGGATGGCCTAAATCGTGTGAGAGACATGCTGTTTCAAGGAGATCTGGATCTGCCCCTAATGATTCACCGAGTTCACGACCAATCTGTGCACACTCGAGAGAGTGCGAGAGACGTGTGCGCTGAAAATCATTCTCCCAAGGAACAGCGACCTGGGTCTTAGCTGCTAGACGACGAAGAGCTGCTGAGTGAATGACTCGTGCGCGATCACGCATAAATTCGGTACGTCCTGCACGCTTTGCAGGTTCGTCAATGAAGCGATCTTGATCGCTTAATGAATACCCCTGTACTTCGCCGCTCATAGTCGTACCTTATAAGCCCTGCATCTTTAAAGCGTTATTGGGCAGATGGTCGCTGATATTGATGCCACGACGCCCAAGGGTGATGTAAGCAAGATATGCCCCCGCCTCACGAGCAAGATAACGCAGGCGTGAATTCTTCAGCGAATTAGGACCCGCTTGTACTGGAGAGCATGAGGCCGTTGCGCCGAGATCTTCTGCCATCGTGATTGCGCGATTGCAGTGATATGGGTCGGTTGCGATGATGACATCGGTGAGACTGCGCTTCTTCATCTCTGCAACATATGCAATTGTCTGAGTGCGTGTATCTCGACCTGTTGGAATAGAGATAATTGCAGAACGTTTTACGCCATTATGGCGAAGCCAATATGCACCAGCTGCGGCTTCTGTTGTGCGATCTCCAGGTGCACCAGAACCAACAGTGATGATGATGGGAGCAAGGCCTTGCGCATAAAGTCGCTTCGCCTCTTGAAGGCGAGCGAGTAATACATCGCCAGGTGCGCCATTGAGTTGCGCTGCACCGGGAACGAGGATTACCTCAGCGGTGCGAACAGTTGGATTGTGTGCGGCGCTCCATGTAACAAAGAGGGCATAACCAGGTATTGCAATGACAAGTGTGAGCAGGATGGTAAGTAAACGGCGAATTAATTTAAACATCATCCACCAGAGAACATATCTTCTGCTTCAAGATGGATCATCTCATCAGGATCCTTGAGCCATCCATCAGGAAGAGTTGGCGCACGACCGTGGCTTGTACGTCCACGTGGCTTCTCTGCAACATCAACTGGATATGGCTGATCTTCTAATTGATTAAGAAGTGAGCGAAGTTCCTCGAGTGAAGAGACCATTCCAAATTGACGACGTAGCTCACTGGGAACTCGGAAGCCCTTGAGATACCAGGCCATATGTTTGCGAAGGTCACGGCAGCCGCGAAACTCTGATTCAAAGTAATCAACGATCAACTCACCGTGGCGGAACATCACTTCGCGAACTTCGAAGAGAGTTGGTTGCACTGGTGATTCACTTCCTTGTAGAGCTGCAACGAGATCGGCAAATAACCACGGGCGTCCAAGGCATCCACGGCCGACAACTACACCGGCGCAATTGGTCTGATTCACCATCTCAACTGCATCTGCACCAGTCCAAATATCACCATTTCCTAATACTGGAACACCTGTTGGTTTGAGATGTTCAACAAGGTTTGCAATCGCGGACCAATCCGCTTTTCCTTCGTACATCTGTTCTGCGGTGCGCGCATGGAGTGCAACCCATGCAACACCTGCATCTGCGGCAGCTTTAGCTGCCTCTAAATATGTGTGGTGATCTGTATCGATACCGATACGCATCTTGACTGTGACGGGAATTCCAAATGGCTTTGCTGCTTCCACTGCGCCTTGCACGATTGCGCTAAAGAGTTTGCGCTTAAAGGGAAGGGCTGCTCCCCCGCCTTTACGAGTTACCTTTGGCACAGGGCAACCAAAGTTCATATCGATATGGTCAGCTAAATTCTCGCGGCCAATCATCTTCACCGCTTCTGACATGTGATGAGGATCGACGCTATAGAGCTGAATAGATCGTGGCCACTCACCTGCTCCTGGTTCAATCATTCGCAGAGTCTCAGGAACTCGTTCAAGAAGCGCACGAGCAGTCACCATCTCAGAGACAAATAAACCAGCGCCTTGTTCACGACAGAGCATGCGAAATGGTGCATTGGTAATTCCTGCCATCGGAGCGAGGACAACAGGTGGATCTACCTGATGAATCCCGTCCCGAAGCGGAAGTGCTAGTGGGCTTAACAAGTTGGTTTTAGCAACCCAACAACTTCGGTGCGAGCCATGATTCAACCTGGTCGATTGAGATGCGCTCTTGCTCCATGGTGTCGCGATCGCGAATAGTCACCGCATTGTCATCGAGAGTCTCGAAGTCAACTGTGATGCAGTAGGGAGTTCCGATCTCATCTTGGCGGCGGTAGCGACGACCAATTGCACCTGAATCATCGAAGTCGATATTCCAGTTCTTGCGAAGCTGTGCAGCGAGATCGCGCGCCTTAGGAGAAAGGTCGGCGTTACGTGAAAGCGGAAGAACTGCAGCCTTAACAGGAGCGATACGGTGATCGAACTTCATTACAGCGCGCTTCTCCATCTCTCCCTTTGAGTTAGGCGCTTCATCCTCTGTATATGCATCCATCATAAATGTGAGTGCGCAGCGATCTACGCCTGCTGCTGGCTCGATAACAAATGGTGTCCAGCGCTCGTTCTTCTCCTGATCAAAGTAAGAGAGATCCTTACCTGATGCAGCAGAGTGCGCCTTGAGGTCGAAGTCTGTGCGGTTAGCAATACCTTCGAGCTCGCCCCACTCGGTGCCGTTAAATTCAAATTTATATTCAATATCTGTTGTGCCCTTTGAGTAGTGTGACAACTTCTCTTTCGGGTGCTCGAATAAACGCAGGCGCTCTGGATTGATTCCGAGATCCTTATACCAATTTAGGCGAGTCTCAATCCAATACTTGTGCCAATCTTCATCGGTTCCTGGAACAACGAAGAACTCCATCTCCATCTGCTCGAATTCGCGAGTACGGAAGATAAAGTTTCCTGGAGTGATTTCGTTACGGAATGACTTTCCGATCTGGCCAATACCAAATGGTGGCTTCTTACGGGATGTTGTCATCACCTGATCAAAGTTGATAAAGATTCCCTGAGCTGTCTCTGGGCGAAGGTATGCAAGACCGGATTCATCTTCGACAGGGCCGAGGAATGTCTTGAGCAGACCTGAAAATTGCTTTGGTGTTGTGAACTGTCCCTTATTTCCGCAAGCAGGGCAGTTCATCTCTGACAGTGATTCAAGCTTCTTCTTATGCTTCGCCTCGTACTGCTCTTCGAGGTGATCAGCACGGTAGCGCTTATGACATGCGGTGCACTCTGTGAGTGGATCGCTAAATGTTGCCACGTGTCCTGATGCTTCCCAGACTTCGCGAGCCAAGATCACTGATGAGTCGAGACCGACGACATCTTCACGTCCCATAACCATGGACTTCCACCATTGGCGCTTGACGTTGTTCTTTACCTCGACACCGAGTGGTCCGTAATCCCATGATGCGCGGAGGCCGCCATAAATTTCAGATGAAGGAAAGACAAAGCCACGACGCTTTGAGAGAGAAACGATATTTTCTAGGCGATCTACGGCCATTCTTGGACTCCATCCGGTTTTAAGTTGCCACCGGAGAGTCTGGGTGAAGCTCCGGCTGGCTGTCGGCGCCCTTAAATCGATTTTGCTGACTTATGAACGTAGGTGAAGTTTACCCCAACGAAAAGCTTTTATAAATCCTTTGAATACGCGCCAGGTTCATCGATGGCATTTGCAAGGAGAGGAACAACCTCCATCTTGATCGTTGTTGAGCTGAGAGCGCGGCGATAAGAACCAACATTCTGCCAATGAGTCACGAGGGTCCAGAGATCGTTCTCATCAAGGTTCTGACCGAAATCACCTGAGAGGAAGCCATCTCGCTCTGAAAATGCCTGGAGCGCTCGTTCTAATTGAGCACGAATCTCTGGCGCTTGGGCCGTAGGAACTTTAAAGCGCGCAATAGCAATCATGGTGGCGAGTCTAGCCAAGTTATGATGGGGCCATGAATTTAGCCATCATCTTCGCTGCGGTGACAGTGATTGCAACCACGCTTGGTGGCTATATCGCTCTTCGTGCATCTGATCGTTTCCATCTCGTACTGGGTCTCTCTGCTGGATTACTTCTCGGTCTTGTCGGCTTTGATTTGCTGCCAGAAGTATTTGCAATGAACGAGAGCACCTGGTTTGGAGTCCCAGCTGTATCGGTTGCCCTTCTTGCGGGATTTCTCGCACTTCATATCGTCGAAGGTTTCTTTGGGTCGCACGAACCTGCTGAATCAGATTATGGCCATGATCACGAACACCACAACATTGCAGGCGCTGTTGGTGCACTTGCCATGGGTGGCCACGTCTTTCTCGATGGCATCGGACTCGGCGTTGCATTCCAGATTGATAAGAAGCTCGGCTTTGCAGTATTTCTAGCAGTACTTGTCCACGCATTTAGCGATGGGCTCAATACTGTGTCATTGATGGTGAAGAGCGGACATTGGACTTCACGTTCTTATGCGCTCCTTGGCGTCGATGCAATCGCACGTATTGGTGGAGCAACATTTGGAACCTATCTTGCTCTCAGTGATTCACTTCTCTCGATTTATCTTGCACTCTTTAGCGGATTCGTTATTTATCTTGCGACATCGCATATCTTGCCTGAAGCACACTCACGCCACTCAAGTCGCTGGACATTCGGTGCAACATTTGCCGGCGTTGCAGTGATGTGGGTTATCGTAGCTGCTCTCGGTTAATACTACGCTTTACCGCTAGTCCATCAATGTGGCGACGCTAAGCTTTTCCAAATCTGCGATCTCGCTCTGAATATTCTTCAATAGCTTTCCAGAGTTGAGCCGGCGTCATATCTGGCCAGAGCACATCCATAAAGACAAACTCTGCATAGGTTGCCTGCCACGGTAAGAAGTTACTGGTACGCTGTTCGCCTGATGAACGTAAGAACAAATCAACATCGCTCATCTTGGGTGAGTAGAGATACTTCTGAAAAGTCTTCTCGGTAATTGAATCTGCCTTGACCTTGCCACGCTTTACATCTTTGGCGAGCTCTGCAGCTGCATCGATAATTTCGGCACGGCCCCCGTAGTTGACGCACATATTGAGAGTAAATTTCTTATTCTTCGCTGTCAGCTCTTCTGCCTCTTGAAGCTCTTCAATCACAGATTTCCATAGACGTTGCGGACGACCTACCCATTGCACTTTCACGCCTAATTCATGGAGGCGATCGCGACGATTACGCAGTGATTCGCGGCTATAGCCCATCAGGAATTTCACTTCTTCTGGTGTGCGTTTCCAGTTCTCAGTGGAAAATGCATAGGCGCTCATCTCTTTGACGCCAAATCCCATTGCAGCCTCTACGAGCTCAAAGAGAACTTTCTCACCTGCTTCGTGACCTGCCGTGCGAGGAAGACCGCGCTTCTTAGCCCATCGACCATTTCCATCCATGACGACGGCAATGTGATTCGGTACCTCAATCTTCTTCTTACTCATGCACGCTCCACCATAGGCAGACTTCGAAGTCCGCGTTCAAGGTGCCATTGTAAGTAAGCGGCAATCAAACCACTAGCCTCTCGGCGATTCTTTCCTTCACTTGCAGTTGCAGTCTCCCAATCAGAGTTGAGTAGCGCATCCATCAACTGAAGAGTCTCTGGCGCTGGTGTGGCAGATGCAGAAGGTCGGCAGTCGTTACAGACCGAGCCGCCTCCGACAAGTGAGAAGTAGCGATGAGGGCCCGGCTTTTCACAACGTGAACATTGTGAGAGCGAAGGTGCATAGCCACCAATTGAGAGTGATCGTAATAAGAATGCATCGAGAATCAGTGAAGGGTCGTAACGATTCTCAGAGAGTGCGCGCATACCACCAACGACGAGTGCAAACTCTTGTGGTGCTGGTTCTTGCTCATGGGGAGAGAAGCGCTCTGCTGTCTCAAGAATTGCATGGGCAATGGTCCAGCGTTGATAATCGCTAGAGATTTCTTCACCGTAATTCATCAACGCTTCAACCTGAGTAATCGTGTCGAAGGTGCGGCCGGTATGTAATTGGATATCAACGTGGCTACCTGGCTCGAGGCGCGCACCAAACTTAGACATGGTGCGACGAACGCCCTTTGCAACACCGCGAATGCGACCGTGTTCTTTAGTCAGCATCGTAATGATGCGATCTGCTTCACCGAGCTTCTGGGTGCGCAGAACGATCGCCTCATCACGATAGAGCGCGCCCTTGCTCAATGCGCTGTGGGTACTCACGGCGCTAAGGGTAGTTAGCGAATAGCGCGGTTGATTGCAGACACGACCGCTTTCAGTGAAGCAGTTGTCGTATTAGGGTCGATTCCGACTCCCCAATAGACATCTCCACCGATTGCGCATTCCAGATAAGCCGCAGCGGAGGCATCGCCACCTGATGAGAGAGCGTGCTCGTGGAAATCGAGAACACGAACATCAACACCGTAATTATTGAGAATATTGCAGAAGGCAGCGATAGGACCATTTCCATGGCCTTGAAGTTCAATTGCATCACCGCGATCTGTCATCTGAACGGTGAGCTGAACATCCTCATTCATCACAGAAGTTTGCGCTAATCCCTTAAGGCGGAAGCGTCCCCACGGAGCTGACTCTGTTGGGAGGTACTCATCTTCAAAGATATTCCACAACTGATCTGCGGTGATCTCGCCACCTTCGTGATCTGTCTTCTGCTGAACAATCTTTGAGAATTCAATCTGCTGACGACGTGGGAGATCAAGGTGATGCTCTGTCTTCAAGAGATATGCAACGCCACCCTTACCTGATTGAGAGTTAACTCGAATAACGGCCTCATATGAACGGCCAATATCTTTAGGATCGATAGGAAGATATGGAACAGCCCACGTGTGTTGATCCATTGGAACGCCAGCTGCCTTTGCGTCGCGCTCGAGGTGCTCGAAGCCCTTCTTAATAGCATCCTGGTGTGAACCTGAGAATGCAGTAAAGACAAGGTCGCCTCCATATGGATGACGCTCTGGAACCTTTAATTGGTTGGCATATTCAACGGTGCGACGAATCTCATCGATATCGCTGAAATCGATATGTGGATCAATTCCGTGCGAAACCATATTCATGCCAAGAGTGACGAGACAGACATTTCCTGTGCGCTCACCATTGCCGAACAATGTACCCTCGATGCGATCTGCGCCAGCAAGGAATCCAAGTTCTGCAGCAGCAACACCGGTACCGCGATCGTTATGTGGGTGAAGCGAGACAATTACTGATTCGCGATTGTTGAGATTGCGACACATCCACTCGATTGAATCTGCATAAACATTTGGCGTTGCCATCTCGACAGTTGCAGGAAGATTCATAATGGTCTTCCACTGCGGTGTTGGCTTCCAGATATCGTTCACAGCGTTACAGACCTCAACAGCAAATTCGAGTTCGGTACCTGTATATGACTCAGGTGAATATTCAAATGAAATCTTTGTCTCAGGAACTGTCTTCATCAAATCAAGACAGAGCTGAGCACCATCTGTTGCAATCTTCTTGATTCCCTCTTTATCGAGGCCGAAGACGACGCGACGCTGCAAGGTAGATGTTGAGTTGTAGAGATGGATGATTGCCTGCTTTGAGCCGGCGATTGCCTCGTAGGTGCGACGAATAAGCGGTTCGCGAGCTTGAGTTAATACCTGGATGATTACATCATCAGGAATCATGTCCTCATCGATGATCTTGCGGACAAAATCGAAATCTGTCTGAGATGCTGAAGGAAATCCGACCTCAATCTCCTTGTAGCCCATCGCAACGAGCAACTTAAACATCGCAAGCTTGCGAGGTGTATCCATCGGATCAATAAGCGCCTGATTGCCATCGCGAAGGTCAACAGATGACCACTTTGGGGCAGCTGTCATCTTCTTATCTGGCCAGGTGCGATCTGCGAGTTCTACGGGAATGAAAGATGAGTAGCGATGCACAGGCATCTTTGAAGGTGTTTGCTTCGGGAAATTCATTTCTTTTGCTCCTATTAGTTGTGGGCCGAGTTATTACCGGCAACACCAAACCCCGCAGCGAGGAGACCGGTGATTAGGCCTCGCTACGGCGGATAAGTAGGAGTCCGCGAAGCTTCATAGTGGGGTAATCCTAACCTGAACCGAGCCCTCTGCCAATACTGAGAGTAGCCCTTGGGGATACCTGACTTCATCATTTCTCATAAGTTGGAAGGCTACGCAGAATTTCTATTCAAAGGAGAGTTCATGCGTAAGGTAGGAATCAGTTTATTAATACTTATACCGATATTAAGTGATTGCATGGCCTTCGCAGAGCCTCCACCAGGATATATTGAAATTCAGGATCGTCTGGTAATTGAAGCGTGCACCCTCACTTCTGAAAAGCCTCATATCTCACAACATGTTCCGGGAACTGTAAACGTAACGGGTAGAACAATATGTAAAGGAATCTCCGCAGGAAGAAATTTACGCGTAACAGTAACTTTAACAAGAGAAGACGGCGGCAACACGTTACCGATTACTAAGAGTAGAACTGGAGTGGGCGCGGTAATCGTGAATGTAGCGATGCCATGTATTTGGCAACGCAAGCAATCACTTATTACATACACAATTTCAACAACCCATAAGATGTCTAACGGTAAAATTGGGATGACAAGAAATAAGGCGGCGTTAGAGTGCTAAGTCACTACAAAGAGTCTATGGATAATTATCTATGGAGAATTCCACACGGTCGGTTCGGGATTGAAACTCGCAGAATTGTCCGCGAGGAACATTTTAATAAATTTGCCAAAATCCCTGTATTGAGATTCTTGCTTGGACTCTATTTCATCGTCAAGGACGATGCATTTATTCGCCCGAATAAGCCAGATCCAACGAAACCGATGTTCTATCGCCGAGGACTATGGAAGGTTCATAATTGCGGTCAAAGAAAAGATGGCACTTTTTATACCTCAGGAAATGCCTCACTTATCATTATTGAAGATGGCAATGAAGTTTTCAACTCTTCCGAATCTGATTTGACCTACTCGGAGATAAGTGCGAAATTGAATGAGGTAGAGAGGGCGCTAAGAAACGAGAGTTGAAGCGAAGATCTGCCATGCAAGAGCTGACTTCGCAATCAATGAGAGCGTGATGTAGGTGCGCTCACCGCGAAGATAGTCAGACCACTTGCCGACCTTCTTATATTGGAGCCACTGTACGAGTGCAAAGATGTTGAAGAGTACGAATAGCGAGATCACGATTCCATAGACAAATGCAGGCGCAGATGTCTCTGACGGGCCGCCAATGCTGAGCACGTAGATTGTGATTGCGATCCAAGGCACGATGCCGGCAATGCAGCCGAAGATAAATGGAAGCCATCCGCCATTGCCAGGGCTTTCATATTTCTCCTGCAACCAACCGAAGAGAATCATGGATGCATTAACGCCGAAGAGAGCGATGATTGCGGCAACATCAGAGATTCCACAGATAAGAGCAATAAGAACGATCATTACTGATGAGCTAATTGAGTACTCAACCCAGCGGAAGTAATTGCGCTGAGCAAGCAAACTTGCTGAATAACGAATAAAGAACTTTGGTGATGCGACTACAAAGTGAAAGAGTGAAGAGAGTCCAAGGAAGATTGCAACGGTCAATCCGATTGGGGCATCCAGGAGAACGATGGGATCGGTAAATGTTGATCCTGGAGGACCTGCCATATAACGAGCAACGATGGGCAGCGTGAAGCCGTTAGCAAGGGAGAGCACAACAACCATCTGAGCGAGGTGAAGTACACCTGCGATGACATTGGCGCGACGTAGTGTGGCTGGGTTCAATTCTTTACTCATACCTAAAACGGTACAGGGGGATTGAAGGCTTTTTCCTTTAAATCAAGTAGATGTCGGAATCCAATATGTCCGGAAAAGCTCGCCATCCTCGTATGGGTGAGGAACTAAAGCAGCAAACTCTCCCCCGCACTTTTCAATAATGCTTCTCGATGCTTCATTCTCGGAGTGGCAAGAGATGAATACTTTTTCTTCTCCGCGTGCTTTCATGAACTCCAAACCGTATTTCAACATATATGTGGCGATGCCTCGTCCGCGAAATTCTGGCGCTACCCCGTAACCGATATGCCCACCCACAAGGGCTAAGAATTCATTGAGTTCGTGACGTATGGATAGTCTGCCTGCAATTTTTCCGTCAACTACAGCAACAAGAAATGTTGAGGCAACTTTTCCTTCTGGAACAGTGGCTGCTTCTTTCCATGAGGCGACTCGATCGAGGTAATTGCAGAACTCTTCATCTTGAATGTAATTACTTAATAAGAAGTCCCAGTCATCGAGCTCCATCATTTCCTTATGGACTCGCGCGGCATCTGGCGCATCTTCGGGGCGAAGTTCGCGCATCTCAATATTCATTAGGCGATTGCCTTCTTGAGGGCATCGATCTCGCTCAAATCTTTAATCTCAAAGATCCACCGTTTAAATGGACCGCTCTTGAGCATAATTACCGCATTGGGGCGTCGCTTATAAATAACGCAGAAATCTTTACCGCCTACATATTTCATAGTTCCCAGCAGTGCGATGAGTGGAACGCCAGTTCCGATGCGCATGCCTTTGAGAATTCCACCCGCCCATGGGTTGGCAACTACTTCAATTGAATCAATTTCAGCCAAGGCAACTTCAGGAGATCCATGCACGGCTCCGAGAATTTCAAGGGGCGAGAGCTTTAATTGTGCCCGACCGTCATTGATAACTAGATGTGCCATCCCACAAGAATATCGCTGGACGGGTATTAAAGGACTGGTAAATAACGATCGAGCTCGTACTGGCTCACCTGACGGCGATAGTCCAGCCACTCTGCTCGCTTATTACGCAATACATATTCAAAGACGCTCTCACCGAGAGTTTCGCGAACAAGTTCGCTCTTCTCCATAATTGAAATTGCCTCATTGAGGTTTGCTGGAAGCGTTGCAGAATCATTGGATGCTTCAAGCTTGTACTTGCCTTCAATTCCCTTAAGTCCCGCAGCAATCATCACTGCATAAGCAAGATATGGGTTGCATGCAGAATCCGGTGCACGGAACTCGATACGAGTTGAGTTCTCCTTATTTGGCTTATACATAGGGATTCTCACGAGTGCGCCGCGATCATTGTGGCCCCAGTTAATAATTGCAGGCGCTTCTCCCCCACCTTGCAGGCGCTTATAAGAGTTGACCCATTGATTTGTAACTGCAGTGATTTCAGATGCATGCTTCAAGATTCCTGCAACAAATTGGCGACCAACCTCTGAGAGATTGAGCTCTGCCTTGGCATCGTAGAAAGCATTCTCTTCGCCTTTAAAGAGCGAGACGTGGGTATGCATTCCAGAACCTGGGTGATCTGTAAATGGCTTTGGCATAAATGATGCGTAGAAGCCTTGCTCGAGTGCAACTTCTTTGATGACATGGCGGAAGGTCATGATGTTATCTGCCGTGCTTAAAGCATCTGCATAACGAAGATCGATCTCTTGCTGACCTGGCGCACCTTCATGGTGGCTGAACTCAACGGAAACGCCCATCGCCTCGAGCAAGGTAATTGCTTGGCGACGGAAGTCATGCCCGACAACAGCTGGTGTGTGATCGAAGTAGCCACCTTGATCGACCGGAACTGGCGCAGAGCCCTTTTCAGGTTGTGATTTAAATAAGAAGAATTCGATCTCTGGGTGTGTGTAACAGGTGTAACCCATCTCAGCAGCTTTAGCTAAGGTGCGACGTAAAACATTTCGTGGATCTGTAGGAGATGGCTCGCCATTTGGCAAAGTGATATCGCAGAACATGCGAGCAGCGCCTGGTGCCTCTGTACGCCACGGCAAGATAGAAAATGTCGCAGGGTCTGGCTTTGCCAACATATCTGATTCAAATTGACGTGCGAAACCTTCAATTGCAGATCCGTCGAAACCAATTCCTTCTTCAAATGCGCCATCGAGCTCTGCTGGTGCAATCGCTACAGACTTCAACGTCCCGAGAACATCTGTAAACCAGAGTCGGATAAAACGAATATCTCGCTCTTCAATAGTGCGAAGAACGAACTCTTGCTGCTTAGACATGTTGTCGGAACTCATGCCTGCAGTCTGCCAATCTCAGATTACAGGCGTGTTACAAAGTTAGAGCTCTCGCCAGTGGGAGGTCATAGGCAGGCGGCGATCCTTACCGAATGCACGCTGAGAGACTTTTGGTCCAGGCGGATATTGGCGACGCTTGTATTCGGCCTTATCTACCATCGCGATGACTCGCTTGACCAGCGCTGGATCAAATCCCATTGCTATTAGCTCGTTGTGACCGTGATCTTCATCGACATAGTTGCGTAGAACTTCATCGAGAACTTCGTACTCAGGAAGTGAATCAGAATCTTTTTGATCAGGGCGAAGTTCTGCGCTTGGCTCTTTCTCAATGGAGCGCACTGGAATCGGTGGCCTCTCGCCGGCAATGCGAGCTGCCTCATTGCGCCAACGAGCTAGCGCCCACACATCGACTTTATAAATATCTTTAATGGGCGCATATCCACCGACGGCATCGCCATAGAGCGTTGAGTAGCCACATGCGAGCTCTGACTTATTTCCAGTTGCTAGAACGAGCATGTTCTCTTGATTAGAAATTGCCATCAGAGTTGTTCCGCGAACTCGTGCCTGCAAGTTCTCTTCTGCAAGACCTGAAAGCGAAAGTTCGTTCATATAAGCATCCACCATGGATTCGATGCGAACGGTGCGAAGTCCAAGGCCAGTGTTATGAGCTAACTCTTCTGCATCTTCTATGGAGTGCGCTGATGAGTACTTACTTGGCATAGCAACGCCATGGACCAACTCTGGGCCGAGGGCATCACAGGCAAGGGCGGCAACAAGTGCGGAATCGATTCCACCTGAGAGGCCGATCAAGACCTGGCTGAAACCATTCTTTATTACGTAATCACGGAGACCGACAACGATTGCGTTCCAGATCTCTTCTTCTTCGCCGAGGCGCGCTGCAATTCCGGGAGTAAGAATACGATCGAGCCTTGCCTCATCCTGACTAATAATGAGATCCGGTGTACTTGTGCCACCTTCTGCTTCGAGATCGAGCAACATCATTCCATCTTCAAATTGCGGTGCACGTGCAATCACATCGCCCTTTGCATCAACGGCGATGCTGTCACCATCAAAGACGAGATCATCTTGTCCGCCGGTCATGTTGAGGTAGACAAGAGGGGCGCCGACTTCAAGGGCGCGCTTCTTCACAAGCGCTGCGCGAAGATCGTTCTTATCGCGCTCGAAAGGTGAACCATTAGGGACAAGTACAAGTCCAGGTTTGCGAGCTGCTAGCGTCGCAGTAATTCCGCCATCGACCCAGAGATCTTCACAGATCAAAATTCCCACATCAATACCGTGGATGCGAACAACGAGCGTGGAATCTCCCGGGACAAAGTTGCGGTACTCATCAAAGACTCCGTAATTAGGAAGCTGGCACTTTGTATATGTGGCAACGACCTTTCCATCCGTGATGACTGCGACGCGATTCTGCGGGGCGCCATTTATATGATCGAGATAACCGACGATAGAGACCAACTTTGTCGGCAAGACGGCAGCTAAGACCTGGATAGATTTTGCCGAAGCAATTTGAAATGAGGGGCGAAGAGCCAAATCTTCAACGGGGTATCCAGTCAGCGCCATCTCTGGAAAGAGCGCTACATGGGCTCCGTTATTGGCAGCAGATTCTGCATGGGCAAGGATGAGAGCGGCATTGCCCTCGAGGTCGCCCACAGTGGGGTTGATCTGGGCGAGAGCTACTCTCAACTTCATAGTTCAAGAGTAGAGGAGTATCGTTTCTTATTGAACCCGGGGACCCGCAGTGGCTTCGAGGAGGAGAAATAATTATGAGTCAGACGACCCTTTATGGCGGAGCTGCGCACCGTCGCGTCACCATCCTCGATCTCAAAGCTGCAAAAGAGCGTGGCGAGAAATGGGCGATGCTCACCTCATATGAACAGATGACTGCATCAATCTTCGATGAGGCCGGAATCCCAGTCCTACTAGTTGGCGATAGCGCTGGCAATAATTTCTTAGGTGAAGAGAACACCATCCCCGTAACTGTCGAGGAGCTGATTCCACTCACTCGCGCAGTTGTTCGTGGTTCATCTCGGGCATTGGTTGTTGCAGATCTTCCCTTTGGTTCCTACGAATCTTCTCCCGAGCAGGCCCTCGCTACATCAATCCGCTTCTTTAAAGAATCCGGCGCAATGGCGGTAAAGCTTGAGGGCGCACACCTTGAAACAGTGAAGAAATTGACCTCATCTGGAATTCCAGTGATGGGCCATCTGGGCCTTACTCCACAATCACTTCATCAATTAGGTGGTTACAAAGTTCAAGGCCGCTCCGATGGAGAGGTCATGAAGGCAGCTGCCCTGGATCTAGAGAAAGCTGGAGCATTTGCCATCGTTCTCGAACTGGTCCCAGAAGAACTTGCGAAGGAGATCACTGCATCGCTCTCAATTCCTACAATCGGAATTGGCGCTGGCAATGTGACCGATGCGCAGGTGTTGGTCTGGACTGATATGGCTGGCTTTACAGCAAAGCCTCCCAAGCTTGCAAAGGCATATCGCAATCTTCGCCAAGAGCTGCTCGATGCAACGAAGGAATTCGCCACAGAAGTACGCGATGGCCAATTTCCAGCAGAGGCTCAGACTTTCCACTGACCTTCCCACTGGTTAGGATCGGCAAATGTCGAAATTTGCGATAGATCTGACTCCACTGAAGAAATATCCAGATTTTCGAAATCTCTGGACTGCAGGACTAATTTCCTATCTCGGTTCGATGATTACCTACGTCGCTCTCCCCTTCCAGCTCAAAGAGATAACCCACTCATACGTTGCAGTCGGTGTCTTGGGCATCATCGAAATCGTGCCGCTGATCATCTTCGGCCTCTATGGCGGAGTCCTGGCCGATGCCGTTGACCGAAAGAAGATGATCTGGGCGACTGAAGCAGGCGCCCTGCTCATTGTCACAATCCTCTTGGTCAACTCATATCTGCCAGATCCAAGAACGATTGTTATCTATATCTGCGCCGCCCTCTTTGCCGTTGTCGATGGGTTACAGAGACCATCGATGGGTGCAATCTTGCCTCGCCTGGTCAACCATGAGGATCTTCCTGCGGCAACTAATTTGCTGACACTTCGTTGGCAATTTGGTTTTATCCTCGGGCCGACTCTTGGCGGAATTATCTTCTCAACTTTCTCTATCTCATCTGGTTACATCTTCGATATTGCAACCTACTTAATATCTCTTGTATTTCTTGCACGCATCCGAAAGATCCCGCCTTCACATGAGGCTGAAAAGCCTTCATTTAAAGCGCTTTGGGAGGGTGTGCGATATGCATTCAGCCGCCAAGATTTATTAGCCACCTACATCATTGATCTAGCAGCTATGTTCTTTGCAATGCCGAATGCGCTCTTTCCATTTTGGGCCGATCTCTTGCATGCACCTTGGGCGCTCGGAATGTTCTATGCCGCCGGCGTCACTGGCGCCATCGCAGTAACTCTCACAAGTGGATGGACTAAGACTTATCGATTCCATGGCAAGGCAATTATTTGGGCGGCCCTTGGTTGGGGTGTAGCAATTGCATTGGCCGGGTTGACCCACTCATTGATCATCGTTTTGGTTTGCCTGGCAATCGCCGGAGGTTCAGATCAGATCAGCGCCCTCTTCCGCCAAACTATTTGGAACCAGACCATCCCTGACAATCTTCGAGGACGTTTAGCCGGAATTGAATTGCTCTCCTATTCCGTCGGTCCACTCGCCGGACAATTGAGAGCGGCCTCGATTGCGGCAGCTACTTCACTCTCCTTCTCGGTAACTTCCGGAGGGGTAATTTGCGTAGTTGTCGTCATCATTTTGGCGATTTTGATGCCCGATTTCCGAAAATATGACTCTGAAACGAATAAATATGCCATTCAAGAGCGCGAAAATCGGAAAAATCGCGAAAATGAAGATGAGAAGTAGAAAAAATAACTCGCATTTTTTATTAAATGCATGAAAAAAAGAAAAAAATAATTAACGACACGCACTGTGTTTTTTTGCACTATGTAGTGGCAATTTTTTTTAATATCAGTCACACTTATCCACGAAACAGGTTTGGGTGACGGATCCGAACCCTTCCATTTAGGAGATAAAAACTATGGCTGCTGCTAAGAAGGCTGCTCCAAAGCGTAAGAAGGCTGCTGCAAAGCCAGCTGCTGCAAAGAAGGCTGCTCCAAAGCGTCGCAAGAAGGCTGTTGCTGCACCTGCTGCAAAGAAGGCTGCTCCAAAGCGTCGCAAGAAGGCTGCTGCTAAGCCAGCTGCTGCAAAGAAGGCTGCTCCAAAGCGTCGCAAGAAGGCTGCTGCAAAGCCAGCTGCAAAGAAGGCTGCTCCAAAGCGCCGCAAGAAGGCTGCTGCAAAGCCAGCTGCTAAGAAGGCTGCTCCAAAGCGCCGCAAGAAGGCTGCTGCAAAGCCAGCTGCTAAGAAGGCTGCTCCAAAGCGCCGCAAGAAGGCTGCTGCAAAGCCAGCTGCAAAGAAGGCTGCTCCAAAGCGCCGCAAGAAGGCTGCTGCAAAGCCAGCTGCTAAGAAGGCTGCTCCAAAGCGCAAGAAGGCTGCAAAGAAGAAGTAATTCATTACTTATAAAAAACCCCGCCACTGTATGTGGCGGGGTTTTTTATTGCCTAAAAATATTTGCTGTTACTTATCAATATCTTTAATGCGCGCGGCAACGCGATCAAAAATCTCTGCCAGAACTTTCTGGTCGTTCTTATCTAAAACATCAAGGAAGCGGCTTCGGACGCTATTTACATGATCAGGAGCGGCGGCAACTATCGCCTTCCATCCCTTGGGGGTCATGATGGCGAAATATCCACGCTTATCTTCAGGGCATGCTTCACGGCGAACCCATCCAGCCTTCTCCATCACCTTGATGCGGTGAGAAAGGCGCGACCTCGAAACCATCGCAACCTCTGCCAACTCAGACATACGCATTGTGCGATCAGGGGCGTCACTGAGCTGAGCCAAGACTTCATAATCTGGCATTGAGAGATCGTGCGCTGAAAGGTCTTCATCAAGGGCATCGAGAAGTCGGCGGCTGGCGATGATGTATTGACGCCAAGCCTTCATTTCAGATGGGTTGAGCCACTTGGGTGCGGTAGCGTTTTTCTCTGCCATAGGGCAATGATACGACAATAGTTGAATATTCAACTTTTCTCGTAAACTGCGCCTCGCACCCAATATCGAAAGAGAGCATCAGTGAAGTCAGGCATCGTCACATCTTTTATGGACCACGAGGTTCGCCCGCAGGATGATCTCTTCCGCCATTTCGCAGGTAAGTGGCTCCGCGAATATGAGATGCCGGCAGACCGTGCCAGCGATGGCGTCTCTCGCGAGCTCTATGACATCGCCGAGGTGCAGGTCCGCAAGATCATTGAATCTGCAACTGGCTCTGATGAGGCGCAGAAAATTCGTGACCTCTTCCTCTCCTTCATGGATACCGATGGCATCACAGCCCGCGGCCTCTCCCCTTTGACCGATGACCTTGCCGCTATCGATGCAATTACAGATCTCTCATCTTTTATCGCCACCATGGGTCGCCTTGAGTTGGGCGGAATCGGTGGAATCTTCGGCGCCGCTGTCTATCCAGATCCAATGAACTCGCAGAAAAATATCTTCCATATGGGACAGGGTGGAATCTCACTTCCCGATGAGTCTTACTACCGCGAGGAACAGTTCGCTCCAATCCGCGAGGCGCTTCTCGATCACATTACGAAGATGGGAAATCTCGCTGGAGTTCCGCTCTTGGCTGCAGAGATCCTCGCACTAGAGACAGAGATTGCTAGCCATCATTGGGATCAGGTCAAAGACCGCGATGCGACCTTGACCTATAACAAGACGACAAAGAGAGAGCTCCTTGATCTTGCCCCCAACTTTGATTGGAATCTCTGGGCGAGCAATGCTGGAATTCCAGCGATTGCTTTCGATGATCTCAATATCCACGAGCCTTCCTTCTTCTCTGGAGCGTCAGAGATGTTGGCCTCATTTGATAGCCGACGCGACATCTGGATCTCATGGCTGAAGTGGCAGTTAATTACTAGCAATGCAGCGTATTTAACTGACGATATCGTTCAGCAGAATTTCTCCTTCTACGGAACAACACTTTCTGGTACGCCACAAATTCGCGAGCGCTGGAAGCGCGGGGTCTCACTCGTTCAAGGTTCTCTCGGCGAGGCGATTGGAAAGGTGTATGTCAGCCTCTACTTCCCAGAGGAAGCCAAGAAGGCGATGGTCGAATTAGTTGATTACCTGACCCAGGCTTATGAGATGAGCATTAAAGATCTATCGTGGATGAGCGATGCCACCAAGGTGAAGGCCCTTGAGAAACTCTCTAAGTTCAACGCCAAGATTGGCTACCCAGACAAGTGGCGCGATTATTCGACTCTTGAGATCAAGGCTGATGATCTGATTGGCAACCTGCAACGCATCGCTGCCTTCGGCCATAAAGAGGCAGTTGAAAAGATTGGCAAGCCGGTCGATCGCAATGAGTGGCATATGACTCCGCAGACAGTCAACGCGTACTACAGCCCGCTCATGAATGAGATCGTCTTCCCTGCTGCATATCTTCAGCCGCCATTCTTTGATTTAGAGGCAGATATGGCCGCTAACTACGGTGGAGTCGGTGCAACGATTGGTCATGAACTGGGTCATGGATTTGATGACCAAGGTTCTAAGTACGATGGCGATGGCAACCTCGTTGATTGGTGGGTCGATAGCGATCGCGACGCATTTGAAGAGCTCACGAGTGTCTTGATTGCGCAATTCGATGCACTTTGCCCCGCAGAGACGCCTGATACGCACGTCAATGGCGCATTCACCATCGGTGAGAACATTGGAGACCTCTCGGGCCTTGAAATCGCTTATAAGGCCTACAAACTGGCTCTTAAGGGTGCAGAGGCGCCCGTCATCGATGGTTTAACTGGTGATCAACGCTTCTTCCTCGGTTATGCGCAATCATGGCGTGGAAAGAACCGACCAGAAGAGACCCGTCGCCGCATAGCAACTGATCCACATAGCCCCGATGAGTTCCGCTGCAACCAGATTGTTCGAAACCTCAACCAGTTCTATGAGGCATTTGGTGTGACCAGCTCGGATGCGATGTGGCTTGAGCCTTCGCAGCGAGTGCGTATCTGGTAACCGCCCTTTTCCAACTCAAGGGCTAAGATTTGGCCATTGTTAACTCAGAGATTAGAGACCTTTGAGAAGAGACCATAAGGAGTAGTAATGAAGAAGCTCACTCGCAAGCAGTGGATCCTCGTCGGCGTTGTCGCTCTCGTAGCCCTCTCGATCCTTCGCTCTGTCACCAATGGCGGAAGCGACCTCCCTGCTGATAAGACCACCCTCGTTGAAGAGGTTGCACCAGTTGCAACTATCGCCTTCGATACACCACTCGATCTCGGCGGCGGAGTCTTTGTAACAGTTTCAGCTCCATCACGTTTTTCCCCAACAATCTTTATGACAAACGTTGACCAGAAGCCAAAGTCTGCGAATAAGTTCAATGTGACTATCAAGAACGGTGGCTCTACTCCCCTTGATTTCACAACAGTTTCACTCATCGCGGCATCTGGCGAGAATGTCTGCTTCGACGTTCTTGGAGATCTCGATATCAACGGTGCTCCAACTGAGGCACTTGCAGCAGGCGCTACAGCATCATATGCCTATGGCGTTGGTTGCCAGGCAGGAGCGGGCGAGCCTTTGAGCCTCTCAGTTCAGATCGGTGAGTCAAAGGTTGCAGTTGAAGGCAAGATCGCTTAATTAGTTTCAATTAAAAAACCCCGGACCTTATGGCCCGGGGTTTTTCTTTTCCAGATTAATTAATATTCGATTTCTCTAGTTCACTCCAGCCGGCAGAACTGCTCCAGATAACTCCGCCAAGCATCACAATTGCTGCAATTACTTGAAGTGCTGCATTTCCAGTGCAATTGGATCCACCGTAAGAGCAAGCTTCTGGATCGGCCAAGGCTGATGCCATATTCCAAATAAAGGCAGCTAGGGTCAGAGCTGAAAGTTGGATAAATAAGAACCGGACAAAGGCACGAACTGCGTGGGTTGTTCGATTCTGGGCGCGAATCAAATCATCAATAGTCTTTCCTGTTGCAGAAAACTGCGGAATTTCATTCATCTCACCTTTCTTTGAAGGCGTGGATGCCTTGGATGTGGAAGATGTAAATCCAGATTTTCCTAGCTTGGCTAATCTTGAAGGGTTAATCTCAAGCGAACACTTCTTGCACTGTGTGCCATCAATATCTGGAATGCCGCAATCGCAATAATCAGAGCTCGGTAATTTATGGATAAAACTCGAGCCGCCGCATTGTGAGCATTCAAAATTACTCATCTCTGAGGGCGTGAGACATTTTTCGCAGAATTTGTTAGCCATTTTCTCTCCTTTAATGTGAGGTACTCCCCCAAAGGTAAGAGATATTTCAGATCAATTCATGAATTACGAAGTCAATTCAGTAATTATGACTGGGCAAAGAAAAACCCCGGGCCATAAGGTCCGGGGTTTTCTGCTTTGGAAACTATGCCTCTGGGCTACTCCTTAAATCCTGCAAGTTACGCTTGAGGATAATGGCATGCAATGCGATGGTTGGTACCGATCTGCATCAACTGTGGAACTTCGGTGCGGCAGCGATCTTGCGCCTTCCAGCAACGTGTATTAAATACACAACCTGATGGAGGATTTACAGGGCTTGGAAGATCTCCCTGCAAGATGATGCGTTCGCGTGCGCGGCCAATCTTTGGATCTGGAACAGGAACAGCCGAGAGAAGCGCCTTTGTATATGGATGGCGTGGGTGGCTAAAGAGATCGACCTTATCGGCCTCCTCCATTACCTTTCCAAGATACATAACAATGACGCGATCTGAGATGTGCTGAACAACAGAGAGATCGTGGGCTACAAAGATGTATGCCATATTGAACTCATCTTGAAGATCTTCAAGGAGGTTAACAACCTGCGCCTGGATAGATACATCGAGAGCTGATACCGGCTCATCTGCAACGATCAACTTTGGCTTCAGCGCGATTGCACGAGCAACGCCGATGCGCTGACGCTGTCCACCTGAGAACTCATGTGGGTAGCGGTTGATGTGCTCTGGGTTGAGACCTACGCGAGCCATCAGGCGCTGTACCTCATCAACGACTCCACCTTCAGGTGTGATTCCTTGAATCTGGAATGGCGCTGCAATAAGTGAGCCCACTGTCTGACGTGGGTTAAGGGATGCAAATGGATCCTGGAAGATCATCTGCATCTGTGAGCGGTAAGGCTTCATCTTCTTTGGTGAAAGTGGTGCGAGGTCTTCACCTTCAAAGATGATCTTGCCCTCTGTTGGCTCATAGAGCTTCAAAATTGTGCGACCTGCAGTTGTCTTACCGCAGCCTGATTCTCCAACGAGGCCGATTGTCTGGCCAGCATTGATTTCAAGGTCGATACCGTCTACCGCTTTTACAGTTCCCTTAACCTTAGAAAATGCTCCACCCGTTGTTGTTGGGAAGTGCTTCTTCAGCCCCTCGATTTTAAGTAATGGTTGGGTCATGAGCGGCCACCGATCTCTACGCGAGCTTTAACAAGTTCTGATTCAGGCAGGTGGCAACGAGAGAAGTGACCGTCACCCTTTTGATCAAGAGTTGGAGTTGTTGTCGCACAGAGATTTCCTGGAACGCGATCTGCAAATTCACAACGTGCACGGAATGAACATCCCTGTGGCAGGTGAATCAGCGATGGTGGCTGACCTGGGATTGCAACGAGGCGCTTTGTCTCGAGTTGGTCAACGCGCGGAATTGAGTTAAGGAGACCAATTGCATAAGGATGGTCGGGGCGATAGTAGATATCGTCTGCAGATCCGCTCTCAACAATCTTTCCTGCATACATAACATTGACGCGATCTGCGACTTCAGCGACAACGCCGAGGTCGTGAGTGATCAGAATCAACGCCATGTTGAATTCCTTCTGCATCTCTCGGATCAACTGCAGAATCTGTGACTGGACTGTCACATCAAGAGCCGTAGTGGGTTCGTCGGCGATGAGTAGTGATGGGTTATTAATCAACGCCATCGCAATCATTACACGCTGGCGCATACCGCCTGAGAATTGGTGTGGGAATTCATCAACGCGCTTATTAGCCGCTGGAATTCCAACGAGATCGAGCATCTCGATAGCGCGCTTCTTGCCATCTTCCTTGCTGCCCTCGTTATAGAGAGACCATGCTTCAATGAGCTGGTTTCCAATTGAGTAGTAAGGATGAAGTGCTGACATCGGATCCTGGAAGATCATCGACATCGCCTTACCGCGGAGCTTTCGGACTACTTCATCCTCTGCAGAGATCACATCAACTGGACCTGACTCAAGGTTTAAGAAAGCCTGCCCTGAAATCTGAGCTGATTTGCGGTTATGAAGACCCATAACAGCGAGAGAGGTTACAGACTTACCTGAGCCTGACTCGCCCACCACTGCGAGAGTCTCACCGCGTGCAACGGTAAATGAAATATCACTCGATGCCTTAACGAGACCGTCTTCAGTGGGGAATGCAACGTTAAGGTTCTTGACCTCTAGAAATGGCTTATTAGTTGTCATTATGCAACTCGCACTCGTGGATCGAGGTAGGCATATGCAATGTCCACCAGAAGGTTTGCAACTACAACGAATGTCGCAGCCAGAATTGTTGTTGCCAGAATCGTTGGGAGATCGTAATCCTGGAGTACAGCGCGCAATGAGAGGCGGCCGAGCCCTGGAAGATTGAAGATCTGCTCAGTGATGATCGCACCGCCGAGAAGTCCGGCGAAGTCGAGTCCTGCCATTGTGACGATAGGGGCAATCGCTGCGCGAAGTGTGTGCTTCTGCAAGATGGCCTTCTCGCTCAAACCTTTAGCCCGAGCTGTGCGGATGTAATCTTCAGATGAAGTCTCAATCACATTAGAGCGAGTAAAACGGGTATACGTCGCTGCAAAGAGAAGCGCGAGAACGATCCAGGGGAAGATAAATGTTCTAAACCATGCAACCGGATCTTCAAGTGGCGAGATCCATCGACCGAGAGAGAGCGGATCGATTAAGTGGAATTTCAACCCCACGAAGAGCAGAATCAAAATACCTGAGATAAATGAAGGAAGTGATGTTCCGATAAGAACGAACGCAGTTGCCGCACGGTCGGGCCATTGGTTCTTTCGCCGCGCCGCCAGAATTCCTAGGCCCACACCGACGGACATCCAGAGAATAAATGCGCCGACGGCCAGGGAGAGAGTTACTGGGAAAGCTTCGCTAATAAGCGTTGTCACGCACTCGTGACGGTTGAATGAGTATCCAAATGCAGGTGCAGGACATTCAATTGTTGCGGCGCCTTCACCATATGTTCGACCTACAACTAAACCTTTGACGAAGCGGCCGTACTGCACGTAGACAGGGACATCGAGTCCAAGACGGTGACGGTTAGCTTCAATAACTGTTGGATAACAGGCCTTACCGCAGGTAAGTGCCGCTGGATCCATTGGCAAGACTGCGAAGATTCCAAAGACTGACATGCTGACGAGAGTCAAGACCACAAGGGTCGCGCTCAATCGTCGAGCTAGATATTTCAACACTCTTCTTTATCTCCTTCAGTTAACAAACTTGAAAAAACATTCTTACGAGAGAAATCCTGGGCGGCCATCTCTGACCGCCCAGGCTCTCCTACTTACTGTGATGGGCTATAAAGAAGTATTAGTTCTTTACGTACATCTGGCCGAAGCCGAAGTTGCCCTGTGGCTCCCAGTAGTAAACGCCGCCAACCTTTGAACCCCAAACGTTCTGAGTCTTAGAGAAGACAGGGCGGATGATCCAGTACTGATCCATCACGTACTGTGATAGTTCCTGCCATCCCTTTGCCTGCTTAGCGCGGTCTGTCTCTACCTTAGTAGCGTCAGACTTCTTCTTGAATGATGCATACGCTGCATCAGTCCAGTTCTGTGAAAGGTTAAATCCACCTTCCTTAGTGAAGAGCTCAGGGATAACTGTTGATGCGTTAGCCCAGTCTGCACCCCAACCAGCAGATGAAATGTCATTCTGCTTTGCGTTGTTAAGAACTGTTGAGTAGTACTGACCTGATGGAATGAAGTTGAACTTCAAGTTGATTCCAGCTGCCTTAGTTGCATCTGTGATCAAAACTGAAGCCTTCTGGTTTGTTGCTGACTGAGCAATATCCCAGATGATTCCCTTGTCAGCTGCTGTCGCGCGAGCGTAAGCATCTGGGCAAGAGGTCTTTGCCTTCTCAAGGAATGATGCTGCATAAGAAGCATTTCCTGTGATCTTCCAGTTTGGATCGTGGATGTTTCCTGTTGTCTTCTTGTAGTCAAGACCAAGAACTGGCTTTACAGGGTTATCTCCTGGGTCGCCGTAGAACACAGATCCACCTGAAAGGTCGATAAGTGCCTGTGTGTTGATTGCAAAGAAGACAGCCTTACGGATATCGAGGCAGTCCATGTGGCCCTTTGAAACGTTCATTGCTGCATAGCGAACGTATGGGTCATACACGTTAAAGCGCTGTGCGCCCTTTGTAGCATCTGCGAAGAATGCACGTGTATTTGCTGGCTGAAGAGCATCGAGTGATGCTGTGTTAGGAATCTGATCTTCGAGCATGATCGCATCGCGAACATCTTCTGCTAGACCAAAACGGATAACGATGTTATCTGGGTATGGTGTACGAACTGTGTCAGAAGACTTCTTCCACTTGTCGTTACGTACTAGCTCCATCTGATCACCGATCTTGTATGAAGCGATCTTGTATGGGCCGTTAGCAAATGGACGGAGGTCGTACTTGTCGCCTGTGTCCTTTGATGCCTTCACTGGTGCACCTGCTGGGTAAGTAAGTGCATAGTTGAAGTCAGCGAATGAGCGGTTGAGCTTAAAGGTAATTGTGTTACCTGAGCAAGAAACAGCCTTATCGAAGAGTGCCTGACCTGTCTTCTTGTATGGACCCTTGTAAGCAGATGTTCCATCCTTATCGAGTGGAATATCAAGTGCCTGTACGAGGTACTGAGGACCGTCTGTGATTACATCAGCTGCGAATGGACGTGAAACTCCGTATGCAACGTCAGCACAAGTGACAGCTGAGCCGTCTTCCCATGTGATGCCTGAACGAAGTGTGAACTTCCATGTCTTTGCTGCGTCTGAAGGAACACCAGTGTTTGTTGCAAGGTCTGCAACGAGTGATGAACCTGCTGAACCTGCAACTGGCTTGTATGAAACAAGGTTGCGGTAGATGTATGAGTTGAACAACGCGATATCGCGGCCTGTGTAAACACGGGCTGGATCTACGTGATCGAACTGCTCTGCGTGAGTGATGAAGTACAAAGTACCGCCAGTTACAGGCTTAGCTGTAGCAGCGTTTGCACTTGCGCCAGTTGCTACAACGCCAACTGCAAGAATTGCAGCTGTTGCTGTTGCAACGAGACGACGTGATGTCAAACGTGACATTAGTCCTCCTATTAGAGATGAATCAAAGCACCGTTGCGCTTCGACTTACTGCGCTTCACACAAGAGAAACTCGCGAGACCTCTCTTCTTGTGAAGTTCCCGTATTGCTACGGAAATTTAGTTTTTCTATCGGTTCGCCTTTGGATCGAGAGCATCGCGCACTGCATCACCAAGTAGGTTGAGCGAGAGAACGATGGCAATCAAGATCAAGCAAGGAATTAAGAGATAGGCAGGATCGTTCTTCCAGTAACTGACCGCGTCAGAGAGAATTAGACCAAATGTTGCCTCTGGCGCCTGAACTCCAACGCCAAGGAATGAGAAGGTCGCCTCTGCTGCGATATAGCCTGGCAAAGTAAGTGAGACAAAGACAATTGCTGTTGGCCACAAGTTAGGGAGGAGCTCCTTCACAATGATGCGCCAATTGGATGCGCCCATAGCTTGAGCAGCCATGACGAAGTCACGTTCACGCATCGACATCGCCTGTGAACGGATGAGGCGATAGAAGCCGGTCCATCCGAAGAAGACCAGGAAGATAACAAGAACAACGATTCGTGCAGCGTTGTCGTGCGCAAGACCAGTTGCTTCGATACGGCCCACCATTGGAATCGCAAGAGCGATGATCATAAATGTGCCAGGGAATGAGAGAAGGAAATCTGCAAAGCGTCCAACGATTGAGTCAACGCGACCCTTGAAGTAACCGGTTGCAATACCTACCAACATTCCGATTGAGATCGTTCCGACAGTTGCAATGATTGCAACAATAAAAGATGTACGTGCGCCATAGAGAGCGAGCGCGAAAACATCACGTCCGGTTCCTGGCTCGATTCCAAGTGGGTGTGCGAGTGAGATACCGCCCCATTTGCCGATTGGCATCGCGAACTCATCGAGTACGCCGTCGTATGTGTCCTTGGCGTTGACCCCCACGAGGCGAGTGATAATCGGTGCAAAGAATCCGATAGTGACGAAGAAGATTGATGCGATACCCGCATAGACGCCAACCTTGTTGCGCGTAAAGCGTCCCCACGCGATCTGCTTCGGTGTGCGTTGAGCTACCTCAACCACATCGTTCTCGACCACAGTTGCATCAGCCACGAAAGAACTCCCTTATCGCAAATAAATTGCAGCGGTTATGACCATCCACAAGCATTTACGCCTGCCAGTACCGGCATGCGAGATAACTCGTGAGTAGTCCGGTAAGGGTAGTAAAAGGTGAGGGAAAAGGAAACCCCAAAAGTCCGAATTACCCCGGTTTGGCCACCCTAGCCGGCAGGCAGGGCGAGGCGCTTAAGGCGTAAGAAAAGTGGAATCGCGAGGAAGGAGCCGATAAACATAGAAATGACCCATAGCGTGGGCAGGTCGGCGCCGAGCATCAGCCCAGTGATTGCAGGGCCTGCTACCCCGGAGATGCTCCATTGAAGGCTCATAAATGCATTGGCTCGGCCGCGAATATGTTCTGGTGCCAGCTCATTGGCAAGGGTAGGAATGACAGGGGCTTGGACCATCTCTCCGATTGCAAAGATAAATTGGCTGATGCAGAGGGCAATTCCGGATGCAATCAATGGGAGCAATGGTGAGACTCCGACAAAAATCCATGATGCCGACCAGATGATGCCGATTGCAATCAGTGCGTTGTACTTTGAATAGCGATCAAGGATCTTCATCACAAGTGGCTGAAGGGTGAAGATCGCCAATGTGTTAACGCCGAAGATCAGACCTAGCCACTTGGGCGAGAGACCTAAAAATTGTGTTGCAAAGATTGGAACGCCGGCCTGGATGACTCCATAGCCAAAGGTGAAGAGAATGATTCCCCCTGTGCCAAGAAGCATCAGCGGTTTAATAGCAAAGAGGTCGCGATACGTACCTTGCTTTGGTTCGTGGGATTGCGGAATATATCTATCAAGACCTTCGCCATGCATCGAAAGAATGATGGCAAGGTAGACCAAGAAAGTTGATGCATCAATCCAATACATAATTTGGAATGAGCGCAATGAACCTTCAGTGATAATCAATGATGAAATCAAACCACCTAGACCTAAGCCAAGGTTGAGCAACATAAAGTTAAGACCGAAAATCTTTGATCGATGTTCTTCCGGTGTCACGCGAGTTAATACAACGCTCTGTGAAGGCCAGATTGCCTGACCTCCGATATTGATTGCTGTCACGGCAAGTAGGGCATGGAGATGACTTGTCACTGAGGCGAGCGAGAAAGCGGCGGCCGAGTTAAGTAAGAGCCCGCCAATCATTACCTTCTTAGGTCCGATGCGATCGACTAGTGCGCCCATCGGAGTGCTCGCCACAATAGATACAAGTGCGCCCCACGACAAGAGAAGTCCGCCAAAGGTATTTGTAAAGCCGCGCATATCGTGGAGATATACAAGTAGGAGCGAGAGAGTCATTCCTCCACCGATTGCATTTAGACAAATGCCCACAACCATCTTCCGCGATTTAGGATTGAGAATCGCGGCGAAATCCTTATAAAGCATTTACTTCAAGAGCTCCTGTGCTTGGTCGAGAATCTGCTCATTGTATTGTGCATGGAGTGAGAGGTGACCGTGACCTGGAACGAAGTTCAGCTTTGATCCAGGGATGTGCTTTCCCAGCCAATATGAGTGTGCATGAGGAACCATAAAGTCATCATCGCCCTGCCAAATTTGTACAGGAACCGAGATTGCACCGAGATCAAATCCCCATGGTTGAACGAAAGCAACATCGTCATCAATCCAGCCATCAAAGCTGACTGCTAAACCTTTGCGCATATTGGTTGCATTCTCTTCTGCGTAACTTCCTTGCAGAACAGCTTTATCGGCATCGCCAATTAATCCACCAAGTGCTTCGCGGATTTGTTCACCGGTAACGTTCTTGAAAACTCCTGCATTTGCATCCATCCATGCTGAAATTTCTGCTTCACCCTTAACGGCTTCACCAAATTCGATTTCATTCTCTTCGCCCATGCCGGCGAGAAAATCGAGATCATCAACGCCATATGCGCCGACTCCTGCCAAAGTGATTGCGCCTTTATTTCCAGCAAGTGTTGTAGTGGCAAGTGCATGTGGCCCGCCACCTGACCAACCAATTGAGATGAAGTCACGAATTCCAAAGCTATCGAGGAGTTCTCGGATATCGCCATTATTGGAGTGCACCGTGCGACCTTCATTGCGATCACTGATTCCATAACCAGCGCGACTATATGAGAGGGCGCGAACCCCACGTGCTGCTGCGAGCTCTAGCCATGTTGCCCATGTGTGACCATGGCCCGGCGTTCCGTGATGAAAAACGATTGCGCTCGTTGAAGAGATGCCATTATCGAAATATTCGAGGAATCTTCCATCGGTCAGCTTGAGTGTAGGCATCCAAGAAGTGTAAACCTGATTAGAGCTCCTTGGTGCTGACACTGGCAGTGACTCTGCCAGAATAGGTCTATGACTTCCGGCTTTAAATATGAGATCAAGCACGCATCCGAAAAGGGTCTTGCTCGCGTCGGAACAATCACAACGCCTCATGGCGAAATTCAGACACCAGCATTTATCCCAGTTGGAACCAAGGCGACTGTGAAATCAGTTCTTCCTGGCGCGATGGAAGATCTCGGCGCGCAAGCCCTTCTCTCCAATGCTTATCACTTATATCTCCAGCCTGGTCCTGATGTGTTGGATGAGGCAGGTGGCCTGGGTTCATTTATGAATTGGGATAAGCCAACTTTTACAGATAGCGGTGGCTTCCAAGTTCTCTCACTCGGTGTTGGATTTAAGAAGGTCTTGGCTATGGATGCTCAGACATTTAGATCCGATCAGGTCATTGCGGGAAATAAAGAGCGCCTTGCACATGTCGATGATGAGGGCGTAACTTTTAAATCTCACCTCGATGGATCGATGCACCGATTTAGCGCAGAGATATCAATGCAGATTCAGCACAAGATTGGCGCTGACATTATGTTTGCCTTCGATGAGTGCACCACTTTGCATAACACTCGCCCTTATCAAGAGCTCGCAATGGAGCGCACCCACAATTGGGCGATCCGTTGTCTTGATGAGCATAAGCGCCTGACAGAAGAACGCAGCACAAAGCCATATCAAGCGCTCTTCGGAGTCATCCAAGGCGCGCAGTATGAAGATCTCCGTAAAGAAGCTGCGGCAGATCTCGGCTCGATGAGTTCATCTGGAATCTCATTCGATGGCTTTGGTATTGGTGGCGCGCTCGATAAAGATTCACTCGGAACAATTGTGAGCTGGGTTAACTCAACGCTCCCCCAAGAAAAACCCAAGCACCTGCTCGGTATTGGTGCTCCTGAAGATCTCTTCGTCGGCGTTGAAAATGGCGTCGACACCTTCGACTGCGTTCTTGCATCACGTATCGCTCGTACCAGCGCCGTTTACACAATGACTGGCCGCTTCAATGTTTCTAATGCTAGCTATGTGCGTGACTTCAACCCGATTGATGATGAGTGCGATTGCTATACCTGTGCCAACTACACACGTGCATATCTCTGTCACTTATTCCGCGGCAAGGAGATGGTCGCTGCAACTCTTGCAACTATTCATAATGAGCGATTTATCGTGCGCCTAGTCGATCAGATGCGTCAGCACTTATTGGATGGAACCTTCTACGACTTCAAGGCTGACTTCCTTGGTCGCTACAAACATCGCAGCGGCCAAGCATCAAACTAATTCAAAGGCTTGCGATTGAATTTGATTGACTAGTGATGGCTGAGCTTGATGTCGTCAGCCTCAGTGCCGACCGGGTTCCAACCACCAGGAATTAACTCATCAGCTTCTTCAGGGCCCCATGTGCCTTCAAAGTATGGATGGCAACGGTGAGGGCTCTTAAGAACTTCCTCCAAGATTGCCCATGAGTGCAGAACTGCATCGATACGTGTGAAGCGGAAGTGATCTCCCAACATCGCTGCACGAAGCAGGCGCTCGTATGGGCCTTGGCGATCTCCAAACTCTGTGAAGAATTCGACAGAGAGATCTACGGTCTCAGATACCAACTTTGTTCCCGGCTTCTTAGCCTGCAAAGAAATATCTACACCATCATCTTTTCCAAGACGGAATCGCACTTGATTTGATTCAGCTTTACCGAAGAGGGCGCGAGGTGGTTGTTTAAATTCAACGATTACTTCAAGCACTGTCTCAGGCATCTTCTTACCTGTGCGCATATAAATCGGAACGCCAGCCCAGCGCCAGTTATCAATGAAGAGCTTCATTGCCACGAATGTTTCAGTATCTGAATGTTCGGCAACGCCATCTTCCTGGAGATATCCAACGAATTGTCCGCGAACTACGTCATCTGCTTTGAGTTCACGGATTGCAGAGAGAACCTTAATCTTCTCATTCTGCATATCTTCTGAATTCATACTGGTTGGCGGCTCCATTGTGAGCATCGTCAAAACCTGCAACAAGTGATTTTGAAGTACATCGCGAGTTGCGCCTACTCCGTCATAGAACTTTCCACGACCATCAATGCCGAAGTTCTCAGCCATTGTGATCTGAATATTTGAAACATAGTTTCGGTTCCAGACTGGCTCAAAGAGAGTATTGGCGAAGCGGAAGACCAAGAGATCCTCAACGGCTTCTTTACCGAGGTAGTGATCGATGCGGTAGATCTGCTCTTCAGGGAGCAACTTCTTCAACTCGGCATCGAGGGCCTTTGCTGACTCGAGGTCGCGGCCAAATGGCTTTTCAACAACAACACGCGCACGATTTGTAATTCCAACTGCTGCGAGCGACTCTGTAATAGTTGCAAAAAATTCAGGAGCGATTGCCAAGTAAATCACCGGAAGCTTGTAACCCTTGATGACCTCTGCGAGCTCTTCGAATGTCTCTGGGTTGTTGTAATCGCCAACAATGAGTTGAACTTCATCGCGAATCTTGCGAAGGATTTCTTCATCAGCTTCAGGTTTACGCGCACGAATTGCAGTCTCCACATTGTCGCGGAAGACATCTTGAGTCCACTTTGATGAGGCGACGCCGATTACTGGCATATCAAGTTGGCCAAGCTCTTCTAGATCATAGAGAGCAGGGAATAACTTCTTCTTAGCGAGATCTCCGGTTGCACCGAAGAGAACGAGGACGTCAGCCTTCATTAATTAGCCTTCGGCTTCTCGTTATGGCCACCAAACTTGTAACGCATTGCGCTCAAGACTCGGTTACCGAACTCATCGTTATTGCGTGAAGCAAAGCGAGAGTAGAGAGATGCAGAGAGAACATGGGCAGGAATTCCAGCTTCAATCGCCGCCTGAACTGTCCAGCGACCTTCTCCTGAATCGCTGACCTGTGTTGAATATTCGGTAAGTTCATTGGATTCGTTAAGTGCTTGAGCTGTCAGATCAAGGAGCCATGATGCAACAACAGATCCGCGGCGCCATACCTCTGTGATCTCCGGGATATCGAGATTGTAGGCAGGTGTCATTTCATCTGCTGCTTCAAAGATTGCAAGACCTTCTGCAAATGCTGCCATCATTCCGTATTCGATTCCGTTGTGAATCATCTTTACGAAGTGGCCAGAACCTGTTGGTCCGCAGTGTAGATATCCGTACTCGGCTTGAGAAGGCTCACCTGTGCGACCTGGTGTGCGCTCTGCCGCTTCAACACCTGGGCAAAGTGCTTTAAAGATTGGATCAAGTGACTTAACTACTGCGTCATCTCCACCAATCATTAATGAGTAACCGCGCTCGAGTCCATAGACACCACCTGAAGTTCCGACATCAACGAAGTTGATTCCTTTTTCCTTCAAGAGGGCAGCGTTCTTAAGATCATTCTTGTAATAGCTATTTCCACCATCGATGATGGTGTCGCCTGGAGAGAGCACCTCTGCAACAGCTGCAATTGTTGAATCTGTAACACCTGCGGGAACCATCACCCATACGGTGCGTGGCGCTGAGAGCTTTGATGCCATATCTGCAAGATCAGTGGCACCGATTGAACCTTCAGCTGCAAGAGCGCTCACTGACTCTGGTGATACGTCATATACGACAGAGGTGATGTCATGACGGTGGAGGCGGCGAACAATATTTGCGCCCATGCGGCCGAGTCCGACCATGCCAAAAGTATTTGTGCTCATCAGTGATTGCCTTTTCGTAAAACACGCCCCTCGCCGTTGAGGATTGCGCGTGCGAATATGGAGGAAAGTCTAGTGGATGAATTTACTCGGAGAAGAACGAGGCTTGGTCAACGATGAGGCGTGTACGCACCTGGGCGCTGACATAACTCGCTGGTATCGATAGGTCGCCCTCAATGATTTTTGCAACAGCATCTGCCTTGCTTTCACCCGCTGCAACTATCCAGATCTCGCGAGCTTCATTGATGAATTTCATAGTGAAGGAGATTCGCATCGCAGGAGGCTTTGGGGAATCGGTAATAGCAAAGATATTACGGAGGTCATCCAAATCCGCAATACCCGGAAAGAGAGAGGCAACGTGGCCATCAGGGCCAACGCCGAGGATGTTGAGATCGACGGTTACGCCTTCAAGGGCGCCACGGTAATTTTCAACTGCATCTTCAATAGTTGCAGGAGAATCTGGCGCAAGTGACTCATGTATTTGAATATTGGTATTTGTAAGAGTTCCATGGAAAGGCGCTGCGTTGCGCTCGGAACTATCGAGATTTACAAAGCGCTCATCGCTCCACCAGATATGTAAACCTTTATACATCTCAGGAGCTGCGTTAAATGCCGACTTCAAAGAATTAGCGATCTGAACCCCAAGGGTTCCACCGGTTAGTACTAAGTGGAAAACGCCTTGAGCAAGGAGTCCGTTCTCAATGGCAATCAGAATCTGTGCCGTTACTTCATCTGCTAATTCGTCGCCATCTGCATAAAGCGTGAGATCAAGTTCGCCATCGATATCTCCAACAATCTCGTCGAATTCATCGCTCATCGCTGCCCCACTTCTCTTTAAAATCTTCAACGCTCATCTCGTAAATATTCTCTGGACCATCTTCTTCATCAATCTGTACGCCGATATATGTGAAACCGAAGTGTTCAATGATTGCAATCGATGGTGCATTCTCTGGGCTGACTGTGTAGCGCAGGACTTTGACGCCAGGCTCGTTGCAGACCCAATTCCACATTCCTCGAAGCGCTTCTCGCGCATACCTTTTTCCGCGAAACGGCTCTTCAACGCCGATTCCGATCTCCATCATTCCGTTTTCATCAGGAACCCCATGGAAGCTCACACTGCCAATGACCTGGTTGAGTTCTTTCAAGACAATAAATCGAATGAACCATTTATTTGTCGAAGGATCTGCCTTCACCTGCGGGACTCGCCACCGCAGTGGACCTTCATTATCGACGAGTACCTTTAGAGGATTTGAGAAAGTTCGACCAGCAATAGCCTGGAGATCTGACTTCTCATCAAGGAGTGAAATCAGTCCATCTGCTGGAATATGGTGGAGCTCAAGGCGCTCTGTTGATATGAGTGGCTGATACACCCCGCAAGTATTGCCTATCTATCGCGGATTGTTAGATAAGAAAGGTTGCCTTGGCCTTCTCGACAGCTTCATGGCGGTCTTGGGCAGCCAACTTCTTATAGAGATTCTTAAGGTGAGTCTTCATCGTGTTCTGTGAAATATGGAGTTCGCTAGCAATAACTGTCAGGGTTCGGCCAGTAGAGAGCTGTCGCAAGATTTCAAGTTCGCGCTTTGTGAGAGATTGTTGCGATGTTGTCATGGCATTTCCTCGTTCTTTGATTCGTTGGGCCATTGCAGTTGCTAGTTCTTCGTTGTAAACAGTTGGAAATTCGTTTGCCACTTTGATAATGTAGTTAGCCATTTCATTGCGCTGACGTAAGAAGGTTTCACGTGCACCTACTTCAGCGCCAACCAAGAGCGCCTTACGCATCGCCGGTAGTGCAATGCGTTCGGTATCCACATGAAGCGAAACATCCATGAGGTGTTTCCAAATAAGATCGCGCGGAGTCTTCTCGGGTAATTTCTTTGCATCTTCAGCGAGGCCTTTCCGACCACGGTGTTCATCTACTGCCATTTGGTACTGATGTGTGTCTCGAGTCTTTGGTGCTCGATTGACCAAAACTTCAAGGCGATCAAAGTCGAGAAGTCGCCTTCTTACAGCCATCTCACTGATATCAATTAAATCTGCAAGTCGATTATCCACATCGAGAGTCTCAATAAAATCACGAGACTTCTTAATGCGTTCAAGTCCATCTTGCTGCTTATTGTTGTACGAGAGAAATTCCGTGATGTGCTTATCCGCTGTGAGATACCAGTGCCATTGCTTCCATTGAGCAGCGTAATGTCGGATCTGTTCGAAGATAGCAAGCGCTTCCTGTGGGCGTGCAAATTCAAAGAGGCATCTAGCAATGACAAACATTGCATCGAGCGGACCGTGATTACCAACAAAGCCATGGCGTTGATGTTGTTCTAGTGCAATCTGTGCCACTTCATGTGCACGTCGATACTCGCCCCTTTGATGGAAATGCATCGCTTGAATTGATAGTAGGAATGTATGAGATGTATAGAGAGGTGTCTTCTTCGCAAGCTCTTGGGCGAGATTAAATACTTCCTCTACCCCATCGGAATCGTTCCAGATATAACGCTTGATACAGAGTGCACGTAGGAGGTTGATCTGATCATCGATACCTAGATATGCATCCGCTTTTCCAACGTGTGCGCCCTGCACGGAATCTTCAACTTCTAGGAATTTTCCAACGGTAAGAAGGGCGTATGTAAGAGCACCCTCTGCGAATTGGTTGTAGAAGTCTGCGATAGGTGATGAACTTGCCAGAAGCTTTATCTTGGCAACTTCGCTGTAGACACCTCGGAAATCAAGATCTGCAAGGTATCCAGTAGTCCTAACCGTTGACTTCTTTAGTTCTCCCTCAGTGCTCGAATCTCCGGCTAAAGCTGACCAGCGTAAGAGATCACCGCCAAGTCCTTGTGCCTGCTTTACTCGCGCAGCATTAGGGAAGAGCTCGCTAATTTTTTCAACATCTCCCGCCTCAAATGCATGGTCAATCGCTGCACTTGGACGTCCAAGACCTTCGAAGTAAGGAATAAGGCGCTTATGTATCTGTAACTTCTCATCCGGGCGCTTTCGAAGTCCTTCTAGAAATATCTGACGGACCATGGGAGAGAAGACATATCCACCCTTGGCACTTCTCGACAGTGTGAAGATTTCTCCCTCAAGTGCAATCGAGTTAATGAGATCGAATGAGTAATCATCGCCAAGAATGACTCGTGCTTGTTCAAGATTGAAACTTTCAAGCACAGATAATTTTTCGCATGTGTGAACGATCTTTTTATCGAGATTCTTAATAACGACCATTGCGAGCGCTCTAAGCGGTTCGGACTCTCTGCTCATCAGATTCGCAAGATCTACTGGTTCCACATTTGCGTGAAGCTGGGCAAGTAAGAGTGAGGCTGCAGCTGGCCATCCATTGGCAGCGCTCAAAACCTTTCGGCGTTCGGCGCTGAGCTCAATGCCTGAATTAATTGCAAAATGTTCAATATCATCGTCGGTAAATCTCAAATCGTTGAGATTAATTACCTTGATTGGTCCGCGTGATGCACAGGTCGGGTAGATCTCTTTAATCTCTGCCCGACGGATTACGATAAAATGTATATTCTTTGGAAACTGCTCAATTAATTGGATGGCAATTTCGACATCATTTTCATTCTCATTTCGTAGATTATCGAGAACGAAGACATATTCTTTTCCGGATTGAAGCAGCTCGTTACCCCAGCGCCGAATAACTTCAGTTGGTCGAATGGGTTGTTCCTTTTCAAACCACGGTGCAAATTGCGGAATCACGTGGCGCGTTGCTGCAATGAGCATTGCTGACATTTCATTTGTGGTGTCGCTATTGGTCGCTGTCATCCAGATGACGCCCGTATTTTGATACTGGGCCCACTCAGCGATTAGTGAAGACTTTCCATAACCGCCGGGGGCGATGACAAATGTCGTCCCGCCTGCCTCATTGTCGATCAGAGGGAAGAGACGCTTACGCGAGAGATATCCGGCTGGAAGGGTAGGAACGAGGGTGCGAGAAAGGGTGACTCCTAGATTCTTCTCACCCGGCATGGGTGAAGGTTCTCGCATTCAACCCAGAATCAGCGAGAGAAAATCACCCCTCTTAGGGTGACAAATGGAGGTGATATCCGACCTTAAAGGTGAAGGTGAGCGTGGGGATTCGGCCCTACAGGGGATTATGCGGCTGAGTCGAAGGCCTCTGCAAGAACGCCAAGGGCGTCCTTGAGAAGTTCATCGGTGATCACGAGCGGTGGCAAGAAACGGATGACGTTTCCATATGAACCGGCAGTCAAGATCAGGACGCCCTTACTCTGGCAGTACTTGATGACCTTTGCCATCAAATCTGGATTGGGATCCTTTGTTCCTGCCTTTACCAATTCAATTGCAATCATTGCACCGCGACCACGGATCTCACCGATCTCGGGATGCTTTGCAGCAATTGCTTCCAGTGATGAGCGCAAGATGCCTTCAAGGTAGCGAGCACGATCGACAAGCTTTTCGCCTTCGATGATTTCAATGGCTGCAAGAGATGCTGCACATGCGATTGGGTTTCCACCATAGGTACCGCCGAGGCCACCTACATGTGAAGAGTCCATAATCTCTGCGCGAGCAGTCACCGCTGCAAGTGGAAGTCCGCCTGCGATTCCCTTTGCGGTCACGATCATGTCAGGAACAACGTTCTCGTTATTCACCGCAAACCAATCTCCGGTGCGAGCAAAACCTGATTGAACCTCATCTGCGATAAAGACAATCTTGTTCTCTGTCGCAAACTTTGAAAGTCCAGGAAGGAAGCCCTTAGGTGGAACGATAAATCCGCCTTCGCCGAGGATTGGCTCGATGATGATTGCTGCAACATTATGTGCACCAATCTCTTTCTCAATCTTGGTTGTCACCATCTTGAGCGCATCTTCAGTAATTGTCGCCTGATCTCCTACCCAGCGATATGGATATGGCATTGGCATGCGATAGATCTCGTTAGCAAATGGACCGAAACCTTCCTTGTATGGAACGTTCTTTGCAGTCAACGCCATCGTCAAGTTTGTACGTCCGTGATAAGCATGTTCAAAGACAACGATTGCTGGACGCTTTGTGTAGTGGCGCGCAATCTTGATTGCATTCTCAACTGCCTCAGCACCTGAGTTCTGCAAGAGTGACTTCTTCTTGAAATCACCGGGCGTTAAGCGATTGAGCGCTTCGCATACTTCGATGTAACCCATATATGGAGCTGTGGTGAAGTTTGTATGTGTAAATGCTGCAACTGCTTCTTGCACTCGCTCGACAACGAGAGGTGCGGCATTTCCGACGTTTACTACGCCGATACCTGCACCGAGATCAATGATGCGATTGCCATCGATATCTTCGAGGATTGCATCAGATGCACGCTTAATAATGACGGGAATCGCTGTTCCTAGTCCCCCAGACACTGCCTCTTTGCGACGCTGCATTGCTGCAGTGGAAAGTGGCCCTGGAATCTCAGTGGCCAAGTGGCGTGATTGTGGGAGCTTCTCTGTCATGGCCCAAGTCTAAGCCCTGATAAATAATGCGCTAGCCCGACCCGTAGACTTCACCCTATGAGTGACCTCCGCAACAGCGCACCTCTCCTTGATGCATATCTGGCTTACTTTGAGAGCGCTCGTACACCTTTTACTATTCCAGGACATAAGCAGAAAGCTTCTCGCCTCGATGCCGGTCTCGGCTCTGTTGTTGATGGAGATACACCGCTCTATGGTGGTCTTGATGAAATTAAGTTAACGAATCAGACTTTGAAGAAGGCAGAGAAATTAGCTGCTGATTTGTGGGGCGCAGATTACGCACGCTTTTCAACTGGTGGATCTACCCATGCCAATCAAGCAATCGTTCTCGCTCTCGGTGCGCCCGGCGACAAGGTTGCGATCTCTCGTACAGCACATCGCTCAATCTTGAGCGCACTCGTCCTTGCAGGTCTTGAACCAATCTGGATGTCACCTGATATTGATGAAGCAACTGGAGTTCCGATCGGAATTGGCGTCGCGCAGCTAGAGAAGGCCCTCGAAGAGAATCCCATTGCAGTTCTACTGACAGAGCCGGGTTATCTTGGAACGATCTCTGATCTTCCAACTTTGATTGAAGCAGCTCATAAGAAATCTGTTCCGGTAATTCTTGATGCGGCATGGGGCGGACATTTTGGTTTTCATCCAGAGCTACCAAAGCACGCATTTCAAGTTGGTGCAGATGCGCTGATTACCAGTGTACATAAGGCTCTTCCTGGATATAGCGCATCAGCGCTATTGCTTGCACGTGGTCAATTCCTCAATCTCGATCGCTTGGAACAAAGCTTTGAGACAACTCACACGACTTCTCCAGCTGGTGCACCACTTGCCTCGATTGATGCTGTACGCGCTCTTCTTCAGACTCGCGGCGTTGAGCTCAATACTGAACTACTAAAAAATGTCGCTGAATTTAAGCGCACCGTTCAATCAGAGTTTGCTCTCCCTATCTTTCTCTACGAAAGTGACTTCGCTGCTGGCAGATTTGATCCATCGAAGATTGTGCTTCGGGTTCAGCAATTAGGCGCATCCGGTGTTGATATTGAGAATGATCTACAAGCGGCAGGTATCCGAGTCGAGATGGCAGATCGCGACACAATCGTTTTCCTTGCAACTCTTGCAGATACGGCTGAAGACTTTGCGACATTGGCCGATGCATTGATTCCAATCTTAAAACGCCACCAAGGACAGCGACGCGAGAGCGCAACAGCTCTGAGCTGGTCTGTACTTCCATTACGTGGAATCTCAATGCGTGATGCCTACTTTGCAAAGACAGAGATGGTTGATGCAGCAAAGGCTGAAGGAAGGATTTCTGCAGACCTCATCGCACCCTATCCACCAGGTGTTGCAGTGGTTGCTCCAGGTGAAGTACTTACTGCGCAGATTCTTGAAGGGCTAAAGGCCTCTAAAGATGCTGGTGTGCGCATCGCATATGCAACAGATTCTTCACTTGCCACTTACCGCGTAGTGAAGTAATTAATCTTCGGTAGGAAGTATTGGAATCACAATCTCGTTGTACTGCATAAACCCTGGCTTGAATGGTGGATCAAATCGACAGATACGATTCTCATCCGACATCGAAATATTTTCTGTGGCAGCAGCTGCCCTAAGTTCTCTGATTTTCTGATCTGAAAGTTTCTTATCTGCCTTACCTTTAAATGTAAGTGCGATACATCTTTCTGCACCTAGTTCGCGTAGAACCACCTGCGAATCATTAGGGTGCGGCAAGTGACCAAAGCTTGACCCTGAGGGCATGACAAAAGAGACAAACCATTCATTGTTATTTACGGCCGGGACCCTCTGCGATGCAATGACAGGCGCCGTCATTGCAATCTTCTCAGAATTGTTATTTCCTTTAGAGATGTATTGGAAGAGACGACCAAATGCTGAACTCGTGGCTGCGGAGTACTCTGCCGAGACTCTTACCTCAGCAAGGACACATGGAAGATACTCGCGTAACTCAAAATCGTTATACTTTCGAAGTACCGTAAATTCCTGTCGCTTGGTCATAAATTGAGAGTACTCCCTTCTCAGAAAATAGCTCTCTCAATCAAATTTAGTGATTGCATACGAGTAATAATCGTGCGGTATGCCATCTTCGACAAAGAGTGCGCGAAGTACGCCTTCGAATTTCCAGCCAGCTTTTTCGAATGCACGGCGCATCGCCACATTATTTTCTTCGGTAGATCCCTCAATGCGATGGGCGCCTTTGGTAAATGCCCACTCTGCACACTCGATAAGTGCATCTGTACCGATTCCCTTGCCACGTAACTCTTCAGCGATATCGATACCCATCTCCCACGCGCCATCGGGGCGAGTGCGATCGCATTGACGCACTTGTAAGTCACCAACGAGAACTCCGTCAGAGACGATTGCGAGATGGAGATAGTGATCAAACCATTCTCCGGAGCGCTCGAGGCGCTGTGAAAAACGCTCGCGACTTTCAGCAGAAGTAAGGCCACGAATTTCGCAGGCCCGATCAAATTCACCCAAACGATAGGGGCGGAGCAGAACTGTCATTGACCGCGGTGTACCTTGTGGTTAGCTGCTTGTGCAACAGGACGAATTACCATGCTGTCGACATTGAAGTGGTCAGGAAGAGTAACCGACCACCGAATTGATTCAGCGACATCTTCTGCCGTCAGCGGCGCATCGACGCCTTCATAAACCTTTGCCGCCTTAGTGGCATCACCGGCGAAGCGATTGACTGCAAATTCATCAGTCTTGACCATGCCCGGCGCAATCTCGGTAATGCGAATTGGCTGACCATTAAGTTCGAGACGCAATGTATGTGCAACAGATGTCTCTGCAAATTTCGCGGCGACATACGAGCCACCGTTTTCATAAGCACGATGTCCAGCCGTTGAAGAGATGATGACAATGTGGCCTTTACCGTTCTTTGCCATCAAAGGGGTAATTGCCTTTGTCATGCGAAGGGTTGCAATCACATTGATCTCGTAAGTCTTCATCCAGATCTCAGGATCTCCATCAAGAACAGTCGCAGAGTCGAAGGCACCGCCAGCGCAATTAACAAGGATTTCAATATTCTTATCACCGCAGAAATGAGCGAGCCCATCGACATCAGATTGGATCGTCAGGTCTGCAGGAAATATTTGAATTGAAGGCACTTCCCCAGCGAGTGCTTCAAGACGATCTTTACGTCGCGCAGTCGCAATAACAGTGAAGCCTTCACTTGCTAACGCTCTTACTGTTGCAGCACCGATTCCACTACTTGCACCTGTGACAACTGCGAATTTACTCTTAGACATTGGCCAAGGGTATCTACAAAGGGGTGAGAAGAGGAATAGAATGTAAATATGAGCAACCAAATTGAAACCCTAATCGAATACCAGCTTGAAAATCGCGATAAGAAGACTGTTTTCTGGCGTGGAATTCTCGCCTTCCCAGTCGTTATCTTCCTTTCAACATTTACAGAGATGGCACATTGGGGTTGGACAAGCGGCTTCTTGGTAGTTCCAACGCTCTTAGCGCTCGTCTTTACAGGAAAGTATCCAAGTTACGTCCTCTCTTTTAACCATGCACTCATCGAGCTTCAGACTCGCGTCACTGCATACGTCTTCTTGTTGACCGATGAATACCCATCAATCGAGCGCAACCCAAAGATTGCCGTTCTGCTGCCAGATGTTGAAGGTGGCAAGAAGCTCGGACGCGGTATTCAGATCCTCAAAATTGTCTTTGTTATTCCCCTTGTCATCGTTGGTCTCTTCTACGCAATCGGTGCAGCATTTGTCACCTTTGCAGCATGGATCCACACATGGTCAACAGGTCGTTATCCAGAGTGGGCGTTGAACTACATCCTCGGGACAATCCAATTCTGGAACCGTATTTATGGTTATGCGCTATTACTTGTCACTGACGATTACCCGCGCTTTACACTCTAGCTAGACTCTCTCTATGCATGAGTTCACGCCAGAGATAGAAAAGGTCGCACAGGAGATTCTTGAATACTCCCTGACTCGCCTGAAGGACAATCCTCCCTTGGATGGTCCTAAGAGTGAGGCTGAACTCTTCTCGATTGTGGGCAACACGATTACTGAGGCAGGTCTCGGTGGCAGTGAGGCGTTGCAACTCTTTACCCAAACACTTGCACCTGCCTGTATCTCAACCGACCATCCCCGCTACTTGGCATTTATTCCATCTGCGCCAACAGAGTTAGCAAACCTCTTTGATCTCGTCGTAGGTGCATCTGCTCTCTACGGTGGATCATGGCTTGAAGGTGCGGGCGCTGTCTTTGCAGAGAATCAAACGCTTCGTTGGCTATCGGATCTCGCAGGACTTCCTGGATCTGCAGGTGGCGTCTTCGTACAAGGCGGAACTATTGGAAATCTCTCCGCTCTCGTTGCAGCACGCCACCATGCGCGAGCTCAGCACCCAGAGGTAAAGCGATGGGCTGTAGCTTGTTCTAGCGAGGCACATTCTTCAATTCAATCTGCAACCGAAGTAATGGATGTTGATCTCATTAAAGTTCCAGTACAGCCAGATGGAATTATGCGTGGAGCAGATGTAAAGAAGGCAATTGATTTATATCGCGCAGAGCACTCTGATCGCGATATCTGCGCCATCGTTGCAACTGCCGGCACAACTAACCTCGGAATCATTGATGACCTTCCATCTGTTGGTGAAGTCGCAAATCGCCACAAGATTTGGTTCCACGTTGATGGTGCTTATGGTCTTGCAGGCCTTGCCAATGAGGAGACTCGCAAGTTATTTATAGGTGTTGAGAACGCGGATTCATTTATCGTCGATCCACATAAGTGGCTCTTTGCGCCATTTGATGCCTGTGCACTTGTGTATCGCAACCCTGAACTTGGACGCCAAGCACATACCCAACATGCGGGTTACCTTGATGCCTTGACGGATTCAGATGATTTCAATCCATCTGATTATGCAATTCAATTAACTCGTAGAACTCGTGGATTACCACTGTGGTTCTCGCTGGCCGCGCACGGCACAAAGGCCTATAGCGACGCCGTCGCAAAGACTATGGATATTGCGCGAATGGCAGCTGATGCTGTGAAGGCACATCCCAATCTTGAGCTCCTTCGCGAACCGAACCTTTCTATCGTCGCCTTTACTCGCAAGGGTTGGTCGATGGCAGATTACAAGGTATGGAGCGATAAGTTGCTTGCAGATCAGATTGGTTTTGTTACCCCTTCAACACACAAGGGTGAGCCAATCTTGCGCTTTGCAATCGTTAATCCCTGGACAAATGTCAGCGATATCGAAGCAATTCTTGCAACGTTGTAATTAGCGATCGAGAACGTTACGCGCTGGGTTGTAAGAACCGCCAGTGCGACGAAATGCAATTCCACTCAATGCTTCAAGGACAACTCGGTTAGCAAGCATTGCCGTGACCTCTGCATGATCAAATGCTGGTGCGACTTCAACAACATCGATTCCAACAACAGGAAGTTCGATACAGATTCGACGAACAGCCTCTAGAAGTTCGCGCGATGTAAGTCCACCTGGCTCTGGAGTTCCAGTACCTGGCGCCATTCCTGGATCAACAACATCGATATCAACCGAGAGGAAGACTCCATCGGTCTCATCGGTCAGAATGCTAAATGATTCATCGAGCACAGCCTTAAGACCGCGGTTGTGAATCTCGGTCATCTCATATGAACGCATCTTCTGATCGCGCATCCACTTTAGGGTTGCATCTTCTGGCCAATATCCACGAAGGCCCACCTGTAAGAAGCGATCACCACGGACAGTGCCGGATTCAATCAGTCGGCGCATCGGTGTTCCGTGTCCAACGAGTGAACCATTTTGCACATCACCGGTATCTGCATGAGCGTCGAAGTGAATCATTGAAACTTTTCCAAGGCCGCGATGATCTGCGATTCCTGCAACATCTGCAGATGTCACCGAGTGATCTCCACCGAGAACGAGTGCGATGGCCCCTGCTCTTGAAATCTTCTCTGTAGCTTCGCGAAGGATTGCTAAACACTTTGCTAAATCATCAGATGGCATCATTAAGTCGCCAGCATCGAGAACCCTAAGATCCTTAAGGCCATCAACGCGAAGTGCCATATGTGGGCGTTCGCCATCATGAGGCAAGTAATCAGTTCCGCGAATTGCTTGAGGTCCAAACTTTGCACCAGAGCGATATGAGGTGCCGGCATCAATAGGTGCTCCAACGATTACGACATCAGCATCCGCAAATGACTTGGGATCATCGAGGTCGCAACGCGGGACTCCGAGGAATGTGAAATCAGGACCATACATATTGCCGATGTTTGCCATGAGCCCAGCATACTTTTGGTGCATAGCGAATCAAAGCCTTATCCTTATCCATAGAAGAGTCGCCTGGATCACCGCGTTATTACGCAAGTAATACCGAGGAAAGTCCGGACTTCATAGAGCAAGGTGGTGGGTAACGCCCACCCGGAGCAATCCGCGGGAAAGTGCAACAGAAAGCAAACCGCCAATAGCAATATTGGTAAGGGTGAAACGGCGGTGTAAGAGACCACCAGTAATTGCAGCAATGCAGTTAGCTATGTAAACCCCACCTGAAGCAAGACCAAGAAGATAGTGTGCTGCTCGCACTGAGCTATCGGGTAGGTCGCTTGAATCTGCAAGTAATTGCAGATCTAGATGGATGGTGATCACAGTCAGCAATGGCAATGACAGGATCCGGCTTATAGGGCGACTCTTCTTAAATTACATCGCTGCCATGCTCAAGGATGTTGAAATTGAGCATGGCAGCTTTGTTAATTTTTCCCAAAACGTAATAAGAAAATCGAACTTTTTGGGGTTTCATTGGGGGCAATTGGGGCAAGTTTTGGGGCAAGGTCAAGAGTTAATTCCTTGGTTTTCTTCATAATCTTCTGTATGTCTCATCAGCTCAATAATCGAAGTTACCGGGAACGAACCATATGACCACATTTCAGTGTGCACCACTTTTGAAATGTTATCGATTTCGACTTTAATTTTTGCCTTACTAGGACCCATGTTTGCGCCCTTGGCGCGAAGCATTCTCAGAATATCCTTTTCCCATCTAGCGCAAAGATGTCCATCCATAGGTCCTCTAATTTCTAGCAACTCCCAACCCAGCCTTTCATGAGTTTTAAGTCGCACCTCTGGTTGATTGGTGATTCCTATCTGCAAATAGTTGAATTCCTCATGGCGCATAAAATAAAGCCATGCATCCTTTCCAGGATCAAACCCTGAGCTTGCGCAAGAAGGACAGCCATTGCCCTGGCCAGTCCTATTTGTAATCGCTTGCTCGAAGGACGCATGACCGTTTTTGCATTTCCATTTGCGCTTTTGAGCCGTTCCAGCAACGACAGTTGTTGGATCCCAACCATCGGCTTCCTTAGCTATTTCAGGATGAGTAGTCGCAAGATCGTTGTAACCAACCAAAATGGCTAGGTTTGCACAGTAAGGGCAACCTGTGGCTCTTTCTCCAGACCTTCCATGCACAGAGGATTTGTATTGGTGACCTTTTTTGCATTTCCAATCTTTTTTTACACCAGTTCCAGCCACAACTGTTGTCGGATCCCAACCGTCGGCTTCTTTGGCAATTTCAGGGTGCGTTGTTGCTAGGTCGTTGTAGCGAACTAAAATAGCGAGGTTGGCACAGTATGGGCAGCTATTACCGGCCATTGTTCTGCTGTAGCAAACAGATTCATAGTTATGACCAGCAGGGCACTTCCACGGTAATTTCTTATGGGAACCAGCATTAATAATTGTTGGATCCCAACCATCGGCTTCCTTAGCTATTTCAGGATGAGTAGTTGCTAAATCGTTAAACCCCGCTAGTACTTGTCTTCCTGAACAAAATGGGCAACCACCACCTTGTCCTACTCGATGATTTGGATCTACACGATAAACATGTCCTTTTTTGCACTTCCAACTTTGCTTGGAATTGCTTCCTGCTGTAACCGTTCTTGGATCCCAGCCATCAGCTTCCAATGCAATTTCAGGATGAGTAGTCGCTAGATCGTTGTAGCCAACTAAAATCTGTTTACCTGCACATACGGAACAACCTGCCGACCTCGATGTAATCGAATTGATGCTTGCCTCGAAGCTATGTCCTTTTACGCATTTCCACTGCTTCTTCTTATTACTACCCCAAACCACCGTCGTTGGATCCCAACCGTCGGCAATTATTGCAACTGCCGGGTGCGTTGTTGCTAGATCGTTGTAGCCAACAAGAACTCGCTGGTTCACGCAAATGGCACAAGAATTTCCCGTTTTAGTTCTACTGGTAATTGTGGATTCGTAGGTATGCGAATTTGAACACTTCCACCTTAATTTTTTGTTGCTTCCTGCTGTAACCGTTGTTGGATCCCAACCGTCTGCTTCTTTGGCAATTTCAGGGTGCGTAGTTGCTAGGTCGTTATAGCCAACTAGCACTTGATGATTGGAGCAAATAGGGCAACTTTCTTCAGGTTTACCTGTTCGATTATAAATTGCCATTAGATAGATGTGGCCCTTTAAGCATTTCCAACTTAACTTTCTGCCACTTCCCGCCGTAACTTCATTCGGATCCCAGCCATTCGCTTGCTTGGCGAGCGCGGGATGCGTTACCGCGAGAGGTGGAGTGCCCTTTTTACTTGCCATGTGGCAACTGTAAATCAAAGGTGCGACAAACCCCCTTCATTAATCTGACTATCTTCAAGCCTCTTGCCAGTTGAATGACGCAGCAAATGCACAGAATACGTGCGTCGAAGTAGGAATAGGCAAATCAAATGGGTTCCTGAGTATTTAGTTGTGTTTAGTTTGGGCTACTGCTGACCAAAATATGACGTTACCTGGGGAAACGACCCGGCGGCCATCTAGAAAGTCACGTGACTTAACCCCTACCCCCTTCAATTAGGGAAGCTTTCTAAGCTACTGCTCTTATATATTAATAAGCCGGCGAGCGCACTACTTGGTTTCCAAGGGCTGTTCCAATAGACGTGCATCTTAGTAACCGTTTATCGGGCATGAACATGAAAGCTTGTGCAGAGCATTTAAGTTTTTAACAATTTGCAAGGTCACTTTCCGTATTCTTATCATGATAGTTAGCAGTACATATCGGATATGTTCACAGGCGCATTGGTTTAGTTGCATCTATAGGGCGTTGAAATCTGCGATTCAAGCAATCATCAATCTGCTCCTGGGTGATGCGTCTACTTCTTCCGAAAAGGTATGAATCTAATTGGTTCCTATGGATCATGGAATAAACAGTGTCTCGGCTAACGCCCATAATCTGCGCTACTTGGGCGGGGGAAAGGTAAGTGCTCATAATCTCCTAGATAAGTTTTGGTATGGGTTTACTACCAATGATGCTGAACAATCCGCCTTTTGTAATGCTAAACGTCTCAGGTAATGGGGCAGCGAGATTCCCCGACATAAAGTGCAGATGGGCATAGGGCTTGCCCTGTTTGGTAATTGGCTTGCCTAGGGATATACCTATCTTCTTGGCATCAGCTCTCAATGATTTCTCGTCGTTATGGCTGTAACGCATAAATATGGAATGCCTGAGGCACTCTGCAAAACCAAGGACCTCGTTTATCCGTGAGGTCGAAAGCTTTGAGTCATGGGCTAGATCCATCGCCGCACCTTCCCATACAAGATTGGTCCAGAAGTTTGAGACTTCCCACTTCTCTTTTATTAGTTTCTCAAGTCGCCTAGGGATAAGAACTGCAAGGTCGGTTAGGTGGAACTGCCGAAGTTGGTGGCGAGGAATAGAAATCTCAAACCTAAATGTTCCTTTTGGAATAGGCGGAGCATTCTTAATGGGCTTGGCCACTCTCTCTGCATATTTGTCATACAGCTTTATCTTCGTTGTTCGCTTTCCTACCGGATAGCTCAAAGTATTGAGTTTGCCACCGTTGAGAAAATGGGTAGCAGCCTTATTTCGCGACCGAGATGGCCAGGTCGCTTCTAGTTGCCGTAAGGAAAAGCGATCATCCGTAATGTGAAAATCCCTTGCCAGATCTATACGAAACACCTGTATATCTTTTGCCCAATCGTCGGGCAGCAGGTAGCGCTCGCCCTTTTTCTTGGACTTAATAGCGCCTTCAGGAAGTGCGTCTGGGTCACCTTGCTGCAGCACCCGTCGAACAACTGTCTCGGTTACTTCCGGCAATAATTCAAAGGGGCAGAGCTCTCGACCACTTTCTCGTGTGAAGTCGGAAGGATTAAATTCTAGATACAGTCGGAACTTTTGGTGGTCCCACTTGATGTATATCTCTGGAAAGTCAGGTATTTGCGCGATGCCATCATTAGGCGTGCCATCTTTTTTTGGCTTTAGCAATCTAGCCATAAACGTTGGTAGATGTATTGAGTCAGAGTCGATGCATACCGCTATACGGGTCTTATCTACCCCACATGAACCTGTAGATAGATAGCCCCGCTCCGCATCCATTGAATCTTGCGATTCGCTGGAGGCAGGAGCACCATCAGACTCACTAATACTCTTATAGATAGGTAGATAAAGACCCCTATTAGAGCCTATTGACCTCTTCTGGTATTTATCAAAATCATCTATCGGTTTGGTGTAACTACCGTATCGCTGAGTTGATGAAACTATTTTATCATTCTTCATCAGGCATTAGTTCCTAAAGTAAGACTGATAACTATCAATAAGTTCCCATGCAAACATTGATAGATACGTATGGCCGAGAAAAGTTATATCTAGCTTTACCGTTGGTGTGCCTTCTACTTCTATTGCAGTAACGTCTAAGAAACCCAGCATTTGAAGTTCACCAACAGCCCTACTCAAGTCATGGATCCCATCCGAAAAGCACTCCAACAAGTCATGTGTTGTAGATACCTTTCCGCTGGATGTAATAATCTGCATTAGAACACCGAATGCAGCGGCAGTTGGCATTCCATAGAAGTCTTCAAGATCAATCTCGTCCTCAAACATTACAAACGCACCCGGCCCTTCTTGTTGTGCCGAAGGGGCGGGTAACCCTTGGTTCCTGAGTTCTCCTTGGCTCGGCGTAACCATGCATCTAAATCCTCCTTATCAAAGTACCAACGTCCTCCAATCGAGTATCCGCCCAGCCCAAGCACCCGGTGGTTGGCATGTATCCATGAATAGCAGTGCCCCAGATAGGCAGCTGCCTCACGCATGGTTAGCCGAGTTTTATCCTTCAAGTCGTTCATTTTAACCTCCAGTTATGTTAGGTTTTAGGCTAAAACCTAGTAGACGGACTATAAGAGGTCTGTTAGGATTCTGTCAAAAGTTAGTAGGGGGATTTATGGATAGCGGAGTTATCTGGGAACTGAAGGCGAAGGATGTTTCCCATGCAATAACGTGGCATGACGTGGTTATTCCAGACCACGGCAATTACCGTGTCTGGATACACGCCCTTGGGTCTTCAATCCTCACAAACTTTGTCGAGCAATCGAAGGGCCGCATTGATGCGCGTCTCCAATTCAAGATAGCCGCAGTTGAAGTCCAGGCACAAGGTGCAAAGTTTGCTCCAGTAACATACGAGGAAAAGGTTGCTCGATTGACTGTTGCTTCGCTGCAAAAAGAAATTCCGACCCATGGTTTCAAGGCAGCACTCTTCAGGGAGTTACCGTTCTCAAAGATAGAAGGGGAGCACCTCAAATGCATTCGTGCTTGTCGACTGCGAATAGAAGATCAGCAGAGCAAACCTTTGCGACTCACCGCTGTAGATTCTGTGCAAACCATTATTTTCAAAGATGGGAAGTCAGGGTCACCATTTGAAAGAGCACTCCACAAACGGTTGGAAGTGACTTCTACTAAGGTCGATTCAATCGTGATTGCAAAGATCTACTCAGAGCTTTCCAAGGCGGGAAGTAGCAATATTGTTAAGCAAATCTGTGTAGACCTAGATGTCGAAAGCCAGATTATTTATGCCGCACTGCGCGTAGCTAGATCACAAGGATGGCTAAGTGCAAGCGGGAAAGGTAAATCGGGGGGCACACTTACCGAAGACGGTGAGAAGTTCTTCATGCAATCCGGTGGACAGATTAAACTTAGTAGTTGGATTTCCCGCGACAGAGGGGGATCTAAGTAATGGCATACGCACGTAAACGTGGCAAGTATTTCTCTGCTCGTTGGCGCACACGGCAGGGTCAACAAGCAGAAAAAGGTGGTTTTTCCACCAAGCGTGAAGCGGAGCAGTTTGCCGAAGAACAAGAGGCTTTAGAGCGAAGAGGTAAGAACACAAAGCCATCTGAAGTAAACATGACAGTCCGTGAATTTGTGCAAGAGATATGGGGTCCATCGCTCGATGTGGAAACCCAGACCAAAATCGATTATGAAAACATCTATAACAGCCACATAGATCCTGAGTTCGGGGATCGACTGATTGGGACTATTACTCCTGCTGATATTCAGCGCTGGCGGGTCCGACTAAAGAATTCAGTTGCCACAACTGGCTACCAACTAAAACCTAGCTATATCGAAAAACTAACCAATCAACTAGGTTCGATTCTTCGCGTTGCGTTGGATAATGAAGTAATCCATAAGAACCCGATGGCAAAGATAAAGCGCAGAAAACCAAAAACAGCAAAGAGGATCGTGCCACTAGACATGATGACCATCAAGGCTCTTGCGGATAGTTTTGCGCCTCGCTGGCGAATTCTGGTTTGGATTGGATTCTTTACTGGAATGCGACCATCCGAAGTCCTCGGCCTCACTTGGGACAGATTAGATTTTGAAAAAGAAGAGATCACTGTTGATAGACAACTGAGTAGGGATGGAAAGAAAGTATTTGCTGAACACCTCAAGACTTCAAAGTCATACCGGAAGATACCTTTCTCACCGTACCTGCAGAAACTGTTGGTCGAACATGTAGAACAACATGGCCTTGGCCCTCATGGTTTGATAATGCAAAATAGATCTGGAAATGTTTGGCGCTATAAAGATGCATCTGCCATGTTCCGGCTAGTTGCTAGACCACTCGGTTTTGACAAAGGTGAGGGGATGCATCAACTTCGCCATACGTGTGCATCTGTCCTTATCAAGCTTGGCAATAATGCCAAGCAGATCCAAGAATGGCTGGGCCATGAATCAATACTCGAAACCATGGACACATATGGCCACCTGTTTCCGCGGGATCTACATGAAGTTTGTGAACGTCTAGATGCCTATGTGGTCGAACAAATGGAAATAACGGCTGAGCGAAAGATGCTTGCATAAGTTGGCACATGGAAGAAATTGAGGCTTATAGGGCGACTCTTCTATACTCAGTAAATGACAGATTACCGTTGGTTGATATACGCACTCATCTCTGCTGTAGCGGCTTCTCTCGTGGCGATTTTTGGAAAAGTTGGGTTGAGCGGAAACAGCGGAATTGATTCCACGGTAGCTACAACTATCAGAAGTCTTGTGATGTCTTCCTTCCTCATCGCCATTCTCGTCCTATCTGGATTGGGCTCGAAAGTTTCCACTGTTCGTGGATGGCCACTATTTTGGATAGGTGCCTCTGGGATTGCGGGGGCTGTTTCCTGGCTCTTTTATTTTAAAGCTATTCAAATCGGAAGTATCTCTAAAATCGCCCCGATAGATAAGCTCAGCATGCCACTTGCCGTAATCTTGGCTGTAATCATTCTCAACGAAAAGTATTCAAAGGTTAATTGGCTTGGCTTGCTTCTGATAGTAATTGGGGCATTTCTCGCAGCGCTTAGCTGAAGTTTAGGGCCGTAAAACTCACCTGGCTCTCACCTGATTTTCATGTTGGTATGTGAGGCTATATGCATGGGGAATTTGTTTAAATGACGGAGCAAATATTAGTAATTGAGGATGACCCTGCTTTAGCGAAGAACTTAATCTCCACGTTAGTGAGATGTGGATTTAAATGCGAAGCTGTTGGTGATGGAAAATCAGCAATTGAGAAAATTGCAACAGGTAAATTTGATCTTGCACTACTGGATTTGATGATTCCTCAGCTCAATGGGTATGAAGTTCTAAAACAGATTCAGCGTGAAGGCATTCCAATCCCTATTATCGTTGTCAGTGCCAAAGATGGCGAGTATGACCAAGCAGATGCCCTCGATCTAGGTGCTGATGATTTTATTGTTAAGCCATTTAATGCTGTCACCTTAGAGTCAAGAATTAGAGCTGTGTTGCGTCGCAGGCCGATTGGTTCCTATACACAATTATCATCAGGAAGCCTAGAAGTTGATAGCGCTAAGCGACTCTGCACTTTCAATGGAGAGGAAATAGATTTAACAAAAATTGAATTCGATATCCTCTGGCTACTTATGCTGGCAGCAGGCACAACTGTCAAGCGTGTTGATATTGAGGATCAAATTTGGGGCGATATGCCCACTAGTAATGTGCTTGATGTGTACATGGGATATTTGCGGAAAAAAGTTGGAAGTGAGTATTTTGAAGTAATTAGGGGTCATGGCATCAGATTCTCCGCCGAAGTGAAAATGTGTAAGAGCAAATGAAGATAAAAAATCGTATAGCTCTGACAACTTCTTTAATTGTGGCCGTGACATTGACTTTTGCAAGTTCCCTCATTTTTTGGAATGTCTGGTGGGAAGACCAAGGAGGAGATTACGAGGCTACAACTAGAGCACTGTTTATCGGACTTTCCTTACTGGTTATCGTAGGGACGATCTCCTCTTACTTTCTTGGTCTCTATCTATCTAAGCGGGCTCTCTACCCAGTACAAGACTTAATTCATCAAGTCGAGGAAGCTACGGAGTCAACGAGAGTAAGAGCTGCAAATCCTTCAGACGATATTGGAAAGATTGCGCAATCCCTTAACGGCTTGCTAGCTCGAATTCAGGCATCATCTGCTAATCAAAAGCGCTTTACAGCAGATGCCGGTCATGAACTCAGAGGTCCATTGACCACTATCCAATTGAGTATTGATGCCCTGAGAGCCTCCCAAGATTCAGCAGAGCTAAAAGATATATCAACTGAAATTGGAAGACTGGCAAAACTTTGTAATGATCTCCTTGATTTATCAAGAGTGGATGGACAAGCAATTGAAAAATCAGGGCAACGTTTGATTGAAATAATCGAAGAACAGCTAAAGACATTTGGTAACTCCAAAAAGGATATAAAAGTTCAAATAGATGACTCGATTGACCAGTCCGTATTTTGTAACCGTCAACTTTTTGGGCTGGCAGTAAGAAACCTTTTAGAAAATGCCTTTCAATATGCTCACTCTGAGATTCACATTTCAGCTAGAAAAGAAGAAGACGGCTTACATCTAATAATTAAGGATGATGGTCCCGGTGTGCCAATTGCTGAGAATGAGAATATTTTTGAACGTTTTTATAGGTCGGAAAAGGTACGAACTATTGGTAAAGGTGGCACCGGGCTTGGGTTAAGCGTGGTCTCAGCCGTAATGGAGGCACATAATGGGGAAGCCTTCTCAATTCTCGGCTCATCTGGAGGTGAATTTCATCTTCTACTCACGTAGCAAGATTTACCTTTATGTCAGGAGAGATTCTCCTATCCGTGACGCGGATGTTAGGAAGGAAACACAATGGAATTAAAGAAGAAGATTGCACTTATCGCAGCAGGATCCTTGGTTAGCACAGGAGCGCTATTCGCTGTTGTCAATAGTGCAAATGCAGCCGATACAACTACAGCTCCTGCTGCTACATCCCCTGCAGCAGATTCAGGGTATATGGATGCAAATGAGGCAAACGACCAAGCAGATGCAAATGAAGCCAATGAAGCTCCAGAGGCTAACGAAGCTGATGAAGCCAATGAAGCTCCAGAGGCTTATGACGCTAACGAGGCCAATGAAGGGCCGGAAGATTCAAGTAAGTAACCTCCAAAATCTAACAACCCGTGGAGCACTCGAGGGCTCCACGGGCCACTCAAACAAAAAGGAAGAACAAAGGGGAAATAAGTTATGACAAGCAATACAAGTCGCTCGAAGGAATTATTGGTCAAAGTTCCTCAGATTACTTTTTACTTTTGGATTATTAAAGTCCTAGCCACAACAGTCGGTGAAACATTTGCAGATTTTCTTAACGTTCAATTAGGTCTGGGTTTGAATGGAACCTCAGTGGCAACATTTATCGCTCTAGCAATTATTCTTTTCTTCCAATTTAAGGGTAAAGGTTATAAGCCACCGGTTTACTGGCTATCTATCGTATTAATTAGTATCGCCGGAACCCTTGTCACGGATAATCTGACAGATAATCTTGGCGTTTCTTTGATTACCTCATCCATTATCTTTTCTATCTGCCTAGCGGCAGTTTTTGCTGTTTGGTACGCGAAGGAGAAGACGCTTGCAATTCATAGTATCTACACCCCGACTCGTGAAGCCTTCTATTGGCTCACAATCCTCTTCACCTTCGCACTCGGAACAGCAACCGGAGATCTCATTGCTGAAAGGCTCGCTCTTGGTTATGCCCGTTCTCTCTTCGTGTTCGCAGCCCTTATTGCGCTCATCGCAGTCCTGTGGCAGAAGAAAGTTATCAACGCTGTCTTTGGATTCTGGGCTGTGTATGTGCTTACTAGACCGCTTGGAGCCTCAATCGGAGATTTACTCTCTCAAGATAGGAAAGCTGGTGGCTTTGGTTTAGGAACAACAGTTACAAGCCTCATTTTCTTAACTCTAATTACTATCACGGTCACCTATCTTGTCCGGACCAGGAAAGACCAGATCAAATTAGATGTAACTGAGCTGAAGGGTTAATGAGCAATCCACTCCTAACTCTAGATACGTCAATCTCGCGGGTTCTCAATAATTGGGGAGCCCGTGAGATTTTCTTGGTGAAAGTTTTATCTGAGTACCTAGTCTTTGTTGTTATTGCTTTTGCTCTTCTTTGGCTTGTTCATCGAACTTATCAGCGCAACAGCTCTTTAATTGATTTCAATTTCTTTTTCAGGAATCTATTTATTCAAGGTGTAGCGATCCTGGTGTTACCAGTTGGATTGGCCACGGTTATCTCGGAGGTAATTTCACGGTTTTATATTCGCCAGCGCCCCTTTGCTGCGATGAGTGATATTAAATTATTGGTTCCTCATAGCGCAGATGGCGGAATGCCATCCCATCACATGGTCTTTATGGTCTCTATCGCCATGATGTTCTACCACTTCAGTAAGAAGCTAGGTATTGCGTTTATCGTTCTAAGTCTTATCTCAGGAATCGCTCGCATAAGTGCTGGACTCCATTATCCCTCAGATGTACTAGCGGGGGCGTTAGTTGGTGGGGTGCTCGCAATCGCCTATGCACGAACAGTTCTAAAAGGCAGACATAACCTGAGTAATCTAAAATAGCGGCATGAGAAGAATCTTTGGCTTGTCAATCGCAGTAGTTCTCGCTATTAATGTGGGGCAGAGCCCGATTGCTATGGCTGCTGCGCCTTACGATGCATCAACCGTCATGTTTGCTCAAATGATGGTCCCTCACCACAAGCAGGCTGTTTTGATCTCGCAGTGGGCGCTCAAGCAAGGAAGTAATGCTGCCGTGAAAAAGCTTGCAGCACGGATTATTGCTGAGCAAGGCCCTGAGATTGCACAAATGCAGAAATGGATTCCTGCAGGCGACATGATTGGAATGGAAATGCACGCACACATGCAGGGAATTGTGAGCGACTCGGATTTAGCGAAGTTGAAAGCTGCTCGTGGAAAGAAGTTTGACGGTCTCTACCTTGTAGATATGACTTTGCATCATCAGGGAGCAATCACTATTGCAACCCCGTTGATGAAGTCAAAGAATCCAGAAGTAGCAACCCTCAGCAAAGCGATTGTATCTGGACAAACTGCCGAAATTAAAGAGATGCGCCGCATCATGATGACCGGGAAGTAGGTCGGCTTCGTTCTGTGGGTCGACATTTCTCTATTTAAATTTATAGAGTTTTGGGGGCAAATTCGAGGGCAACTGTTATGCGTGAGCGTGACCTCACGCATAACAATGTCGTCTCCGGCTTATAGGGCGACTCTTCTTTTCTTACAGAGTTGGGTAATCCGTATAGCCCTTTGCATCTCCACCATAAAATGTTGATGCATCTGCAGTATTGAATGGGCCATCTGATTTCAGACGTGCAACTAAATCTGGATTAGCGATGAAGAGTTGGCCGAATGAAACCAGGTCAGCAATTCCTGAATCGATATATTCCAAATCAGACTTGCCCTTTGTCTTCTCGCCGAGAATTGTGTTGACCATCAAAGTGTTCTTCCACCAAGTGCGGGCCTTCGCAAGGAGTCCGTTCTGCATCTGGTTCTCCATGAAGTGAAGGTATGCCAAATCAAGCGCTGCAAGCTCCTTGATGAGCGCTTCATATGTGGCCTCGAATCCCTCTTCGGCAATTCCATTAAATGGATTGGTAGGAGAGATACGGAAACCGGTCTTCGCTGCGCCGATTCTCGCTGATACAGCCTTCGCAACTTCTACAGCGAACTTGATTCGCCCTTCTACTGAGCCACCCCACTGATCAGTGCGGAGATTTACATTTGTTGAAATGAATTGATGAACTAAATATCCATTTGCACCGTGGATCTCAACACCATCAAAGCCAGCCGCGATTGCATTAGCTGCGGCACTTGCAAAGTCTTCGATTGTTTGAAGGATCTCTTCCTCGGTCATCGCCTTTGGAGTTTCAAAAGCCTGTGGACCTGTTGCCGTGTAGACCTGACCTTCGGCAATAACTGCTGATGGCGCCACTGGCACGAGCCCTGCAGGTAATAAATCTTTATGGCCGATACGCCCTGTGTGCATCAGCTGAGCGAAGATCACTCCCCCGGCAGCGTGTACAGCACTTGTTACTTTCTTCCATGACTCGACCTGCTCGGCAGAGTGCAAGCCTGGAGTATTTGGGTAGCCCTGACCAACTATTGATGGCTGTGTTCCCTCAGAGATGATCAAGCCGGCTGTCGCACGTTGTGCGTAGTAAGTAGCCATCAAATCAGTTGCTAATCCACCAGGATTTCCAGCGCGGCTTCGAGTCATTGGTGCCATCACGATGCGGTTCTGAAGGGTCTTGCCGGCAAGGTCGTATGGGCTAAATGCTTTATCCATTGTCTGGGTGCTCTCTGATGAGTGATTTCTTGACTAACTGGACTATTCTCGTACGAGTCTAGCGGGATTTAAAGAAAATGCCTGGTGAGAAAATCTTATTGAATTGGAACGCGCACAAGCCCAGCGATGATCTTCTTAATATCAATCGACGTGAGTCCGATAGTTACGAGTGAGATTCGAGCGCCCGGACGCATGCTAGTGCCCTTCTTAATGACGATGGTCTGCTTTGCTCCCTTTGTAAGAGATGTCGCAAATGAACAAGACTTGGTGACGCCGTACTCGGTGATCACAATTGACTTCTTAGATGTTCCGAATTGAGCATTCAGTCCATAATTCTTATTTGAGGCACATTGAATAATCTCAATCTTCTTTATCTCAAGAGCTGCCGTGTATGAAGGTTGGTATGCCAAGAAAGATAGTCCTGTTTGAATATCTTGGAATCGCTTCGTCGGAGTAATCGGCTCATAGCCATCAACTCGATAACTCACTGCAACCCACTGTGCACCGAGTGCTGCCTTTGGAGCCGATTCGGATGGGCGGATAAGTATGGATGTAGAAAGGGTTGGACGATCCTTCTTGATGATCTCACAGAGCGCATTCGCTTGCTTCTTAGCTAAAGCTGTTGCTTCAAGCAATGACATGCTCAATGTATAGGTATAGCCGATACAAGTGACCATTGCATGAGGCTTGAGCGTTGAAAGGTAGGTATGAAGATAAGCAAGGTTGTAATCACTCAATTTGAAATCTTTAGAGATTGAATAAACCGTGATAGCAGGAACTATTTCAGCAGCCGCCTTCGCTGCATCTTCTAATGCCAGTTTTTGAGCGTTCTCTGCTGCCTTATCGGCATCACTCTTACCGCCTTGATTTGGATCTTCTGTCGGAATTGGTTTTACCTCAGGTGCCGGTACAGGCTTTACTTCAGGTGTCGCAGCGTCTTCCTTAGTTGGCGCCTGGACGACTGAGGCAATCGGTGCGACAACTGAGCCAGATGAAGAAGAATTTGATGGCGGTGCGGGAGGCGCAGGTGGCGCTGGAGCACCAGATGTGGTGATTAACCCAGATGGCAAGCTTTGATCACTTGAGCCAATTGAATTTCGAGCAACAACTCTAAATGTGTAATCCGTTAATGCGGTGAGCCCTGTAACCGTGCATGAGGTTGTTGCTGTAGAACACGTCTGCCCAGCGCTTGATGTCACGGTGTAGTTGGTGATTGGAGATCCGCCGGTTACTTCAGGCGCATCCCATGTAACAAGCGCTGATACATCATCTAAGGAAACAGCTGTAACTGCAGTCACAGAGTCTGGTTTAGTAATCGCAACTGTCACAGTTGGATCTTGAGTAAGTTCTACCTGGACGCTTCCGTCTTGTGCAGCAACTCCCAAGAACTTAGGTGTCGTTCCTACCAAACCGTAAACTCTTGAACCCTTAGTGATTCCACTATTAGAAATAGTGATCACAATCGGCTCACCGGGTGCGGTATCAGGAACTGTTCCATCTGGTGCTACCCAGGCAACGACCATTGAAAGGATATAACTTGAATTGGGATCAATGAGTGTTGATGCTCGCTCAGTTGAGCTTTGGACATATGCAGTAATTACCGTGCCTGAAGGCAAGCTATCTGCTGTGTAGGAAACTGTCGCAGAACTTCCCTGGCTTCCTGCGGTAAACGAGCTGTTATTTCCCGAAAGGACCGTGACTTCAGCAATCTTTGTTGCCTGTCCTAGGCCCTGTAAAGATGCTTGAGTCCAGTGTGCATAAATAGTGACTGAGCTTGTTGGGCTAAAGCCTGCTCCTGGTGCTCCAATTAAATATCCACCACTGGCCGCTGAGTACCAGCCATCAAAGAAGTAGTGGTTACGAATTGCGACCGGTAGCACCAATGGCGTTGTTGAGCCGTAGGTCATTGATGCTGTTGGAACATCAGAAGTGCCACCATTGCCGTTGTATGTGACTGTAAATACTTGAAGCGCCCATTGTGCATACAAAGTTGCATCTGCTGTTGGCGTATAACTCGATCCACTTGCTGTGAGATTCCCACCAGATTGTTGGTTAGACCAACCTTGAAGAACATAATTTGCTCGTGTAGCGCTCGGCAATACGAGAGATTGACCCATTGTTACCTTTGCCGTTGAGCTATCGCTCAGACCACTTTGGCCATCAAAGGTCAATCGGTATATTGCAATATTCCAGATTGCATAGAGTGAAATATCAGAACTTGGCGCAAATGTTGTGCCGACAGTTGGTCCACCTGGTGCTGTAGTCCATCCTGCAAAGCTGTAATCCGTGAGTGAGAAGCCTGTTGTAGGAAGTGTGTATGCAGATGTTCCATATGTATAAATGCGATCGCCGCCTGCGCTTCCGGAACCGCCGTTGAGGTCATATTTCACGCGATAGACCTGAGCCTGCCACTGTGCAGTGAAGACAATGTTGTTGCTTTGAGTTACATATGGGGCTCCTGCAGCAAAAGTATTTGCTCCATCGTTCCAACCCTTAAAGTCATAGCCGGTCTTACTTGGCGCAGCACCAACAGAGAAGCTTTGTCCAATTGTCTTTGATGACTCAGTGGGAGAAGGCGATCCACCTGCGGCGTCGTAAGTAACTGAGAATGGAGTTGCGCTCCACTGTGCATAGAGCAGGTAGTGGCCATCGCTGACAACATATTCATCACCGGCTGCTGAAGTTCTACCGCTCTGATCAACCCATCCAACGAAGTCATAACCGGTTCGAGTCGGAGTAACCGTGGAAACTGTGATGGTGTCACCGGAAACCTTTTGCTCATCAGCTATTGGGGTTGCGACTGAACCACCACTAAAGCTATATGTGACGTTATAAATACGAGTCCAAGTAGCTGTAAAGGTTAGATTGCTCGCTGGCATGAAGTAAGACTGCCCCGGGTTGTAGGTTTGAGAATTCAAACTCCACGAAACAAATGCATAGGTAACAGTATTTGTATCGACCTTGGTCAATCCAGTTGATGGAGCGAGGTTGAACTGCTCAAGGTAATTAACTGCAGCCGGGGCTGGTACCGATCCTGTTCCACCATCGAGGTTATATGACAGAGTAAAGCTAGCAATCGACCATTGAGCGAAGAGCGTTGTGTTGGATGCAACAGTGAAGGAATCGCTCATTGGAGTACCCACAGATTGTGTAGCCCAGCCTGCAAAGTTATAACCACTCTTTGACATCGTTCCGATAGTTGCAAGACGAACTAACGAAGAGCCAACGGTGTATGAATCCGAAAGTTTGCTTGGAGCCCCTGACGCTCCATTGGTATCAAATATGACCGTGTAAGTATTTGGAGTCCAGGCCGCCCAAAGATCAACGTTATTTGTTTGAACTGTATATGTATCTCCGGATATATAGATTCGACCAGTGCGGTTTGCGTTATCCGCCCAGCCAGCAAAGACATAACCAGTTCTAATAAGATTTCCAGAATTTCCGCGAACGTTAGCGGCCATACCAATTGTGTAAGTAGTTGGATCCGTTGGGACTGCACCAGAGGTCGCCTCTGTTGCGTGGTAGATCACGTTGAAGGGCGTTGCTGTCCATTGGGCGTAGAAGGAGACTCCCGCATTAGCTAGGGTGTAAATGTTGCCCGCTGTGTAAGTAGGACCAGTGTTTCCAGAGTTTAAGTTCCAACCAGTAAATGTATAACCAGGCTTTGTGAGCGCTCCGATATTGCCAAGAACCACCAGGGTTCCATTTGTTTGGTAGGTAGAGGTATCACTTGGTGCCAGACCCCCGGTGTTTCCATTTCCATAATAAGTAGCGGTAAGCGCAGCTAGCGTTGTCACTGAGAGATTTGCTCGTCCAGTGACGTAATTAGCACGTGTAGCTGTAACAGTCTCGATGACGGTTGTAGCGAAAGCAGCGCCTGATACAACGATGGAACCATTAACTATTACAACAGAACCAGATGATGTCGATACCGACCATGTGTAATTGGAGTCATAATTTGTAATCGCCGCAGTAAATCCATTGGTCGTTACTGAGGCAGTACCGAAAGTTGGTGTGAGAGCTCCATTAAGTGAAGTACCAGCTGTTGAGGCTGTACCTGTTTCGAAGTTGCTGCGAGTTGTGGTGACTTGAATTGAGACAGTCGCGCCGTTATTCATACTTGTAACCGTTATCGGCAAGGAAGATCCGTTAGCGGTACCGATTGAAACAGAGGCAGAACCTGCCGTCACAGTTGCAGCCCAAGCGGTACGAGAATCGTAATTTGTCACATTAAAGGTAAAACCATTTGCGGTAGCAACCGATGTATCGAAGGTCGGGATTGTTGCCAATCCAAGTGGAGTTACCTGAACTTCGCTCGAGTATGAACTTGATCCGGCGATATTGTTTGCGGCAACCCGGAAACTATAAGTAGTTCCATTTGTTAGGTTGCGAATTGTTGAAGAGAGCGGAGTCGATGAGTCATAAGCGACTGAAATCCATGAACCACCACCGGATTTATATTGAATGGTAAAGGTATCCGTTGGAGCTTCATCCAGTGATGTTCCCTTTGTCCATGCGATTGTTACCTGCTGATTTGTCTGCGAAGTGCTAGATATTGTTGGAGCATTTGGTACTACAAAATTGCACCATACCTTTGCCAAAGGCAATCTGTTCTTCAAGTAATTGCTAAGAACTGTGCCAGTAGGTCCACAGTACTGAACGCTCTTTACATAAGCAGAATCGAAGGCAGCGTTATCAATTGCGGTAATTGACGATGTGATGTTTGATCCAAATCGGATGGTCGACAAACTAGGGTTATAGGTAAATGCATCCTTACCAATTGAGGTGATGGTCGACGGGAAGAGCGGGACCCATCCTGGTGATATTCCATTTTGTTTAAAGGCCGTCTCATCAATGGAGTTAATACCACTTCCGAAGTCCACAGTTGAGAACCTCGTGGAATAGCCGAAGTTAAAGCCGATATCTATCTTGCCGCTTCCAAGAGTGAGAGCGATTGATGTCGAGAGACCAAATGCTGGATTTTGATTATTAAATGCTCCTTGGCTTAAGTAAGTCGAGGCTCCCCCGCTGGCGCCGGTGATGGTTACTGACGTGAGCGGATTATTTTCAAATGCCGATAGACCGACCATGGTTACTGAGGCAGGAATTGTCAGGGATGTCAGTCCAAGGTTTCTAAAACCGCCTTGATCAATATTTACAAATCCACTTGCTGGGAAAGCTATAGAAGTAAGAGCCCGATTTGTTTGTGTAGCAGCACTGCCTGGAGCGAATGAGTTAATTGCGACTCCAGTGATGCCTACAGGAATGGTCACAGTACCTGTGCAATTAGCACCGGCAGCTGATGGAATAGTTGAACCAGCAACCCAGAAGCTTCCGGTTGTACAAACTACGTAGTATGAAGTTACAACTGCAGAACTCGTAGAGAAAGGGCTCTGCCCAACTGCATTAATTGCGGCAACTCGATATAGATACGAAGTTCCGTCTAAAAGCCCGGTCACGGTTAGATTCGTCAGAGATGAAGGTGAATGTGTGAAAGCGGTCCATGTTTCGCCGTTTGTCGATGAATATTCAACTGCATAATCGGTAATTGCGATCCCGCCTGTATCGCTCGGTGCAGTCCAACTCACTACGGCAGATCGGGCAGCCGTCGTTGCAGAAACATCGGTCGGCTGAGTAGCTGCCGTCGCAGAGGATATGGAGGACGAGGTTGCAGTACCGGTCTCATATCCGGTTCGAGTTGTTCGCACCGTCACTGTTGAGAAAGTTCCAGTGGCTACTCCTGTCACCGTTATAAGGCCAGTTGTGCTGTTAATGCTGGCTGACTTTCCAAGAGAGTTAGTCACTGACCAAGTTGTCGCTGTTTCATAGTTGGTAATAGGCAAGGTGAAACCGTCGAGAGTGGAAGTGGGTGAACCAAATGTTGGCACCTTCGCCGCACCAGTGAGCGAGCTAATTGATGGCGAAGTAGCTGTGCCGGTTTCGTATCCAATACGCGTACTGCGAACGGTGACGGTAGAAGATGTTCCCGGACTTACTCCTGTCAACGTAATCAGACCTGTTCCGCTGATTGAAACGCTCTTACCGAGTGAATTCGTAGCGCTCCATGTGTAGTTTGCATCGAAGTTCGTAATTGGAAGGGTGAAACCATCCGCCGTGGAAATTGCAGCGCCAAAACCAGGAGTCTTTGCTGAGCCCGTATTTGAGGAGTATGACGAAGAGGTTGCAGTCCCAGTGTCATAGCCTGTGCGAGTAGTTGTAATCGTTACAGTGGATGAAGTGCCAGGATTTAGGCCTGTGACGGTGACCAAACCGGTGCCGCTGATCGAAACTGTTCCACCGGCTGAGTTTGTGCCAGACCATGTTGTCCGAGTGTCGTAATTTGAGATCTGCAATTGAAAACCGGTTGCAGTGCCAGTCTCGGTACTAAATGTTGGCGTGAGCGCCGTTCCATTGATGGACTTATACGACAAAGATGTTGCTGTACCTGTATCAAAACCGGTACGAGTAGTTTGAATTGTGACAGTTGAGAATGTACCTGGAGAAATATCAGATACGGTCAAAAGTCCTGTGCTGTTATTGATAGAGACAGATCCACCTTGCGAGATCGACCCAGTCCATGTGTAAGCAGCATCGAAGTTAGAAATCTGCAAAAGGAATCCAGTTGCAGTCCCAGTCTCAGTACTAAAAGTAGGATTCAATGCAGAACCGTTTATAGATTTGATAGATGAAGAAACTGCAGTACCAGTATCAAAACCAGTACGTGTTGTTTGAATTGTGACAGTTGAGAAGACACCCGGATTGACACCTGTGACAGTAATGAGACCTGTATTGCTTATCGATGTCGTCTTTCCGAGTGAGTTTGTTCCTGACCAAGTGAACGCAGAGTCATAATTCTTAATTTGAAGGGTGAAGCCATTCGAAGTTGAAGTAGCTGTATCAAATATTGGAGTGAGTGAAGTTCCATTCACAGATTTTATCGATGACGATGTAGCGCTTCCAGAGTCAAAGCCTGTACGTGAAGTTTGGATAGTAACCGTGGAGAAGGTACCGGGACTAATACCAGTGACTGTTATCAATCCACTCGAACTGATTGTGACGCTCCCACTAAGTGAACTAATTCCACTCCAAGTGAATGCGGGATCCCAGTTTGTAATCTGTAGAGTAAATCCATTTGCGGTCGGTGTTGCTGAGTCAAATGAAGGCACTCGCGCTGCACCGTTGTATGTAAATCCACCAGTTCTTGTAACTGTTCCACCTGGCGCGACGACCACCACATCCTTAGGGCCAGCAGTACTTGAAGATGGAAGAGCAAAGACAATTGAAGTTGAAGAGGAAACAGAGAATGCAGCCGTTACTGAATCAACCTTGACTGAGGTAGCGCCAGTGAAATTGGTTCCAGTGATCGTATCTAGATAGCCGCCAGTTAATGAACCTGATGTGGCACTTAGCGAAGTAATTGTAGGCGCGGAAACATAGGTAAAACCACCCGTGAGTGTTGCGGTTCCACCTGCAGTTGTTACTACAACATCCTTTGCACCAAGAGATACCGATGCTGGCGTAGTAAACGCAACTGAGGTATCCGTTATTGTGCTGAGCGTTGCTGTAACTCCATTAATCGTTAACCCCGAAGTGCTTGTTAAGCCTGTGCCCACGAGTACTGATGAAGCTCCGCCTGAAAGGGAGCCAAGCGCCAGACTGAGTGATGTTGCGGTTGGAATTGGTCTGTATGTAAATCCTCCGACTAAAGTCGCAGTTGATGAACCTACTGTAACTACTACATCCTTATCGCCAATTGTTGCTGAAACTGGAGTTGTAAATGCAACAGATGTATCAGTAACTGTTCCGAGTGTTGCAGTGACTCCACCAACCGTTACCGATGTCGCGCCCGTTAGGTTTGTTCCAGATAGAACTGTCGAAGTTCCACCGGATAGATGCCCCTGAGAGATAGAGAGCGAAGCCGCTGAAGGTGGATCAATTGGTACATCTGACGAAACAGTGACGTTTCCCGCACCAACGTAGGTCTTTATAAGCGTTCCATTTCCAGTGCCATCACTTAATGATGTAACAGCGGAATTAAAGAGAGGTTGGAAAAGCGAGATTACAGAACCGCTGGATACGGAAGTTGAAAACTGGGTTGGAGGGGTAAAGGTTGTACTTCCATCGGTTGGATAAATCGCTCCAGATGAAACGCGAATCTGTCCGTAAGAAACTTTTGCAGAGTTGTTGTCTCCAAAGCCACCAATTTTTATGTACTTAAGGACTGCGCTGTTATTAGTAACTGATCTGGAAACTGCGATTCTTCCATTTATATAAACAATTAGGCGTGAATTGAAACCCGTCGGAGCAGATTTCTGCATGGCTATGTGCGTCCATTGCCCTCTTGGAATAGTGACATTTGGGCAAAGACCATTTTGTTCAGATGTATCGCCCGGGTTTTGATCACATCTAGCCTGAAGACTGCCGGCAACATTTAGATAATAAGATCCGTAAATTCCCGGTGCAATGGTGCGCTGATTCCAAGCATCCGTTGTGCCATATTCGGTGTCAGCAAATGCAATCGAACCATAAACGTTATTTGACCCCGTATTGGATGCAGCGTCAATTTTGACCCAAGCTTCAACTGTGTACGCAGAATTGTCACTAACTTCTTTGCCTGAAGGTAATGTCAGAGAGAGCAGATTGTTAGTAACACCACTTGCTGAGTAGTTATTACCATTCGAAGTAACGACAAGGCTTCCCATAACAGACTTAGGTGGAGTACAGCTGACAGTGACGCCTGATGGAATGTAAGGCTGAACAAGGTGCGCAGTCATCGCTGCAAATGAAGAGCCGGAACCGCAGTACTGAATCCACTTAAGTGAGGTGTCTCCAGTCCAAATTCGATCCACCGAGTCATTCCATGTAGTGACATTCACCGTAGTCGCGAGGCTTTTTCCGAATGAAAAAATCTTCAGATTAGGGCTTTGACTAAATGCAGATGCGCCCATGGAGAAACTTGAATTTACAGTTCCTGTATCCGCGCACATCTGCACTGAGGTGACATTCGCTCCGATGGTAAATGCGCTGGTCCCGATTGAAGAAAGACCACAAGGAAGCGCAATCGATGTAAATTTTGTATTGCGGAAGGATTCAATACCGATTGTTGTGACCGAATTTCCAAATGAGAAGTTCTGCAAATTCACACCTGAGAGCGTCTGGTCGCCAATAGCACGCACGCCACTTCCGCCAGTAATTGTTGTAATTGAAGAACCTGCAAATTGAAGCCACCCTAGATTCATCACTCCACTGCCAAGTGTCAAACTAGTGAGATTAGGCGTGTTATTGAAAATGTAGTATCCAGAATTAAGTGGGCTACCAACTGTTCCGCCCGCTATTGATGCCGATGTAAGGCTCGCATTATCCGAGAAAGCCTGAGAAGCGATGGAGGTAACAGAGCTCGGTATATTGATTGAAGTTAGGCCGGTAAATGCAAAAGCACTGGCACCAATTGTGGTCAACCCACTTGCTGGCCACACGATAGAAGTTACTCTTCCCAAATTTCCAGAAGATGGATTAGTTTGCTGAAAGGCGTTGCCGCCAATTTCAGTCACTCCCAAAGGAATGGTTGCAATACCAACACAATTTGCGCCTTGATTTGCGGTAATAACGGCATTAACGCTAAAGCTTCCGCCACCTGAGCAGGTAACAGTGCCAACTGCAGCTTGGGCGCGATCTAATGCTGAAGGGATTCCTATCGAGCCTAATGGGATTAGGAGTGTCCCCACTAAGACCGTCACCAGGCTCCGGGCAATGCGGGTGCGAGCTTTCAAAAGCCCTTTGCCTAGGGCTAGGCCCGCGCTCAATTTCATTGCAGAACCATAGCGAAGTTTGGAATAACCTTCCATATTTGAATCAATTTGTCATATTTATAGAGTTATTCCAAGTGTCGAGACCTATCCCATGGGTGCAAATGCGTTCTAGAATGCTGAAATGGCAGGCAAGAAGAAGGCGGTGGCTTCCGGTGGGCGTCAGGCTGCCTACGCTGCCCGAAACCGAGCCGCTCTCGTACGAGCCGGCCAAGAGGTCCTGGCTGAGGTCGGTCCTTCGTCCACAATCGAGCAATTAGCGAGTCATGCTCAGGTCTCACCTACAACTATTTATAAGTACTTTGAGAATAAGGAAGCGCTCTTTGAAGAGGCCGTTTATGAGGCATGGGGAAGTTGGCTGATGTGGGCCAGCCAGCAGAAAGCTCCTGGCGACCATCTTGATTTGATCTTAGATACTGGCCGAAAGCTCTTTTGGGCGAGAAAGACTCATCCATTCTTTGCAAAAATGCTTCACAACGTTCTTGAACAAGATCCCTTCTTTATCGTCAAAGCTGACCGTGGCGAAGGTGCAGAAGTCTTCAAGAGGCTTGCCGCTGCTGGCTTAATTAAAGATGAAAATTTTGATCAGCGGTATCTCTTATGGACATCAATGTATGCAGGACTTTCTCGTGCTGTCTTCTTTACGGAAGAGCTCTCTCCTGCTGAGGCAGACGCTGCCTTTGGTATCGGGCTCTCCGTCTGGGGACTCTCTGAAGCAAAGATTAAGAAAATTATGTCTCGCAAGTTAGTGCTTGCTCCCACTTCTTAATCGCGAATCTCCCTAGCTCTGACTTATCGACTAGTTTAATATTGAGAAATGAATTCACTTTCTAAGAAGAGCTTACGAACCGGCTTGGGTGTGAGAGGAATAATCGGTGCAGTAGTTCTTGGCTTTATTTGCTTATTTCAACCACTTTTTACTCAATCACAGAGCCAAATGTGGGCGAAGGTCTTGCTCATTCTTGCAGCTCTTGTTTATGTAGCCTTTGCGATAATTTGGGATAGAAAATACTTGTCGCTGACTAATATCCAATTGATATGTGCGGCTGCTCTCCTAGCGCTCACAATTACAACCGGGTCAATCTATTTTGTGGCGTTCGGATTATTTGCTCATGCAATGTGGGATCTCTGGCACCTCGCTACCAGCAAGCGCTATGTGCCATGGTGGTATGCAGGTGCCTGCGTTTATGTTGATTTAGCTGCAGTCGCTCTCTTAATTCTTAAGGGGAATTAGCGAGTAAAAGTCGGCTTCAAAACACCTAAACCAAGAGCACGTTCTGCATTCGCCATTGCGCCGATCAATGCAGCTTCCTGATTTCTTGCAGAGACAAATCCCAGACCAACTGGCATTCCTGAAATCAGACCCATAGGAATTGTGCCGATTGGTGCTCCTGCAATTGAAGGAGCGGTGCAGATCCAGCTCGCTTCTTGGAAATTATCGCCTGTCTCTAAGTTGCTCTCCCACGCTGGCCCAAATGTGCAGCCAATCAAGATATCTACATCTTTCAATCCTTGGGCCAGAGTCTTCTCTGCCCATAACTTATTTCGCTCGCGAGATGCGTGGTATTCATCTCTCTGAGATTCAAAGTCAAGTGCCATATCAAAGAGTTCTTGGCCAAAGTGCTTAAGTTCTGCTTCTGAATTTTCAATATTAAATTGAACGACTTCTCGAAGAGAGGCAAGGCGAGAGCCAGATCGATGCGAAAGATAGGTTCCAAGACCCTCGCTGAGTTCATAGAGGAGGACTCGTAATTCATCTTCGTGGTCTTGCTCTACAGGCTCTGTTAGCTCTACATCGACCATTGTGAAGCCGTGCTTTTCGAGAACCTTTACCGAGCCATCGAAGAGTGTGTTGAGCTCATTGTTTGAAGTCAGCCATTGACGAACAACACCGATTTTTATCTTTTGATCTGAAGCAACTGCTTTCGCGAATTCGCTCTTGCCCGTTAAGACATCAAGAAGGATTGCCGCCTGTTCAACAGTCTGAGCCATGGGTCCTGGTGAATCTTGGCTAGCGCTAATGGGAATCATTCCATCGCGGGGAATACTTCCAACTGTAGGTTTTATTCCAACGCAACCATTGAGAGATGCAGGACAAATAATTGATCCATCGGTTTCTGAACCGATTGCCCATTGCGTAAGGCCTGCTGCAACCGCAGCGCCAGATCCCGATGATGAACCGCCTGCACTTCTTCCATGCTTCCAAGGATTTGCTGTGAGACCGCCGACTGCAGACCATCCGCTGGTAGATCTTGTTGAACGGATATTTGCCCACTCAGAGAGGTTTGTTGCTCCAACGATTACTGCGCCTGCCTCTCTTAGACGGCGCGCAATCGATGAATCTTGTGCGACTGGAGTATCTGCAAGTGCAAGTGATCCGGCTGATGCAGGTAGACCGAGGGCTTCAATATTGTCTTTAATCAGAATAGGTAGGCCGTGCAATGGAAGATCAGAGTTCTTGCGATCGTATGCCTCAGCCTGTTCTAGGGCATCAGGTGCAATGGCAAGAACGGAGTTCAGTGCGTATCCACTCTGATCAATCTCGCTGATTTTGCTCAAGGATTCTTCGACGGCAGCCACTGATTTCATCCGTAAACCTTTACCGACTTTCTCCCCCATTGCAATCCCAAACGAAGTAAAATCAGCACATGCCTAAATACATCATTTATTTCAACCAGCAGTGGGTCGGGGATCATCCAGCTGAGTGGTACCAATCTCGCGGTCCACTTGCGCGCCAAGTTGTCACAGACCTTGAAGCAGCAGGTGCTCTTATCTTTGCTGGTGGACTCATTGAAAAGATAGAAGAAGCATTTGGATCCGATGAGAATGGAGTCATTGGTGGACCAATCACCACCGATGGCGAGTTCTTGGGCGGTATGACTCTTATCGATGTTGCATCCGATGAGGAGGCAAAACATTGGGGTTCAAGAATTGGAATCGCATGCGGTTGGCCACAAGAGATTCGTAAGTTCAAAGGCTAAGGATCACAATGGATCTCACCGCCGCAATTGCTGCATATCAAGCTGCTACAGAAGAATTCCTATCTGCAGTGAAGAAGTTGAGTGCCGACGATTTGGATAGAACTGAAGGAGATGGTTGGAGCCCCCGCCAAGTAATCCACCATGTTGCTGACAGTGAAGCGCAGTCATATGCACGTTTGCGCAGACTTATTGTGGAACCCGGCACTCAGATTCAGGGTTATGACGAAGGCGCATGGGGCGAGCATTCGACCCTTGGCTATAAAGAACTTCCCATTGAGATCTCTCTTAATGTCTTCTCCGCGGTTCGTGCATCTTCCCTAGAGATTCTCAAGCGCCTTAAACCTGAGCAACTTAATAATGCAGGCGTTCATAGCGAATCTGGTGAGTACTCAATCAATACTTGGCTTGCCACCTATATCAAGCATCCCTCTGAGCATGCCGAACAACTTGGTGCTGGGTTATAGAATTTTTCCATGTCCGAAATAATCGCAATCAATGGTGGCAAAATCGTTGGGGTTCGTACCTCTATCTTCACAATCTTTAATCCAGAAAAATATGACTCAAAGGCCATTCCTGCTGCCTGGCAAGATTTCTTCGGCAAAGCGCGTGGAACTGGGTTGGCTAACGCGCAGACTTTCTATGGCGCATCGATTCCAAGCATGGCCGCAGATGTGCCCATGGATTACTACGCAGGTGTGATTGTTGATGCGGCAACTGAAGTGTCCGAAGGATTCGAGAGCTACGAGATTCCAGCAGGTGATTACTTGGCTATCACCCACCGCGGTCCAATTACAGAACTCGCTGCTACATACCAAAAGGCCTATATGCAGGCGCTTGGCGAATCCGGAAAAGAGATGCGTCCAGCACCACACCTTGAAATTTATAACTCCCAGCTAGATCCAATGTCAGCTGATTACGAGATGGTCATCGGAGTCCCTGTTACTTAGAAATATGGAAGACTTCTGCCTATGACAAAAGTACTTCTCACAGGCGCAAGCGGATATATCGGCAAGCACATCACCTTAGAACTCCTGAATCAGGGATATGAGGTCCGTGCCTCAGTTCGCAGCCTTGCTAAATCTTCTGAAGTCATCAATGCAGTAACTCCTCACCTGCTAGATAAGAGCAAGATTGATTCTCGCCTTACATTTGTCGAACTCGATTTAGAGAAAGATTCCGGCTGGGATTCAGCGCTACTCGATATTGACGTGTTGATGCATACCGCATCACCATTTCCCATCGCCTCACCTAAGGACGAAAACGACCTCATACGTCCAGCGGTAGATGGAACTCTGCGCGCTCTCAAGGCTGCAAAGAGCGCTGGAGTAAAGCGGGTGATTCTCACCTCCTCAAATGCAGCGGTCTACGGTGTTGATCTTCCTGCCGATAAGGCTGCTTACGACGAGACAATGTGGACCGATATCACTCACCCAATCGGTCGCGTTGCTTATACAAAGTCGAAAACTCTAGCTGAGCAAGCTGCGTGGGATTTTGTTAAGAACGCAGCACCTGAAATCTCTCTTACGACAATTAACCCAGTCTTAGTACTTGGCGCTCCCCTAGATGACAATTTTGGCTCATCAATTTCTGTTGTCGAGAGAATCATGAAGGGTAAGGATCCGATGCTTCCTGACCTTAAATTTGGAATTGTTGATGTACGCGATGTGGCGCTGATGCATGTTAAAGCGATCAACACTGAGGCTGCTATGGGTGAGCGAATCCTCGCAAGTTCAGAGACCTATTCATTCGTGGAGATTTCTAAGCTGATCAAATCCATCTATCCAAAGAGCAAGGCAAAGACTGCTCAGGCTCCAACTTTCTTGATTAAGTTCCTCTCAAACTTCGATGGCGAGATAAAGGCCGTGCTACCGATGCTCGGAAAGCCGATGCTGACGAGCAACGATAAGGCTCGTCGCATCCTAGGAATCAACTTCATCCCAGTTGAGGTAACGATTCGCGAGAGCGCTGATTACCTCGTAAGAAATGCCTTTATTAAAAGTTAAATACCACCAGTAGTATTAAACTCAGCGTATGAGCGAACAACTTCCCCCATGTCCTGAATGCAAATCTGAATTCTCATACGAGATGGGTGCACTTCTCGTCTGCCCTGAATGTGCCCACGAATGGAACCCTGCGGATATCGAAGTCGAGAGTGCGCGAGTCATCAAAGATGCATCCGGGAGTGTTTTGGCCGACGGTGATGATGTAACTATCGTTAAAGATATGAAGGTAAAGGGCAGTTCAAATACCCTTAAGGTCGGAACAAAAGTTCGCGGGATTCGTCTCGTGGATGGTCCTGGAGATCACGATATCGAGGCAAAGGTCGATGGCTTTGGACCGATGAACTTGAAATCTAGTATCGTGCGAAAGGCGTAAGCCTCTTTAGAATTTAGCGTTGCAGCTGCAAGAGTGTTGTGACGACAGCGATAACAAAGATTCCAAGGGCGGCGCCAAAATCAGCTGGCTTGTGGCCACGTGTGAAGTGAGCAAATAGCGCACCAACGAAATAGAGCACTAGAGCGACAGACGATACGAGTCCCAGTGTTGGGGCCCAAATTCCAAGAATCACTCCAAGGCCGCCCGCGATCTCAAGTAGGGCAAGAAGTGGAATTCGGTTTGGGCGAACGCCGACCTTCTCCATAGCGGCCATGACATCTGGCACCTTTTTGAGCTTAGAGATTGCTGAACCGATTGCCGCAAAGGCTAGAAGTGAACCGAAAACAATAAGTGCGATATTCATGACTGAAGAATACCAAAGGCGCCGAGTCAGATCAGTAATTTAACGAAGTAGCACGCCTATCAATGCAGAGCAGACCATCGTGATTGCTAGTGCAATGCTTCTATTTCGTCCAATCCTCTGCGGAAGTCCAAGCACGCCTTGCTCAATATCCCAAGAGAGATCTTTCAGTACATTGAGAAAATGAAATGAAATTGATATCAGAATAAATCCAATGAAGAGCCACACTGGTGGGCGCTCACCATTCGATAGATAGATCGCCCATGGCAAACCACCAAATGAAATCGCATAGGGCAGTGGCGAGAGGATTGTGGCCTTAAACTTGGCGTTATACGCGAGTGCACTCAGAACTCCCAATAAGTGAATGAGCGTTCCTATAACCCCCAATGGGCTGAGGAGCGAGAGAAATACAGCAGATATCAATGCAAATGGAATCGCACGTCGAAGAGTACTGATCTTTAATTCACCGCTAATAAGGGGTTTCTTCGTTCGGCCAGCAGCTTTATCGAGGTCATAATCCATCAGATCATTGCTCCAGCCCACTACTAACTGGCCAGCGAAGATTGCTACAGCAATCCGAAGAGATGAAAGTGCAGAGTATTGAGAGAGTGCAAGTAGGTAGGTAACTGAAACAACTATGACGGTGGGCCCAAAGTGCGAGGCTTTAAGTAAAGGCTTCATTTAGGAGACCTAAGTACAACGATTCTAAATAGCGCTGTGTTGAGAACGAATATCGCTGCCAATAAAGCCCATCCTGGTTTACCTAGCGAAACAAGTGCAAAGGTGACTAGTGAAGGTCCGATGATCTCGCTGAGGCCATTACCTAAGGTCCAAATTCCGTAATATGCACCTTGTCTCGATTCATCAGCGAGATCAAAAGAAATCTGCCAGTGGATCATTGAAATAATTAACTCGGCAAGGACGTGTACTCCCATTCCAACAATCAGCAAGAGAGAGGCAACACGAGCCGATGGTCCTTCGGCCGTTGCATAGAGAAGACATGCGGCTGCTAAAAGTAGGCCGGTAAGTAGGTATTGGTTGGCAGAATCTTTAAGCGGTTTGGTTCTCTTGCTTACCTTCATCTGAAATATAACGACCGCTGCGGTATTAAAGAGAAGTAGCGTTGAAACCCACCAGCGAGGAGCATCTGTATATTTCACAACCCAGATTGGGATTCCTACGTTCTGAACAACAAATTGAATATTTGTCACTGCAGCCATCAGCGTTGCCGCGAGATAGCGACCATCCTTTAAAATTGTCCAATCAAACTTCTCGCGCTCTTTCAGCGTTGGTGGAAAGTGCGGCACTAATGAGTAGATATAGGCACCTGCTAAGAATGTGAGGCCATCTAGAACTATTGCTACTTGATATCCGAAAGACGAGTTAATGGCTAGCGCAATACCTGCACCAAGGCTGCCAAGACCAATTCCTAGGTTGTTGATTGATCGCGTATAAGCGCGATTGCGAGGATTTGTTCTTGAATCCCCCACACGTGCAATTAAAGTCTGCTGAGCGTTTCGGCTAAATACATTGGCGATTGAATCAGCGGCGAAACAGATTGTCAGCCAGATGAACGAGTGAACAAAGACCAGGCTCATGATTGCTATTGCATTTGCAATCATCGAGAGCACAACAACGCTTCGCTGTCCCACCCGATCAACCAGATGTCCTGCAGGGATTGTGCAGATAAGTCCTGCTGCAGCTCCGATTGAGAGAGCAAGGGCTGTCTTATGCGGTCCTAATCCCACAGTAAATGAGAAGTAGATGACTAGGACAGAGATAAGCAGGCCATTACCGAAGCGATCAATCAGAGATGCGAATGCGACCTTGCGAATGATTGGATCTTCGTGAATGACCTTACTGAGCCATGATGGCATCGTGGACATATTGCGCCAGTCCCCTGACTCGTCCATCGTAGTAAGCCTTGAAGCGAAGATCATCGATATACATCACGGCCAAGTTCTTCTGCATCTCGACTGAGCACTCATAGAACCACTTAGATATCGCGGCGCGATGAGCAACTACAGCTGCTTGAGCCTGCTCTGATTTCACACCATAGCTATTGCCATACGCGATAACAAACATCTCTGTTGCAGCTTCTTGATCAACCTTTGCAGCCGCGAAATCATCTTTGGTGTATTTGGAGGTACGAGAAGTAAATTGCTTATAGGCATCGGTATCGCCCCAGCGCTCTTTTACCTCATCGTCATAACGATTCATAGAGAAATAGTATCTAAATCCAGAGTTTTTCAATGACTTTAACAACTCACAGAGTTTTCATTGAGTACTCACTGGCTTTTTCTCTTTTATTCAATATGGGGACCTTTTACGCTCACGACATGACAGAACAAACAAGAATTCTCTGGAAGAGTTGGGTTTCTAGCCCAATCTCACGTAGATCCTTATTTGGAGCAGCTTTGGCATCAGGGCTTGCGACAACAAGCATGGGACGAGCGCTAGGCGCAACGACGCCAGTTGTGAATCTCATTTTGGGTCGCCCTACGAAAAATTCAATCTCGATAAGCGTCTTAGCATCAGAGAAAGTGAAGGCATTTATTGAGTATGGCTACCTTAAGAGCAAATATTCTTCTAAGAGCTCGATAGTTTCTATCGACCCAACCACCCCCTACGTCTTTGAAATCTCAGGGTTGAAGGCGAATTCCAAAATCTATTACCGCATTCAATACATGAGCGCGGAGGGTTCTTCATATTCAACAAGTAAGCAGTATTCCTTCAACACCCCCCGCAATAAGAACACCTCTTTCTCATTCTCCGTTCAAGGAGATACGCATCCAGAGCGCGCTGGAAAGATGTTTAACGCTGAGCTTTACTCAGTAACTATGGCGAATGTTCTTTCCCAACAACCTGATTTCCACATCCTATTAGGTGATGATTTCAGTATTGATCCTTTGATTGACAAGGGTCAGGCAAACCAAGCGAATGTAGAGAAGATTTACAGCACCCATCGAAATTGGCTGAGCATTGCAGGTAATTCCGTTCCAATCTTCTTAGTCAACGGAAACCACGAGCAAGCTGCGCAGTACCTTCTCGATGGAACAACAACCAATCCAGCTGTTCTTGCAGGTAATGCGCGTATCAAGTACTACCCGCTACCTGCACCTAACGCCTTCTACAGCGGCGATCAAACTTCAGTTGACGGAATCGGATTACTGCGCGATTACTACGCATGGGAATGGGGCGATGCTCTCTTCATCTCGCTCGATCCATATTGGCACTCTAAATTTGCAGTCGACAATGTCGCAGGTGTCAGTGCAGATGAATCTGCCACAGATAAGAAGGGCGGCGGAAAAGCGGGTGGGGCAAAAGTTACAAATCTTTGGGATGTTGGAATAGGTGATGAGCAGTATGCCTGGCTGAAAAAGACTCTCGAGACCAGCTCTGCAAAATATAAATTCGTATTTGCTCACCATGTTTTAGGTACAGGACGTGGAGGTGTCGAAGTCTCCACGAATTACGAATGGGGTGGAAAAGATCCCAAGGGAAAGAGCACCTTTGAGAAAGAGCGTCCAAACTGGGCGCTACCTATCCATGATTTGATGGTCAAGAATGGTGTTTCAATCTTCTTCCAAGGCCACGATCATATATTCGTCCACCAAGAACGGGATGGTTTGATTTATCAATCAATGCCGAATCCTGCTGATGACACTTTCTCGATGTTTAACGAAGGTGCGTACTTAACAGGCACCAAGGCGCCAAATTCTGGCCATGTAAAGGTCACGGTCACTCCGACAGAGGCGAAGGTTGATTACTTCCTTGCAGCAAGATCAATCGACTCAGCTCGAAAGAATCTAGCTATTGCACATTCATATACGGTTAAGCCAGGGGTGAAAAAATGAGCAACCACGACCATGAAATATTCCACCTCACTGAAGTAGATCGTCTTAAGTTCCTACAGGTCGGTGGCGCACTCGGTGCATCTGCCATGCTTGGAAATTTACTTATCTCAACGCCAGCGAGTGCGGCCACAGTGAAATTACCTGGATTCTCTGCATTTGCCAGTTCTGTAAAGGTTTTCAAGAATTCTAAGTATTACCTGGTAGAAAGTTCAGGCATTCCAAGCCATCAAATGATGGTTGGGATTAAGTCGTGGCAGCAACAGATTCCAACGCCACAACCATATTCAGGAACTAATGCGTGGTCGATTCCGATCAAACCAATTATTAGCTCGACACCAATTTCAGCCAAGGGACATTTCTTACGTGGTGCGATTGCGATTGCGGTCAATGGAGTTCCAATCTTTAACGCACTCAATAACCGCGGAGATGATGCCTTGCTGGCCGGCGAACTCGATGATTGGGGCGGCCATTGTGGGCGCGCTGATGATTATCATTACCACGTAGCGCCTCTCCATCTACAGAGCATTGTGGGCGCGAAAACACCGATTGCCTATGCGCTCGATGGATTCCCAATTTATGGTGAAACTGAACCTGATGGGAAGAAGGTCGTGGGGCTTGATTCTCTCAATGGGCACTTCGATTCAAAGAAGAATTACCACTATCACGGCACTAAAACATATCCATATATCAATGGTGGATTTAAAGGTGTTGTTGCGGAAATCGAAGGACAGGTTGATCCTCAATCCCTGACAAAGGCATTTCGCCCAGCTGGTGAACCGCTTCGAGGCGCAGTCATCACAGGTCTTGAGCGAATTTCTGATGGCGAGTTTAATTTGAAATATACGCTCAATGGCAGTGATTACCATATTAAATATCGAGCCACACTTTCACAGGTAAATATCGATTTCATTGATGCAGCTGGATCAATTCGTAGTGAGGTGTATCAACGTCGATGAGTAATCCATTTGAGTATCTATCGCGTCGCTCTCTTATTAAGGGAACAGTTCTCGCCTCTCTATTGAGCACTTCGGTGGGACGTGCAGTTGCTGCCACAAATATCGTGAGTGCTAAGTTCGCAAACTCAACATCAAGCCAAATATCGATCACAGTTAGCGCATCTGATTCTGCAAAGTGTTACATCGAATACGGTTCAACTGCCAGTTCAATGAAGAGCAAGACTGCAATATCCACCTTGGCAAAGGGCGAGAGTAAGACATTTACAATAAGCGGCCTGAAAGAAAATTCAAAGGTTTACTATCGCGTGCGATTTGCACCAGCTTCAGGGAAAAGTTTCTCGGCGCTGCCAATCGCCTCTGCGGTAACTTCCAGCAAGAGTGGTGTTTCAGTCTTTGCGATTCAGGCAGACCCACATATGGATGAGAATTCAAGCGGCGAGGTGTACGACGGAACTCTGAAACAGATAGTTGCTAGCTCTCCGCTCTTCCTGATGGATCTCGGAGATATTTTCATGGTCGATAAATTAGCTGATAAGAGTGAGGCAAATATTCGGGCTCGATTTGAACTGATGAAGGGATATTATAAAAAACTCGGCAATATTCCATTGAAGATCACTTTAGGAAATCATGATGGTGAACTCGGGTACAGCAAGTTCAACACAAAGAACTATAGAAAAGAGTACTTTCCAGAGCAGACTGGCGAGCTTGCCTACTACTCATTCACTACGCCAGATGCCCTCCATATTTCATTAGATCCATTCACATATACAACGAAGAATCCAACAAAAGACGGTTGGGAATGGACTCTTGGAAAGACTCAATATGACTGGTTGAGAAAGACTTTGGAGAGTTCAACGGAGAAGCAGAAGTTCATTTACATTCACCACTTGTTGGTAGGTGATCCTCAATCACGCGGAGGCGTCGAGATAGCCAAGCTCAATGAATGGGGCGGAAATAGCCTTGATGGAAGCTATGGATTTGATACAAATAGAGCCGGTTGGGGCAAACCAATTCATCAGCTCCTGAAAGAAAATGGCGTCGGATTCGTCTTTAAGGGACATGACCACCTCTATGTGAAGCAGGAACTTGATGGAATTATCTATCAGACTTTGCCACAGCCAAGTCATCCAGGAAATAAAATCGATGTGACTCAATACGGTTACAACTCAGGGAAAGGGGTAGGTGGTTCTGGATTCCTCAAAGTAAGCGTTCAAGGTGCTGTTGCAACCGTTGATTTCGTTTCATTTGATGGAACAATTCTAGATACCTACACACGAAATGCGTAAATTTTTCCTTATAGTTGCCTCGCTCATTGCAGCGATTCTTCCTGTTGCGCCAAGTTCTGCTGCAACTACATCAGTGGCATTTCAAGCTGAGGTCTGGGTCGATAACTGGTTCTCGCTCTATATCAATGGCAAGAAGGTCGGTGAAGATTCCGTCGCCTACAACACAGAGCGATCCTTTAATAGCACCCTGATTAAATTCTCTGCGACCTACCCATTTGAAGTGGGAGTTCTCGCTCGGGACTTTATGGAGAATGATTCAGGTCTTGAATATATAGGTAAGCCAAATCAACAGATTGGTGATGCCGGTTTCATTATGCAGATCCGAGAAGTCAAGAGTGGAAAGATTGTTGCCTCCACAAACTCGCAATGGAAGTCACTTGTCATTCAAAAGGCGCCGCTGAATACTTCTTGCAGCACTTCATCTCAACCACTTGTTGACTGCAAAAATACAACTATTGCACTTCCCTCACTATGGGCCTCAAAGTCATTTAAAGATTCCTCTTGGAAGAACAGCACTGAATTTTCCGAAACTGCCGTTGGAGTAAAAGATGGTTACTCAGATTTTAAGTGGAGTTCTTCAGCCAAGTTGATTTGGAGCTCTGACCTTAAGTTGGATAATACGGTTCTCTTTAGATCCCTTGTAACCGGGAAAACTACTTCTACTTCTACCTCTAAAGTCACATCTTCTGCGCTGACGCTTTCCAGCCCCGACTTTGTCGCTGGTGGAAGGTTGCCTATGAGCTACACATGTGATGGTTCGGGTGCACTGCCATCCATTACATGGAGCGGTGTACCAAGTGATGGCAAGTCACTTGTTCTCATTATGAATACGATTCCAGGTCCCCCTCGTCCAGGTGAGACAGAGAGCGCCAATCATGCCTATCTTGTTCTCTACAACATTCCTGCAACTTCAACATCTGCGATTGCAGGAAAATACCCGGGAACGATGGGAATGAATTTCAAAGAGAAAGTGCCTGGATATACGCCGCCGTGCTCGCAGGGACCAGGAGATAAGACATACACATTTACTTTGTATGCTCTCTCTTCAACAATTTCGCTCGCGCCAAACCAAGCAACTGAAAGCGCCGTTATGAGCGCGATAAAGAATTTGGTGCTTGAAAAGGCTGAACTTTCAACCGTTTATGCGAGGGCTTAGTTGAAGTAAGCGATGATTGCGCCTGCGATTGTCAGGTTAATCGCATCATTTGAAGTCTCAATGATCCAGACCTTAAAGCTATCTCCACCAAATAGTCGGTGAGAGAGTGAAGCGAACATTCCAATTCCCACACCAAGTGCAAAGCCGACTCCAGCACCATCTAGAACTCCGAGATCTAAGTGATTGACCTGAAGTGTGTTGATGATGAGGGCGAGGGTAAGGGTCTGGACTAGTACGCCAAGAATTGTTCCGCCGAAGAGAAGTGCCGGCTTATTCTGCTGAGTGGTGAGCTCGCCATTTGCGACACCCTTTGCCTTCATCCAGATTGGATAGAAAGTCTTTGGGCCGAACCAGATGCCACCGCTAATAAATGAAACTACAAAGGCGATCAGAACGCCTACGATATTGAGTCCTGTGAAAGTCATGCAAATATGGTACTTCAATCATCAAAGAATTGGGATTACCATCAACTCATGACAGGCGAAAAAGTTCGTTCAGAAATTTTCGATACGGGAAACCCTAAGATCAAGGCCGCGCGCATTGTTATCAATGCGTCGCCTTCTACGATTTTCAACATCCTCGCCAACCCACATCGTCACTATGAGATTGATGGCAGCAAGACCATTAAATCCAATCTCAGCGGGCCAGACCGCCTCAGCCTCGGCGCAAAGTTCGGAATGTCGATGCACCTCGGAATCCATTACAGGATTACCAACGTCGTAGTTGAATTTAAAGTGGATGAGGTAATTGCCTGGCGCCATATATTTAGATGGCGTTGGCGCCATGAATTGAAGGATCTTGGGAACGGATCAACGCAAGTCACTGAAACATTTGACGGCTCTTATGCTCCATATATTTCTCAACTCTGGCTCAAATTTCGAAAAGCTTATCCCTGGACACAGATGGTCGTAGCAAAATCATTAGTATGTTTGAAAGAGGTGGCAGAGAATGAGTAAGGCTGAAATCACAGCGCATTTAAAGAAGTTTGATAAGCCTCAACGAGATGTTTTACAAGCGGTAAGAGTAGCGATTGCCGAGATTCTGCCAGAAGCCGACGAAGTCATTAAGTACGGAATCCCGACATTTGCAATTCACGGTAAAGGCGTCATTGGTTTTGATGGATACAAGAACCACAACAGCATCTTCCCTTACAGCGGATCTATCAACGAAATACTTAAAGATGATCTTGCGAAGTACATCCAGACAAAGGGTTCAATTCACTTTGATAAAGAGAAGCCATTTCCCAAGCTGCTCTTAAAGAAGATCATTAAGGCGAGAATGAAGCAGATTCAAGAGCGCTAGAGAGCGGCGATTGAATCCTTCATCATCGCTTGTAGAAGCTTTACATCAACTTCCCAATCATTGGGTAGAGCGATTGTCTTCTTATTGACCTTGTACTCCTTGAACTTCGGGGTGTATTTCTTCAAAACATCTTGATTCCATGGAGCAATAAGAATGTGATGAGTGGCCGTGGAGCAACCGAAGAGGTAACTCTTATCAATCTTCACCATTGGCTGATTCCACGCAATAACGAGCTCTAGCTCTGGAAACTTGGATTGAAGGGCCCTAAAGATTGCCTTGATCGTCTTTGCCTGTACTGGATCGATTGTCTTGTAGTACTGCGCGGGGGTATCAAACTTCTTTGAGCTCTCTGAACCACGTGAATACATCACGAGTGCGTTGGCATGGGTTTGCGAGAAGCCGTAATTCTCTTTGAGATGTGCAATCTGAACTGGATACTTCTCCCCTTCCAGCTCTTTCATGACCTTAAACCAGTAGGCCATCTTCTCGCCATACTTCTTCTCAATGAGAGGAAAGTAGGCCTCACGTTCTCCGCTCTTAGGCATGGCGAAAACTTACTCCGCCGAGAAATGAAGTTCAACTGTGGCTCGATACGAGTGCTAGCACCGGATTTCGCCTTGAACCTCGCTGGTAAAAGAGGAGACTCGTAAGTGAAGCAAAGGCTTCATCTATTGAAGGAGTTTCACATGAATGACGTACTCATCAAGAAGGTCGCTTTTGTAACCGGAGGTGGTTCGGGAATTGGTGAAGCATCGTCGAAGGCACTTGCTCGTGCTGGTGCTGTCGTCGCTATTGCTGATACAAACCTTCTCGAGGCGGAACGAGTTGTTGATGAAATTCTGGCAGAAGGTGGAATAGCCAAGAGCTACAAGTTAGATGTCTCTGTCGATGCTGCCGTAGAGAGCGTTATTGCAGCGGTCGAAAAGGATTTTGGTGGGTTACATATCGCGGTCAACAATGCCGGAATCGGTGGAGATCTTGCACCTACCGGCGATCAAACGCCTGAAGGATGGCGCAAGGTCATGGGCGTAAATCTCGATGGCGTCTTCTATTGCATGCGACATGAGATTGCAGCGATGAAGAAGGTTGGTGGTGGCTCAATAGTTAATATGGCTTCAATCCTTGGCGCCGTTGGCTTTGCAGGATCTGCAGCTTATGTCGCTGCAAAACATGGTGTCGTCGGTTTAACACAGACCGCGGCGATTGAATATGGAGCAGAGAGCATCCGCGTCAACGCAATTGGACCAGGATTTATCTCTACTCCTATGTTGACAGCGCTTCCAGCAGAAGCTCTTGCAGGAATTGCAGCGCTTCATCCTATGAATCGACTTGGTAAATCTGAGGAAGTTGCTGCGCTCGTTCTCTTCTTAGCTTCCCCTGATTCATCATTCATCACAGGTGGTTACTACCCTGTTGATGGTGGGTACCTCGCCCGGTAAAGGGTCGGGGTATGAGAAAACCCCCGCGGTAGTCCACGGGGGTTTTCTTATTAAGTATTACTTGGCTGCGATTGTTGAGATTTCGAACTCAAGCTTGATGTTCTCTGAAACGAGGATTCCACCAGTTTCAAGAGCTGCATTCCATGTAAGACCGAAATCCTTACGGTTGATCTCAGATGAACCTTCGAAACCGAAGCGAACGTTGCCGAATGGATCGGTAGCTGTTCCTGTGTATTCGAATTCGATTGTTACTGGCTTTGTAACATCCTTGATTGTGAGATCGCCAGTTACTGAGAGATTCTCAGAACCTGAATCTTTCACAGATGTTGATACGAAAGTGATCTTTGGGAAGTTTGCTACATCGAAGAAGTCAGGTGATTGGAGGTGGCCATCACGGTCTGCGCTACGTGTATCAACTGAAGCGACAGCGATCTCGATGGAGATTGAAGCCGCTCCATCTGCAACTACTGCAGAACCTGTGTAATCGTTAAAAGATCCACGAACCTTTGTGACCATCGCATGGCGAGCACTGAAGCCAACGCGGCTATGTGATGCATCGATGTTATAGGTACCTGCTGGAAGAGTTGCAAGAACTGACATTGTTTTTCCTTTGTTTAGTCGATCTATGGAATCTGAATTAAGGCCACATTAAGTGGCACAGGTGAACAATAGACCAATTTAGTTGAAATTTCAACTAAACCATGAGCGTACTTCCGACGAGCGACTCGGGCTATTCCTAGATAAACTCACAATATTGATCGATAACTGCGGAGGATTCTCAGATGCAAGATTCAGGCAAATGCCCGGTAGCACATGGTGCGATGACAACAACTGCGTCATCCAATACAAATTGGTGGCCAAACGCTCTCAACCTCGACATTCTTCATCAGCATGACACCAAGACAAATCCTCTTGGTGCAGATTTCAATTATGCAGATGAGTTGAAGAAGCTCGATATCCCAGCGCTCAAGGCAGATCTCACTGCGCTGATGACAGAGTCACAGGAATGGTGGCCAGCAGATTGGGGTCACTACGGTGGACTCTTCATCCGTATGACGTGGCATGCTGCAGGTTCATATCGAATTGCAGATGGTCGTGGTGGCGCTGGAACAGGTAACCAACGTTTCGCACCATTGAACTCATGGCCAGATAATGGAAACCTCGACAAGGCTCGTCGTCTTCTATGGCCAATTAAGAAGAAGTACGGCAACAAGGTCAGCTGGGCAGATCTCCTCGCATATGCAGGAACAATCGCATACGAGTCAATGGGGCTTAAGACACTTGGTTTTGCATTTGGTCGCGCAGATATCTGGCACCCAGAGATCGATATCTATTGGGGTTCTGAGAAGGAATTCCTCGCTCCATCTGAAGAGCGTTATACAAATCTCGATGATGCATCAACACTTGAAAATCCATTAGCTGCAACACATATGGGTTTAATTTATGTAAACCCTGAAGGCGTTGATGGAAAGCCAGATCCATTGAAGACAGCTGCAATGGTTCGTGAAACTTTTGCACGTATGGCAATGGATGATGAAGAGACTGTCGCACTTACAGCTGGTGGACATACTGTGGGCAAGGCTCACGGAAATGGAAAGGCTTCAAACAATGGACCTGCACCAGAAGGTGCACCTATTGAAGAGGCCGGACTTGGTTGGATGAACCACACAACTCGCAGCATTGGTCGCGACACTGTTACATCAGGTCTTGAAGGTGCATGGACTTCGCACCCAACACAGTGGGATAACGGTTATTTCAAACTTCTCCTTGGTTACGAGTGGGAGCTCACAAAGTCTCCAGCGGGTGCAAACCAGTGGGAGCCAATCAATATCGCTGAGGAAGATAAGCCTGTCGATGTTGAAGATCCTTCTAAGCGTTACAACCCAATGATGACTGATGCCGATATGGCGATGAAGATGGATCCTGCATATCGTGTTATTTCAGAGAAGTTTGCTGCAGATCAGGCGTACTTCAGTGAAGTTTTTGCACGCGCATGGTTCAAGCTCACCCACCGCGATCTCGGTCCAAAGGCTCGTTACTTCGGTCCAGATGTACCTGCAGAAGATCTCATTTGGCAGGACCCTGTTACTCCAGGAAATAAGAGCTACAAGGTTGATGAGGTAAAGGCAAAGATCGCTGCAACTGACCTCACCGTTGCTGAGCTTGTTGCAACTGCATGGGATTCAGCTCGAACATTCCGTGGTTCAGATAAGCGCGGTGGTGCTAATGGTGCACGTATCCGCCTAGAACCTCAGAAGAACTGGGAAGGAAATGAGCCAACTCGTTTAGCGCGCGTCCTCTCGATTCTCGAGCCAATCGCTCAATCTTCTGGTGCATCAATCGCCGACGTCATTGTTCTTGCAGGAAGCGTGGGAATTGAAAAAGCAGCGAAAGAAGCTGGCGTTTCAGTCACTGTTCCATTTGCACCAGGACGTGGTGATGCAACAGCTGAGCAGACAGATGAACTCTCATTTGCTCCACTTGAACCAATTCACGATGGCTTCCGTAATTACCAGAAGGAAAATTACGCAGTCAGCCCTGAAGAGCTCTTGCTAGATCGCGCACAGTTGATGCGACTTACCGCCCCTGAGATGACAGCACTTCTCGGTGGTCTACGTGTTCTCGGTACTAACTTCGGCGGAAGCAAGCACGGCGTATTCACCGATCGCGTTGGCGTTCTCTCCAACGATTTCTTCATCAACCTCACAGATATGACATATGTCTGGGAGCCAGCTGGTGAGAATCTCTACAACCTTCGCAATCGCACAACAGGAGAGGTGAAGTTCACTGCTACTCGCGCAGACCTCGTCTTCGGTTCGAACTCAATCTTGCGCTCATACTCTGAGGTTTATGCTCAGGATGATAATCGCGAGAAGTTCGTAAATGACTTCATCGCTGCTTGGGTAAAGGTAATGAATGCAGATCGCTTCGATCTCGCGTAAATAAACTCTGACGGAGAAAATCTGCGCACCATCCTCGGTAATTCGAGTATGGTGCGCAGATGTCTTTTACAGCAAAGCTGAGGGCTCGAGAGGTAGATATCGCCCTCATTGTTGTTGCAGCTCTATGGGGTGCAAGTTATCTCTCTGCCAAAACCCTGACTGAACATGCGCCGGTGCTCACAGCCTTGAGCCTTCGATTTATCTCTACCTCTTTAGCAATGGCTCTCATCTGGTCAATTAAGCGAGATCGATTTACCCGTCCCGAGGTATTGCTCGGAATTGGTCTTGGAACTTCACAGGGGCTCATCCTCTTCTGCGAAACAACAGGCGTCTCAAAGACATCTGCGACAAATGCTGGCTTGATTATTAGCCTTGCAATTATCTTCACACCAATCTTTGAATCTATTGCTGCAAAGAACTGGCTACCGCGTCCCTTCTTCGTTGCAACAGTTGTAGCCGTTGTTGGAGTAGCGCTCTTAGTTTCAGATAAAGGATTTGCTGCCCCTGGCCTTGGAGATTGGTTGATGCTTGCGGCAGCTCTCTTTCGCGCACTCCATGTCACCGCAATGGGGCACCTGACAAAGGCGAAAAGTTATAGCTCGGTGACAATCACTTTATTGCAGAGCCTTACCTGCGCGGTGATGTACTCGATATTTTCATTCGATGGGATCAAGAGAGCAGTATCTACATTCGATACTGGCCTCTGGCTTGATCTTGCATTCTTAAGCTTGCTCTGTGGCGCCTTCGCATTCTTGGTCACGCTCTGGGCAATACGCAGAACATCATCCTCGCGCGCTAGTTTGTTGCTGGGAACAGAGCCGGTCTGGGCGGTCATCGTAGGCATTTCACTCGGCGGTGAAAGCCTTGCACTGCTTGGTTTTCTAGGCGCCGTAATGATTATCGGATCCTCTTACTTTGGTCAGAGAATCGAAACTCAACACCGATTACTTATGCAGGCTGAACAACCTTCTTAGGCTTCTTAAAGAATGTGTATCCCACTGGGATTACATATGCAGCCCAGACAAATGCCTGAAGCACAGATGGTGTTGGTGTGAAGTTCAATGCGCCCTTGAGTACTGACCCAAGAAGTCCGTCGGGGCTAATGACTCCAGAAATATCGTAGAGCTTCGATGAATCTCCTGGGAGCAAATTTATCTCCTGGAACTCATGGACTGCATAGCTAAACATTCCGCCAGCAACAATGACCAGACCCATTCCGCTGTAGCGGAAGAATTTTTGAAGATTTACTTTGAGAGCTCCGAGATAGAGCAAGTAACCAATAACAATAGAAACGCCAAGTCCGAGGAATGTTCCAACAACTACAGTTGAAGCGCTCTGTGAAGCGAGCGCGCCATTCCAGATAAAGATTGCTGTCTCAAGACCTTCACGGCCGACAGAGAAGAATGCGAGAGCAAAGAGTGAACCAACGCCGGTTGCAATTGCGCGATCCATTGCGCCCTCGAGCTCTTGCTTCATGAAGCGAGCCTTCTTTGCGAGCCAGAGAATCATCCATGTGATGAGTCCACCTGCGACTACTGAGAGAGTTCCAGAAACAAATGGCTCTGCATTGCCTTCGAGTTCGAAAGAGGAGATTGTGAAGAATGCACCGAATGCTGTTGAGGCTGCGATCGCTGTAAAGACACCTGCCCAGATAGTGCGAGTGCGCTCTGCTTGGCCGATCTTCTTCAGGTATGCGATGAGGATTCCCACGACAAGTGCCGCTTCTAAACCTTCGCGGAGACCAATTAAGAAATTCGCCAGCATCGCCTAGCCCTTCGATTTACGCAACATTGGTGTTGCGTAAATAGCGTAGCACCGCCTCAGCGAGGCTCACAAATCGAAAGTGGCCCTATTTGAGTGAGGTGAGTAACCCTGTGACTGCAGCCTCGACCATTTCCAGGACCTCTTGATAGGCCTCAACGGTATTGCCCCACGGGTCTGGGACCTCGAGCGAATCAGCGCCTGGATCGAAGGATCGCAGCATCGCCACCTTGCTGCGGTCGCCATCGTTTCGTGCGAGCTTGAGGATATTGGCCTGATTACTGAGGTCCATAGCCAGGATCAGGTCTACCTCGTCAAAATTACCTTCAAGAAATTGTCGCGCAGAATGTGTGTGGCTATATCCGGCCAACTTCCACGTCTTCTCTGAGAGGTGGTGTGCACTCTCCCCTACATGCCATGCAGATGTTCCACTGCTGGTGACAATAATCTTTGGAGAAATTAATTCGGATGCGCGGTTGGCAAGAACTGCAGCTGCCATCGGTGATCTACAAATATTTCCAAGGCAGACCATCTCAACTTTAATGACTTCTCGTTCGCGAAGTGATTGTAGGTATGAATTCACTCGGCAATACTAAGGCTATGGCTTCGACCTTCATCTATCCCCCGCCAACAGATGGCAAGCCTTTCCGACTCAGCATGGGGCTTCGCTCACTCGATGAGGCATCATGGCTTGAAGATGGCGATGACCTTGCTGGGCAGATAGTAGAACGTATCGAACTCTCTACAAGCGCACGTGAGATCGTCTATCAAGAGCTGCCTGGTTATGAGGTACCAATTGAAGAATTGTTTGAGCGAATAGCGGCGAACCTCAAGCAATTTCATAGCGATAAATATTCTTTCGAAGATTCCCGCATCACTTATCTGCCCACAGGTACCAAAGCAGATCTCAACGCTAGCGATCGCTTATTGCAGGTTGCGACAATCATTGGTGAAGATCTTGTGGTTCTCTCACGGGAAAACGATGAGTGGAGGATCGTTGCAGGGGCGGTGCTCTTTCCTTCTCGTTGGAAGTTAACCGAAAAGATCGGCAAAGGAATGGATGCGGTCCATGCTCCTGTTCCTGGATATCAGAGCGCGCTTGCCCCTTACATGACTGCCACCTTCGACAAGATCACCGCCGATCGCCCCGTATGGCGCAAAAATTGGTCACTTCACAGCACTGAAGATTTACATCAGCCGACATCGATTCACGAGGTCGCGAGCCCTGAGAACTACTGGTGGCGAACAGAGCGACAGACGCTTACTCGCGCACACTCTGGAGATTTTCTCTTCTTCACTATTCGAAATCGAGTAGAACCACTTGCATGGATTAAGAACGATGCTGACTCTGCCGCTCTCTTTGCTGAAACCCTTGCCAGCTTCCCCCCCGAAACAATCGAATATAAAGGCCTACAGAGGGACCTTCAGGAGATTATCAATTACTTGCGTGGGCAGAGCTAAAGTAGCCCCATGGCTATCAAAAAGAGCGAACGCGGCGGATCAGCACTCATCGTCATCGATGTACAGGTCAATGTTGTTAAAGATGCATTTGAGAGAGATTCCAAAGTTGCCAATATGGCCGAGGCGGTAAGAAAGGCACGTGCCGCATCCATTCCAGTGATCTGGGTCCGACATTCTGCCGAAGACCTACCTCTCAATACAGATGGGTGGCAGATTGTTCCCGAGCTAGTTCCACTTGAAGGCGAACCCATCATTGAGAAGATGTTCCGCAGCACTTTTGTTGAGACAAACTTTGAAGAGGTGCTCGCAAAGCTCAAGATTAGCCATCTCTATATCTGTGGAGCTGAGACAAATAATTGCGTTCGCCACACATCTATGTCCGCGCTCGAATTTGGATATGACATGACACTTATTGAAGATGCACACACCACCACAAGCTTTGAGTGGGATGGATTTGTCATGGATGCAGCTCGCACAATTGATGAGCAGAACACAAATTTTATCGACTATAAATTGCCTACATGTAGCGCTGACATCAAACTAGTAAGCGAAATCTGGAACTAAGCCTCACCTCATCGAGATTTAGCGGTGGTGTCCACCCTCGTTAAATGAGCGCAGTGCGCGAAGGCCATCTGATGGCCATATTGAGATTGAAGAGATTGAACATGGCGATGCATCCATATGGAATACGCCATCGTTGGGGCCACCAATTGCGATATTTGCCGCAGATTTAATGACTCCGTTATGGGTGACAACTACAACTTTCTTACCTGGGTACTCTGCAACAACTTTCTCTATCGCTGCTTCGATACGAATACGTGCTTCATCATAAGACTCGCCGCCACCTGGTCGGTGAGAGGATGAGTTAAGCCAAGCTTGGTAATCCTCAGGGCTCTCAGCCTTTACCTCTTCGATTGACTTTCCATCCCATGAACCGAAAGAGAGTTCATACCAATCTTGGTCAAAGATAATCTCGAGCGAGGTTGTACGTGCAATCGCCTCGGCGGTCTGACGTGTTCGCTGCAAAGGGGATGAGATCAAAATATCTGGCTTGAGTTTTGCTACTTCTTGGGCGACGCGCTCTGCTTGCAAGAAACCATCGGCCATCAGTTCAGGATCGAGTGGACCGGTGCCTGAAAATTTTCTCGTTGGCGTAAGGATTGTCTCTCCATGTCGAACGAAGTAAATCATTGTAGGAACTTCAGAGCTGCGAAGGCGATCGGTGAGAAAATTCTCTTGCACAATGGCAGCAGGCTTGTGCGCGCTGCCGCCATCGAGAGCCTTATTAGCCAGGCGATCGGCATGGGAATTCTCATCGCGAGGAATCCACTTGTATGTAATCAACGATGGGTTATGGGCATCGCGACATTGCTTTGCAAGATCACGCATATCTGCATGCTTGATCTGCCAACGGCCAGACATCTGCTCGACGACTAACTTCGAATCCATTGAAACTTCAACGGTTCCTTCAGGATCAAGGCTATGGATATGAGTTAGACCAGCTAGCAACCCGCTGTATTCGGCGACGTTATTTGTTGCAATACCAATGACATCAAAGAGTTCAGCGAGGATCTTTCCATTTTCTGAAACCACAGCGCCATAACCTGCAGGTCCTGGATTACCGCGAGATCCACCATCAGCGGTGAGACGAAAAGTGCGAGCCATGATGCGTTATCCGCGCACCAAGATGCAGCGACATTGTTCACAGCGAACTACTTCCTCAGCTGAGAGAGTTGAGATACGAGCAACCTCAGTTGTATTAATGGTGAGGTGGCAACCCTTGCACTCATTACCAACGAGAAGAGCTGCGCCATTGCCATTGTTATCTGCTGCTAATTTTGCATAGAGATCTTTAAGATCTTGAGCGATCGGAGCGGCTGCGCTTTCACGCTTTGCTGCAACCTCGTTGCGCTCATTAACAATGATGGTTAAAGCATTTTCGCGCTTGATCTCGAGATCAGCAATTTCAACTGCAAGCTTCTCTTCTTCAGCCGTCAACTCATTGATTCGAGCTGTGATGCCTTCAACCTGCACCATGATGGTGAGTTCGGCTTCTTCTAGCTCCGCACGGCGTAGCCCAAGTGTGACTAGCTCATGTTGAGTCTGCTCGAGCTCTTTAGGTGTGCCAGTACCTGAGTTAAGTCGCGCCTCATCGCGCTGGATACGAGTAACAATCTGTTCGACATCGCCCTCTGCACGTGAAAGCTCGCGCTTCACATCAGCGCGCTCTGTCTCTGCGGCAATTCGAAGATCGCGAACGTTGTTGCGCTTGATCACTGTTGAGTTAAGAGCGACGGTCTCAGGCATACCCGCTTCGCGTTTTACGAGAGAAGCTAGCTGATCATCGAGAAGCTGAACTTCAAGAATTGCGCGCTGGTCGTTATATGAGGCTTTCATGAAAATAGATCCTGACCATATTTGAAGTAAATCCCGAGTATGAGAACTGCATATGTAAATGTATAGATGACTCGACCCCAACCGCGATCGAGAAGATTAACGAGCTTCAGCTGACGTGCCTCTGAAAGGTTCCAAATATTTTCTAGGATTGCAACGCGGGTAATTGTCGAGAAGACGGTCACTGTTGAGATTGTCACGAGTAGGCACCATGGGCAGAGAGCGTGAATAACAAAGAGAGATTGAGAGAGAAGCCAGAGCGCGAAGATCAGGCCAAGTCCGTAGCCCACATGTGCCACGCGCATAAACTTACGAGGAAAGAGAACGAGTGAAAGTCCTGCGATTGCAATAGTCATGACAACCGGTTCGAGCATCAAACCAATGAATGAATTGGGAAAGCCAAGAAGAGTTGATTGCCATGATTTGGCGACCTTGCCGCAAGAGACAATCGCATTGATATCGCATGAGAGCTTGCTCGATGGAGTTCCGGCTAACTTCACTGCATCGTAAGAGAGAACTAGGGATGCAATAAGGCTGAGCGTCGATGAAACGAGCATTGCCCAGTAAGTCTTGCGATATTGACGCAAACGCTCGACGGTGCCAGTTTCAGACATGGCGCGAGTTTACCGTCTTTCGCAGTAAGTGAAGTTATGCATCAATCTGAAGCCAGTTGAGGCATAGAGTCGCTGCGCGCTCTCATTCTGATGACGAACTCCTAGAGAGAGGTACTTTTCATCGTATTGCGAGCCTGCATCGAGGCATTTAAGCATCAAGGCCTTTCCAAATCCCCTGCCACGCATTTGCGAATCTGTTGCTACTGAAGAGATTACAACGCGACCGGATTCCCATCGACATAGAGCAGCGATTGCAACCAGCGCCCCTTGGTCTCTCACTTCGACCCATTGGAGAATCTCACTATTGCCAGGAAAGACAGATGAATCTGGTGCATGAGCTTTCAGGAAAGCTTCGATCTCTTTATCTGCAGCAAGTGCAGGAGCAACATTTGGGCCAATCGTTGTGGGCGCCCAATAACAATCCCATTCAACGACAGCTTTAAACTCTGAGGGAAGCTGAAAAATCCCACGGCTCTCCATTGAAAAGTTCTTCCAATCGCTTGGAATCTTTGGGGTTGCACCAAGTGCGATTCCGTAGATTCCATCATCTTCTCGGCCAATCGTGAAGTTTCCGACTGCATCAAATTCAGCCGATAGGAATTTATCTCTTGGAACCCATGTCTCGAAGAATGGCGAATTGGGATACGCAACTTCGTATGCCGAACGAGCTTCTTCAAAATTTCCACTCATTGAGTTAAAGCCCGAAGTACACAGAATTCATTGCCTTCTGGGTCGGCCATGACTACCCACGATGTATCAGGATCTTCGCTCTGTCCAATATCAACCTTGCGAGCGCCGAGCGCTTCAAGTCGCGCCACTTCAGCCATCTGATCTTGTGGCCGAAGATCAAAGTGAAGGCGATTCTTCACAACTTTCTTATCGGCAACTTTGATGAAGAGAATATCTGGAATGCGACCAACCTCAGGGCTGCCATCTTGAAGTTCGAGGCAGACCTCAATCTCATCTTCGTATGTAATCTTCCAATCAAGTGCTACAGCCCAGAAATCTGCAAGCTTCTTGGGATTATCTGCATCAATGGTGATGCATTGAAGTCGAAGGTTTTCAGCCATGGCGCACACTTTACCGCTAGATTTACAGTATGAGCCAGGGTGCATTTGAGTACCGAAATAAGCAGGCTCGTCGTGATCGCGCGATTTCAGCTTTATTGATTACCTTCGGAATTCTCTGGCTTTTCCCGCTTATCTGGACTCTCTGGTCATCTCTGCGACCATATTCAGAGGTCCTCAATAATGGAATGTTCACGATTTCTAAGAAGTTATCGCTGACCAACTACAGCGCAGCGCTCGAAAAAATGTCGGTAATTAAGTACTTCATTAACACAATCATCATTCTGTTTCCGAGCGTCTTCTTCATTCTCTTGTTTGGAAGTCTGCTCGCCTTTAGTATTTCGAAATATCACATCAAGCATAAGAAACTATTACTTCTTGCCTTTACTGCAGGAAGCATGCTTCCGGCACAGGCTATTTACTATCCGATTTTCAAAATGTATATATTTGTAGGAAGCGCTCTCGGAAGTAAGACAATCTTCTACGATAACTACCTTGGTGTAATACTGGTCCATATCGCTCTACAAACTGGCTTTGCAACATTTGTTCTGCATTCACAACTTGAATCAATACCGAAAGAGTTATCGGAGGCGGCTCAGGTCGATGGCGCTTCAGTGCTTCGCCATTATTGGTCGGTAATTCTGCCTATGCTGAAGGCCCCACTGATCGCGCTGGGCATCACCATGAGCGTCTGGATTTACAACGATTTCTTCTGGGCTTGGTCGCTTCTCAAGCGAGATCAATTCTTCCCAATTACGACTTCTCTCACGAGAGTGGGGGCATTTGCAAGAATTATCCCAGACCCCAACGTTCTTGCTGCTGGATCTGTTCTTGTAGCGCTACCGCTTTTAATCCTCTACCTATTTGCGCGCAGATACTTTTCAATGAGCGTCATGCTGGCAGGCGGGAGAACTCAGAAGCTCGTCTCACCTGATCATCACTCAACTTAATTCCTGTATAGAGCTCAAATTGAATGGCGGCTTGTGATGCCATGATCTCCATCCCCGTTATCACATCTTTGCCTGCAGCGATTGCCGCTAGGACCAGCGGCGTCTCAATTGGCATCGCGATGACTTCAAATACAACAGATGCTGCGCTGATGAGGTGATCTGGAAATGAAAGTTGGCCTTCATTGCCACCACTCATACCAAGCGGCGTCACATTCACAATTACTTGGTGAGAAGCGATGCTTACTAAATCGCTTTCAGGAACCCAGGAATATCCATACTTATCAGCAAGCGCCTTGCCGGTCACTTCATTTCTTGAGGCAATTGTCAGGTCTGCAAAGCCAGAGTCTTTAAATGCAGCAATTACTGCCTTTGCCATTCCACCAGATCCTCGTACCAGCACGGATGAATTTTTATCAACATTGTGCTGGGCGAGTGCCGTAACAACTGCTGTGTAATCGGTGTTGTATGCCTTGAGATATCCATCGGTATTAACAATCGTGTTCACCGCATCAATGGCCGCGGCTGAAGGGTCCATCTCATCCATCAATGGAATCACTGTCTCTTTGTGGGGCATTGACACTGCAGCGCCACGAATCTTGAGCGCACGAACACCACGCACGGCGCCTTCTGCATCATCAACCGCAAACCCCTTATATACAAAGTTGAGGCCGAGTTCTTCATAGAGAAAGTTATGAAATCGCGTTCCAACATTGCTAGGACGTGCAGCAATTGAGATGCACATCTGCATCTCTACATTAAGAATAGGCATTGATGAACTCCTTTAAAATTTCTAACGCAAGGAGATGATCCTCCACTTGAGGCAGTCCAATGATGATAAATGCCCCAAGATGCTCGCCTGTTTTCAACATAATAGGAAATCCGCCCCCATGAATAGCATGGGTCTCATCAACAACTCCATGATCTGTATGCCAATCGGAGCCCGTTTCTTCAGCGCTTACACGTTCATACATTGTGGTGTGGTGGGTAAGGGCAACAACATTTGCCTTGCGTTGAATCCAGCCATCGTTCTCTGCAATAGTTCCAGGAAGTGATGCTTTAAAGACTTCCCAGTCACCGATGCGAACTGAGATGGCAATTGGAAGTTCACGAGTAAGGCCAATCTCTGCAGCAAGTGCGCCAAGATCTAACGCTAACTCTTGGTCGAACTGAGTTAGTCGAACGCTCTCTTCTTGCTCAAGTAGTTCGGCAGAGGTGAAGTTGCCCGTAGTCTCAACCATCAGCGAATGTAAGGACGGAGCTCAACTTTGCGATTGCAACAGAGTGAGCCCTCCATAGCTAGATCATGAGCGATTTCTGCAGAATCTGCCTCGATTATCCAGAAGCCGCTGAAGTATTCAGGTGCGTCAAAGAGCGAACCAGCTTTTACCTCGCCCTTGTTATTTCGGTTATCAATCAAGGTTGCAGTTGAACCCGGCTGAATACCTGCTGCGGTAATCCAATGGCCATTGCTCTGGAGCTTCTCGTTAAATGCATCAATCTTCTGCATCTCATCAGAGTTTGCAGGGTTATTGGGACCATCGATAACGAAAACAATAAATCGCATGGCTTTAGGATACCTTTTCTGCATGGCGACTCTTGAATCCATGCTGGCATCGCCCGATCAATCAGTAAGACTGAAGGCCGCTCTCGCTGCTGGCACCTATCCAGAGCCACGCTTTATTGAGATCCTCATCAATCAATGCGCAATTGAAACTGACTTCTTTGTACGAGACACCCTCTCGTGGGCGCTCTTAATGCACGACCATGACTCTGTCGTGAATCGGCTTAAGACTGAATTAGTTTCTGAGAACTTACAGGCAAAGAGCCAAGCAATTCATACCCTTTCAAAGATTGGCGATAAGAAGAACTACGCCCTCATTACCGATGGGATGCTCTTCGATCCAGACGATTTCATTGCATCTACTGCCTGGAGAGCAGCATCAGTCTTAGTTCCTGATGAAGAGAAGCCATCGCTTGTTGCGAAGCTAGTCACGCAGCTTGGTCGTGGTGACTCTGATCTTCAATTTGCCCTCACGCGATTCCTCTGCGCAATTGGAGATCCCATCATTGAGCCTCTTACTGCAGCATCAGATTCAGATAAAGATTCGGTCAGTAATCAAGCGAAGTTTACTTTGATGAGGTACCGCGAGATGAAGCTAGAGAGCGCTAAGAAGGACTAGTCTTTTTTGCGGATGTAAATTTGCTTCTTCACAATTGCAACAACTGTGCCATCGGCTGACTTAATATCGACCTCAAACCACTTGAGATACTTTCCTTCAGATGCAACGCGTTCTCTGATCTCATCAAGATCCTTATCCCATATATGAAACTCTGCATACACGGTGCTCTTGCCGGGCGAGACATATTCAATCTCACTGCGCTTATCCCAGACGATGTAATCCTTGCCTAGATTCTTAAGAATCATCACCATGTAGAAAGGGTCAGTCATTGCAAAGAGTGATCCCCCGAAGAGGGTTCCTACATAATTTGAGGTCAGCGCCTTCTTCTTGAGGCGCACCTTTGTATGTCGAAAATCCTTGGAGATCTCCAAGACAGAGATGCCAGAGAAAAAGAAGGGCGGCCAAAAATTGAGCATACGCCGCATGCCAGCATGGGAGGTCATGAGGGCTTGAAGTGGATGGTGTTTTTGACTCATAGATTGGAGTCTATCTGCGTGAAAAATATTTCAATCAACTGTGGGCGGCGAGGGTTTCGAACCCCCGACATCCTCGGTGTAAACGAGGCGCTCTACCACTGAGCTAGCCACCCGGCTTGTACTGCTCGCGAATACTACTTTATGAGAGCCCTAATCTAAAAACTGAGTGAAAATGAGCGGGAATATACATATTCGACATCTGCGCGTAACCCGCACCTATTAGAGTTTTGCCATGGCACTCTTTCAAATGCAGATCTCGCTCCCAGACCGCCCAGGCTCTCTTGGAGCTATCGCTTCAGCAATCGGTGCTGCCGGTTGCGACATCCGTGAACTCGTTGTGATCAAAGCTGAAGATGGCAAAGGCTACGACGACATCACCGTGGCAGTGCCAGGCACTGATCCATCAGATTTGGTAAGCGTTCTCAACTCTATTGGTGGAGTTGAAGTGCTTGGTATTAAGCCTCTTTGATAAATAGAGTTGAGTAATTAGAGAGCGGCGAGCGCAGCTTTGTAATCATCATTGCTACGAGCATCACCAAGTCCGTTAACAACGCTCCAACGAACGATGCCCTCTTTATCAATGACGAAGGTTCCGCGCAGTGCACATCCACGTTCTGCATCAAAGATTCCGTAGGCAGTTGCAACAGCGCCATGTGGCCAGAAGTCAGCAAGTACTGGGAACTTATATCCCTCTTGCTCTGCAAATACTCGCTGGGTGAACATTGAATCGCAAGAGACTGCTAGCAGCTCAACGTTCTCATTCTGAAATGTCGATAGATCATCGCGCATTGCGCAGAGTTCGCCAGTACACGTTCCTGTGAAAGCGAAAGGAATAAAGAGCAATACAACGTTCTTCTTACCCTTAAAAGATGAGAGTGAAACCTTGTTGCCATGCTGATCTGAAAGTTCGAAATCTGGTGCTGCTGTTCCAAGTGAAAGAGTCATAAGAGAAACTTACCGCTTAGCCGTCTTACGTGCGACTAATCGAGTTGCAGTCCAGTCAGAGGCGACAGAGAGCGTAGAAGTTTGCGATAGGCCCACATTGGGAGCTGCATCTTGAATATCACTTGGTTCGACATGACCGTCACGACCAGCCTTTGGTGTCAGCACCCAGATAGAGCCGCTCTCTGAAAGGTATGTGAGTGCATCCACTAATTCATCTTCGAGTTCGCCATCACCTTCACGCCACCAAATGATGACTGCATCGACGACCTCGTCGGTCTCATCCTCAATCAATGCGGTGCCAGTTATCTCGGAGATGGCGGTACGTAGTGATGGATCGCCATGGGAGCCACCGCCAATCTCAAGTACGAGATCTCCTGGTTCAAGCCCCATTCCTTCGATGCCCATTCGCTGTGCCACGGGCTAAGTCCAATAGATACTGGCCGGTTTAGCAATAGATACGGCGCCTGATTCTTCATGGATTGGGCCTTCTCAGGTAATGGGAGTCACGCCTGCCTATTTTGCCTCGGACCGCCAATGGCGCGAGAATATGCCCCATGAGCGAATTCCAAGGCCAGGCGGATTACCTTCTCAATCAGTTGGTGGATACAGACCCAACAGAGACTCTCGAATGGCAGCAGTCGCTCGATGCAGCTCTCGCAGCAGCTGGACCGGTCCGTGCTCGATTCTTGATGCTCGCACTCCTCAAGCGCGCACATGAGCGCAACGTTCCAATCTCAGATCTTCGTACAACCGATTACATCAACACCATTACACCTGAAGCAGAGCCACAGTTCCCTGGCGATGAAGATATCGAACGTCGTATCCGTTCATATGTTCGCTGGAACGCAGCGATGTTGGTACACCGCGCACAGCGTCCAGGAATCGGCGTAGGCGGACATATCTCTACTTATGCATCATCTGCAGCTCTCTATGAAGTTGGTTTCAACCACTTCTTCCGCGGACAAGATCACGCAGGTGGAGGAGATCAGGTTTTCTTCCAGGGACATGCATCTCCAGGAATGTATTCACGTGCATTCCTTGAAGGTCGCTTCTCAGAGCACCAGCTCGATGGATTCCGTCAAGAACTTTCACATCAAGGTGGAGGGCTCTCTTCATATCCTCACCCACGTTTGATGCCTGACTTCTGGCAGTTCCCAACAGTCTCAATGGGTATCGGTCCACTCAATGCGATCTATCAGGCGCGTTACAACCGTTACCTCCATAACCGTGGAATCAAGGACACATCCGATCAGCGCGTATGGGCATTCCTCGGCGATGGTGAGATGGATGAGGTCGACACACTTGGTGCAATCGGTCTTGCATCACGCGAGAAGCTCGATAACTTAACTTTCGTTGTTAACTGTAATTTGCAGCGCCTTGATGGACCTGTGCGCGGTAACGGCAAGATCATTCAAGAGCTCGAATCAATCTTCGGTGGCGCAGGATGGAATGTCATCAAGGTTATTTGGGGTCGCGGTTGGGATCCACTTCTTGCGCAAGATAAAGAAGGCGCACTTGTTAACATCATGAATACAACTCTTGATGGCGACTACCAAACATTTAAGGGTGAGAGCGGCGCATATGTTCGCGAGCACTTCTTCGGTAAGGATCCACGCACTGCTGCGATGGTCGCTAATTACTCAGATGATGACATCTGGAACTTAAAGCGCGGTGGACATGATTACCGCAAGCTCTACGCAGCTTACTTAGCTGCAACACAGAACAATGGAAAGCCAACTGTCATTCTTGCAAAGACAGTCAAGGGCTGGACACTTGGTTCACACTTCGAAGCACGTAACTCAACTCACCAGATGAAGAAGATGAGCCTGGAAGACATCACTGAATTCCGTGATCGCCTTGAGATTCCACTTCCAGATAGCGCTCTCGATAAGTACACACCTGCATACTTCAAGCCAGCTGCTGACTCAATAGAGGCGAAGTACTTGGCAGATCGTCGCGCAGAGCTCGGTGGATCTGTTCCACGTCGTCGTGCAGTATCGAAGCCACTTCCAACTCCTCCAGATTCTGTATACGAATCTGTAAAGCGTGGATCAGGCCAGCAAGAGATTGCTACAACAATGGCATTTGTCCGTATGTTGAAGGATCTCGTGAAGGATGAAGGCATCGGAAAGCGCCTTGTTCCAATCATTCCTGATGAGGCTCGTACTTTCGGCCTCGATTCATTATTCCCATCACTGAAGATCTACTCACCGCATGGTCAGCAGTACACATCAGTTGACCGTGAATTGATTCTCTCTTACAAGGAGTCAACATCAGGTCAGATTCTTCACGAGGGTATTAACGAGGCAGGATCGGTCGCATCATTTACCGCTGTTGGCTCTTCATACTCAACACATGATGAACCGATGATCCCTATCTACATCTTCTACTCCATGTTCGGATTCCAGCGCACAGGCGATGCCTTCTGGGCAGCATCAGATCAGATGGTTCGTGGATTCGTTCTCGGTGCAACTGCTGGTCGCACAACTCTTAACGGCGAAGGTCTGCAACATGAAGATGGTCACTCACATCTTCTTGCAGCAACGAACCCGGCGGTTGTCGCTTATGACCCTGCATATGCATACGAGCTTGGACATATCTTTAAAGATGGTCTCCGTCGTATGTATGGCGAGAACAGCGAGAATATCTACTACTACCTCACTATCTATAACGAGCCGTATCAGCAGCCAGCAGAGCCAGAGAATCTCGATGTCGATGGATTGCTCCGCGGTATCTATCTCCTTAAGTCAGGTGAGAAGCAGCGTAAGAAGAATGCGCAGATTCTCGCATCAGGCGTTGGAGTCAACTGGGCGCTCAAGGCACAAGATCTATTGCAGAAAGATTGGGGCGTTTCCGCTTCAGTCTGGTCTGTTACATCATGGAATGAACTTCGCCGCGATGGCCTAGAAGTTGATAGCCATAACTTGCTCAACCCAACTTCAAAGAAGGTTGCGTATGTGACTTCAAAGCTCAAGGGCAGTGAAGGTCCAGTTGTTGCAGTCTCTGACTTCATGCGCGCAGTTCAAGATCAGATTGCGCCGTGGGTTCCTAATCATTTCTATGCTCTCGGAACTGATGGCTTTGGACTTTCAGATACTCGTGGAGCTCTTCGCCGCCACTTCAAGGTTGATGCTGAATCAATCGTCGTGGCAACGCTCGCTCAATTAGCGAAGAACGGTGAAGTCAAGGAATCTATTGTCACCGAAGCTATCAACAAGTACCGTATCTTCGATGTCACAGCGGCAGAAGCAGGTAATACAGAAGGATCTGGCTGATTAATCGAATTCCAGTAGCAGATATCTCCCCCGCGGTTTACTTCGGGGGAGAATTTGTACCGGTCAAAGCGGTTCCTGGAGAGAGCTTTCCTGTCAATGCAACAATTTTCCGCGAAGGCCACGATGCACTCGGAGCAGATGTAGTTCTCTTTGATTCCAACGGCCGAGAGGTTTCTCGCGTTGTGATGCAAGAGATCTGGCATGGCGGTGATCGCTTCACTGCAGATGTGACCATCCCTGCACGCGGTGACTTCTTCTATGCAATCGAAAGCTATGACCATCCCTTGGCAACTTGGCTCCACGATGCCGAGATCAAAATCGGTGCTGATATCGATAGCGAGCTCATGTGCGCGATCGGAGTTCAACTCTTTGAAGAGATATCCAAGTCAGATTCATCTGCAAAGAGCCTTCTCAAGCCCGCAATTGCTGCACTGAAGGATTCAAAGCTGGCACCGCTCAATCGATTTGGTATTGCATCAACTCCTGAAATTCGCACCTTCTGTGCAACTCAACCGCTACGCCGTATGTCATCTCAGAGCGAAAAGTACCCAGTCCGTGCAGATCATCCTCGCGCTCTCGTTGGCTCTTGGTATGAGTTCTTCCCACGCAGTGAAGGTGCTGTCGAGAATAAAGATGGCTCAATTACCAGCGGAAACTTTAAGACCGCCGCTCTTCGTATCCCTGCAGTCGCTGCAATGGGATTCGACATTCTCTATCTTCCACCCATTCATCCCATCGGAGTCGCGCACCGTAAAGGTCGCAATAACACTTTAACTCCCACTGCAACCGATCCTGGAGTTCCTTGGGCTATCGGTAGCGCTGAAGGTGGCCACATGGTTATCAATCCAGTACTTGGCACAATGAAAGATTTTGAGGATTTTGTCGCAGTTGCAAAGAAGAACAAGATTGAAGTTGCGCTCGACTTCGCGCTTCAGGCATCACCAGATCATCCTTGGGTGAAAGAACATCCTGAATTTTTCACTCGCCGCATTGATGGAACGATTGCATACGCTGAAAATCCACCTAAAAAGTATCAAGATATCTATCCCATCAACTTTGATAATGATTACAACGGCATTCTGCAAGAATCACTGAAGACACTTCGCTTCTGGATATCTAAAGGCGTCTCAATCTTTCGCGTTGATAATCCCCACACAAAGCCAGTTCACTTCTGGGCTGATGTCATGCGCACCATCCGAGAAGAATCTCCTGATGTCATCTTCTTAGCTGAGGCATTTACAAAGCCTTCAATGATGCATGCCCTGGGTAAAGCTGGCTTCCATCAGTCCTATACATATTTCACCTGGCGCACTTCAAGGCAAGAGCTCATCGCCTATGGCGAAGAAGTCGCCCATCAGACATCTGCATTCTTCCGCCCTAATTTCTGGGTCAATACTCCTGATATCAATCCATTCCACCTGCAGAGCGGAAACCCTGCAATCTTCGCTATTCGTGCAGCCCTTGCTTCAACGTTGACGCCATCATGGGGAATGTATGCAGGATATGAGCTATATGAACACCGTCGCTTTAAAGAAGGTGGCGAGGAGTATCTCGACTCTGAAAAGTATGAAATCAAGGTTCGCGATTGGGAAGGCGCTGAGAAGAAGCAGATCACTCTTGCTCCCTTTATCACTGTTCTCAATAAGATTCGTCGAGAGAACGTTGCACTTCAGCGCCTACGTAATTTGCGATTCCATCATTGTGAGAATGAACAAATCTTGGCCTATTCAAAGCGTGAGGGCGATAACATCATTCTCGTTGTTGTAAACCTTGATCCAAACTTTGCTCAAGAGAGCACAATTCATTGGGATATGAAGGCACTTGGAATCAGTGGAGATAACTTTGAGGTAACGGATTTGATTGATTCTGCACAATATCAATGGGCTCCACAGACCTATGTTCGTCTTGATCCAACAAGGTTATCTGGCAAAGTCGTTCACATTGCGAGGGTAAAGCTTTAGAATTAGCACATGAGTTTTCTTTCAAAGATATTTAAATCAAATAAATCTGTGGAAGAAACTCAATCTCCAGTCAGCTTTCTCAATCCAAATTCAACTCTCGGCGAGCTCGATTTTCATCTCATCAATGAAGGTCGCCACGAAAAGTTATGGTCTGCTCTCGGCGCACATATCTTGCGCGATAAAGATGGCGCACTACTAGGAACAGCATTCTCTGTATGGGCACCTAACGCTCAAGCAGTCAGCCTGATTGGCGATCACAACTTCTGGGATAAGTCAGCCCACCCGATGGTGCGCCAAGGTGCGACTGGTATTTGGGAGCTCTTTATTCCAGAGATTGGCGCAGGAACAAAATATAAGTATGCAATCTGCGGAGCTTTCGGTCAGTGGGTAGATCATGCTGATCCACTTGCTCGCGAAACAGAGTGCCCACCGCTGACTGCATCTGTAGTCAATGAAAGTAATTACAACTGGAGTGATCACGAGTGGATGCACGCACGGTGTGACTTCCAGCCTTGGCGCTCCCCTGTCTCTGTCTATGAAGTACATCTGGGTTCTTGGCGCCTCGGCCTTACCTACCGCCAGATGGCAGTTGAGCTCGTTGATTATGTACTTGCCAATGGATTCACCCATGTCGAGTTCATGCCTGTGACAGAACACCCTTACGGGCCTTCATGGGGTTATCAAGTCACATCGTTCTTTGCACCGACTGCACGCTTTGGAACACCAGATGATTTTCGATTCCTTGTTGATTCACTTCACAAAGCAGGCATCGGTGTCATCCTCGATTGGGTCCCAGCGCACTTTCCAAAAGATGAGTGGGCACTTGCTCGCTTTGATGGCACTGCCCTTTACGAACATGAAGACCCACGTCTGGGTGAGCACCCTGATTGGGGAACGCTCATCTTCAACTTTGGACGTAACGAGATTCGAAACTTCCTCGTTGCGAGTGCGCTCTATTGGCTAGAAGAGTTCCATATCGATGGCCTTCGTGTAGATGCTGTGGCATCAATGCTCTACCTTGATTACTCACGTAAGGAAGGCGAATGGCTGCCTAACCGCTTCGGTGGACGTGAGAATTTAGAGGCTGTACAGCTACTTCAAGAGGCAACATCTACCGCCTATAAATCGCATCCAGGCATCATGATGATTGCCGAAGAATCAACTGCATGGCCAGGCGTTACACGCGATACATCAAGTAGCGGACTTGGCTTTGGATTCAAGTGGAATATGGGTTGGATGCACGACACCCTCGAATACCTGCAACACGAGCCGGTACACCGCGTCTATCACCATAACGAGATCACCTTCTCGATTCTCTATGCGTGGTCTGAGAACTTTATGCTTCCGCTCTCCCATGATGAGGTTGTGCACGGAAAAGGTTCACTCGTTAATAAGTTCCCTGGTGATCGCTGGCAGAAACTTGCCACTCTTCGTGCGCTCTATGGATTTATGTGGGCCCATCCTGGAAAGAAATTACTCTTCATGGGACAGGAGTTTGCTCAAAATGATGAGTGGAACCAAGAGGCGGGTCTTCAGTGGCACCTGACTGAATATGCAGAGCACACGGGTGTCCAAGCTGCTCTTGCTGATATCAACCTTAATTACAAACGTCATCCAGCTCTCTGGGAGAAGGATGTAAATCCTGAAGGTTTCCAATGGATTGTCGGCGATGACGGTGCAAATAACATCGTCGCGTTCACACGGTGGTCTGATGCCGGTTACCCACTTGTCTGTATCTCCAACTTCTCGCCAGTGCCGCAAGAGTTCTACTCACTTCGCATGCCGACAGCTGGTGTGTGGAGAGAGACAATTAATACTGATGATCTCAAATATGGCGGCAGCGGAATTACAAATAACTCATTTGCTGTAGATGTTGATACCGATCTCTACATCACGCTACGCATCCCACCACTTGCAACTATCTGGTTAGAGCGCCCTTAAAGAGTTACTTCGATCCCTCTTTGATGACGGGTGTGAAGAATGCGGCAAGGATCATTAAAACTCCTGGAATCATCATTGCAAGTGCAATAGAACCAGTTGCTCCGATAACGCCTGCTACAAACCACTTTAAGACTGTTGTGATGACGTTATTTGCAACGCCTAATTGACCAATTACGACCGCACTTGGATTTGGTGAACGTCGGTTGGCTGCGGCGGTAAAAGTTGGACCGAGGATTGAAGAGCCAATACCTGCAAGGGCGAATGCGAGAAGGAAGAGTCCATAAGAGGTCCAGATAGATTCTGGTGGAAGATGTGTAGCAATTGAAATCGTAATAACGAAGCCGATTCCTGCGACCAATGAGAGGACTCTCGCCAATTGATGGAGCTGGTATCTAGCTGTGAAGCGCTGGATAGAGAGGCGACCGATAATCATAAAGATCGTGAAGACGATGTAGGGCAGTGTACTTAGACCAGCGCTGACGTCGAGGCGCTCTTTGGTAAAGATTGTTCCCCAGTCGCCGATGGCAAACTCGAGATAGACAGCGCATGCAAGACCAATGCTAATTCTCCAATCAAAGTGGAAGGTTGTGAAAATATCTTTGATTGCGTAATCGGTCTCAGGGTGTTCATTCGGTGGAACTAGTGTTGAACCAAATTGAGCAACAATGATGAGAGTTACTATCGCTGCAAAGATTGAGAGCGCAGAGATATGTGCAGATAATCCGATATTACCGACTAAGAAACCAGAGAGAATTGCGGTGAAGAGAGCGCCTGCGCTCCAATAGCCCGCGCTACTGACAACGACATTTGCCTTGCTTCGTTCTTGAATATGAAAACCCTGCGCGTTGATTGATACGTGAGTGGCCGTGATTCCGAAGGCGATTGCGATATTGAGAAAGATGAAGAGCGTTGCAGAATGGACATGAACGATTGCAACAAATGAGGAGTAAAGCAGCGCAGTTGCTGCAATCATCACATTGCGGACACCCACCTTATGAACAATATGTCCGACGGTGAGCAGGCCTGTAAATGCACCGATGGCACCTGTTGTGAGAATCGATCCGAATGCGCCATTGCTTAATCCAAGGTTTGCCTTTACCTCAGGAAAGCGAGGGACCCAGGCCATGATTCCAAAGCCGAAGATGAAGAAGAGAGCATGGAGAAGCTTCTTTTCACGCTCTAATGTAAGTCCGACTGAAGCGTTCATTTAGAAGAGTGCATTCGCGAGAGATGTGCGGGCCTTGATGACTCGAGGATCTGATGGATCTACAAGGGCGAAGAGTTCAAGTAAACGTTCCTTCACAAGCTTGCGCTCATCGCCGGCGTAGATTGTGATGAGGTTGAGAAGACGTTTAAATCCTTGTTCAAGATCTCCCTGCATGATTTCAACATCGGCACATTGCATCTGCGCAGCTAGATCATCAGGCTTTGCAATCGCATCCTGCATTACCTTTGCCGCATCGAGTCCATCTGTGCGCATCAATAATTGAACCTGCGCCAACCCAACTTTGCCATATGGATCATTTGGCTTGCGGGCTAGGAGAGCTTTATATGAAGCTTCCGCTGCCGCGAAATCACCACGATCAATAGCCTCGATTGCTTCATCTTCCTCTGGCTCTGCTTGTTCAACAGGTGCTTCACCAATACCTTGTTGAGCTGCGAGTGTAAGAATCTTTGTGATGACCTCACGGAGCTGCGTTTCATTGAGCGCTTGTTCAACAAAAGGAATCGGCTGTTCTGCGATGAAAACTAAACCATAAGGAATTGTTCGAGTCTGAAGCGCCTGTGCCACCTGTGGTTGTTCATCAATATTGACGCGTGCCAAGATCCAGGTGCCTTGATCGGCTAGTGCGAGTTTGCCGAGATCACGCAACATATCAACTGATTCTGGAGAGCGCGCAGACCAACAGAGAACAACAACTGGCTTCTGTGCTGACATAGGTAGGAATTCAGCAGTGAGGTTGGCAGCTGTAACTTCAAGACCTGGCATAGGAGTGCTGGTATCTACCGGCGGTTTTCCTAATCCACTGAGGTCAAAGGCGCGTCCAAAGTTGGGTGGCATTGTCATAGTGAACTTCCTTCAGTGATATCGACGCCAGAGTCTCGACGTGATGGCAGAATTTCATTGATGTAAGAGAGCGCTGCAAATTCAAGGCCAACATCATGGCCCGCCTTCTCACTCAAATACCAGCGGTGTTCAAGGGCTTCATGGAAGAACTGTGCACTCTCAATACGTCCGCGCATATCTTCAGGGATGAGTGAGACTGTTGGATTAAAAACTTCTTGGAGCCAGCGACGTGCTGAGTCGTGCGTAGGTGGCTTCGGTGATTTCTCACGGCCTCGGTAACGATCAAATGATGCAAGCAGGCGCTTTGCTTGAAGCTCTTCGGTTTCAAGTCCCATTAATTCTCGTAAACGATTCTTGTGATATCCCGCCGCAACCAACTTCGGTTGGAAGTACAACTTACCTGCTGTCTCATCTCCCTCTTCGAGTTGAACAGATACCTCTTCGACTGCAAAACCAAGATCGTGTAACTGGCGCATTGCGCGCTCTACTGCATGGCGATCTTTGGGATCGAGAACTTGACGTTCTTTTAACGCTGCCCATAAACGGTGGTAACGCTTAATCAGCGCATTACTTGCACGGATTGGATCCATTCCTGGATAGAGAACACCAGAGAGTGCGAGATCTTCAAGCTCTGCTGCAACATTGAAGTGCGCAATTTCAAGATCATGTTCGCGCTGTCCATCAGAGAGTGTTCGCTGGAATTCGCCTGTTTCGGCATCGACGAGATATGCGGCATAGCCTTCAGCATCTCGACGGAATAAAGTATTAGAAAGTGAACAGTCGCCCCACCAGAACCCAAGGAGATGAAGACGTACTAAGAGAAGTGCAAGGGCATTAGCCATCAGAGTGACGTCTTCTGCGGTGACTTCTTTTCCACTTAAGAGAACGCGATAGGGCAATGAGTAAGGCAAGAACCTAGTCACCAGCGCGCAGGGAAGTTCCTCTCCCTCGTTATCGGTACGTCCCTCTACAACGGCAACTGATTGAACGCTGGGTGCATCGAGTTGCTTGAGCTCACGCAAAATCTTGTATTCGCGATTGGCGAACTCGGAGACTGTCTCTTTGACTGCATAGACCTCAGAGTCAGGGTCATTGGTAGAACGAACGAGGCGAACGATGTGGCGCGAAATACCGCGCTTTTCGGCGAGGAGCGGATCCTCTGGCCAGAGTTCAAGGCTCTGATTCCAGGGCAGGCCTGAGACCGCTGCGATCTCTTCGCCGACGCCTGTGATTCTCAATGCCATGAAGTCATTCTCTCATCTATCAACGACTTTCTATTTACAAATACAATTACTTATACAATTTACTTATGACTATTTCAGAGCGAATCGGTGGCCGAATCTCAAAGAAAGCAGCAAGTAAAGCGGCTCCGGTCACACCTCACTATGGAAGCGCTGGTGCGCCCATCGATCGAGGTCACCCCTTCTACTTTGGATTCGTTGCAACAACAGGCGGGCTCTCTGCATTCGTCCTGCTCAGCGCTCTAGCGAGTGCAAGCCAAGTCTTTGTCATTATTCTCGTTGCCCTCTTCTTGGCAACAGGTCTCAATCCAGCAGTTGAAGCGATTCGTCGTAGAGGAACTTCGCGCACAACCGCTGTTGCAATTATCTTTGTAGGCGTACTGTTCTTTGTTGGAATGTTCTTGGCACTTATCGTTCCGCCACTTGTGAAGCAGAGCGCACATTTAATTAATATCGCACCATCACTGCTACAAGATCTCAAGGCAAATCCACAAATCGCATCACTCAACGATCAATACGGTGTTATTGATTCGATTCAGAAGAAGCTCAGTAGCGTCACATCCGATGGCACTCTCTTAATCTCGGCATTTGGTGGAGTCATCGGAGTCGGAAAGACTGTTCTCTCAGGAACATTTACTGGACTGACAATCTTGGTCCTTACTCTCTACTTCATCACTTCACTCCCACAAGCAACTGCACTTGCTCTGAAAATGGTTCCGGCAACTCGCCGCCCTCGTATCTCACTATTAACCGAAGCAGTCATAGCGCGTGTAGGTGCATTTGTGGGAAGTCAGATTCTTGTCTCTGCACTTGCATCACTATTTGTCACGATTCTCTCTCTCGTCTTGGGACTTCCTTCTCCTATTACGATCGGAATCATTGTCTTTGTCTGTGGCCTGGTTCCACTGATTGGCCACTTCCTTGGCTGCGGTGTTGTCACGCTCATTGCAGCAACTCAATCTGTCAGCATTGGCATTATCGCCTTTGTTGCCTACGTGGTTTACGTTCAGGTTGAGAACTACGTCGTAACTCCAAAGATTATGAAGCGCACATTGGCAGTTCCTGGCGCAGTCACAATCGTCTCTGCTCTCATTGGAACATCGCTTCTTGGACTTATTGGTGGCCTATTAGCGGTACCTGTTGCTGCTTCAATAATCTTGATCCTTGAGGAAGTTGTTTATCCTCGCGCTGAACAGAATTAAGAGCTAGAGCTCTGTAGGAAGTGGCAGGCGAGACGGCGCAATAATCCGCGTGATCTCACTTAAAACGCGATGCACATATGGCTCGCCAACCCATAGATGCTTTGCACCATCTACTGCAATCAGATCAATCTGCGGTATCAGTGAGAATCTCTTACGGGCTTCATTGGGTTTGAGATAGTCATCATGTTCTGGAACTAGCGCTGTCACTGGTCGACCATCTTCTGCCCAGAATTGAAGATCCCTATCTTCTGTCTTCATCAGCGGCGGACTTAAGAGAATTAATCCCTTTACTCGTGGATCCCGTGCGTGACAGAGCGCGAGTTCTGTTCCAAATGACCAACCAACAATCCAAAGTTCCTTTGCATGTAAAACATCAAAGCAGTAATCAATCGCAGCTTGCACATCGAATTTCTCTGCGCGGCCGCCGTCATATTCACCAGTACTTGTTCCAGCCTCGCTAGTCGTTCCACGTGTATTGAAGCGAACAATTGTTACGCCAGCCATTGAAGGCAGGCGATTGGCTGCTTTCTTATAGATGTGGCTATCCATCATTCCTCCGCCAGTTGGATTGGGATGAAGGCAGAGAAGCATCGTTGATGGGTTATCGATCGGCGCACTTACCTCGCCGATGAGAGTCTGGCCATCGGCGGTAGTGAGGGTAAAAGGGGTACGAATAGCCGGTAATACGGTGCTGGGGCGGATTGGTTCCGTCATAGCTGCATTCTAGTGACTACTCTTTGGCTATGGCTAAAAAGTTCGAATCACTCAATCCGGTTAACGGTGAAGTCGCAGGTACTTATCCGATTGCGAGCGAGAAAGATGTCTATGCAGCGGTCACGCTCGCTACAGATGCCGCACAGCGTTGGGTCGCACTCGGTCATAAGGGACGCCGCAAGGTTTTACTTGCATACAGCCGATTAATTTTGAGCGAGATTGATTCACTCGCAGAACAAGTCACTCTTGAGACAGGCAAGCCACATTCAGATGCAAAGCTTGAGATCACTCTGGCAGCCCATCACGTCGCATGGGCTGCCCGCCATGCAGAATCTGTACTGCGCACTGCACACCGCTCACCTGGTGCGTTGATGGCAAATATGTCTGCAACTGTTGAACGTTCGCCTCTGGGTGTTGTCGGAGTAATTGGACCTTGGAACTATCCAGTCTTTACGCCTATGGGATCGATTGCATATGCACTCGCTGCTGGAAATACAGTGGTCTTTAAGCCAAGTGAGTACACACCAGGCGTTGGCGTTGCACTCGCAGAGCTCTTTGAGCATGCATCAGGAAGTTCAGAGTTCTTCCAAGTCGTTACAGGTTTTGGCGAGACAGGAGCTGCGCTCTGCACAAGCGGTGTGAAGAAGTTGGCATTTACCGGTTCAACTGCAACTGCGAAGAAGGTGGCAGCCCTCTGCGCCGAGACGTTGACACCAGTTATCGCTGAATGTGGCGGTAAAGATCCAGTTATTGTGGCGCGCGATGCCGATATTTCGTTAGCTGCAGATGCAACAGTCTGGTCAGCATTTTCCAATGGCGGTCAGACATGTATCGGCGCAGAACGCGTCTATGTCGATGAGAACATTGCAGATATCTTTACTGAGAAAGTCATTGCACTCGCAAAGACAATTCATGCCGGCAATCCAGAAGAGGCCAATTACGGTCCTGCAACGATGCCTTCACAGCTCAAGATCATTAAGTCTCATATTCGCGATGCTGAGAAGAAGGGTGGCATCCCAGTAGTCGGTGGCACTCAATCCGTTGGTGAACGCTTTGTTCAGCCAGTCGTGCTTCTCCAGGTTCCTGAAGATTCCACTTCGATGACTGATGAGACCTTTGGTCCAACAATTGTTATTAATCGAGTTCCAGATATGGAGACTGCAATCGAACTATCGAATGCATCTCGATATGGACTTGGTGCTTCGGTATGGTCTCGTCGCCAAGGTCGCTGGATTGCATCGCAATTACAGTGTGGAATGGTTGCAATCAACTCTGTGATTTCATTTGCAGCGGTTGCATCGATCCCATTCGGTGGCACTAAAGATTCTGGCTATGGCCGCATTCATGGACCTGAAGGTCTCCTTGAATTTACCTACCCACGCTCTGTTGTTCGTGCTCGCTTCCAATTGCCGCTGCCCATCACAAGCTTTAAACGCACGCTAAAGGTTGATTCACTTGTCGTGAAGTTGTTGACCGTGCTTCGAGGACGACTTTCTTAATTAATAACGAGGCGCATTGCGAGTGCGCTCGGTATTAGGTCGGCGCTTTCCGCGCTTATCCCAACATGCGTTATGCCAATGGCGACGACCTTCTTCATCGCCATCGAGCCATGCAACTGTGTGCGGGGTAGCCATAGGAATCAACTGATCGCATCCAGGACAGCGATAGGGCTTATTCGCTGCAGAACCGGTCAACTTACGGACAATCCAGAGACCTTGCTCATCTTCTACAAAGATCTGATTTGAAGGAACACCGCGAGGCTCTTCATCAACGCCGGTATTAGGGCGTCGATTCTTGGGGTAATTCTTACGCGGGCTCACAGATGTATTTTCCATTACATTGACTACTTTCGGCGAATCGAAACCAATACAGTAGGTACATGAAGCCTGCAATCAAGGTAGATGGCTTGCGAAAGAGCTATGGCGCCCTCACAGTTGTTAAAGATCTATCTCTGGCAATCGAGCATGGCGAAATCTTTGCGATTCTCGGGCCTAATGGCGCTGGCAAGACGACAACGGTAGAAATCCTCGAGGGTTTTCGCACCGCGGATTCTGGCACTGTCTCTGTGCTCGACACAGATCCTTCGATAAAAGGTGGCGAGGCACTTGCCTGGAGAAATCGCATCGGCATTGTTCTGCAGAGTTCCAATGACACCCTTGAGCTTTCACCTCGTGAAGCGCTGACACACTTTGCAAGTTACTACTCCAACCCACGTGGCGTTGAAGAAGTCATTGCACTTGTCGGCTTGGAAGAGAAGGCCGACGATCGTGCGCGCACCTTATCCGGTGGCCAGCGACGTCGCCTCGATGTAGGACTTGGCATTATTGGACGCCCCGAACTTCTCTTCTTAGATGAGCCAACTACGGGCTTTGATCCTGAAGCACGTCGTGCCTTCTGGTTATTGATTCGCAAGCTTAAAGATGAGGGCACAACGATTCTTCTGACTACTCACTATCTCGATGAGGCAGAGGCTCTGGCTGACCGCGTCGCAGTCATGAACCATGGTGAGATTCTTGAAGTATCAACACCAGCTCTCCTTGGTGGTCGTGCACACGCAAAAGCCACCATTACATGGAGTGAAGGCGGGATTTCTCACATTGCGCAGACCGATGCGCCGACTGATTTTGTGAAGAACCTATCGGCGAAGTTTGGTGGAGAAGTGCCTGAACTCAGCGTTCATCGCCCCACATTAGAAGATGTCTATCTCTCAATGATTGGAGCAACCCATGAATAAGAAGCTTCCTGGAGCTCTCGCTATCGGCCTCAAGCGCGGCGGCCTTGAGATTAAGCAATTCTTCCGACAGAAAGAATCTGTTGTCTTTACTCTTCTCTTTCCATTGATTCTTCTTGCAATCTTTGGCTCGGTATTTAGTACCAAGATCGCACCAGGTGTGACCTTTAGCCAGTACTTTGTCGCTGGAATGATTGCATCAGCCCTTGTTAATACTGGCTTTCAGCAGATTGCAATCTTCATTCCAGTAGAACGTGATTTAGGTGCTCTTAAGCGACTACGTGGAACACCGATGCCAGCAGCGAGCTACTTCATCGGTAAAGCAATAGTTGTGACAGTCAGCATGGTTATTCAAGTTGTATTGCTTCTCGCAGCTGGTATTGCATTCTTTGGCGTCAACCTTCCGACGCAGGCAAGTAAGTGGGCGCTCTTCGCCGCTCTCTTAATTCTTGGCTCACTTGTCTCAACGATTCTCGGCGTTGCATTCTCAAGCGTTCCCAAGAACGCTCGAGGAGCATCTGCAATCGTCTCCCCCGTTGTGATCATCCTGCAATTCTTTAGTGGGGTCTTCTTTATCTTCACCGACCTTCCCAAGTGGATGCAGCAGATTGCGGCGATATTCCCTCTCAAGTGGCTCACTCAAGGAATGCGCTCAATCTTCCTGCCCGATAATTTTGCTACGCGTGAAATTGCCGGCAATTGGGAGACTGGGCGAACCTTTGCCATTATTGGCATATGGCTCGTCGTGGGAACAATTGTGGCAATCCGCACCTTCAAGTGGGATCGCGACTAACGTCTCTCTGCCTTGCCGTAGTTCTTGCATTTGCAGCACCTGCAGCGGGGGCTGCAACAAAGAAGCCAACGCCGAAGCCCACTGCAAAGGTCACTGCTAAGGCGAGTGCTAAGGCGAGTGCTAAGCCAACAGTTAAAGCCACTTCGAAAACAACTTCAAAACCTACTGCAAAAGCGAGTGCAAAAGCTTCAAGCAAGCCAACGGTAAAGGCGAGTGCAAAACCAACGGCGACAAAGAAGCCAGTTGTGAAGAAGAAAAAGAAGAAGCGCGCAAAGGTACGCGTCTCACCTTCTCCCAAGGCAGCTTGGCCACCTAAGGGATTTAGCGTTGAGGGCGAGGTCTATGCCAAAGTTCCAACCGCGAAAGAGCTTGTAGGGCTTATCTCGGCCAACTCATATCTTTCAAAGCAGATTAAGCAATGCACCACATATATCTGCGGCGCAGTCCAAGTCGCATCAGAAACAGGCTGTCTCTGGTGGGAAGCGATTGCAAATATCACTGATGCCCAGGGAGATAAGTTGGGTGAACTCAATACTTCATTTAATTCGAGCAGCGATCGAGAGTTCAAAGTGCTCTTGTTAATTTCACCTGAGACTGTTGAGAAGGGTGGAGCGGCAAAGATTACCTCAGTGATCTGTCACCATGAAGATCGCGACAAATCTTTACCAGGAACAAGCTACAAGAAAAGTTAGCGGTTGGCTCCTGGAACCCAGAGCTGATCTCCGATCTCCTTATTAGCAACACGTGCCAATACAAAGAGCAGATCAGATAAACGATTGAGGTACTGCGCAGTCAGTGGATTTACACCACTACCGAATGAGTGAATTGCAGTCCATGTGCGACGCTCTGCGCGACGGACAACGGTGCGAGCAACGTGAAGATGCGCAGCAGCTGCTGTTCCTGATGGAAGAACAAATGAACGTAGCGGTGCAAGATCTGCGTTATATGCATCGATTGAATCTTCAAGGTAGGTAATCTGGCTTTCAAGAACACGAAGTGGTTCGAAGGCTGGCTTATCAATCACTGGTGTGCAGAGATCTGCTCCCACATCGAAGAGATCATTCTGAATTCGAATTAAGAGATTGCGAACATCATCGGTTAATTGATCAGTCGAGAGCACGACTCCGATTGCAGAGTTTGCTTCATCTACTGTCGCATATGCCTCAAGGCGTGGGTCGTTCTTTGATGTACGGCTCATATCACCGAGCGCAGTAGTTCCGTCATCACCTGTTTTTGTATAAATGCGAGTTAGATTAACCATGCGCCTAGCCTAATAGGCTTCAAAGATTCCGCTAGCCGTGAAGTAGAATTTCGCCATGACTCAACCTCTCGATCGCTTCCGTATCGTGGGTGGAGCCTCCCTCAAGGGTGAAGTAACGGTCACAGGCGCTAAGAACTCCGTTTTAAAGCTTATGGCAGCCTCTCTGCTGGCCGTTGGCAAGACAACTATCTCCAATGTCCCAGATATCGCCGATGTCGACATCATGGCCGACCTTTTGACCCGCCTTGGATGCACCGTTGTTCTCAACAACAAGGCAGGCGGCGATGCGACCGTCTCAATTGACGTTCCAGCAGAACCCCTACATCGCGCCGATTATGAACTCGTCCGCAAGATGCGAGCATCAATCAACGTTCTTGGCCCACTCGTTGCCCGTATTGGAATCGCTGAAGTCGCCCTTCCTGGTGGAGATGCAATCGGTTCACGCGGACTCGACTTCCACATTAAAGGCCTTGAATCATTGGGCGCAAAAGCCCATATTGAACATGGCTATGTCATCGCCGAAGCACCTGATGGACTTACGGGGGCCGATGTCGTTCTCGACTTCCCATCAGTGGGCGCAACAGAGAACATCATGACTGCAGCAGTCCTTGCTAAGGGCGTTACAACTATTGATAACGCTGCACGCGAGCCAGATATTGTCGATCTCTGCGAGTTCTTGGTCTCCATGGGTGCGAAGATTGAAGGCATCGGTTCGCCGCTCATCAGAATTACTGGTGTTACAGAACTTCGCCCAACAACTCATACAGTTATTACTGATCGCATCATCGCTGGAACTTGGGCATTTGCTGCAGCTATCACTCAAGGCGATATCACTATTCATGGCGCAGTCGCAGGCCACATGGAAGTCATGCTGGATAAGCTTGCATCAGCTGGTGCAATCATCACATCCACTGCAGATGGCGTGCGAGTCAAGATGGATCATCGCCCTCGCGCTGTAGATGTGGCAACACTTCCCTATCCAGGATTTGCTACCGACTTACTTCCTTTCATTATCGGTATGAATGCAATCGCTGAAGGCCATGCAATCGTGACTGAAAATGTCTTTGAATCTCGCTTTATGTTCGTTAATGAACTTGCTCGCTTAGGCGCACAGATCACAGTAGATGGCCACCACGCCTCTATCGACGGTATTCCTCAGCTATCTGGAGCTCCTGTTGAAGCATCAGATATTCGTGCAGGTGCTGGCCTTGTTCTTGCAGCGCTCGTTGCAGATGGTGAAACTACTGTCGATGGTGCATTCCACATTGATCGTGGCTATCCAAACTTCGCAGAGGACCTTCGCAACCTCGGTGCCAATGTCACTCGCGAATAGTATTTAGAATGAGAAAAGCCCCACCAGATTATCTGACGGGGCTTTTCTATTGAAACTATTTAAGCAACAGACTCAGTCAGAATCGATACACGATTGTTGTTGACTGAGAGGAATCCACCCTTAACGTTGAACTCCTTCTTTGAACCATCAGCAATTTCGATGCTGACTAGGCCATCGACCAATACACCAAAGAGAGGTGCGTGGCCAGGAAGTACACCGAGGTCGCCCCCAGTTGTACGTGCGAGAACGAACTTCGCCTCTCCTGTCCAGACCTGCTCAGTTGGCGATACCAGCGCGACGTTAAGTGCCATGGTTACTTCTTTGCCAATTCAGCTGCGTTGCGCTCTACATCGTCGAGACCACCGCACATGAAGAATGCCTGCTCTGGAACGTGATCGTACTTTCCATCTGCAAGTGCTTCGAATGCATCGATTGTGTCGTTGATTGGGACGTATGAACCGTCGATACCTGTAAAGACCTTCGCCACGAATGTGTTCTGTGACAAGAAGCGCTGGATACGACGTGCACGTCCTACAAGAATACGATCTTCTTCTGAGAGCTCATCGATACCCAAGATAGCGATGATGTCCTGAAGATCCTTGTAACGCTGCAAGATCTGCTTAATACGGTTTGCAACCTTGAAGTGGCGCTCACCGATGTAGCGTGGATCGAGGATACGAGATGTTGAGTCAAGTGGATCCACAGCTGGGTAGATACCAAGCTCTGAGATCGGACGTGAAAGAACAGTTGTCGCATCCAAGTGGGCGAATGTTGTGTGTGGAGCTGGGTCAGTAATATCGTCAGCAGGAACGTAAATTGCCTGCATAGATGTAATTGAGTGACCACGTGTTGATGTGATGCGCTCCTGAAGCTGACCCATCTCATCTGCAAGTGTTGGCTGGTAACCCACAGCAGATGGCATACGTCCGAGAAGTGTTGAAACCTCTGAACCTGCCTGAGTAAAGCGGAAGATATTATCGATGAAGAGGAGAACGTCCTGCTTCTGAACATCGCGGAAGTACTCAGCCATAGTCAAAGCTGAAAGTGCAACGCGAAGACGTGTTCCAGGTGGTTCATCCATCTGACCGAAGACCAAGGCCGTCTTATTGATAACGCCAGTCTCTGTCATTTCGAGGAACAAGTCGTTACCTTCACGAGTACGCTCACCAACACCGGCGAATACAGATACACCACCGAAGTTTTCAGCTACGCGATAAATCATCTCCTGGATAAGAACAGTCTTACCAACACCTGCGCCGCCGAAGAGACCGATCTTTCCACCCTTTACATAAGGTGTAAGAAGGTCAATAACCTTGATACCTGTCTCGAACATCTCTGTCTTTGACTCAAGCTGATCGAATGCTGGTGCATTGCGGTGGATTGGCCAACGCTCCTTGATATCCAGCGATGATGTTGGAACATCGAGTGACTCTCCGAGAGTGTTGAAGACGTGACCCTTTGTTACATCACCGACTGGTACAGAGATTGGTGCACCTGTGTCGCTTACCTCTGCGCCACGGACCATTCCGTCTGTTGGCTGCATTGAGATTGCGCGGACTAGGTTGTCGCCGATGTGCTGAGCAACCTCAAGAGTCAAAGTACGTGTCGTACCGCTCATGGTTGTCTCTACATGGAGGGCGTTAAAGATCGAAGGCATTGAATCTGCGGGGAATTCAATATCCACCACCGGTCCAATAACTCGGGCTACGCGGCCTTTACCTGTTGCTGACATCATTCACTCCCTGCACTAGCTGAGGCCAACGCATCTGCGCCGCCAACAATTTCACTGATCTCTTGGGTAATTTCTGCCTGACGAGCTGCGTTAGCAAGACGTGTAAGCGACTTGATCAACTCTTCGGCATTATCTGTTGCTGACTTCATTGCGCGACGACGGGCAGCATGCTCTGAAGCAGCTGACTGAAGCATCGCATTGAAGATTCGAGCTTCAATGTAGCGAGGAAGAAGAGCATCAAGAACTTCTCCCGCACTTGGTTCGAATTCGTATTGTGGAAGAAGCGCTGCAGAAATTGGCTCAGATGACTCAACAATCTCTAGTGGAATCATGCGCTTTGCTGTTGCTTCCTGAGTCAACATTGATTTAAAGGTTGTGAAGACGATATGAATCTCATCAACGCCTTGGCCATCAGTTGAATCTTCGATAAATGCGCTAAGAAGTGTGTCTGCAACTTCCTTGGCATTTTCATATGTTGGGTTATCTGAGAAACCTGACCAAGATCCTGCAATCTGACGATCACGGAACTTGTAATAGTTAACAGCTTTGCGACCCACTAGGTAGCTAGCAACAGATAGACCGCGCTCACGGAGAAGAGCAGCGAGCTGCTCGCCTTCCTTGATTGCATTAGTTGAATATGCACCAGCCATGCCGCGGTCTGCAGAGATGATCAAAACCGCTGCACGACGTGGGTTGACATGGGGTGTAGTCAAAGGATGTTCGACTGAAGAGAATGAAGCAACTGCCGATACCGCACGTGTTAACTCATTTGCATAAGGAGTCGATGCAGATACACGTTGCTGCGCCTTGACGATACGTGAGGCAGAGATAAGCTCCATAGCCTTCGTAATCTTCTTAGTCGCTTTAACGGAACGCATCCGTCGGCGATATATGCGGAGTTGAGCACCCATGGGTTACTTCTTCACCGCCGGAGGAACGTGCTTTGTAATTGCTTCAGCACCTTCACTATCGAGAGCATCTGCAGCAGCTTCGTTTACAGCATGTGATGCTGAAGACTTGAACTGCTTCTTGAAATCATCAATTGCAGATTGAAGCTTTGCAACAGTCTCATCTTCAAGAACCTTAGTCTCTGAGATGACAGAGAAGATATCCTTGCGCTCACGTGCGATGAAGTCGAGGAATTCAACTTCGAAGCGACGAATATCTGGGACTGGGATTGAATCAAGGTTGCCCGTTGTTCCAGCCCAGATAGATGCGATCTGACGCTCAAGTGCAAATGGTGAGTACTGACCCTGCTTGAGAAGCTCAACCATACGTGCACCGCGCTCAAGCTGAGCCTTTGATGCAGCATCAAGGTCTGAACCGAAAGCAGCGAATGCTTCGAGCTCACGGAACTGTGCAAGGTCAAGACGGAGACGACCAGCGATCTTCTTCATCGCCTTTGTCTGCGCAGAACCACCAACGCGAGAAACAGAGATACCAACGTTAATCGCTGGGCGAACGCCTGCGTTAAAGAGGTCTGTCTCAAGGAAGCACTGTCCATCAGTAATAGAAATAACGTTTGTAGGAATAAACGCTGAAACGTCATTTCCCTTTGTTTCAATGATGGGAAGACCTGTCATTGAACCGCCGCCGAGCTCATCAGAGAGCTTTGCGCAACGCTCGAGAAGACGTGAGTGTAAGTAGAAGACGTCTCCTGGGTAAGCCTCGCGGCCTGGTGGACGACGAAGGAGAAGTGAGACTGAACGATATGCCTCAGCCTGCTTAGAGAGATCATCAAAGACGATAAGAACGTGCTCGCCGTTGTACATCCAGTGCTGACCAATTGCAGAACCTGTGTATGGAGCGAGGTACTTAAAGCCAGCTGGGTCTGATGCAGGAGATGCAACGATTGTTGTGTACTCCATTGCGCCAGCTTCTTCGAGTGCGCCCTTAACAGAAGCAATCGTTGAACCCTTCTGACCGATAGCGACGTAGATGCACTTAACCTGCTTCTTCTTATCGCCTGAGAGCCAGTTTTCACGCTGGTTAATAATTGTGTCGATAGCAACGGCTGTCTTACCAGTCTGACGGTCACCGATGATCAACTGGCGCTGTCCGCGGCCAATCGCAGTAAGTGAGTCGATCGCCTTGATACCAGTTGCTAGTGGCTCCTTAACAGGTTGACGCTGAACAACTGTTGGTGCCTGAAGCTCGAGTGCACGACGTGCATCTGCCTTGATCTCACCCTTGCCGTCAATTGGGCGACCGAGTGGGTCAACAACGCGACCGAGGAAGCCATCTCCGACAGGAACAGAGAGAACTTCACCTGTACGACGTACTGATGTTCCTTCTTCGATACCAGCGTAATCACCAAGGATTACAACGCCGATTTCGCGAACGTCGAGGTTAAGAGCGAGTCCAAGTGTGCCGTTCTCGAATTGAAGAAGTTCGTTCGCCATTGTTGAAGGAAGTCCTTCAACGCGAGCGATACCGTCGCCAGCTTGGCTAACAGTTCCGACTTCGTCACGAGCCGCGGTGCCTGGATCATATGACTTAACGAAGTTCGCTAAGGCATCCCGAATTTCATTCGGTTGGATCTTGAGCTCTGCCATGAGTTTCCCCTTTATTTCCTGTTTTAGTTTTGACCAACAAGTGCGCGTCCTGCACTTGCGAGTCGGTTTGAAATACTGCCATCTACCAAATCATCTGCAAACTTGATTGAAACTCCACCAATAATTGAAGGATCGATCTGAATATTGATGCTGATTGGCTGACCAACCTGCTTTTCGATTGCTGCTGCAAGACGTGACTTCTGTTCAGTGCTGAGCGCAGATGCAACGCGCACAAGTGCGATCAATCGATTGCGGCGATTTGCTAGACCAAAGAGATAGTCAGCAAAGCCAGCTTCGATACTGCGACCGCGAAGGCTTGAAATCAGTGCAACTACAAGCTTTGTTGTAGATGATGAAGCCTTCTGTGTAAGGAGCTCAGAAATAAGTGCACTCTTTGCCTCAGGTGTTCCAGGGCCAACGAGCGCCTTACGGAGTTCGAAGTTCTCAGCAATTGTGCGTGAGAATTCAAATACCTGAGCTTCTACAGCGTCGAGCTCGCCGCTGATATTTGCCGCTGATGCTTCAGCCTCAATAGCAAGCTGCTCGAGGACATGAACAATGTCGCCTCCAGCAGACCAGCGAAGTGTTGAAACGCTTGAGAGGAGAGCAACTGCTGGCGCTCCCAAGTTCTTTCCGAAGAGATCCTTTACCAGCGCTGACTTTGCTGCTGCATCTCGTGATGGATCAGCAAAGGCGCGGCGAAGTGAAGTGTTCTTTGCAAAGACATCTGAGGCGAAGAAGAGTTGAGTAGAGAGTTCTGTGGCTGAAGCAGCAGTTGCGCCCTTGACGGCAGCATCGAGCTGCCCACGTGCAGTCACAAGTGACTGACGGCTGCTTCCTCCGAGGTGAATTCTCATATCTCTTCTCTTCTAACCTTTACGTGCCTTTACTTAGACTTCTCGAGATCTTCGATAAAGCGATCGACGATCCGTGATTGACGGGCCTGGTCATCTAAAGCTTCTCCGACAATCTTTGAAGCGAGTTCAACTGCAAGCGCACCAACTTCGTTACGAAGTGATGTGATCGCCTGCTGACGCTCTGCCTCAATGGATGCATGTGCCGCAGCTGTAATACGTGCAGCTTCTTCTTGAGCCTTAGTGCGCAAATCTTCGAGGATTGCAACACCTTGTACGCGAGCTTCATCACGGAGTCGTGATGCTTCGCCTTGTGCTGAAGAGAGCTGCTCGTTATATGAAGTGAGTGCGCGCTGAGCCTCAAGTTGAGCTTGTTCAGCTCTCTTGATTCCGCCCTCAATCGCTTCGGTACGAGCTGTAAATGCCTTTTCAAACATTGGCACTACTGATTTACGCAAGACAAGGAAGAGAAGTGTGAAAGCGATAGCTCCCACCACGAGTTCCGCTGTATGCGGAATCAGTGGATTCACCTTCTCTGCCTCAGCAGCGAACTTAAATGTGCGCATTTTTATCCTTCTGAATTCTTTAGTGAATTAGAGAACGAATGCGAGAACGAGGCCGAAGAGTGCGAGAGCTTCAGCGAGCGCGAATCCAAGGAACGCGATTGGCTGGAGAACGCTACGCGCCTCAGGCTGACGTGCGACGCCGTTGATGTAAGCAGCGAAGATCATTCCAGTTGCAATAGCTGGACCGATTGCTGATAGGCCAAAACCGACCAGGTTGAGTGTGCCTGTCATTTTTTCTTACCTTTCGTTTGGTGTTTCTTCTTAGTGCTCGTCGGCAAGGGCGCCGGCGATGTAGAGAGCTGTGAGCAGCGTAAAGATGTACGCCTGTAGACATTGGACCATGAACTCAAAGAATGTGAGCACAATTCCAAAGGTAAATGAGAATGGAGCGAAGATCTTCATGATCATATGTGAGTCATGAAGCATGTAATCGCCGCCCATAATGAAGACGAGCAACAACAAGTGGCCCGCGAACATATTTGCAAAGAGACGAAGTGAGAGAGTCAAAGGTCGAACCAAGAAGAATGTTGCAACTTCAATTGGAGTCAACAAAATGTAGACAGCCTTAGGGACACCTGGCATAAAAGCGATGTCCTTGAGGTACTTGCCTAGCCCCTGCTTGCGGATACCCACATAGTGGAAGATAAAGAATGAGAAGAGTGCAAGCACATATGGGAAACCAACATGTGACATCGCTGGGAACTGTAAGAAAGGAACAATTCCGAAGAGATTATTGGTAAGTACAAATGTAAAGAGTGTGAAGAGGTAAGGCACAAAGCGCATGAAGTCATGGCCGATTACATCGCGGGCCAGATCATTGCGAACAAATGAGTAGATACCTTCGCCGGCAAATTGAAGCTTCGAAGGAACAATCGCAGCTTTGCGCGCAGAGAGAGTAAAGAAGACTGATACAACAATTACTGAGAGAAATACAAGGAGCACTGGCTTTGTAAACCATGCGATGTTTTCAAAGATTGGAGGGAGATTGAAGTCGTTTGTGCTTGGTGGCACAAAACCTTCACCGCTGAAATGCAGGTTAATCACCCTGAACTCCCTCAATTTGTTGTTTAGCTCAGGTCACATCCCCGAGTCAGGGCAAAGATTAGGGGGTTAAGCCCCTTCCTGAGAAATCAGAATCGAAATTGACTCTGTGTCGCGCATCACCCTCAAGGGCTCCTTGAGGGGGATGACTTGGTAGCTTATTGGCGGCCGAATCGGAGCCAGATGAGATAGATAGCGCCTGTGATTCCAAGCAAGAGACCGATCAAGGTCAAGAACGGCTTATCGAAGAATCGAGAGGCGAAATATCCGACGCCACCCCAGAAAACTAAGCCTGAAACAAGGTAGCCGAAGATTGACCAATATGCATCAGCTTCATTACTACGCGCCATTGTTGCTCCTTGGTTCTTGTGGTGGGAATTAATTCTGAGGTGGTAATTGTAGATGAGTTTTTAACTTGAGATAAGTAGCAATCTCTCCCCCAAGCCAGGCAAAGGTAGCAAGAATTGCGCTAGCGCCAAAAGTTGTGCGGTTGCAATTCTCAACTGGAACGAGATGTGTCACAGCAAGCAAAAAGCCGCCAAAGATAAAGAGCTTCACAAAATATGAGGCCATTGCAAGGGCCATAGTGGTCATCGGATCTGCATCGCGAGTCAATCGAGCAACGACAAGATGCGCTGCAAGGAAGATAAGAACAATCGCTTGAGCTAGAAGCGCTCCAACTAGACCTGGAACTCCTTTATAGATTGCAGATCCCACGAGAGCGACGACTCCAACTATAAGAGTTGGAATCAGGGCGCCCCGCAATAACTCACGTTCGCTGCTCATACCTGTACCACCTTCTTAAGTTCTGGGCGCTTGCGCTGAAAATTTACCGTGAATGCAAGCATTACTGCAAAGACAATTGCGGCAACCCATAGTGGGGTGAATGCAGAGATTGAAACAGGGAAAGCAATTGTCGCCGTCCAGAAATACATAATCAGCGCAGTTCGTGCTTGAGTATTTCCAGAGCGCATAATGCGGTGATGCAGGTGTTCTTTATCTGACGAAAACGGAGACTTACCAGCGCGCAATCGGCGAATGATTGCCGAGAATAAATCAATGAGCGGGATTGCAAGAACGGCGAGTGGAAGGGCGAGTGGAAGAAGCGTTGGACCGAGTTTCTCTGCAGAGATTGCATTGGGATCAATCTGACCCGTCAATGTAATTGCAGATGCGGCTAAGAGCAGGCCAAGCAACATCGACCCTGAATCGCCCATAAAGATGCGGGCAGGATGGGCGTTATGGGGCAAGAATCCAATGCAGACACCGATGATGATTGCTGTAATCAACGATGGTGAACCAGCACGGCTAAATCCATAAATAACAGCTAAAAGGTAGGCAAATGCGAAGAATGCAGCCCCCGAGATTGCAACGATTCCAGCTGCAAGACCATCGAGTCCATCAATAAAGTTAACGGCGTTGATGGTGACGAGCACAATCACAATGGTGAGTAACTGTCCGATGCTCGGAGGCAGAGTGATTACTCCGTTGATTGGAAGCCAGAAAATCTGCACTCCGTAGATGAGCAAGATGCCAGCGGCAAGGGCTTGGCCTGCAAGCTTGGTAAGTGCATCTAATTCAAACCGATCATCAACCATTCCGAGTAAGACCAGGAAGGTTGCAGCGAGAAAGATTCCCATTGTCTCGCGTGTGAAAGATTTTCCAACGAGAGATAAGTGATTGACCATCAGGTAAGTGACAGCCATTCCAATCCACATTGCGAGTCCGCCCCAACGTGGAGTTGGAGTTGTGTGAACATCACGTTCGCGAATCTTTGCGACTACACCAAAACGAATTGCCCATTGACGCACGAATGGCGTCACGACATAACAGATTGCAGCAGCAAGCAGAAGTGTGACGAGATACTCGCGCATTTATTAAACCGATTACGCCTGGTAGATAGGGAACTTTGCAGTGAGTGCGTGAACCTCAGATTTGATTGCAGCATGAGCTGCTGCATCTTCGCTCTTGATAGCACGTGAGATTAATGAAGCGATGAGCTTCATCTCATCAACGCCCATACCTTGAGTTGTTGTTGCAGGAGTTCCTACGCGAATTCCTGAAGTAACTGATGGCGCCTCTGGATCAAATGGGATTGAGTTCTTATTGAGAACAATTCCTGCCGCTCCACAACGCTCATCAGCTACCTTGCCGTTAACGCCTGTTGAGCGAATATCAATGAGTGCGAGGTGGGTTTGCGTGCCGCCAGATACTGCGCGCATGCCTTCTCCCTCAAGAGCTGCAGCCAATGACTTCGCATTAACGATGACATCCTTTGCATACTTTTGATAAGCAGGTGTTGCACACTCTGCGAGCGCCACTGCCTTACCTGCAACTGCAGACATGATTGGTCCACCCTGCATGCCAGGAAATACTGCCTTATCGATTGCAGCTGCATGCTCTGCCTTTGTGAGGATCATTCCGCCACGTGGACCACGCAAGACCTTGTGTGTTGTAAAGGAGACAACATCTGCATATGGAACAGGTGAAGGGATTGCCTTACCTGCAACGAGACCGATGAAGTGCGCTGCGTCGACCCACATGATTGCGCCGACTTCGTCGCAGATAGCGCGGACCTTCTCGAAATCAATCAGTGATGGGTATGCAGTTGCACCTGTACAGATCATCTTTGGCTTATTGGCAATTGCAAGATCACGGAGCTCGTCATAATCGATGAGCTCGTTATCTTGGCGAACACCATATGAGACGATGTTGAACCACTTACCTGAGAAGTTGACCTTAGAACCGTGGGTGAGGTGGCCACCATGTGGCAGCGACATCGCAAGGACGGTATCTCCCGGCTTTGTAAATGCTTGATAGACAGCGACGTTGGCGCTTGCCCCTGAGTGTGGCTGCACATTGGCATGCTCTGCACCGAAGAGTGACTTTGCGCGATCGATTGCGATGTTCTCTGCAATATCGACTTCTTCGCAGCCACCGTAATAACGCTTTCCTGGGTAGCCCTCTGCATACTTATTCGACAGGGTTGAACCGAGCGCTGCCAATACCGCACGTGATGTGAAGTTCTCTGATGCGATCAGCTGAAGATTTGTCTGCTGGCGCTTGAGCTCTGAGAGAAGCACTGCAGCAATTGCAGGATCTTGTTTCGTAAGGAGTTCGAAATCTGGGCCATAAAAGGTATTGGACATGGGCTTACTCTATTGGCTGGTCGGCATTTAGTGCAGGAACAACCGCCGCTAGCTGCTCACGTGTGACCGCTCCTTCTCGAATAATGGTCAATCCATTGCTATCGGATTCGATAATTGTTGTTGCTGGGCCTTCAGGCAATTCACCTGCTTCAAACATCACCGCTAAATCTGATTCAAGAACAAAGATGCGATCGGTATCTCGTGCAGGCTGCTGCCCTACGCGAGCTGCACTTGCTGATGCGAGTGGACCTGTCTCTTTAAGTAGAGCTGAGATAAATGGTGAGCTTGGAACGCGAACGCTAAAGCGATCGAGTGATTGGTTATCACCTAGGTTCCAGCGAAGTCCCATTTGAGGGCGCAGATTAAATGAGATGAGCCCTGGCCAAAATTCATTCATCAGTGCACGAGAATCTTCGGTGACATCTCGAGATAAGCCAGTAATGGTCTCCCCCGAATGAATTAATACCTGCGCTGCAACACCGAGTGAATCTCCGCGCAGTACGTGCATTGCGCGAACAGCGAATTCAGAGAATGCATCTGCGAGAAAGACGTAGCCATGTTCGAGAGGTGCGCAGATGATGTATCCATCGCGAATACCTTTCACACCTAAGGCGATGTGATCTTTGATATCGCCTTCAAGGATATTTACTCTCTCCATAGCCCGATTATCTCCTGATGCCCGTTGTAAATCGAGGGCGCCCTACGAGGTCGTTATGGCTCTTAATATCTTCAAACTCTGCGCTCATCTCATCTGCGATGGCAGCGGGATGGCTCTCATGATGCTCAATTGCAAAGAAGCCACCGCTTTTTAATAAGCGAGCCGCTGCTTCGATAAATTGTCGAGGAATATCCATTCCATCAGGGCCGCCGAAGAGAGCCACGGAAGGTTCGTGTTCTGCAACATCTGTAGGTAACGCTTGACCATTGGGAATGTATGGCGGATTCGCGATAACAACATCGCACTTAACGCCATCGAGAGCCGTTGATACATCTGATTCAAGGATGCGTACAGTCTCATCGATGCGTGAAACATTCTTGCGTAACCATTCAACTGCCGCAGGATCTTTCTCGACTGCGATCACGTGAGTGTTTGGCGCTTCCGTTGCGATTGCAAGTGTGAGTGCGCCAGAGCCTGCACCAAGATCAACAACACTGACAGCGCCTGTGCGAGATTCAATGTTTTTCAATACAGCCTCAACGAGAAGTTCACTCTCAGGGCGAGGCACCAATACACCTGGACCCACTTGAAGTTCTAGATAACGAAAGTATGCGGTGCCCGTTAAATACTGCAATGGCTCATGTGCACTTCTGCGATCGAGTAACTTCCAGAACGTTTCTTCAATGACGGTGATGTCGCCAATCGCATTGATTGCGTTTTCAACGGTGACAGGGTTGTGAAGCTCCATGCGCGAGATTCCTAGAACATGTGCAAGGAGATGCTCTGCATCGACTTCTGGATATCCAGCTGCAGTTAATTGCTCTTTCCCACCGCGCAAGAATTCTTTGAAGGTTAGCTCCATAGCGAATTAATTCGTTGCTGAGAGCTTTGCTGCCTTATCGGCATCGAGAAGTGCTTGAATGACATCATCGAGTTCGCCATTAAGCACTGCATCCAAATTATTGGATTTGTAATTCACGCGGTGATCGCTGAGGCGATTTTCTGGGTAGTTATAAGTGCGGATGCGCTCTGAGCGATCAACGGTACGTACCTGGCTCTTACGCTCTGCCGCAGCTGCTGCATCTGCCTGCTCTTGTGCATGTGCAAGCAGACGTGCACGCAAGATACGAAGGGCAGATTCCTTATTTTGAAGCTGTGACTTCTCGTTCTGACAAGAGACAACGATTCCTGTTGGTCCGTGAGTTAAACGGACTGCAGAGTCAGTTGTGTTAACAGATTGCCCACCAGGACCTGATGAGCGGTAGACATCTACACGGACATCGTTCATATTAAGTTCAACGTCGACTTCTTCTGCTTCCGGCAAGATCAATACACCAGCAGCTGATGTGTGAATACGTCCCTGGCTCTCAGTCTCTGGAACGCGCTGAACACGGTGTACTCCACCTTCAAATTTCAAACGTGCATATGGAGATTCTCCTGGTTGTGGAGTTCCCTTTGATTTAATCGCCATCGAAATATCTTTATAGCCGCCGAGGTCAGCATCGGTGAGATCAATAATTTCAATCTTCCAATTGTGCTTCTCTGCATAGCGCTGATACATACGGACCAAGTCACCAGCAAAGAGCGCGGATTCATCTCCACCTGCTCCCGCCTTGACCTCCATGATCACATCGCGATCATCGTTAGGGTCGCGAGGAAGAAGTAGCTCTTCCAACTTCTCTGCCGCTTCAGCGACGCTCGCCTCCATCGCTGGAAGTTCAGCTGCGAAATCAGGATCTTCGGCTGCCATTTCTCGAGCTGCTGCGAGGTCATCGTTAGCGTTCTTCCACGCATTAAAGCCTGCAACGACTGGACCGAGCTGGGCATAACGGCGGCCTAACTTACGAGCGTTGTTTTGATCTTCATGGATTGAGGGATCTGCCATCTGCTTTTCGAGTTCTTGATATTCACGCACCATCTCATGTGCGGATGCAAAGCGATCATCGGCCATCTGACTTCTCCTCTCGACTGAAAACTTATCTATAGAAATAAAAAAGACCGCGTCGCAACCGGTTTAAGGGTTGCGACAACGGTCTCTTTATAAAAGCTACTTCTTACCGAAACGCTCTTCGAACTTCGCGACGCGTCCACCAGTATCAAGGATGCGCTGCTTACCTGTGTAGAACGGGTGGCAGACTGAGCAAACTTCAACGTAGATAGATCCGCTAGGAACTGTTGAGCGAGTTACAAACTTCTCACCGCAACCACAAGTTACCTGGGTCTCTTTATATTCTGGGTGGATCTCTGGCTTCATAGTGTTTCCTTTTTATCTGTCTGGGTCCGGCTATCAATTTCTTGAAAGCTACGGTGAACCAGAAGGGGCTTACTCGGTAGGTGGTAATTCTCTCCCAAAAGCACTCAACCGCAAAATCCACGCGGAAGGTGCGCAGATTGTGCGGTTGAGGCTCCTAGATTCAGGAAGTTTTAGCTATGAAGCCTTGATTTATGAGGACTTGATTTATGAGGACTTGGAAGCCTTTGGAGCTGGCTTTGCTGGAGGTGTTGGTCGAGCTCCCACTACTGGCTTTGTTGGCTCAACTGGAGCTGCGCCGAGAGTTGCAATTGCTGCATCTCGCTTTGCAGTAGCTGCTGCAACAGCTGCTTTATGTGCAGTGTTTGCTGCAAGCTTTGCTTCAGGTGTTGTAGCTGCTGCGATTGCTGCCTCACGTGCTGTCTTAGCTGCAGTGAGATCTGCCTTAAATGTCTCGAGGATTGGCTTACGAGCATCGCCATAGCTCTTTCGTGCAACTGTAAATGCTTCGTGAGCTGCCTTGTACTGCTCTTGTGAAGATTTGCGGTTTGCAATGTATGCATCAACTGCTGCGCTATATGCAGCCTTTGCCTTCTGATAATCAGTAAGTGGCTTTGCAGTTGGTGATGCAGTTGGCGCTGGGGTATCTGCTGCAACCGCTGATCCTGTTCCTGCAATCAAACCTGCTGCTACGAGTAGTGCGACGTTACGTGGATTGATGAAGTTTGCCTTCATGATCTTCTCCTTCAAATATTGGAGCCAAGTCCGGATAACTTGGCTGCCTAAGATGAAGATTGCACCTCGACCTTGTGGAATGCCTGTGATGGTTGCACGAGGCGATTGTGAAGATTGAGGCGTGAGGGCATGAAAAAGCCCCGTCAACGCGATATCGACGGGGCTTTATCAAGTCTATTCAGGCTTAGTTATCAGATCCGCCTGTTGTCTTCTGGATCTGCATCAAGAATTCAACGTTCGACTTGGTGCCCTTCATCTTCTCAAGCAATAGCTCGAGAGCTGCCTGTGGCTCAAGTGCGTGCAAGACGCGACGTAGCTTCCAGACGATATTGAGCTCTTCTGAACCCATAAGGATTTCTTCCTTACGAGTTGACGATGAAACAACGTTTACAGCTGGGAAGATGCGCTTATCTGCAAGACGACGGTCGAGGATAAGCTCCATATTTCCTGTTCCCTTGAACTCTTCGAAGATCACTTCATCCATGCGTGATCCTGTTTCGATAAGGGCTGTTGCAAGAATGGTGAGTGATCCACCATCTTCAATATTACGAGCTGCACCGAAGAACTTCTTTGGTGGATAGAGAGCTGCTGAATCAACACCACCAGACAAGATACGGCCTGATGCAGGTGCTGCGATGTTGTATGCGCGACCAAGACGGGTAATTGAGTCAAGGAGAACAACTACATCGTGGCCAAGCTCAACCAAACGCTTAGCGCGCTCGATAGCAAGCTCTGCAATCATTGTGTGATCTTCTGCTGGGCGGTCGAATGTTGAAGCAATAACTTCGCCCTTTACTGAGCGAGTCATATCTGTCACTTCTTCTGGGCGCTCATCAACGAGAACAACCATCAAGTGAACCTCTGGGTTGTTCACAGTGATTGCGTTGGCGATAGCCTGCAAGACCATTGTCTTACCTGCCTTAGGTGGAGCCACGATAAGTCCGCGCTGTCCCTTACCAATTGGTGCAATCAAATCAATAACGCGAGTTGTGAGAATGTTTGGCTCTGTCTCAAGGCGTAGACGCTCTTGAGGGTAGAGAGGTGTGAGCTTCCCGAATTCAACGCGCGCCTTTGCCTCTTCAACTGGAACGCCATTGACGGTCTCGAGGGTAATAAGTGGGTTGTACTTCTGCTTCTGCTCACCTTCACGTGCCTGGCGAACCTGACCTGTGACAACATCGCCCTTACGAAGGCCGTACTTACGAACCTGGCCCTGTGAGACATAGACATCGTTGGGACCTGGGAGGTATCCAGCTGTGCGAATAAATGAATAGTTTTCGAGAATATCAACGAGACCGCCGACTGGTACGAGAACGTCATCTTCGCCAATTACTGGCTCGCGCTCTTCGCGGCCGCCACGGTCGCGTCCATTACGGTCCCGTCCACGGTTGCGATCACGACGATTGCGGTTGCGGTCATTGCGATCGCCACGATCGAAGCGGTTATCTGATGAGCTATCGCCATCGCTCTCATTAGAGTTACGTGAATTATCGTTTGAATCTTCATCAGACTCTTCGGTCTCATCTGACTTCTTATTATTGCGCTTTGCGTTGCGCGCTTCACGGCGAGCTTCACGCTCTGCCTTTGCTGCCTCGCGATTTGATGCCTGGAGATCTGCAATCGCTGTTACTAGAGCATCTTTCTTGAGCTTTGCTGCGCCATCGATACCGAGTTGGGAGGCGACTTCCTTCAGTTTCGGAAGTGTCATTGCAGCGAGTTCTGTTGTTGTCATTGATTTCTTTTCTTGAGTGTCCTTCTACGGATGTAGAGAGAATCTAGGTGTGGTGTGTGGAGCTGTATATCTTTGGATTTATCACCATAAACGCCTCAGTGAAACCGGCGGTGCTGATGGGTGAAACTATAGCAGGACGGCTCCGCGGGATGCAATTTCAAGCGGAGTAGCTTCAAAAGCCTTACCGCCAGCCAACTTAAGCTCTTCAATCTCACGCAGATCTCCAGTATGAAGGGCGAGGACTGTAGGTCCTGCACCAGAGATAAATGCAGCGACTCCAGCGCCGCGAAGCTTCTGCACAAGTGCATATGACTCGGGCATCGCCTCTGCGCGATAGGACTGATGTAAGAAATCTTCGGTAGCAACAAATAAAAGATCAGGGCGAGTAGTAAGCGCGTGGCTCATTACCGCCGCATTGGTTGAGTTGCGAACAGCATCAGCAAAAGGAATTGATTCAGGAAGCATCTTGCGTGCCTTCGATGTTGCTAGTGCTTTTGATGGAATATATGCCATCACTTGAATACGCGGGTCTACATTGAGGTGAATGCAATGAGCAGATGACTTGTGCTTTTCAACTTCAAACCAAGAAATTGTTGCCCCGCCAAAGAGTGATGCAGAGACGTTATCGGGATGGCCTTCCATATCGGTTGCCAATGAAAGTAATTGAATATCGCTCATATGGTCTTCACCATTAAGAACGAGTGCGCGTGCAAGAACAAGGCCACCAATGATTGCACTGGCAGAAGAACCAAGTCCACGACCATGTGGGTTGACGTTGAGAGCGCGAATCGCAAGGCCCTTTGGTCGCCCGCCAAGGAAATCGAAACCTTTATACATCGCCTTCACGAGGAGGTTCTTATCATTGCGAGGAACTTCGTCGGCGCCTTCACCGGTGACATCGATATCGAGAATAGAGTCATCAAGTACCTGTGCAACGTAACGATCATGCATTGCAAGCGCTAAACCAAATGCATCAAAGCCAGGGCCTAGGTTGGCAGATGATGCAGGAACTTGAACCTGCATCGGCTTTGCTTTAAAGGTCGGCTTGCTCATTATTCTTACTTCACTAGCCCAAGTGCAGCTGCTGCAACTTCAGCATTGACTGGAACACTGACGGGATCCTTAGCGCCTTCAAGTGCCCAAGGAATATCTTTCAAGCCATTTCCGGTGCAGGTAATAACGATCTTCTTACCCTTAGGAAGCTTGCCCGCTGCCTTATATTTAATGAGACCCGCAAGGCCTGCAGCAGATGATGGCTCGCAGAAGATTCCTTCTTGTGAAGAGAGAATGCGATATGCAGCGAGAATCTCTTCATCAGTCACAGAGTCAATAAGCCCTGCTGATTCATCGCGAGCTGCAATAGCTTGATCCCATGATGCAGGCTTTCCGATACGGATAGCTGTAGCAATTGTCTCTGGGTTATCCACTGGATGACCCAACACAAGAGGCGCAGCACCTGCAGCTTGGAAGCCCCACATTGCTGGCTTCTTCTTTGAAATTCCATCTGAGAAGTATTCGTTATAACCCTTCCAGTAAGCAGTGATATTTCCTGCATTACCGACTGGGAGTGTGTGAATATCAGGAGCCTCACCGAGAAGATCGACAACTTCAAAAGCTGCAGTCTTCTGACCTTCAATGCGATATGGATTAACAGAGTTAACGAGTGAGACTGGGTACTTCTCTGAGAGTTCACGAGCAAGAACTAAACAATCATCGAAGTTGCCTTGCACCTGCAGAAGAGTTGCTCCATGTGCCACAGCTTGAGCAAGTTTGCCCATTGCAATCTTTCCTTCTGGGATAAGAACTGCAGGAACCATTCCAGCTTTGACTGCATATGCAGCAGCTGACGCAGATGTATTTCCTGTCGATGCGCAGATAACAGCCTTTGCACCATCTTCTGCAGCCTTAGAAATCGCCATAGTCATACCGCGATCTTTAAATGAACCCGTTGGGTTGATGCCTTCAAACTTTACCCAGACTTCATTGCCGAGCATCTCTGAGAGATTGCATGCGTAGATCAGCGGGGTGCCACCTTCACGAAGTGAGACAACAGGTGTCTTTGCGCTAACAGGTAGACGGTGACGGTACTCCTCAATGACGCCAAGCCATTGATGTGCGCCTTCCTTCTTTTTAGAGAAAATTCCCATTACGCACTCGCCCCCTCTACACGGATGACGCTTGAAATCTTGTTGACGATATTCATCTTCTTCAAAGCATCAACTGTTGCCTTGAGCTCACCTTCAGTTGCAAGGTGGGTAACAATGATGAGTTCGGCATCCTTATCGCGACCATTCTGATCAACAGTCTGGATAGATACGCCTTGTGTAGCAAAGACTTGTGCAATCGATGCCAAAACACCTGATTTATCCTCAACTTCGAGGCGAATAAGGAACTTTGTCTTTGTAGTTTCGATTGGAGCGATATCGCGATCTGCATAATCTGTCTCGCGTTGACCAACAGAGTTATGTGCAATGTGGCGAGAAACAGCAAGAATGTCACCGAGAATTGCAGAGGCAGTTGGTGCGCCACCTGCGCCGCGACCGTAGAACATAAGAGGTCCGGCGGATTCTGCTTCAACAAATACTGCATTAAATGCATCACGTACAGATGCAAGTGGATGAGCTTTTTCAAGCATCACTGGATGAACGCGAACTGAGATTTCATCCTTAGGAGTCAGCTCTGCAATCGCAAGGAGCTTGATGACATAACCGAGCTCTTTGGCGAGCTGAACATCTTCCAAAGTAATCTGTGAAATTCCTTCGCGGTAAACATCAGAGACCGTTACGCGGGTGTGGAATGCAAGGCCAGAGAGGATTGCAGCCTTTGCCGCTGCATCAAAGCCCTCAACATCTGCTGTTGGATCAGCTTCTGCATATCCAAGGTCCTGTGCTTCTTTGAGAGCAACTGCAAACTCTTTATTATCTTCATGCATCTTTGTAAGGATGTAATTTGTTGTTCCATTGACGATACCCATAACGCGGATAACGAAGTCACCAACTAAAGAGTCGCGAAGTGGGCGAATGATTGGAATTGCACCGGCAACAGATGCTTCGTAGTAAATATCTTCGCCTTGTGCATATGCCGCAGTAAAGAGCTCTGCACCATGGCTTGCAAGGAGCGCTTTATTCGCAGTCACGATTGACTTGCGATTCTTGATTGCAATATGTGCGAGTTCGTTAGCTGGCTCGATACCGCCCATTACCTCAACGATCAGATCAATCTCTGGATCGTTGACGATTGAATATGGATCAGTTGTGAAGAGAGATGGGTTGATCCCTGGGTAATCCTTAATGGTGCGGACTGCGATTCGGGCTAGCTCAATCTTGACGCCTGCGCGTGTAGAGAGCTCCTCGGTATCTGCAAGGAGAAGTCGGGCAACTTCGCTGCCCACAACGCCGCAGCCGAGCATGCCAATACGTACTGGTTTACCTGCTGGGCTCATGAGGTGATTCTTTCACATCTTGGCTACATCGAGAGCGAGCAAATCAGCCTCGGTCTCGCGGCGCACGATTACACGTGCCTTTCCATCAATGACAGCTACAACGGGAGGGCGGGGCACATGGTTGTAATTGCTCGCCATCGAGCGTCCATATGCACCAGTTGCAGGTGTTGCGATGAGATCTCCTGGGATCACATCTGATGGAAGTTGAATATCTCGAATAATGATGTCGCCCGTCTCGCAATGCTTTCCCACTAAGCGAGATTGTGCAGTGGGTGCATTCGAAGTGCGCTGTGCGATTCTTGCAGAGTATTCAGCATCGTAGAGAGCGGTACGAGCGTTATCGCTCATTCCTCCATCCACAGCGATGTACTTGCGAATGGATCCATCCTCGATGACCACATCTTTGACAGTGCCTACTTCATACAAGGTGAACATCGTTGGTCCAACGATATTGCGACCTGGTTCGATTGAAATTGTTGGGAGTGCAAGTGAATATTTTGCACATGCAGCACGTACTGCCTTGCCAATTGTCGGAAGGACATCGGATGGTTCGACAGTTACTTCATCTGCAAGGTATGCGATTCCGTAACCGCCACCGAGATCGAGCTCTGGAAGTTCTGAGCCGTAGGTGTCGCGGTACTTTGCAGTGAAAGCAAGGAGTCGATCTGCTGCAATTTCAAATGCTTCGGTTCCAAAGATTTGTGAACCGATGTGGCAGTGAACGCCCCGAAGTTCTAGTTCTGGAAATCCAGCAATCTTTTCAACTGCAGCCCATGCAGCACCTGAAGCAATAGAGAAACCAAACTTCACATCTTCATGAGCGGTTGAGATTGATTCATGGGTGTGGGCCTCAATGCCTGGAGTTAAGCGAATGAGAACCGCTTGGCGCTTGCCATGCTTTCGAGCTGCTGCTGCAACGCGATCAATTTCGTAGAGTGAATCCATAACAATGCTGTGGACCCCAATAGAAACTGCTCGATCGATTTCTGCAAGAGATTTATTGTTGCCGTGGAGTTCAATCTTCGATGGATCTACGCCACCTGCTAGCGCTGCTGTAAGTTCTCCCCCGGTTGCAACATCAATTCCGATTCCGATCTCAGAGATCCAATGTGCAACTGCAGTACAAGTAAATGCCTTTGATGCGTAGAAGACTTCTCCCGCTTTTTCACCAAACTCTGCCTGCAATCCATCGCGCCATGCAGCTGCTCGTGAACGAAATGCATCTTCATCGAGGAAGAATGTTGGAGTTCCGAATTCTTCCGCTAATTTCGATGCAGGAATTCCCGAGAGCGCTACCTCGCCATTAATGAATGAGATGTTCTTAGACCACATTGGCCCTAGTGAATTAGATTGGCTGCTCATTACATACGCTCCGGTGCGCTTACGCCGAGAAGTGAGAGGCCATTTGCGATGACCTGCATTGTTGCGGCACAGAGATTTGCACGTGCTGAATGTATCGGCGCAGCTGTTTCATCTCCGAGTGGAAGGACGCGACAATCTGCATAGAAGCCGTGATAAACGCCAGCAAGTTCTTCGAGATAGCGTGCAACGCGGTGCGGTTCGCGAAGTTCAGCCGCCTGTGCAACGACTCGCGGGAACTCTGCGAGAGTGCCGAGTAATTCATTTTCGCGATCGTGCAATAACTGAGATGGATCGAAGTTATCGAGCCCTGTTGGAATACCTAACTCTGCAACATTGCGAAGAACCGCTGCGATACGCGCATGTGCATATTGCACGTAATAGACAGGGTTCTCATTGGTATTACTGCGCAAGATATCGATATCCATCACCATCGGCGTATCAACTGGATAGCGGATAAGTGTGTAGCGAGCAGCATCCACACCGACCTTCTCTACCAATTCTTCAAGAGTGATAATGGTTCCAGCGCGCTTAGAGAGCTTTACCTCTTCGCCGCCCTCCATAATCTTTACAAGCTGGCCAATAAGTACATGGATGTTGTAATCAGGGTTATCACCTGCACATGCCGCTACGGCGCGAAGGCGGTGGATGTAACCGTGGTGGTCTGCTCCGAGCATGTAGATGCAGATGTCATTTCCACGCTCGCGCTTATTGATGTAATAAGCGGTATCTGATGCGAAATATGTGAGTTCGCCATTCTCTTTAATGAGAACACGATCTTTATCATCACCGAAATCTGTTGTGCGAAGCCAGACGGCACCATCTTGCTCAAAGACGTGGCCTTGCTCGCGTAGCTTCTCCATGCCGTGTTCAACAGCACCTGATTCGTGGAGCGAGCGCTCTGAGAACCAGACATTGAACTTGGTATGAAAAGTATTGAGAACCGACTGTTGTTGAGCAAGCTGAACTTTATAAGCAGCTTCACGGAAATCTTCAGAGGATGTAATTCCAGGATTTTCTGCGACAACAATCTTTGCAAGATCTTTGATGTAATCGCCTTGATAGCCATCTTCTGGAATTGGATTTCCAAGTGCGGCAGCCTGAACTGATTGACCGAAGAGATCCATCTGGCGACCGCGGTCGTTGATATAGAACTCTTGTGTGACAGAGGCTCCAGCGGCGGTGAGTACGCGACCGAGCGCATCGCCCACAGCGGCCCACCGCGTGTGACCTAGGTGAAGAGGCCCAGTTGGGTTGGCGCTAATAAATTCAAGGTTGATTGCAACACCTTTGAGCGAAACTCCATGGCCATACTTATCTCCACCGCTGAGGATGGTGCGGACAAGCTCTGCCTGATTTGCACGATCGAGAGTGATGTTGATAAATCCCGGGCCTGCAATATCTACTGCGGCAACACCTGCAAGAGTTGCAATCTCTGCCTGAAGAAGCGTTGCAACTTCGCGAGGATTCTTTCCCGCAGCCTTTGCTAATTGGAGAGCGATTGATGTGGCGTAATCACCGTGGTCGCGATTCTTAGGGCGCTCAAGAACTATTGACTCTGGAGAAGTTCCAGCAAGGTCACCTCGAGCGATTGCAGCAGCAACGAGCCCCTGAATAGAGGCTGCGAGTTGATCTGCAAGAGTGGACATTTGCGTAGTTTAACCGTGCCATTCCCAGCATGCGTGCGATTTTGGTGTGGGCGCCTTAAACCCTTACTCTTGCCCCGTACATCTCTGAAGTTCAACTGCCTTGAGATGTTAGCGGGAGTGGTGAAATGGCAGACACGCCAGTCTTAGGAACTGGTGCTTCGGCGTGCGGGTTCAAGTCCCGCCTCCCGCACAATTTTTACTCTTAAAAGTTTCCCTGGGAAACTTCAATCTTTCTCACCTAGTATCTAGCTATGGCAGATTATGTAGCGGGTTCATGCAATATCGGTCCATCTGAAATCCATCGTCGTTATCAAGTAGCGATCACCGGTGCGATTCTCTATATCGCCTTAGCGGTCTATCTCATCATTTCAGATCAAGCCACCTCCACTCGATTGGTTGCATTTGCACCTGCGATGCTTGCATCGGTTGGATTCATCCAAGCGCGTAACCGTTTCTGTTTTGCATATGGCCTAATGGGAGTCTTTAACTTCGATATTGCAGGAGATGTAAAGAAGATTAAGGATCCTGCAGCGCTTAAGGCAGATCGCGCCAATGCCCTGAAAATTATTATTAAGAGCCTTCTATTAGCTTCAGTCATGACAGCGCTAGTCGTCATTCTTTAAAGAGAAGATTTCTCCATGGCAAAGGCATCTCCTGCAAAGTTAAAGAAGTTGCAGGGTGAGGCGAAGCGAGCTGCCGAGGCGCGCCGCGCAGAGAAAGCTGCCTCGCGATTGGCGATGACACATGCAGGCGTTGAGCCAGACCCCTATGAAGATGTCGATGGCGAGTGGCGTGAGATTGGTTTAGCAGCACCTGCACGTCGAGCACTGATAGATGATGGACATTACAAGATCACTGATCTACGTAAGGTCTCACTTGCAGCGCTGAAAGAACTTCACGGAATGGGAGCTAACGAAATCCGCATTCTCGTAGCTGAGATGAAGAAGCGCGATATCCAATTCAGAAATTAGGAACTACTTCCCATCCCAATTCTTAAGCTCTTCTGCAAATGGATCAAGCCCCATAGGTCCGATACGAAGTGCAAATGTATGGAACTTCTTCAAAGTGAACTTATCTCCAAGACGCGCCTTGGCATCTTCGCGAGCTTGCATCCATACACGCTCTCCTACCTTGTAAGAGATTGCTTGTCCTGGAAGGCCTAGATAGCGATCGCGCTCACTTGCAGCGATTGCATCACTTTGAAGTGCTTTTTCGAAGAGGACTTCTTTGACGGTATCGGCGTTCCAGACATTTCCATTTTCATCCTTGTAGCCAAGGTGAATTCCAATATCTACAACAACACGCGCCGCACGAAGAGCTTGGTTTGAGAGGTAACCCATCTCAATGCCTGGCTCATCAAATGCGCCTAGTTCATCCATAAAGCGCTCTGCATACAGCGCCCAGCCTTCTCCATAACCGCTGATCCATGCTGATGTGCGCTGATAGCGGCTCAATCGATCCTTCTCAATAGTTGTTGTTGCACATTGAAGATGATGGCCTGGAACCGCTTCGTGATACCACGTCGAGATCAAGTGCCACCATGTAAAACCATCTGTGCCTTGTGAAGGAATCCATGTTGTTCCTGGACGTGAGAGATCTTCTGATGGAGGGTTGTAATAAGGAGCTGTACCGCTTCCATCAGGTGCATAACGCGTCTCACAAGTCTTAATGCGATCATCGACCTCAAAGTACTCGCCATTCATGCGCTCGATTGTCTTATCGGTGAAATCCTGCAAGAAGGCGACGATTCCTTCTTTATCCTTAATGAAGTACTTAGGATCGTTATCGAGAATATCTGCAACTTCGCGAAGTGATGTAGCACCAGGCTTAATCTTCTCTGCAACCTTCCACATGCGGTCATTGATGCGCTTGAGATCTGCAACGCCCCACTCATAAGTCTCGCGGAGATTGAGATTTGCCCCTGTGAAGTAACGAGCCCACATTGCATAACGCTCTTCGCCGACTGCATCCGTTGGAGTCGCCTTTGGTAGGTAATCATTTTTCAAGAATGCTGCGAGCTTTCGGCATGCATCCTGTGCAGCGAGTGCACTTGTATGAAGTTCTGGGTACTTGTTCTCTGGATCAAAGCGCTTTGCCATCGCTTCATAACCACCATTTGCATGTTGACCAAGTTGATCGATAACTCCTTCAACCTGACGACGTGCCGTGGTCTTGCCTTGTGATGAGAGCGTTGCGAGCTTTGATGCCCACTGAGTAAATGCAAGGTCAAGGGCCTTGAGGCGAGCTGAGACATTTGCAATATCTTCTGCGCTCTCATGCGACATGATTTCAAAGACTGAGCGAAGGTCTGAAACAGGTGATGTCAGTACAGACCAGATGAGGTGCTCTTCACCTGAGTCATGGAGAAGAAGCGATGATTCAAGACGTTCTTCCATGACCTTCTTGGCGATGCGATCAATTTCGTCAATTGGCTCGAGCGCGCGGAGCTTTGCTAGGTCGCTAATCACAAGCTCAGCGCTGACATTTGAACCCTGAAGTGAGAAGTCATCCCACTTATCCTGATTGATGCCATTACCCATCATGGTGCACTGGATAGGCGAGATGAGAGCCAAGGCTTCTACATGCTGATCTGCGAGTTCAAATATGGGTGAGCGAAATGTCATGGGCAATGTCTACCAGCAGTTGCGCTCAATTGACATAGTTTTTCGGTAACTAATGCAACTAGATTGCATCAACTAACCCCTCTCGAGAAGTATTTCTCTCCATTTGTTATTTTCTTCCCCTCAGCGATGAGATCCACTTCTAGTCCATCACAACGTCCCTTTATTGGAGAGTTACCATGACACAACCTTGGTCTTTTGAAACGCTACAAGTTCACGCCGGACAACAACCCGATCCAACGACTGGTGCCCGCGCACTTCCGCTCTATCAAACAACTGCATATCAGTTCCGCGATACAGAGCACGCAGCCAACCTCTTTGGGTTAGCAGAACTCGGCAACATCTATACGCGCATCATGAATCCAACTCAAGATGCCGTCGAACAACGACTTGCCGCACTTGAAGGTGGAGTTGCTGCACTTCTTCTTGCCTCAGGATCTGCCGCAACAACATTTGCAATCCTCAATGTTGCTGAAGCAGGCGATCACATTGTTTCAAGCCCAAGCCTTTATGGTGGAACATACAATCTTTTCCATTACACACTTCCAAAGTTCGGTATTGAGGTCACATTCGTCGATGACCCATCAGATCCAGAGTCTTGGCGTAAGGCGGTTCGCCCTAATACGAAAGCATTCTTCGGTGAAACAATTGCAAACCCAAAGAATGAAATCTTAGATATCAAGGCCATTGCTGATGTTGCACATGAAGTTGGCCTTCCGCTCATCGTAGATAACACTGTTGCAACTCCATATTTGATTAAGCCGATTGATTTCGGTGCAGATGTCGTAGTTCACTCTGCTACAAAGTTCTTGTCAGGTCACGGAAATGCAGTCGTTGGTGCAATCATCGATTCAGGCAAGTTTGATTATGCCCAATATCCTGATCGCTTCCCTGGCTTTAATAAGCCAGACCCTAGTTATCACGGCTTGGTATTCGCTCAGGCTCTTGGAGTTGGTTCGGCATTTGGTGCAAACCTTGCCTATATCTTCAAGATTCGCCTTCAACTCCTCCGTGATGTTGGAGCTGCCGTATCGCCATTTAACGCATGGTTACTGGCACAGGGTCTGGAGACTCTCTCGCTTCGTATCGAGCGCCATATCGAAAATGCAAAGGCGATCGCTACTTGGTTAGAGAAGCATCCGAGCGTTGAGAAAGTTAACTACGCGGCACTTGCATCATCTCCATGGCATGCGCTTGCTAATAAGTACGCGCCAAAGGGTCCGGGAGCTGTTCTCTCATTCGAACTCAAGGGTGGAGTAGCGGCCGGCAAGAAGTTTGTGGAATCACTCAAACTCTTTAGCCACGTTGCAAATATTGGCGATGTTCGCTCTCTCGTAATTCACCCAGCAACAACAACTCACTCGCAACTCTCTGCTGAAGAGCAGTTGACTGCAGGTGTCACACCGGGTCTCGTACGTCTAAGTCTTGGTATTGAGAATGTCGAGGATCTCAAGGCAGATCTAGAGATTGGATTCGCTGCAGCAAAGTAGTTAGAGAATAAAGCTATAAATTAAAAGCAGGCCGCCGCCAGCGATCACAATCGCTGCGGCGGTTCTGCTTTCTAACCACTTCTTCCCTGCGGAGGTAAAAGTGATGAGCAAAAGGATTGCGCCAGGGATAAAGAGGGCGGCGCTCTTTGCGAGATTGTTCTCAGAACCGGTTTGGTAGCGAAGATTGATGAGGCCTGTTGCAAATGCTGCATAAGCAGCCATTCGATAATTATTAATTCGCACTGAATTCATAGATATAACAGTAATGGCGAAGGGCGCCGATTTCTCGACGCCCTTCGCCATTACTGCAAGATATTTACCTTGCGGGTAATTACTTAGTGGTCAGCAGCCATTCCTTCAGCATGTGACTTCATACGTGCAATCTTCAAGATTGTTAATCCAAATACGCACTTCGCAAGGATGTCAGCGAGTGTGTAACCCACCTGGACACCTACGAATGAGCCAGCTGTTGGATCGCCATTCATGCCGAGGATGTATGAAATTGGATATACACCCCAAGTAGCAACGAGAAGGAGGCGAAGACGCTTTACAGTATCTGCAACACCCTCAGGCTGACGGTCGAGCGACTTTGTAAGCTCCACGAAGAGCACGTAGAGGATATAAAGGAATGGGATTGTTGAAAGCACACCGTAGATAGCAGCTGTTGTTGTATCTGTTGCGATCTCGCCTGGGTAGCCAAGTGCGATCATCGCTGCAGATGCAGGAACAAGACGCATGATGAGTGACTTAGAAACTTCCTTTGCAAGTGCAAGGACTGCAATGACCTCTACGAGTAGAAGTGGAACAGTCAAAAGCCAGTCAACGTAGCGGTATGCCTCGTTGAATGAACCGTGGTCGCCTGAAACGTTAACCATGAATCCATCTGATGCTTCGTTAAATGAATTGAAAATACGGAAGTAGTGGTAACCAGCGATGAATGTAACCATCGATGACATTACTAGCGCATTGCGGTACTTAGGTAGAACTCGTGACTGTGACACCAATGTGTACACGGTGCATGCAAGCATTGAAATTAAACCGAATGAGAACATGTTGTAGACAAGATTCCATTGGTTGCTATTGAGCGTTACTGACATATCTCCTGAGCCCTTCATGACTCTTCATCAGTGCGGGCCGGTCGGCCCGTAAGACCGTCGGTCGAAAACGTTTGCCCAGGGCAACATTGACCTTCGATGATGTAAGTGTGAACCTCCTGCGAGTCATTCGCATCTTGAAGAACGCACTCATTGCGATGATTTTTTGAAAGTTGAGTGAGATTTACGCTCAAGCTAAAACCAGGTTCTACAAAATCTCCTGAAGTAGGGTTTCGACGCGAACCTTTATCTCATCTCGAATCACTCGCACAGGTTCGATCCCTTGGCCAGCTGGATCTTCAAGAACCCAATCTTCATACCGCTTACCTGGGTAGTACGGACAAGCATCCCCACAACCCATGGTGATGACAACATCAGATTGTTGAACGGCCTCAGGCGTTAACACCTTTGGCTTCTGATTGGCGATATCAATACCGAGCTCCGCCATCGCTTCAACTGCAACGGGGTTTATCGAATCCTTTGGCGCCGAACCCGCAGAGAGAACCTCGACTCGATCTCCGCCGAGCTCGCGCATAAAACCGGCAGCCATCTGTGAGCGACCTGCATTATGTACGCAGACAAACATGATCGTCTTTTTTTCGCTCATTTTTTCTTCTCTTTCTTGTTGAAGTAATTAAAGAGCGCGTACCCAATCACCGCTCCCAAAACTTGGAAAGGGATAAAGGTGAAAGCTGAGTGGGGCGCAATACCTGCAAATGTATTACTAAAAATTCGACAGATTGCGATTGCAGGATTTGCAAAGGATGTTGATGATGTGAAGAAGTAAGCAGCGAAGATCCATGCAGCGACACCTGGGGCGACATATCGCCCCTTCTTGATTGTGGAGAGTTGGTAGATCACAAAGATCAAACCAGCTGTTGCTAGTACTTCACTGAGAAGAAGATTCCCGCCATCTCGATTCTTACTAGAAATATCTATTGCAGAACGATCAAAGAGAATATTGGCAAGAATTGTTCCAAAGATTGCCCCAGTGATTTGGGCGCCCACAAATTGAACTGCACCTTTCACTGAAATCTCTTTACGAAATAACGCGATGCCAGAGACAACCGGATTGAAATGTGCGCCGCTAATGGGAGCAAAGAGGGTTATGAGAAGCCAGAGAGCTGCGCCCGTAGCTAGAGCATTGATAAGGAGTTGTACTCCAACATCGGTGCTGAGATTTTGAGCCATCGCCCCAGATCCCACAACGACAGTTGCGAGGATTGATGTTCCTAGAAATTCTCCAAGCGCTTTCTTCATGCCTGAAATAGTAGGTGGGGACGGTGAATTAAAGGTGAATTAATTGAGAATTCTTAAGTACTCTTTCCGCATGCGCAATCAACTCAAAGAGCTTCGCGCCCATAAGGGGTTCTCGATGCTCGCCTCTGCGCGCTTTATTTCAAATGTAGGCAATGGAATGTCTCCTATCGCCCTTGCTTACGGAGTTTTAAGCATTCCTGGTACTGATGGAGGCGATCTCAGTATCGTGATGGCGGCGAGATTCTTTCCGATGATTGCATTTATGTTGGTAGGCGGGGTCTTCGCCGACCGATTTAAGCGAAACCGAATTGTCGGAGGCAGCGACATCATTGGAAGTTTCCTTGCAGGAACCAGTGCAATTTCACTTATCGGTGGCTTTGCACATATCTGGATCTTGGTTGTAATGGGCGCACTTTTCGGAGTACTCAACGCTCTCTGGTGGCCGGCAATGTCGGGCGTACTTCCTGAGATATTGCCGAAAGAAAAACTGCAAGAAGGAAATGCTGTCATTGGATTGATGAGCAATATTGGTTACATCTTGGGAACTTTGCTGGGAGGAGTAATCGTTGCCTCATTTAATGCAGGCTGGGGTTTGCTTGTAGATGCAATCTCATTCTTGATCGCAGGTCTCATTGTCTGGAACCTTGATCTACCTACAAAGAGCCGCATCGAAAGCCCAGGAATTGCCCATGATCTTAAAGTTGGCTGGAGGGAATTTATCTCTCGCTCATGGGTAGTCACAATGGTTCTTACCTTTGCAATTATTAACATGGCTTTTGAATCAATGCTGCAAGTCCTTGGCCCACTTAATTACAGCGACCCTGAGACTGGTCCTCGTTACTGGTCTCTCAACCTTGCTGGAATGACTGCAGGAATGATGCTCGGTGGTTTCATAGTTCTGAAGAGAAAATTTAAACGTCCCCTCTTTATCACGATGGGTCTTATCGCAATCTCGGTTGTCTGGGACTTCGCACTCGCACTCGATTTCCCATTATGGATATGCATCATCTCGGCGATCTTCTCAGGCCTCACAATCGAGTTCTTTATGGTTTCGTGGGCCACATCAATGCAGACACACATTCCTGAAGAGTCGTACTCTCGCGTCAATGCATACGATGCCTTAGGTTCTTTTGGAATTGCACCGCTCGGTATTGTGATTGCCGGACCTCTTGCATCACATTTCGGGGTGAATACAATTTTATTCGCCACAGGCACGCTTACCTTCATCGCTGCCTGTGCCTCTCTGACAGTTAAATCTGTCAGAAACCTCTCCAACGCGTAGGCTTATGGGATGAGTGAGAATCAACCACCTGTCACACCTCCAAAGCTCCGTGGATGGTTTCACCTCGGTGCAACTCCTGCAGTCATCATCGCTTCTCTCGTCCTCTTTATTTTGAGTAAAGAGTCTCTTAGATTCGCCGTTGCCCTCTACTCGATTACAGCGATTATGCTCTTTAGCGTTTCTGCTATCTATCACCGCGTTCCGTGGTCACCCGCAAAGAAGAAGATGTGGCGTCGCTGGGATCATGCAAATATCAATTTACTCATTGCAGGTTCTTACACTCCCTTTGCCGTTGCACTGCTTGAACCGCATGATCGAAATCTCATGCTTGCAATCGTCTGGACAGGAGCGCTTGCAGGAGTTGCCATTCGCATCTTCTGGTTGACGGCGCCTCGTTGGTTATATGTTGCTAACTATCTTGTTCTTGGTTGGGTCGCAATTGTTTACACACCACAGCTATACGACCGTGGTGGATTGTGGGTCTTAGTTCCAATCATTATCGGTGGACTTCTCTATTCCATCGGTGCGATCTTTTACGCTTTGAAGAAGCCAGGTCGTGCGGCCAAATACTTCGGCTTCCACGAGCTCTTCCACATCTTCGTCTTGGCGGCATGGATTAGCCAATACTTGGCTATCTGTTTCGCGATTTACCGTTCAAGGTAATTCGCGGTGACACATCCGAGGGCGATTTACCGCTCACGCTAGAGCTTTACGCGTGACGGGGCGATTTCCCCCTCGTGGGTAATGCTCTAATCTATGAGCCTTGAAGGTGTTCGAATTTAGAGGCGCGTTGTACAGAGAGGCTTGGGGATTATCAAATGGCAGAGAAGAAAGACTTTCTCAACTGGGTGGGCTTCCGCGAGGAATCTGAGCGCACTCCTTCAGGCAACCCTGTAGATCGAATCCGCGAGCTCGAATCACAGCTCAGCGACCTTCGATCACGCCGTGATATCACTGCACTGAGCAAGGAAGAGTTTGAAATCCTCGCAACTGAGACTGCGATGATGATGATTAAGTCAGCGCAGGCACGTGAAGCAAAATCTGTTGCCTCTTCTGAGCGCCTGATTAATGAATCAACTCGCAATGCAAAGGATGTTCTCGAAGGCGCAGAGTCAAAGGCGCGCAGCATTCTCTCTGGCGCAGAAGCCCGTGGTCGCAAGTACATCTCTACTGCAGAGGCTGAAGCTTCAGATATCGTCAATGAAGCTACTCGTGAAGCAGAATCAATTGTTGATACAAAACGTCGCGAGGCAGCTGCCGTTGCATCTGCTGCGCGTCGCGAAGGTGAGCGCATCGTTGCAGATGCAGCAAATGAAGTTATTGAATACCGTCGTTGGCTTGCAGAAGTGATTGCAGAGTCAGAGCGCCTCTACCGCGTTCAGTCACAAGCACTTGTTGCAGCTGAGCAAGCGATTGCACAATCACGCCAACGCCTAGATGGAGCATTTGCTCGCCTTGCAAACATGCAGGCAGTTGTAAATGACTCATTAAATGAAGATGGCACTGTTCGTCGCAAGGAGCCAATTAAGGTCGAGAGCCGTCGCACTTCTCCTGCACTTGATGCGCCAAAGCGCACTGTGAAGAAGAGCCCTGCAAAGAAGACTTCAGCTAAGCGCAAGTAATTTCTATGGCTACCAAACGCGGTATCCAATACATACCTGCAATTGATGGACTCCGCGCCATCGCAGTGATGGCCGTCCTCTTCTATCACCTAGGTTTTCAATGGATCCCCGGCGGTTTTCTCGGAGTTGATCTCTTCTTCGTCATCTCTGGATATGTCATTACACGTTTACTTCTTGATTCCATCGAACGTAGCGGTGGGCTCGATCTTCGCGCTTTCTATCTTGCGCGTATTCGTAGACTCCTGCCGGCACTTGCATTTATGTTGGTCACGACAGCTATCGCTGTAGGAATCTGGGCTCCAGATACGATCAAGCGTTTTCTGATTGACACGCCTTTCGCGCTGACTGGCTCGATGAATTGGTGGTTAGTTGGCCATCATCTCGATTACTTCGAAGCCATTGGACGCCCTCCCCTGCTGCAACACACCTGGTCTCTGGCGGTAGAAGCTCAGTTCTATCTCATCTGGCCTCTCATTCTTCTGGCAATTCTCAAGTTCTTTGGCAAGAAGAGAGTCTCTATTGCATCCCTTGCAATTGCAGCAATCTCAGGAATTACTTTGATGATTGTCTCTTTCTCGCTTGATTCATCAAGTGCATCAAAGGTCAGCCACGTCTATTTTGGAACAGATACACATAGCATCGGCCTCTTCCTTGGTGCAGCTCTTGCAGTGAGTTGGATTCCGCAGAACTTTAAGACCGATGTCAGCAAGAAGGCGCAAGACTTTATCGATGGAATCGGTGTCTTTGGATTCCTTGGAATTCTCGCAACATTCTTACTTATTGATGAGACAAAGCCAGGACTCTACAAAATTGCCTTCCCGCTCGCAGGTTTATTTGCAGCAGCAATTATTACCTCAGTTGTTCATCCTGCATCTCGCTTTGCACCGATCCTTCAAAATCGAGTGCTGCTCTGGATCGGCGAGCGTTCCTACGCTATTTACTTATGGCACTGGGTTATTTTCCAAGTTACACGACCAGAGGTAGATCTCGCGGGTGCTTCGTGGGCGCTCTATGCGCTGCGTATCTTGATTGTCTTTGCCCTTGCAGATATCTCACTTCGCTTTGTGGAACTTCCAGTTCGCCGTGGAGTTCTCAACTACTGGCTTAAGGGGCTGAAGTATCGAACTCTTGCTGAGAAGAAGCGACAGAAGCTTCGCGCCTCTCTCATTATTGGAACGCTTATTGCGGCAATCTCAATTATTAGCTTTCGCGCCGTCATCATTGGTAATGAGCATCGAAATGCGCTTGTCGAACAAATTGAGTCGAGCAACTCACCAGCAGTCTCTACAAACAATGGAATTTGGCTCACAGGAGATTCTGTAATCCTTGGAATCCGAAGCGTTCTCGCAGAGAAGCACGACGTCTCTCTCGTCAATGCCCACGTTGGTCGACAGGCACCAGAGCTTCTTGAAGCGATCCTCCACGATAGAGCGAATGCGCCAGATGGACCAGTTGTTCTCAATATGGGCAATAACAACGCTCTTACTGAGCAGCAGATAGTTGACATCCTCGAAGCACTTAAGGCTGAGCCAAAGGTAATCCTCGTCAACACCGCAGTCCCACGTCCTTGGCGAGAGGGAAATAATCAGTTAATCGCAGAGGTTTCATCGCGTTATAGCAATGTAAGCGTGATTGATTGGGCATCAATTTCCAACGGTCATCCCGAATACTTTGCACCGGATGGAGTTCACCTAGTGCAGACAGGTGTTGCAATCTATGTCGAGGAAATTTCAAAGTATCTTGATTAATGCAATTGCAATAGAAAAGAAAAAACCCCGGCCATAGGACCGGGGTTTTTCGTTAAGAGGATTTATTCGTACTGACCTGCAAAGCCAAATGCCTTAGCAACACCCAATGAACCATCTGCGTAGATTGCAGAGACTCGGAATGATGTGTACTGAGAATCAGATGTCTTCTTCAAGTCAAATGAGAGCTGAGTTGCAGGAATCTGTGAAACTTCCTTCCATGCGCCACCGTTAGGTGCGATCTCAACCTTGTAACCCTTTACATCGCCCATTGGAGCCTTCCAAGAAAGGACGAGGACATCCTTAGTTGAGCTGTCCTTCCAGTTTCCGATGAAACGTGATGGAGCCTCACCTGTTGTTGCAGCATTTGTTGTATCTGTTGATGCTGCTGGTGATGCTGACTCAGTTGCAGTTGCCTCTGGTGATGCTGACTCAGTTGCAACTGGTGCAGCTGGCTTTGATGAATCATCGCTTGACTGCTGTGATGCAACAATCGCTGTAAGGATTGCGACTCCGAGCAATACTGCAACGAGAACGCTCTTTGATGATCCCTGACGTGGTGCTGCAGATGGCTTAGCAGCTTGTGCAGCTGGCTTTACTGGAGCAACTGGAGTTGTAGAAACATTGACGCGATCGCGTGAAGCACCTGTTGGTACTGGTGGAATCACAACTGAAGATGCTGAGCTCTTGCGTGCAGGAGACTTCTTAACAGCCTTCTTCGCAGTTGTCTTCTTCGCAGTTGTCTTCTTTGCAGTCTTCTTCGCTACCGCCTTCTTAGCAACGGCCTTCTTAGCAACCTTCTTCGGCGTTGACTTCTTTGCGACCTTCTTAGCGGTTGTCTTCTTTGCAGCAGACTTCTTCGCTACGGACTTCTTCGCTGTTGTCTTCTTGGCAACAGACTTCTTTGCAACCTTCTTAGCGGTTGTCTTCTTTGGTGCTGCCTTCTTCTTTACTGCCACGTTTATCTCCTCGGGTTGCGCCTTAACAGTGAACTGCTCGACGTATGGGGAAAGTTTAGCCTAGGGTTTTCAAGGCCTTCATCACATGCGGGGCAATCGCCCGAAGTGCCTTACCGCGGTGGCTCATTGCATCCTTCTCTTCAGAGCTCATTTGAGCGCTTGAGATGCGTAAACCATTGGGTTGGAAGATTGGGTCATAGCCGAAACCATTCTCACCTACGGGTGAGTGGAGAATCGTGCCGAGGAATCTGCCCTCCTCGCAATGCGTGCGCCCATCGGGGAGATAGAGCGCTGCAACGCAGATGAAGTAAGCGGTTCGCTTCTCATCTGGAACTTCCTTTAACTGATCGAGAACTTTCTCAAGATTTGCTCTGTCATTGCCATGTTCTCCCGCCCAACGTGCTGAAAAGATTCCAGGATCGCCATTGAGTGCATCAACACAGAGTCCGCTGTCATCTGCAATTGCAGGAAGTCCAGTCGCCTCGGACATCTCTCGAGCTTTCAAGAGAGCGTTCTCTTGAAATGTAGAACCAGTTTCATCAACATCATGAAGATTGGGAAATTGATCGAGACCCACTAACTCAATTTCACCAGGAGCCACTGCATCGAGGATTCTTCGGAATTCAACAATCTTTCCTTTATTACGAGTTGCTAGAAGGAGCTTATGGCTCACGCGTTAAGTGCCTTCTTCTGCAACTCTGTCAGTGTTTGGGTTCCCGCAACTGCGAGATCGAGAAGTGCATCGAGAAGTGCTCGATCAAAAGGTGCACCTTCTGCTGTTCCTTGAACTTCAATAAAGCGGCCATCTCCAGCACATACAACGTTCATATCTGTCTCTGCACGAACATCTTCTTCGTAACAAAGATCGAGCATAGGAACACCGTCGATGATTCCCACTGAGATTGCAGCGACAGAGTCTGCAAGAGGCTTTGCTCCTGCCTTCACATGGCCTTCTTTCTGCGCCCATGAGATTGCATCTGCGAGTGCAACATATGCACCAGTGATTGCAGCTGTACGAGTTCCACCATCTGCTTGCAATACATCGCAATCGATGACGATTGTATTTTCTCCGAGCTCTTTCATATCTACAATGCCACGAAGTGAACGTCCGATAAGACGTGAAATCTCTTGTGTGCGACCACCGAGCTTGCCCTTTACAGATTCGCGATCAGAGCGTGTGTGTGTTGCACGTGGAAGCATTGAATATTCAGATGTCACCCAACCTGTACCGCTGTCCTTAAGCCAACGCGGAACACCAGGAGTAAATGATGCAACGCAGAGGACTCGAGTCTTTCCAAACTCAACGAGTACTGACCCCTCTGCATGGTCGAGCCATCCACGAGTGATCTTGATATCGCGTAGTTGATCTACTGAGCGTCCGTCATTACGTGCCATGGTTTTCCTCCGATTAGGGCGAGTATTGATATGAAAATTAGAGATCTTGATGTTGGACTGAGCCAACTTCTGGACCTAAGAAGCGACGTGCAAGTCCTTCAAAGGCCTTTGCATCACCCGTTGCAAGGAATCTATGTGTCGGTGCTGCAGCATCAGCGCCGCGCAAGAGTGAACCCTCTACCAAAACGCGGTAGAGATCCTTTGCAGTCTCTTCTGCGCTTGAAACTAATGACACCCCATTGCCCATCACGTAGGAGATAACACCGGTTAAGAGTGGGTAGTGAGTACAACCAAGTACCAAAGTGTCGACATCGGCCTCAATCATTGGTGCGAGATATTCGCGCGCGACATGTGTAATTGCTTCACCTGAGGTTTCGCCACGTTCAACAAACTCAACGAACTGTGGACATGCAGTCGATGTGATCTGCAATTGAGGGGCAGCGGCAAATGCATCGAGATACGCCTTCGAATCAATTGTGGCGCGGGTTCCAATTACACCGACCTTGCCGGTGCGCGTTGCAGCAACTGCGCGACGTACTGCAGGCTGAATAACTTCAATCACTGGAATCGAATAACGTTCACGAGCATCACGCAACATCGCAGCGCTTGCTGTATTGCAGGCAATCACAAGTGCTTTAACCCCTTGCTCAACCAGGAAGTCGAGAGTTTCAAGTGAGAAATCGCGGACCTCTGCGAGCGGACGCGGGCCATAGGGACCGCGGGCTGTATCCCCGATATAGAGAATCGATTCGTTTGGGAGCTGATCAAGGATTGCTCGAGCAACTGTTAATCCACCAACGCCAGAATCGAAGATTCCGATAGGTGCGTTGCTCATGGCCTAATCGTACGCGAGGTCAAGCCTCTCAAGCCCACAAAGTGCCGTCGAGGCCCTCAGTTGCTTCATCGACATCGCTGCCGTAAACGCCTGTTGAGAGGTACTTCCAGCCTCCGTCGCAGACAATAAAAGCAATATCTGCATCGCGTCCATCGCGTACCGCTTCATTGCCGATTGCAATCGCAGCATGCAAGATCGCACCTGTTGAGATGCCAGCGAAGATTCCTTCAACATGCAAGAGTTCGCGCACGCGCTTAACAGAATCCTCTGCACCGACAGAGAAGCGACGAGTTAATACAGATGCATCATAAAGTTCTGGAACAAATCCTTCATCGATATTTCGAAGTCCATAGACAAGTTCGCCATAACGTGGCTCTGCTGCGATGATCTCAACTTCTGGCTTATTTTCCCGCAAGAAACGACCTGCACCCATCAAGGTACCTGTTGTTCCAAGTCCTGCAACAAAGTGTGTAATCGTTGGAAGATCTTTAAGGATCTCAGGTCCTGTGCCGTTGTAGTGCGCGAGTGAGTTGGCAGGGTTTCCATATTGATAGAGGAATACATAATCTGGGTTCTGCGCAGCAATCTCTTTTGCGACGCGAACTGCCTCATTTGAGCCACCTGCAGCGGGTGAGGAGATGATCTCTGCACCCCACATCTCAAGAAGCTGGCGACGTTCAGGGCTGGTGTTCTCTGGCATAACGCAGATCAACTTGTATCCGCGAACTTTTGCAGCCATCGCAAGTGAGATTCCTGTGTTTCCTGAAGTTGGTTCGAGAATTGTTGCACCAGGTTTTAAACGGCCGCTCTTCTCGGCCTCATCCACCATTGAGATAGCGGTGCGATCTTTAATCGATCCTGTGGGATTGCGATCTTCCATCTTCGCCCAGAGGCGAACATTGGGCGCTGGCGATAGACGTGGCAGACCAATCAGTGGTGTGTTACCTACTGATGCTGCAAGTGAGTCATATCGCGCCATAAAGTTTTAGTTACTGCCACCAGCTACTGCAGGCAGGATTGTTACTGAATCGCCCTCTTTGAGAGGGGCGTCAAGGCCACCAAGGAAGCGAACATCTTCATCATTGATATAGATATTGATGAAGCGGCGGAGCGCACCATTTTCGAGGAGGCGCTCACCGAGTCCCGCATACTTTGCATCGAGGACTGTAATAAGAGCTGAGAGCGTTGAGCCATCTGCTTCAACTGACTTTTGATCCTTTGTATATGGACGAAGGATTGTTGGGATGCGGACTTCAATAGACATAACCATATTATGGCGAAAATCTGCCTTATTCGGTAATTGAAACTTCTTCCTCAGTTACGACCCCATCGACGATGCGATATGAGCGGAATTCAGTTGCAGGTGCAATCTCTTCGCGTGTAGAGACCAATACATAGTGGGCTCCGGGCTCTCCTGCATAGGCAATATCTGTGCGAGATGGATATGCCTCGGTCTCTGTGTGTGAGTGGTAGATAACGACAATCTCTTCATCTTTATCATCGACTTCACGATAGAGCGCAAGGAGATCTTTCGGCTCAAACTCGTAGAAAGTCGGTGAGTGAGCTGCATTAATCATTGGCTTATGGCGCACAGGTGTATCTGCGCCGACGGGACCAAGAATTACACCGCAACATTCATCTGGGTATTCGACTCGTGATTGCTCAAGAATTGCATCAACGATTGCACGAGAAATTGTCAGAGCCATAACTGAATCTTATTCCACTTCATCCATGAGCGCGTTCAATAAAGTCTCTTGTAGCCAACCAAGCCAGCTATAGACGGCGTAGACGCCACGGAGTGGATCATCTGGCGCCAGCAGTTCGAGATGCTCATAATTGCTATTTTCAATCTTCAGACGTACGCCAAGTGCGAGACGAATATCGTTGAGTCCCCCAAGCCAATCGTTTGCACCTTGATGATCAAGCTCTACATCACCTTCAGGAGAACTCTTGAGCAACATCCGGATAGACATTGCATGCGCCTGCTTCTTTCCGCGAAGCGTTGATTCTGTATAGCGACGAAATTCTGCGGCGTCGACATCATCGGCATATGCATTGGGAAGTAAGCGGTGAAGGACTTCGTCTTCGGGCGGAGAGTCATGCGTTGTGATGCCGACCATTGCAGCAAGAGGATCCTCATGTCCATGATCTACTCGCTCGGCTAGAAGTTCGATAATTTGTTCAACAAGATTGAGGATGACCACTTTCTCTGTCTCATCAAAGGTGGCTACATATGAGTGCGCGCCATGGCGCTTAAAACCCTCTGTTGCAGCCATTAAATCTGATCACCACGCTGAAGAGTTGCCCAGAGCCCGTATTCATGAAGGCGAGCAACATCATGCTCCATCTCTTCACGGCTTCCGGTTGAAACTATTGCCTTGCCATCGTTATGGACTTGCAACATTAATTCAGTTGCCTTCGCTTTTGAATAACCGAAGAGCTCCATAAATACATATGTCACGTAGCTCTGGAGATTTACAGGATCGTCCCAAACAATTGTGACCCATGGGGTGTCGCCAGAGAAGATCGCCTTGATCTCTTCTTCGAGCGCATCAGCTAACTTGGCCATGGATTTATTTAACCAATTCGGAGCTACCAACGCCACGGATGAGTATTGAGAATGGCGCCGAGGTTGCGATCGGCCACTGTGCCTCAGCTGCTGCGCTCACACGCAAGGTGAGGACACCTTTCGGTTGGATAGAAATAGGTAGAACAAATGTACCTTGTGCATCGGTCGTGAGAACAGAACCAAATGGTTGCCACTTACCTGCTACGAGTTTCTCAACTTGAATAAATGTTCCAGCAGAACGTGGGCGAATAGAACCAGTTACTGTGAATGATTCACTCTCCTTCACTGATGCAGGTGCAGTTACGAAGAGAAGACGACTCATTATGATCGGAGATTCGTTGGAGATTCCTTCACCGCGTTCCCAAGTTCCTTCTGAGTAGGCGCGAATAGTTGTCGCTTTCCCGATCAGGAGTGGCTTAGTAAATTTACCTGTTACATCAGTCGTTGCAGTAGTGAGCAATCTCCACGCTGAATCCCCTATAGATTTTCCTTCGATGCGCACCGCGACATTGGCCAATGGAGACTTATCTTTAATTGTAAAAGTTCCTGAGATTGAGATTGGATCTCCATACTCAATAGCGCTCTTATCTACAGTGATTGATGCAGTCACCTGATCTGGAGCAATTGCCTTGGCGACGTTACGAATTCCTTCAAGAGCGAGGGGTTCTTCCATTCCAAGAGTCCACTCTGCGATTCCACCGAGGCGATATTTATCAACCAACGCTGCGCGGAGTGCGAAGGCCTTTGCATCTTGATACCAAGCAGTTCTTTGAGCTGTACATGAAGTGGCAAGACCAGCCGCTGTTGTGCCGTTATAGACCTTTTGATAACTAAATGTCATCTCTCCAAATTGTTCATTAAATACAGGTGTTACACCGTAGGAAGCAGCAAGATTTTGGGCATCGCGCATGACAAATGTTGCAGCCTTTGCTCCGCCTTTAATCACAGATGCAACATTTGCAGGGCAGACACCGCTGACAGCTGTCACCCAATCTCGACCATAACCTGCGATGCCAATAAATACTTTTGATGCAGGCATTACTGAGACTGCATATTGAAGTGTGCGCTCTGTCCATGTAATTGGACCTAGAGGGCCGACCTTTGCAACGGAGTAGTCATAGGTCATGATGCGAAGTCGATCGATATACGGCGCGATTGCGGCCCATGCATAGACGTAGTAACCCTTTTGAGTTCCTTTTGGATCAAGAACATATGGAGTTGAAACTGAGAGGACTTTCTTCTGCGCATGAAGAGATGCACTAAGTTCTTTAATGAATGCAGTCCACAGTGGCGCAGTCTTAGGCCACGTTGAATTGCTATCCACAAATGCGAAACCTTCGAAATCAAGATCAATGCCGTCGTAATTATTTCCCACGACCATAGCTGTAATCGTTTCAACAATCTGGCTTCGCGCTGCAGGTTTTGCAAGAAGACCAGCAAGGACATCTTTCGCAGTGCCATCTGTGATCGTTGGGATGAGTGAGAAACCTGCATTTCGAAGTGCGCCCACTGTCTGGGCCATCGGAACGCTCGGATTTGCTGGTGTGTAGAGATCGGTGACAACTGTCTTCTGGCTCTTGCCATCAAATTTCAGTGTGTACCAAAATGGCATCACCTCTTTAATGAGATCTGCATTATTAATGGCTGCAGGAAGAGATGTCTTAATTGAGTAATAAGGAATCCATCCAGTAAGAATTTTTCTCGGTGGGTTATCAGCACTCGATGGAGTTGCAGTAGAGAAACCTGCCAATAGCGTCAGTACGAGAAGAGGCGCAAGTATGCGAGGAAGCTTCATCAGATTTTCTACTTACTCATTGTCTTCGGGGCCAGGTCGAAGGCCTTCGAAGATCTCTTTGCACATTGGGCACACTGGATACTTTGAAGGCTCGCGAGATGGGACCCATTTCTTGCCGCAGAGCGCTCGGACAGATTTGCCCGTTACGGCAGACTCAACAATCTTCTCTTTCTTGATGTAGTGGGCGAAGCGATCATGGCCACCATCATCTTCTTGAAGATCGGGGCTCGTTTCGGTGCGCGTCAAAGTATCGGTATCTGTGCTGATACCGATGCCCTTATCGTCACGCGTGAATAAACCCATGCGGCAAGGATAGTCGGGGGCGCCAAATAACACTGTGAAAGGCTTGGCATCAGGCGGGTAGAATTCTGTGATGAAGGATTTATTAAGAACAGATCATCTCTCACGTGAAGATGTTGAACTCCTCTTGGCGACGGCGAGCGATTTCGCCTCCCAGCCGCTTCGTGCAAGTACTGCGCTGAGCAATAAATCTGTCGCTATTTACATGACAAAGCCATCAACACGTACTCGCCTTGCATCTGAGACTGCAGTTGCTCACCTTGGTGGAACACCAATCTTTATCCGCGGTGATGAGTTACAGCTTGGTCGTGGCGAGTCCATTGCAGATACAGCGCGAATCATCAGCGGTTTCTGCGACGCAATGATTATCCGCACCTTTGCTCAGGCAGATGTAGATGAGCTCGGTGCACATTCAACTATTCCGATCATTAATGGCCTTACAGATGATGATCACCCAACTCAACTTCTTGCTGACTGGGTAACTATCCGCGAAAACTTTGGAAGCGATATCAGCGGACGTAAATTTGTATATCTCGGCGATGGAAATAACATGACACACGCATGGTTAATCATGGGTGCGATTATGGGCGCTCATGTGGTTGCAGCAACACCATCAGGAAAGTTTGCACCAGATGCTGCTGTTGTTGCACGTGCGAAAGAGATTGCTGCAAAGAGCGGCGCCACGATCGAAGTGACAAATGATCCAGAGGCAGCAGCTAAGGATGCGAGCGTGCTCTACACAGATGTATGGATGTCGATGGGCGATCCAGAGGCTGAGCGCGCAGAGAAGTTTGCGGCGCTATCACCGTTTGCAATCGATGATCGATTAATGGCACTTACCGCGGAAGATTCCATCTTTATGCACTGTCTTCCTGCCCACCGTGGCGAGGAAGTTTCAGCCTCTGTTATCGATGGCCCAAAGTCAGTGATTTGGCGCGAGGCTTATCACCGTCGCACAACTATTCAGGCGCTGCTCTATCACTTAACTCGTGGAGATCTTAAAGGCGTTTAAACTGAACCAAAGCTCACTTTCTATCTACAGGTGACTTCCGTGAAAGACACGGTTCCGCTTTGCTCGGTAGAAAAGTCCAACTTCATTTTGACTGGTTGCCCCGCCGGGATTCCTTGGGCTACCGAATTTCCATAGTCGTCAACCACGCCATTTACAAGAACATTTCCTTCAATATACAACGAGGAGCAATACTTATTTGTAATTGCGGTAAACGGGAAACAAGTTCCATACGAACCACAACGACTAAAGTTGCTGTCTCTCTTGTAGGCAACGTATGGATTTGAAGAAAACTTTGTATATCCGGCAGGTAACCAAGAATTATCCTTAATGGCTGCAGCATAGGCATCAATTTCTGCCTTGAGAGCTGCCGCCTCTTCTGCAGCGATTCTCTTCCTTTCCTGCGCAGCCGAGAACTTGGAATATCCAAACCCTCCACCACCCAGAACAAGTACACCTACCAATGCGGCAGCAACAATTTTCTGCACCTTAGGAAGATTGTTGAATTTCTCTTTCGGAGAAGCCTTTGTCTCATTGATAATAGTCTCCATTGAATCACCATCATGAGCAGTATCAGAGAGTGCCTCTTCACTAGCTTTCTGCGGAAGATCTTTTCCGCAGAACCGGCAGATGATTGCTTGATCTTTTATTTCCTCGGCGCAAAATGGGCAGATCATTTCAATTCCAATCCAAAGGTAATTTCTATGTAAGAAAAGTACCTTTGGGTATTTCCAGCTTCAAGGATGTGACTAGTCAGAAGAAACGGTCACCACGGCAGCCTTCAGCTTTAACCTTCTTGAAGTTCTGTTGGAGCTCCATGAACATCAAGAATTTCCTTCGCTGCAACATCTGCTGGCTTCACATCGCCGCTTAATTTATCGGTGCGATTCAATTTCGATTCGTCCTGTGGCTTCTTTGCATCTTCCTTATAGATAGCTGGAATTGATCCAAGCAAACCCTTCTGGAAATCTTCAAATGCCTGCAGGACTTCGCGCTTTGTATTCATAACAAATGGCCCCATCCATGCAACAGGCTCTTTGATTGGCTGACCGCCAAGGATAAAGAGTTCAAGGTTTGGTGAACGTGACTCTTGCTGTTGTGCTGCACGAATTACGATTGCATCGCCTTCACCGAAGACTGTGAGTTGACCCATCGAAACAGGACGCTGCTCATCGCCAACAAAACCATGACCGGACATTGTGTAAACGAGTGCGTTGTAATCCTTGCGCCATGGAAGGCGAAGTTCAGCACCTGGTGCAACGGTTGCGTGGAGCAGAGTAATAGGTGTCTGTGTTGAACCTGGACCGAAGTGTCCATCAACTTCACCGGCGATTACTCGCAAAAGCGTTCCACCGTCAGGCGTTGAAAGTAGTGCAACATCATTTGCACGAACATCTTGGTATGCAGGGGGTGACCACTTCTTTGCCGCTGGAAGATTAACCCACAATTGAAAACCGTGGAATAAACCACCTGACATCACGAGTGACTCTGGTGGAGTTTCAATATGAAGAATTCCGCCGCCAGCTGTCATCCATTGCGTATCTCCATTGGAGATACGACCGCCTCCACCATTAGAATCTTGATGATCAAAAATTCCATCAATGATGTAGGTAACGGTTTCAAAACCGCGATGTGGGTGCCAAGGAGTTCCCTTTGGCTCTCCCGGTGCATATTCCACTTCACCCATTTGATCGAGGTGAATAAATGGATCGAGTTCTTGGAGATCAACGCCTGCAAATGCGCGACGAACAGGAAAGCCTTCACCTTCGTAACCTTGAGGCGCTGTCGTAATGCTCTTGACCTTGCGCGCGCGAAGTTCAGTTCCAGCACTAATTCGTGGAAGTACGGTGATATCGCTGACGGTTACTGCAGGCATTCGATGCTCCTTTGACGGTGCTTAATATAGTTGAATATTCAACTATCCTCAACCGGTAGATGGCCCGCTTTATTCCCATTTACAATAAGAGGGTGAACAAGCATGCGCCTTCCATCCCCAAGGTAATCCTCTATTACGGTTTCACGCCACTTGAAGATCCAGAGGCTGTAAAGCTCTGGCAGAAGCAGTTGTGCGAAAGCTTGGGACTTAAAGGACGCATCATCATCTCTAAGCACGGGATCAACGGAACCGTCGGTGGAGATATGGCTGCAGTCAAGAAATATGTGAAGATGACTCGCCAATATCCTGGTTTTAAGAAGATAACTTTTAAGTGGTCTAACGGAACTGGTGCAGATTTCCCTCGCTTGCAGGTGCGCGTTCGTAAAGAGCTCGTTGGTTTTGGAAATCCTGATGCAATCAAAGTTGATGAGACAGGCGTTATTAACGGTGGCAAGCACTTACGTCCAGCACAGGTTGATGCTCTCGTAAAAGAACGTGGCGATGATGTCGTCTTCTTCGATGGTCGCAACGCATATGAAGCGAAGATCGGTAAGTTTAAGAATGCAATCGTTCCTGATGTTCAGACATCACATGATTTTATCGAAGAGATCAAGAGCGGTAAGTACGACGATATTAAAGATAAGCCGATTGTTACTTACTGCACTGGTGGAATCCGTTGTGAGATTCTCTCTGCAATCATGGTCGACAATGGTTTTAAAGAGGTCTACCAAATTGATGGCGGAATCGTTAAGTATGGCGAGAAGTTTGGTGATGATTCACTCTGGGAAGGCTCTCTATATATCTTTGATGATCGCATGGTTCATGACTTCTCCGATAAAACTAAGGTCATCGGTGAATGCGTAAAGTGCAACGCTCCAACTAAGCAGTTCCGTAACTGTAATTCAGAGAGCTGCCACCAACTGATACTTCTCTGCGATACATGTGCTGATCTTCCAAGCAATCTCACTTGTAATCACACAGTTAATCGCAAGCGTCGCGACCGCGAATTTGTTGGCTAATTCGTGATTAATTGGCCGGTTAACCAACCGACTCTCTCTCACGGAGATTTGACTCTTCGCCCACTTCGCGAAGAAGATATTTCTGCAATTTACAAAGCTTGCCAAGATCCAACAATCTCAGCTTTCACGCGTGTTCCTTATCCGTATGACAGGGAGATGGCAGAAGAGTTTGTCCGTGGCTCAGACCTCAGCTATCGCAACCATCAAGGAATCGTCTTTGCCATTGAAAAAGATGGCGTTTTCGCAGGAACGATTGGTCTTCATGGGATTGAACTGACAGATCACTGCGCTGAAGTTGGATATTGGATTGAGAAATCTCATCGCGGAAGCGGACTCTGCACTGCAGCGCTCCAATCAATCTTAGATTTCTCGCTCAACATTATGGCATTCCGTCGGATTGAGGGAATGGCTGACTTCGATAACATCGCTTCACAACGCGTCATGGAGCGTGCTGGAATGGTGCGAGATGCCCTCTTGCGTAATCGAGTCACCAAACCCAATGGCGATCAAATCGATATGGTCTTATTCTCTATTGTGAAGAATTAATAACGAGGGGAGAGCACAGTGGAATCGTTAGCAGTACTCATTCTTGTCATGTTCTCTATATTGCTGCTCTCAGGACCGATTAATATCGGTCTGACTAGCCGGAAGATTCAAGAGCTTGCAACACGACGCCGTGGGTTTACCGCACTTCGTCGGGTATTTATTCTTGGCATTGGGGTTATTGGCATCTTTATCGCCATAAATTTCCTCTATGAAACTACACCGCTTGGACCAAAGCTCTTTGCTCTGATTGCAATCGGTGGAAATGTTTATGCGCTCAAGCGGGAGATTGATTTCTCGAAGAGCAGATAAGAACAGCCCGCCGATAAGGGCCTACTAACCTTGAAGTACGGCGAACCAGCGATCTTCGTTATCTGAAAATGCAAAAGATTGAATTCCACCATGATTTGCAACCTCAGTGCAGTTCACTGATTTTGCAACGAATGTATCGCGGCTCGCAGTTAAGTCTTCGACATAGAAAGCAATTGAAGGAGCGGCGAGATTGAGTCCATCAGGGTTGTTCTGCATTAATTCAAGTGGCACTAATTCGAAAGAGAAATCCTGATCAGAGAATCCCACTCGAACAATAGAAAATGGACCTGCCGCTTTGCTTCCCTTTTCTACCATTCCAAGCTTTTCAATCCAGAAATTCAATGAAGCTACAGGGTCAGTGACATAGAGAACTACATAACCAATTTTCATAATCATGAACCTTTTTTCTCATCTGACAATAAAACAGCATGGTGGAGGTGCCGGGAATCGAACCCGGGTCCTTCAGAGCTCAAACAGGGCTTCTACGTGTGTAGTGTTATTTGCGTTTTCTCAGTCCTGAATCTCTCAAACACAAGTATTCAACGAACTCATTTACGAAACTGTTCTCTCCCCACGTTCGTAACGCCGTGAAGATGAAAAGCTCTCTAGCGACGCCAGATTCCAGAGCGAGAGCGCCCCTGGGCTGACGGATTTGGAACTAGCTTATGCAGCTAGTGCGAAATCACTGCGACTGTTGTCTGCAGTTATGTGTGCACAGGTTTCATGGTTTACGAGATCATCCCGGCTTCCTCGACACGCTTCCCCTGTCTCAACAGCTAAAGTCGAGACCGTTCACCCCCCTATTTATTTGTGTTGCAAGTGTATTGAACACCGGATGGTTCTGCGAAATTCTCTTATTTACTGAGCGTGCTTGAACTCATCGCGAAGGATTGCGTAGAGCCACATAGAGCACCAATCCCCCTTAAAGAACTCGGAATCTTTGAACTCACCTTCACGTCGCATCCCTAACTTCTCTGCCAACTTTGCAGATTCAGGATTGCGAGTATCGATATTGGCGATGATCCGGTGAATTGGAAAATTCTTAAAAATATAATCCATGAGCGCGTGAGTCGCTTCAAAGGCATAACCCTGACGTTGAAAATCTTGATGCGTCACCCAGCCAATATCTGCAACTTGATCTCGTGTAGATTCCAAAGCGCTATTTGATTGACCTATCACTTTGCCGGTGCTCTTGAGCTCCCAAGCAAGGACGATGAAATCACCGCTCTCTGAAAGTGAATCTTTGCTATCGGCAATTGCTTTAACCAGAGCTTCAGTAACTTGCTCTCGAGTGCGCTCTGGCCAAGGGATGTAGCGAACAATCTCCGGATGGGATTGGTACTCAAGAAGATCTTCAACATCATCTACACGTAATGGGCGGAGTATGAGGCGTTCGGTCTCAATCGTTATCGACATGAACTACCAGTCGTCTCGACCGCTGCGATTCTTACCACTGACGCGATAGGAAATTTCGCGTTCAATTTCACGGGTAGCTTGTTGCTCAAGCAATGTATCTCGCTTGTCGTGGGCCTTCTTACCCTTCGCAACTGCAATCTCGACCTTTGCTCTTCCATCTTTAAAGTAGAGCTGAAGCGGAACGAGTGTGATGCCAGAATCTTTTGTCTTTGCCGCAATTTTGCGGATCTCTTCGCGATGAACGAGCAACTTACGCTTACGTCGCGGGGTGTGATTGGTCCAAGTTCCTTCAGTGTATTCAGGGATATGGACGCCATGCATCCAAAGCTCGCCATTTTCAACCATCACAAAGCCATCAATAAGTGATGCGCGACCAGCACGAAGTGACTTAACTTCAGTGCCGGTAAGAACAATTCCACACTCGTATGTATCAAGGATGGCGTAATCGTGACGCGCCTTCTTATTCTGCGCGATCAGCTTTTGACCCGTCTCCTTAACCATGAGCCAAGGGTATCTAAGAGTTAGACCTTAAGGATCACACCTTGAGATAACGGCGAAGAGTGATGAGCGAAGCGAGGATAGAAACGAAGAGTCCGACGCCAAGGAGAATCGCAGATGAGATCCAGACCTGATCCCACGCAAAGAACTTGGTGAAGGTCAGTAGTGGCGCAACCTTCTGGTCAACTACATATTTCAATCCGCTCAAGAGTCCTGTTGCAAATACCCAACCAAGTACTGCTGAGAAGACACCCTCAAGCAAGAATGGAAGCTGAATTGACCAAGAGCTAGCGCCAACGAGCTTCATCACGCCTGTTTCGCGGCGGCGGTTAAATGCTGCGATGCGAAGGGTATTTGAAATCAGAAGCGCTGCCGTGAGAACTGAGAAGAGACCGACAAGTAGTGCGCCATTACGCAAAACATCGAGAAGCTTGAAGAATTTCTCAAGGATTGTGCGCTGATCTTGAACGATATCTACACCAGGCCGACCAGAGAAAGCGCTGACAACCACATCAAATTGAGTTGGGTCTTTGAGCTTTACACGGAATGACTCAGGAAGCTGATCGGCCGTTACATTTTGAGCAATTGCAGAGTTCTTAAATCGCTCTTTAAAACGATCAAAGGCTTCAGTCTGTGATTCATAGAAAACACTTTGGACAACTGGAAGTGCTTCTAAATCTGTCTTAATTGCTGCTCGCTGATCTGGAGTGACAACTCCGTTGGCACATGTTGGTGACTCAGACAAAGTTCCGCAGAGAAATACAGATACTTCAATCTTGTCATACCAATAATCCTTCATTGCATTGACCTGTGCATTTGATAGCAAGCCGATACCGAGAAGCGAAAGCGAAATGGCAACAGTGACAACCACGGCAAATGTCATTGTGAGGTTACGGCGAAGACCAATACGTACTTCTTTAAAGAGGAAACCTGCGCGCATTTTCTACTCCCCGTCCATGTTCTTAATAAACATTAGCCTGTATACCCATAAACGCCACGGACCTGATCGCGGATGACATGTCCACCATCGAGCTCGATAACGCGCTTACGCATCTGATCAACAATTCCTGAATCGTGTGTAGCCATCAAAACTGTCGTGCCCTCGCGATTGATGCGATCAAGCAACTTCATAATTCCAACTGAGAGCTCTGGATCGAGGTTTCCTGTTGGTTCGTCAGCGATGATGATGGGTGGCTTTGTTACATATGCACGAGCAATCGCCACACGTTGTTGCTCTCCACCTGAAATCTCTGAAGGAAGACGATCGCCCTTATCTTCAAGGCCTACTAGTTCGAGCATCTCGGGAACTTCGCGGTTGATCTCCTTCTGCGAATATCCGAGAACGTGCAATGAGAAGGCGATGTTCTCTGAAATTGTCTTATTAGGAAGGAGGCGGAAATCCTGGAAAACGGTTCCTACCTGGCGACGAAGCTCTGGCACCTTGTGATTTGCGAGTGATCCTAGGTCCTTACCTGCAACGTGGATGATGCCCGATGTTGGGCGCTCTTCACGGAGGATGAGGCGCAAGAATGTTGACTTACCTGAACCCGACTTTCCAACGAGGAAGACGAACTCACCTTTAGTGATTTCGAGGTTGACGCTATCAAGAGCTGGACGCTCCTGGCCTGCGTAGACCTTCGTAACGTTTTCAAAGCGAATCAATCTGAACTCCTCATATTTGGAACTGGTTGGAGTTTAGGGTACTTACTGCGCAGATGAGCGTAAGAGAGAGGCATTCACGCTCAGGAAATCGTGTGAATTTGGTGGTGCTACGCAGTCTGTGAAGAACGTCTCCAACGGATTCCAGCTTCAATGAAATCGTCAATCTCGCCATCAAGGACTGCAGAAGTATTTCCAGTCTCATGATTATTGCGAAGATCTTTCACCATTTGGTATGGCGCAAGAACATACGAGCGCATCTGATTTCCCCAGGAACCACTGTTATCACCCTTGAGCGCGTTGATCTTCGCCTGCTCTTCTTGGCGGCGGCGCTCTAACAATTTTGATTGCAAAACTGCCATCGCAGTTGCTTTATTTTGAATCTGTGAACGCTCGTTCTGACATGAGACAACAATTCCCGTTGGAATATGGGTCAAACGCACTGCAGAGTCAGTTGTATTAACGCCTTGACCACCTGGACCAGATGAGCGATAGACATCGACACGAATCTCTTTCTCATCGATCTCAATGTGATCGCTTTGTTCAACAACAGGAACAACTTCAACGCCAGCAAATGAAGTGTGGCGGCGAGATTGAGAATCAAAGGGAGAGATTCGAACTAAACGATGAGTGCCCTGCTCTACAGAGAGCGTTCCGTAGGCATATGGTGCACTGACGCGGAATGTTGCAGATTTGATTCCAGCTTCTTCTGCATAGGAAGTTTCTAGGACATCTGTCTTAAATTCGTGACGCTCGCAGTAGCGCAGATACATGCGATACAACATCTGTGCCCAGTCAGCTGCCTCTACGCCGCCAGCTTCAGAGCGGATTGTGATCAGCGCATCTCGGTTGTCATATTCACCGCTGAGCAAAGTCGTTACTTCAAGTTCACTGATTGCCTTCTTTGTTGCATCCAATTCAACTTCAGCATCTGAAAGTGCTGAGCCTTCAGACTCTTCCGCAGCTAATTCAAAGAGAATAGGAAGATCGTCAACGCGAGAACGCAAGCCCTTCAACTTAGAGATAACAGCCTGAGTGCGAGATAACTTACTGGTTACAGCCTGCGCAGCCTCTGGGTCATCCCAAAGATTTGGAACCCCTGCTGCCTCTTCAAGCTCAACCGCTTCCTTCTCTAACTTAGGAAGATCGAGAACCTGCTCGATTGATTTGAGGGTCGCGCTGATTTCAGCAATTTCGAGAGCGTATTCGCGAGCCATGGAGGAAGGATAGCGAGTTCTCCAACGCTGGTAGCGTATGGGCCATCTGAAGAGCTAACCGATATCGAAACCGTAGTAATTATTGGTTTCTGCTCGTTCGCCTACAGCTCCTGCATGAGTCTTGATTAATACTTCATCAAGGTCAATGAATGGGATAGGGATAGGGATTTGAGCGATAGCCGCAGTCTCCACATAAATTTGAAAACCATCACATTGAAAATCAGAGAGAGAAATATTCTTAAGATTCTCTCTCTTTGATGCTGCACTGGTCTCCTGCCAGTCACTCAATGCACGGCGCACATCATTTAATCCTGCATCACAATCGATCGGTACACCTGGATCTTCCTCAGCCTGTCCCAGGCTATTTACCAGGAGTTGATTGAGGTTGTATTCACCTGAGTAATAACTCTCAACATCTAAGTTCTTCATGCCAAATTGAACTGCAGATTCAGAAGCAAGAGAGAGTGAACGCTTAGCGATATATATAGAAGAGATATCTGTAAGTATGAGAGCGAGTGAAAGAAGTAATAGAAATAATCCGATTGTAATTACGGATATAGAACCCCTCTGGTCTTTTATCGACTCTCTTAATTTACGACCAAGCAGATACATATTCCACCGTGGAAATTGATGCGCTTGCGGAATTCGATCTCACTGTAATAACAACTTCATTATTGGGGGAAATACATGGCTGGTTCCTGCATTGGTAGAAGTAGGTGAGACCTCCGCTCGAGAGTTCCTCTTCAAGTCCAAGTACAACCGCTCCCTTTGAGAAGATTTCAAAGGTGACTCTTTGGGCAACTTGATCATTTTCGCTTGTAACGAATCCGCGTGCCATCTCTCTGCCCAGAACTCTGAGAGAAGATTGCGTATCACTCGAAACTGCATATTGGTTGAGAAAAATAAAGAGAGGAATGAAGAGAGGAAGTGCTAAAGCTACGAACTCGAGGACTGCACTCCCCTCTTCATCCAACGCCATCCTTCGAACCCTGGAGAGAAGTCGACTAATGGAAGCCTTCATCTTTGATTCTCCACAATTGCCAGCCCATAGAGATTCACTAGGCGGCCGCTAGTAGCACCTCCAAAGAAACCTGGGATGAAGTCTGGGATAGAGCGAGAACGCTGAGTCACTAGTAAATCCAAATTTTGCCCATCCCCACTGCTCTCTATATGCATGAATTCATCACCAACTTCAAACTCTCCAGCGATTGCCCTAGTAGTCGCATCATCTTGCACAGAAATTCTCTCTGAATTTCTAAAATGGGCTGCGGTGGCGATCTGAAAACCGGCAAGGAATAGCAAAAGCAATGGGATCAAAACCATTGCACTCTCTATATTTCCGCGTTCACACCGAAGTTGCCTGAGAACTCTACTCATCGCAGGTTTTAACGAATTCCATTCATGGCATCAAGAGAATTCTTCAATATTGCAGTCAGACGAGGGGCTGCAATGGTCCATATTGCCGTCACTAGTCCGGTTGTCATTAGTACGACCAAGACCCAACCAGGGACGTCTCCTCGCTGATCTGAAATGGCTTTAAATACGCGCGAACGGGAAATGCTTTGTAATCGATTCGACATTCTAAAGAACATCCCCATTACTGCATCTTCATATTTCTGGTGAATGTGTCCAACTGAGAGTATTTGTTTCATTTGTGGCGCCCTTCTTTCATTTGCTGTTTTAGTGTGAGTTTTAAAAATTCAAGTACTAAATAGATTGAGGTTCGTGAGTGATGGGTATAGAGCGAAGAGAATTGATATTGGGAGAATGAGAAAGACGACTGGAATCATCATTGAGATCTCGGCCTTCCCGGCAGCAGTAAGTAGCCGAACTCGCTCTTGATTGCGAGATTCGTTAGCGCTATTTGTGAGGGTCTCGACGAGTGGAGTGCCTCTTGAAATTGAAATAATGAGGGAATCAACAAATCGTCGCAAGGAATCTGAGCTCAATCGTTTGCTCAACTCATCGAGAGAAGAAGCAAACGAATTACCCCCTTCTACCTCCTTCACTACGCGAGCGAAATCTCTTGCAAGGTGGCCATGTGCACGTTGAGTGATTCGCTTCAGCGCTGAAGCAGGTGATTCTCCGGCTCCAACGGCAAGGGTCAGCATTTCTACGATCGCTGGAAATTCACTCTCAATCTCTCTTCTTCTTTTCGCGACTCTCTGAGTCAGATTTCGCTCGGTGATTGAGAGAGCAACGAGTGGAATAGCGATCAGGAGGAGAAGGAAGGCTGCCCAGTTAATGATCAATAAAGTAAATGCAATTGTCGCAAGACCTACGAAGAGAGCGATGTAAGTCATCTGTGAAATTCTGAAATTTTCGTAATCAATAGCGTCAGACTTGCCAATTTGGGAGAGGCGAGATTCGACCGACTTACGATTTCCAAGATTCAAAGCAGAGCGGTAAAGGATTTTGATGAAATTACTATTTGTATCAGCTATGAAGAAGGCGACTAATGAGATAAAGAATGGAATTGTTATTTGAAAATTCATGACAATTCCCCAAATATTCTATGAGGCTCTGGGAGGCCGCTGAGTTTTCCCATCCATAGATAAGCAATAGCAGTCATGGCCACGCCAACACCAAGAATCGCTACGCCATGAGTGGTTGCGAATGCAGCACTTGTTGATGGCTGTGCGGAGAGCATTAAAAGGAGGATCCAAGGCGCTGCCGCCGATAGGTGTGCAGAATTTCTAATCCAGCCCTGTTTTGCAGCAATTTCCCGACGCAAGGAGAGATCCTGTCTCGTGAAATCGCCTAGTTGGCGCAGCATAGATAAGAGTTCAGAACCCCCAAGGTTCTTCGCGAATATGAGAGCTTCAAAGAGTTGATCTGCTGCCCTCAATCGAATTTCGTTTTGAAGAATAGAGATTGCTCGATCGAAACTCATGCCCGCTTTCAAATTTTCCCGAACATGAGAGAAATATTTTTCAGTTTCAGCAGGCCCCCGTGTCGCCAGATTGCTTAAGGTCTCACTAAGAGATAGTCCTGATTGAATGCCTGAAATTAAGTGATCAATGATTTCTGGTAAAACGGCTAGAACTTGTTCGGATGATTTTATTTCTGACTTCCGAGCAGAGATAACTGCCATGGAAGTAGCAACGAGAGTTATCGCGCAAGCAATTGTGAGAGTTCTGGACAGTGAGAGAGCGAGAATAAAAGTGGTGCTCGCAATCAAGGCAAGCTTGACCTCCCCCTCGCTTACTCTTCTATTGACTCTCAAGATTCGCTCGGTTCTAGGCTCGGTTGTCGAGACATGTGGCTGCGAAATGATTCCAGGGCTAAGCCTTCGACATACGCTCTCTCTTCCCATTTCCAAAGAGTTTCCATCTCAATCAGAGACTTCTCGCTTCTTCCATTAAGCGCGACAACCTCAGTTACTCGACGATGTCCCTCAAAATCCATTTCAACCTGAATGACTAGGTCAATTGCTGAAGCAACAGTGGGCACGATAAAAGCATGTGAAATATTTGCGCCAGCAAGCAAGGGAAGGGTTTGCAATTTCATGACTGCATCTCGAGCAGAATTTGCGTGAATTGTTCCCATTCCTGGCAAACCCGAATTAAGAGCAATCAATAGATCCAGTGCTTCGGCTTCTCGAACTTCTCCAATAATTACCCGATTGGGGCGCATGCGTAGCGCTTCTTTGACTAGCCTTCTTAAGTTGATTTCGCCTTCACCTTGGAGATTGGCGCTTCTAGTCTGAAGTTGAATGACATCAGGTAGTCGAGGGTGAATTTCAAATACTTCTTCAATTGTGATGACTCTATGGGAATATGGAATTTCTCCTGCAAGTGCATTGAGAAGAGTCGTCTTTCCCGCCTGAGTACCACCGCTTACTAAAATGTTAGACCCATTCCTTACCGCGGCTGTAAGGAATTCTGCGATTTCATCGCTGAGAGCACCTGCACTAGCAAGCTGTCGAAGAGAAAGTGATTGAGCAATATGCTTACGAATATTGATAGCCCAGTGCTCTGCGGTAATTTCAGGAATAACTACGTGAAGTCTGCTTCCATCTGGCAATCTGGCGTCAACAAATGGGTGGGAAAGATCTAATCTACGCCCGCTCCACATCAAGGTACGTTCGATGAGTTCTCGGACATCTTGAGCTGTAAGGATCAGATTCGTGAGTTCGCTCATGCCTTTACGGGCGACAAAAATTCGCTCAGGTGAGTTGATCCAGATCTCTTCAATTGTGTTGTCGCAAATAAAAGGATAAATCGCACCAAATACAACTGAAGGCTCAATCTCGTTTGGCTTTTCCATGGGGCGAAGTTATGGTCAAGCTGACAAATCAAATCGCTTCACAGTTGGTCATGTGGATAAATTTCCGTACAGAGTACTTTTAGTGAGATTTTCTAACGCCACGTGGAGTTGCCGCACTCTGGATGATAAGTTTCCTGACGTGAGCCCAAAGAGTCCGCCAAGTTTCCGAGCAACTGGCGCTGCAACTTTCCTGCTTTCTATTGAATCAATACTTCTCTTGGCTCTTGCCCTTTACATGATTGCTCTCGGATTTACTCATGACAAGTCATGGATGCCATACCTCAGTGTCATCGGCTTTGCACTCGCCGGATCTGCAGCACTCTTTGCGCTATCAAAGGGAGTGAAAGCAGGTAAGCGTTGGGCAAACTCACCTGCAATTCTCGCTAACTTAATTGCCTTAGGTGTTGCAAAGTATCAATTTGAAGCAGGCCTTTATTGGCTCGCAGCTCCTATCGCAGCGACGGCAGTGATTGTGATTATTTCCTTAGTAATCAACGTGAAGAATTCTGTATATTAATTGACTCGATGCGGTAATAAACCGCACATCATTTCCAGAACATGTGGTCTTTGAAAGTTTTTATCATCTACTCTTTCGCGCAAAGCCTCTTCAAATCAACCACTGCCTTACCTGCCAAAGAAATATCGCTTAAATTAAAGCCATCGTAAAGCGCGCTGCTTGCTTCGATTAACTCCTTGTTTTTTGACTTTTGTGCTTGATCATAAACATAGAGAGAAGTGGCTGCCAGAACTGCGTCACTCTCGCCATTTTGAATGCCCCCGTAAACATCATTCATAAACACATCGCAGGCATCCAATTTAGCTTTGGCTGCAACATTGTCACCGCAAGAAGATAATCCAATTGATATGGTGATCAGAGATATAGCCAAGATTATTTTTTGCATAGTCATTCCCACTTCTCACTTTTTGCAAAAATTGATTTACTAATGAATAGCAACTTTTCTGCAGTAATTATGGGATATTTTAAATACCTAAACTGCAAGTAAATCCAAGGTGACCAGTCAACTTTCCTACCAAGGAACTATTTTGTGATCCTCCCAGAGGACTCCTGTTGTGTTCTTCTGAAAATCATCTGAACTCTTATCAAATTCGCGTGTTGCTAGCCAGATAGCGGTAGCTGCGCCTTCTTCTGCACTTCGAGGTGCATCAGGTCCACCCATATCTGTTCGTGAGTGATTTGGACAGATTGCATCAACGAGAACTCCTCGTGCACCAAGTCCTGTCTCATGTGCAAGATTACGAACAAGTGCATTTACTCCAGCTTTGCTAATTCTGTAAGGAGCAAGTCCCCCGGCATTTCCGGGGCCAGACATTCGACCAAGGCATGCCGAGAAAATAACGATCCGACCATGACGTGCTTCAACAATTGCAGGTGCAAGACGATTAACGATTTGAAATACTGAATCGAGATTGATTGACATTACTCGACGCCATTCGTCATCTGTTGTCTTAAGAGTTTTTGACATCTTCTCGCTCATCACACCATGTGCGATTATTAAGTGCGTGATATTTGGATGTGTAGCTGCAATTGCTTCTAGCGCAGATGATGTCGCTTCAGAATTTTCAAGATCAATTGAGTACGCATCGACACTCTGAGGATTTCCATCCGAGAGAAGCGCAGTTCTTGATTCAGAGAGACGAGCTGAATCCTTCGCAATCAGAATGAGATCGAAGCCTTGAGATCTCAGGGACTTTGCTGTTTCGAAACCTAGGCCACGGCTGCCACCGGTTATGAGAGCGAGATTTCGACCTGTGAGATTCATGGGCAAACCCTCCCAGCGCTTCACCTGCCCTGCCACTTCAAATCGGTGAAAAGAGATAAAAGTGTGCGCTATCTCGCTTCTCTGAGCCCCTTTTCACCATTTATATAGGTGCCACTCAGCCGATACTCTTAGCCTGCAGGTCGGTGGAAATGAGAACGCAAAGGAGCGCTCAGTGTCTTCAGGACAAGATTTCGGTGCAAATGATTGGCTCGTCGAAGAGATGTATGAGCGTTACCAATCAGACCCTTCATCAGTTCCTGCAGAGTGGGTGACTTACTTCCAGAATAACCCGCAGGCGGGTAAGCCTGCTGCAACACCAAGTGCAGGTGTCCCACCAACACCGAAGCCCGTTGTTGCTCCAAATATTTCGATGCCTTCTGCAAGCGCGCCAGTCTCAGCTGCACCGGTTACTCCGGCGTCGGTTCAACCGACTCAAGTTGTGTCCGAAGTAAACGTAAATCCTCCGGTGGCACAGGTTCCAGCTCAACCATCGATTTCTGTACCGGCGGCTGTAACTCAAACTCAACCAATCGTCCGTGAAGTTGCACCAACTCCGACAACTCCAGCGCAGGCTGAGGTGAAGCCAGCTCCGACTCTTGCAACACCTGGAGCAGCAACGATGGAACCACTTCGTGGAGTCGCCGGTCGAGTTGTTCAATCGATGGAAGCATCCCTTTCAGTTCCCACTGCAACATCTGTTCGTGCAATTCCTGCAAAGCTAATGATTGATAACCGCATAGTTATTAATAACCACCTTGCTCGCGGTCGCGGTGGAAAAGTTTCTTTCACACACCTCATCGCTTATGCAATGATCAAGGCAATTCGCCAGATGCCAGAGATGAATGCATTCTTCGGTGAACTCGATGGCAAGCCAGCAATTGGAAAGCCTCAGCACATCAACCTCGGCATTGCGATTGACTTAGCAAAGCCTGATGGAACACGTCAGCTCTTGGTTCCATCAATCAAGGGATGCGAAGCACTTGATTTCGGACAGTTCTGGGTTTCGTATGAAGAGACTGTAAAGAAGGCTCGCACCGGAACACTGACCGTTGAAGATTACGCAGGAACAACCGTTTCTCTTACAAACCCAGGAACAATCGGAACCGTTCACTCTGTTCCACGTCTTGTTCAAGGTCAAGGCCTCATCATGGGCGTTGGTGCAATGGATTATCCAGCTGAATTCCAGGGCGCATCAGAGGCAACCCTTGCACGTATGGCGATCAGCAAGGTTCTTACTCTCACAAGCACCTACGATCACCGCGTTATTCAAGGTGCACAATCAGGAGATTTCCTTCGCCGTATTCATGAACTTCTTCTCGGTGCTGAAGGTTTCTACGATGAAATCTTTACAGCGCTTCGCATTCCATACGAGCCAATTCGTTGGGCAGCAGACTTTGCAGTCACCAAAGATTCAGAGATTGATAAGACGGCACGTGTTCAGCAGTTAATCGCTGCATATCGCACATGGGGCCACCTCATGGCAGATACAGATCCACTTGTCTACCGTCAACGCACTCATCCTGATCTTGATGTGCAGACACATGGACTTACTTTGTGGGACCTCGATCGTGAATTCGCAACAGGTGGATTCGGTGGAAAGGCATTCCTTCCACTACGCAAGATTCTTGGCCTCTTACGTGATACCTACTGCCGCTCAATTGGTATCGAGTACATGCATATCTCGAATCCAGAAGAACGTAAATGGTTCCAAGAAAACCTTGAGAAGAAGTTTGAAAAAGTTGATCGCGATGAACAACTTCGCATTCTTCGTAAGCTCAACAGCGCAGAAGCTTTTGAATCTTTCTTGCAGACAAAGTTCGTCGGACAGAAGCGCTTCTCACTTGAAGGCGGCGAATCTGTAATTCCACTGACAGATGCAATTGTCTCTGCAGCTGCAGAGCGCGGACTTGATGAAGTATGTATTGGTATGCCACACCGTGGTCGCCTCAACATGCTTGCAAATATTGCAGGTAAGTCATCTGGTCAGATCTTCCAAGAATTCCAGGGGCACTACGCAGAGAACGAAGTACATGGCTCTGGCGATGTGAAGTACCACTTGGGTACTGAAGGTGTATTTACTGCAGGTTCAGGTGCGCAGACAAAGATCTATCTCGCAGCTAACCCATCTCACCTTGAAGCTGTAAACCCAGTACTTGAAGGCATCGTTCGTGCAAAGCAAGATCGTCTCAATAACAAGGGTGCTTACTCTGTGCTTCCCATCTTGATGCACGGCGATGCATCGTTTGCTGGTCAAGGCGTGAACATGGAAGTTCTCCAGCTATCTGGTCTTGCTGGCTACCGCACAGGCGGAACCATCCACGTTGTCATTAACAACCAGGTTGGATTTACAACTTCACCACACGCATCACGTACTGCGCGATACTCAACAGATATTGCAAAGATGATTGAAGCTCCGGTCTTTCACGTTAACGGTGATGATCCTGAAGCCTGTGTTCGTGTTGCACGTCTTGCATTTGAATACCGTCAAGCATTTAACAAGGATGTTGTTGTCGACATGGTTTGTTACCGTCGTCGCGGACACAATGAAGGCGATGAGCCAGCATTCACACAGCCACTTATGTACAAGTTGATCGGTGCAAAGCGCACAACACGTACGCTCTACACAGAGGCGCTCGTTGGTCGCGGTGACATCACTCCTGAAGAGGCGCAACAAGTTCAAGCTGAATACCAGTCAGAACTTGAATCTGTCTTTGCATCAGTTGCAAACCATGAGGTCGAGCACGATCCAAACTTTAAGGCGCCCATTCCTCCAGCAGCTGAGGCGATTGCGACAGCAATCTCTGAGCCACTCGCACGTGAAATCGCAGCGACTCAGATTGCAACTCCAGAAGGGTTTAACCTCCATCCCAAGATGGCTCCACAGTTGGCCAAGCGTCCAGAGATGCTCAACGATGGAACAATCGATTGGTCTATGGGTGAACTCCTTGCATTTGGATCAATCCTCAAGGAAGGCCACCCAATTCGATTGGCAGGACAGGATTCACGTCGTGGAACATTCTCAAACCGTCACGCAGTAATTGTTGATGCAGAGAATGCAAACGAGTGGACACCACTTCGTTCAATGATTCAGGATGAGAACCAGTTCTTCGTTGTTGACTCACTTCTCAGCGAATATGCAGCTCTCGGCTTCGAATATGGATATTCCGTGGTTCGCCCTGAAGCACTAGTCATGTGGGAAGGTCAGTTCGGAGACTTCGTTAACGGAGCGCAGACCGTGGTTGACGAGTTCATCTCATCAGCACTTCAGAAGTGGGGCGAGCGTTCATCTGTAGTCCTCTTGCTTCCACACGGTTATGAAGGTCAAGGACCGGATCACTCTTCAGCGCGAATCGAGCGCTTCTTGCAGCTCTGCGCTGAGAACAATATGACTGTCGCACAGCCTTCATCACCAGCGTCTTACTTCCACTTGTTGCGTTGGCACGTTGCTAATCCAACTCGTCGTCCAATGGTTGTCTTCACACCGAAGTCGATGTTGCGACTTAAGGCTGCAGCATCACAGCTCAGTGATTTCACAAGCGGAACTTTCCGTCCAGTAATCGGTGATGAGAAGGTACAGAACGCTTCACGTGTCATTTTCTGCTCTGGCAAGATCTATCACGATCTCGTTGCAGAGCGTGAGAAGTTAGGTGAGAACTCAACTGCAATCGTTCGCGTTGAACTTCTCTACCCACTTCCAATCGATGCAATGCGCGAAGAGGCTGCAAAGCATCCCAATGCAAACCTTCTCTGGGTTCAGGATGAGCCAGCGAACCAAGGTCCGTGGCCACATATTGCACTTCGTACCTCTGAGGCTCTCGGCGGTCGCGCAATTGATGATCGTGTATTCCGTCGTGTTTCACGTCGCTCAACAGCTTCACCTGCAACTGGTAGCCACCACTTGCATGAGGAAGAGTTGAAGGCGTTGTTGCAAGAAGCCTTTACTCGGTAGCAAGCAAGAGAGTTGCGGGCTCGCTAACGTTTTCTTCGGACTCGAGAAATAATCTTTGCCTGAACTGAGACTGCGGGCAACCAACCCCATTCGCGAGAATCTGTACCTTCAGGGTTATCGCTGCTGACAAATATCTGATTCGCGTCATGGCGCATCTCAGTAATGCGCTTGATATAGAAGATGCCTGGGTATTCGGGGCGTTCAATAACAACCACATCCCCAACTTTTACTCGATCCCCAAAGATATTTCCGAGCGAGAATCCGCTGGATTTCAAGGCGTAGTTACCCCAGTGGGCCATCAACCAATCCCCTGGCGCATATGTGGGGAGCATAGATTCGCCCTCTACGAGTACAGTCGAGAATTTCTTGCTCACAAGGTGCAGTCTAGGCACGGCTCGACTAATCTTTGAACCATGAGAAACCTACTAACAACAATCTTGGCACCAAAGACAACTGTCCTCGCTCACTGCGATCTCCCATGCGGCGTCTATGACCCAGCACAGGCTCGCATCGAAGCTCTCTCTGTTAAGGCTTGCATGGAGAAGTACGCAGCTAATACAGATGTTGATTTCCGTTCACGCTCTGTTGCAATCAAGGAAGAGCGCTCACATGCAGTCAAGGATCACCTCTGGGTTCTCTGGACTGATTACTTCAAGGCTCCTCACTTCGAGAAGTACCCACAGCTTCACACGCTCTTTAATGAGGCAACAAAGCTTGCTGGCGCTGCTGGAACAAAGGGCACACAGGATGTTGCAGTTGCAGATTCGTTGATTGCTAAGATCGATGAGATTGCAGCAATCTTCTGGGAGACAAAGAAGGCGTAATCGCCTCTCTCGTTTAATACGAAAAGATTAGAGCTAGTTTCTTAAGAGCTCTTCAGCGGCAGTGCGTGCGAGGAAAGTTACTCGCTCCACTGTCGCTCTTTTTATTTCAGCCTGTGCAATATGGCGATCACCTTGGTAAATCTCGCACTGGAAAGTTAATTCGCGACCCTCGATAGAACTACAGCGTGCATTGGCGCGCAGTTCATCACCCACTTGAGCAGATGCCAAGAGTTCGATTGTTGTTGAGAGTAGAAAAGTAGTCTCACCATTATCGAGATGTTCGCTGAGGGCAGCGATAGTTGCTGACTCCATAGCATGCAATAGATGTGATGCAGCTACGACCGGAAGTTCAGATAGACCCATGGCAAGGGCTGTATCGCCAGGGCGTACAGTCATTACAGAGAAGCCGACTGCACCCAAGACTTCCTCAACGGGTTTCATCAGGATCCTGATCAATAAAGTGCTGAATATGGGTCTGTTCAATCTGAATCTCACGGTGTTCGATATTGCCGAACTCATCAATCTCAATTGAAATCTCGGTCATGCTGAATTGTGTAACAACTTCAGTAGCACCTGCCATCTGTGCACGAAGTTGGCGGTGGATGGCCTCATGAAGGTCTTCTGGAGCGCGCTCATTGCATGTTCGACGAAGGGTCTCTTGTAGCAAGTCATGCATCGCGCGCTCATGAGCAATCTCTGTTGTACAAGGAAGGCAAGTGCTGATGTGATCTTCGATTGCAGAACGCTGAGGGAGCTGTTCTAGCTCGCCTTCAATAATAAAGATGACCGATGAGAGAACATCGCCGCATTGAATCTCGATATAACTCATTCTTCGATCACCCCGCCTTCACTCTCGAGGGCATCTTCAGCCAGCGCATCTGTTGCAGCTAGCGTCTTTGCCGCTGATACCGCCTTCTTCGATGTCGCCACTGAATAACCAAGCTCTTTTGCGTAATCCGCTAACTTCTCGCGCAATTGCTTGCGACCACGGTGAAGTCGTGACATGACTGTGCCACCAGGAACTCCAACGATCTCTGCAATCTCTTTATAAGAGAAGCCTTCAACATCGGCCAAGTAGACAACCATGCGGAACTCTTCTGGTATCTCTTGAAGCGCGCGCTTGATATCGCTATCTGGAAGATTCTCTAACGCCTCTGCCTCTGCAGATTTACCAAGGTCACTTGTATGAGATTGGGCTTGAGCAAGCTGCCAATCTTCAAGTTCTGCTTGTGCAACTTGAGGACGTCGCTGATCTTTGCGATATGTATTAATAAAAGTTGTAGTGAGGACTCGATAAAGCCAAGCGCGCAGGTTTGTACCTTCTTCAAATTGATGAAATGAGGTAAACGCTTTGAGATAGGTATCTTGAACTAAGTCGCGCGCATCTTCTGGATTCTTTGTATAGCGAAGTGCCGCTGCATAGAGCTGATCTGTGAAGGCAAGAGCATCGCGCTCGAACCGAATGGTGCGATCGGCCGCGCTCTCGAGAACTAAATCCTTCGATGTCATTGCAATCATCCTAACCCGAGAAGGCTGGGGTTTCTATTAGAAAAGAGTATCGGGCTCGCCTAGTTCTATCTCTTCAATGATGCCAGGGCCGTTATTGGCAACCATATTTACCCGCGGCGAAACCGGGCGAGTAAGAAGACCTGCCGCAGGGTCATCATGAGCCATCAAACTTTGAAGGTGGGCTATCTCGCGATTAGTAGGGTCGAGCCACTCTTGCCAACGATCGCGTGGCATAAAGACAGGCATACGACTATGGATAGTCGCTAACGCACCTACCGCTTCGCGAGTAATAATCGAAGCGCTCTGAATCTCTTCACCGCTCTCGCTTCGCCAACTGCTCCAAATACCGGCGATAGAAAGTGGTGAACCACTTTCACTGGTGATGTAGAACGGTTGCTTAGGAGAATATTTTCCAAGAGAGGTGGCCCATTCGTAATACCCGGATGCAGGAATTAAACATCGTGATGTTCGAAATGCATCTCGGAAAGTTGGCTTCTCATGAATTGATTCACTCCGCGCATTAATTGCATGCGATTGACCAGCACGCGCATCTGCAAAGTTCTTCTGCCATGGTGCAATCAATCCCCATGATGCTATGTCGAGAACTCTTTGATGGCTTTCACGATCGCGATCTTTGACGATGTAGATCTCATTGGTAGGGGCAACGTTCCAATTGAGAGGCAGCGTTGGATTAGAGTCGTTCTCTACGAGGTTAAAGAAGGCGACAATCTCTTCTTGGCTCTGAGCCATCGCATAACGCCCGCACATATCGAAATTGTAACGGGGTACGATTCATCCATGAATTCTTCGCATCCGCTATGGCCCGCGCCCTTTCGCGGCAGCCATCCGGTCGATGCAATCGTCACAATCCCTGGTTCAAAATCAGTGACCAACCGCGCACTCATTCTTGCAGCGCAGGCACAATCTCCTTCAATCTTTCGCAAGCCACTTATCTCTCGCGATTCCGAGTTAATGTCGGCAGGTCTTGTGGCAATGGGCATTGGGATTGAGAGTAAAAGTGATTCGACAGGTGAATATTGGGTAATAACACCTGCAGCGTTAAGGGGTCCTGCAAAAGTTGATGTTGGAAATGCAGGAACAGTGATGCGCTTCTTGCCACCGCTTGCTGCTCTCGCTGATAGAGATATCTCATTCGATGGTGATGCCCGCAGCTATGAACGCCCGCTCGGCCCCGTGATTAAAGCTCTTGAAGATCTTGGAATCGAAATTGAACATGAGGGCAGATACTCATTGCCGATGGTGATGAAATCACGTGGTGCAATTCCCGGTGGATCACTCACAATCGATGCAAGTGCTTCAAGCCAATTCTTATCAGCTCTGCTCTTGGTTGGCCCAAGCATGACCAATGGAATTACAGTCAAGCACTCAGGTGGAACGCTCCCATCAATGCCACATATTGAAATGACTGTGCAGATGCTCCGTGACTTTGGTGCAACCGTAACTGTCGATGCTGCAGCGCAGACATGGCGCGTTGAACCAGGTGAGCTCAATGGAGTTGACCTTGTTATCGAGCCAGATCTCTCCAATGCGGCACCATTTATCTCTCTTGCAATGGTCTGCGGTGGATCAATCACAATTTCAGATTGGCCAAAGAAGACGACTCAACCTGGTGATCAACTGCGAGAAATATTCACTGCGATGGGCTCAACTGTTGAATTTACAGATGCAGGACTTAAAGTCACAGGCGGACCTTCAATCCATGGAATCGATATCGATCTTCATGATGTTGGAGAGCTCACTCCTTCAATTGCGGCCCTTGCTGCACTCGCTGATTCGCCTTCACATCTACGCGGTATTGGCCACCTTCGCCTTCATGAGACAGATCGCCTTGCTGCTCTGACTCGTGAGATAAATTCAATCGGTGGAGATGTAACTGAGGAAGAGAGTGCTCTACACATCACTCCAAAGCCACTTCACTCTGGCGTTTTTCACACCTACGAAGATCACCGATTAGCAACGGCTGGTGCTGTTATTGGCCTCGTTGTAAAAGGTATCGAGGTCGAGAATATTGCAACTACACGAAAGACTCTTACTGATTTCCCTGGACTCTGGAAGAGCTTGCTCCAATAAATGGGTAAAACTGTATGACACCTCGCGAATACGATGAATCAGATGTGCGCATTCGCCCATCTCGAACAACGCGTCGCCGCAGTAAAGATCGCCCTTCTCATAGTGACTCTCATACAGCTCTCGTTATCTCTGTCGACCGTGGCCGTAGCGGTTGTGTCCTTCAAGATGGCCCTGCCGAAGGACAACTAGTTGTCGCAATGAAGGCGCGCGAGCTTGGACCAAAGTCGGTTGTTGTAGGCGACTCTGTTGAAATTGTCGGCGATACATCGGGCAGCGAAGGAACGTTGGCTCGTATCGTTAAAGTAAATGATCGCATTAACTCGTTAAGTCGAACTGTCGATGATGCAGCCAAGCTCGAGCGCACAATTGTTGCCAACATTGATCAACTCATCATTGTCGTTGCATCTGCAAACCCAGAACCTCGCAGAGGTCTTATTGATCGCTTCTTAGTGAGCGCCTTCATTGAGAAAATTCATCCCATCATCGTTGTCACAAAGATTGATGTTGCACCGATTCCTGATTTTATGGAGAAGTACGCAGCCCTCGGCGTTGAGATCATGACAACTTCATCAAAGATTGCAGAGCGCCCTGCTCAGGTAGCTGAAATAGCTGCGCGCCTGAATGGAAAAGTTTCTGTATTGGTGGGTCACTCTGGTGTGGGTAAATCAACTCTTATCAATGATTTAGTGCCTGAAGCAGATCGCATGACCGGAGATGTTAACGACGTCACCGGCCGCGGGCGCCACACATCATCGAGCGCAGTTGCCCTTCAGCTTCCTGCAGGTGGTTGGATTATCGATACTCCAGGAATTCGAGCTTTCGGACTTGCTCATCGCGATCCCCGTGAGATCGTTGAGGCTTTCCCCGATCTCGCTGAGGTTGCGGCGACATGTATGTCTCATTGCTCACATGCCGAAGATGGATGTGCACTTAACCAATGGGTGAACGAGCTTCCTGAGCATGCCGATGAGAGAAAGTTACGTCTTGAAAGTTTACGTTCGCTCTTAGATGCAAAGAGTTACGTAGACTTACCTCATGAGCAGTAACGCAGAGGGGCACTTTTCACACGGTGAGGACCTCACCCTTGCCCATCGCTTAGCCGATGCGGCAGATGCAATCACACTCAAGCGTTACCAAGCTATCGATCTCACAGTCACAACAAAGCCGGATAACACTCCTGTGACAGATGCAGATAAATCATCTGAAGAAGCGATCCGTGCTCTTCTCCACGCCCACCGCCCTCACGATGGCATCGTCGGTGAGGAATTTGGCAATGAGGGCGTTGAGAAGAATCGTTACTGGGTCATCGATCCTATTGATGGAACTAAGAATTTCCTCCGCGGCGTTCCTACATGGGCAACTCTCATTGCACTTGTCGAGCGCACACCAGAAGGAAATCAACGTACGGTCGTGAGCGTTGTGAGTGCACCGGCGCTATTTCGTCGCTGGTCGGCTCATCTTGGTGGTGGCGCATTTGTCACAATTAACCACGAGACGACAAAGCGAATCCATGTCTCTGGTGTTTCAAAAATTGAAGATGCATCTATCTCATACTCTGACTTTGCTGGATGGGGCGAGATGCTTGAACCTTTCCAGAATTTATTATCAAAGGCATGGCGCACACGAGGATACGGTGACTTCTGGTCACATATGTTGGTTGCAGAGGGCGCTCTAGAGGCAGCAGCTGAACCAGTCCTTGCACTCTGGGATATGGCAGCGCTAGATCTCATTGTTACCGAAGCTGGCGGAATCTTCTCAAATACAGATGGAACCCCTGGCCCTCATGGAGGAAATGGTGTCTCTGCAAATGCGGCGCTTCATAGTTTCATCATCGAATCATTAAGAAAGTAGATTCCTCGTGGACGATATCAAGATTGATCTCACAAAGACGACGATGATTCCGCAGACATTTGCGGTCAGTGGAATGACATGTAGCTCCTGTGTTAATTCAGTAGAACGTAGCCTTAACGCAATCCCGGGAGTAAGCGCCTCGGTTAACTTTGCATCAGAGACAGTTCACATCGTGGCACCTGCTGAAGTGAAGGCAGAGGTGATTATCAAGGCGGTGAAGGCAGCTGGATACAGCGCTTCGCTGCTTGAGGATCGACGCGACCCGGCACTTCATCGAAAAGGAGCTGCGAAGGCTCTCTTCTTCGCATCTATTTTTGCCATCCCCACTATTGCAATTTCGATGGTGATGTCGTGGCATCACTCAGTGGGCGACTGGCTCTTGAATATCTTTATCTCCAATGGCTGGCCACTTCCTCCAAATTCTGATCACCACTTCGCATCATGGTTGGCTCTTGCTCTCACAACTCCCCTCATCTTTATTGTGGCTTTCCCGATTCATCGGGCCGCTATTCGCAACTTCTTCCATCCAACTATGGACTCGCTTATCTCGCTCGGTTCACTCTCTGCATATTCATGGTCGCTTTATGCAACCTATACAGGCAAGGGCGATCTCTATACCGAAGTTGCCGCGGGCGTCCTTCTCTTTGTCATTCTTGGTCGTTTCCTCGAATCTCGCGCAAAGAGGAGTGCAAGTAGCGCACTCTCTACCCTTTTAGCGTTAGGTGAGAAAGAGGTAACAGTATTAAGAAGCGGTAGTGAAGTAGTTATTCCAATCTCGCATCTCATAGTTGGAGATGAGTTTGTTGTAAAACCTGGCTCTCGTATAGCAACCGATGGTGTGGTTATCTCCGGACTCACAACGGTCGATAACTCACTGATTACTGGTGAATCTCTCCCGATTGATATCGCACCAGGTGATCGTGTGATCGGTTCTGCCCTTAATAACAACGGAAGAATTATTGTTCGCGCTACTCGCGTAGGCAGCGATACAGAGATGGCGCGAATCACCGCGATGGTTGTTACTGCTCAGGCAGGAAAATCACCGATTCAGCAGAGCGCAGATAAGATTGCAGCGATCTTTGTTCCCGCTGTGACAACGCTTGCGATTGGCACATATCTCTTCTGGTACTACATAGAAGGCAAGACTCTTACCGTCTCAATCTCTACCGCGATCACCGTTCTTGTAATCGCTTGTCCTTGCGCACTTGGACTGGCCACCCCGGTCGCCCTACTTGTGGCATCAGGGCGTGGGGCCCTTCGTGGCATTGTTATTCGCCAACCTCGCGTCCTATCGGCTGCACGCGAGATCGATGTAGTGCTGATGGATAAGACAGGCACTCTTACCGATGGAGCGATGCAGGTTCGCTCAGTTGAGATTCCAACTTCTGCGCAGAAAGTACTTGGCGCATCCTTTGAGGGTCTGCTCAATGAGAAGAACGTCCTCTCGCTCGCATTGGCGCTAGTGAGTCAGAACGATCACCCAGTTTCACAGGCAATTGTGAATTACTGCGCTTCAAAGTCAGCAGAGAAATTATCAGTTTCCGATTACACCCAGACTCCTGGTGCCGGCGTCGCTGCAAGAGTAAGCGCCTTTGGTAAGACGATGGTTGTCATTATTGGCTCACCCGAGTCGGTAGCACATAGCGCGGTCGCACTTGATCAGCACTTGGTTGATGCAATTACTGCTGCGAAGGCAGCGTCATATACAACAACACTCTTAGCAATTGATGGCGTAGCAATCGCGCTCTTTGCAACCGGTGATGTGCTCAAGGCAGATGCAGCTGAAACAATTGCTGCTCTTCGTGCGCGTGGAATTGAGAGCTGGCTTGTTACTGGCGATCATCAAGAATCTGCAGACCTCATTGCTTCACAGGCAGGTATCGCTTCGCAATTTGTCGTAGCTGGAGCTACCCCTGAAGGAAAGATTGAGAAGGTCAAGGAACTCCAGAGCGAAGGTCATAAGGTAATGATGGTCGGTGATGGCGTCAATGATGCAGCAGCACTTGCCCAAGCAGATCTCAGTATCGCTATGGGAACAGGCACAGATACCGCTATTTCAACGGCAGATATCACCTTGATGCGCCCTCAATTAATGGGTGTTATTGATTCACTCAATCTTTCGCGACGTACATTGCGCACAATCCGCACAAACCTCGGATGGGCATTTGCCTACAACACAATCGGCCTACCCATTGCCGCAATGGGTTTAATGACTCCGATGTATGCAGCAGCAGCGATGGCGCTGAGCAGCTTATTTGTTGTGACTAACTCTCTTCGGATCCGGTAAAAGTTCGTAGTAATGAGATTGCACCGATATAGAGCGGGAAGGCAATCATCACGATATCTGCAACGAGCGAGCTCTGTACGCCTTCTTGATTTGAGTAGTTCCAAGACAAGATAAGAAGTGTGAGCGTGTAGAGAACTCCAAATGGAAGAGTAATCTTGCGCCACTTCTGTACTCGAACCAGGTGCGGGAATTTAATATTCGTTAATTGGGAAACAGCGAGCAATACAGTTACAACAGCTACCTGCTTCTGAGAGAGATCAAAGATGAGGAAGGTTGGAACGGCGAGGTTCCAGACAGCTGGAAATCCGTTAAACCAATGGTCATCGGTCTCAATATCTGTGCGAGCAAACCAGAGTGCGGATAAGAGAATGACCATTGATGCAATAAGGGTCTGGAACTCTGATGGCAACATATTGAGTCGAACCATCAACGCCACCGGCACCACTACACACGTCACATAATCAACGATGAGATCGAGTACGAAACCATCTACTCGTGGCGCATTGAAGACCACATCAATCTTGCGGGCGATTGGTCCATCGAGTCCATCGAGAACTTGGCAGACTAGAAGCCAGAGAAGGGCGCCTCGAACGTTGTTATCGATGACTGCCTGGAGAGCGAGGAGGCCGGCTGCTGCTCCACTTGCTGTCATGACGTGGAGTGCATAACCAGAGATCGATGGCTTAATTTGAGGCCTCATAGCGCTGAGAATAGCGAAAGGCCGCCTTCAATAACTTGTATTGAGACGGCCATTCGCGTTACTTCATTGGTAGCGGGGGCAGGATTTGAACCTACGACCTCTGGGTTATGAGCCCAGCGAGCTACCGAGCTGCTCCACCCCGCGTCGGTAAGCGCAATTCTATGCGAACTGCGCTTACATCACCAAATCGGTGAGTTAACTCGACTTACTTAGCGCGTGATTGTGCAGCAATCGCAGCAGCAATCGCAGACTTCAAGCGATCTTGTGCTCGACCATATGCAGCGAAATCACCCTTTGCAAGTGCCGCTTGTCCATCAGCAATTGCCTGCTTTGCAGAGGCAAGGGCTGAAGATAAATCAGCAGAGCTATTAGTTGTTGTCGGTGAAGATGGTGTTGCTGCAGATGATGTTCCAGAGTTTCCACCGAATACCTGATCGAGTGCACCCTTGAGTGAACTATCAAATCCGATGTTATCTCCGAATGAGACAAGTACCTTCTGCAAGAGAGGGTATGCAGATGTATTTGATGTCGCCTTCACATAGACAGGTTGGACATAGAGGAGACCGCCACCAACTGGAAGTGTCAGCAAGTTACCGAGCACAACATCAGAGCCACCTTGGCGAAGAAGTGAGAGTGCATTTGCAACTTCTGGCTTGGCTTCAAAGTTCGATGCAATCTGTGAAGGACCTGCAATGTTGGTGCTTCGCGGCAATTGCAACACTGTGATCTTTCCATAGTCCGGACCAGGCTTTGAATTGACTACTGCGAATGCAGTGAGGTTTTCACGAACACCACGTGGCACAAATGGAGTTGTTAATGAGAATGCAGGTGCCTTCTCATTAGGTAACTTCAAAGTGAGGTAATAAGGAGGCTGTGCGCCGCTGTTATTACCAAATGATGATGGATCGCTAGGTACGCGCCAGAAGTCTTGTCCTCCGTAGAAGGCAGCTGCTGTCTTGACGTGATATGAAGCGAGAACATCACGCTGCACGCGGAAGAGATCTTCTGGGTAGCGGATGTGCTCGAGGAGATCCTTAGAGATTGCGCTCTTTGGCTGAACAGTCTTTGGGAAGGCCCTCATCCAGCTCTTCAGCACTGGATCCTTCTCATCCCACTGGTAGAGAGTGACTGTGCCGTTATATGCGTCAACCGTTGCCTTAACAGAGTTGCGGATATAGCTGACTCGCTGATTTCCCTGCGCCGTAATGGATGCAGAGTTACGTGTTAGCGCATCCGTTGTTGCATCAGCAAGTGATGTTCCTTCAGAGTATGGATATCCAGCGCTCGTTGTGTAGCCATCAACAATCCAGACAATCTTTCCACCGACAACAGCTGGGTATGGATCGCCATCGAGTGTGAGCCATGGAGCAACCTTTGCAACGCGATCACGTGGATTGCGGTTGTAGAGAATCTTTGAATCCTTATTGATCAAGCTTGAGAGAAGAATTCTCTGCTCGCCATACTTGATTGCAAAGACCAACTTGTTGAGTAAACCACCAACTGGAACTCCACCGGTGCCTGTATAGGTCACATTCTTCTGACCGCTTGCTGAGGCATCATCTGGATAGTCGAATTCAACTGGTGTTGCCTTAGATCCAGCAGATTTGCCGCCGATGATTGAGTACTCAGGTGAGTTCTCACCGAAGTAAACACGTGGCTCGAACTTACCGAGCCCTGATGTTGGTGGGAGGTCGCCAACAATGAAGTTTGGCTTTCCATCAGCATCAACTGTATTTCCGTAGGCTGCAACAAAACCGAATCCATGTGTATAGACGAGGTGATCGTTAATCCAGTTACGGCTTGGGTTTCCATCGATATTGAGTTCACGAACTGCAACAACCGCATCGCGAGTTGTTCCGTTAACCGTGTAACGATCGATATCAAGAGATTCAGTAAATCCATAATAAGGCTTGATCTGCTGGAGCTGACGGAATGTCGCTGATAGAACGTTGGGATCCATCAAGCGAATGTTGTTAATCGTTGATGCATCACTGGCGAGCTGGCCAGAAGATGTGGTCAGAGTTGCGTTGTAATCCTGAACATCTACATTGGTCAGGCCATAGGCAGCGCGGGTCGCATCGATATTACGCTGAATATATGGCGCTTCCTTTGATGATTCAGATGGCTTTACCTGGAACTGCTGAACAGCTCCTGGATAAATACCTGCGATAAGAACAGATGAGACAACCATCAAGGCGGTTCCTGCAGCAGGCAAGAGCCATGAACGTCGGATGATATTTGCAAAGAAGAGAAGTGCGCAGACAACTGCGATTCCGGCAAGGATTGCCTTAGCTGGAAGAGTTGCATTGACATCTGTATATGTTGCACCGGTAATCAACTTATTCTGCTTGAGAGCAAGCGCATAACGATCGAACCAATATGCAACTGCCTTCATGAGAACGATAAGGCCGAAGAGGATTGAGAGCTGAACGCGCGCTGCAACAGTTGTGCGATCGCCCTGTCCTTGGGTACGGATTCCGCCATACATGTAATGAACAAAGATGGTTGCAAGAGCTGCAAGTACGAGGGCAGAGATCGCCCAAGAGATGATAGCTTGGTAGAGAGGTAACTTAAATGCAAAGAATGAGATATCAAGATTGAACTGTGGATCCTTCACGCCGAAAGGTGTTGCATTCTTAAATAGCAACCACTCTTTCCAATACAAGGTTCCTGATGTTCCAGCGAAGTATGTAATCGCAACGAAGAGAGCTAGGAATACCCAGCGAAGAATCGGCTCGATCTGGGCACGGATGCGCTCAACGCCATTGAGTTCGATAGATGTTGGAACATAGAAAGGGCGACGCTTGTAGGCGAGATAGATATTGAGTGAGATAACGATTGAGCTAATCAAGCCAGCGATGAGAAAGAGTTCGACCTTTGTTGTCAGAACCTTGTTCCAGACAGAGGTGAAGTCGACAGATTTAAACCAGAGCCAGTCGATATAGAAGCCGCTCAAGGAGATGAAGAGCGCTCCGAGGGCTACGAGAATTCCAACTGTGATGGCTAGCGGTGTGCGATTGCGATTCATGCTCCTACGCTAGCGCAACCACGAATTCCTGCAGAATTTACCCCTTTCTTACCCTTTGCTCCCCCAGCATAAGGGGCTTTCAAATAGTCAATTGCCTGGTCAATCTTCTTAATTGCAACGACAGTGATGCCTTCAACTCGTGCCGGAAGCTCGCTGCAATTCTCTTGCGAGATGAAGAGGAGCGTTGCCCCTGCTTTCTTCGCGCCGAGGATCTTCTCCGTGACGCCACCGATAGGGCCGATCGTTCCATCTTTGGCGATTGTTCCAGTGCCTGCAATATTGCGTCCTTGCAAGAGATCTGCAGGAGTTAATAGATCAACAAGTCCTAATGTAAAGACGAGTCCGCCACTTGGGCCACCGGTATTTTTAAGTGAAACCTTGATGGATGAGTCGTTAATCTCTGAGAGATTTACGGTGGGAAATTCACGAGCAATCGCACCACGTGCAGCAGCAAGTGCAAGGTTCTGAGATTGCACCATCTCTTTCGTTCCACTCTTTGTTTCTGCTGCATCGGTTGCACCATCTTGATACATGACAGAACGCGGAATTGCCACGCAATCGCCCCATGCCCAGCAACCCAATACTTGTGCCCCAAAAACATATGTCTCAGGGTTGGTCACGTAAATTGTTAAGAGATTGAGTTGACCTTTGACGGGATAACTCTTGACGCCTGGCGCATCTTTAATTGTGAGAACTTCTGGAAAGAGAGAGGTTGCAGGTCCGGGTGTAATCAATACAAAGTTCATCGGTGCAATTAAGGCAATAAGCGTTGCTAAGAGAAGAAGATTTCTAACGAGTACAGGTGTCCGCGAGAAGCGAAGAGTGCTATTTCTGTGAATCATCGTTGCGGAACGAGTTCTGGAAGCGTTCAAATTGATTAACTGAACGCGAAGTTCCTTTCTCGAATTTTCTCTTAAATTGCGAGACCCAGAGAACATAGCCGATAGCCCCCAAGACCCCTGCAAGAGGAACAAGCCACCAGATCAAGGCGGTAAAGGCTGAGGACGCGGCCATTGGGCTAAAGGTCGCAAGAGTTGAGTGCATAGAAATAGAGTAGTGCCCGCGGGAAGAAAGTGCCGGTTAGCGGTGTTCTACCTCCAAGAGAGATTTATTTACAGTCGAGCGTTAGGGGTCTTGCGATGGTGCCATTTGGATTTACACCAGATGATGGCGATGATGCCGACCGCAACAATAAAGAGAACCTCGAAGCGATGATGCGTCAGATGCAAGAGCAGATCAAGGAACAATTTGAACAGCTCGGCATTAATCCTGGCGCAGGTTTCCCAATGGCAGGACTCGGCGCCCTCTTCGGTCGCGCAAGTCAGGAAGCTCTTCCTCTTGCACCAGTGCGCGATACAGGAAAGAAATTTGTGACAGCACAAGGTTCGCAACCACTTGGAACTAATGATGTGACTGCAGTTAACAATGCCTGTGAGATTGCAGATATCTGGCTTAATGAAGCGACAGATTTTCCTGCAACGCCATCTTCTGCTCCTCGTGCAATCAGTCGACTCGATTGGATTGATGAGACTTTGCCAGGGTGGCAAGCAACGATGGAGCCGCTTGCGACAGGGCTGAGCTCTGCAATCTCTCGCCTCCTTGATGAGGCGATTGCCAGCTCTGGCAGTGAGTATGAAGAGCAGATAGGCGCTGCACCTATCGGCGCCATTGCTGGCCTATTACGCTCATTTATCGGCTCAATGATTGCAACACAGCTCGGTCAAGCAATTGGTGGAATCGCAACAACGGCAACAGGTGCCCATGATGCAGGCCTTCCAATTCTTCAACCCGCTCGCTCACTTTTAATCCCTGAAAATATTGAGGCGTGGGGTGTAGATACTGAAATTGCAAAGACAGAGATCTACTTATTCCATGCCCTACGGGAAGGCGCAATTGCTCGTTTATTTGAACATAATCCATGGATTGTTTCTTATATTCGTAGCGCAATAGTTGAATACGGTGCAGGTATTCGTATTGATCTCGATGCGATTCAACGCCAAGCTGAAGAAGCGATGCAAGGTTTAGGCGATGCAACTGGTGAACAATCTTTCACCATTAATCTTGATGCAGGAATCTTCACTCCAGAAGAGACAGATTCCCAACGCGCAGCACTTTCAAAGTTAGAGACTGTTCTTGCACTCGTTGATGGTTGGGCTGATGATGTTGCAACTCTTGCAGCAGGAGATCGCATTCCTTCAATTACAGCACTGCGCGAACTTCATCGTCGCAAGCGTGCAACAAGTGCGCCATCACAACAGCTCTTTAAGACAATGTTGGGACTTGAAGTTTCACCAAGACTTGCTCGTGAAGCGAGCGCCTTCTGGAGCCGCGTCCGTGAATTAAAGGGAACATCTGCACGCGATCAGATCTGGAGTGGAATTCTTCCCAGCGCTACCGAACTTCTTGCACCGGATCTCTTCTTGGCATCGACTGAGATTCCCGATGACCTCTCAGGGTTAATCTAAGTCGAAGTAGGGCCATCCCTAAATTTCGAGGAGAAAAGCGAAGTCCCCGGGGCCACATCTAATATCTGCCTTCCCCTTGCAGATATCAAACGGTTATCCGAGGACTTCGTAACCGCAAAGTACGCAGAAAATACCGTGTGTGCAAATAACGTTTCAGCGTTTCACACCTACAATTCCTCAAGGTAAGGTCGAGAGATTGGAGCGCAGATGGCCGAAGAAGAGGCGCCAACTCTCCCTGGAATTACAGAGGGCGAGATTCTCGTCATCCGATCTAAGCGACGGAAGAAATCAGCATCTGCCTATCGCCAAGGTGGACGGATCGTCATCTCACTTCCCGCCAGGATGAGTAAGGCAGAGGAGGCTCAGGTCGTCCCCGAGCTGATCGCCATCATCCGTGGACGCGAGGAGGCGAAGACTCCCAGTGAAGAGCTCTTAGCTACCCGCATCGATGCCCTCTTGGGTGAGTTGGCCCCAGAAATCACCGCCCGCCCCGCCACCGTCTCTTGGCGCCCTATGCGCGAGCGCTGGGGCTCATGTACGAGCGTGGACCGTACTATCCGTATCTCAGACCGCCTCAAGCTCGCCCCTGATTACGCCCTCGACTATGTCCTCTTCCATGAGGCGATTCATCTCCAATGGAGCGATCACGGCCAGGAGTTCTCCGATACCTTGGCCCGTTTTGAGGACTCTGAGCTTGCCAGCGCCTATCTCGATGGCTGGGAGGCAGCTGAACGGGCGATGCTTGAGCCCGTCGAGCTGAAGAAGCTCGGCGCGAAGGGCTAGTCGAGCTGAAAAAACTCGGCGCGAAGGGCTAGTCGAGCTGAAAAAACTCGGCGCGACACCCCTAAAGATTGCCCACAAATCTGCGCTTGCCTACGCGTATTTGAGCGTGGGTCGGAGTATGGTTTCAACCAATACGCGCACGCCGCATAACTCGGTGGCGCCGATTGGAGGCAATCATGGCAGAGACATACAAGGGTGACGCTTACTGCGTTAAGTGCAAGGAGAAGCGTGACTTCGAGGGAACTGTAAAGGTCTCTGACTCAGGTCGTCGCATGGCACAGGGCATCTGCCCAGTCTGCGGTACCAAGGTCAACCGTATCCTCGGTAAGGCACAGTAACTCTTTCCTCATTCAACGCCTTGGCGTCTGAATGTAAGTACATGGCACCACGTTTGGCGCGATAAGCACCCAGACAAAGAACGTAGCTGAACCCCTCGCCTCATACGCGGGGGGTTCTTCTTTTCTCCACGATGAGTCAATGATTCTGCGCTCGCTCCACAGCTGAACCCGATTGCTTAATCTCGTGAACTGCTCTGCGCTCATCATCGCCCATGGCTCATCACACATCACTCGACTCACCTCTTCGTTACACCCTCATACGTGGTTGCTCACTCTTTAACGATCGACGACTTCCATCACGTTATTACATTGGAACCTCTGGCCGTGTTGCCGCCGTCACATCTGCTTATCAACGTACTGCGCTCAGCCAATTGGCTCTTGGAATCGATCCGCTCTCACATGTCTCAGCTGAGGTGCGCAATGAACTTGAGAACTTTATTGAGAACTTGGCAATCAATGGCTTTCTCAACCATCAGCAGGCTCAATTGAGTGCGCCGAAGAGATACTTCGATTCAATTAGCGAGAGCGATATCGCTGCCAATCATTTGCGAGTCAGAAGCGAACCAGAGCTCGCACAATCTGAATGGATCGATGGATCAGGAGATGGTGGCACATCAATTGTGGCAGCGCGTTCGCAATATCCGATCGTTCTCTCGGGTCGCTCCCGCGTCATCACACTTCTCTATTCAATACTCCTTGCAAGTGGAGTCACACGAGTTCGCTTTGCAGATCGCCATCTCAGAACAATCATTGAGAGCGCCGATGTTGGATTCGGTGCAATCACAGCTGATGATTTGGGGCTGAACTTCTATGAGAGATGCGGATCTGCTCGAAGGTCCTTATCTCTATTTCCAATTGAAACATCGAGTCGGTATGACCTTGATAGCGCACGCCCGCTGGCGATTGTTCACTACGGAGATTGCGATCCTGAGAGCCTCGTTGAGTGGTCCAATAAACGCTTGCCGCATCTAGTGATTCATAAACCTATTGGCGATGAGATTGCAGTGGGACCGATGGTGATCCCGGGTGAAACACCCTGCATTCGTTGCTTATCGCTCTACGAGATAGATAACTTTGGATTCACGCGCCTTGAGCGAATTCCTATCAACGAGGTGGGTGAGCTGCCCACATATGCCGCTCATTTCATTGCATCAATTGCCGCGATGCATATTCTTAACTTTATCGACCGCACTAGCGATTCAGATTACGGAGGTGCTACTCGCAATACGAGTATCGGTGAGGTTTCTTTTATTAACTTTCAACGCCTTACAGAGCCGCAGGTGGTGGCGATTGCTCGCCATCCACTCTGCGGTTGTGCTTACTAATTCTTATTGGCTAGGCCAAAGCACCGAGCTTTTCTACAACCTCTTTGGCGGAAGGATTTGTCATCGCGCTTCCATCAGAGAAAACCAAGGTCGGAACAGTTTGATTACCGCCGTTAACTTTCTCAACAATCTCGGCAGTTCCTGGAACCTCTTCGATATTGATTTCCTCAAAGGTGACTCCTAGATCAGCAAGCTGAGACTTCAAGCGCTTACAAAACCCACACCAACTCGTTGAATACATTACAAAAGACATGGCTAGTTGTTTCGAACGTATTCGGCTGCGTGAGGAAAGCCATTGGCTTCAAGCTTTTCTGCCAAGTCTTTCTTTACAGCTTGAACGACCTTATGTGTTCCGTTGCAGTTCTTCTCTTCATCTGAGGTGTAACCGCATGTGCAAGCGCCCATGTCAAATCTCACTTCTCTCTAGTAGTGAGTGAAGGGTATCTACGCCGCAACTACTTGGCGAGCTGGGCGACCTGGACGGCGCTTGCGCTCGATGACTGCCCCATCTTCAATTAACTCGCCGCCCCAGACGCCACATGGCTCACCGCGATCGATCGCGCCTTCAAGGCATGCAAGCTTCATGGGACATGAGCCGCAGAGTGATTTCGCAAAGGCGATCTCGAGATCAGAGTCAGCGAAGAATGTCTCAGGGTCTGCGTTATGGCAGGGCAGCGTGAAAGCCTTGGCGTCATCAGATGTATATGTGACATCTCCAAGTCCAATGTATTGATCTGCCCAACCTGCTACCTGTAGTTCGCTGTAGAGAACGGTCATCGTCCCTACCTCCTTATCCTTCTCTTTGCTTTCATCTCGATTAGTTGTTGTAGTTATTTTTGGTAATAGCTTCTTTTCTGTAAAAAAAATGGCCCCGATAAATCCTTGAGTGGATTTACGAGGCCGTTGTTGGCGTTTATCGGTTAGCCGATAGCTGCCCCTGTGGCCTCATCCACTGCATAAAAGTTGGCGTAGAACGCTGACTTTGTAGCTGTGGGCCAATTGCGCTTATGAGTGCGCGCAAAGTTGGCTGAGGTTGTGTGAGCATGTGAAGTTGCAGCTGTGCGTGATACGCCAGCTGTGAGAACGAGAGTCTGTGACATTCGCTCTTCCCTTCACTTAATACTTACGATTTTCGTAAGAATGGAAAGGATAGAGGAGGGTTGCAGTTACTCGCAAGGTAATTAAATGCGAGAAGGGGTGATCAGGTCCTAGAGCCCTTAAATGAGCGTGGATTCAGCTAGGAAGCGTGAGGGCTCTGCTCGGTAGGTGATGTGAAGATCTGCCTTGGCGCGAGTCATGCCCACATAGAAGAGACGGCGCTCCTCGGCAATTACTGCATCGGTGAGCGTGGTCCCAGAGTTGGTGAGCGGAAGAATTCCTTCAGATGCGCCGATGAGATAGACGCGCTCCCATTCAAGGCCCTTTGCTGCATGAAGGGTTGCAAGTGTAATAACGGGCATCGTCGGAGGATTGTTCTGCTGCACGCGATCTTCTACCTCACGCAGGTATCCGCGGAGAGTCTTTGGTGCAAAGTTCGGGCTCTCATCGAGTTCACGGCCGAGGTGAAGTAGAGCTGCAATGCCATCAATGGATTCACCGGTTAAGAATGGTTGCGCGATAGAACGAAGCTCGTCGATCCAATCGCTGCCCTCTGCTGGAATAACAGATGCTTGACGGACCTGCTTCAAAAAGTCGCGAACATCGGTGCGATCGAAGAATCGCTCTGTATTGCGCACTTGATATGGAATACCTTCACGATTCATTGCGCGCTCAACTGCAGATAACTGCGCATTGGTACGAGCAAGGACTGCAATCTCTTGAGGCTGTACGCCTCCGCTAAGAAGAGATGTAATCTCGGCGAGTATTCCAGCTATCTCAGATTGCTCATCTTTAAAGCCTTGAACAGAGGGCTTACTGCCATGGTTATTGAAGGCGACGAGCTCTTGCCCCATAGTTCCTGCGCGCAGGATTGAGTTAGCAGCAAATGTAATTTCAGGTGTTGATCGGTAGCCAGTACTTAATCGAATAACTTGCGCCTCTGGAAAACGTTGGGTGAATGTATTTAAGAAAACTGGTGTAGCGCCTGCGAACGAATAAATAGTCTGAGCAGGATCGCCGACAACACAGATATCGCTTCGGGTTCCAAGCCATGCGTTAATAAGTCGTTGCTGCACCGGCGAGATATCTTGGTACTCATCAACAGTGAAGTAACGATATTGATCTTGAACTCGTTCACGCACATCGCGCTCTTCCTCAAGCATCGCAGATGTCAGTAATAGAACATCCTCAAAATCGATTGCGAGCTCTTGCTTCTTAATAGATTCATATGCGGTGTAGAGCTGAACGAGCTGTTCTGGATTTACACGTGGCTTGATGAGGCGCTTTGAAATTTCATCAATGAAATCTTCAGGAGAAACCTGTGAAACTTTTGCCCACTCAATCTCAGTTGCGATATCGCGCATAAGATCACGGTTATGGGTTGAGATGACAGAAGAGAGATCTGCCCGGCGGATTGCTTCTGTAATGAAGCTCCCCTTTGAGGTAATCAGATCAGGAGCGCGACCACCGAAGACTGTCGGCCAGAAGAAGAGGAGCTGTTTTAACGCTGCAGAGTGCACAGTTCTTGCTGCAACGGTTGGAACACCGAGGGTGCGAAGTCGAGCCCGCATCTCACCTGCCGCACGTGCGGTAAATGTCAGCGCAAGTACCTTCTGAGGATCCATGGTGCCGATTGCTGCTGCATAAGCAATGCGGTGTGTAATTGCACGTGTCTTTCCAGTACCAGCACCTGCAATAACGCAGACAGGCCCACGCGTTGCAAGCGCTACTGCGCGCTGGTCATCATCAAGTGCTTCAAGGATCTTTCCGGCATCAAGCGTTGATGGTGCGAAATCGTCTAGCGCCATGTCTCGCCAGCTAACTTACTTTTATCGAGCTCTGTTGCACCTTGCCAGCCTTCAATCATTCGACGTGCAACGCTGACAGTCGGTGGAAGCAAGAGCGAACCATTCTCTGCAGCAGCTTTAAGATCTTCGCGAGAGAACCACTGTACCTCTGTGATCTCTTCGCCATCGGGGCGCGCATCTTCTGGTGCATCTGTGACTGCTTCAAAGGCAATCATGATGCTTGCAGGAAATGGCCATGGTTGTGATCCAAGATATTTAATCTCAGAAAGTCTGACGCCAGATTCTTCAAAGGCCTCACGTGCAACGCATTGTTCAAAAGTTTCACCAGGCTCGAGAAAACCTGCAAATGTTGAGAAGCGACCATCAGGCCAGACAGGTTGATGTCCTAGAAGAATTCGATCCGCACGATCTTTAATGAGAACAATGACAGCTGGATCGGTCCGTGGATGGTGTTGGCTCTCATCCACATCACATTTGCGTGCAGCACCTGCAAGATCAACACGTGTGGGTGCGCCGCACTTTGAACAATGAGGATGTGCATCATGCCAATTAGAGAGCGCAATGGCATGCATAGAAATTTCTAAATGCAGCGGCGAAAGTCCGCCAGCTAATTCGCGCAGCGTGAGGTAATCCTCAACATCCGAGACGACCGCACCAGATGCCCACGCGAAGTATGCGGTTTCGGTTGCGCGGTCGATTCCGAGGAAGTATCGCTCTCCCCCAATAGCCTCTATTGATGGAATGAATGTTGGCCCATCGACAGTGCTTCGGATGCGGCCTTTGCCGACCTCGATAATCTGGGCAGATCGCCAGAGCTCTTCGAGTCGAGCAGGGTTGCTCCGCAAATCTCCAGCGCGATCCATCAGGGAACTCTTCTGTGGAATCGCGCTCATGGGTGGAGGTTACTAGCCATTCAAAGTTCAGACGCCATGGCGTTGAACTAGCCTTACCCCATGCGCCTCACATCATGGAATTTTCTGCACGGCCAGAGCCTCAACCCCGCGGAAAAAGCTGATGTGGCGCGCTCTCTGGCTCTTCTCGGCAGTGATGTAGTGGCCCTTCAAGAGATTGACTATCGATTACCTCGCTCGCAGGATGTGAACCAAACGCTCGTCGTTGCGGATGCGATGAATACCTCCTGGTGGGGTTTTGCTCCTGCACTAAAGGGAACACCTGGTGTGAAGTGGCGCAAACTCGATTCTCGCGAGCAGCAGGTACTGACGATTTCAGATCTCGACAACCAAGGCGAGTATTACGGAATCTCTATCGTTTCAAAGATTCCAGTGAAGAACTGGCAGAGACTCGAACTTGGTAAGGCATGGATTGGGCTTCCACTTCTTGTCGCAAATGAGAAGGGAAGGGTTGCACCTTTCTATGTCAAAGATGAACCTCGCGTGGCACTTGCAGCTGTTCTAGAAAATGGTTGGACCGTCATCAACGTTCATCTCTCTTTCGTGCCATTCGTCAACATATTTCAACTATTGAAGGTGACACGGTGGGCGAAGAAGTTAGAGCGAGAAACTTCTACGAAGGTTGCCCTCGTTGGTGATTTCAATTTACCGTGGGGAATTCCAACCCGCATTACTCGATGGGAGCGCGCAACAGATGCTCTGACATATCCATCTTGGAAGCCAGCGATCTCATTCGATTACATCCTCTTGCGTGATGACGCGGATCTGCAATCTGTTGAGGTAGTAGCGCCTCAGATGGCGATGAGCGATCACCGCCCTATATCAATCGATATTTAACTTAACAGAGCAGTCAGTTGATCAAGGCTCAGCAGGTTTGAGCGTCGATCTGTAACGCCAGTGGGAACGTAGTGGAATGCTGCAGTAACGCTCTCAACTGGAACCTTTGTTAAGTCAGCCCAAGCCAATCGGTAGAGGGCTAGCTGAATCGCTGAATCGTCATCGAGAACAGTGGAGCCGGTCTTCCAATCGACCACCTCAAAGCCTTGCTCTGTCTTATAAATTGCATCGATTCGTCCACGCACCAAGGTTCCAGCAATTACAGTCTCAAATGGCACTTCAATATCAAATGCGGTGCGAGGTGCCCACTCGGATTGAAGCCACTTGTTCTTGAGCTCTTCGAGAGTGCGATCTTCTTCAATGGGTGCAAGGAGATCGAAGTCTTCATCATCAAAGATTGATCTGCCCTTGAGGTGCTTCTCAATCCATAAGTGGAAGGCTGTTCCGCGAGATGAATATTCGTCGCGTGCGCGCGGCATAGGTCTGCGCACACTTCGAGCAAATTCCTCTGGGTTCTTCTTCATGGCAATAATTGATGATGGCGACATTCGGATAGGACGTGGCACATCAAGGCTAGCGCTACGGAACTCAGAGTTCTCACGAATGATTGCTTCAGCATCTTCTACCCATGATGTGACTGCGGCATCGCCTGTGATTGTTCCAAGTGTTACCGCTTGAGCAGAACGCACCTTGGTGACGATGCTTTCAAATGCAGCACGACGAGCGCCGAGTGGATCGCGCGGCCAGGTCGCGGTGATTTCAATATCTTCTTGTGGATTGCGCGCATCTGTTGCAGGGGCTTCAAGTTCATCAATGACTGTGCCAGAGGTGCGTGCGATCTCTTCAACGCTGCGATAGAGAACCGATGGTGCAAGCGGCTTGACGCCTTCTCCCCAATATGAGGCAGAGCAGAAGAGGTGCGACTTTGCGCGAGTGACGGCAACATATCCGAGGCGAATCTCTTCGCTATATCGGTAGCGAGAACAGTTATCTTTATAAGCATCCAGCGCCTTATTGGCATCAGAGTTAGTTGAGATCTGCGAGAGGTTGAGCTGTGGCACGACGTGAGAATCGCTACGTAGCGCGAATGGGATAAAGCGCTCGTTAAATACCCAGTTTTCAGGGCTTCTAGAGCTCTTTGAAGGGAATGTACCTTCAGTTAAACCTGGAATAGCAACGACATCCCACTCAGCGCCCTTAGACATGTGGATTGTAAGAATCTGTACGACGCTGGAATCAACATCTGGTGCGCCAGCTTTCAATCCACCTTCTTCTTCACTTGCAACATCGAGCCACTGAATAAATCCATTGAGCGATCCACCTGAACGCGCGAACTTACTTGCCTCATCAAGGAAACGATCAAGATGGCGACGTCCGTGAATTCCCTCTTCTCGTAACATCACCTCGGCTTCGAGATTGAGGTATCGCTCGATCTCAAGGATGAGATCTGTAATTGACGATGATGCTCGTGAGCGAAGTCTGCGTAAGTCTGATGAGAATTGAACTAATCTGGAGTAACCAGAAGTAGAGAAATCACGAGCCTTTGCAATTTCAATCTCATCAAGGGCATCAATGAGTGAACCAGCAATCTGATCATCGTTATCTGATGACAATGGATTTCCAGCGATGATGTTCTGAACAAGGGTGCGGTTATCCGAACCTTCACTCTTTGCGCGGCTACGTGAGTAACGACCGAGCGCTGCGATATCGCGTGGACCAAGGTTGATGCGTGGACCAGTGAGATGGCGCATCAAGGCACCACCGGCATCAGGTGAATTAATCACCTTAAGAAGTGAGACGATATCTGCGACCTCTGGAACATGAATCAATCCACCAAGTCCGAGAACTTCAGAAGGAATATTGGCAGCAGTGAGAGCCTCTTGAATATAAGTAATCTGTGACTTCTTACGGACTAAGACAGCGAAAGTCATTGGTTTTAGGGCGCTTTGATTACCTTGCCAGAGAGGTGTGAAGTACTCGGCGATTGCCTGCGCCTCTGCCTCAAGGTTTTCAAATATTCCGCAGGTAAGAGCGCCGGCACCAGCGCCAGGACGTGCACGGAGTGACTCGACCTTTACGCCATCGTTATTACGCACTCCTTCAGAGATGATATTTGCGACATCGAGAATGCTTTGATCGTTTCGATAAGTAGTCGACAAGTTATATTGAAGTTCGCCCTTGAATGTTGATGGCTTTGGGAAGTAGTTATTAAATGCACCAATTGTTCCTGCTGCCGCGCCTCTCCATGTGTAGATGCTCTGACATGGATCACCCACGGCCGTTACTGGATGGCCTCCACCAAAGAGGGTAGAGAGCAAGCGCACCTGTGAATGGGATGTATCTTGATATTCATCAAGCAGAACAACTGGATATTTCGCCCGTTCAATTGCACCAACATCTGGGAAAGATTGTGCGATTCGTGCCGAGAGAGCAATCTGATCATCGAATGAAAGTTGGCCGCTTGTGCGACGTTGCTCAAGGAACTTATCCATCATTGCAACAAGCCCCATACGTTGTTGCGATGTAAGCGCTGCCTTACGAACGCCCTCATTAGTTGGGCCCCCCATACGAGAGAGTTCTGAGAGAAGCTTCGAATCTTCTTCAACAATCTGATCACTTGATACTTGATGTTCAAGTGCTTGTGATGTGAGACCGAGTAGATCTTCGACAACAGTTGAAATTGAACTCTCATTTGTATAACCATCTTCATCCCAATTACGGACGATCCGGTTAGCCATCATCCAGAGAGCTGCTTCGCCGAGAGGCTGTGAATCAGCATCAATTCCAAGGCGGATGGAATGTTCAGAGAGGATGCGGCCAGCGTATGAGTGATAGGTCGTGACTGAGGTGTCGAGGCTTAAAAAGGGGCGTTCTATACCGCTCTTCTCCATGCCCTTTGCCAATTGGCCGAGGCGCTTTCGAATACGTAAATTCAGTTCGCCTGCTGCCTTGCGAGTAAAGGTAAGGCCGAGGATCTGATCGGGGCGAACAAAACCGTTTGCAACGAGATAGACAACGCGAGATGCCATCGTCTCTGTCTTACCTGAGCCCGCTCCTGCAATCACAACTGCCGGTTCGAGTGGATTGCTCTTAATAGAGATGATCTTCGACTGCTCATCACTGGGTGATGGGAACTTAGGATCAATGAGTTGAATGAACTCTGCAACCTGTTGCGGCGTGTACTTCTCATTCATTGCTGTACTCATCCGATCACCGACCTTCCCTGAAGGTGGACCGGGCACGAGCTCTTCACGGGACAGTAGCTACAGAAATCATTCTTCTTTGCGATAAATGTTGGAGCTGCCATCTGATCTGCAATCGAACCAAGATGTGTCGTGACATCTTCTACAACAATCGGTGGACGTTCACGAGTGGCGACATCCTTTGTATCGTGGCCGAGGAAGACGAGGTGAGATCCTGAGATTTCAGGTGATTCGAACTTCTTCTCAAATCCATTGAGGACTACTGCTAATTGGTAGCAGGCCAATTGAAGGTTCTCGGCAGCTTCTTTCTTGCCGATTGCTTTCCCGGTCTTAAAGTCCACAACGAAGTACTTCCCATCGCCATCTACCTCAAGGCGATCGACTGAACCGCGCACCTTTGCCCGACCGAGTTCAAATTCAAAGGTGAGTTCAACTCCTTCAACGGTGCGAGTTGATGTGCGGTGATATTGAGCAAATCGTGCAAGCATCTTCTGTGCTCGCTGAAGTTGTAACTTGCTAATCCAACCGGTCGATTCAGTGATGAGAGGCCATGCTTTATCGAGAGAGGCGTAGAGATCCTGGTCGGAGATGGCAGGATCTTCGACTTTAATTCGTGCGTATTCATGGATGACAGAGCCCAAGAGCTGCGCTGTTGAATCGCCATCAGAGCCACCGTTGCGCTCTAGTAACCACTTCAGGCCGCACTTCTCAAATGATTCAGCTGCGCTAGGTGAGATTGGGATGAGTTCGCCCTCATCAAAGAGCGGTTCTTCCGTTGTGAGGGAATGCGCTCCTAACCAGTTATCAGGGTCGGCGACGGAAATTTCTGATGAGGCAAGCGTTGCCAGGAGTGAAGCAGCGAGATCGCCTTTCTCGGTTGAGAGAGAGCGACGCAGAGATGCAACGAGTGCGTTAGCTGTAAGCGGACGCGCATCGCTAAATTCAAGTGATGTGAACTCTTCTGATTCTGATGCCTCTAGGAAGAATGATGATGGCGAATCTTCTTCACGAGTAACTGCAGTGATATGAAGTACTTCGCTGGCGCGCGTGGTTGCAACATGGAAGAGACGTTTCTCATCTTCTGCGAGTGATTGAGCGGTGATGAGATCGAGGGCTACTTGTGCCAACTCTTCGCCATGGCGTTCGCGCTCGACCAGGCGTTCTGCACCGAGCAAGGTGCTGCGCTGCTTAAGATTTGGCCAGATTCCTTCTTGGATGCCAGCGACAAATACGCGCTTAAATTGAAGACCCTTTGCTGAGTGAACCGTTAAGAGCTCGACGACATCGGGGCGAACACCTTTAGTTGTAATGAGGTCAGAGACGATATTTTCTTGAGCAATCTCGTTAAGGAAAATCTTGGGATGTGCACCGGGCATGCGATCAATATGGCGGGCTGCGGAGTCAAAGAGTTGCACCATGGCATCGAGATCACGATCTGCTGTTGCCCCACGTGTTCCACCCCTGAGCGCAGCTCGTTGCCATGCTTCAGAGATCAGTTGGTTCTCTGCATTGCGAGCCTCTGACCAGATTGCCCAGAGAAGATCATGGATAGATGCGCTCTTCTTCCGTAGAGATTTACCGGCTGAAGCGAGGAGATCGTGGATGCGACGAAGTTCTGCGCTCTCTTCGATAGGAATATCGCCCTTTTCGAGGGCATCGATAATCATCTCAGTTCCGGTACGTGTATCAGTATCATCGTTGCGAGATTTAAGAAGTGAGGTGCGAATTCTTCGAAGTGATATTGAAGTTGCTCCACCAAATTCAGCAAGGAGTAAACGCTCGCAATTTTCTAACGTGAGTCCTTCGATTCCGGCCGCTATGCGAGCTAATAAGAGAAAGGGTGCAACCGCTGCATTCGATGCAATTGCCTCACGATCTCCTGCAACAGGAATTCCTGATTGCCCTAGAGCTCGTCGGATAGCTGTCGCTGTCGTGTTATGCGCGCGAACAATGATTGCCATATCTGAGTAATCAATACCCTCGTTTAAGTGCGCTCTCTTGATGTTATATGAAATGTATTGCGCTTCTTCTGCCTCAGAGCGAAGTTCGATAGCAAACTTTGAAGGCGCACCGCGGTGAAGAGTTGTCAAAGTGACTGTCATCGCTGATGTCATAGTGCGGTCGAGATATTCATTGACCCCATCTGGATCAGAGCCACGGAAGCGACCGACAGATGATTGAGGATCCACAACAGCAACGAAATCCTGACCTGCTAAGAGTTCAAGAAGGCGTCGTTGCGCAGGGTCGGTCTCATGGAATTCATCGACCATGATTGTCGTAAAGCGCTTACGTAGGCTCTCAAGGAGCTCAGGATTGCGCTTCAGATGTGCAATAGCAGCGTTGATAATCTCTGATGGATCGATGCGCATCTTGGCATCCCCTGCACCAGTATCCATATTTGCCGATACCTCAAGGTACTGCTGCCAGAATTGAGCCGCAGGTTTCCAGAAACGTTCTTTGAGGCGTTCACCCTTTTCGCGAAGATCTGTCGGTGTTAATCCGCGCTCTGTTGCACGCATCATTAAGTCGCGAAGTTCTCGGATAAATCCTTGGGTAAGAAGTGGTTCACCCATAACGATCTCTTCAATGGTGCCTGGATTTTTACGAAGATCTGCAGGCCACCAATCAACGCCATCTGCAATATTTCCTTCAAGTAAGACCTTGATAAATGCCTCTTGTTCAGCGCCAGAAATCAAAACAGTTTCGCGAAATGTTTCACCTGATGTCATCGCAAGAATTGAGTAAGCAAGTGCGTGAAATGTGCGCGCAACAGGTTCTTGAACCGTTCCGCCTGACGCAACAACAATCGCGTCTCGTATCTCTGAAGCGCGTTCACGGCCGAATGCGAGGATAAGAATTGAATCTGCTGCAGCGCCTGTGCGAATACGATCGATGGCGCATTCGATAAGAGTTGTTGTCTTACCTGTGCCCGTTGCACCTCGAATAATCAGTGGTGAACCACGGTGAGCGATCGCAGATTTCTGCTGATCGTCGAAGGTGAGTTGTGGGCGAGTAATCGGGTTGGCTACAAGGCGTAACCCTGAACCTGCCGCCGCTTTACTCATAGTACGAATTCAACCCTAAGCGGGCGACAAATCCCTGCTATCGCTTACGGTTACGGGCGCGGAGTGCGAAGAATCCACCGAGGATGACCACTATGACGATTGCGCCAACAATGGGCAGCGGCAGAACTCCATCGCCCTTTTCGGCCACAGGATTTGGCGCTGTATAGAGCGTTGGACCGTTAAGTGAAAATGAGTAGCTATCAATAAGCTTATGGCCATCTGCAGAGACGATCTTGTAGAAGACTTCGTAAATTCCTGACTCGTACTCTCCTGTAGGAACTGTTGCAGAGAGAACCGCACCATCAACCTTCACATCTGTCAGCATTACCTCTGGACCATCCATAAGATTGAGTGAAATTGAATTCACTTCTTTGCCACCTATCGTCAAGAGGTCTTCCGAAAAAGTCAGCGCAATCTCTGTCGGCATCACATTCACTTCACTATTCGCCGCCGGATTCGCACTCACGAGACCTGCATGTGCAAATGCCGTATTGACCGGCACTAACAAGATTGCTGCAATTAGAACCAGGATTCTCTTCATGTGCTCAGTCTAGGACGGCAATACTAAATTCGGCGCTAACAATCGCGCCTAGATTTTGTATTGCAGTCCTAAGGTTGAAGCGTGCAAAAGAATATGGACCCTAGGCGCGATTGTTAGCGCCGGGTCCATTTCTTTTGGAGCGGTTAAAGCCTTAAGACTGATTGCTCTTCTTTGCACGAGATGTTGCACGAGCACGCTCTGCACCATCAAGAACAACCTTACGGATACGAACAACAGCTGGAGTTACCTCGACGCATTCATCTTCACGACAGAATTCGAGAGCACCTTCCATGTTGAGCTTCTTAGGTGGAATCAACTTTTCAGAATCATCGGTACCTGAAGCACGCATATTTGTGAGCTTCTTTTCGCGAACACAGTTGACATCCATATCGTCAGAACGTGAGTTCTCACCAATAACCATGCCCTCGTAAACCTCATCGCCTGGCTCAACGAAGATTGTTCCGCGCTCTTGAACGCCCTGAAGTGCATATGAAGTCACTGCGCCCATACGGTCTGAAACAAGTGATCCTGTTCCACGTGTACGAAGCTCACCGAACCATGGCTCATATGAATCGAATACGTGGTGGAGCAAACCTGTTCCGCGAGTTTCAGTAAGGAACTCTGTACGGAAACCAATGAGACCACGTGAAGGAACCTTGTATTCAAGGCGGATCCAACCAGTGCCATGGTTAACCATTTGCTCCATGCGGCCCTTACGAAGCGCCATCAACTGAGTAAGAACACCGAGGTAATCCTCTGGTGCATCAATTGTTAAACGTTCCATTGGCTCGTGGAGCTTGCCATCGATTGTCTTTGTAACAACCTGTGGCTTACCAACAGTGAGCTCGAAGCCTTCGCGCTTCATGATTTCAACGAGAACAGCGAGCTGAAGCTCACCACGTCCCTGAACTTCCCACGCATCTGGGCGCTCTGTATTGAGAATACGAAGTGAAACGTTACCAATGAGCTCCTTATCGAGGCGATCCTTCACCTGACGAGCAGTAAGCAACTTTCCTGACTTTCCTGCGAGAGGAGAGGTGTTAATACCAATTGTCATAGAGATTGATGGCTCATCAACCTTAATCAATGGAAGTGCATGTGGGTTTTCAAGATCTGCAAGAGTCTCGCCCAATGTAATTGTTTCAATACCTGCAATAGCAACGATGTCACCAGGTCCTGCTTCAAGTCCTGGAACGCGCTCGAGAGCTTCGGTAATAAGAAGTTCTGAAATCTTTACTCGCTCTTGTGTTCCATCAGTCTTGATCCACATTACAGACTGACCCTTCTTCAGGGTTCCTTCATGGATACGCATCAACGCAAGGCGACCAAGGAATGGTGATGAGTCAAGGTTTGTAACGTGTGCCTGAAGTGGTGCACCCTCATGATAAACAGGAGCTGGAACAGTGTCTTGAATAACCTGGAAGAGAACATCGAGATTCTCTTCGTCAGGCAATCCACCATCTGCAGGACGTTTCATTGAAGCGCGACCGTTCTTTGCAGATGCATAGACAACTGGAAAATCAATCTGCTCTTCATTTGCATCGAGATCAAGGAACAACTCGTAAGCCTCATCGACAACCTCTGCGATACGGGCATCGGGACGGTCGACCTTATTGATAAGCAAGATAACTGGAAGGTTCTTCTGGAGAGCCTTACGTAATACGAAGCGAGTCTGTGGGAGTGGTCCTTCAGATGCATCAACGAGTAAGATAACGCCATCAACCATTTCGAGACCGCGCTCGACCTCGCCACCGAAGTCAGCGTGGCCTGGTGTATCAATGATGTTGATAACTGAATCACCGCGACGAACTGCAGTGTTCTTTGCAAGAATCGTAATTCCCTTTTCGCGCTCGAGATCCATCGAGTCCATCATGCGGTCTTGACCCTCGTCCTGCTTCTTGTGAGCAGCGAAAGCGCCTGACTGCCAGAGCATCGCATCGACCAGTGTTGTCTTTCCATGGTCAACGTGAGCAATGATCGCGACGTTACGGATGCTGTCGCGAGTCTTTACAGGCAGGTCTTTGAGGTGTGCTTGGGTCTTTGCCATTGAGATGAAACTCCATAAATAAGGGCACTTACGTGCGAAGTGCAGGTTCCAATCTTACCGTAGAGGCCACTTTAGAGATAATCGCCGACTGTTTAGGCGTCGTTCATCTAATGGAAATTTCGCTGAATACACTTCATCCATGCGCCTTGGAGTCCTCGATGTCGGTTCAAATACCGTTCATCTTCAAATCATGGATGCCCATCACGGCTCTGCTCCCCTTCCCTATGAAAGTTTTAAAGAGGAAATTCGCCTTGCAGAATTTCTTACAGATTCTGGAGATCTCTCTTCCGATGGAATTAAGACCCTCCTTGCAACACTCAATCGTCTGAAGAATCAAGCGCGCGGAATAAAGATTGATGAGACTCTTGCATTTGCAACTTCAGCGATTCGTGAAGCGAATAATTCTGAGAAAGTTTTGGAAGCAGTACTTGAAGAAACAGGTATAGATCTCGAGGTGCTCTCTGGCGAGGATGAAGCGAGATTTACATTTCTCGCAGTTCGCCGCTGGGTTGGTTGGTCTGCGGGTGATGTGCTTCTCTTGGATATCGGTGGAGGCTCACTTGAAATTGCTCGAGGAGATCAAGAGAAACCGGAGTATTCAAATTCGGTGATGCTTGGCGCAAGCCGTATGACACGTCAGTTTCTATCGGGCGACCCATTCACTGAAAAATCGCTGAAGAAGTTAGAGAAACATATTGAGGAGACGTTATCTACTTTGAAATCTGAAGTAGGCGACACCTCAAAGTGCACATCTATTGGAACTAGTAAGACATTTAGAACTTTACGTCGTATCCAGGAAAACTATCTACCCGAGCTCGGTAAGGACCTCAAGCAAGAAGGCCTCAAGAAGATCACCCAGAAATTGCAGACCATGACACATTCACAAAGAACTGAGTTACCAGGTGTTTCTGCCAGCCGCGCGCGCCAAATCGTTGCAGGTGCAATGGTTGCCCAGAAAGCAATGGAGAGCCTAGAGATTGAGAAGTTAACTCAATGCCCGTGGGCTCTCCGTGAAGGAATCGTCTTGCAACGACTCGATTGGCTTAAATCATAGGTCGAGCTAAGAACTCAACTGCAACAACTTTATCTCCGCGATGGTGAAGAATCCACGCATCTGCAGGGCTGAGATCATCAGACGAGTATTCAACACGTGCGATCTTTGAAAGCACGTGAGGAATAATTGGATTGTGGCCAGAGACAAGATGGTTGCCCTCAAATTTCATCACCTGTCGAACGTAATCCACAGAGGTCTTTGAGCTCTTATCGAACTCTTCTTCGTTGAGGTCCTTTGTCACATTTACTTTAATGCCAGAGCTCTGTGAAAAAGGCTCAACAGTTGTGAAGCAGCGAGTGGCATCTGATGAGTAAATGCCTTGAATACCGAATGGCTCCAGCTGCTTAGCGAGTTTATGACTTTGTTGCACACCATCATTATTGAGAGGGCGATCTAAGTCGTAATCGTTCCACTCGCTGCGCTTTACCGCCTTTGCATGGCGAAGGAGAACCAAAGTTGAGGCATAACGCTCTTTCGACATGAAATCATCGAGAAGATCGCGATCTTCATCGTGAGTGAGGAAGTGACGTGCAGTCTTTGAATCTACCCATTCAATTTTATCTACTTCAGCATTTGGAATAAAAGGGGTTGGATCGTTCTTTGCGCGAGCCATCCAATACTTAACCTTCTTCTTATTCTCTTCAACTTTGTATGAAGTTGTTCCGAGGTATTGACCGAACACTGCGTCAACGCCAGTCTCTTCTTTAACCTCGCGATAGGCGGCAGCGATTGGAGATTCTCCATCGTCAACCTTTCCCTTTGGGAAGGTCCAGTCATCGTATTGAGGACGGTGAATTACTAGTACTTCAAGGTCAAAGGGTGAGTTCTCGCGCCAAATAATTGCGCCTGCAGCTCTGATCATTTCTTATACCTTTCAATGAAGTACTCCTGGAAATCTTCCAGTGGCTTACCTTCGGGGCCGTTCTTGATGTAATGCCATGAATCATCTTCTTGCATCTCCCACATTCGAAAACGTGGCGAGATTGAAAGCTCTAGAATTGTTTTCAGCTCATTCTGATGTTCTTCTTTATCGACTCGAATCAGAGCTTCAACTCTGCGGTCTAAGTTACGCTCCATAATGTCGGCGCTCCCAATGAAATACTCGGGGCTTCCCGCGTTATGAAAGTTGTAAATTCGGGAGTGTTCAAGGAATCGTCCCAAAATTGAACGGACTCTTACATTGCGGAATTTCGCAACTTTGCTCATTCGGAAAGAACAAGCGCCGCGGACCAACAACTCAATTGGAACGCCATCTTTTGCCGCGGCATAGAGAGCCTCAATCATCTCGTTATCAACGAGTGAGTTCACTTTCCATCTAATCTGGGAAGGCTTTCCATCTAAATGATTCTTACGTTCGCGATTGATCTTCTCCAGCAGGCTATTTCGGATTCCATGCGGGGCCACAAGTAATCGTGAATATTGCGACTCTGAATGAACGCCACTGAGATGGTTGAAGAGCGTAAGTAGATCTTGGCCCAGCGTTTGATCAGAACTCATGACACCAAGGTCGTCATAGATGCGGGCAGTCTTTGGGTTGTAATTTCCGGTTCCGATATGGGAATACACGGTCAGTCCGTGCTCTTCTTTACGCACAACCAGACTCGCCTTTGCATGGGTCTTCAATCCCAAGACACCGTAGACAACATGTGCGCCTGCATCTTCAAGCTTCTTCGCCCAACGAACATTTGCCTGCTCATCAAAGCGCGCGCGAAGTTCAATCACAGCAAGTACTTGCTTGCCCGCTTTGGCGGCTTCGATCAGCGATTTCATGATCTGCGAATCACCGGAGGTGCGATAGAGGGTCTGCTTTATTGCCAGCACCTTTGGATCCTGCGCTGCGAGTTCGACGAAGCGAGTAACTGTTGATGTGAAAGTCTGATAGGGATGATGAAGCAAAATTTCGCCATCGCGAATAGCTGAAAAGAATGAGTCTGCGTCATGGCGATCAATATCCTCAAACTGATGGGGCTGAACGGATCTAAAAGGATGATCCTTAAGGTGTGGCATATCAATGCCTGACATCTCAAAGAGATACGTGAGATCTAGCGGCGGTTTGTGGATAAAGACTTCTGGTGTTGAAATCTCTAGCTCTTCGGTAAGTTTTTCCAGCAATCTTGGAGCTACCCCTTGCTCTACTTCCATGCGAACTGCTGCGCCAAACTTTCGGCGTGATAGCTCTTCTTCAAGTGATTCGAGTAAGTCTTCTGCATCATCTTCATCAATATCTAAATCTTGATTTCGAGTAACACGGAAGAAATAAATCTCTTCGATTCTTGCACCCGGTAAAAGAAGATGCAGATGTTCTGCAATCAAATCCTCGAGCAAGATGTATGAAAAGTCTGAATCATTAATACGCACCATGCGTGAAACATTTGAAGGTACTTTGACGCGGACGAATTGTTCTTCACCATCTTTAGTGTTTCGCCCAATGATTCCAAGATTGAGTGAGAGACCAGATATGTGTGGAAATGGATGTGCTGGATCCGAGGCAAGCGGAGTTAAAACAGGAAAAATCTCATGGACAAATTTCTCTGTCAGCGGGGCCTTCTCTGTATCAGAGAGAGAGTCCCAACTTACTCTCTTGATTCCTTCTTCACTGAGGCGTGGTTTCAAATCGTTGATCAGTAAATATGAAACTCGTTCTTGCAAAATTCGAACCTTAGTGTGGATTGCTCCGAGAAGTTCTCGAGGCGTTAAGCCAGAGATGAGTCGTTCGGTGTTGCCATATTCAATCTTGCGCTTGAGGCTAGCAACGCGCACCATAAAGAATTCATCAAGATTGGAGGAATAAATCGCAAGAAACTTAACACGCTCCAACAGGGGGAGCTTCTGATTTTCGGCTAACTCGAGAACGCGGGTATTGAAATCGAGCCAGCTAAGGTCGCGGTCGATGAAGTCATTTTGGACGTTCTTCACCGCTCTAGGCTCACCGTGTTAGATGAACAGCAGGTAATCGAGACAGGACATTTACCCCAACAGGGGAGGAATTAATCCTATTTAGCCTTATATCCGGCAGGACACTTTGGATTAGTTCCTTTGACTGTCTTACTCAATTTACCTTTAATGCAAATAATTGAAACCTGCTTAATGGCTTGTGGCACAACCTTCACCACAATCCGGGGGCTGGAAAAAGTGAAATTCTTGGCAGTAACAATCAGGCTGCCGTCTCTCTCACCGACGGTTGTTGTTGCAACTTTTTGGGAACCATCGATATTGAGAACTGATACGGATGCTTTGTATGGATTACTACCAAGTTTATATAAACATCTCACCAACTCATTAGACATTTTCATGTCATAGCTACCAGTGTTTATTTGACCAAATTCGTCAAGGTGGGGAGAAATGATTTGGAATTCGAAATCACCATTGAACACAACTGGATTCAGGTCTGGATAAATTGTCGCATTAGTCATCACGTATCCGGATAAAGCACCCGATGACCTAAAGCAATCACCCATATTTTCTTGCAAGGATCCATTCACCAGCCAATAATCTTTAGTGGCTATTGTCGTAGGTTCCTCATACTGAATCAGTTGTTGCATCTGACTTCGGGTATCTTGGTTATTGCTTATAAAATCAAGATTCGTATCGGCATTCATAGTTGCACCAAGTTTCTTGAAATAACTAATGAATTCTTCTCCTTCAACTTTTATCGCAAGGGAAGGAACGCTTTGTGCTTCTCCATTCAACGTAAGGTCATATCCTCCAGTACTCACTCCATATATTGAGGCGGAGAAATTAGACAACCGTCCGGTTAACCATTTTGGAGCGTTTCGGTCGAGATGAAGAGTTACTGAAGCAGCACCTGCAAGTTTTGAAAGCCGCTGGATACAGAGACCTGAATCCCCAGATTCATAGCAACCAATATCGGAAGGATCTCCCGAGTGCATCTCTGAGTTTCCAGGCGTGTTGACCATATAGGTCGGCAGTGGTCGCTTATATTGCTTATCGGTAAAAACAACTTCTTCTAACAGGACTGAAAATGACATATATCGAAAATTGTTACCGCTACCCATAATTCGAACCACTGGTGCCAACGCAAAAAATCTATTACTTGAATTTTTCCAAATACTTACCGCTCTCCCTCCCGGAAACCCAGAAGAGGCATTACTCTCAATAATTTTAGAATTGGTGTAGCTGAGAAATTGGAGGCTTTCACCATCAAATGCGACTTTTCTAACACAAGCTGTCTCCATCGTGGTTAAGCACTTTCCGAGAAAGAGGTAACCAGAGTAAGGAGAGGTCTCGCAGAAACCAGTGGTGATGGAGGTGCATGATCCAGTCACATTTGTATAGGTAGTCTGAGAAGTCTTACCTGTCACCGTGTTCTTGACTTCAACCGGTGCTGAACTCACTGCGACAATAGAAGAATAATCTAGGTTGGCCGAAGAGCCGCCCTCCCCCATAAACATGAGAGGCAAAGTCCGCTCATAAATTGAGTACTTAACATATCCCGCACTCGCCTCATAGAGAAACGTATTGCTAAAGGAGAGTAAAGCCAGAACTGATAGAAGGCTCAATAGTTTTCGAGACCTCAGATTAAACACTTCCAGTCTCCCTTTACTAGATAGGTAAAGTGTTGACCTATTGTGAAAAAAAGTAAACGAGCTTTGCGCAAATATGGCCAGTCAGACTATTAATGACTGGCCCTTAGTAAGGCAATGCAGTTAAACGTTGAAGCGGAATTCAACTACGTCACCATCGTGCATGACGTACTCCTTACCTTCCATACGCACCTTGCCAGCAGACTTTGCATCAGCCATAGATCCAGCTGCAATCAAGTCATCGAATGAAACGATTTCAGCTTTGATAAAGCCCTTCTGGAAATCAGTATGGATAACACCTGCAGCCATTGGCGCAGTGTCGCCCTTATGAATTGTCCATGCACGAGCCTCTTTTGGACCTGCTGTTAAATAAGTTTGAAGACCAAGCGTGTCAAAACCAACGCGAGCAAGTGTTGCAAGGCCTGGCTCTGTCATTCCAACTGCTTCAAGAAGTTCGAGCGCATCTTCATCAGGAAGTTCTGCGAGCTCTGCCTCTGTCTTTGCATCCAAGAAGATTGCCTCAGCTGGTGCAACAAGTGCAGATAGCTTTGCGCGAAGTTCCTGGTCGCCAAGCTCTGCTGCATCCACATTAAAGACATAGAGGAATGGCTTTGCGGTTAAGAGGTGGAGCTCGTAGATAAGTGAGAGATCAACCTTCGAAGTTGAAAGTGGCTTACCTGATTGAAGGTGGGCCTCTGCCTCTTTGACTGCTTCGAGAACAGCGGTCTTTGTCTTATCTGTGCGCGCCTCTTTTTCAAGACGTGGGATCGCCTTCTCAATTGTTTGAAGGTCAGCGAGCGCAAGCTCTGTATTAATAGTTTCGATATCACTGGAAGGATCTACGCGACCATCGACGTGAACAACATCGCCATCGGTAAAGACGCGGATAACCTGACAGATCGCATCTGTCTCACGGATATTTGCAAGGAACTTATTGCCAAGGCCAGCACCCTCAGATGCGCCTTTCACGATTCCCGCGATATCAACGAATGAGAGAGCGGCAGGAAGGAGCTTTTCAGAACCGAAGATTGTTGCAAGCTTTGCTAGGCGCTCATCCGGCACACCGACCACACCTACGTTTGGCTCGATTGTTGCGAAGGGGTAGTTCGCAGCGAGGACGTTGTTCTTGGTCAGGGCGTTAAAGAGGGTCGATTTTCCAACGTTGGGAAGTCCGACGATTCCAATGGAGAGGCTCATAGTGGGCTAAGGGTACGGCCCACGCTCTGCATCCGTGAAATCAGCCGATTTGTCACCCAGCCCTGCGACGATAGCCCCATGTCCAACGCGTTGATTACATCTCTCGTCCTACTTATCGGTCTTATCTGCGGCCTTCTTATCGGTCTCAAATTTGGAAAATCCGAAGGTTCTGCTGCATCCAATGATCTCGTTGCATTAAAGGCGTTGCTCGAAAAGAGCGAAGAGCGACTGAAAGATGCCGAGAGCAAGAATGAGAGCCAGGCAAAGATTGCAACGCAGATGGAGGAGATGAAAGCAACTGTCGAGCGAATGCGCGTGCAGGCACAAGAGGCAGCTGAAAAGCGCGTGAAGTCCGAGGTTGAACTCACCTCAACAATCAATGAGATGCGCAACGCATCAACCAGCCTCTTTGATGAGACTCGCAAGATTGCTGGAGCGCTCTCTAGTTCACAATCGCGTGGAAAGTTTGGCGAAGCTCAACTTGAACTCTTACTCGAGCAAGCTGGCCTTCGTGAAGGCATTGAATACGATGCACAACGTTCTACAACAGATGCTGACTCTTCAGGTATTCCAGATATCACTGTAAAGATGCCTGGCAATTCACGAATCTTTATCGATTCCAAGTTTCCCTTTGAACGCTTCCTCGATGCATTTGCAACAGAGGATCAAGATGAGCGCGATAGCTATCTTGCCTCCCACACTAAAGATCTCTTGAAGCATGTTGATGCCCTTGCAAAGCGTGGGTATCACAAATCAGCCGGCAGCCCTGATGTCGTAGTTCTCTTCCTCCCATTTGAAACGCTCTTAGCTGAGGCGCTTCGCCTTGATCCTATGCTTCTCGAAAAGGCCTTTAAGGTCGGCGTCACCATCGCGACTCCAACTTCGATGATGGCGCTACTGCGCACCGTTGGTCATATCTTTACTCGTAATAAGTTAGCTGAGAATGCCGATGACATCACCAAGGTTGCATCAACATTCCTGAAGAACATCACACTTCTCCACGGCAAGATTGTTGCTGTCGGCAAGGCGATTAATAACACTTCAAAGGCTTATGAAGATTTGATTCCAACTGCTGAGAAGACAGTCCTCAGCCCCGCTAAGAAAATCAGCGCGCTGGGTGTTGCAGGGGATAAAGAAAAGCTTGCAATCCCATATCCTGAGGCACCTGCAGATGTTCGCGAACTCAATAACCCTGAGTTAGTGGATGCAGAAGATTTTATTGATGTAGAGATCGTTGAGGATAATAATGGCTAACAGAGAGAAGAACCCACGTAGTAAGGTAAATATGAACCTACCTAAGAAGCCAACAATCCCTGGCCCTGGGTTGAAGAAAGAGGGCATCGTCGTCCTTCAGATTCTCTTCATTGCCTTCTTCACCTTCGCTGAACTCTTTATCCGTGGCGGCGCTGGCTTCCTTTCGGGGCTCGTTCTCATCGTTGTTACCTACGGCGGAGTCGCATATGGCCGCACTGGTACTCGCTATGTCACAGCGGTAACTCCACCACTTGCATACGCTGCAACAACTCTGATCTACACAATCATGACTGATGGAGTTCGAATCTCTCGAGTCGGTGTTGATTTCATGGCATCACTTGCAAGCGTTGCGCCATTCCTTCTTATTGCAGCAGCGTATGGCTGGTATCAATATCTCAATGAGAAGGCGAAGAACCGTCCTTCAAAGCGAAAGACAGCGGCAGCTTAATTACTTTCCAGCTGCCTTCATCTCTGCACGAAGGTTCTGTGGCAAGGCGAAGGTGAGTGACTCTTTCTTCGCTTCTACCTCTTGCTGATCGTGGAATCCATGCACATCAAGCCACTTCAAGAGATCTCGAACAAGAATCTCTGGCACTGATGCTCCACTTGTAACACCAACAGTCTCAACACCAGAAAGCCACTCATCTTTAGCCTCTGATGCGTAATCAACGAGGTATGCAGCCTTTGCTCCATATTCAAGTGCTACTTCAACGAGACGAACCGAGTTGGAGGAATTTGTTGAGCCTACAACGAGAACTAAATCTGATTGTGCTGCAATCCCGCGGATAGCCTCTTGGCGGTTCTGTGTTGCATAACAGATGTCATCTGATGGAGGAGATGCGATCTCTGGAAAACGCTCTTTAAGAATCGCGACAGATTCAAGAGTCTCATCAACGCTGAGAGTGGTCTGACTGAGCCAGATCAAATTCTTTCCTGGCGTTGGTTGCACATTGCGCGCACCATCGAGACCATCAACTACTCGCACCTGACCTGGAGCTTCACCAGCGGTTCCTTCAACTTCTTCATGGCCTTCGTGGCCAATCAAGAGAATCTCTGTCTCTGCATCAGCAAAGCGCTTGACCTCGTGGTGCACCTTTGTCACCAATGGACATGTTGCATCGATAGTCTTCAAATTTCGCGCAGCCGCTTGCTCGTGCACAGCCGGTGAAACGCCATGAGCAGAGAAGACAACTGTCTGTCCCTCTGGAACTTCATCGGTCTCGTTAACGAAGATAACGCCGCGTTGTTCGAGAGTAGCGACAACATGCTTGTTGTGAACAATCTCTTTGCGGACATAGAGAGGAGCTCCATAGAGCTCGAGCGCCTTTTCAACTGTGATGATTGCGCGGTCAACGCCAGCACAATATCCACGCGGCGCAGCGATCAAAACTCTCTTGGTCATGGGGGCAGTCTATTAGCCTTGCCCCATGTTCGAAACTTCAAGTGATTCTCCTGCGCCAGTACGCGTGGTCACTGAAGCGATAAAAGAGTACGTGGACCGCCTCGGACCTATCTGGATTGAGGGCGAGATCGCAGAGCTCAATGAACGTAGCGGAATGATGGCCTTTATGCGCCTTCGCGATACGAGCGCAGATATGAGCCTTTCGGTGATGTGCCACAAGTCGGTCATTGCTGCAGTCAAGCCGCTGCCTGCAAATGCACGTGTAGTTATCTATGCAAAGCCATCTTGGTATACAAAATCTGGAACGCTCTCAATGGCGGCGAAGGAGATTCGCCAAGTAGGTGTCGGTGAACTTCTGGCACGTCTTGAAGCGCTGAAATCTCTGCTCGCCGAAGAAGGTCTCTTCTCTATCGATAGAAAAGTTCCGCTTCCAGTTCTGCCACGGAAGGTTGGATTGATCTGCGGTCGTAATACAGATGCCGAGAAAGATGTAGTAGAAAATGCACGACGTCGTTGGCCTGCAGTTGAATTTGAGATCCGCGAGGTAACAGTTCAAGGAGCGGCAGCAGTTGTTGAGGTATCGGCCGCGCTCCGAGAACTTGAAGCAGATGCTGAAGTCGATGTCATCATCATTACCCGCGGTGGTGGTTCCTTCGAAGATCTCTTGCCTTTCAGCGATGAATCACTGGTGCGTCTTGCAGCTGAATGTCAGACTCCGATTGTCAGTGCAATCGGCCACGAGAAAGATTCTCCACTGCTTGATCTCGTTGCCGATTACCGAGCATCAACTCCGACAGATGCAGCGAAGCGAGTCGTGCCAGATATCGCTGAAGAAGTCGGCAATATTCAGAAGCTCCGTGATCGCGCATATCGCGCCCTCTCTGCTCGAGTTGAATATGAAGGCAATTTCATCGCCCAGTTGAGATCTCGCCCTGTCATGAAAGACCCTGGCGCATTTCTGATAATCCTCAGCGATGAGCTCACTGACCTGCGCCAGAGATCACTGCGCAGCTTTGCAGCAACTATCGATGCCGAGAAGAAAGAGCTGAAGGCCATCACTGCCCACCTACGTTCGCTCTCGCCTCAATCAACGCTCGACAGAGGTTATTCAGTGGTGCGAGATGCACAGGGTGAAGTCATCCGTGACCCGAAGCAGTTGAAATCCGGGGATTTACTTGCAATCAAGGTCGCAAAGGGCGAGACCAGCGCCACAGTCATATAACAAAGGCGCAGGAGTAGATTTGGCTCATGGATGAAAAGAAGACTTCCGCCGCGAAACTAAGTTATGAAGCAGCCCGTGATGAACTCGCTGAAATCGTTGAATCTCTTGAAGATGGAAGCGCATCTCTCGAAGAGTCACTGAAATTATGGGAGCGCGGCGAAGAGCTCGCAAAGATCTGCCAAGAGTGGCTCGATGGCGCAAAGGCGAAGTTGGCATCGGTAAAGAAAGAGACGAAGTAAATGTCTCCTACATTCTCATATTCAGATTTACTCCCACTGGGAGATGACACCACTCAATACCGCTTTATTGGCAAAGAGGGCGTATCAGTTGTAAAGCTCGGCGATAGAGAGTTCTTGCAGGTAGATGCAGATGCAATTGCAAAACTCACTGAAGAAGCTATTCACGACATCAATCACTATCTTCGCCCAGATCACTTGCAGCAACTTGCAAATATCATGAAGGATCCAGAAGCCTCAGCAAACGATCGCTTCGTCGCACTCGACCTCTTGAAGAATGCAAATATTGCAGCAGGTGGAGTTCTTCCAATGTGCCAGGACACAGGCACCGCCCTCGTGATGGGCAAGAAGGGGCAATACGTTCTGACTTCATCGAAGGATGAGGTTGCAATCGCTCAAGGCGTTTACGATGCTTATACAAAGCTCAACCTTCGCTATTCACAGATGGCACCTGTCACAACATGGGAAGAGAAGAACACAGGTAATAACTTGCCTGCTCAGATTGAGATCTATGCAGATAGCGATCATCACAATGAGTACAACTTCCTCTTCATCGCAAAAGGCGGCGGAAGCGCAAATAAGTCTTATCTCTACCAAGAGACAAAGGCGGTTCTGAATCCTGCCTCATTTATGAATTGGCTCGATGAGAAGCTCCGCTCACTCGGAACAGCTGCATGTCCTCCGTATCACCTTGCAATCGTCATCGGTGGAACTAGCGCAGAACACTGCGTGAAGACATCAAAGCTTGCTTCCACTCATTATCTTGATGCTCTTCCCACTTCAGGAGATGCCGCAACAGGACACGGCTTCCGCGATCTCGACCTTGAGAAGCAGGTACTTGAACTCACACGCACCCTTGGAATCGGAGCACAGTTCGGTGGAAAGTACTTCTGCCACGATGTGCGCGTTGTACGCCTTCCACGCCACGGCGCATCTCTTCCTATCGCTATCGCAGTCTCGTGCTCGGCAGATCGCCAAGCGAAGGCGAAGATCACCAAGGATGGAATCTTCCTAGAGCAATTAGAGACAGATCCTGTTCACTTTATGCCTGAGACAACTGATTCACACCTTGACGATAACGTTGTGAAGATCGATCTCAACCAGCCAATGGATGCAATTCGCGCTGAACTCTCGAAGTACCCGGTAAAGACCCGCGTCTCATTGACCGGCACAATTGTTGTGGCCCGCGATATCGCACATGCGCGAATCAAGGCGATGCTGGATGAGGGTAAGCCAATGCCTGATTACATGAAGAACTACGCCGTCTATTACGCAGGTCCTGCCAAGACTCCAACGGGCTACGCATCAGGCTCATTTGGTCCAACAACTGCTGGTCGTATGGATTCTTATGTCGATTACTTCCAGGCACATGGTGGTTCACATGTGATGCTCGCAAAGGGCAATCGTTCAAAGGCTGTTACCGATGCTTGTGAAAAACATGGCGGTTTCTATCTTGGATCGATCGGTGGACCTGCTGCTCGTTTGGCTCAGGATTGCATTAAGAAGGTTGAAGTTCTCGACTTTGAAGATTTAGGAATGGAAGCTGTCTGGAAAATCGACGTTGTGGATTTCCCGGCATTTATCGTTGTTGACGATAAGGGCAATGATTTCTTCGCCGAGACTATGCGTCCGCTGACGATCGGCAAGAAGCCTTAGTAGCTGCGAATCTTTACTGGCTTAGTAGTAGCGCGAGCGCTTGAACTTCGCCCAGGCCTTGCATGGTGTGTCATAGCGAAGGTCGATGTAGTGAAGTCCCCAACGAATCTGGGTCACAGGATTGGTGCGCCAATCTGTTGAGATGATCTCCATCTTTGTCGCTGGCAGCGCCTGCGCGATTCCATGTGCACCTGAACGGTAGTTATGAGCCTTGTAGTTCCAGTGGCTCTCTTTAGTCCAGAGGCGGTTGAGGCAGGTGTACTGATCTGCGCCCCATGAATACTGCTCTTGCATAATGGTGCGGGCGATGTACTTCGCGCCGGTCGCGTTGCGGGCGAGCTCTACCTGGCGGGCCATCACAGCAACCTTTGCCATCTCTGAAATCGGAGCGGCAACGCCCTGATTGAGATCGACATCCTTAGAGATCGTCAGGCTAGCCGAGGGACCTTCAGGAAGATTGAGGCGGGTCGTCGTTGGGAAGTCGAGACCGTTCGCTGTTGGCTGGGCGATAGAGAGAATCAGGGTCGCGGTGACGAGAGTCCAGACGCTGCGCTTGCTTGAAGAAAACTTCTTAACTGACATCGTTGTAACTCACCCCGCTTCATAATCCTCGATCCACGCGCCCTGGTGGCTCGTGCCGGGCTAAAGAGTTGCAATCAGAGGGTCAACTCGCAAATTTTTCCGTGCGTGAGTCGGAAATTCTCAGGAAGTGTGAGGAATGGGGATAAGTAAAAGTGCTGGTCAGATAGGGCAAAGTCCTATATGTCCGATTTGTGACTGTGAGATTTAAGAGAGGTACTTTTTAGGCGATTGGCCCCTCGAGCATCTCTGTCACAAGAGCTGCGATAGGCGAGCGCTCACTCCGAGTGAGAGTGATGTGGGCGAAGAGCGGATGCCCCTTCAAAGTTTCAACGACCGCGACGACTCCATCGTGGCGACCCACACGCAAGTTATCTCGCTGAGCAACATCGTGGGTCAGTACGACTCTCGAGTTCTGGCCGATACGAGAAAGGACGGTTAAGAGAACTCCTCGTTCGAGGGATTGGGCCTCATCGACGATCACAAATGAATCGTGGAGCGAGCGGCCGCGGATATGGGTGAGCGGAAGAACCTCGACAAGCCCCCGAGCGAGAATTTCATCGATGACATCTTGACTGACCAAAGCGCCGAGAGTGTCAAAGACCGCCTGGGCCCAGGGAGACATCTTCTCTCCTTCGCTACCCGGTAGATATCCCAACTCTTGTCCACCAACGGGATAGAGAGGACGGAAGATCACAACCTTCTTATGAAGGCGCTTCTCCATTACCGCCTCCAGGCCTGCGCAGAGAGCGAGGGCAGATTTACCTGTTCCTGCACGTCCACCGAGAGAGACGATTCCGATTGATTCATCTAAGAGGAGGTCGAGTGCAATTCGTTGCTCTGCTGAGCGACCATGAAGGCCAAAGGCAGAGCGGTCTCCTCGCACCAATTGAAGTCGCTTATCGGATGTGACTCTGGCGAGGGCGCTGCCCTTCTCAGAGTGAAGGACTACTCCGGTGTGAACCGGGAAGGTGTGGGCCGATTCATGCTCTGCGAATTCAGAGGAGTAGAGCTCATCGATGATCTGGTGGCCTACTGAAAGTTCTTCGATTCCTGTCCAGCCGCTCGAGGAGACTAACTCGGCGAGATACTCCTGTGCTTCAACGCCCACAGATGATGCCTTGACGCGAAGCGGGAGATCTTTCGTTACCAATACAACTTTCTTGCCCTCTGACATGAGGTTCTTTGCAACGGTCAGGATGCGAATATCGTTATTTCCATCGCGAAGAAAGCTCGATGGGAGGGAGCTTGTATCTGAATGATTGAGCTCTACTGTCAGCATTCCACCCTCGTCATTGAGGCGAAGTGGTTTATCGAGGCGACCATGTTCAACCCGAAGGTCATCGAGAGCCCGTAGGGCAGCGCGAGCAAAGTATCCGAGTTCGGGATGATCGCGCTTAGTTTCGAGTTCACCAATGACAACTATGGGGATGACGACCTCGTGCTCTTCAAATTTATAGAGCGCTGCGGGATCGGCTAGCAGTACAGAGGTATCGAGAACATATGTCGTCAGCATTTAGAAAAGATACGCCGATGTCAATTAACCATATCCTCGACACACCTAATAAATTTCAGATGTAATCGAATGTTTACTTTGCCGCCGACTACTTACCTAGTCGGCTATTCCTTCGCGCCGACTACTTACCTAGTCGGCGGTGGCGCCGTGAGTAATCACGAAGTGCTCGGAGGAAATCGACTCGACGAAAATCCGGCCAGTAAGCTTCACAGAAATAGAACTCAGAGAGAGCCGATTGCCAGAGGAGGAAGCCGCCAAGGCGCTGCTCCCCCGAAGTTCTAATGAGGAGGTCGGGATCTGGCTGGCCAGCTGTGTACAGGTGGCGGGCGATCGCATCGCCATCGAGTTCGGCCGCTGCCTCGGTAAGGCTTCGACCTTCCTTCGCCTCTTCAAGGAGAAATCCCTTAACTGCATCAACGATCTCTCGGCGACCGCCATAACCAATTGCAACATTGACCTGGAGATGTGAATCGGCGCAGCCAGGCAGGTGTGCAAGTTTTTCAGCCAGTGGCTCGGGCAAGATATCGAGGGCGCCGACAGCTTTGATATTCCAGCGCTTACGGGCTGAAAGGTCATCGACTATCTCGCTGATGACATGGATCAGCGTCTCGACTTCTGCTGCACTTCTCTTGAAGTTATCTGTCGAGAGCATCCAGAGTGTGACAACTTCTACTTGAGTCTCTTCGCACCAACCCAAGAGGTCGGCAATCTTCTGGGCTCCGCGCTTATGGCCATATGGGTCGGTTGGATCTGGATTCTGCTTCGCCCATCGACGGTTGCCATCAAGGGTTACGCCGATATGGCGCGGAGTTCTGGAGAAGTCGAGATCCTTAACAATCCGCCACTCGTAGAAAGGGTAGAGCAGCGACTTGATCTGGTTACGAGTACTTCTTAACAATTTTCCGCTCCGCGACAAACGATGCACCAGGAATAGTGCCGGCTGCGATGAGGGCAAGAATTGTTGGGAATGAGATTCGCTTTTGAACTGAGAGCTGCAAAACGGTCAAGATGTAGACGATGTAGAAGTACCCGTGAGCAATTGGAATAAAGATGAATGGATTGCTCTTATCAAAGGCATGGAAGATGTGCTTTGCGACCATATAGGCAACTAAGAGAACAAGGTTTACGCCGCAGATAATGGCCATAATCCGAAAACGGGTGAGTGCAGATTTCATGGTGCCACTCTAACTGTCGAGGGCTTCCTCGTCACGACGTTTGTAGAACGGCGCCCAGAGAACGAGCCCTGCCATAAACCACCAGATGACTAGATACGAGATGTGCTGCCAGTAGTAGCCCGGAACATCGCCCTTCGGTAGGGCAATCTCAATACGAGTGCGAGTGACCTCACCGCTGCGAGTATTTTCAGAGGTTGCTGAGATATAGCCGTCGTAGAGCTGATACTCAAAAGTTGAAGTTAAGAGACTGCTATCGATGCGCGAAATCTGTGAAGGTGAATTTGCTGCGCGGTCTTCAAATTGGCTTGGGTAGATAGAGCCGGTGATCTCAACTTGGTTGGCCATCACGATTGCTGGTTCGGTAAAACGCTCACTCCATAAACCACGAAGAACAAGGATTGCCGATTGGGTATCAACCTGCAGAAGTGCGACCTCCCAATCTGCCACCTTTCCATCTGCGCCGATTTGATTGGGCGCTTTAAAGTTTGCGATGTAGTGGCCAGATGTTGCTACCGATTTTCCGAATGCTTCGACAGGAAGTGAGCCCTGAGGTGAAGTCAGGTCGTCCAAGTTATAGATACGTTGATCTTGAATTGGCTTTGCTGCCAGAGATGCGGAAAGTTCGCGGGCTCTATCTAATTGCCAGAGGCCGAGCGAGATGAAAATTGCAGCGAGCGCAAGAACTGCGAGTGCTGTCGCAAACTTCTTAATTTTCTGAATTTTCCTCGCGCTGTGCGAGTCGGTTGTATCGCTTGTAGAAGCTACGCAAGAGAAGCGCAGTTGCTGTGACAAGAACAATCATTGTCAGTGAGCCAGCGATACCCATATCGACATCTTTATTCATGAGACGATTCTCCCATGTCGAGTGCTAACTTCCAAGGTGAATCAGAACCTACCGACACCTTCGACTTTAATGATCGTTATGGAGTTCGTCCTGAGCGCGCATGGGTGCCATATGCCCTGAGCTTTGCAATTATTGGTGGTGCTTGGTTGGTCTGGGCTGGACTGCATCAAGCAGAGCCACCTATCTCTTACTCACTTGTTGCATTTAACAATGATGATCCACGCAATACAGAGATTCGTTACACAATCAATCGTCGCGATCCTTCTCGTGAAGCGACATGTGTGATTGCTGCACGCGATATCGATAAGGTCATCGTTGGTCAGATAGATGACCAGATTCCTTCTGCGAGCGGCGCGATTGAGCGCACAGTGACCATCCCTTCACGCGCAGATGCGGTCAATGCAGGCGTAATTAACTGTTATCTCAATTAGCCTCTGCCTAGTATTCTTTCCCGCTATGAGCGCACAACAGACTTGGTTAACCCAGGAAGCAGCAGATCGTCTCGCTGCAGAACTCTCACACCTTGAAGGTGAAGGTCGTAAAGAGATCACTGCAAAGATCGAAGCTGCTCGCGCCGAAGGTGACCTTAAGGAAAATGGCGGTTACCACGCAGCTCGTGACGAACAGGGCAAGATGGAGGCACGTATCCGTCAGCTCAAGCAGATGTTAGAGACTGCCCACATTGGAACTCCACCAGCAAGTGCCGATGGCAAGGTCGGTGCAGGAATGGTTGTTACTGCACTTATTGCAGGTGACGAGATGAAGTTCTTACTTGGTTCACGCGAAATTGCATCAGGTGATATCGATGTCTATTCAGAGAAGTCGCCGCTGGGATCTGCAGTTCTTGGCGCTGAAATTGGTGCAACTGTTTCTTATACTGCACCTAACGGTCGCGAGATTAAGGTTGAGATTAAAGCAGCAGAGTTCTTCGCTTAATTGCGGCTGCTATATATGACTACACCGCATCCCACTTTTCCGCCCTACTCAATTGCTGATGCAGAGCGAGAAGTCACGGTCTCACTCATTAAGTATGGAGATGGCTCAGACCAGATTTTAGAATTCTATGGCGAAAGCAATCTTGAAAAACCAACTCTCCTTCTCATCCACGGAGGCTATTGGAGAAATCTCTTCGACCGTGAACATATGCGCCCGCTTGCTGTGGCACTTGCGAAAGAGGGCTTTAGCGTTGTTCTTCCCGAGTTTCGACGAGAGGCAGGAAGTCCAGAGACAACTCTTCGTGACCTAGCATTTGCTATTTCAACGCTAGAAGAGACAACGCTTACCGTTATCGGTTATTCAAGTGGCGGACATCTTGCACTTCTGTTGGCAGATAAATTTCCTAATATCAAGAAGGTGATTGGACTTGCACCTGTTACCGATATGGCAGAGAGTGAGCGCTTGCAGTTGGGGCGAGGCGCTGTCCTTGAATGGCTTGGCTGTAGCTCTGATAAGCGCCCAGAGTTAGATCCCATGCTTCGCCCGCCCATAGCTGCGCAGACACACTTTATTCATGGAGATCAGGATGAAAGAGTGCCGTTAGAGCTTTCGCAGAAATACCAGAGCGCGATGAAGCTCCATGGAAAGAACGTAACTCTAGATGTCCTCGAAGGCGTATCGCACTTTCAAATGATGGAGCTACCTAGCCCCACCTTTGATGCAATCCTCAGATCAATTAATTAGAGGCGTTGCGATATTTGCGTAGGCTCAAAGGAATAAAGATTGCCATGATCACAACCATATAGACCAATGAAGTAGTCAATGGATGCTCACTTGGAAATGATCCCGCTGTTGCACCAAATTGATTTTTAAGTCCAAATAGTTCGCGACATGCAGCGACCATTGTTGAGACTGGATTCCACTCTGCAAAGTATTGAAGTGCACGTGGCATTCCTGTTGTCGGAGCGAATGCATTAGAGAGGAATGTCAGAGGGAATGTCACGATAAAGCTGACATTCTGAACTACTCGCGCATCAGAGGCAGAGAGGCCCACAAGGGCTCCGACCCAGGAGAGTGCGTAGCCAAAGAACAATAGGAATAAGAATCCCAGCGCAACATTTCCAAGACCACCACTTGGTCGCCACCCGACTACATAGCCGGCAATACCCATAACGGTTAGAACCACAATGTTGAGAAGTGAATCTCCCAATGTGCGACCTATGACGAGTGCAGATTGTGAGATAGGTAGAGATCTAAATCGATCGATCAAACCCTTCTTCATATCTTCTGCAAGACCAGAAGCTGTTCCTGCCAATGTGAATGCAACTGTCTGCACAAAGATTCCTGGCATGAGAAGTTGCACATATCCACCAGGTTGACCGGTATTGATAGAACCACCGAACACGTAGCGGAAGAGAAGTACAAACATCACCGGCTGAATGGTGGAGAAGATGAGCACCTCAGGCACGCGAGTAAGAAGTCGCAATTGGCGCTGAGTAATAATCAGGGTGTCACGGAAAGCGCTCACTTGGCTTCCTCCTTTGCTTCTGCTGCATGGCCTGTAAGAGAGAGAAATACGTCATCGAGTGATGGGCGCTTAAGACCCACATCAAGCGGGTGGATTCCTGCGATATCGAGCGCTTTGAGAACTTCAAAGAGCGCTTGTGAACCTGTTGATACCGGCGCTGAAATCATTCGGATGCCTTCATCGACTGAAGTCTTATTACCGCTGACTGCAGCGACGATTTCAACTGTCTTAGCAATATTGGAGGCTTCCACAACTACTTCTAGACGCTCTCCGCCGACCTGTTTCTTCAAGGCATCAGAAGTTCCACGAGCAATCACTTTGCCGGTATCAATAACGGCAATCTCATCTGCCAATTGATCTGCCTCTTCAAGGTATTGAGTTGTCAGCAGAAGCGTTACTCCACCTTTTACAAGTTCCTGAATAACTCCCCACATCTCTTGGCGACCACGAGGATCAAGGCCAGTAGTTGGTTCATCGAGGAAGAGAATCTTTGGTTTCACAATGAGCGATGCTGCCAAATCTAGGCGACGACGCATTCCGCCTGAATAAGTTTTGATTGGACGCTTTGCTGCTTCTGTCAGGCTAAAGCGTTCGAGAAGTTCATTGGCGCGAGCAACAGCGTTCTTCTTTCCTAAGTGGTAGAGCTCACCAAACATCACAAGATTGTCATAGCCGGTAAGAATTTCATCGACCGCGGCATATTGACCTGAAAGACCAATTACTTCGCGAACTTTCTCAGGATTCTTTATGACATCAATACCTGCAACAGTTGCGCGACCTGAATCTGGGCGTAATAAAGTCGACAAGATGCGGACAGTTGTTGTTTTACCTGCACCATTGGGTCCCAGCACGCCTAATACTGTGCCCTCTTCAACATCAAGGTTGAGGCTATCGAGTGCGCGTACTTTGCCCTTGTCATAGGTCTTTACGAGTTCTTCGGCAATTATTGATTTCACGGAGTAAACTTATCCATCTATGGATACATCACACAATACAAATGCACCTGCCAAAGAACACTCGCACCGCGAGATAATGATCATTCTCGGTGGATTGATGACGGGAATGCTCCTTGCAGCCCTCGATCAGACCATCGTCTCAACAGCTCTCAAGAGCATCGTCGAAGACTTTAACGGCCTCGACCACTACACATGGGTTGTAACTGCCTACCTTCTGACTTCAACAGCTTCGACACCGTTGTACGGAAAGATCTCTGACCTCTACGGTCGCCGCATCGTCTTCCAGTTTGCGATTGTTACATTCCTTATTGGTTCACTCCTTGCAGGCGCTTCACAGAACATGGGTCAGCTCATCGCAACTCGTGCCCTTCAGGGCCTTGGCGCAGGTGGCTTGATGGCGCTGACATTCGTCATCATCGGTGACATCGTCCCTCCACGTGAGCGTGGTCGTTACCAGGGTTACTTCGGAGCAGTGTGGGGCCTCTCATCAGTTGCTGGTCCTCTACTCGGTGGCTTCTTCTCAGACCACGCGACAATCCTTGGAATCACAGGATGGCGCTGGATCTTTGTTATCAATCTTCCATTTGGTATCGCAGCACTTGCGATTACATCAGCTGTACTTCATATCCCAAAGGTCAAGCGCGAACACAGCATCGATTACCTCGGCGCACTTCTTCTCGTTGTATCTGTGACACTGACACTTCTCGCAGTCTCTGTCTACGGACCACAAAACGGTTGGACAGATTCACGCACAATCTTCTATCTCGTTGCAGGGCTTCTCCTTTCAGCTGTATTCGTTTACTGGGAAGGAAAGGCAACTGAGCCAATCATTCCTCTTCGCCTCTTTAAGAATCACACCTTTACATTGACATCGATTCTCGGTGCAATTATTGGTGCAGGTATGTTCGGTGCAATTGTTATGTTGCCTCTCTACATGCAGGTTGTTAAGGGTTATTCAGCAACATCTGCTGGACTTAAGTTGATCCCATTGATGCTCGGTATTGTTTCGACTTCGATTGTCAGCGGTAAGTTGATTTCAAAGCACGGTCACTACAAGCGTTTCCCAATCATGGGAACAGCGCTCATGACCGTTGGAATTCTTGCGATGTACACTCTTCAGATTGATACCCCTTACTGGCAGCTATCAATCTTCGCAATCATGGTTGGCGCAGGCCTTGGTCTCTCAATGCAGACCATCGTTATCGCCCTTCAGAACTCAGTTGAATTCAAGGATATGGGCGTTGCCACAAGCTCAAATACCTTCTTCCGTTCACTTGGTTCTGTCTTCGGTACAGCTCTCTTCGGTGCGATTCTGACAAACCGTTTAGGCCACTACCTTGCAAGCAACTTCGCTGAACTCGCTTCAAAGAACCCAGCTGCAGCAGCTTCTGTCGATCCTGCCAAGTTGGATGCTATTCAGAACAACACATCCCTGATTAAGACCCTTCCAGCACAGGTTCAGACCGCTGTCTTGGATGCATTCGTTCACTCATTCCACATCGTCTTCCTTGTTGCAGCGCCAGTTGTTGCTATTGGATTCTTTGTGGCGCTCTTCTTGCGCGAGACTCCACTTCGCACATCAGAAGATTACGCAGCAGCTCGTAATGAGACTGCTGGAGAGTCACTCGGATAATTCTTACCTCAATTAAAGCCAAGAACCCCCTTCGCGAATTTCCTCGTGAAGTAGGGGTTCTTGTCTTTGCCTCTTTCTTCGTTGCAGTTGGTTTCGGCATCATCGCTCCAACGCTGCCACTCTTTGCGCGCTCCTTTGGAGTCAACAATGCGCAAGTTGGTTCGATCATCTCTGCCTTTGCCTTTGCTCGTTTTGCAAGTGGACTTATTTCAGGAAAGCTCGTCGATAAATTTGGTGAGCGACTTGTCTACTCAACAGGAATCGGTTTTGTAGCGGTTTCGTCCGCTGCGGCCGCAATGGCTCAGTCATATTCACAGCTACTGCTCTTCCGTGCAGCTGGTGGACTTGGTTCTTCCATGTTCTCTGTTGCAGCAGGTTCCCTCTTGCTGCGCGTTACAAGTGATCATCAACGTGGCCGCGCGCAGTCTCTATATAACGGCTCTTTCCTGATCGGAATGGTGGGCGGGCCAGTAGTAGGTGGCGCGCTATCAGCGTTCTCATTGCGCGCACCACTTGCGATCTATGCAGTGCTACTTGCAATCTCAAGTATCTCTGCCGGTCTCTTATTACGAGGTTCACACCTTGCAGCAAAGCCAGAAGGAAAATCTGAGAAGACATCCCTTCGAGAAGCTTTCGCGCTCAAGCCTTATCGCATTGCCCTGGCAATCTCATTTAGTACCGGATTCATTCTCTTTGGAATGGGTCGCTCAATCGTTCCACTCTTTATGGTTGAAGATATGCATGTTTCAACGACTTATATGGGCGTTGGATTTACCTTGGCATCGATTGCTAATGGCTTACTTCTTCTTCGTGCCGGGCGACTTTCTGATGAGAAGGGGCGCCGATTCGTCGCAATTGTTGGTTCATCAGCGCTCTTCCTATCGACCGCTCTTCTGCTCTTTACCGTCCAAGCTTGGATATTTTTCCCAGCGATGATCTTTTCCGGTATCGCAGGCGCATATCTCTCTACTGTTCCTGGCAGTCTTGTTGGCGACGTCCTCAAGGGCAAAGGTGGCCAGGTCATTGCAGTCATGCAGATGTCAGGCGATTTCGCAGCGATGATCGCGCCGATTCTTCTAGGCGCTATCTCCGATGCGGGTGGCTTTAGGCCGGCATTCCTTGTTGCAACACTGCTGATAGCAGGCATTGTCCTCGTGACAACCCGAATCCCAGAGACTCGGAATTCCGTTCACCTCACCGGTTGATTTAGAATTAGTAAATGCATCCAAAGCGTTTTTTCATTAGCCTGGTTGCCCTTGTCATGATTACTTCTACCTGCGTGTTGAGTGGCCAAAGCGCGCAAGCGTCTTACACAACCGGCAGCGCACAGTTTGGAAGCTCTGGACAATACCTATCAATTCCAGGGTCAATTGATTTGGCTCCTGGCACTGGAGATTTCACTGTTGAATGGTGGCAGTACATGACTGCAGCGCCCGGAGATTCGGCAGTCAGCAATTGGCCCCGGGTCTGGTGGGTATCAGGAAGTTTCGGTGTTTCCATTGAAAGCTCTCCAGATCCTACTTTTTACCTTTGGGTCGGTGGTGCGTGGGCAGTTGGAACTATGACGAACTTCAGCACAACATATAAGAACCGTTGGCTTCATGTTGCAGTAACGCGCTCTGGTACCTCACTGAGAGTTTTCTTTAACGGTACTCAATTTGGAAGCACATTAACAAACTCGACAAATATTTCTGACACTACATCAGTTTTCGCAATCGGCAATCATGCGGGAGATAGTGCTCGATGTGCCTTTCCTGGTTTAATCACTAACTTTCATTTTGTAAAAGGTACTGCTCTCTATACTTCGAATTTCACAGCTCCAACTGCGCCAACAAATTCGGTAGCCAACACTAAAATGCTTCTTAAATTCTCAAATAATGCTGCACTGCTGACGGATAGTTCTGCAAGTACAAGAGTAGTAACAAATATTGGAGCGACAACATTTTCAGCAACTTCGCCACCTTGGGCTGATATCAATCTTCCAACCACAACGACTGCACCAACTTGGAGTGGGACGATTGTGAAGGGACAAACTTCTCAATTATCTGCCACTGGAAGTGTTGCCGGAAAGATAAGGTTTTCAGTCGATGGGAAGCGAATTGCAAACTGTCTAGCTGTACCAACCGCTGGATCAGCACCTTTCACTGCAATCTGCAATTGGAAGGCAACAACCTCGGGCATGAGAATGCTCTCTGCATCGCTAATGCCTTCATCTGCGACTTATCTTGGCTCTAATTCACCGAGCCAATTAGCCTGGGTAGTCAGACGTACAACGACTCGTTAAAGACCCTTTAAAGCGCTGACAACCTTCGTCAATGATGCCTTTGCATCACCAAACAAGAGAGTTGTCTTTGGATCGTAGAGGAGTTCATTCTCAATTCCCGCAAAGCCAGGGCGCATTGAACGTTTGAGGAAGATGATGTTTGCAGAGTCTGCAACCTTAAGAATGGGCATTCCATAAATTGGGCAACCTGGTGTGTTCTCGGCTGCTGGATTTACAACATCGTTTGCACCGATAACGATTGCGACATCTGTCTGACCAAATGTTGGATTGACATCTTCCATCTCAGCAAGCTGTTCGTACGGAACATTTGCTTCAGCGAGAAGTACATTCATATGTCCTGGCATACGACCTGCAACAGGGTGAATTCCGTAGGCGACATCGATTCCCTTAGAGATCAGCAAATCTGCCATCTCGCGCACTGTGTGCTGTGCTTGTGCGACTGCAAGACCGAAGCCCGGAACAATCACAACGCGACGTGCATAGTTGAGCAAGATTGCAACATCTTCTGCAGACCCTGATTTCACTGGACGTTCTTCACCAGCTGCAGCAACACTTTGAGGCTTTGCAGTAAATGCACCGAAGAGAGTTCCAAAGAGTGAGCGACCCATCGCCTCTGCCATTAAGCGAGTCAGGATCGTTCCTGAAGCACCTACCAACGTTCCTGCGATGATGAGGAGCGTTGAATCAAGAACATATCCACTCGCTGCAACAGTGAGGCCAGTAAATGCATTGAGAAGTGAGATAACGATTGGCACATCTGCGCCACCTACAGGTAGCACGAAGAGCACACCAAAAATCAATGAGAGCGCCGCAAGGATCAGGAGAGGGTTGGTACCAAGTGCCTGAACAACCCATACAGAGACTGCTAGAACTGCAGCTAAATTCGCTGCAATTACAAATCGACCACCAGGAAAGACAACGGGACGAGTCGTCATTAACTCTTGAAGTTTAAGGAAGGTAATGATTGAGCCGCTGAAGGAGACGCAACCAACGACGACAGTAAAGACTGTAAAGATCACTTCAGCTGTTGTCGCAGTATTACCGAGCTTGAGGTATTCAACAATCGCAACGAGGGCTGCTGCACCGCCACCAACACCGTTAAAGAGAGCAACGAGCTGGGGCATATTTGTCATCTGCACCTTGCGCGCTGCTGGAACACCTACAGCTAATCCAAATGCAAGTGCGCCAAGAATCCAACCAAGGTTGTTATGTTCTTTCAGATGGAAGAAGACCATCACAATCGCAACAGTTGCACCAGCTGCGCCCATGAGATTTCCACGACGGGCTGTCTTTGGATGTGAGAGACCTTTGAGTGCCAAGATAAAGAGAACGCCTGCTGCAAGTCCGATGAGGTCGTATACGAAGTTACTCACTTCTGCTCACCGCCCTTCTTAGGCTTAAACATTTCGAGCATGCGGTCCGTTACAACAAATCCACCGACTACGTTGATGGTTGCAAGGACGATTGCAGCGACTGCGAGTCCTAGCTCAAGGTTGCTCGTTGCTTCATCGGCAACGATGATCGCGCCGACAAGAATTACGCCGTGGATTGCATTAGCACCTGACATCAATGGAGTGTGAAGTGTGGATGAGACCTTAGAGACAACTTCAAAGCCCACAAAGACAGCGAGAACGAAGATTGAGATAACTGCTATTGGCTCCATTACTTTGCCGCCTTTACTTCTGGTGTGCGTCGAGCGCCAGCGTGGGTTACAGCCGCGCCATTGATGATTTCATCATCGAAGTTGAGATTGATTGCAAGATCTACCGCCGCCTTATCGTCCTTCGCAGGTGCTGCGCCTTGCGTAAGGAGAGTCAGTAGATTCACGACATTTCGAGCGTACAAACTGGATGCATGGAAGGGAAGTTGGCTTGGTACATCTTTACCGCCCCAAATTCGAACTCCGCCAGCCGTTTCAACTATCTCTCCTGGCTTAGATCCTTCAACATTTCCACCGGTCTCTGCTGCAAGGTCAATAATGATTGTTCCTGGCTCCATCGCATCGACCATATCTTTTGTCATCAAGCGCGGTGCTGTTCGCCCTGGAACTGAAGCGGTTGTAATAACAACATGAGACTTAGCAATATAAGGCGTGAGCAATTCGCGCTGTTTTGCAGCCCGTTCTTCTGTCATCTCACGTGCGTATCCGCCTGCACCTTCAAGTGCTTCAAGTTCAAGTTGAATAAATGTCGCTCCCATTGATCGCACCTCGTCAGCAGATGCTGGTCGCACATCGTAGGCAGAGACAACTGCACCCAAACGACGAGCAGTTGCAATCGCTTGCAGCCCGGCAACACCTGCACCAAGGACTAGAACCTGTGCTGGAGTAACTGTTCCAGCAGCTGTCATGAGGAGTGGGAAGAAACGTGGAGAGAGTTCTGCTCCCACAAGAGCTGCGCGATATCCAGCACAGAGAGCTTGTGATGAGAGGGCATCCATAGATTGTGCACGTGAAATACGAGGGACTAATTCGAGGGAGAAGGCAGTTACGCCAGCACTTGCCGCAGCATCAATTGAATCTACAGAGGTAGTTGGTGACAAGAAAGATATTGTCACTGCGCCCTTTTTAAGTGTGCTCATCTGAGTTGCAGTCAGTGGCTGAACAGAGAGAACTACATCGGCTCCGTTTAAGACATCGCCAGAAAGAACAGAGGCACCAGCAGATCGATAGAGATCGTCAGAGGCCTGTGAGTGAACTCCAGCGCCACTTTCTATAGTGACCTCGTATCCCAGCTTTGTTAATTTACCGATGACATCTGGGACGAGCGCCACGCGCTTTTCGCCCTCACGTATTTCCTTAGGAACGCAGACCTTCATATCGTAAGGCTAGCCCTACCCCCATCGAGTTACTAGATGAATTGCAGAGTAGGTTCTTAAGAAATAGTGAATAACTAGCGAGTAGTTGTTCTTTTCGGTACAAAAATACGCAATATTGATGATGTAGAGGCTGAGATGCCGGCAGTGGTGGGAACTGCTTGAGAGATGATTGTCATGTATCCGATTTGGGTAGGCTTCCAGCTGCACGTAACAGAGTAAGAGCTTCCAGAGCCAGTAGCCAATTTAGAGATGCAGCCAGAAATCCGCTTGCCATTTAGCAAGAAAGTCACCTTTGAAGCAACTGTCACGGTGGCTGATAAAGAAATTGGAATTCTATATGGAGCGCTCGTCACATTACCAGCGATGCTAAATCCCGAAAAGGAAGATGTGTCCACTACATCTGTGACGGTAACTGTCACCGTTTCATATCCAGCATTATTAGATGTATCAACACCTTTAAAGACCACCACATAACTGTTGTTAGCACCAACATCTGTCGGTATTTCAAAATCTGGGGCGACTGTAAATGCCAACGATGCTGACGTTGTTGTTAGCCTCGTTAAGGAGAATTTGAGCTTATCTTCACCGCTATCGATTGTTATGGTTGCACTTTCATCTGTAGTGATGGTTCCTACTGCAGTTGAATTCTCAGGCACGCTAAAAGTGTCAGCTGAAGGAAATGTTGGAGGTGTTGTGTCGGCATCGACACCCTGCTCAAAGAATGAGTCCGCTGAGAGAGTTCCGTAACTATCCGTACCCGGTCCGCCATAGAAATGTGAACGTTCGTCTACATACGCCACATAGTCATTACCAGGTCCTCCATACACAGTTGAGAACCACATGTGGTTGGTAACTGAGTCATTACCTGCGCCCCCAAAGAAGTAATCCTGGGATGAGGCATCTGAATCCATCGTGGCGACCTGATTGTCGTTGCCATCACCGCAGAAAAGATCTTGGCCATTTCCGTTTGCGCTACCGCTCCCAGTGATCACGCCCGCGCCGTTTGCAACCCAAACGATTAGAGTTGAATTTGAAATCTTGGCTTCAATTGCTGCCGCATCCGCAAGACCCATCAGACCTGGCATCGTTGAGCGTGTGTAGAGTGGATCATTAATTGCAGCAATACATGCATCAAGCTGCTGTGCCGGTGTGAGCGCTGAAAAACTAGGTGTTGGTGCGCTTAAAGATAACGCGGAGATTAAAAGTGCAAGGAGAGTGGCTCGAATCCTTTTTACTGATGAGCCACGCATTAGGAAATCTTACAAGGCAAGGAAGTCGCTCTCGAATCAAAACTGCCCCGAGCACATAGGCGCTCGGGGCAGTATTTTAAACTTTCAGATTAGTCGCGTCCTCGAAGGATTGAGATCAGGCGAAGAACTTCAAGATAGAGCCAGACGAGTGTGACCATGAGGCCGAATGCACAGCGCCATGACTCTTCTGCTGGAACCTTTGCAGCCACAGCCTTCTCAATCTGATCGAGATCCATCACGATAAACATAGAAGCAAGAACAACACCGCCAACAGCGATGAGTGTTCCGAGTCCACCTGATGGGAAACCAACAAAGATAGAGAAGATGCCGAATACAAAGTACCCGATGAGTGAACCCATCAAGATGCGTGTGAACTTAGGAGTGACACGAATCTTGCCGCTCTTATAAGCAACCAATACACCTGTGAATGCACAGGCTGTTGCGACAACTGCCTGTCCAACGATGCCTTGGTATTGCTGCTCATACATCCAACTGATTGTTCCGAGTGCAAGACCTTGAGCTGCTGCATATGCAATGACTAGAGCAGGTCGCACCTTCTTTGAAAATGAATTGACCATCGCCAGGATGAAGCCGGCGACGAGACCGATAATTGCCAACGCGCCACTCTGTGCTTGCCATGCAAAGGCTCCGACAGCTACGAGAACTGCGAATAGCCCTGCTGTCTTGATGATGACATCATCAATCGACATAGGTGCAGAGTTGGGACGTGATTCAAGTGTTCTGACATCTTGAACTGAACCGTCACGGTTATCTAGCGCTTCTGGGTTGATACGAGCGAAACCGCGGCCGGTAAGGACTGGGTTAGAACTGCGCATTAATCTCTCCTTTTATGTGCGGGAAACGACTCCCCGCGACCGGTATAACGTACTGGAGATTCTTTATATTTCCCTGTGAAATGGAAATTCCCGTAGGCTCTCGGCATGAAGGCAACCGGTTGGCTCAAGAATGAGAAGCACCGCCAACTTGTTGAGCGCTGGTGGATCGGCATTGTCCTGGTCTGGGACATCTTTAAGACTCTTGTGGTCGATAAAACCTTCGCAAAATATGGCGTTAATCCCTATATCTACTTCGTTATCGTGATTTCAATAGCCGTCCCATACGCAATTTCAACAGCGAAGATGCTCTTCGCCATTCTTGCAAACCATTGGCGAAATGCCTTGAGCTACGGCGCTATCGCAGTTATCCTGCACTTTGTGCCAGATATTTATATCTTGGTCACGGCTAAGCAGGTACCAAGGTCGCTTTTTGATAGCTTCATAGTGATGATTGTGATCTTCACAGTTTTTGCGGTGCACGGCGTCGTAACTCATGTGCGCCAGAATCGCACAAAGAACTGTTAACTAACGCGTGTTGCTGCGTCCGCCGACTGTAATGTTGATTGGGACCGCATAACCCGTCGAAATACCACCTGCAACCGGAACGGCAGTTGCCGTTAAAAGCCCTGAACCTTTTCGAGTTGGCTTCCAGGTGCAGGTCACCGTAAATGGCGCGCTTGCAGGAGTTGATCTCGATATACAACCAGCGATGCGCGTACCACCATATTTAAAAGTGATTTTTGATGCATAAGCAACGGTTGCAGTAATCACTAAAGGTGTTCTCATATTTACAGTATTCACAGAACCGGCAACTGAGAAGACGCTAAAAGAGCTGGTGATTTCGTAATAAGTGAAACTACCAGCGAGAGTAACAGTTCCGTTTGCATTGGCAAGAACTACATCTTTAGCTCCCACTGTTCCAGCGGGAATGGTGAGAGTTACCGAAGTTGCAGTGTTCGATGCACGAGTTGCCGCAGTTCCGCCAATTGTTGATGCGGTAAGAGAACTTAGATTTGTTCCGGTGACAACTGTCGTTCCACCACCAGTCAAAGTTGCGGAAGTCACTGATAGCGATGTGATTGTGGGCAATGGAAGATAGGTGTATCCACCAGAGAGTGTCAGTGAGTGACCGTATGTAGTTATTACGACATCTTTTGCGCCAACTGTTCCGGCAGGCGTTGTGAAGGTAAGCACCGTCTGAGTCCTAGCTGTGATCACGCCTGCGACCCCGTCGATTGCCACAGTATTTACAGTTTGTAAGTTGGTACCAAATAGTTGAGTAGAGACGCCGCCTTGTGAGGTACCTGAACTAGAAGAGACTGTTGAAACGGTTGGTGCAGGGCAATTTGATATATCCGTAACGATTGTTGGACTTCCGGGTAAAACGAGTCCATTGATAAATGCCGTATTTCCGGGATTCACGACACATGTGAGCGAATGATTTTGGAAAGCACCACTTGTTGTCGTATCCACTGCTGTTAATGTACTAGGAAGAGATATCCACTTGAGTACCTGAGAACCGCTTTCAGCAGCGAATGAAATGCTTTGTAAAGTAGTAATACCCTCAGGAAGAACGATGGAGGTCAGATTTGGCATCACTCTAAACGTACTGTTCTGAATTACTCGCAGACTTGTAGGTGAAGAGAAAGTTATCGCTGTCAGGTTTGATCTATAAAAAGCATTTGCAATAGAAGTAACTGTCGTGGGGATATTGATCGGAAATTTTCCACCAAAGTAGAATGCTGAATTTCCAATCGTTGTTACACCTTCGGGAATGTTGATTGAGGTCATAGTGGAGGCGCCCAAAAAGGAGAGGTTTCCAATCGTGCGCATGCTAGAAGGTAGCGTGACATCTGTAATCGCATTTCCAGTTAACCCGATGCAGTTTCCTCCGCCCGCATTTCCGAATGTGCAGGCATTAATTGTGTCCACTCCAGAAGGGATTACGACGGTGCCGATGCAGTTCACCGCAGCAATAACGGCGTTGTTAGTTATGTAAAACTTGCCACTTGTTCCGCAATTAACTGATGAATCCACATATATAAATCCATTTGCAAACGTCGTATATCCATCTGCATTTGTTACAACAACGCTCTTCGCGCCCGAAGTAGCGGAAGCAGGTGTTGTAATTGAGAGCGACGTATCTGTTACCGAATTAATTGTTGCAGCCGCTCCACCAACGGTTACGCCAGTCGTTCCCGTGAAATCAGTACCTGAGATAACAGAAATCGTGCCACCAGTCTTAGGACCATAGACAGTGGAGAGAGAAGTAACTGTGGGAACGACAGCATTTGCCGTAGAGATTCCATAATTTAAAAGGTTTGAAAGGATTAATAGAAAGATTGGCAGTGAGTGACGAGATTGCAATACTTTTGTCATATCCATGCCTCTCAAGTTTTGGACCTAGTTGACCCAGTGACTCGGTGCCCCCGGTCGGACTCGAACCGACACTGGAAGGATTTTAAGTCCTCTGTCTCTGCCATTGGACTACGGGGGCCAATGCCTGCGAAGTCTACTATCTTGTAAATATCGCTTTGAACGCTATCGAATCAGCTTCTGAGCCCACTCTTGATACTCAGCAGATAATTCCTTAACAGCGGCTATTTCGTGAATCATTTCACGCGCCCCTGATTTAGCAGCATAGATATCGCCGATGGTGATTCCATGCTCTGGTCGAGAGATAACCTCGATTGCAGTACCGCGTTCAATCATCGCTTCTTCAATAATTCGAAGATAGGCCCCTGGGCGATTTGCTTCGGTAAATTCTTTTATCAATGTTGGGCGATCCCAGAAACCTGCAAAGACTCGACATGGAATTCGAGGTTCTGCAACTTCAAGAACTAAGTCTCCAATCTTCCAACGTTCACCAATGACCGCACCTGTTACATCAATGGCAATAGTCGTGAGATTCTCGCCAAAGGCTCCTGATGCGATTTCGCGTCCAATCTTCTCTTCCCACCACTGCGCATCTTCGCGCGCATATGCATATACCGCTTTGTCATATCCACCATGATGCTTGCGATCGACAACGTTATCTCCAGCTACAGAATCATTTCCGAAGAGCACAAGCCCTTCAACGGAGCGCTTATCAATACCGGTTCGATTTCCGGATTCAGTCCAGCTTTGCGCCTTCCTTTGCGGTGCAATGTTGATAGAAAGGACTTTGCCTGAAGCTATGGTCATGAAGAGATCCTAGATGCCGACTTGATAACCGAATCCAACATCTTCTCGGTGAGTTTTCCCGTAAAAGTGTTCTGCTGGCTAGGGTGATAGCAACCAAAGACAGTCCGCTTCGTTCCATCGGCGCCTATAAATGAATACTTCGCGCCATGACCAAACTTTGGTCGCGGCGTTGGCATTACGCAACCGAGATCTTTGAGAGTGCGATAAATACTCTCCCAAGCAAGATTACCCAGCGCTAGAAATGATTTTGCAGTAGGTAAAAGCAATTCAATTTCATTTTCAAAGAATGGCGCACAGATCGCCTTCTCTTCCGTGCTTGGCTTGTTATCAGGTGGAGCACAACGCACCGCACACAGTATTCGCGTATCATTTAACTCTTGCCCATCATTTGAATAAGTACTTGTTGGAATCTTTGCAAGGCCTGCTTTATGCAGAGCCTTATAGAGCCAATCCCCCGATGAATCACCGGTAAATACACGACCTGTGCGATTGGCGCCATGGGCACCTGGCGCAAGACCGAGAATAATCAGACGTGCATCTGAGGGACCAAAGCCCGGAACAGGTTTGCCCCAATATTTTTCACTCTCATAAGACTTTCGTTTTGTAACTGCAACTTCCTCACGCCACTCAACTAAACGTGGACATTGGCGACACTTAACAATCGCCTTATCAAGAAGCTCTAGCTTCTTATACAAGCGACCAAGCCATTCCATCGAGAATATCTGATTCAGATGCAACGAATTCGGTTGCCCCTGTTGCTTTCATAATTCGATCAAGAACTAGTGAGCCTGCTCCAATCACATCGACGCGTCCTGGATGCATGTAACCATGCGCCTCACGCTGCTCACGTGTTTCACGCAATAGCTCTGTTGAAATCTGATGTGTGCGCTCAGCACTGACTCGGGCAAGGTGAATTGCATATCGATCATAAGCGGGAAGGTCGAGTGCAGCTGCTGCAACTGTGGTCGCTGTGCCCGCAACCATGATCACTGTCTTTGCTTGAGTTATTGGAACAGTCTTTGCAGCTTGACGAATATTCTCATCGATATCTTCAATTGCCGATGCAATCTGCCCTGGATCTGGTTGATCGCCGGTGAAGTGACGTTCAGTCATTCGCACACAGCCAATATTCATACTACGAGCTGCTTCGACTGAATCTGAGCCGAATACAAATTCAGTGGATCCCCCACCGATATCAATGACAAGGAATGGAGCTTGAGACTTATCGAAATCTTTAGTGGCACCTTGGAAAGAGAGTGCAGCTTCTACTTCACCTGCAATAACTTCAGGCTCAATGCCAAGGCGCTCTTTCACGCCATCGATAAAGAGGGCGCGATTTGTTGCATCTCTTGTCGCACTCGTTGCACAGAAACGAATCTTTTCTACCCCACGCTTTGCAATCTCTGCGGCATAAAGATCTACTGCTGCAAGGGTGCGAGCAATTGCATCAGGATGAAAGGCGCCTGTCTTATCAACACCTTGCCCTAGACGGACAACTTCCATCAATCGAGTGATCTCGCGAAAGTTATTGCCTTCGATATCGGCAATCAATAAACGGATTGAGTTGGTGCCGCAATCGATGGCTGCTACTCGCATGGCTGGGACTTCCACCACTCAGGAAGCTTTGCGAGTGCTTCATCACCAAGTGGATTAACGCCTTCACCTGCTGACAATGAATGTGCAACAAGTGAATGTAAACATTTCACGCGATCAGGCATTCCGCCAGCAGAGATATTTTCAACTTCTGGGACTTCGATTCCGAGTGCGCTACGCGATGCGATGTAATCATCATGTGCTGCTGCATATTCACCAGCAAGAACTGGGTCAGTAGAAAGACGCTCATTCATCTCGCCCATCAACCCTGTCGTTTCTAGAGTTGAGATAGCAGCTGTGAGGCGCGGGCATGTTGCGTAATAAAAGGTTGGAAATGGCTCACCATTGCCAAGACGTGGTGGAGTCTCAACAACAGCAGGATTGCCACATGGGCAGCGATAGGAGATCGCATGAACATCACGTGGTGTGCGGCCTAATTGGCGCTCAATGACTTCGAGGTCTTTCTCTGTTGCCGTGCGACTGTCAGTCACTGCTTACCCGCTTCTGTAATCGATGCGACCATCCTTGTATACCAAGGCTGGCCTTCTGGAAGATTTTCAACGACGTTGATTGCGCCATTAGTTGGATCCTCCGAATCATCTCCACCAGTAACAATGTATTGGCGCTCTCCTGGCATCACAAAGTGAAGACGTTCGCGAGCTTGAGATTTAATGAAATTTGGATCTTGCCATTGTGTTAACTCTTTACGCGCCTGCGCAAGTGCTGCGTAATCACTTGAAAGCTGTGCTTCTAGCGCACTGATCTGCGCGCGTTGTGTGAAGTAATTTTTAATTGGTGGAGCTAAGAAGAGTGCGAGTGCAAAGAAGATTGCTGCAATAGCAAAGGTCCGACCCGATCCCTGGTGGCGGTTGAAGTTCAAGTTACGCGAACGGTAACTATTTCTTCTAGCGCCACCAGATGATCGACGGACCATTTATAAGCCTGTGGTGCCTTATGCCTTGAAGCGTGGGAACGCCTGGCGACCTGCGTAGACAGCGCCATCTGAGAGTTCCTCTTCAATGCGAAGAAGCTGGTTGTACTTAGCAACGCGCTCTGTACGTGATGGAGCACCAGTCTTGATCTGACCACAGTTTGTTGCCACTGCGAGGTCAGCAATCGTTGTGTCCTCAGTTTCACCTGAACGGTGAGACATCATGCTGCGGTAGTTAGCGCGGTGTGCGAGATCTACTGCATCGAGAGTCTCTGTCAATGTACCAATCTGGTTTACCTTCACGAGAAGTGCATTCGCTGTATCTGTATCAATACCCTTTGCAAGACGTGTTGGGTTTGTCACGAACAAGTCATCTCCGACGATCTGAATCTTTGAACCGAGTGATGCTGTCATCGACTTCCAGCCCGCCCAATCTTCTTCATTCAATGGATCTTCGATTGAAACGATTGGGTATGAAGCTACCAAGTCAGCGTAGTAAGCGATCATTTCATCCGATGAAAGTGTCTTACCCTCGAACTTGTACTTACCTGCATCGTGGAATTCAGTAGCTGCAACGTCCATCGCAAGTGCGATATCTGTTCCTGGCTTAAATCCTGCTGCTGAGATTGCCTCAATGATGAGGTCGAGCGCTGCACGGTTTGAATCAAGGTTTGGTGCAAATCCACCTTCATCACCAACAGATGTTGCGAGACCGCGCTTCTTGAGTACTGCCTTAAGTGCGTGGTAGATCTCTGCGCCCCACTGAAGTGATTCGCGGAATGTTGGTGCACCGATTGGAGCAATCATGAACTCTTGAACATCAACATTTGTATCAGCGTGAGCGCCACCGTTGAGGATATTCATCATCGGAACTGGAAGAACGTGAGCGTTTGGTCCACCGAGGTAGCGGAACAATGAGAGATCTGCAGACTCTGCAGATGCCTTCGCTACGGCAAGTGAAACACCAAGAATTGAATTTGCACCGAGACGTGACTTATTTGGTGTGCCATCAAGTGCGATCATCTCAGCATCGATAAGGCGCTGATCCTGTGAGTCATAACCTTCGATCGCTGGAGCAATCTCGTCATTTACATATGCAACTGCCTTAAGAACACCCTTACCGAGGTAGCGCTTCTTATCGCCATCGCGAAGCTCTGAAGCTTCAAATGCACCAGTTGATGCTCCGCTTGGAACTGCAGCACGTGCCTGTGTGCCATCTTCTAACTGAACTTCTACTTCAACAGTTGGGTTTCCGCGCGAATCAAGAATTTCTCGGGCGCCGATTGCTTCGATAATTGCCACTTGGGACTCCTTCGAGTGTGAATGCGATAAATGCACTTGTAAACGAGATAAGCGCTCAACGCTGAACGACCTGAGGCAATCTTACCGCGCTTATTGAGCCTGACTTGAGCGGGCGAGCTGCTCGATATAGGTGCGTGCTTGGGCGCGAAGGGCTAATTCAGGGTCGATTTGATGCTCATATGCCCAGGCAATTACAGAGGCGAGAGCCTCTCCCACTGAACTTTCAGTAGCTGGCTCATTGCTGGAGAACTTTGGAATATCGAGTGGTTGACCATATTTATCAGCGCGGTAAATCAATTTAGAGACGAGCGGAAGAGCAGGTTGTGACATCGCGACTCCATCTATCGGTGAAGTACGCCCCTTCTCTTTCGCCTTGATCGCCTCCCAATTTTCAATGATCTCTTCAGTTCCACTTACTTCAAGACCTGCAAAGACGTGAGGGTGTCGACTGATTAACTTATCTGCGATTGCACCTGCGACATCATCGATAGTAAATGGATCTGTTGCATGATCTTGAGCAATTCGCGAGTGGAAGTAGACCTGCAAGAGAACATCACCGAGCTCTTCACGCATACCAACGCGATCATTTGTCTCGATAGCATCGATAAATTCATATGACTCTTCTAGAAGATATTTAATGAGTGAATCATGGGTCTGCTCTGCATCCCACTCGCACCCACCAGGAGAGCGCAATTTATCCATTACCTCTACAAGGCGTAGAAGCTCTGAACCAAATGCACCTTCAGTCATGAGGATTTACTTGGTTGCAGGTGATGTAACTGCGTCGCCTGCTGAATCAGCTGCAACGATGTCACCAGATGCGTTATCCCATGTTCCGTAACGTGGGTTGATCTTGATCTTAAGCTCTGTTGTCTTTGCAACAACTAGCTCTGAAATCTTTGTGCTGACATCAGCATCAGCTACACCTGACTCCTTGAGTGCAGCGGTCAACTTGTCAGAGATGATGATCGCGCGGATGTACTTATCAAAATTAGTTGATGCAATCTGTGCTGCAACGAGATTTCCTGCAAGCGCTGATTCGCCGCCACCTTGATCTACTAGCCCTTGACGCGTTGTCGCTAATTCAGTCTTCGTAACATCGAGCTTAAGCTCCTTAGCAATCTCATCAAAAATCTTTGTGATGATAAGGAAGCGAAGCTGGCTTCGGTTAAGAGTTGCACCTGTCTCAAGCTGCATTTGTGAGACATCTTGTGTGGCGCGCTCTTTAAGGAGTGTGTCGACAGTTGTTTGAAGTTCATTCTGAGAAATTGTCATATCCCCAAGAGTTGCGGCGCTACTGAGCTGACCACATGCCGTGAGAGTCGCGAGCGAGATAACTGCAATAAGGCCGAGGATCTTCTTCACACCATGCTCCAATATGTCGTAGCGCTTATGCGCCGGTTAATTCCGTCAGCGCCTGACGGGCAAACGCTAGGAGAGAAGTATCCCCCATATTTGCGTTGCTTTGTGCGGTTGGAGACCATGCCGCAGCGCGTGGAATGGTCACCATCACAGTCGAACTCTGGGTTTTATAGAGTGAAGATGGATAGAGACGGTTGAGTTTGAGCTGTTTTGATTCTGGCAGCGTCATCGGCGAAATTCTCACGTACTTCCCAGCGAGGACTACTTCGCGGACGCCAAGTGATTTAGCGAATGCACGAAGCTCGGCAACATCTAATAGGAGATTAGCTTCCTCTGGTAATTCACCGAATCGATCCACCATCTCTTCACGAATTGATTGCACATCTTCACTATTGCGAACGTCAGCAAGGCGACGATAGAGATCAAGACGAAGTCGTTCACCTGGAACATACTGTTCAGAGAGGTGGGCGTTGATCGGGAGTTCCACTTTGCACTCGTGATTAATCTCTTCGCCCTCCACGATTCCAGATTTGTAATCCTGAACTGCCTCACCAACCATGCGCATATAGAGATCAAAACCAACATCGGCGATATGGCCAGATTGTTCGCCTCCTAAGAGATTTCCGGCGCCGCGAATCTCTAAATCTTTCAAGGCAACCCGCATGCCAGAGCCGAGATCTGTATTAGTTGCAATTGTCTTTAAGCGATCTAAAGAAACTTCGCTTAATGGTTTATCAGCTGGATAAAGGAAATATGCATAGCCACGTTCGCGACCACGACCCACACGACCACGCAACTGGTGAAGTTGAGAAAGCCCGAAGTTCTCTGCATGCTCAACAATGAGAGTATTTGCATTGGGAATATCTAGTCCGCTCTCAACGATTGTTGTGCAGACAAGGACATCAAAGTCACGGTTCCAGAAACCGAGAATGACATCTTCAAGTTGGCTCTCGCTCATCTGGCCGTGAGCAACACGGACGCGCGCCTCGGGAATCATCTCTTGAATATGTGATGCACATCGATCAATTGAATCAACGCGATTGTGAAGATAGAAGATTTGGCCATCACGTAAGAGTTCGCGGTGAATGGCGGCCTTAATCTGAGACTCATCAGAGGGTCCGACATAGGTCAGAATCGGATGACGTTCCTCGGGCGGTGTAGTAATCGTCGACATCTCACGGATGCCGGTGACTGCCATCTCAAGTGTGCGTGGGATAGGCGTTGCAGACATCGCAAGGACATCGACAGTTGTACGCATCTTCTTGAGAGATTCCTTCTGTTCAACGCCAAAGCGCTGCTCTTCATCGACGATGACGAGACCGAGATCCTTAAAGACCACATCGTTAGATAGCAGGCGATGTGTGCCGACAATGACATCGACCGTTCCTGCCTCAAGCTCTTTAAGAATATCTTTACTCTCTTTCGCTGTATTAAAGCGAGAGATACCAGCGACCTTGAGCGGGAACCCTGAGTAGCGCTCTGCAAAAGTCTTTGAATGTTGTTGAACAAGGAGAGTAGTTGGAACAAGAACAGCTACTTGCTTTCCATCCTGCACCGCCTTAAAAGCTGCGCGGATTGCAATCTCTGTCTTTCCATAACCCACATCGCCACAGATGATGCGGTCCATCGGATATGGGCGCTCCATATCGCGCTTGACATCTTCAATCGTCGAAAGCTGATCAGGTGTTTCGATATAGCTAAATGCATCCTCTAGCTCACGCTGCCAGGGTGTATCAGGTGAGAAGGCGAAACCTGGTGCACTTGTGCGCGCTGCGTATAGTCGAATGAGTTCTCCAGCAATTTGGCGTACTGCTTTACGTGCACGCCCCTTTGCTTTCTGCCATTCACCGCTTCCAATACGGTGCACAGGTGGCGCTTCTCCGCCTACATACTTACTGACTTGTTCCAACGTATCTGTCGGAACAAAGATTCGATCTCCTGGTTGGCCGCGCTTAGCTGGCGCATACTCGATAACGAGATATTCGCGAGTGACTCCACCGACTGTGCGCTGAACTAACTCGAGGTAGCGGCCGATTCCATGTTGTTCATGAACCACAAAGTCGCCCAATTTAAGTTCAAGTGGATCAATTGCTTGCTTTCGCTTTGTTGGCATGCGAGCCGCATCTTTCGAAGTGACCTTGCTGCCTGATAAATCGCGCTCTGTAATAAAGAGAAGTGAGTCATTGCTAAATCCATGTGCGAGTGTGGATTGGAAGACATGGATTGAACCTTTTGTAGGACGTGCCGCAAGTGATGCGCTCAACTGAACAGGGAGATCGCCATCTCTAAAGATGCCGGCGAATCTCTCGGCCATTCCGTGACCCGTAGCTGCGAAGAGCACTGTCTGGTGCTGGTTTAAACCATCCTCAAGGAGCTGCAAAAGGCGATCGGTATTTCCTCGCATTGGCTCGATTGCCATGAAATCAGTGAAGTAGCTCTGCTCATCGAGATCGCTACCAAAGCTATTGAGCGAGGTGTGAGTGAATGAATGGCTATCGATTTCGGTAAAGAGTGAATCCCAATCAACATATGTAACCTTATCGACCGGCATCGGAGCGGCGCCGCCCATCGAAGCATTGGACCATGAAGCTTGCAGGAATTCTTCATTGGTTTCAATTAAATCCGCGGTCCGTGACTTGGTGCGCTCTTCTTCAATAAAGACGATGGCGCTACGCGGGCTGATTCGATCAAAGATTGTTTCATGCTCATCGACTAAGAATGGGATGAGCGATTCCATTCCATCTACGCTGATGCCTTGAGAGATCTTTTCGAGTACTTCGAGAGCGCCAGGGAAGCGGTTCTTTAATTGCTCTGCTCGCTCCTTAATCGCATCTGTGATGAGCAATTCACGACAAGGAATAATTGAAAGGGCGCCAGTAACGGGCTTGGTTGTGCGTTGATCTGAGATATCAAAATAGCGCAGCTCTTCAATTTCATCGCCGAAGAAATCAATGCGGACAGGATAATCAGAGAGCGGCAAGAAGACATCGACGATTCCACCGCGCACGGCAAACTCACCACGCTTCTCAACGAGGTCTGTGCGTGTGTAGGAAAGCTCAGTGAAGTGAGTAATTAATTCGGTCAGTGAAACTTCTTGGCCTAACTCAATTGTCTTGAGAGGTTGAGTTGCAAGAGATGCAATAAATCGATGAATCACAGCGCGAATTGGTGCGACAACAATTGGGTTGGTAGCACCATCCATCGCACGTAGCGCAGAGAGAGTCTGAATTCTCTTTGCAATGGTGTCGCTACGTGGACTTAAACGCTCATGGGGCAAGGTCTCCCATGCCGGAAATTCAAGGACGGTCGAGTGGAGATTGCGAAGATCTTCTGCCAGGTCTTCGGCTCCGCGACTGGAGCTGGTGACAACAAGAATTGGTTGCTCACTTGCACGCAGAGCGATGAAGAAGGGGTTGCTTGATGCTGGAGCGATGATGCGATTGTGCTGGGAAATAGCGGTCGATAGCTCGCTATCTGCGGCGAGATCTGCAAGAAGACCGAGCATCATTACTCCTTTCCACCATTGAAACGCGCCTGAAGCCCCGCTTCAAAAAGAAGGGGGGCTCGATAAATCCAATACTACCTTCGATACGGTGGTTTCGAATAATGAGATATCGGGTCTCACAGAGTGTGCAATGGATGCGAGAATTACGCCGTGAGCCAGAGAGAAGTTTCTACATCAATCATCGCAACAGATGATGCGTTGCTCCGTAGCGATGTCCGTCGCCTCGGAGACCTCTTAGGTCAATCCCTTGTGCGCCAGGAAGGTGCCGAGCTACTCGAACTCGTTGAGAAAGTTCGTAAAGCCGTTCGCGATAATGGTGAAGATGCAATTCTTGTTGATATCACCGATGATCAAGCTGTTGATCTTGTTCGCGCATTTAGCACTTACTTCCACCTCGCAAATGTTGCAGAGCAAGTTCACCGTTCGCGCGTATTAGCTGAGGCTCGGCGCGATGGAAAGTCCTGGCTTTCACAAGCGGTAGATAAAATTATTGAGGCGAAGAAGAATCCTGCTGCTGGACATGAATTTTCACATGAAGATGTGGTCAAGTGGGTTTCAGAACTTCAGGTACGTCCCGTCTTCACAGCGCACCCAACTGAAGCCGCGCGTCGTTCGATTCTTGGAAAGCTCTCTGAGATTTCAACGCTTCTCGATCTTCCAAAGAGCGTTTCACAAGATGAGCGCCTTGCCGAGACAGTTGATCTCTTATGGCAGACAGATGAATTACGTCTTGATCGTCCAGAGCCACTTGATGAAGCAATGAATGCTCTCTATTACCTCGATGATCTTGCAAAGCAGACAGTTCCTGAAGTCCTTAATGATTTTGCTCGCGAGTTAAAGCGCCTAGATATTGAACTCCCTGTCACCGCACGTCCATTGACTTTTGGAACCTGGATTGGTGGAGACCGTGATGGAAATCCAAATATCACTCCGCAGGTCACAGAAGATGCTGTTGTCCTTCAGGTAGGACATGCAATTCGCACAACTATCGCTGCGATGGATCGTCTCCGTCAGATGCTCTCGGTCTCTACTCGTATTGCGGGTGCTACACCTGAGCTCACCGCCTCTGTTGAAGAAGATCTCAAGCACATTCCAGAGTTCGAGCCACGCTTCCTGCGCCTCAATGTTCAAGAGCCATACCGCTTAAAGGCAACAGCGATTGTGCATCGCTTGGCGTTTACTCGTAATCGCCATGCAGCAGGTGGCCCACATGTTCCTGGTCGTGACTATGCAAATACTGCAGAACTTCTTGCCGACCTTACCTTGATGCGTGATTCGCTCTTCCAGCACCGCGGTGAATTAATTGCTACTGGCCTTCTAGAGCGAACAATCCGCACCGTTGCAGCTTTCGGTCTCACTCACGCAACTCTCGACGTTCGTGAACACTCAGATGCGCACCACAATGTTCTTAAGAATTTCCTTGGCGATGGCTACCTCGAGAAGTCACATGATGAAAAATTTGAAATCCTCACTGGCGAGCTTGCTCATGGAATGAAGCGAAGCGCATCATCGCTCGGCGCCACCGATGCAAAGACTCTTAATACCTTTGTTGCAATCTCAGATTTAATTGAGCGCTTCGGTCCAGAAGTCATTGAGACATATATCGTCTCAATGACAAAGGGAGCTGACGATCTCATCGCCGCAGCGCTCCTTGGTAAGTATGCAGGATTGGTAGATCTCGATAAGAAGGTTGCAAAGATTGGTTTTGCTCCGCTCCTCGAAACTGTTGCTGAACTTCGTTCAGCTGGTGAGATTCTTGAGAAGCTACTTTCAAATCCAACCTACCGCGCACTTGTTGAACTTCGTGGAAATATCCAAGAGGTAATGTTGGGCTATTCAGATTCAAATAAAGATGCTGGCATTGCAACAAGTCAGTGGGAGATTCACCGCGCACAGCGTCGCCTTCGCGATGTAGCGATGAAGCATGGCGTAAAGCTCCGCCTCTTCCACGGTCGCGGTGGCTCTGTAGGTCGCGGTGGCGGACCAACATATGAGGCGCTCGTTGCACTTCCGTGGGGCTCTGTCGATGGTGAAATTAAGATGACAGAGCAAGGCGAAGTTATCTCAGATAAATACGCTCTCCCCGCCCTTGCTCGAGAAAATGTTGAACTCACACTTGCAGCATCGCTTGAGGCAACTGTTCTCAACCGTGGACCTCGCCAAAGCCCAGAAGATCTTGCACAATGGAACGAGTGCATGGATCTTGTCTCAGATAATTCTTTTGCTCGTTATCGCACCTTGATCGATCACCCAGATCTACCTGCATATTTCTACGCATCAACACCTGTTGAGCAGCTTGGAAACCTCTTCCTTGGTTCACGTCCTTCACGCCGACCTGATGCTTCAAGTGGTCTCGATTCGCTCCGCGCAATCCCATGGGTATTTGGTTGGACCCAATCTCGTCAGATTGTTCCTGGTTGGTTCGGCGTCGGTAGTGGTCTTAAGGCTGCTCGTGAAGCTGGAAAGACTGATGTATTGAAAAAGATGCTCGCAGAGTGGCACTTCTTCTCAACATTTATCAGTAACGTTGAGATGACTCTCGTGAAGACCGACCTCAAGACTGCTCGTCGCTATGTAGAGACACTTGTTCCTGCGGAGCTGCAACATTTCCTTGGCACAATCGAGGAAGAGTTTGCGCTCACTGTTCAAGAGATTCTTACTCTCACAGGAAAATCTGCTCTCCTTGGCAATCAGCCAGTTCTTGCTCGCACTTTGGAAGTTCGCGATCAGTACTTAGCGCCGCTTCACTCACTACAGGTCAATCTTCTCAACCGTGTTCGCACAGCAGGAGATCAGGCAGAGCCAACTTTGGTTCGCGCCCTATTGCTGACAATTAACGGCGTAGCGACCGGCCTTCGCAATACTGGCTGACTTTCACCATATAGCTCTAGCGGAACCCAATTGCCAGGAGTATCTTGGTATATGAAGAAAAAAGAAAACCTCGACGTCGAGACATCTATATTGCCTCTTAAGTACGTCGACCTTATTGAAGATCTCTTCCACGCAATATTGGCTCTCGCCTTATTTGGAATTGGTATCGGCGCTTTCATCTTTAGCATCAAGCGATTGATCGAAACTGTTCCATTCTTTCCAAATGGAATGATCCAAGGCGTCAACGATGTTCTCTTTATTGTCATTATTCTCGAAATATTGCGGACAGTGATTTCACGTTTCACAGATGGCGTTTTTCAACTCGATAAGTTCTTGATTATCGGTGTCATCGCAGCGGTAAGACATATTTTGACGGTTGGCGCATCACTCACACTTGAATCAACCAAGACAAATGAAGCGTTTAGACGATCAATCTATGAAATGGCGCTGAATGCAGGAATCGTCGTAGCGCTTGTTTTTGCGCTCTATCTATCAAAAGCAGCGCATCGCCAATCTAAGAATTAAATTTAGATTGTGTGAGTTCGAGTCCCTTTTCAATCAGGAACTCAACTACATCTGCGCCACGATCTAGGAAGAGTGGAAGTTCTTTCTTCTCTGGTTGGCTAAATTGCTTCAATACAAAATCTGCCGGATCTTGCTGGCCCATTGGCCGGCCGATTCCAAGGCGAACACGGAAATAATCAGGACCACCAAAGGCCGATGTCATTGATTTCAAACCATTGTGGCCATTATCCCCGCCGCCCTGCTTTGTGCGGATTGCAGCGAAATCAATATCGAGTTCATCATGAAGAACAATAATCTTTGAAGCATCAACGCTATAGAACTGTGCGAGTGCTTTGATAGGTCCGCCAGTCTCGTTCATGTAGCCGAGAGATTTAGCGAGAATTACAGAGTGCGCATCGACTCCAAAACCTAACTTAAAGGCTGCGATTGATGTGCGTGATTTATGTGTAGAAAACTTAACCTTATGACGCTTTGCTAACCCATCTATAACCATCTGACCAACGTTATGACGGGTGGCAGCATATTGATCACCGGGATTACCGAGACCTACTACCAACCACGTCATAACGCGTCAGACTTTTCTTACTTATTCAGCTGCTGGAGCTGGAGCATCTGCCGCTGGAGCTGCTGCTGCAGTCTCTTCTGCTGATGCTGCACGACGCTCAGAAAGGTGAACGACTGTTGCTGTTGGATCGATAACGAGTGTGACACCTGCAGGAAGGATTACATCTGAAGCGAGCTTAAATGTTCCAGCCTTCATGCCTTCGATATCGAGAACGAGGAACTTAGGAATTGCTGTTGCCTCTGCCTCAACTTCGAGTGTGTTGTGAACGTGCTCGAGGATTCCATCTGGATCGTGCTTACCTTCGGTGTGGATTGGAACATGAACAGTTACCTTCTCACCACGACGAACAAGTACGAGGTCGATGTGCTCAAGGTTCTGCTTGAGTGGGTGCTTTACAACTGACTTTGGAAGTGTGAGCTCTGTCTTTCCATCAAATGTGATGTTAAGAAGAACGTTTGACTCCTTGAGAGCGTTACCGAGCTCGCGAGCTGGAAGTGTGATGTGAACTGGCGCTGCACCGTGACCGTAGATCACTGCAGGAACGAGACCGTCGCGACGTGCGCGGCGTGATGCACCCTTACCGAATTCGGTACGTGTTGTGCCGTTGATTGATACTTCTGCCATGAAAAAACTCCTGTCGTCTCATAAAGAATTGAGTCTGACAGGAGTTGATGTCCTTGCCGTCGATAACGGTTCCGATAGAAACCCTCGCCAGAATGGTTGAAGTTTATGCGGATAGGCCGGAATTCACCAAATTCTAGGGAGAAGACTGAAAGCCTCGCTCAGGAAGCCCGCTTAAAGCCTTTGGGGCACTGGGGATCAAATGCAGTTACTTTTTTCTTCACATTTCCCTTAACGCAGCTGATTGTCTTTTTGCTTCGCGTCGATGCTGGTGTGGGTGTCGCAGGAGAAGCGCTCTTTATCACTTTCATTGTAAAAGTTGGAGAAGATAAATGCATACCCGAAGCCGAGAGCACATATTGGTCACCTTCAATTGCCGAGGAAATTACTGCGAGAACTGAGGTTCCATCTTCATAGGTTAAAGAAATCTTTGCTTGAGATGCATTTTGAAGGTCAACGCCCCAGAGACATTTGGCAAGACTCTTAGTAATGCGTGCCTGGAAAAAGGCGGTATTCAAAGTTCCATCGCTCTTGTAGTGAGGTCCATGAATTTGCACTCGTAGAGAGCCTTCAGTTTTATCCCAAGTTGGCATATCAATCCAAAATGTATTTGAAACAACGGAGACTCCATATAAGTTCTTACACTCACCGAACGTTGAGACAACCTTCGAATTCTTTCCCCACAGCACAAAGTCAGGGGTATCGATTTCAAATGCCGGATAAGTTTGATCTAGATCTGCTCCGCTCACTCCAAATGTTGAGTATCTGGAAGCTTTTTCTATAAAGACACTCTCTTTAAATCTCTTTCCATTAATCAGCTTCGCATTGCTTGATTCGGAGAAAGAGAATTTGCTGATTCCCCTTCCGGTGATGGCTGTGTAGGTAAAATCTTCTGGTAATCGGAGGTGGTATTCAAATACTAATTCCTCTCCAAAGACACTTGGCGAGTAGCAATAATCCGGAACTGCTTTACTCCCACATCTCAGATCGTTATTTCCCTGCGAGTACGTGAGCTTTTCGCTACTTCTTGGAGTCAGAATTGATGGGAATGTGTTGACCTGAATATATTCCTTACCTTCGACGCACGGGGTGTAATAACAGTCGGTATTGCCGATAGGGAAATAGGTAATAACTGGCGTTAACAGATTCTTTGCCAGTCCGCTGAAGGTAATTCCATCGACTGAATACTCCTCTACCTCACCTTCCAGGATCGATATTGGTGAGTAAGTTTGTTTCCAGGATTGGCTTCTCCCCGTTAACTGAGCTTGAACCTTCTTGCCTTTTTCATCGGTAACGTAGAGCGCGAGTATGCACACCTCGGATTGAGAAGTCTTGCAATCTGTAATCAATTGCATCTGTTCTACATCTGCATGCGAAACTTCAACTGGAATTGTGAAAGCCAGGGATAAAATTACTAAGACGAGAGTCGTTCTTAATCTGCTCACATGAGCCAGTAAATCGAAATTCTGGCTATTTTTCAGCAGCTCAACCGGTCATGATTGGTCGAGCTTAGCTATGGCCATCGAAGAGGCTGGTGACTGAGCCATCTTCAAAGACTTCGCGAATCGCACGTGCCAGAAGCGGTGCAATTGAAATAACTGTGAGCTTCTCAAACTTCTGATCATCGGTCAGTGGAAGTGAGTCAGTGACAACTACCTCGACCGCACGTGAATTCTTAAGGCGCTCAACCGCTGGGCCAGAGAAGACAGCGTGTGTTGCCGCAACGATGACATCACGTGCACCTGCTTCAAAGAGCGCATCTACTGCCTTAGTAATTGTGCCTGCTGTATCAATCATGTCATCGATAACGACGCATGTGCGGCCTTCAACTTCACCGACGACCTTGCCAACAACTGCTTCATTAGGGATAAGTGGATCGCGTGTCTTGTGAATAAATGCGATTGGGCATCCGCCGAGGAGTTCCGACCAGCGCTCTGCAACGCGGACGCGACCTGAGTCAGGTGAAACGATTGTGAGTGAGTTTCGGTCAACCTTGCTACCGACGTAGTCAGCGAGCATTGGAAGAGCGAAGAGATGATCTACAGGACCATCAAAGAAACCTTGAATCTGAGATGTGTGAAGGTCAACGACCATCAAACGATCTGCGCCAGCAGTCTTAAAGAGGTCTGCCATCAAGCGCGCTGTGATTGGCTCGCGGCCACGTGACTTCTTATCTTGACGTGCGTAACCATAGAAAGGAGTAACAACTGTGATGCGCTTTGCAGAAGCACGCTTGAGAGCGTCGACCATGATGAGTTGTTCCATGATCTGCTTATTAATTGGATTTGCATGTGACTGAATTACAAAGGCATCGCAACCGCGAACTGATTCTTCGAAGCGAACAAATATTTCGCCATTTGCGAAGTCATAGGCAGATGTTGGCGTAAGCGGGATACCGAGTTCTTCAGCTACCGCTTGCGATAGCTCTGGAAATCCGCGACCTGAAAAGAGACGAAGTTTTTTCTCTGAGGATAAACGGATTTCGCTCACGAGTATCAGCCTTCCTGGTCGGTGCTTGGAGCTGAAGCTGCTGCTTCAGCTGACTTGGTGCCTGGGCGCTTACGCAGAACCCAACCTATTACATTTCGCTGCTTTGCACGACCAACGCCCATCGCGCCGGCAGGTACATCTTCAGTAATGACAGATCCTGCAGCTGTGTACGCGCCATCGCCAATAGTGATGGGGGCAACGAGCATGCTGTCACTACCGATACGAACGTGATCTCCGACAGTTGTGTGGTGCTTTTCTACGCCATCGTAATTTACAAAGATTGTTGCAGCGCCAATATTGGAGCCTTCTCCAATAGATGCATCTCCCACATATGAGAGGTGCGGAACCTTTGAGCCATCACCGAGATTTGCATTCTTCATCTCAACAAAAGCACCTGCTCGTGTATTTGCACCGAGATGTGTGCCAGGTCGCAAGTATGTAAATGGACCAACGCTTGCGTTCTCGCCAATAACTGCAGAGGTTGCATGTGATTCTTTGATCTCAGCTCCTGAAGCAACTGTGCAATCAACAAGATAGGTGCGAGGACCGATAACTGCTCCGGCGGCAATAGTTGATTTGCCGCCGATAACTGTTCCGGGAAGAAGAGTGACATCTTGAGCAATAGTCACTTCAACGCTCACCCAAGTAGTTGTTGGGTCAACAATCGTGACTCCAGAGCGCATTAACTTTTCATTGGTGCGATCGCGCAGAAGCGCTTCGGCCTCTGCTAGCTGAACACGGTCATTGACACCAAGAGTCTCGATAAAGTCTTCAATGCAGACCGCTGCAATCTTTCCACCTTCATTGCGAAGTATCTCGATGACATCGGTGAGATAGAGCTCGCCCTGCGCATTGTCATTGCGCAACTTGCCAATTGCTCCTGCAAGTTTGACTGCATCAAATGCATAGACACCTGAGTTGATCTCTTCGATCGCCTTTTCAAATTCATCTGCATCTTTCTCTTCAACGATGCGCACGAGTGAATCGTCATCGCCGCGAATGATGCGTCCATAGCCAGTTGGATCTGGATGCTCTGCTGTAAGAACAGATGCTGTAAATCCACCTGCATGGTGGCCATCAAGTAGCTGGGCGAGTGATTCACCGGTCAACATTGGAGTATCGCCAGCGAGAATCAAGATAGTGCCCTGTGGTGTGAGGTCAGCGAGCGCCAACTGCGCTGCATGGCCTGTTCCGCCTCTGTGCTCTTGGAAAACTGTCGTCGCTTGTGGCGCAATCTCTGCAAGGTGCGCCTCAACCTTTTCGCGACCAGAACCCACGACAACGCGGAGGTTGGCAGGTGAGAGAGTTTCAACAGCGGCAATCACGTGGCCCAGAAGTGAGCGACCTGCAATCGAGTGCAGCACCTTGGGTGTCTGCGATTTCATTCGAGTACCTTCGCCCGCCGCAAGAATGACTACGGTGTCGAGGCTCATGCGGTAAGTCTACCGTCTGATGGCTCCGCCACTTAGATCGGCTGAGCAATTAATTGCTCCGCCACCAGGTATCGATCCTGGACCCTGGGCTTCAAAGGCCCATGTGCTAGCCACTACACAATGGCGGAACCTATATTCTCCCTTATCACCGCCTGACTTTCCAAACTGACAAGGTATTACCGGCTAACCTACCCACCATGGATGCTAATCGCGACGAGCCTTTGCGCGCGCATGGCCGAGACCATCGCGACGAAGTAGACAGACTCATCGCTGCATGGAAGCGCGAGCGACCAGATGTTGATCTCTCCCCTTTAGCAATTCTCAGCCGCATTACACGCATCTCTCGCCACCTTGATTTGGCACGCCGAGATGCATTTGCTGACCTCGAGACTTGGGGCTTCGATGTTCTTGCAGCCCTTCGCCGTGCAGGAACGCCACATACTTTGTCACCAAGTCAGTTGATGCAAGAGACGATGGTCTCAAGTGGCACGATGACTAATCGCCTTGATCGCCTAGAAGAGTTGAAGTTAATTACTCGCCAACCAGATCCCAGCGATGGACGTGGCTCCCTCGTTTCTCTGACAGCTCTGGGAATGAAGAAGGTTGATGTCGCTCTCGATCATTTGATTGAGAGCGAGCGAACATTTCTTACCGATTTAAATAAAGGCGAACAGGCAGAGCTTGCAGATTTATTGAGTCGCCTCGCAGCAAACTTTGATATCTCAACTGAAGATCAGTAATTTAAATAACGCGTGCGCCATGCACGGGGCCGGTTGCACGGGCAACGCTTCCCACAACACCACTTGCAGTAAGAGCAACGGCTAAATCAAGTCCTGCTTCTTCATCTGCAACTAGGAACGCAACGGTTGGCCCTGAGCCTGACACGATCGCACCAAGTGCGCCGTAGTCGCGTCCGACTTCAAGAACGAGAGATAAGGCAGGGCGCAGTGAGCAAGCAGGATTCTGCAAATCATTAAAGAGCGACTTTCCAACGAGCTCTGGATTGCCTGACAAGAGCGCCTGCATCAATGAGTCACTCACCTTTGGTTCGGCAACCTCTAGCTCTGCACGCATGCGATCGCATTCGCTATAGACCGAAGGGGTTGAAAGTCCAACTGTTGAAAGTGCAAAGACCCAGTGATAGGTACCGCGTGAAAGCGCTGCTGTGAGCTGATCTCCGCGACCTGTGCCAACTGCGGTTCCGCCAGCAATCATGAATGGGACATCGCTACCCAACTGACTTCCGAGTTCAAGAAGTTCTTCGCGGGTTGCCTCTAATTTATAGAGAGCATCCATTGCAACAAGAGTTGCAGCAGCATCGGCAGATCCGCCGGCCATGCCCCCTGCAACAGGAATCGATTTCTTTACCTCGATATGGACATCGACATCAATATCGAATTTCTCTGCGATGAGATGAGCTGCTTTCACAGCTAAATTTGAATGATCTTCTGGAACGCCATGAGTCTGTTCGCCAGTCACAGAGATTGTGACGCCACTACCTTCATGCGATTTAGTGAGCGTGACATCATCAAAGATGGATACCGCTTGGAAGACAGAGACAAGATTGTGATATCCGTTGGCTTCGCGCGGGCCTACCGATAACTGCAAATTCACCTTTGCAGGTACTCGCACTGTTACAGAATTAAGAGCCACGCTAGGAGCCTATCTCTATCTCGTGGCGGGCAATAGCGACGAAAGATGAGATTTCTAAAGCTTCTCCACGTAAGGTGCCATCAATTCCTGCTGCGGTAAGAATCTCTTCGGCGGGAGCGGAACCTCCATAACGTGAAGAAAGAGCAGAGCGCAACATCTTTCGACGTTGTGCAAAGGCAAGATCAATAATTGCAAAAGTGCGAAGACGGAGCGCTTCATCTCCAGGAGTCTCACGTCGCGTAAATGCAACGAGCTTTGATTCAACGTTAGGAACCGGCCAGAAGATTTGGCGAGATACAACGCCAGCACCTGTGACATCGGCCCACCACGCAGCTTTAACGCTTGGGACTCCGTACTCCTTTGTTGAAGGAGATGCGGCGAGGCGATCTGCAACCTCAGCCTGGACCATGACAACACCAGTGCGGAGAGTCGGGAACTTCTCGAGCATATGGAGAAATACAGGTACAGAGACGTTATAAGGAAGATTGGCGATAAGAACAGTTGGATCTAATGGCAGCGAATCGATCTGCAAGGCATCTTGATTGATGACAGTGAGCTTCTCAGGGTTATCTGAGTGCTTTGCTGCTGTGATTGGTAATTGATCTGCAAGGCGCTTATCGATTTCAACAACAACGACAGCTTTTGCCTCTTGCATCATCGCAAGTGTGAGCGAGCCAAGACCTGGGCCAATCTCGAGTGCCACATCATCAGGTCGCACACCGGCGGTACGAACAATCTTGAGACACGTATTTCCATCATGGACAAAGTTCTGTCCCAAAGATTTTGATGGTTTGAGATCGAGAGCTGCTGCTAACTCACGAATCTCTGCTGCACCGAGAAGGCTCATGCGAAGGATCCAAATACGCGTTCAGTGTTCTTGGAGAGCGCTTCGCAGAGCTCCGCTAAATCTTCACCACGCTCTGCCGCCATTGCGCGGACAATTGTTGGAATCTGGGCGGGAGTGTTCTGCATTCCTCGATGAGGCGTCGGTGCCAAGAAAGGTGAATCTGTCTCAACCAGTAATTGATCATGAGGGACGAGCTTGACCGCTTCACGAAGTGCGGGAGCGTTCTTAAATGTCATTGTTCCTGCGAAAGAGAGAATGTAGCCGCGCTCGATACAGGTCTTCGCCATCTCAACATCGCCAGAGAAGCAGTGAAAGACGGTCTTTTCTGGAGCCCCTACCTCAAGGAGAACCGAGAGAACATCCTCATGCGAATCACGATCATGGATGACGAGCGCCTTGTTGGTCTTCTTTGCTAATTCAATATGCCACTTAAAAGATTCTTGCTGGACACCACGAAGCTCTGGCGGAGTTCGGAAGTAATCAAGTCCCGTCTCACCAATTGCGCGAACGCGTGGCATATGTGCAAGGCGTTCAATGATTGCCATATCTGTAGCCAGATCTTCAACTACCGGCGCCTCATTAGGGTGAAGTGCAACAGCTGCAAGTATTCGACCAGGATAGAGATCTGCAAGGGCTGCACACCATTCAGATTGTTCTGCTGAATATCCAACTTGAACAATACGATCTACGCCAACTGATTTCGCTTCATCAAGAACTTGACGCACAGCATCTGAATCAGGTGAATCGTTGGTAACAATCTCAATATGTGCATGTGCATCAGCAACTGCAACCGGTAGTGGTTCAGGTAGCGGCGCGAATTCACGGTCGATATCGCGGTTGTGGCGATCAGCCATGAAGAGTTATTCCTTCACCTCAAGGCGAGGGAATAAGACAGGAGTCTTTGTCACAGTCGCACCTTGTGGAAGCTGACCCCACGTTGAAATGTCTGCAATCTTCTGTGCACCGATCTCACCCAATGTTGCCTTTGCGCCGAGAGATTCCCAGAGAATCTCTGTTGTTGCTGGCATTACCGGATGGAGAAGAACTGCAAGAGCGCGTAGCGATTCTGCAGTGTTATAGAGAACATCTTCGAGAATCTGTTGGTTAGCTGGATCCTTGGCAAGAATCCATGGCTCTTTAATAGTGACAAAGCCATTGACCTGCTTGCAGTAATCCATGATCGCATTGATGCCACCCTGGAAATCAAGTGCCTGCATTGCAGCATCTGCAGTTCTCACAGTTGCCTTCAAAGAGGCTGATAAATCAGCATCTTGGGCCACTGCGGGAAGTACGCCACCACAATACTTTTCAACCATTGCAGCAAGGCGTGAAGCGAGGTTTCCAAAGTCATTTGCGAGCTCTGATGTGTATCGAGCGCTCATATCTTCCCAAGAGAAAGATCCGTCGCTACCAAACGGAATTGCGCGAAGGAAGTAATAACGGAATGCATCAACACCGAAGTGATCGGTGATATCTGATGGTGCGATACCGGTGAGCTTTGATTTAGACATCTTCTCGCCACCGACGAGCAACCAACCATGTGCAAATACCTTCTTGGGAACTTCAAGATCTGCAGCCATCAACATCGCCGGCCAGATAACTGCGTGGAAGCGAAGAATGTCTTTACCGACAAGGTGAACATCTGCTGGCCATGTCTGCGCAAACTTCTTTCCACCTTCGGAATCTGGTGCATCTGTAAGACCGACCGCAGTTGCATAGTTAAGTAGCGCATCGAACCAGACATAGACAACTTGACCGGTATCCCAAGGAACAGGGACTCCCCAATCAAATGTTGAACGAGAGATTGATAAATCGCGGACGCCACCTTCAAGAAATGCAACAACTTCATTACGTGCAGACTCTGGCTGACATGCCTCTGGATTCTTCTTGTAATGATCAAGGAGGCGATCTGTAAATTCTGATAACTTAAAGAACCAGTTGGTCTCTTTTACATTCTCTACAGGCTTGCTATGGATCGGGCAGAGATTTCCTTCAAGGAGATCACCCGGTAATTTAAATTCTTCACAGCCAACGCAATATGGTCCTTCAAAATCTCCCTGGTAGATATAACCCTTATCTTTGAGAGAGGAAAGAAACTTCTGCACACGCTCCATGTGGCGATCTTCAGTGGTGCGAATAAAGTCATCATTTGCAATATTGAGTGCGCGCCAATTGGGCTTCCACGCATCTTCAACTAATTTATCTGCCCATGCTTGCGGCGCAACGCCATTTGCCTCTGCTGTGCGCATGACCTTCTGACCGTGCTCATCTGTGCCAGTTAAGAACCAGACTGCCTCGCCCCGTTGACGGTGCCAACGTGTCAGAACATCGCCTGCCACGGTTGTGTAGGCATGCCCGATATGGGGAGCATCGTTGACGTAGTAAATCGGAGTCGTCAGATAGAAAGACTTCATTGGGCAATCTTAATTGGCTTCTAGTTTATTTTTTACCTGTGCTTGGGCCTCAACTACCGCTGCATAGACGAGCTTCTTCGGTAAATCGAGCTCTTTTGCCACAGTAGAGATGGCCTCTTTGCGATCCATGCCGGCGCCTTCATATTCACGAACCTTCGCCACCATCTCAGCGTTGGTCAGCGCGTGAGTGCCGACCTCAACGCCGCCAATGACAAGAGTGATTTCGCCGAGGACTTCATGGCTATCTGCCCATGCAACGAGTTCTTCTAAAGTGCCACGAATAGTCTCTTCATATGTCTTTGTCATCTCACGACAGATTGCACCGCGGCGAGTTCCACCGAAGATTGATGCTGCATCAGAGAGTGAATCGAGCAATCGATGAGGGGCTTCAAAGAGAACAATCGTTCGCTCTTCAAAGCGAAGAGATTCATAGAAAGAGATACGTGCACCAGATGTGCGAGGTGCAAATCCTTCAAAGGTAAATCGATCAGTAGGAAGTCCGCTGAGCGCGATTGCCATCGTTGGTGCACTTGGTCCCGGAATAACGTGTACTTCAATATTTTCTGCGATTGCATCGCGCATCAATCTAAAACCAGGATCGCTAATCGTTGGCATGCCAGCATCAGATACAACAACGACGTTCTTGCCTTCACGAAGGGCAATCAATAATTCTTGAGTTCGATCTGTCTCATTACCTTCAAAGAAGGAGAGGATCTTCGCCGTAAAGGTCGCTGAGATATCAGAGGCTAAACGATGGAAACGTCGTGAATCTTCAGCTGCGATGATTTCAGCGTTCTCGATAGCTGCTTTCAGGCGTGGGCTTGCATCGAGCGGATTTCCTAGCGGAGTCGCTGCAAGGGTGAGTGCCATATGAGTATCTTCGCATATTCTGTACTCATGGCTGCATTCCTCGCTCCAATATTGATTGCTCTTGCATCATTTGCATTGCGTCTTTATCACCTTGCATCAATTAAGACGATGATCTTCGATGAGGTCTACTACGTAGATGGTGCTCGCGATCTCTTGAAGTATGGTGTTGAGGTTTCAGGAAATAACCCAGAGTTTGTCGTGCATCCTCCGGTTGGAAAATGGTTGATTGCATCTGGTATCAAAATATTTGGTGATAATCCTCTTGGATGGCGTTTTGCTACAGCGCTCCTTGGTTCTCTTGCAATTCTCCTTATTGCACTGATTGCACATCGCCTCTTCTACTCACCGATTCTCACTGCTCTAGCAGCAGGGTTGATGGCGGTAGATGGCCTTGCGCTCGTTCATTCGCGCACCGCACTCTTGGATAATTTCTTGGCTTTCTTCATTCTCGCCGCCACTTACTTCTTCATATCCCGAAAGTATTGGTGGACAGGGCTCTTCCTGGGTCTTGCACTTGCAACCAAGTGGAGCGCGCTCTACTTCATCGTTCTATTTGGATTGATTGCGCTCTATCGCGCATTTGCCCATCACACCGGAAGAGATTTAATTCGACCTACGCTCTCTCGCATCGGTGCATTTGGATTACTCCCCCTCACTGTTTACCTGACATCGTGGTGGGGATGGTTTGCATCATCTCGTGGTTGGGATCGCAGCCACTCAAGCAATCCCATCTCTTCATTTATCTACTACCACCAAGAGATGCTCAACTTCCATACCAATCTTGCAGAGAAGCATCCTTATCAAGCGAATCCTTGGTCATGGCTTGTCATGGGACGACCAACAAGTTTCTTCTATGAAAGCCCAAAGAGCTGTGGTGCAGATTCGTGTTCGCAGGAAGTTCTTGCACTCGGAACGCCTTTGCTCTGGTGGGCAGGAACAATCGCTATCGCCGTTGTTGTTGGTTTCTGGGTTCGCTCACTGCTTCACCGTAGATTCGATCCAGCGGTCACAATCATCACTGCGGGAATGGCTGCGGGATATCTTCCATGGTTCTTCTTCCAACAGCGCACTGTCTTCTCTTTCTACGCAATTATCTTTGAGCCATTCCTCATTCTTGCCCTTGTCTACTGTGCAAAGCTCTTTCTTACTTCACAACGGAGAAAGAGTGAGCGCGGATATCTATTAGGTGAGTTTGCGCTTTTAGCTTTATTTATCGTAACTGCTATCAACTTTATATATTTCATGCCGCTCTATTTAGGGCAGATAACAACCTATGAGGCATGGCATGCCCATATGTGGTTTGCGAGTTGGATTTAGCCGTTAACAGCGCGGTTGGCGCGTAGGCGCTCAACTGCTTCATCAGCCAACTGCTGATCAAAGATTTCATCTCGTGATGGCGCTGCGGCTGCCAGTGCTGCACGCTCGAGAGCCTCTTGCTCATCGCTCCACTTACCTGGCTCAGTGAGGTCAATGATGCGCTTTGGCTGAATTGCCTTGGCTGCACTGACATAGGTAGGAAGCGGAATTTCATTTGGTTGCCACTCTGCACGAGCAGCTGCTGTTCCCTTAGGCAAAATTGTGACGCCAGAGAGTTCGCGCTCTGCAAATGGAATCCAATGCTCGGTACTTTCTTTTGGAGCAATAACATCTGAAAGATTTGTATGCGAAACACCTTCAGTGCGACGGTGGATTTGCTCCATACGACGGTGCTGAATCGCATCGGCATTAGTTTGGCGGCGAACATGTGCGATATAGATAATCAAACCAGTAATGGGAAGCAAGATAGCTGTTGCCGCAATTGTGTTCATGATTGCTCCTACGACGGTTGAGATAAAAGTAAATGTGATGATTGAGAAGATGATTCGGCGGCGAAGAAGTTGTTGAGCAACTCGTGCCACGCGATCAACATCGGTGTATATAACGCCAGTTCCAACTTTTGCACCGGGTGTGCTTCCAGCAACAGCACGGAGGGCAATCTTGTAGCTCTCGACATGCTTTCCTGAGAATTCATTCTTGTTATGTATCCAGCGAGGCAAGAAATAGGCAACCCACATGCCCACTATTGCTAGATAAATAATTCCCGACGCCATGATGAGCCAAGGTTAGTTGGGCGAGCGTAAAACCCTTGGGATTTCCGCATCAATTATTTGATTAAATCGTTGACTTTCACGAAGCTCTTATGGTCCCGCCATGCCCCTGCAATATGGAGAAATTCGCTACGGTCGCCTTCAAATCGGTAGCCCGCTTTCTCGGCAACGCGGATTGATGCAGCGTTCTCTGGGCGGATATTTATTTCAATTCGATGAAGGCCAAGCACATCAAAGGCAAAGCTGGTCACTACGTTGACTGCCTCAGTTGTGAAGCCTCGCCCCGCATAATTCTTATCAATCCAATAACCAATATGACCGCCTCGAAGGGCGCCGTAGATAACTCCGCCGAGAGTGATCTGACCGACGAAGTTCTTGCCATGCCAGATCATGAATGAATAGGAGCGCCCCGCATGGGCTTCGTGATTGAGCGCGCGCACCATCGAATAGAACGAAGGTCTTTTCGTCAGGAATTCGCTAGCGGGAGCGCCGACTGGAGTCTGCGGAAGAGATGCCTCCCACGGTGAGAGCCACTCTTTATTTTCAACTCGAACTCGGTTCCATTGATTTCGATCAGATAATCGTGGAGCACGAAGTTGAATATTCTCTCCGTTGAGCGTTACTGGCCACATAATCTAATTAGATATATCGGCGCTCAAGGACAACGACGGTGACCTCGGCCCCCGCTGAAACATCGCCATCGCCTTCAGGGACTGCGATAAATGCATTGGCATCTGAGAGCGTCGCTTGCTCATCTTGCGATCCCAGTGGAGTGATTGACTTTCCATCTTCACTCAAGACGCCTCGAACATAGGAACGAACGCCTGATGTGGAGTTAAGTCCTTTTTCAAGGCGAGCCTTCACCGCTGGGCGGTGAATCGTTGATGCTCCGAGCATTGTGCGAATCATCGGGCGGACGAGAAGTTCAAATGAGATGTATGCAGCGATTGGATCGCCGGGCAAGGTAACGACAGGAACTTTATCTGGACCAATGGTGCCGAAGTTATGGCGGCCGCTGGAATCGATTGCGACCTCGACTTCAGTAATCTCGCCGAGTTGCTTCAAAGTACGAGTGATTAAATCAAAGGAGTCATCGTGGCGTTCTCCGCTGATGATGATCAAATCTGCGCGAACAAGTTGATCTTCAATCGCATCTTTAAGTTGATCTTCATTTTCAGGAATTGAATGCACGCGATAAGCAACGGCGCCTGTTTCGCGAACAGCAGTGGTGAGTAGCCACGAGTTTGTCTCGTACTCCTCATCATCCTTAAGTTCGATACCTGGTTCTACTAAATCTGGACCAGCTGAGATCACGACAACACGTGGATGTGGACGAGTAGGGAGATGGTCAAGACCGATTGAAGCTGCAAGTCCGATCTGAGTAGAGCGGATACGACTTCCTGCCTTCATGACAAGGCGCTCTCCTGCATAGATATCTTCAGAGAGAGTGGCGCCATGGGCATCAAGGAGCGGCATATCGAAAGGTTCGAGCGGGGTGCAGAGATTCAAAAGTGAGGTTAAGACCTCATCAACGCGCACACGATCGGACATAGACAGTAACCTTACTTGTTGAGAAGTAATTTCTAGGGGATTTCAATGGCAACTAGTCGCGCAGATATGAAGGCAGATATTCGTCGACGCCTGCGTGTACAACGTGAAGAACGTTATGTAGAACACAATCTTCTCCATCTCTTAGAACTTCCAGAATTTTCAGGTGCGCAAGTGATTGCTTCATATTATTCATTTGGAAGCGAGCCGAGCACTATCGCCTTGAATCACGCAATCGTTGCATCAGGAAAGACTCTTGTTCTCCCACGAATCATCGGCGATGAAATCGAATGGGTGGAATGGGATGCAACGCCAGAGACTCTTGCTGAGAATGGGAAGTTTCACGAACCGATTGGTCCTGCATTTACGCAGCTCGATTCGATTGATCTCGTATTAGTTCCAGCGCTAGCTATTGACCCCGAGGGATATCGATTGGGCCAAGGCGGTGGTTTCTACGACCGCGCACTTCCATTGTTGCGCGCCCATAAACATGGTGTTGTTTATCCATATGAGCGGATGGAGTATGACCTTCCGCGTGAACCGTGGGATGTTCCAGTAAATAGCTGGTGATTTACGGCAGATTGCGCGCAACAACGATGCGCTGAATCTGATTAGTTCCCTCATAGATCTGTGTCAGCTTTGAATCACGCATCATGCGCTCGACTGGATAGTCGCTGACATATCCGTAGCCGCCAAGAATTTGAACAGCATCGGTTGTTACCTTCATAGCAACATCAGTCGCAAGTGTCTTACACGCTGCTGAATAGAACTTGAGATCAGCATCGTTGCGCTCTGACTTTGCAGCTGCTGCATACGTTAATTGGCGAGCAGATTCGATAGCAATCGCCATATCTGCCAACATAAATTGGATGCCTTGGAAATCAAAGATCTCTTTTCCAAATTGTTTACGTTCATGTGAATACTTCTTAGCTGCATCAAAGGCACCTTGTGCAAGGCCAAGTGCTTGCGCGGCAATTGTGATGCGCGTGTGATCGAGGGTATCCATCGCAAGAGCAAAGCCCTTACCAATCTCAGAGATGCGACGTTCATCGCCGATAGTTACATTGTCGAAGTAGACCTCACGAGTCGGTGATCCGCGGAAACCCATCTTCTTCTCTGGCGCCCCGAATGAGATTCCAGGATCTGACTTCTCAACAACAAATGCGGTGATTCCTTTAGAACCTAGAGATGGATCTGTCTGCGCAATTACTGTGTAGAACTCAGAGACGCCTGCATTTGAAATCCACTTCTTACTTCCGTTAATTACCCAGTTATCTCCCACGCGTTCAGCCTTTGTCTTGAGAGATGCAGCATCTGATCCCGCTTCAGATTCAGAGAGGCAGTAAGAGAAACCTTTACCTTTAGCTAATTGTGGAAGCCACTTATTCTTCTGCTCTGAGTTTCCACCGAGAATTAATGGGAATGATCCGAGCTTATTGACTGCAGGGATAAGAGAGGCAGATCCGCAAACGCGTGCTACTTCTTCAATAATGATGACCATGGCAAGAGCGTCGGCGCCGTCTCCGCCATTTTCGGTGGGAACGTGAGCTGCAAAGAGACCGTTCTTTATTAGGGCTTCGTGCGCTTCTTGGGGATAGCGATGATCTTCATCTACAGCATGGGCAAAGGGTGCAATCTCTTTCTCAGAGAGCGCACGAACTGAATCACGGAGATCGTTGTACTCCTGTGGAAGTACGAAAACATCTTTAAGTGTCATTTATTCTCCCCACTCTGATTCCCTTTTCGGAGATCGCGCTGTTGAAGTGTATTCAAATATGCATTGTACTGCGCAAGCTCATCAGGCTCACCCATTGCTGCAAGTCTCGCCTCATTACGGTCGATTCGAACAGTTTCTCGCTTGTCATCGCGGACCCACAAGATAAAGGTGGCAACAAGGGCGAGAAGAATTGGAATCTCTCCCATCGACCAACCGATTGTTCCACCCATCGATTGATCGTGAAGAAGGTCTGGTAGCCATGATGTCTTGAGTGATCCGTAATATCCGCCATCAATAAGGGTTGTTTCAGACATCAGCGCGATAGAGAAGAAAGCGTGGAGGCTCATTGCGCCGAAGAGAATCACGATCCGCACGATATGTGGATACTTACGTGAATTGGGATCGATTCCAATAATGACGTTAAAGAATAAGAATCCGGCGAGGATGAAGTGGATATTCATTAAGAGATGGCCGGCATGATTGTCCATCAAATTACCAAATAGATTTGTAAAGTAGAGAACGAAGAGCGAGCCATCAAAGAGCGCCAGTGCAGTAACTGGATTGGTGAGAATTACCGAGTAACGCGAATGAAGCGCCGTCAAAGCAAAAGCACGAATACCTCTTTCAAAACTTTCACGTCCCTGAGGAAGAGTACGAAGAGCCAATGTGATTGGGGCGCCAAGCACCAACCCAATTGGGGCAATCATTCCGAGCAACATATGAGCCATCATGTGATATTCAAAAGAGAAGAGCGCATAAACACCAAGGCCGCCTGATGTTGCAAAGTCAATCAATGCGATTCCTGTTGCAAATGCAATTGTGCGACCGACTGGCCATGAATCACCGCGAGATTTCAATACAGAGACGCCCTTGATATAGAGAGCAACTGCTGTAACAAGGAGGGCAATCATCAGGGCATCTGGGTTATAGAGCTTGAGAAGATTGATCAATGATGGAGGTGGTGTCGTCTTCATTCCCACGATGATCTCTGCTGCAGTTAAGTTCGATGTTTCGCCCAACGGTGGTTGAATCTGTGAGAGCCAAGCACCCATGAGAACAACTGCTGCCATCACCATCGCTTCAACACCAATGAGGCGGAGAAGTTCCTGCAATCGCATCTCATCGCGTGATGCGAGTGACTTTCGGTTTGCATACCCCATAGCCAGGAGGGCACTGGTAAGAATCACCTTTGCAATAACGACGTATGCGTATTGGGTATTCCATGCGCTCTTATCATTGAGACGAGTTGCCGCAGTTGCGATTCCACTAAGAACAACAGCGGTTGCAGCCCAGAGCGCTAGAGAAGAGAAGCGGTAGAGAGCCTTTAATCGCAACTCTTTTGGTGCGAGAAGAATTCCAAAGAGGCCACCAACCCACAGTGTGAGTGCAATGACGTGGGTAACAAGTGAACCAACGGCAAGTGCATGTGAACCATTTGCCGCTGCATGGCTTTGAAAGATTGGTGCAATCAGCGCCAAGAGGGCAATGCCGGTAAAAATAATTAGCGGAAGTGCTCTCTTAATGAGGGGAAGTGCGCTGACAACGATGGCAATAACTGCGATCTGGAAGAACATCGCCTTTCCCAAGCTAGTCTGCGTGAGATAAGAGGTGAGTGTGGTTGCATCTAAAGCATCTGTAATTGATCCGCCGAGAATCTGGCTTACCTTCAGGATTGCTCCAATAAAAGATGTGAAGAACCAGAGTGTGGTGAGTAGGGATGCGCTCTTCTTTACAGCAAGTCCAGATGAAGTCAGGGCGCCTTCATTATTAGGAATGAAGAGCGATGCTGAAAGAAGCGCACCGATGCTGGCAAAGGCGAGTAAATAAAACGCGCCTTGATTGAGAATCATTTCTCGCTATATAACTTTCGAGCATATCGAGCGAGCGCCACTGTTACTACGAGCGCTGCAAGAAGTAGCCCGAGTACAAAGATTGTTGTTCCAGCATTATTTCCAGATGGTGCAGCTGTCTTTGATGGTTCTGGTGCAACTGTTGCAACAACAGTTGGCTCTGCAAAGTTAAATGTAAATGATCCGGTGAGCGGAACATCATTCTCGGCCAACAGCGTGTAGTTGACTGTGTAGATTCCCGAACGAACAAAGTTCTTGAGGCCAATGATCGCCTCGGTTCCTGCAATAGTAAGTGTTCCATCATCGACTCGGATTCCAGATGGATCTGTAACGACAACTTCATTACCTGCATCCATGATTGGAAGTTCGGTATTGATAGTCACAGCACTTGGCGCCGCTTCAAGAGATTGGCCCGCAGTGGGGCTAGTTGAGACGAGCGTGTTCGCACTTGCTGCAGGTGTGATTAATAGGCCTACTGCGATTAATGCCGTGCTTAGCGCCTTCTTCATGGAGCCCTCCATTGCGTTGATTCGCGCCTATCGTCTCACTTCTTTAGACTATGGCACTAGTCCAAAGCTATAGAAGAAAGGTCACATCTGATGCCTACATATCAATATGCATGCAGCGCCTGCGGCCATGCCTTTGAGATCGTGCAATCTTTTAGCGATGACGCCCTCACCGAGTGCCCTCAGTGCAAGGGCGAGATTAAGAAGGTCTATAGCAATGTCGGAGTCGTCTTTAAAGGCTCTGGTTTCTATAAGACTGATTCGGCTCCAAAGCCAGCTGCTTCTAAGGAGTAGCCCCTCTACTCTTCGTGATGCGGAGGGCGATCGCCTTTTATCTCGGCCTCTCGCGCAGCATCGGCGTTCTGGTCTTCACGAGGATCACGCTCATCATCAGTTGTGACGGGAAAGATATTGCTCACATTTATCCCTTCAACGCTGGTACAGATGTTCTCACCCTGAGAAGTAATAAGTGTACTCCTGCATAATTGACCCATGTTTGAAAAACTTGGTCACCTTATGTATCGCCGCCGTAAGGCCGCCGTTTCCCTCTTCGTCATTGGAATTCTTGCAGCAGGCGGAGTTGGCTCAATGGTCTTCAATCGCCTCGATGCAGGAGGGTATTCAAATCCCAAGAGTGACTCATACAAGGTCTACAACTATCTTCATGACACCCTCAAGGAGTCTGATCCAAATATCGTTTTAGTTGTCGATGCAGGAATAGATGTATCTGATCCTGTCGTCACCCAGAAAGCTCTTGCACTTGAAGCGCGCATTGCAAAAGAACCATCGGTTACGCGAACCGTCTCATACTGGAGCGCAGGAAATACGCCAGCCTTTAGATCTTCAGATGGCAAAGCTGCATACATATTGATTTATGGAAAAGGTGAGGCATTCACTCCTGAAAGCCAGGAGATGGGCGCATACTTCCAAAAGAATTATGACGGCACAGTCGATGGATTGCGTCTTTATGCCGGCGGTGTTGGCGTCGTTGGAAATGCAATCACTGAAAAGATTTCAAAAGACTTGAGCATCTCTGAGGCAATCTCGATTCCGCTCACATTTATTCTGCTTGCATTTGTCTTCGGTGCAATGGTGGCTTCAGCGATGCCGCTCATCGTAGGTGTATCTGCGATTCTTGGCGCATTCTTTATTCTCTACCTCTTCTCGCTCTTCACCGATGTCAGTATCTATGCACTCAATCTCACAACAGGTATGGGCCTTGGTCTCGGAATCGATTACGCACTTCTGATGGTCAATCGTTTCCGTGAAGAGCTGCACCACGGAAAAGATATTGAAAATGCCATTATTACGACTTTGAAGACTGCAGGAAAGACAGTCTTCTACTCAGGCCTTACAGTCTTTGTCACGCTTCTCTCACTGACATTCTTCCCACTTGGATTCCTTAAGTCATTTGGCTATGCAGGAGTTTCCGTCGTTGCACTTGCAGTATTTGGCGCACTCTTTGGTCTGCCGCCAATCCTTGCATTGGTAGGTCATAAAGTTGATAAGGGCGTTATTCGTAAATCTGCAATCACTCCAAAGGAAGATGGGCGATGGGCGCATACAGCTCGCTATGTAATGAAGCGCCCTGTGGCCGTAGTTCTTCTTGCGATGATCATTCTTGGAGTTCTTGCAGCTCCTTTAAAGAATATTGCTTTCTCACAAGGCGATTCACGGATGTTGCCTGAATCTAATCCTGCGGCAGTTGCGACAGCACTTCAAGCAGAGCGCTTTCCAGGTCAAACAGGTAATCCCGTAGAAATTCTTATTCTCAATGGCGCAGGACGTGAGACAGAGATTGCTGCATATGCCGCAGAAGTTGCAAAGGTTTCTGGCGTGATGGCAGTTAATCCTCCACAAGCGCAAGGAAAAGATATTCGCATCGTCGCCTATGAATCTATGCTGCCGCGCACGCCTGAAGCACAGAAGATGATTCATGACATTCGTGATATCAAATCCCCAGCAAATACATTAGTTGGTGGAGTCGCAGCAGATTACACAGATTCACAAGATGGAATTGCGCAAACACTTCCGTGGGCACTTGGTTGGATTGCAATCAGCGTTCTGATTTTGATCTTTATCTTTACCGGTTCAATCATCTTGCCTATCAAGGCAGTACTTCTCAATGTTCTCTCCCTAGGAGCCACAATGGGAGCGTTGACATGGGTCTTTATTGATGGTCACCTGCAATGGCTCGTGGGTTCCTTCACGCTCACTGGAACTCTCGACACTTCAATCGTTATCTTGATTTCAGTTGTCGTCTTCGGCCTCTCTATGGATTACGAGCTCTTCTTGCTCTCTCGTATCCGCGAAGAGCATTTAGCTGGCAAAGATAATGTTGAGGCAGTTGCAGTTGGCCTCCAGCGCTCTGCGCGAATCATCACAGCTGCTGCTCTGTTGCTTGCCGTTGTCTTCGCGGCATTCATCACAAGTGGAGTCACATCTATTAAATCGATGGGCTTCGGCGTAGCCCTTGCAGTGATTCTCGATGCGACGATTGTTCGTGGTCTCCTTGTCCCTGCGCTGATGCGTCTCTTCGGAGAACGTAACTGGTGGGCACCTAAGGCAATCCAGCGATTCACTATTACTCACTAGTTTCCTTTACCCTTAACGCATGGATCTCATCGCTTCTCTGCAATGTGCAGATCAACCTGGCATTGTCCATGCGATGACCAGCGCCGTATTGGCCGCTGAAGGAAATATCATCGAGAACCAGCAATTTACAGATCACACAACAAATACCTTTGTAATGCGTACTCGTTTTGAATCACTACAAGGCCTTGAGAAGGCTTCGGCAACTCTGCATTCAGGGCTAGCTCAATTCAACCCATCTCTCCATGTCCGCCCAACTCAAGAAAAGCCTCGCGCCCTTGTGCTCGTTACAAAAGAGAGCCACTGCCTTCGCGATCTGCTCTACTTACTTGAACTCAATGAGATGCCAGTTGAGATTCCTCTCGTTATCTCTAACCGCGAAGAACTGAAGCACCTCGTTGAATCACATGGAATTCCATTCCTCTATCTTCCAATCGATGCAACTAATAAGGCAGAACAAGAGGCAGTAATGCTGGCAAAGATTGCAGAGCTCAAAATTGATTTTGTTGTGCTCGCTCGTTACATGCAGATACTTTCATCAGAATTTTGTGCAGCACTTCCTGGTAAAATTATTAATATCCACCATTCATTCTTGCCAGGTTTTAAAGGCGCTAAGCCCTACCACCAGGCACACGATCGAGGCGTAAAGATCATTGGAGCAACTGCTCACTTCGTTACCGCTGATCTCGATGAGGGTCCGATCATCGAACAAGATGTTGCACATGTAAACCACACAGCTACACCTGAGCAGCTCATCTCATTAGGCCGCGATATCGAACGTCGAGTTCTATCGCGCGCAGTTCAACTCTTTGCAGAAGATCGCATTTTTATCGTCGGTCATCGAACCGTCGTTTTCTCGTGATTAAATCCTGATAATGCTCGGTGGAATCAATAACGCACTCTTCTTTCAAGGGTTAGCTGGCTACGCGGTAATTGCACTGATTTTGATTCCGATTCTTAAGTGGGCATTTCCAACAAATAAGAAAATCAAAGCTGAACGCGCTGAAATTCGTGCAATGCGCCGTGAAATCCGCAGAATTAAGCGAAAGTAAGTGTCCTAGGCGGGAGTTGAACCTGCGACCTACCGCTTAGGAGGCGGTTGCTCTATCCACTGAGCTACTAGGACTTAAGTCATCGATAACGTCTGATGTGCTTGGCAAAGGTTATCGGTATAGGTAGCCTTCCCATGAATCGCTAGATTCTCAGAGTCCACAGGGGGCTCTTCAACGTACGAAAGGCCATTCCCATGAGAGCGCTCGTTATCGGCGCAGGCGGAGTTGGCAGCGCAATCGCAAATATCGCTTCTCGTAAGCCATTTATCACTGAATTAGTGATTGCGGATTACGACATTGCACGTGCAACTGCTGTCACTTCTAAGATCCAAGACCCACGATTTTCTGCAGTGGAGGTGGATGCCAGCGATCTGGTCGCACTGGAAGGTCTTATTCGCAAAATTGCTCCAGATGTAGTCGTCAACGCAGTAGATCCTCGCTTTGTCATGAATATCTTCAACGCTGCAAAGAACGCCGGCGTTAACTACATCGATATGGCGATGTCACTATCTATTGCTCATCCAACAGATCCATTTAATAAAGTCGGCGTAATGCTCGGTGATGATCAATTTGCTCAACAGGCTGAATGGATCAAGCAAGGAAATTACGCACTTGTTGGAATGGGCATTGAGCCAGGAATGAGCGATGTCTTTGCTCGCTACGCGCAGGATTATCTCTTCAGTGAGATTGATGCAGTAACTATTCTTGATGGATCTAATCTCACCGTTGATGGATATGAATTCGCTCCATCATTTTCAATCTGGACAACGATTGAAGAATGTCTCAATCCTCCATTAATTTGGGAGAACGGCGGATTCCACACCTCTCAACCATTTACTGGTGGAGTCACGTTTGATTTCCCTGATGGAATCGGCCCAGTTGAATGCGTAGATGTTGAGCATGAAGAAGTTGTTCTCATCCCCAAAAAGGTCAACGCTAAGAAGGTGACTTTCAAATACGGATTAGGTAATGACTTCATCGAAAAGCTCAAGACTATTCATGCTCTTGGACTTTCTAAGAAGGAGAAGGTTAATTACCGCGGAATGGAGATTGCTCCACGCGACTTCCTTGCATCACTCTTGCCAGATCCTGCAAAGATTGGTCCGATGATGCATGGAAAGACATGTGCGGGTGCGCATATTGCAGGTAAGAATAAAGAAGGTGCGCCTTACGCCTGCTATATCTATAACGTTGTAGATAATGAATGGTCGATGAAGAACTACGGCGATCAGGCGGTTGTCTGGCAGACAGCGATTAACCCAGTCATTGCAATGGAGTTGATTGCCAATGGCACCTGGAAACCAGAGGGCGTTGTTGGCCCCGAGTGGTTAGAGCCAAAGCCATTCCTCGACCTTATTGAAGCTTACGGAAGTAGCTGGCATATTCGCGATGAAGATCCTGCAGGGTTAGGAGCATAAATGGCAAAGCAATGGGCGTTAATCACAGGAGCAACGGTTGGCATCGGTGATTGTTTTGCTCGTCATCTTGCTAGTCAGGGATACAACCTCGTTATCAATGCTCGGAGCAAAGATAAGTTAGAAGAACGGGCAGATTTCCTACGTAAGAGCTATAACGTCGAAGTCATAGTCCTTGCTGCCGATCTTGCAACCGATTGCGAAATAGTTGAGAAGTATCTTCAATCCAATGAAATTGAAGTGCTCATTAATAACGCAGGATTTGGTCTTAACCAGTCATTTTTATCGAGCTCAATCGAAGATGAAGAGCGCGTGCTCGATGTCTTGGTGCGCGCTCCTATGCGCTTGATGCACGCTGTCTTGCCACAGATGAGCAAGCGTGACTCTGGAATCGTTCTCAACGTCTCATCAACTGCCGCATTCATCGCAGGCGGCCACTACAGCGCTGCAAAAGCCTATGTAACAGTGATGTCAGAGTCACTCCACACTCAAATGCTTCCGACAAATGTAAAGGTCACCTCGCTCAATCCAGGCTTCGTGCGCACAGAATTTCATCAACGCGCTGGCATGAAGATGGGTGCGATTCCTGACTTTATGTGGCTCGATGGAGATTTCCTTGTAAAGAAGGCGTGGTCGGATGCTCTCAAAGGTAAGGCAATTAGTATTCCTGGGTGGCAATACAAGCTCTTGCGTTTGATCATCGCCATCGCACCACGGCCTTATGTTCGAAAGATGGGGATGTCCCTTCGCACCAAGCAGAGGTAATTCACATACTTTTCACCGCTTGGCTGGGCGTATTCAGGGGCTCTGCTTAGTACCATAGTGCGCATATCAACGGAGGTTTTCCCATGTTTCGTAAAGTCACTCTCTCACTTCTCGCTGCAGTACTTGTAGCTGGAACAGTGACTGCAGTTCCTGCAAGTGCAGCGACAAAGATCAGCAATGGTGTTGCTTGCTCTAAGGTGAACGCAACTACAAAGGTATCTGGCTACTCATACCGATGTGCCAAGAACACAATGGTTAAGAATTCAAAGCTCACGTGGCTCTCAGTCGAGTGTCTTGCAGCAATCAAGTCATACGATGCTGCGATTAAGGCAAAGACCGATCTTGCCAACGTTGCTGATCAGACTGCAACTCTTGATACAGAGCTCGCAACTGCGACAGCGGCGCTGACTAAAACTTCAACAGCTCTTGATGCGGCTAAGGCTCAAATCATCAAGTCGCGGGCGACGTTAGCAACCACAACAAATGCCAATGAGAAGCTTGCACTCTCTAATGCAATCTCAAAGCTTGCCAATGCAATCCTTATCCTCACAACAAGTCGTTCGAAGCTTGATTCACAGGTAAAGGACCTCATGTCAAAGAAGGCGTTACTTGCAAGTGCACCGGATCAGCTCGCAGCAAATGTGACTGATTCAAAGGCATCAGCAAGCCTCCTCTGTGCAAAGGGCTTCTAATTCTGTAACTATTTTCAATAGATAAGGCTCCCCCTATTGATAGGTGGGGGCCTTTTCTATTGAATCAACCGGTGTCATGGACAGCTCGCTATCTAATTCCGGGATTGGTGACCATCGATATCGCGTGGCGGACACTCCTCCCCATCGAGTCCGCTGTCCGTGACCTCCTTCTCTATAACTCAATTTGGGTCGTTGCACTCATCACGGTTATATATGCACCACTTAATCTCGATCGAGTTGCACTTGCTGCTGTTGCTCTCGCGATAGCGTGTTGGGGTATTGGTTCACTTGCTGCAAGCATCGATGAATTTAGCGTTGGCTCTCACCGATTTACTCTTGCCACGCAAGTTTTATATACGCTCTTCTATCCCCTGCTGATGATTGCAATTCCGAGGCTCTCTGCGACGCAATCAAAACTCAGACCTATCGAGCTCTTAGATTCATTGATATTCGGACTTGGCTTTACCTCGATCATTGCCACCTTTCTCCTCGTTGCAATATTTCCCTCTGGAACGCTTTTTGCATCCGAAGATTTCTTCTCCATCTTCTATCCAGTCGGAGACTTGGCTCTACTGCTGATTTCGCTCATCACCTTGATCACAAAAGGCATTCATCGGCAATTGCTTCTCTTCACCATTGGCGTATTTCTATTTGCTCTCACCGATATCTATTACCTCTGGCTCGATATGAACCATCAATACTCTTTTGGTGCGCTTGCAGATACTGGCTGGCTTGTTGCTCTCTCATTCATTGCAATCGCCATGACCTTAAAGGCGCTAGACGGTGGAAGTCTCACACCTATACATCCGGCGCTAGTCGCCGTCTCAATCTTTATTAGTCCAATTCTCTTAGCAATTAGCGCGCTGCGACCGCATATCTTCCCGATCTACATACTCATTCCATCAATAGCCAACCTACTTCTCGCCTTCATAAGAATGAGCACCACCTTGCGAGAGGCGCGTGCTCTGAGCGATGAGCGCACCCTTGCGCGCACTGATGAATTAACAGGACTAGCTAATCGTAGGAAACTTCTTGCAGAGCTCGATAATTTCTCTCACGTAGAGGGCGCGCTCCTTCTCCTTGATCTCGATGGATTCAAACCGGTCAATGATCAATATGGCCATGAAGTCGGCGATCTGATTCTGCGACAGGTTGCTCAGAGATTTACCCGCACCGTTCCTGCGGGATCTGTCCTTGCACGACTTGGTGGCGATGAGTTTGGAATATTGTTACGTGGCTCTTATGAAGAGACGATTGAAATCGCGCATGCTTTACGAGCATCACTCAGTTATCCATTTGCGGTGCAAGGCGAGAAGATTTCAGTGGGGGTCAGCGTGGGAATTGCCCATAACGATGGCGCTGGAGATTTAATGCGACGAGCAGATAGCGCGATGTATCGAGCTAAGCAGTTGGATGTGGGGGTAGCTCAACCTTGATCTCTTTGAGTCGTTCAAGGGATTCCACTCGTTCTACTGCATGATCGACGATGCGTTCTGGATATCCATGGCTATAGCCATCGAGATAGAGCCACGGTTCATGGATATCACTTCCGCTTAAATGAGCTAACTCTGGAACATATTTACGAATATATGTTCCATCGGGATCAAACTTTCTTCCCTGCTCGATGGGATTAAAGACTCGGTAATACGGTGATGCATCTGTACCGGTACCAGCTGTCCACTGCCATCCATGAGCATTTGATGCAACATCGAAATCTACGAGATGTTCTTTAAAGAAATCAGCGCCATGTTGCCACTCGAGGTGGAGATCCTTAACAAGAAATGAGGCAACAACCATACGTGTGCGGTTGTGCATCCAACCTTCAAGAAGTAACTGTCGCATTGCAGCATCAACAAATGGAAACCCTGTCTTACCTTCTTGCCACGCTTTGAGCTGCGCACCTGGCTCGTCATAGCGCATCGCCTTGAACTTATCTGAGTAGTAATCGTTCTCTGTATGAGGATTGTGAAAGAGGACATCTGCATAGAACTCACGCCAAGCAATCTCTTTACGGAATGTGTCATGTGCCTTTGAATCGCCTAGCCCTGCAAGAAGTGTGCGGGGGTGAATCTCTCCGAATTTGAGGTGGGCCGACATCTTTGAAGTTCCATCAACTCCTGGAACATTGCGATTCTCATCGTATTGATCAAGAGCGGTCTTCTTAAAGAATGCAAAGCGTTCGAGCGCTGCAGCTTCACCAGCAGGCGTAATAAGTGCACCTTCAGGAAGCGACCAATCAGGAAAGTTGCGATCTTTCTCTGTCGGCATCGCAACCGGAATCTCTTGAGGAGTTGGTGCGGGTGCGCGCCAACCATGAATACACCAGTTCTTATAGAACGGTGTGTAGACCTTGTAAGGGGTTCCATCTGTTGGCTTTACGACACGTCCAGGTGCCACTGCATATGGGCTACCTGTTGCAATGAGATTGATTCCTGCAGCTATTACACGGGCGTCGCGCGCAGCACCATAAGGCTCCATCTCGTGAGAGATATGAACTTCATCGGCCCCATAACGCTTTTGTAGCTCTTTCAACACATCAACAACATCGCCCACCATTACATGTAGCCCGCCATTAAGAGATGCATCAAGTGCGCGCAACGATTGACCAAGATAGGCAAGGCGCTTTGATCCTGCTGTGTTAATGAGTGAAGGATCGAGAATGAAGACAGGGACTATCTCATCACTATTCTTCAACGCTTCGTTCAACGCTGGATGATCACCGATTCGTAAGTCTCGGCGAAACCAGAGTATTGAACGCTTCAATTACTTGTGAAGCTGCTCGACGGTTGCATCCCAGCCAGCTACATCTTCAGGCTTACGTGGGCCCTTGCCAACATAGCGAGCAGATGGACGGATCAAACGACCTGTGCGCTTCTGCTCGAGAATGTGTGCAGACCAACCTGCAGTACGTGCTGCTGTAAACATTGATGTGAAGAGTGGTGCTGGAACTTCTGCGAAGTCCAAGATGATTGCAGCCCAGAACTCAACGTTTGTCTCTAGTACGCGATCTGGTTGACGCTCACGAAGTTCCTTAAGTGCTGCTTGCTCGAGAGCCTCTGCAACTGCGTAGCGTGGAGCGTTAAGTTCTTTAGCTGTGCGACGAAGTGTGCGAGCGCGTGGATCTTCTGCGCGATATACGCGGTGACCGAATCCCATCAAACGCTCCTTGCGATCAAGGAGTCCCTTTACATAAGCCTCTGCATTACCTGTCTTCTCAACTTCTTCAATCATGTGAAGAACGCGTGATGGAGCTCCACCATGAAGTGGGCCCGACATTGCACCGATTGCACCTGAAAGTGCCGCTGCAACATCTGCACCGGTTGATGCGATAACGCGTGATGTAAATGTTGATGCATTCATTCCGTGCTCTGCAGCTGATACGAAATAAGCATCGATAGCGCGAACGTGTAGTGGATCAGGCTCTCCGCGCCAACGAATCATCATGCGCTCAACAACTGTATGTGCCTTATCAATCTCTGACTCTGGAACTGGAGTTGCAACGATTCCGCGAGCTGCCTGTGCAAGGTAAGAGAGAACCATGACTGATGCGCGTGCAAGGTTGCTGCGCGCCTCTGAATCTTCAATGTCGAGAAGTGGCTTAAAGCCCCACGCTGGTGCGAGCATTGCAATCGCTGACTGCACATCTACGCGAACATCGCCTGAGTGAACAGGAAGTGGGAATGGCTCAGCGTTAGGAAGACCTGGGTTGAACTCATCATCAACCAAAAGTCCCCATACATTTCCAAATGAGACGCGACCTACGAGGTCTTCAATATCAACGCCACGGTAACGAAGCGCGCTACCTTCTTTATCTGGCTCTGCGATCTCTGATTCGAATGCAATAACGCCTTCTAGACCTGGCTTGAAATCATCTGACACGTAAGTGCTCCTCTAGTGAGTAAACCTGGGGTAATTCTGCACCTGCCGCGGGGGTGCCGTCGACCAAAGAGCTGGGAGATGCACTCATAGCGAAAGTGAGGTTCGATACACCTATGAGCGCAGATACCCCAGAAGAGACCACCCGCAAGGCGCTAGCCATCAGAAAAGATGTGGCAGCGATGCGCCGTTCTTATGGGGTTGAAGGCATCACCGACCTCGGCCCCGATCCCTTCATCCCTTTTACAACCTGGCTTCATGAGGCTGCGGCAAATCCATTCATCATCGAAGCGAATGCAATGGTGCTCTCAACTTTAGGAAGCGATGCAGATGGTTCAGATGCGATCTCAACTCGTACAGTTTTATTAAAGGATATCTCTGAAGGCGGATTTACATTCTTTACAAATTACAACTCTCGTAAAGCGCAATCGATTGAGCTATTTTCTCAAGTGACTCTCCTCTTCCCTTGGTATCCAATGGAACGCCAAGTCTGTATTAGTGGTTATGCCTCAAAGATCGATCGCACCGAGTCTGAGAAATACTTTGCATCAAGACCTTGGTCTTCACAGATAGGTGCATGGGCATCTGCGCAATCTTCACCACTTGCATCACGAGAAGAGTTAGAACAACGGTATGAAGGCGCAGCGAGTAAGTGGCCTGAAGGAAGTGAGGTGCCATGCCCACCACATTGGGGTGGCTTCCGCGTTCTACCGATAAGTATCGAGTTCTGGCAGGGGCGTTACTCACGCTTGCATGACCGACTTCGCTATGAGCGACCTGACACTGACTCCGATTGGGCTGTCGCAAGGTACTACCCTTAGAATTCCTCACATGAGCGCAGAGATTGTAATTCCAGCAGATATCAAGCCACGTGATGGACGTTTTGGTGCAGGACCTTCAAAGGTTCGCCCTGAATCACTTCAAGCACTAATCGCATCGGGCAACTCTGTTATCGGAACATCACACCGTCAGAAGCCAGTGAAGAATGTAGTGAAGAACGTTCGCGAAGGGCTTGCATCACTCTTTAACCTTCCAGAAGGTTATGAAGTCGTTCTTGGTAACGGTGGATCCACTGCATTCTGGGATATTGCAACATTTGGACTTATTGAAAACCGTTCACAGCACTTGGTTTTCGGAGAGTTCTCATCAAAGTTTGCAGCTGCATCTAAGGAGGCGCCCTTCCTTGGTGAGCCTTCTGTCATAAAGTCAGAGCCAGGCACACATCCACGTTCTGTAACAGAAGATGGAATCGATGTTTACGCACTTACTCACAATGAGACTTCTACTGGTGTTGCAATGCCAATCAAGCGCCCTGCAGGAACAGATGGTGCACTTGTTCTCGTTGATGCAACATCTGCAGCAGGTGGACTCTACGTTGAAGCCTCAGAGTTCGACGCTTATTACTTTGCACCACAGAAATCATTTGCATCAGATGGTGGTCTTTGGCTCTCACTGATGAGCCCTGCAGCTATTGAGCGCGCAGAAAAGATCAAGGCATCGGGTCGTTGGATCCCAGCATTCTTCGATCTCGGAACAGCGATTGAAAATTCACGCCTCGATCAGACTTACAACACTCCAGCGCTTATTACCTTGATGCTTCTTGCAGATCAGATCAAGTGGATGAACGAGAACGGTGGATTGAAGTTCACAACAGAGCGCACAGCAGATTCTGCTTCACGCCTCTACGGATGGGCTGAGAAGACCAGCTACACAACTCCATTTGTTGTAGACCCTGCACAGCGTTCAAATGTCATTGGAACAATTAACTTTGATGATGCAATCGATGCAACAAAGGTTGCTGCAGCTCTTCGTGCAAATGGCATCGTTGATACAGAGCCTTATCGCAAGCTTGGTAAGAACCAGCTTCGTATCGCGATGTTCCCAGCGATTGATCCATCTGATATCGATGCGCTCACAGCATCTATCGATTACGTCGTCTCACAGCTTTCATAATGCCTGTAACAATTAAACGCGATCGCTTCTTCTGGACGGTCGCACTACAGACCTTTGTCGTGAACTTCTTCCTTGGTGGTTTTGGCCCTGCCCAGCCATTGTTACGTGCAGATCAAGGCACTTCTCTTGCAGTAGCCGGACTTCATGGAACAGCGATGGGTATCGCATCAATCTTTGCAGGGCTCTCTATCCCACGCTTAACCCACCGATTTGGACGCGCAGAGACTGGTTGGATCGGGTTAATAATCTTCTCTTTCGGTTTATTGGCACTTGCATTCGTGCAGCCAATTCAATTAACAATCGCAGCTGCATTCGTTGCAAGCTTCGGGTGTTCAACAGTTATCAACTCTTTCGTTGTCTCTCTTAATGGACACTATGGAAAGTTAGCCCCCATCGCAGTCGGTCAAGCAAATGGAGTCTCATCTGCTGGTTATGTTGTTGGAACAACAACGATCGGAACAATTGCACAGACTGCGCCGGATTATTGGCGAATGGGTTTGGTTCTCATCCTTCCTTTGGCTCTCTATCTCTACTTCTTCCGACGTGAGCGCACTGATGAGGCCCACACACCTTCATCCGAAGGTCCACAGGGCGGAAAGCTTTCCCTCGCCTTCTGGATTACATGGACAGGCTTTGTCGCAACTATCGGAACAGAGTTTGCAACTGCTTTCTGGGCGGCAGATCTCGTACGTAATCGCACAGCGGCAACAGCTGCAATTTCTACGATTGCCATCATTGCCCTCGGTGTTGGCATGGCAATTGGTCGCTTCTTCGGTGGACGTTTAATGCATCACTTCGCGGCAGATACCCAGCTTCAAATCGTTCTCGGTGTGCAGGCAATTGGATTCTTTGGACTCTGGTTCTCGCATCAATTAACGATTAGTTTGTTAATGCTCCTCGTCAGCGGTCTCGGTATTTCTATGCAATTTGCGCTGACTTCGCTGCGCCTTATCAACCACAGCGATGGCCGGCCAGAGCTTGCGATTGGTCGCTCATCACTTGCTGCAGGTCTTGCTATTGCAGGTGCACCATTCTTGCTAGGAGTCCTCGGTGATAACTACGGAATCTCACGTGCATACTTAATGGTGCCGGTAATGATCCTTATTGCATCCCTTATTGTGAGATTCGTTCCTGCTCATATCCCCCAGGAAGAGCTCGACAAATTCGAGATCTAATTTAGTACTTGCGATACACGTAAGTCTGAAGGAGTTTCAACCTTCTTATTAAAAAGTGCCCAGATTACGAGCGCTGCTAGAAGTGAGACACCACCACAGAAAGCTACGGTTTCACGAACCCCGATTGTCTCTGTGAGATAGCCAATCAGCAATGAACCAAATGGTGTTCCGCCTAGGAAGATCAGCAGGTAGATACCCATCACACGACCACGCACAGCTGGATCCGATTTGGTCTGGACGTAAGAGTTTGCAGAGATCAACATCGTTAACGCGGTGATTCCACAGAATGGAAGCCAGAGCGAATACCAGAAGTAGGTAGGAGCAACTGAGAGAATTAAGACGGCAATCGAAAAGACGATGCCGAGCTTGATAATAAATCGCGTAGTTCTAAATCGCTCGAGTCGTGCACTTAAGAGAGCGCCGGTTAAAGAGCCGATTGCAATGTAAGTGCCGAGAAGTCCGTATGAGGCAGGGCCTTTACCAAATTCTTTCGTTGCCATCAGCGCATTAAAGATTTGAAAATTAAGACCAAAGGTTGCAGCAAAGAAGACGAGCAGCATCACAACGTAGAGATCTGGGCGAGCCATTGCATAGCGAATTCCTTCGCGCACCGTTCCGAGTGTCTCTTCCTTCTTATGGATAAAGAAGTCTTTCTCGCGCATGGCAAAGAGCGCTGCAATCACAAAGAGGTATGTGGTCGCATTGATAATAAAAGATGGACCAGTGCTGAAACGAGCGATTAAGAGGCCTGATAGGGCAGGTCCCACGAGTCGACCAGCATTGAAATTAGCTGAATTAAGACTCACCGCGTTGGCAACGTCTGAGTGCCCGACTATTTCCGATGTAAATGCCTGGCGAATTGGCGCATCAATCGCTGATGAGATTCCAAGTACCGCAGCACCTACGAATACATGCCAGAGTTCAATTTTATGAACCATGACGAGAATACCGATTCCGTAACAAGCAAGTGCTGCAACGATATTTGTCCAGATCAACAGTTTTCGCTTATTAACGCGATCGGCAAGTGCGCCACCGTGGAGGCTAAAGAGAAGTACTGGTGCAAATTGCACAGCAGTCACAAGGCCGAGGGCTCCACCATTGTTATTGGTGAGCTCAAGGACTAACCAATCTTGCGCAACACGTTGAGCCCACGTTCCGATATTGGAGAGAGCATTAGCGGGAAAGAGGATGCGGAAATTACGGTGGCGAAATGAACGCCAGTTTCCTTCCGCATTAACCGTTCTACGCATTACTCTTCTTCCATGACATCATCTGAGAAATCAACAATTAATTCTGTTGTAACTCTAGTCTCAATCGGAACTATCTGCTGGATAGTTGCAGGTGTGATTGCACTCGCTGCAGGTTCAGATGCAAAGATTATTTGGACATGCGTCGTCGGTGCAGCATTGGGAGTAACCGGAATCAGATACTCAGTACGACGTAATCGTAAGAGCCAAATTTAATAGGCTTGGTTTAAGCTTCGAGTTGTGAAGCGATACCGCGGAGAACACGACCGAGACGCTCTGCCTCTGTTCCCGATGGGTGACGACCATGGCGAAGACCATTGCCTACCTTGTCGAGAATCTTGATTGTGTCTTCAATCATTGCGGCGAGATCATCGTTATTGACTCGTGAATTCTCAGCGAGAGATACAGGTGCATCAACGATATGCACTGACATCGCTTGTGGTCCCTTACGTGAATCGATTACAGAGAACTCAAGCTTTGTTCCTGGCTTTACTGATGGAACGCCAGCAGGAAGCGCTGTTGCTGCCAAGTAAACATCTTCTCCCTCATCTGATGCGATGAAGCCAAAACCCTTTTCGAGGGAGAACCATTTCACGCGACCTGTAGGCATAGTGATTACTCCTTAATGTGTTTCGGTACTCGTGTAGCCGCAGGGGTGCGGGCAGGTGGCTAGTTTAACCTAAAGTGGCTTCGCTATGCGCGCCGCATCCGTGGTCAACGGAGACCACGCGAGCGTCATCAGGCGCAATTGCATTGGCGCATACGCCAAATGATGAGCGAAGTGATCCCGCTAGCGGCACGAAGAAGCCACATGAATTACAAGGTTTAGGTGCTTGTTCTGCCAAAGGTGATGATGGACCACGATCTGATGCATACCAACGCTTTGAAGCTTGATCGCGACCTTCGATTGAAAGTACGCGTGGACGCATTAAACCGAGATCGAAAACTTGAGTTGCATCGAGATCTTCATCTTGTGGCAGTGCAGATGCACCAGGAACAAGGCGAGTGTCATCGAGAAGGCTTGGAACAATCACACCTGGTGTGATGTCTTCAGGAACGATGCGATCGCGATAAGGAACGTGATCTGGCGCAAGAAGTGAATCAGGACCTGGAAGAACTACAACATCACAAATTGTTGGAGTTGATTCTTCATCAACCTTTGCAATTGTGATTCCCCAACGCCATCCCTTGTAACCAGAGATTTCTGCGTTGAAGAGATATGTAGCGATGCGATTATCGTCGTCATATTCGACAGAGATAAAGTCACCAACCTGTGTCGCGAACTCTGCCTCAGCAAGAGCTGCATCACGTGCGATTGATTGTGCATCGAAGGTCTTCATGTTCTAAGGGTAAAGCAGAAGGGGCCACCGATACTAATCGGCGACCCCTTCATACGCTTATTGGAGATTAAATCTTTAGAAATCCATATCTCCACCAGCAGCTGAAGGTGTCATTGCACCCTTTGGCTCTGGCTTATCTGTAATGACTGCCTCTGTTGTAATGAAGAGAGCTGCAATAGATGCTGCATTCTGAAGTGCAGAACGTGTCACCTTAGCTGGATCGATGATGCCAGCCTTGATCATGTCTACATATTCTCCAGATGCTGCATTGAGACCGAAACCTGCTTCGAGGTTACGAACCTTCTCAACAACTACTCCACCTTCGAGTCCTGCATTGATTGCGATCTGCTTGAGAGGTGCTTCGATTGAAACTTCAACGATGCGAGCACCGACAGCCTCTTCGCCCTCGAGCTTCAACTTCTTAAATGCTGCTGTTGCTGCCTGAAGAAGTGCTACGCCACCACCGGCGACGATTCCTTCTTCGACTGCAGCCTTTGCATTGCGAACTGCATCTTCGATGCGGTGCTTGCGCTCCTTGAGTTCAACTTCTGTTGCAGCTCCTGCCTTGATAACAGCAACTCCACCAGCAAGCTTTGCAAGGCGCTCTTGAGCCTTTTCGCGATCGTAATCTGAATCAGTATTAGCAATCTCGCTACGAATCTGATTGACGCGACCCTTAATCTGCTCTGCATCTCCTGCACCTTCAACGATTGTTGTCTCTTCCTTAGAGATAACAACCTTGCGAGCACGACCGAGAAGTTCAAGGCCAGCAGTCTCTAGCTTGAGACCAACTTCTTCAGAGATAACTGTTGCACCTGTAAGGATTGCAATGTCCTGAAGCATCGCCTTGCGACGATCACCAAAGCCTGGAGCCTTAACTGCTGCAGAACGGAATGTCCCCTTGATCTTGTTAACAACGAGAGTTGCAAGCGCTTCACCCTCAACATCTTCAGCGATGATTGCAAGTGGCTTACCTGATTGCATTACCTTCTCGAGCAATGGAACAAGATCCTTGATTGAAGAGATCTTGCTGTTAACGATCAAGATATAAGCATCTTCGAGAACTGTCTCCATGCGATCTGTATCTGTTACGAAGTATGGTGAAAGGTAGCCCTTATCAAAGCGCATACCTTCAGTGAGCTCGAGTTCGAGTCCAAAAGTATTTGAATCTTCGACAGTGATAACGCCTTCCTTACCGACCTTATCCATCGCTTCAGCGATCATCTCGCCGATTGTCGAATCAGCTGCAGAGATTGATGCTGTTGCTGCGATCTGCTCCTTTGAATCCACTGACTTCGCCATTGAGAGGAGCTCTTCAACGATTGCTGCAACTGCCTTCTCGATACCGCGCTTAAGTGCCATTGGATTTGAGCCAGCTGCTACGTTGCGAAGACCTTCGCGGACGAGCGCCTGAGCCAAAACTGTTGCTGTCGTTGTTCCGTCGCCTGCGACATCATCTGTCTTCTTAGCAACTTCCTTAACGAGCTCTGCACCGATCTTCTCCCAAGGATCATCGAGTTCGATCTCCTTAGCGATTGATACGCCATCGTTTGTGATGGTTGGTGCGCCCCACTTCTTCTCGAGGACGACGTTACGTCCGCGAGGTCCAAGGGTTACCTTGACTGCATCAGCAAGTACATTCATTCCGCGCTCTAATCCGCGGCGGGCTTCTTCATTAAAGGCGATCTGCTTTGCCATCTAATTACTCCTCTTATTACGACTTTGGTTATGGCCGATGGTTATCACTCTCGGCCTGTGAGTGCTAACGCCAAGCCTAAGGGGGCTTATTCCCAAGCGCAAAACGAGAGTTTTAAGCGCGGAGGAATGGCGCAAAACGAGAGTTTTAAGCGCGGAGGAATGGCGCAAAACGAGAGTTTTAAGCGCGGAAGGTTGGCGCAAAACGAGAATTTAGCGGGCTGAACGAGCCTGCATACGAGCCTCACGGAGGCGGCGTAGGCGCTTAACCAACATGGGTGAAGCCTCAAGTGCATCATCGCGATCGATGAGGTCGTTGAGAAGTTGGTAGTAGCGAGGTGCGCTGAGGTCGAAGAGCTCCTTGATTGCGCTCTCTTTCGCCCCCGCAAAGCGCCACCAGTTACGTTCGAAGTCGAGGATACGTCCCTCGAGGTCGGTAAGTGTGGAACCTTGTGTTGATGGGTTTTCTAGCGCTGACATATGGCCCATCTTAAACATGACCTATGACAAAGTGTGGGATGTTGTGTGAGATTTCCGTGCAGCTTTCACAATATTACGAAGCATCGTCGGAAATATAAATAAGTGGAATGGTGAGACGAGATACCAATAAATCTGGCCACCAAGTCCGCGAGGTGCAAAGAGCGCATCTTGAGAGACAACGGTCTCTCCATCTTTTTCTGAGAGATTAAATTCAAGCCACGCTTTGCCCGGCAAGATCATCTCTGCATAGAGACGGAGAGTTTTCTCTTTCTCTAAATTTTCAACTCTCCAGAAATCAAGGCTCTCGCCAATGCGAAGATATTGAGGGTCGCGGCGACCACGGCGTAATCCAACACCACCAAAGAATCGATCCAAAAGACCTCGTAGGTACCACAACCATCCTGAGCCATACCAACCATGATCTCCACCGATTCCTTCAACCTCTCTCCAGATTAAATGAAGTGGAACATCTGTAATTACTTCACGATGATCCTTCAAAGTGAGTTCGCCCGCCCATGAAGGATCGCCCTGAGCTTTCTGCCATGGTGCGATGGGGTACGCCGCATCGGACCACCGTGTTGTCACTTCATTGTTTGCAGTTCTGCTCAACGCTAATTCAATTGCCTGTCTGACAGTCAGAAGTCCTTCTGCTGGCTTTGCAATAGTTTGATCGATGCTCTTCGCGGGATCCACAACCACTTCGCTGATTAAAGATTCAACGAGTGGACGTGCAAGAGATGTTGGAACTGGCGTTACTAAACCAATCCATAGACTGGAGAGTTTTGGCGATAGCACTGGAACTTGAATAATGACGCGCTTTCGAAGTCCAGAAATCTCAGCGAACTTCTGCATCATCACTGAATAAGTAACAACTTCTGGTCCACCGATATCGCGAATGGCATCAACAGGTTCTGCCAAATTAGCTGCAGAACGTAGGTAATAGAGAACATCTCGAATAGAAATCGGTTGGGTCCTATTGGATACCCACTTTGGAGTAGTCATTATCGGAAGTCGGTGGGTGAGATGGCGCAACATCTCAAATGAGGCAGAACCAGAACCGATAATGATTCCAGCACGAAGTTCAAGCACTGGTGTTGCGCCCTTAGCTAACTCGATTCCAGACTTCATTCGAGAGGTAAGGTGGCGAGATCGATTCTCATCATTGGCGATTCCACCTAAGTAAACAATCTGCGAAATATGGGCGCGCTCTGCGGCTTCAGAGAAACCCTTCGCCATTGCAGATTCAATATCGCCAAAATCTGTTGCAACGTTGATGGAGTGAAGAAGATAGTAAGCGGTGTGAATTCCCTGAAGGGCGCTATCGAGATCAGCGGCATTCGATGCATTGCCTTCAACAATCTCAACGTGAGTTGCCCAGTTGTGTCCGAGAATCTTCTTTGCATCTCGAACAAGGACTCGCACTTTCTTCTTATCGTCGAGAAGCGCTCGAACCAAGCGACCACCTACATACCCTGAGGCTCCAGTAACGAGATAGGTACGCTCCTGATTCTCATTCTTCATGCTGTGAGCCTAGACTGAGGCCATGAGCACTTCTACCCGAAACACCTCCACCAAGCCAAGAGTCGTCATCCTCGGTGCCGGTTTTGGTGGACTCACCGCTGCTCGCGCACTTGCAGGTAAGGCTGAAGTCGTTCTCGTGGATCGCCATAACTTTCAAACGTTCTTGCCGCTTCTCTATCAGGTATCAACTGCAGGACTTGCAGCCGATCACGTTGTTCACCCAGTTCGTGGCGCACTCCGCAAGACTGATGTGAAATTCCGTATGGGTTCACCAATATCTATCGATCATAAGAACAAGAATGTGAAGCTAGATTCTTCTGAAGTACTCGAATTCGATCACCTCATTATTGCAATGGGTTCTGTCACCGCAGATTTTGGTGTTCCTGGAGTTGTTGAGCATGGCCTTGGAATGAAGAGCGTTCACGAGGCAATCAGTATTCGCGCAGAGGTTATGCGTCGCTTTGAAGATCTCGCACGATTTGAGGATGAGACTCGACTTTCAATCGCTGTTGTTGGTGGCGGACCAACAGGCGTAGAGATGGCTGGTGCTCTCGCTGAGCTCAAGCGCGGTCCGCTCCATAACGATTTGGCACATGCCGCAGAACATATAGATATCTATCTCATTGAAGCTGGTCCACGAATCTTGCCGATGTTCTCTGAAAAATTATCTAACCGTGCAACTCGCGACCTTCAGAAGCTCGGTGTTCATGTTCGGACCAAAACAGCGGTGCGTGAAATTAAATCTCGCCAGATTGTTGTGAAAGATGGCGATCCGATTCCTGCCGAGGTAACAATCTGGGCAGCCGGAGTTAAGGGCGAACCAACTGCTGGCGCATTAAACCTACCTATTGCAGGTTCTCGCGTTAAATCTAGCCAGACTCTTCAGGTAGAGAACTACCCACATATCTGGGCTATCGGTGACATTTCTGGTGCGCTCAATCCGGAAGGTCGTTTCTATCCGATGGTTGCACCTGTTGCGATGCAGCAAGGTCGCTTTGTTGCGCAACAGATCATTGCTCTTGCAGAAGGAAGGTCGTTAAAAGAATTCAAATATAAAGATAAAGGTTCGATGGCAACTATCGGTCGCCATAAAGCAGTTGTTGAAGTTGGAAAGTTCAGCATGGTCGGTGCACCGGCTTGGTTTGCATGGCTCTGGCTCCACTTGTTCTACCTGCTCGGTGGGCGCAACAAGATTGGCACGATGGCCGATTGGACCTGGAACTACCTCACATTTGATCGCGCGAATCGTCACATCATGGATTCACTCGATTAATGCGCGAGGGGTATATCGATCTTCGCGGTCACAAGACTTACTCGTATGAGTGGGATCAAAGCGGTGAAGCGCTACTACTTCTTCATGGCGGTTTAAGCCAAACATCGCACTTCTATGAATCAGTCCTACCTGCAGTCGAAGGCAAATTTCATATCTTTGGATATGACCGCACAGGACATGGATTTACAGGTGACCGTGAAGGCAGCATGCACTTTAACTTTCAATATGAAGAGGCTGTCTCTTATCTAGAAGATATTGTGAAAGAACCGGCTCACTTAATCGGACATAGCGATGGTGCGATCATTACTTTGATGGTTGCACTGCACCGCCCTGATCTTGTGAAATCAGTTGTTCTCTTTGGTGGCCTCTTCCATTTTAGCGGCACACTTCCTATGCCTGATTTCGATGGAAATATCTCGCAAGAAGACCGTGCAGAGTATGCGGCTACCTCTCCTGATGCGCCTGAAACTCAAGAGGCAAAGATTCGTAAGATGTTCAAGATTTGGTATTCAGAGCCAACTTATCCAGTTGAAGATATTAAGAAGATTCAAATACCTGCACTTGTCATCGTCGGCGATGATGACGTTATTTCTCATCATCACACAATCGAAATGTTTGAAGCGCTACCCCAAGGACAGCTCGCTGTTATTCCTGGAACTTCACACCAAGCTAATAAAGAGAAGCCTGAAATCTTCCAGATGTTTATCCGCGAATTCCTTAAAGATTTAAGTTATCCGCAGACGAAGATGCCTCAGCGTCGCGCTTAGCAATCGATGGGTGTGATTGCGCCTGTCTTAACATCATAGATTGCGCCTGCAACAGATACGCCTTGGTTAAGAAGTGGATATGAACGAATGCGGTTCACATCTTTAGCGAGCGCACCAAGTTGATCATTAGTGGTGCGAAATTCAAGTGATGAGGTGTTGACGCCGAATTCTGCATCAATCTTTGCGTGAATCTCTTCCTCAGTATTTTCTGCCATACGACATTCTGTATGTGGCATCACCAAGATGCGCTTGACGCCTAAAAGGTATGTGGCGAGAACAAGTGTTCGAAGTACGTCCTCTGTCACACGGGCCCCTGCATTGCGAAGGATCTTGGCATCACCTGATCGCATTCCTACTACTGAGAGCGGGTTAATGCGTGAATCCATGCAGGTCACGATTGCTAGGCCTCTTTGAGCTACGCCAGTCAGCCCTGAATATTTAAAGGTCCTGATGTATTCAGCATTGGCATCAGTAAGGTCTTTAAATTCATCTGAAGGAAAGGTGCTCATGGCAGAAATCTTAGAGGCGCGCTCAGTTACGCGCAGGTTCGTGAGTTGCCAACCTCAAAAATACACAGATTGTTCTCAAGAATTACGCGCCAGCTGGGCTTGCATGGCGCCGCCTTCTCCTTCATTATTACGCCATCAAGGGGAGTATTCCCAACGCTAGGTGTCGTCAATACGTTGCGAAAGCAGCCGGCGCCTAGGTCGAATTCATTCGGCGGAAGAGACCTTGTGTAAATGCTCAACCGAGCCATACACAAGGGAGTCTCACGTGAACGTCACAACATATGCATGGGTAGCGTTATTAGCCTTCGTCGGCCTCATGCTCGTCATCGATCTCTTTCTCCACCGAGGTCACCAAGAAATCACCTTTAAAGAAGCGGCCTTCTGGTCAACTATCTGGGTTATCTGCGGCCTCGCAGTAGGTGGAGTTATCTGGTTCTTTAGCGGCAGTGACTTCGCAATCCAGTATTACAGCGGCTATCTCATTGAAAAATCTTTAGCTATCGATAACGTCTTTGTATGGGGCCTTCTCTTCAGCGCCCTCGCAGTTCCACAACGTTTCCAGCACCGTGTTCTCTTCTTTGGAGTCGTCGGGGCGCTTGTGATGCGTGGTGCAATGATCTTTGCGGGCGCTGCTCTCATCAAAGAAGCTAGCTGGACTCTCTATATCTTCGGCGCATTCTTGATCTACACCGGCTGGAAGATGTTTGCTGGCCGCAATGAGCACTTTGATGTCGATGACTCAAAGGTCTATCAATACCTCAAGCGTAAGTTGCGTATGACATCAGAGTTCCATGAGCAGAAATTTGTAGTCCGCATCAATGGCCTTCGCTACTTCACACCGCTCTTCTTGGTTCTCATCATGGTTGAATTTATGGATCTTGTCTTCGCTGTGGATTCAATTCCGGCAATCTTTGCTGTGACAGAAGAGCCTTTCATCGTCTTTGCAAGTAACGCTCTTGCGATTCTCGGCTTGCGATCTATGTATTTCTTGATTGCAAACTTGATGGAGAAGTTCATCTACCTCAAGGAGGGTCTATCAGTGATTCTCGTCTGGGTGGGTATCAAGATGATCGTCAGCCACGCACTCTTTAAGATTCCGACATATGTATCTCTTGGAGCCATTGTTGCGGTGATGGCAGTTGCGATTATTGCGAGTATCAAGAAGAAGGATCTCAGCGAAAGCGCCTAGAAAAAGATGGAGCCCCCTATCCGATTTGAACGGATGACCTGCTCATTACAAGTGAGCTGCTCTACCACTGAGCTAAGGAGGCGTACTGCTTTTGAACGGCGTAATTATGGCATCTAATATCCAATTCTAAAAATCGCAATATCACCGCATAAATATCCCCCTTTTTAGGGGATAGATGGCGCTTCTGCCTATCGCTATCTGTGCGTAGATGGGATGATTCGAAGCATGTTGCCTAACTACTGGACCAGCCCCGAGACCACAGCGATCAATCGTCTGCCAATGCTCAACATTGAGCACTATGAGAAGTTATCGCTCGACGGTACATGGAGATTCCAGTTGCTGCGCAAGCCAACTGATTCAGTGCGCAAGCGTTGGGCGAAGATTCCTGTGCCTGGGCTTTGGACGATGCAACCAGAGAGCGATGTCTTCTTCGATAAGCCGATCTACACCAATGTGCAGATGCCATTCGATCACACACCACCAAATGTTCCAGAAGAGAATCCAACTGGAATCTACGAGCGCGATTTTGAGATTCCTGGTTCTTGGGAGGGTAAGCGCGTTGTTCTCCACCTCGGTGGTTACGAGTCAGTTGCTCTTGTGTGGATTAATGGCGAAGTAGTTGGAATGACTAAGGATTCTCGTCTTGCAGCTGAATTCGACATCACAAAGTTTCTCAAGGGCGGAAAGAATGTCATCCGCATTGATGTTACTAAGTGGTCTGATGCTACTTATATTGAAGATCAAGATCAGTGGTGGCATGGTGGAATCACTCGCTCTGTAAAGCTCTATGCAACAAATGATGTCTTTATCGATCGTCTATATACAACTGCAGGGCTAAAGTCAGATAACTCAACTGGAACTCTCAAGGTTGAGGCATACGTAGGCTCTATCAATGACAAGCCAACTACTGGTTACACAATCCGCACTCGTGTGGAAGAGTTACCTAAGGCAAAGAGCGCCGCAATGAATGGCTCTGTCCATGCATCCAATGCTCCAATCTGGACAGAGATGCCAGAAGAGCTTCGCAATGCAAGCAAGGACTTCTTTGTTGGTACTTACTGGAACGGTGGAATGCCAGAGTCGCTCCTGGCTGCGCTTCGCGAAGTTGAACCACCAACACCAGGGCGCATCTTGCTCGAGACCACGATCCCTAAGGTCACTCCATGGTCTGCTGAAAACCCTGTTTTATACACACTTGCGATTGAACTCCTTGATCCAGCAGGCAATATCGTGCAGATTTCCAGCCAGAAGATTGGCTTTAGAAGTGTTGTAATCAAGGGACGCGATTTCCTTGTCAATGGTCAGCCGGTCATCTTCTACGGGGTCAACCGCCACGACTTTAATCGATTCACTGGTCGCGCACTCACACGCGATGATATGCGCCAAGATCTTCTCGAACTCAAGCGCTGGAACTTCAATGCTGTGCGCACATCTCACTATCCCAACGATGCTGCATTCCTTGATCTCTGTGACGAGCTTGGTTTCTATGTTGTGGGTGAAGCAAATATCGAATCACACGCTTTCTATGACTCAATCTGTAATGATCCACGATATCTCGGTGCATTTGTCGAGCGCGTTGGTCGCATGATCGATCGCGATATCCATCACCCAGCAGTTGTGATGTGGTCTCTCGGAAATGAATCAGGTAAGGGTCTTAATCATGAAGCAGCGGCAGCTTATGCACGCGCTGCAGATCCCACTCGTCCATTGCACTATGAAGGTGCAATCCGTGGGGATTGGCGTTATGGACATTCACTGACTGATGTCATTGCACCGATGTATCCATCAATTGCAGCGATTACAAACTATGCAAAGTCAGGCAAGCAGGATCGTCCATTAATTATGTGTGAGTACTCGCATGCGATGGGTAACTCCAATGGAACCCTGGCTGAATACTGGAACGCAATTGAAACTCTTCCAGGACTTCAAGGTGGATTCATCTGGGAATTCTGGGATCACGGCCCTGATCAATTGATGCCAGATGGAACAACTCGCTCTGCCTACGGTGGAGATTATGGAGAGAAGAAGCACGATGGAAACTTCTGTTGTGATGGAATGGTCTTTCCTGATCGCACCGCAAAGCCTGCGATGCATGAGTTCAAGGCACTCGCTGCACCTGCTGTCGTAAAGACGACTAAGGCATCATCTGGCCAGTTCACTATCTTCAATAAGCAGTTCTTCACCGATCTCAGTGATTTCGACCTTCTCTGGTCGATCACTCGTGACGGCCTGGTTGTCGATGGCGGGCGAGTGAAGCTTCCTGCTGTAGGAGCGCGTAAAACAGGGCGTTTTACCGTTAAATCCCCTGCTCTTCTGAAGGCAGATGGAAAGGGCGAGCGTTTCATCACCTTCACCCTCCTTCGCCGCAGCAGCACAGCGTGGGCACCAACATCGACTGAGATTGGTTGGAACCAGTTCCCACTTCCTTCAAAGGCGAACGCAATTGCTGTAGCAAAGAGCAATGAATTCTTCGAGGGCTCAGTTAATGATGCAGGTGAGATTCAAGTTCCTTACGGAATCTATGCGCCTGAACTTTCATTGTGGCGCGCGCCAACAGATAACGATCGCATCGGACATATCTCAACCAAGTGGGAGCGTTATGGAGTTCGCGATCTCACTCGTTCTGATTGCACAATTACAGAGTCCGCAAAACAGCGCAAGGTAGTTAGTGTGTGGCAGACAAGTACTGGTGCCACTGTGAAGCAGACTCAGGTAATTACACCTGTCGAAAATGGTTTCTCAGTGAAGGAGACAATCGTCGTACCTAAGCAGCTTGAAGATCTCGCTCGCGTTGGTATCAACCTAGAGATAGATTCAAAGCTCGATAGTTACATCTACTTCGGAGCAGGACCACACGAGTCATACCCTGATCGCAAGATTGGCCGTATCCATCGTTGGGTCTCATCAGTTGCGGGACAGTACATTCCATATGTTCGTCCTCAAGAGAACGGTGGACATGTTGGAGTACGTTGGTTTGAGTTAACAGGTAACGATGGCAAGGGAGTTCGTTTCGATCTCGATAAGCCTCGTCAGGTATCTGTCACGCCATACCGCGCTACAGAGCTTGCAGATAAGACACATAATGTTTATGTTGAACCATCTGGAAACTCTGTTATCCATATCGATGCTGCACACCGTGGTGTGGGAACAGCTTCATGTGGTCCAGATACTCTGCCTCAGTACATTGTTGGTGGAGGTACATACACCTTCGCTTGGACTGTTCGCGTAATCTAAATTAATGAAGCTCTATACCCGTGGCCAAGAAATTGGCTGCGGGTATTTTGCTGTGCGGCCATCGCCGGATGATTTGCCTTGAATGCGGCGAATAATCCATGGCAATGCGAAGACGAAGAACCATAAAACCCCTGTAATACGGCGCTTTATCCAAGGTGTTGGCTTGGCGGCAGGAAGTGGAGTTCTCCATGCTGCATCAAAGGGATAACCAAATACCTCTAAGACTGCTTGTGCAACGCGCCAATGTCCCTCTTGATTGAGATGGAGGCGATCAAAAGCTAAGAAGCGTGCATCCTTAAAGAAATCTAATCCATTTGCATCAGAGACAGTTGCGCCGACTTCAGCACCCACTTCACGTACGGCTGCATTAAATTGAGAGAAGCGCGACTTCCAGACCTCAGCACCACGACCCTTGTTGCCAGTATCTTCTAAAACTGTGAAGAGAAGAAGTGTTGCACCTGTTGCTGCAATCTCACGAACTGCCTTCTGATATTGAGCGATGGTCAAAGCTGCGTCATATCCAGGACGGAGCGCATCATTGGCTCCCGCATGGAAAGAAATCAAAGTATCTTTTCCAGTGACCATCTCCATTGCTTCAGGAACCTGATCTTCAACGACCTGTCCAAGAAGTTTTCCGCGAATTGCTAAATTTGCATAAGTGAAATTTGCCGAGTGGTTCGACACCTCATCTGCAACGCGATCTGCCCATCCACGGTATTGACCATTGATGATTTCATCGCTCATGCCCTCGCTATACGAGTCGCCACAGACAATAAATCGATTGAACTTCATGCCTAGCCCTTACGACGTTGCTCGTCTATCCAGAAGAGTGTGATTGATGTAGCAACAGATGCGTTGAGAGATTCTGTTGAAGACATGATTGGAATTGAGACAATGAGGTCACACTTCTCGCGGGTAAGGCGAGCAAGACCCTTTCCTTCAGATCCAACGATGATCATGAGATCTTCCTTAGCAACCTTCATCTCAGAAAGCTGCACATCAGAATCTCCATCGAGGCCAACAACGAACATGCCACGCTTCTTTGCATCATCGATTGTGCGAGCAAGGTTTGTTACCTGCGCGATTGGCAGGCGAGCCGCAGCTCCTGCAGATGTCTTCCATGCAGATGCTGTGACAGCTGCTGCTCTACGCTCAGGAATAATGATTCCAGAGGCTCCAAAAGCTGCTGCAGAACGAGTTACCGCACCGAGGTTACGTGGATCTGTCACACCGTCGAGTGCAACGATGAGCTTTGCACCCTTTGCGCGATCGCAGATCTCTTCATAGCTTGAGTACTGGAATGGCTTAATACCGAGAATGATTCCCTGGCTATTCGGTGCGATTGTCTCTAGCTGAGCACGGTGAACTTCCTTGATCTGCAATCCATGGTTAAGAGCAAGCTGGAGTGACTCGGCGATTCGATCGTCGATATCGACTCCGCGCGCAACCATGATTTCAGTTGCAGGAACGCTCTCGCGAAGCGCCTCAAGAACTGCGTTACGACCTGAAACGATTTCGCCCTTCGGCATCTCTGACTTTGGAAGGCGCGCAGCAGCCGGGCGCTTCTCTGCAGATTTCTCTGCACGCTTCTTCGCCTTATGAGCTGCGTGATATGGACGGTCTTCAGCCTTAGGCGTTGGACCCTTGCCCTCTAATCCGCGCTTACGATTTCCACCAGAGCCAACTGTTGGCCCCTTCTTAGATTTACGAACAGCGCCGCGGGGCTTTGAATTTCCGGCCATTATGAACCACTTCCTTCAGTCTTACGTGAGATCGACCATCGTGGTCCTTGCGCTGTATCTTCAATAACGATTCCTAGGGCTGTGAGGCCATCGCGAATCGCATCTGAGCTTTCAAAATCTTTACGCAGACGTGCTGCTTCACGCTGTGCAAGTGCCAACTTGATTGTTCCATCAAGTGCTGCAGTAACGTCATCGTTGGTTGATGTAGATGCAAAGGCTGGATCAAATGGATCGCAGCCAAGAACTTCAAGTGCTCCACGAATCTCATTGGCAGATGTTGCAATTACAGCCTTATCACCTGAAGTGATTGCGCTATTGCCGAGTCGTAACGCCTCTGAGATTGATGCAAGAGCTGCAGGGACAGCTAAATCATCGTTCATCGCATCGATAAAAGCAGTGCCTAGTACTGATGTTGGCTCGTTGCCGAGAATTTCAACTGAACGATGGAGGAATGATTCGATTCGACGAAACGCTGTTGCAGATTCAGCTAGAGCCTCGTGTGAGAACTCGAGCATCGAACGGTAGTGAGCAGAGCCCAGATACCAACGGAGCTCAATTCCACGAACAGTCTTGAGAAGTTCATGGACCTGAAGTGAGTTGCCGAGTGACTTTGACATCTTCTCGCCGGATGCCGTGACCCATGCATTATGTAACCAGCGCTTAGCAAAGCCGTAACCTGCAGCCTCTGATTGTGCGATCTCGTTCTCGTGATGAGGGAAGATCAAATCAAGTCCGCCACCATGGATATCAAATGATTCACCGAGATACTGATGAGCCATTGCAGAACATTCAAGGTGCCATCCTGGACGGCCTGCGCCCCATGGAGTTGGCCATGATGGATCGCCTGGCTTTGCAGCCTTCCAGAGTGCGAAGTCCCGTGGATCCTTTTTATAAGTCTCATCAGCATCAGCTGCTGGTTGAAGATCATCTAACTTCTGACGTGAGAGAGTTAAATACGATCGAAGTTTACGAACTTCGAGATAGACATCGCCGTTGCCTGGGGCATATGCCGCACCGCGTTCGATGAGAAGCTGCATCAAATCAATCATCTGGGTGATGTGGCCTGTTGCGCGAGGCTCATATGTTGGTGGCAATACATTGAGAGCTGCATATGCATCTGAGAAGACACGCTCGTACTTCATTGCAAGTGCCCACCATGGCATCTCTTCATGCACTGCCTTATGCAAAATCTTGTCATCGATATCCGTCACGTTTCGAATAAATGTGACGTTATATCCGCTCTTGGTAAGCCAACGGCGGAGGATGTCGAAGTTCACTCCAGAGCGAACGTGACCAATATGAGGAGGTGCTTGAACTGTTGCACCGCAGAGATAGATACCGACTTCACCCTCTTTTATCGGGGTAAATAGGGAGGTGGTTCGCGACTGGGTGTCGTAAAGATGTAGCGAACTCATTGGGCAATTGTAACTTGGAGGGCTGTATTACTTAAAAACGAGGGCTGAGGCGATAGCTGCAATGCCCTTACCTTCACCGGTAAGTCCCATTCCATCCGTTGTTGTCGCAAGAATTGAAACTGGCACACCACCGAGCGCTGATGAGATCGCAGCGATTGCCTCTGCGCGACGGCCACCAATCCGTGGGCGATTTCCAATAATTTGAACAGTGACGTTTGAGATTGAATACCCAGCCTTAGTGACAATGTTGAGAGTCTCTTGTAATAACTGAGTTCCTGAAGCACCTGCATATTCAGGACGAGATGTTCCAAAGTTAGAGCCGAGATCACCTGTGCTTGTTGCAGCAAAGAGCGCATCACAAATTGCATGCGCTGCAACATCTCCATCGCTATGTCCATCGACTCCGACTTCACCTGGCCATGAAAGACCTGCAAGCCAGAGTTCGCGGCCTGCGCCGTATGCATGCGCATCTGTACCAACACCGGTTCGGAATGAGTGAGCATCGCCGATAAATGTCATTGCAGTTGCAAGGTCAGAAGGCGTTGTAATTTTAAGTGCGCGCTCTTCGCCTTCGATGATGCGGATTCTATGTCCAGCATTGGCAACGAGCACTGCATCATCTGTTGCATCTTGCGGAACAGCGTGCGCTGCCTTCAATACTGAGTAGGCAAATCCTTGTGGAGTTTGAACTTTGCGAAGCGATGAGCGATCGGGCGTTGAAATCACATATCCACTCGCATCTACTACCTTGACTGTATCTACCTCAGGCACACCTGGAATAATCGCAACGTCGCCTGCGCGAAGTGCATCGATAACAGATTGGGCTAAAGCAGTGCTGGCAAGTGATCGCGCAGCATCATGAACCAATACAAAATCTGCACCATCATTTACTGCCGAAAGTGCGATGCGCACTGAATCTGAGCGAGTAGCACCACCTGTAACAACCGTGACTTCGCTTCCTGCAATCTCTTTAATCTGCTCTTCATAGCCTGCAGGTGCTGTTACAACAATCTGATCAACGACAGGTGCAAGGTTTGCTATGGCATGGGCGAGGAGCGTCTTATCTCCGAGATGGATGAGAGCTTTAGGAATTGGTGCGCCGAAGCGTTCGCCACTGCCTGCGGCAGCAATGATTGCGGCGATCATAAGAAACGCTTGTTAAGAAGCGAGAACCTCATCAAGGAGAGTTGCAGCCTTCTCTTCATCAGTGCGCTCAGCAAGTGCGAGCTCTGATACGAGAATCTGCTTCGCCTTGGCGAGCATGCGCTTTTCACCAGCTGAGAGTCCACGGTCGAGATCGCGGCGATAGAGATCGCGTACGACCTCTGCAACCTTGATGACATCGCCTGAAGCGAGCTTTTCGAGGTTTGCCTTGTAGCGACGTGACCAGTTTGTTGGCTCTTCTGTGTAAGGCTGACGAAGTACATTAAATACGCGGTCAAGGCCAGCTGAATCCACTACATCGCGGACGCCAACGAGATCTACATTATCTGCAGGAACGCGAACTGTGAGATCTCCCTGAGCCACCTTCAAAACGAGGTATGTGCGCTCTTCACCCTTGATAACGCGGGTTTCGATAGCTTCGATGAGAGCTGCTCCGTGGTGAGGATAAACAACGGTTTCGCCGACCTTAAATGTCATGGAGAGCCTCTCGTACTGCTGGGGATTTGAGATGCTAATTCTACCAGCGAACCCCGAGAGATAAAACCCCAAATATATGGGCTGAAATAGGCGTTAATAAAGGGTTTGCGGTCATGAGATAATCGCTCCATGCGCCAGATTAAAAAAGTTGCAGTCACATCTATCTCTATTGCACTCGCATTGTCATTGTCTTCTTGTTACGGAGCGGGACCTGATGCAGCAACACGTATGGTCAACCGAGTGACAGATGGTGCAGAGGCAGTTATTAATACTGATGGCAGCGACATTCGTGTCAGCAACTTACTTCTCGTTGCAACAGAGGATGGTTCAGCCGTAGTCGTTGGACATATTGTTAACCGCGCAGAAACAGCAGATCAGATTCTTGGAATCACAGTAGGTGGTGCGCCTGCAACACTTTCAGGTGAGACAAAACTTCTGACAAATAAGCCAGTTCACTTTGAAGGCGAGCAGGCAAATGCCAAGGCGTTCTTTGCAGGAGTAGGCGCCGTTGCCGGAAATCACGTTGATATCACAATTGGTTTCGCTCGTGCTGGTCTCGTAACTTTGCGAGTAATCATTCGCGATAAGCGTGATATCTATGCTGATGTCACAACAGGTGCAAAGCTCAACGCGCCTGCAGCGAAGTAATTAATTACTTCTCTCCATCTTGTAACCCATTCCGCGTACCGTCTGAATAAATTCAGGGTTGGCAGGGTCTTTCTCAATCTTTGCGCGAAGGCGCTTGATATGAACATCGAGAGTCTTTGTATCTCCCACATAGTCACTGCCCCAGACGCGATCAATTAATTGAATACGAGTTAGGACGCGACCTGCATTGCGCATTAAGAACTCTAGGAGTTCAAACTCCTTCAGCGGAATAGCAACTTGAGCCCCATTGACACTAATAACGTGGCGATCTGTATCCATGCGCACAGGGCCGACCTCAAGTACAGCGCCATCATCTGCTGAATCGAGTAGCTCGCCGCGACGCATTACAGCGCGGATACGAGCAATGAGCTCACGTGATGAGTAAGGCTTGGTGACATAGTCATCTGCGCCAATTTCTAGGCCCACTACCTTGTCGATCTCTGAATCCTTTGCGGTCAACATAATGATTGGGACGGCGGATTTCGCACGAATCTGACGGCAGACCTCGGTGCCTGAAAGTCCGGGCAACATAAGATCAAGCAGAATCAGGTCTGCACCGCTCTTCTCAAATTGAGCAATAGCATCAGGACCAGATGCTGCAACAGTTACCTCGAAACCCTCTTTACCAAGTAAGAATGCAATCGCCTCTGCGAGAGTCTCTTCATCTTCAACAACCAAGATCTTTGCCATTACTGAGCTCCTTCTTCGTTTGCATCTTCTGCAATTGGAAGTCTGATTGTGAATGTACTACCGACACCTGCTGAACTCCATAGTGAAATATCTCCACCATGGTTACCAATAACATGTTTAACAATCGAAAGACCGAGGCCCGTGCCACCAGTCTCACGTGAACGAGCTGGATCTACACGATAGAAACGTTCAAAGATTCTAGCTTGATCTGATTCTGAGATTCCTACACCTTGATCAATCACCACAATCTCAACAATTTTGTCGGTAGAAATGGTATTCACTGCAACTCGCGTCTTGTCAGGACTGTAATTGATCGCATTCTCGATGAGGTTATGGAACGCCATAATGAGGTGGGTGCGGTCACCAACAACGCTCACATGAACTTGTGGGCCACGAATAATTTCAATTTCGCGAGTTCCAGCCAGTACCTGACATTGGTCAATTGCCTCATCGACCGCTTCATCAATATCAACTTGGACGGCATCGAGTAGCGGATCGGCATCTTGAAGTCTGGAAAGATCTATGATTTCTTGCACCAAAGTTGAGAGGCGTTCTACTTGGCTCTGCATCATGAGAGCAAACTTATTTACCTGTGGATCTTCAGAAGCAACCGTGACTGCCTCACTGAGCGTGCGGAGCGCGCTAATGGGGGTCTTGAGTTCATGAGAAATATTTGCAACGAAATCGCGGCGTACTGCATCGATGCGCTCTGCTTCGCTTTCATCATTGAAGGTCGCTATTACAGAGTCGTAGCCTTCGAGGAATTCAACTCGAGCGGAGAGTTTTCTTGTTCCTTCTCCAATAGGTCCACGTGGGATTTCAACTGTTGTTGCCTGAGGCAAACGATTTCTGCGAACCTTACGAATTAGCGACATGAGGGAATCTCCGACAACTTTGTCATCGCGGACAATTCCCAAAGTGACAGCGGATGCAGAGAAGTACTCAACTCGATTCCCTGGGCCAAAAATCACACTTGCAAGATCAAGGGCGTCGAGGACTCCCTGAACTTCACGAGTGGCAAAAGATGTCTCGAAACCTTCCGAGATCTTTCTGCGCCTCAAGGCTCGCACCATGACGTAATCGTAGAGCGTCTAAAGAGATGGCTTCGCTTAAAATATCCCGGCTTGAGCCTGATTTACCCACTATTCACGCCGCGTCCAGAGCGTGTTCACCTTCAAACTTATGAAATTCCGCGCGACCCTAATATTCTTTGCACATGCGCGACGCCTTTCATGACGAATTAGATTCGATCAATCAGACCCTCGTTGAGATGTCCACACTTGTGGCAGGAGCAATGGGCCGCGCCACAACAGCTCTCCTCACAGCAAACCTCGAGCTCGCTGAAGAGGTAATCGCTGATGACGATCGCGTAGATGCAATTCAGCACGAGCTTGACGATAAGACTCTTGATGTCATGGCTCGCCAGCAACCTGTTGCAGGCGATCTCCGTAACCTCGTTACCTCACTTCGTATGAGCGCTGACTTTGAACGTATGGGCGATTTCGCTCACCATATCGCTCGCATTGCTCGCATGCGCTATCCCAACACTGCTGTTCCAGCAGAACTCACATCTACTATTCAGGCGATGGGCGATTGTGCTCAAGCACTTATTACCAAGGTGACAGGCCTACTTCAGAGCCGCGATATCAACGTTGCTCTTGAAGTTGAACGCGATGATGATGAGATGGATAAGTTGCATCGCAAGCTATTTGAAGTACTTCTCGACGACAGCTGGTCACATGGAATTGAAGCGGCAATTGATATGACGCTACTTGGTCGTTACTACGAGCGCTGTGCAGATCACGCAGTTTCAGTCTCTCGTCGCGTTTACTTCCTAGTCACAGGTGAGTACGCAGAGAAGCAGTAGCAACTACTTCTCCAAAGAGATGGAAGTAGTAAGTTTTTTACTTCTTACCCTGATTCGCAACTGCCTTAATCGCCTCTGCTGCTGCAGCTGGATCTAGATACTCTCCACCTGTCTTCACTGGAGCAAAGTTGGCATCGAGTTCGTAGAACAATGGAATACCTGTTGGAATATTAAGTCCTGCAATATCTTCATCGCTGATTCCATCGAGGTGCTTAACAAGCGCACGTAGTGAATTGCCATGCGCTGTCACAAGAACAGTCTTACCTGCCTTGAGATCAGGAATGATTGACTCTTCCCAGTAAGGAATCATGCGAGCAACCACATCCTTGAGACATTCTGTGAGTGGAAGATCCTTACCTAAATCTGTATAACGAGGATCTTGATCTTGCGAAAATTCTGAACCTTCAACGATTGCGGGTGGTGGGGTGTCATAAGAGCGACGCCACAACATAAATTGCTCTTCGCCATATTCGGCCAAAGTCTGCGCCTTGTCCTTGCCCTGAAGTGCGCCATAGTGACGCTCATTGAGGCGCCATGAACGCTTTACTGGAATCCAGTGGCGGTCACATGAATCAAGTGCCAACTGCGATGTATGGATTGCGCGACGAAGCAGAGATGTGTGAACTACATCTGGAAGAAGGTTGCGATCTGCGAGGAGAACGCCGCCCTTCTTTGCCTCTGCCTCACCAGCCGCTGAGAGACGTACATCCACCCAACCAGTGAAGAGGTTCTTTGCATTCCATTCAGATTCGCCGTGGCGCAACAAGATTAATTTGTAATGTGACATGTGCGTATCTTGCCATGGATGGCGATGAATTTAAATCAAATGAGAGAAAACGTTCAAATTCGCAAGTGATTCACCGCGACTGACTCGCCAAGCCCATTCGCGGCGAATTGCATTTGCAAAGCCGAGTTCGAGCAATGGATTGAAGGCAGAGTCAGAATATTGAAGAACTGAGCCCAGGATGCGATCGAGCTCCTGTGGATTGACTGCATCTAATGGAAGGCGACCAACCAGATAGATGTCACCGAGTTCATTGATTGCATATGCCACTCCATACATCGAGGCGTTCTTACTCATACACCAGTGATGTACTGCAGCCTCATTCTCATCTGGCTTACGTATAACGAATGCGTTGATACTTAATGAGTGATCTCCAACTACGAGGGCGCAATGCGTCTGCAGCTTCTTCTCACCTGGCAAGGTGATCAGGAATGTATTGCCGCTCTTTTCATAATCAATCTTCTGGTCATTGAGAAACTTTTCAATTGTTGCTGAAACAGACATTAACCCGCGCTCATATTCGATGATGCCTGTGATGAAATTACACCGTCGTAGATATCGAGTGTTCCGCGCGATGTTGCATCCCAACCGAAGTGCGATGCGTGCTCGAGCGCACCCATAGAAAGCAGTACGCGACGCTGTGGTTCTTGCAGCAAACGTGCCAGCACTGATGACCAAGCACGAGCATCGTGGCCATCAACAAGTACGCCAGAGATACCATCGGCAACTGCCGTGCGAAGTCCGCCAACTGCGCTAGCTACAACAGGCGTTCCGCATGCTTGAGCTTCAAGTGCGACAAGGCCAAAGCTCTCTGAATAGCTTGGAACACAGACTAAATCAGAAGCGCGGTAGTAATCAGGAAGCTCTTCGCGCGTAACCGGTGGCGCAAAGCGAACAACATCACTGATACCAAGCCACTGCACTAGCTCTTTCAGGCGATCGACTTCAGCGCCATTGGCACCCGAAGCTCCGCCGACAATCTGTGTGATCAACTTTGGTCGCAACATTGGTGAATGTCCGACCATCTCTGCGATTGCACGGATCAAGACTTCAGGGCCTTTATGTGGCTGGATGCGACCAACGAATGAGACGACGTGGGCATCTTGTGGAAGTTCTAAATTCTTACGTGCTGCGCTCTTGCCGCCGCCTGCTGTGAACATTGAGAGATTTACGCCAGGGCTAACAACAAAGACATTATCTGGACATGCTTCATAGAGTGAGACGAGGCTTGCCGCCTCTGCATCGGTATTAGCAATCAGAGCATTTGCCGCCGCAACGACCTGTGATTCTCCCTGAACACGAATCATTGGTTCAGGTACTTCACCTTCTGCAAGATTGAGATTCTTTACTCGCGCCATTGTGTGCATTGTGTGTACCAATGGAATATTTAGTTCTGCAGAAACCGGCATCGCAACTTTTCCAGAGATCCAATAATGCGAATGGATGACGTCGTACTTCTCATTGAGTAAAGCTTTTTTAAATTCTGCAGAGAGATCTGGGATGAGCGCTGGCAACTTCTCTTTAGTCACGCCATCGATAGGACCAACATTGAGATGAATCACGCGAACGCCATTGCCGAGATCGACAATGCCAGGATGGTCATTATTGGCGCGACGGGTAAAGATATCGACCTTGATTCCTTGGGCGGCCATCTGCTGCGCTGATTCGCAGACATAGATATTCATTCCTCCGGCATCGCCAGTACCCGCTTGATCCAGCGGGGATGTGTGCACCATCAAAGTGGCGACGCGACGGTTCATGCGTACAGGGTACGCAATTTCAATTCAATTAGTAACTTAGAAAGTTGCTCGAATTTCGCCGATAACTTTGCCGCCGCCAAGAACGGGCTCCTTCTCATACGTATTATCAACGCCGAGGCGCTGTAAGCCCGCATGAACAAGGGCGCGGAAAGGACGGAGTGAGCCATCGCTGACCTTGAAGACAAGTGTGCGGCCATCAGGCATTGATGCGACTTCAACTGCCTCAACGCCATCTTTCATATAAAGGCCAGGGACTTCGCGAATCATCGTTGTTGTTAAGCGACCTTCACCTGCGACCATTTCAGGAAATGCACGCGATGCTTCAAGAACACTGGTGTGCGCAATATCTGTTGAGATAGTGATTGCACGAATAGCGCGAGCAAGTCCAGCAACAGAGATAAGAAATAGTGGAGCGCCGCAACCATCGGTACTTGTTAACGTGATCTTCTCGCCTGAAAGGATTTCAAGTTCTTCACGACAAGCAACCTGTAAAGGATGATCTGCATCGAGATAGTTATTGGTTGGCCAACCGTTCTTAATACACGTCACAAGCATTGCAGCGTGCTTTCCACTGCAGTTCATCGCAATACGAGTTGGCGCCTGATCTCCATAGGCACGACGCTCTGCCTCACCGAGTGGCTTATCGAGCATGCATTGCAGCGAACTCTCATCAAGTCCCACTGTTGCAAGAATCTCTCGTACGGCATAAATGTGCGAAGCTGAACCTGAATGACTCGATGCACCGAGTGCAAGAAGACGTGGTTCTAATTGCAGACCGTTACGCACCATTGCAGCTGCCTGAAATGATTTAACTGTTGAACGCGGAAAGATTAAATGTGAGCTATCTCCGAGTTCAAGGTTTACTGAACCATCAGCGTTGAGTGCAATGAGAAAACCGCGATGTTCTGATTCAACGACGCCACTTCGCACTACTTCTGCAAGAACTGCATCCTTCATTAATTCTCAACCTGACGCTCTAGTGAAGACCAGATGTGTGCTTGAAGTTCTTTTCCTGGAGCTGCCATGTCGTATGAGGTAAAGAGTTGACCTTCCACGAGACCGTAAAGTCGCGCACCATCCGTTACGCCTTTTGCAGTTGGTGCAACGTATGCATGATCGAGCGCCAATTGAATAGCTGGACGATCATCTGAAATCTTTCCCAGCCAGCCTTCAGAGATTCCGGTGCTATGTGCAAGAAGTAGCTCAATCACTTTATTGGGTTTGATGCGCCAGTAACCCATCTCAGATGCACCAGGGCGGATGTGATTTCCTTCAGAGTCGATGATCCATGACTTTGATGTGTACTCAAGAAATGGACGGCCGTCATGGCGGAATGTGACTTCTTGTACGAACTCAAACTTATCGGCGCCTGGCCATTCGCCCATGCCCTTGCCGCCCCACTTACCCACCATCCATGCGACTGGATAGAGATCTTCGTGAAGTCCCTCAGGGATAACAAAAGCCATTAGATTCTGCCTCTCTTATATGTGCGCGCATCGCGTGCTTGAGATTCACGGCGCCCACGAATTCCGTAGATGAGAAGACCGACGCCAATAAGAATTGAGACTATGCCCAAGACTGTTGTTGTCAGTAACTCCATGTCACAAGAATACGGCAGGAAGGCCTGAGTTACTTCTTCTTATAGCCCTTGGGGCAAACTGGCTTGAGGGCGGTTATGCGCTTAGTGAGAGATCCTTTTATGCAGAGAATGGTTGATGGTTTAGCTGCATCCTGCTTCTTCTCCAATTGCACGACTTTAGATAACAGGGTGTCATTCCAATCATCTGGATATTTTGTTGTTAGATAGCTTGAACTTAACTGGCTATCGGCCGATTTCTTTGTGACTACTTTCGGAGAAGAGAAGTGGAATCCGGTCGCAGTGATATCGATAATTCCATTTTGAATGCTTGTGCTAGAAGTAGAAACCTGAGGTACTCCATCTTCATCCAATACCTGAACCGTTATTTTTGTTGCCGTAGATAGAGTATTTCCTGGGAATCGACAATCCAACCAAGCTTGCTGGAAGCGAGTATGGAAATACCCTCTGTTTAAACGACCAAATGCATCTAGGTGAGGACCAAATATATTAAATATCAGAGATTCCGAAGCGGCGTCCCAGTACAACTGGCCGGCCATCGGAGCGTTATCAACAGTTAAGGTAAAACCATAATCTGCACATTTGGGATCCCAGTATGAATCTGTCATATCTTTGCCGGCGTGATCAATGACAGCGTATAAAGTTGGATTGAGCAGGTCAGGTTTTAGGTTCTGGCCACCAGGAGTTGCTGAGAGTTGTAGCTGTCCCTCGGTTTTGAATCCTGGCTGAAGAAATTCACCTCCCGAAAACTTCCACCGCATACCACCTGGAATTCTTTGGTGTTCTAAGAAAGCGCCAACACCCTCCCCTCCTCCAGCAACCGGCTTCAGCCAACTTGTTCTGAAGTACATATTAAATCTATCTTCTGTGTCTAATGCTGGATAGGTAATACAGGTGCTCGCACTTGTTCCATCGCATTTGTTAATGACACCTAATGTCTCACCTGGACGCGCTTCACGCTGAAGCATCAACCAGTAAACCGCCCATTTCTTTCCATTGGTCGAGTACAGAGGCGTTTGCACATGCGTACTTATCCGTAAGCGCTTTAATGAACCAGAATTCTTTTCATTATGAAAATCGAAAAGGATGTCTCCGTATGTAACTTTTTGACCTTCAGAGTCCGGAAAATTAACAATGCGCGTATCTATGTATTTCGCGTCCTCGACTGTTCCGTCAGGATGTTCTATTACTACTCTTTCAACGCAATCTAATTGAGAAGGGATCTTGCAGTAAACCATTGGAGCCACTTGAGGAATGGTTGGGTCGATAAATGCCCTATCAAGTGTGTTTTCAGCACCGGCGGAGAGCTCGGGTGGCATGATCAGAGTTGCCATTGCAATCCCGACGAGAACGAAAATTTTCTTCTTCATTGCGACTCCATGATGAAGCCAAGATTATTAAGTAGGATTTCTTGAGACTAGTGGAATTTCCTTGATGACTAGTCAAGATTTCTAGAACTTACGAACTGCCCACATAATCGCAAGGGTTGCAAGACCTACGATAAATAATTGACCTATGAACTTCATCGAGTCCCCTTCACAATCACTTCTTGTGCCGCAGTAATGCCTTCAATTGTCAGGACCGCATCTGTCGGCGTTGATCGCTTCACCAATGCCAGAGCAATTGGGCCGAGTTCGTGATGGCGGGCAACGGTGCCAAGGAAACCAACTTGCACCTCATTAAGCATTACTGGAGTTCCGGGTGCAGGAAATACAACTGCAGATCCATCAAGGTGCAACATCACCAATCGACGAGGTGGCGCGCCTAAGTTATATATCTTTGCCACAGTCTCTTGGCCGCGATAGCACCCTTTATTTAAGTGGACATCTTTATTGAGAACACCGAGCTCGTTAGGGATCGCTTTGTGATCGGTATCAATACCGTGGCGTGGGCGACCTGCCGCTACACGTTCTGCATCGAGTGACCATGTACCAACTTCGCGGGCGTTCTCGTTAAATACCTTCTTCATCGCATCGAGCTCTGCTCGTGGCAGAAGCGCGTATGGGCCACCAATTTCAGTTGGAGCACCTGGTGCGCGCAGTACTGAGAATTCTGATGAAGCATCTCGTGCATCAACCTTTAACATGAATCGCATCTTCAATAAATATGCGAGAAGTCCTTCTGCAAATGATGGGTCGATAACGATGAAGGTTGTTGCGCCATCATCGACGAGGCTAAATTGATATTCAACATGGCCATTGTGATCAAGGATCATCGCTGGCAACCAATCGCCCGCTGCAATATTAAGTAAATGCTGTGTTGTTAAATCATGTAACCACTTGATGCGATCATCGCCAGTTACTTCGATGATTGAAAGGTGTGACAGGTCGGCCCAAGCTTTACCTTCAGCCAATGCGCGCTGTTCTTGTGCTGGCTGTCCGAAGTGCCAGATCGCGCCCTTATCGGGGCCTTCTTCAACGTGGACAGCGGTCATAGCGTTAAGTCTACGAGCGCGAAGGGATAACTGCTATTTAACGCAGGCTGCGCAGGTTCCGTAGATGGCAAAGTGTGTGACATCTGTACGGAATCCATAATCATCAGCGAGGTTTTGAACAAAGTTCGCTGCAACATCGATAGGTGCATCTCCGACTGATCCGCAATCGCCACAGACGAGGTGGAGGTGGGTGAGTTCTTCTGCTGCGTGATAAGTCGCACCACCATGGCCTAGGTGGGTGTGCTGAACAAGTCCCACATTCTCAAGGGTTTCAAGGTTGCGATAGACGGTGGAGAGGTTGATACCAGGGTGAGTCTCGCGCACCTTTGCAGCAATATCTTCAGGTGTTGAGTGGCCAAGTTCGCGGACAGCGTTAAGAACGAGTTCGCGCTGAGGTGTTAGTCGCAAACCTTTTTCGTGGAGCTCGTGCTTCTCTGCCATGTGCTTAACCTACTTCGTTTCTACTTAGATATGAATGACTGTATCTGAGGCGTTGCCCTGAATTGCGACAACTTTCTTCTCCACGCGAGCACCCGGTGCTTGAACTACGAGAGTCCAAGTACCAGGGGCTGCGAAGAAGCGGAATTGACCTTCCGCATTTGTTGGAACTTCTGCGGTGAACTCCCCGGAGGCGTCAAGTAATCGCACATGACCGTTAGAAACAGGTGTGCCGTTTGGCACGGCGTCATCAATCCCGTCCCGGATGATTTGTCCTTGAATAACTGTCTGCTTCGATAGATCTATGCCATCAGTTGATGGGCCGCCAGGGCGTGCACCGCAAGTCTTCATTCTTCTTTATGCACCAATCTCAACTGGAACTCCGACGAGTGAACCGTATTCAGTCCATGAACCGTCGTAGTTCTTGACGTTAGTTACACCGAGAAGCTCATGGAGAACGAACCATGAGAATGCAGAGCGCTCACCGATGCGGCAGTAAGCAATGGTGTCATTTGCGAGATTCACGCCTGCAGATGTGTAGATCTCCTTCAACTCGTCTTGCGACTTGAAAGTTCCATCTTCATTTGCAGCCTTTGACCAAGGAATGTTCTTTGCACTTGGTACATGGCCCTTTACCTGTCCGCCTTCTTGTGGAAGGTGTGCAGGTGCTGCGAGCTCTCCTGAGAACTCTGCAGGTGAGCGCACATCAACAATGTTCTTAACGCCGATTGCAGCAATTACTTCATCGCGGAATGCGCGAAGTGAAAGGTCCTGATCCTTTGCAACATAACGAGTTGCTGTGCGAGATGGTGTTGTTGTCACGAATGGACGAGCATCGAGCTCCCAGCGCTTGCGTCCACCATCAAGGAGGCGAACATCCTGGTGGCCGTAGAGCTTGAAGTACCAGTATGCATATGCTGCAAACCAGTTGTTATTGCCGCCGTAGAGAATGACTGTTGTGTCATTTGAAATACCGCTCTTTGAGAGAAGGGCTTCGAAGCCTTCCTTCGAGATGATGTCTCGGCGGAGTCCATCTTGTAGATCTTCACGCCAGTTAAATGTAATTGCGTTTTCGATATGGCCCTGTGCATAGAGCGCTGTGTCTTCATCGACCTCAACGATTGCAACAGATGGGTTATTGATGTTCTCTGCGACCCAATCGGCCGTAACGAGTGCTGTTTCACGTGACATTGCTATATCTCCTGTTGTTAGTGTAAAAAATTGGCTTATTTGGAAGTAAGGCGGACGAGAAGTAAATACATCTCACAGCCGAGGCAGTAATTAAATGCCGCGTTGAGAAAAGCTGCTCCTAGTGCAAAACCAACTGCCACCGTGAAGACAGTTGTTGCGCCAACAAATCCCGCGATCAAACCAACGAGTGCAAATCCAAATCCAACTGATTGTGCAAACTTTGGTGGTCGCACATCTTCTGTTGGTCCTGGCTGAGCAAGACGTGGCTTGATGAAGTTCTTGAAGATAAGTCCATATGGAGTGAACTGTGGACCGCGAAGTGCGCCGATTGCAAAGACAAGTCCTTGTGCAAGAAGTACCCATACGTTCTGAGTTACCAATGCGATTGCAAGAATTGTCGTTGTGATCACTGCACCGAAGCGCGGACCGCGTGCATCGATATAGATGCGTGCTACCTCTGGCTTATCGAGAACTTCTGACATTTTAATTTCCTTTGTTTGTGTGCTGAAAAACTAATGAGATGAATTAGTTGCAGCGACACAAAGAACCAGCAAGGCGGCCGTAATCAAGTACGCGACGCTTTGTGAAGTAGCTGGTTGGAATTGCGAACATGGCGAAATAATAAGTGAGAGGGTGAAGTAAGACTAATTGCGAATAGTTTGCGTGTTCATGTGCGCTTAATTAATGGCGTTGAGCGCTGCGATCACTTGATCACGCTTCGGTGTGCCCGCTGCTCGTCCGACCTCAATGCCCTTGGCATTAAGAAAGATAGTCGTTGGAGTAGAGCGGATATCGAGCTGGCGAACGAGTTCGAGGTGGGATTCGGCATCGATATGGATGTGCTTCACATCGTGCATCGGTATCACCATCTGGGAAAGCAGGGCATGCGTTGCCTTGCAGGGGGCGCAGAATGCTGAAGAGAACTGGACCATAGTCGCGCGAGAACCGAGATCCTGGCCTAGGACAGCAGCGCTCAAGTGATGGCTAGGCGCTACTTTGTTGGTGCGGATTGCGCCCTGGCGCTTCTTCCACCAGAATCCATAGGCGCTAGCGATTGCCAGCACAACGAGGAGTGGAAGATAAGTTTTCACACGAGTATTCTCACACAATGGCCAAGGTGTTGCTACTAACAAATACCCAGGGTGCAAGCGCAGAAGTTCTGCCAGCGCTCGGCCTCTTGTCGCACCAAGTCAAAGTTCTTCCTCTCGAAGCATCTGTTCTTGTCGATGCACCGGTCATGGATTTGATATTCGTAGATGCACGTAAAGAGTTTCCAACAGCAAAGTCGCTGACAAAGTTGATGCACACAACAGGTATCACGCAACCAATCATTGCCATCACAACAGAAGGTGGTCTCACAGCAATCAACGCTGATTGGCAAATTAATGATGTCATCCTTGATTCTGCAGGTCCTGCTGAAGTAGATGCTCGTATTCGTCTAGCGGTCGATGCAATTGAATATGCACGCGTTGCAGCAGAAGGCGCATCAACCGAGATTCGCCAAGGTGACGTCGTTATTGATGAAGGTACATACACAGCAAAGATTCGCGGAACTTCACTCGACCTCACCTTTAAAGAGTTTGAGCTACTGAAGTTCTTGGCGCAACATCCTGGCCGCGTCTTTACTCGCGCGCAGCTGTTGCAAGAGATCTGGGGCTATGACTACTTCGGCGGTACTCGCACAGTAGATGTACATATCCGTCGCTTGCGTTCAAAGCTCGGTCCTGAATTTGAATCCATCATTGGCACAGTTCGCAATGTGGGTTATCGCTTTACAGTCCAGCAACCTGGGCGTGAAGCTGCATCTGAATTGGTGTAATTGCCATGCGTAAGATTCTTAAACTCTCTCGCTCTCTAGAGCAACCCATCGAACACATTTCCCACTCTTATCAATTCATCACCTTCGATCCTGAGGTGCATTGTGAAGCATGGCTTGATCTCAACAATAAGATATTTAAAGTTCACCCTGATCAAGGCAATTGGGCGCTTGCAGATTTAGAGAATCGGATGCGCGAGCCATGGTTTGATCCCAATGGCTTCTTCTTATGCATCAATAACGGCATCATCGTGGGTTTCTGCTGGACCAAGATTCATAATGACTTTGTCAATGTTGATCCCGTCGGTGAGCTCTATGTCATCGGTGTCGATCCAGATTTCGCCAATCAAGGCATTGGCAAAGCGGTCTGCACGGAAGGGCTTATCTATCTTCAGGGGAGAAACCTCAAGTCAGCAATTCTTTATGTCGATGAAGATAACGCAGCCGGCATCGGCCTCTATAAATCTCTCGGTTTTAACTAAGCAACAAGCTCTGCACACATCGCGCGAAATGCTGCGGTGTGGGCATCAACATCTGCTGCAGTCGTATCAGGACACATCAACGCCATATTGTGAAATGGCGTCAGTAAGAATCCATCATTGAGAAGACGCAGGTGGATGTACTGCTCGAGTGCGAAGTCACCGGAATCAGCTGCCTCCTTGCCTGTTCGAGGAGCCTTTCCTTTAAAGATGTATTCACCGCGTGCGCCTAAGCGATTGCAATGCCAATCAAGGTCAAACTCCTTAATCGCCGCATCAACGCCATCGGACCAGCGATCACCGAGCTCGATCATCTTTGCAAAGTTAGCCTCGGTTAATACATCTGTCAGCGTTGCGCGCATGGCAGCAAGTGCCAAGATGTTTCCAGCGAGAGTTCCGCCAATTCCACCGGTATCGATCTTCTCAATCTCAACGCGCGATTTGATGGCGTCTGCAACTTCTTGAGTCATTCCGAATGTTCCAACTGGAATACCTGCAGCAAGTGCCTTGCCGATGGTGAAGAAATCTGGCTTAAGGCCAAGCTGCTTCGTCATTCCACCAGGGCCGACAGAGATTGTGTGAGTCTCATCAATGATCAGAAGAGTGCCGTACTTCTTACATAACTCTTCAACGCCCTTGAGGTATCCCTCGACCGGAAGAACGATTCCGATATTGGTCATCGCAGGTTCCATCAAGATTGCAGCAACATCGCCGTGGGCAAGTGCCTTCTCCAGCGCATCTAAATCATTGAATTCAACGACACGAGTCGTCACATCAAGATCTACTGGCGCGCCGATATTTCCTTCGCGCTTGATAGTAAAACCTGCATCATCGAGAGTTGCAAAAGTTTCATCAACAGAGCCGTGATAGCAACGGTCGATAACAACAATCTTGCTGCGTCCTGTGATCATTCGTGAGTAACGAATAACGTGTCGATTGGCATCGGTTGCAGAGACTGTGAATTGCCATAGCGGCAATCCAAAACGCTCACGTAACAAATCACTGACGATTGCAGCATTCTCTGAAGGCAACATCGCTGTGATGCCCTTATCAATCTGCGCCTTTACAGCTGCAACAGTTGCAGCAGGTGAGTGACCTGTCATCGATCCGGTATCACCGAGACAGAAGTCGATGTAGTCATGTCCATCAAGATCAGTGAAGTGTGCACCCTTTGCCTCTTTTACGAAGACAGGGTGGGCGCCTGGCCACTTAGCCATCCATGACATCGGCACACCTTCATGCATCACCTTTGATGATTGGTGAAATGCTGCGGTGGATTCTTTATGGAGATTGAGGAAGCGTTGCTCTTCAATCTTCATTAACTCTGCGATGCGCATCGAACGAATAACTGTGGACATGTGCGCGAGTCTATTTAAATTTCGCCTTTTTCTAAACCACTGAGGACTTCTTGCGCCCTGTGTTTTAATTCATCGAGATCTGATAAACGCTTTAATCCATTGACTTGTTGGCTCATTCGATGATTCTTCACAAAGGTCTCTTTATGTCGATCGAGAAAATCCCAATACAAGGTAGTAAAGGGACATGCATCATCTCCGACTCGAAGCTTTGGGTTATAGCTGCAGCCCTTGCAGTAATTGCTCATGCGAGAGATATAGGCGCCGCCTGCCGCGTATGGCTTACTCATCAATTGGCCGCCATCGGCGTGAACTGCCATTCCAATAACGTTTGGAACCATTACCCAATCTGTGGCATCGATAAATTCACGGCGCATCCAATCCAAGAATTGCTGCGGGTTTGTACCGGTTACAAGTGCAAGATTGCTCAAGACCATCAAACGAGGAATGTGATGGACCCATGCGCGGTCTTTAATATCTTGCACGATTGATTTCATGCAATTCATCTCTGTCTTTGATGGGTCAGTAAAGAGTGGCAAAAGATCGCGATGGGCACCAAGTTGGTTGTTATTGCGGTAATCCTCGCCCAGGAACCAATACATGCCATTGATGTATTCACGCCAGCCAATAATCTGTCTCACAAATGCTTCGGCCGATTCGATAGGTACGACGCCTTTATAGAAGCTCTTACAGGCGGCATCAATTACCTCTGATGCATGCAGTAATCCATTGTTGAGATAAGGACTTAAGAGTGAATGGTGGAGCGCCCAGCTATCGAGGGCCATCGCATCTTCATAAGGACCGAACTTTTCGAAGTGGCTCTTGATGAAGAACTTCAACTGTGCCAGTGCACCGGCACGAGTTGTCGCCCATGTCTTCATTGGCTGCATCTTTAATTCTGCGGCGACCTCAAGGTCTATCTCGTCGCGTTCGTGTTCTAAATATGGTGGCCAGGTGTAATTCTTAGGCGGTGGCAGGCGATTATCTTTATCGTAATTCCACTGCCCACCAATTGGCGCATCGCCCTCCATCAAGACATTAAGGCGCACTCGTTGCTTGCGATAGAAATTCTCCATGAGATATGACTTCTGCGAGCCAGCCCATGAGGTGAAGAGATCGCGAGGTGTTAAGAAGAAATCATTATCAATAAATTCAACACCGAGATTTGTGAGAGATTTTGTAAGTCGATAGGAGGATTGCTCGGCGGCATGAAATGTGATTGCCGGAAACTCATCTTTGATTTCTTGAAGGCCAGCAACAGTATTTGTTGCTTTTATGTAACGAACTTCAAATCCATCAGCGCGAAGCTCTGCGGCGAAGTGGCGACCCGATGAGATGAGAAAGAATAATCGTTCTGGATGCCAATCAGCACCGGCGATCATCGATTGGCTCTCTACAAGAACTATGAGATCGCTCTTCTTATCGGCCCCTTTAAGGACGCCGTGCTTGGCGTTGAGCTGATCAAAGGCAATATATAGAGCGCGCTCAAAATGTGCCATAACCCACATCCTAAAGGGCTATTTCAAGTAGAGCACTTTCAAGGCCCGACTTACCCTTAGCTTAAATCTTCCTCGTAGTGCCTATAAAACCTTTGAAAGAGGCTTATCTGATGTCACGTAATCGTCTTCGCTGGATCCCTGCAGTACTCGCACCTGTGCTTGTCGCGGGATCAGTTCTTGGTTTCTCTGTACAAGCGAACGCTTCAATCGATTTGCCAGATAAGAGCGCATCGCAGATTCTGCAGATGATCAATACAAACCCAGATATCGCTTTCTCTGGTCGCATCGTGAAGAAGGCGAGCATGGGTCTGCCTCCGATGAATATCGTTCCTGACATTTCACAGTCAATGATTGATGAGGCTGCAAAGCGCATGCCGAAGGAGATGAGCGACTTCTTACCTAAGGCAAGTGCACAAGGTGAGCTTGCACTCGCTCTCGAATTCTTTGCCGGAACACATACTGCAAATCTTTATGTTGATGGCGTAGATAAGGCGCGCCTTCAGGTTCTTGATCTTCTTTCTGAGCGTGATTACATCCGCAACGGAAATGAATTGTGGTCATACGACGCGGGCAAATCTCTTGCTCAGCACTCAGTAGTCAGCGAAGCAGAAGTTGCTAGAGCAGAGAACGAAGCACGCTCACTCTTTAACAAGAACAGTGGCAAGTTGCCATTTGATTACACATCACCTGCAGCCGTTGCTGAATATGTTTTGAACGAAGCCGGTAAGTACTCAACAATTACCGTCGCATCAGATATCAAGATTGCAGATCGTGGTGCTTACCAGATCACAATCACACCAAAGGGAAGCCAATCATTGGTTGCATCAGCAACTCTCTCAATCGATGCTGCAACCGGGTTGCCACTCGCAGCTCGAGTTATGGCGGTCGGTCAGACAACTCCAGCATTTGAAGTTGCTTTCGAGACAATCACATTTACAAAGCCAGCTTCATCTAACTTTGAATTCGCACCTCCTGCTGGCACACGGGTAGAAGAAGTAGCAGCGCCAACCAAGGCAGATGTATTGCGCGAACTTGCAAAGGCACCAAAGGTGCCAAGTGAGAATGAAGCACGTAAGCAGCTTGAGGACCTTGCAGCACAGGGTTGGGGCGCAGTTGCCACGATTCCGGCCGCGCAGGTTCCAGCAGAGCTTCGCCTCTTGCAGGTCAATAACAACCTCTATAAGGAGCTCACAAAGCCAGTTGCAGGCGGTCGCGTCTTCACATCAGCTCTGATGAATATCTTCTTTGCAGATAACGGTGACGTTTATGCTGGATCGGTTACCGTTTCACGATTGCTAGAAGTTGCAACAAAGTAATTATGCAATCCAAACTCAAGGGTTAACTAAGAGTTTCGGTTCGCATAACGCAGTTGATGCAATAGATCTTCAAGTTCCACGAGGATCCATCTTTGGCTTCCTTGGTCCTAACGGTTCAGGTAAGACAACAACAATTCGTATGTTGCTTGGCCTTGCTGAACCATCTGCAGGTTCAATCTCAGTCTTAGGCCGTGCCATTCCCGATAATGCAGGTGATGCGTTACCGCATGTTGGAGCGCTCGTTGAAGGTCCAGCCTTCTATCCATATCTTTCAGGTCGCGATAACTTGGCGCGATTTGATAGTGCAGATAGCAGCGCCGATCCAAAGACAAGGGCTGCGCGTATTGAGAGCGCACTTGCACGCGTTGGCCTGACTGCAGCGCGTGAGAAGAAAGTTCATGCATATTCATTGGGTATGAAGCAGCGCCTTGGTATCGCTAATGCTCTCTTGCAGCCACGTGAACTCTTGATTCTCGATGAACCTACAAATGGTTTAGATCCACAAGGAACACGTGAAGTACGCACGCTGATCCGCGACCTCGCATCGCAAGGAATCACCATTTTTATCTCAAGCCATTTACTTCTTGAGATTGAACAGATCTGCTCACACCTTGCAGTGATGAGTGCTGGAAAGATTGTCGCGCAGGGCTCGATTGAAGAGTTATCCTTTAGTGAGATTCTCAACCTCAACTTACGCACGCCAGATACCGATAAGGCGATTGCAACTCTTAATTCACTTGATATCGAAGCGCGCAACGAAGGCGGCGCAATCAAGGCAAATATCATTCATAACTTCATCGCGCCTGAAGTAATTGTTGCTGCTCTCGTGCGAGCAGATGTGAAGATTCAAGGATTCACACTTGAAGCGCCGAAGTTAGAAGAGCGCTTTGTATCGCTGACGGGAGAAGGTTTCGATGTCGCGCGTTAAAGCCCTGCAGGGATTTGAAACCCTCGTTCAATCTGAGCTCTCAGTCCTCTTCCGCCGCCGTCGCACCTGGGCGATGCTGGCAACGATTGCCTGTATTCCAATCTTTCTCGCTATTGCAGTGCAGCTTTCAGGCTCGGCTATTCCGCCTGGCGAAGGTCCTCCATTCTTAGACCGTGTGAGCCAGAACGGTCTCTTCGTCGGGTTTACCGCGATGATTCTCGCGATTCCACTCTTCTTGCCACTGACTATCGGCGTCGTCGCCGGTGACACCATTGCAGGAGAGGCCAGCACCGGAACGCTTCGATACCTCCTGATTGCACCGGTCAGTCGCGTGCGATTGTTGGTCGTTAAATTTATAGGTGCATCAGCCTTTTCAATCGCTGCCACTGCAACGCTGATGATTACTGGAATCATTGTTGGACTCATCCTCTTTCCCATTGGTCCAGTTACTTTGTTATCCGGCGATGTCATCTCAATTCCTGCAGCTCTCATGCGCATCGCACTCGTTGCTGGATACGTCACGATCTCACTGATGGGACTTTCTGCAGTCGGATTATTTATCTCAACGCTGACAGTGATTCCAGTCGGAGCAATGGCGGCAACCGTAGTTGTTTCAACTGTCTCGCAGATTCTTGCAACGCTGCCACAGTTAGAAGTGATTCATCCATACCTGCTGACATATAACTGGTTGGGTTTTGCAGATTTACTGCGCGCACCGATGGACTTTCATTCATTTGCAATGAATGTGCTCTTACAGATCTCATACATCGTCATCTTTGGTTCAGCTGCATATAGCCGCTTCACTACAAAAGATGTTCTCTCTTAAAAGCTACTGACCTTCGTAATCTTCGGAGATATCTGTAAAGGTGTAGAGCGTCTCAAGGTAGTGATCGCCGGTAATACCTAAGTTGGCAGCATCAGGTGGCGCGGTCTGTGGTTCAACACAAATTCCATCTGGATCTTCTGTATATACAACCCACCACGGTGCATCGGATTCGATATCAATGCGACAAACACCTTCATAGACAACTGCAGGAGTCCCGCGCACCTCGGTAAATGCATCATCCCAAGGTTCTGGCGTTGGAGAAATGATTTCGCCAGTTGGCAAACTATCTACGCGCTTGAGCATCTTGCCCGGAGTAAATTCCAATTCAGCAGAACCACCAACGCCAAGGTCGCGAGCGAACCAAGGATGCTGTCCTATCCAAACAGGTAAGTCGCAACCATTGGCATCGTATTCAAGTGACCATCGAATTGCATCATCGAGAACTTCAATCGTTTGTTCAACAGTTGCGCCGCCATATGGCTTCGGTAGGTGCAGTAACGAACGACCTGGGCCGATCTCTTGCCAGGAAGAAGTGAGACCAAATCCATGCAATGCATTGGGCGGATCAAGCTGTGTAGGAAGCTGAAATTCAGCACCGGTAGGCGACTTAATCAAACCATCCTTAATGCGACCTGCCCACGGAGCCATCGCATACCAACCATAGGTATGTACTTGTCCACGGAAGGGAACAGTGAATTCAAGTTCTTTCCACTTAAGAGATGCGATACGCCCACCACCATCGAGGTCGATTGCTAATTGAAATTCTGCATCATCGATAAATTGCACAGTGCGCTCTTCTCTTTACTTTAGCTCGTGCTTATATGGTGGTTGAGCACCTGGACGAGAACATGTAATAGATGCAGCCTTTGCTGCGCGGTGTAGTACATCCTGAAGAACATCACCCGTTAAGGCCATGATGCCCTTTTCAACCATCGCCTCAACGATGATGGCACCAACGGTGTCACCTGCACCAACGGTGTCAGCAACTTCAATCTTCACGCCAGGAACTTCCACCGCTCCATCTGCAGTAAATCCAATTAATCCTTGGCTGCCGCGAGTGATGACAACAAGTGCTGCACCATCTCGAACCCAGCGCTCTGCAACATCATCAAGTGATGCTTGAGGAAATAACCAAGCAACATCATCATCGCTGACTTTAATGACTGATGAAATCGCAGCCCATTTTTCAACAGCTGCTTCATATAAATCGCGATCACTCATAACAGCCGGGCGAATGTTGGGATCAAAGACAATTGGTGCAAACTCTGCAACCTGCAAGGCCCAGTCGTATAAAACATCAGCGCCTGGTTGGATAACCGTTGCAAGTGTTCCGATATGTAAAACGTTTGGCTTATATCGAGAAGGATCTGGCAACCATTGAAGTGAGTAATCAAAGGTTGCAGTCTTCTCTAATTTAAATTCATATGATGCGCTGCCATTGTTATCGAGTGAAACAATTGCGAGCGCCGTAGGTAGCTCTGATGTATGCGCTAAATCCAACTTCACTTCATCTGCAATTAATTCATCGCAGGACATCTCGCCATAGGCATCGGTTGAGATTCCATCGATGAAGTGAACATCGTGGCCCAAACGCGCCAGCGCCTTTGCAGTATTGGCAGGACCGCCACCTACATGAGGTGCGCGCTCGGTCGATCCCGGGGCAACCGGGATGAGGTCGATCAAGACTTCGCCACAAACCCAGATGCTCATGGCGCCATTCTGCCCGCTAGGCTTGCCACATGCTTACATTGCCCGAGACCGACCTCGTAGTCCACGAACTCTGCCTAGGAGGCAATGTCTTCGGCTGGGGAGCCGATGAGAGCCTCTCTAGGGCCGTTTTAGACGCCTATAAGGGCCATGGAGGTAACTTCATCGACACCGCTGACGTCTATAGCGAGTGGAAAGAGGGCAACGAGGGCGGCGAATCCGAAGGAATCATCGGCCGCTGGATGCAGGGTCAAGATCGCAGCAAGTTGGTCATCGCCACCAAGGTTTCTTTGTGGAGCAAGCGCCCTGGCCTTCGCCCCGAGAACATCATCGCGGCCTGCAATGATTCTTTAAAGCGCCTGCAGACCGATTACATCGATATCTATTATTCACATAAAGATGATGCAACGGTTCCGATGGCAGAGATCCTCGGCGCGTATCAGCAGTTAATGAATGAAGGAAAGATTCGCTACATCGCAGCATCACAACACACAGGTGCGCGATTGCAAGAGGCGCTCGATATCTCAGCACGTGAAGGTCTACCTCAATATATTGCGCTGCAAGATCGTTACAACTTGATGGATCGCGAGCCTTTTGAATCCGAGCAGCAAGATATCTTGAATCGTAATCAGATCAGCGCGATTCCTTTCTATGGTCTCGCTCGTGGATTCCTATCAGGCAAATATCGCAAGGGAGTCACCATTGAATCGGTTCGTGCAGAGGGTGTCGTTGAATATCAGACAGAGCGCGGATGGGCAGTTGTCGATGCGCTGACTGATATTGCGCGTTCTCATAACTCAACACCATCTGCGATTGCACTTGCATGGTTGCGTTCCAATCCAGCGGTATCTACACCGATTGCATCTGCACGCACCGTTGAACAACTCAATGAGATTGTTGAAGTAGTTCACTTAAGTACAACCGAGGTAAATATCCTCAATCGGGCATCGGCATAAAATGGCAATTGTTAACTTCTACGCTGCATCTCGCGCAGCTACCGGTGTTGAGAGCGCTGTAATTGATGGAGCGACTCTCGCCGATGTTATTGACTCGGCTATCGTTCAATTTCCAGAGCTTGGCCGAATCATTCAGCGCTGCTCATTTCTCGTAAATGAAGTTGCCACGGTAGATACAACCCTGGTCATTAGCGCAGAAGACTCAATAGATGTCTTGCCGCAATTTGCTGGTGGCGCTTAACCGCCGATTGCAGACATCGGGCGATTTGGCTGAATAAAGCTGGGATCGTTAATTCCGTGGCCGGGCAGCTTTGCTGCAACAGTTGAGTGGAACATCTTTCGGATAGATTCAATCTTCTCAGCCTGGCCTATCTCTGAACGAAGAATGGTGCGCAAATCAGTCTCTGCCATAGAGAAGAGGCAGTTACGAATCTGTCCATCTGAAGTAAGGCGCACGCGATCACACGCCCCACAGAATGAACGGGTAACGCTGCCGATAACGCCAACAGTTGCTGGTCCGCCATTGACGTAGAACTCCTCCGCTGGAGCAGATCCACGATGAGGTACTGGTGTTAATTCAAACTCTTGACCGAGTGTGGTGAAGATTTCATCAGCGGTAATCAACTGGGTGCGATCCCAGATTCCGCCAGCATCGAGTGGCATCTGTTCGATAAAGCGAAGATTGAGCCCTTCAGCAAGCGCCCACTTCAAGAGTGAGACTGCTTCACCATCGTTAACGCCGCGCATCAAAACAGTATTGATCTTTACAGGTGTCAGTCCTGCCGCCTTTGCAGCCGCGATTCCTGCAAATACATCTTCGATGCGATCGCGGTGGGTCATCTTCTTAAAAGTTGCCTTATCTAAAGTATCTAGGCTGATATTGATTCGACGCAGACCCGCATCTACCAACGGCTGTGCAAGTTTTGCCAACGCTAATCCATTTGTTGTCATAGAAAGCTTTGGGGCATTTTCGATGGACGAGATACGCGCAACAATTTCCACAATATCTGGACGCAACATTGGCTCGCCACCGGTCAGACGAATCTGATCAATACCTTCTTCAACTGCAACTTTAATAATCGTAATGAGTTCATCTGTCGTCAGTAGATCTGCTGAAGGCATCCATGCAGCAAAGTCATGTGGCATGCAATATGTGCAGCGAAGATTGCAACGGTCTGTCAGTGAGACGCGCATATCGCGATGGGCGCGACCGAAGGTGTCGATGAGCTTTGTCATGCGCTATTCACCCATTCTGAAGTTCCATCAGCGAAGATCTGGTATTTCCAGATCGGCAGCTCAGCCTTGACGACTGAAACAATTTCATCGCAGGCAGCAAATGCTGGACCGCGATGGACTGCCGATACTACAACTGTAAAAGCGCTCTCGCCCATTGGAATTGCTCCATATCGATGGACCGCAGCAACGTTAATAACATCGTATTTCGCTGCGATACGAGCGGTGATTTCTTCAATAACTTTCTGAGCAGATGGGTGAATCTCGTAGGTCAGCGATTCGACCTGCTTATCGGCATCGTTATCGCGGACATCGCCCGAGAAGATTGAGAGCGCACCGGCCTGGATTGTCTTTACAGAGTCGATGAGATCCTGCAGCACAATCGGCTGATCAGTTACTGACGCTGTGATCATGTCCGGCAATCTGGTCGTGGATATGAGATGCAAGGCGTTCGATGATGACAAGGCCATCTTTGGCGCCACCAGGAGAGCCCGGCAAGTTAATAATCAGAGTCTTATTTGTTACTCCTGCAACCCCACGAGAGAGATCGGTGGTGGGAACTTTTTCACGGGCATATGCACGGAGCGCTTCTAGGATTCCCGGCATCTTCTTCTCAACGAGCGGCTCAGTCGCCTCTGGCGTCATATCTAATGGAGAGACTCCAGTCCCACCTGTTGTCACTACTAAATCAACTTCAGCAGAGATCGCCTCTTTGATAGCTGTGGCAATCTGCGATACATCATCAGGAAGGAGAGTTACCTGTGGAATCTCGTAACCGAGTTCGCGTAAACCTGCGAGGAGAATCTGACCAGAGCGATCTTCGTAGATACCGTTAAAAGCGCGATTGCTTGCGGTAATGACAACTGCGCGCTTCATGAACGCTTCCAGTGTCCATTTCTTCCGCCATCTTTCTCATCGACGCGTACATTGGTAATTGTTGCGCCAGGGTCGAGCGCTTTGACCATATCGATGATGGTGAGCGCAGTAATCGAAACTGCTGTGAGCGCCTCCATCTCGACGCCAGTGCGGTCATTAATTTTTACCGTAGATGAGATTTCAACTCCGTCAGAGACGACTGTGAGATCTACGTTAACGCTTGAGATTGCAATCGGGTGGCATAGTGGAATCAAATCCGATGTCTTCTTTGCGCCCATGATGCCAGCGATACGTGCTGTTGCAAGAACATCACCTTTAGGTGCTGTGCCATTTGCAATGAGTGCGAGGACTTCCGCTGATAATAAAACTTTGCCAGAGGCTGAAGCGATGCGTTCGGTGACAGCGCGATCAGAGACATCAACCATATGGGCATGGCCGTCAGCATTGATGTGGCTTAATTTTTCAGACATGCCAGAATCTTAATCGCTTATCGGCGAAATGCATCCTTGAGGGGATTACGGATAAGCACGAAGATGCTCATAGCGATGAGAACCATCAAGAAACTCAGCGCATATGCGGTATCTGGATTGATCTCTAGCTGCTGATAAATCTGGATAGTCCAAGTTTGAGTAATGCCAGGCATCGATCCGGCAAACATCATCGTCGCGCCGAATTCACCGAGGATACGAGCCCAGGCAAGGAGCAGTCCGGTGATGATGCCTCCGCGGGCTTGTGGCAGAGCAATCAAACGGAAGAGCTCACTATTACTTGCACGGTCTACAAGTGCGGCATCTTCAATATCTTCAGGTAGTTGGCGAAAAGTTGATTCAGTAATCAAGACTAAGAATGGAACGCCGATAAAGATTCCGGTGAAGATAACTGCCACAGATGTAAATGGCATCTGCCAATTAAATTGGTTGTAGATATAGGTACCTAGTAATCCTTTGCGGCTTAAAAGACCTAACAATGCAAGGCCTGCGACCGTCGGCGGAAGTGCAATCGGTGCTAATACCAATGGGCGAATAAAACGAGTGAGTTTTTCATTTGATTTAACGAGCCACCATGCGAGTGGAACACCAAGAACAAGTGAAATTGCTGCCGAGAGAATCGATGTCCAGAGCGAGAGCTTCACAGCTACGAGCGAATCTGACTGTGAGAGCGATGAGAAGAAAGTAGACCATGGCACTTTGATAACGAGGGCGATGATAGGAAGGGCGATAAATGCGATTGCAAGATATGCAAGCACCCGCGAAAGCGGATCAACTTTCTTCTGAGCCATTTATTTCACGCCCTCAATCTGAAATCCTGCCTTGGCAAGAGATGCGAGAACGTTCTTACTCTTCATATTGGAGAGGAAGATTGACGCCAATCGATTCTTCTTCGCTACTGCACTCTTTGAGATACCGATCTGATATGTCGTTGATGCCGCTGCGCTATCTTTAAAGTAAATCGCCTTCAATTTCTTTGAGTTTGCAATCACGTCAGTCTTATAGACAATTGCCCCGTCAACGGCGCCGGCCAACAACTTTGCAAGAGTTGAGGCTGCACTTGGCTCTAGTGAAACTGGAGTTGTTGAAATTCCACCTTCTGCAGCGAGCGCCTTATCGGCCGCAATTCCACATGGCACTGTACGCGCGCATTGAATCCACTTGACCGAATTGTTGAGATCAGAAATCTTTGTCACTGACGAGGTAGAGGGCACTGCAAGAACTACTTGATTGACTAGATAATCAGTTGCTGAAGAAATCTCAGAGCTCGCACTCGCCATACTTGTGCGATCTGCCGAGACGAAGATATCTACCGGAGCACCTGCAGCAATTTGGCTGGCAAGGGTCGTTGAAGAGCCGAAAGAGATATTGATCTTGCTACCCGGGTGTGATGCCATAAATTTCTTAGCCAATGCGGTGTATTGCACCTGCAGACTGGAAGCGGCGAAGACCGTCACGCTCTGAGGCGATGCAGCATCTGCCGGTGAAGCTGCCAGCAGAGGCGCCACCGAAAGAGCGAGCGCCATAGCAACGAGCTTCTTCATATGCGAAAGGGTAGCGAGGCTGACTTCAAGTAGCGAGAAATATCGTGGCTGATATGCTTCAGGTCACAATTACCTGGAGGTCCCTCGTGTCTGTTGAAAGCGATCTTGCTCGTCAAGCTTTGAGCTCAATCTGGGCTGCCCAGGGCGAGAAGATGGAAGAGCTCGATGAAGAGTGCAATCCAAATAAGGTCTGCCGCAATATGAAGGACGTTACCTTCGAGGGTTATATCCAGGATGAAGGCGTCTCTCTCGCAACAGCATGGCGCGAAACTCTTATTCGCGATGGCAAGTTAGGCGCTGGTTCAATCGGCAGCCTCGTTCAAGAGAACAAGATCAAGTAAACCTTCCCCTTCAATCACGTTAGGTCTTACTCATGCTTTCAGAACCATTTGATTCGCTGACCGTCGACGAACTTATCGAAGAGCTTGCCTCTATCGGTTATATCGCCAACCGCGGCCTAGCGACATCGATGTTGATCTCTATGAAGCTCGGTCGTCCGATTCTCCTTGAAGGTGAAGTCGGTGTTGGTAAGACAGAGCTTGCAAAGAGCATCGCAAAGATTTTAGGTCGCTCACTCATTCGCTTGCAGTGCTACGAAGGTATCGATACCAATCAGGCGCTCTACGAGTGGGATTATGCACGTCAGATGTTGCAGATCCGCGCACTCAACGAGAGCGAAGTATCCGATAAGGCAGTTGATGATCTCTTCGGTCCTAAGTTCTTGATTGAACGTCCATTGCTTGCTGCTATTCGCGCAGGAAACCAATCTGTATTGCTCATTGATGAAGTTGACCGCGCAGATGATGAGTTCGAAGCATTCTTGCTCGAGCTACTCTCTGACTTCCAAATTACGATTCCTGAAATCGGAACAATCAAGGCTGAATCTCGCCCCATTGTTATCTTGACTTCAAACCGCACACGCGAGCTCCATGATGCTCTCAAGCGTCGCTGCCTCTATAACTGGATTGGCTTCCCACCTGCAGATCAGGAAGTTGCGATCGTTAAGTCTCGCGTCCCTAACGTCTCTGATTCACTTGCTTCACAGGTAGTAGGTACAGTTAATAAGTTGCGCGAGATGGAGCTTGAAAAATCTCCTGGCGTTGCCGAGACAATTGACTGGGTCGAATCCCTTGATGCGATTGGCGCGCAATCACTCGATGCAGATAGCGCAACACAGACTTTGGGATCGATCATTAAGGGTCGCGATGATCTTGAATACGTCTCATCTTCAATAGCGGAGATTGTCGCTGATGCCTCTCACTGAGGGGTTTGATGAACTCTTTGTTGCATTTGCCCAAGAGCTTCGCGCTGCCGGCTTAGTTATCGGCTCAGACGATGTCATCACATTCTGCAGAGCTGTAGGCGTCTTAGATATCTCCGACATCATGGATGTCTATTGGGGCGGGCGCACCACACTTGTTCGCCGCCGTGACAACATTCCTATCTACAACGAGATCTTTCAGCGCTTCTTCTTCAATAACTATCCCGAAGAAGAGAGTGAAATTAAGAAGAAGTTCCGTGCGCAGGTGAGCACGACATCAACGATTGAAATTCCTGAGAATGAACGACAAGAAGATGGCGACCCTGGAGAAGAGTCGAAGATGGGCTTTATGGCGGCGAGCCATGAGATCTTCCGCAATAAGGCTTTTAATGAGTGCACACCAGAAGAGTTAGCATCGCTACGCAAAATGATGGCGGCAATTCGGATCAATCCACCGATTCGTAGAACCCGCAGAATTCAAAGTACCAATAAAGGTAAGAACCTCAATATGCGTCGCTATGTCCGTGAAAATATGCGACAGATGGGCGAGAGCCGCGAAATTTATTATATGAAGCGGAAAGAGAAGTTGCGCCCCGTTGTCTTTATTTTAGATATCTCTGGATCGATGGCAGATTATTCGCGCAACTTGCTGCAGCTTGCCTACTCTGCACGTCGAGCAAATCAGAAGGTTGAAGTCTTCGCCTTCGGTACCCGGCTTACCCGAGTGACTCGTTCGCTCTCCAATCGCAATCCAGATCAGGCGATGGAGCTCGCCGGCAGCGAGGTCATGGATTGGGAGGGCGGCACACGTATCGGTGATGCCATCAATACATTTTTAAAGAAGTGGGGTCGCGGTCGTATCGGTCGCGGTTCAATCGTGGTGATCTGCTCTGATGGCCTCGATCGCGGTGAGCCGGAGACCCTTGCTAAGTCGATGGAGGCGCTCTCTCGTATCGCCTATCGCATTGTCTGGATGAACCCACATAAGGGCGATGCCGAAAAGTATGTCCCGACATCGATGGGAATGATTATCGCTGACCCGTTCATCGACGAAGTTGTATCAGGACATAACATGAAGTCTCTGGAAGAATTCAGCCGCAAGCTCGTATCGATCCGATAGCTAGAAGAGATAGGAATCCATCCTCATGAAGTTCAGCGTCTCCATCTTCGCCGAAGGCGATCGTGAAATTACCCTCGCAGAGGTTGTCGAGCTCGCTGATGCCGTTGCAATCTATAGCGGTATCGCAACAGGTGCCGGAACATATAGCTATGGGGCGCAGATCATCGTTGATGCACCGAGCTCAGATCTTGCAGTTGATGCCGCCCTTGAGATCTTCAATGAGGCTGTAAAGACTGCGAAGTTGCCACTCTTTGAAATTGTGAAGGCCGAAACTATGTCTGAAGATCAAGACTGGGAAGATGGCATGGAGGAATGATCCGACTCGGTTCCCTTGCTGGATACCCTTTTGAGGGCCCTCGCGCCCTTGCCGGCTGGACTGCGCCTCGTATCCCGGCTGTCTATGCGGTGATGTGTCTCGATGATGCAGCAGGTAAGTCGCAAGAGTTCTCTGTTATCTATGTTGGAGAAGCTGAAGATTTAAGCACCGTTGGATTTCCATGGAAGCATCCCAAGTCACAGGCATGGGTTGCACGCGCCGGAAATAAATTTAATTTACATATCTGTTGGTATGAAATCTTGGGCGGAAATGCTCGCCATCGCGATCAGATAGCGAAAGAGTTGCTCGCAGTCTACGAGCCAAGTTGCAACGATGAAAAATATGAACAGGCCTGGAAAGACGAATGGATCGGTGAATACTCAAATGCATTCACCGACCCATTGACTACTACTCGCGATCCAAATAACCGCGACTAGTTCAATACTGTAAAACTATTTAATTAAACGATCTTTGCGCCAACGCCTTCGAAGAGACGTGAGCGACGTGTACCCATTGCTGGGAAGTTTGGCTTTGGATGTGTTCCCTCTGGTTCTGGAACATATGTAGCGCCAACAACGATTCCCTCTGCAAATGTGTAGAGCAGTGGAAGTGCACCAGCAATGACGCCACCTGTGCGGTTGATGCGGTTAAGACCTGGCTCGATTGCATCTGCATCTGCCTTGATCTCCCATACGAGATCTGCAGCCTCTTCAAGCTTTGCCGCAACAGCTGTGAGCTGGCGACCAACGATGAAGAGATAGATTGCAAGACCTGCAATGAGAGCAACGATGTCGATTACTGACCATAGCTGAAGTGATGTCATGAGCGCACCTTATCCAATACACGTCCGAGGAATAGATGGTGTTCTAGGCCTTCTGCCAAGACTGCATCTACTGCTTCTGCTGTTCTATTAATAAGTTCTGTATCTGCTGTATTGGCCTTCGCAGCTGTCAGAGTTGCACGAATCTGTGCAACGCGCTGATCAATTGTGCGAACGAGCAAAACCAAGATTGTAAGAAGTGCTGCAACTGCCAACACGACTACAGCACCGAGGATATTTGCGAGAACCCATAGTGAGTGAACGTTTGAATCCATGAGGTTAGCCTCCCAACTTCGTACGGCCACGGTTAAGTCCTGCTGTGATCGCTGTAGCCGAAGCGATAGTCACGTTAAGTCCCTTGAGGCCAGCTGTATTCACAACTGCGCCTTCAAGACCTGAATTAATGCGCTTCGCCTGTCCGCCGATCTTATGAGCGAGGAGCAAGATTGGGAGAACGAGTGCGACTACGACCAAGACAACAACTGTTGCGATGACGTAACCGACAAGCCAACCGGTGTGATTAGTGAAATCCATTGCGCTTCCCCCTAGATCGATTCCGCGAAGTCGCGAACCGGCTTAAGGCTCGCATTCACTGAGGTGACAACTGATGGAACAGTTGCTGTCTTCTCGACAATCACTGCTACTCCGCCTTCGAGGGCGTCGAGTGACTTAACGACTGAACGAAGGTGCACGATTACTCGTGCAAGTCCTAGCGCAGCTGCTGCAATGATCAGCGTTGCAAGGATGAGTGTGAATACTGCTTGCTGTGGCATTTTCTCTCCTTATCCAAGCAACTTAGAAACTGGGCCGGCATAACGGACTGCGCCGTTAGCGACATCTGCGATTACTGCATCTGTCTTCTTCAATAACGTTGGTGTTGTGTCGAGCTCGCCGATCAAAGCGACTCCACCTGCGAGCGCATCATCTGCAGCTCCGCGAATGCTCTCGATTGCGCCAAGGAGCGTATTAAGAAGAGCAACAAGAACTGGGACGATTACAACTAACAGAATCAGATTTCCGATTCCCCATAGACTCATATTTTTTCCTCTTCTCTCTTTAGCGACGTGCTACTGGCTTGTAGGGAAGGAAGAAGCGAGAGAAAGTTCTCGTCGCTGACTTCTTAACAACTGTCATTGCAATTGCAACACCGCTAGCAGCCTTTGGGCCACCGACTGTGTTGGGATCGAGGCCCATTGCAATCGCCTTCATACGAGCCTGCATGCTGCCGGCTGTCTGGTTTACGAGAACTGCTGTTACATCTGCGATAAGTCCGCGGCCGAATTGAGCTGCGGCGCCTGATACGACGAGGTCGAGTGAGATCTTGACTGTTGTTCCGCCAGATGTTGGTGAGAGAGCTGCAATCAAGATTGCCTGCGCTTCTCCGCGACCTTTCTTATCTGAGCCAGATGCATCGATTGTGATGACCTTCTTGGCGTTGTCACGGTCACGGACCTTAGCCACACCAGCAAACTCAAGCTTTACTGGGCCAGCAGAGATGATGACATCTCCACCGTAGTGATCTTCTCCAAGTTTATCTGTGAGGTCAGCACCTGGAATACATGCTGCGACCTGAGGGATATCGTCGAAGAAGGCCCATACATTATCGATTGGCTCTTCAACTACGATCGTTTGCGAGATTAGCATTTTGCCTCCTGGCTGATAAACGAACTTGGATCTTTTTCAAAGCGCGTACGACATCCTGGTGCACAGAAGTAATACGTTGTTCCTTCATACTCGAAAGGTCGGTTCGACTTTTCTGCAGTAACTGTCATTCCACATACCAAGTCGATTACCTCGACTGGTTGGAGAAGTGGCAGGTTGATACGTGGGTTCTTCTGTACGAGTGCGCCAGATGCACGCATCTGTACGAGCTCAGCCAAGATTGAGACAGCCATCTCGCGGTGAGTTGTATGTCCGAGATCAAGACCTGCAGGAAGATGAATCTTCTCAATCTCAGATTGCTTAAATCCGCGATCATTAAGATAGTCAAGAACAGCTGCACCGCGCTTGCGTGATGCAACTACACCGAGATAGACAGGGTTGGCAGGAAGAGCAACTTCTGTTGCCTCTTCATCGCCATGTCCTTGCGTTGCAACAATGACAACAGATGTATCTGAAACCATCGTTGTGGTGAAGTCAGCGAAATCAACGAGCTGTACGCGCCAATTGAGAACCTCAATCAACTGCTTCAAGGTAACTGCCATTGGAGAACGTCCAACGATCATTACCTGAGGAGCAGATTGCACTGGCTCGACATAGATCTGAAGTGCGCCTTCGCTCTGGCAGGCCATAGGCACTGTTAATACTCCATCAGGAACATGCATCCCCAAAAAGTCCGCCTCTTGTCCTAGCCAAATTAATTGCGCCTTACCGGATTCCATTACCTTCTTCGCTTCACGGATCAGGACCGGCTCGGCACATGCTCCGCCAATCCATCCGAAGAGCTTTCCATCGTTGGTAATGATTGCCCGTGATCCAGATTGTCCAGAGGAAGGACCTTGGCGCCATACGACGGTAGCCATCACAAATGATTCACCGCTATTGGTGAGCTCAACTGCGCGCTCCATGACGCCAATTCCTTCAACTGGATTAAATGACATTGACTTAGTTGCCGCTTCTTACTGGTGGCATACCGTAGATGTCTTTACCTGTTGTAAGCGCTTCGTAAACGCGGTTAGGCATCATTGGCATATCGATGTTACGAACGCCCTTGTGCTTCAACGCATTAACGACCGCATTTACGAATGCTGCAGGTCCACCCACAGTTGCACACTCGCCGACGCCCTTTGCACCGATTGGGTGGTGAGGACATGGAGTAACAACTTCGTAGAGCTCGAATCCTGGAGTCTCCCATGCTGTTGGAAGCAAGAAGTCCATGTAATTTCCGCCGATGATGTTTCCTTCTTCATCGTAAGTTTGATACTGCATATTTGCCATTGCATATGCCTCGGTGAGACCACCCATGATCTGTCCTTCGACGATCATTGGGTTGATACGAACACCGCAGTCATCGACAGCAACGAACTGCAATACATCCCAGACACCTGTCTCGGGATCGATTTCAACCTTTGCGATGTAGCAAGCAAATGGCCATGTGAGGTTTGGAGGATCGTAGTAAGCAGTGTTCTCCAGTCCTGGTTCCATTCCATCAGGCATATTGCTGTAAGCCGCCATTGCACAATCTTGGATTGTGACGCCACGTGATTCATTACCGCGGACGTAGAAGCGACCTAGCTCCCACTCGATATCTTCTTCAGATACTTCGAGAAGGTGCGCTGCAATCTTGCGAGCCTTTGCACGAATCTTTCGCGCAACCATTGCAATCGCAGCACCTGCTACTGGAGTAGAACGTGATGCATATGTACCCATACCGAATGGCGCTGTATCTGTATCGCCTTCTTCGACGAGGATGTCATCTGCTGGAATACCGAGCTCGTGAGCAACAATCTGTGCCCATGTTGTCTCGTGACCTGTTCCCTGTCCACGTGAACCGGTACGCAAGATTGCTTTACCTGACATGTGGATTCGAAGTTCTGCAGAGTCGAACATCTTGATACCCAAGATGTCGTACTCGCGGCTGTTACCAGCACCGAGTGGCTCTGTCATTGTTGAGATACCGATACCAAGGAGGCGTCCACGCTTTGCAGCTTCTGCACGCTCTGCTTCGAAGTTCTTGTAGTTAATAGCTTCGAGACCGATATCAAGGCACTTCTCGTACTGACCTGAGTCAGTTAAGAAACCAAATGCTGTGCGGTGTGGGTGCTGTTCATCCTTCACAAAGTTAACGCGACGGAATTCAGCCTGATCCATACCGAGATCATCTGCAGCTGCCTGAACCATACGCTCTTGGAAGAACATCGCTTCAGTAACGCGGAATGAACAACGGTATGCAACGCCACCTGGAGCCTTATTGGTGTAATAACCAGTTGCAAACATATGTGCAGTTGGAATGTCATAGGCAGCAAATGCTGAGTGCATCAGACCAATCTTGAACTTTGATGGCTGTGCATCTGCAAAGAATGCGCCGTGATCTGAGATTGTGTTCATACGAACACCAAGGATCTTTCCATCCTTGCGAAGTGCCATCTCACCCTTGAGGTAGACGTCACGACCGAATCCAGTTGAGACCAAGTTACCTGTCTTATCTTCAATCCACTTCACTGGCTTTTCAGTCAAGATAGAAGCGAGGATTGCGATTACATAACCTGAGTAAATTGGAACCTTATTACCGAAACCGCCTCCGATATCTGGTGAGATAACGCGGATGTTCTGCTCTGGAAGCTCTGCAACCATCGCAACAGCTGCACGCACAATGTGTGGCGCCTGTGATGTTACGTAGAAGGTGAGCTTGCCTGTTGCGCGGTCGTAATCTGCAATAGATCCACATGTCTCCATTGGTGATGGGTGTGTACGTGGATAGTGAAGCTCGATCTTTGAGACGAGATCTGCATCTTCAAATGCCTTATCTGTGCGAGCCTTATCGCCGATCTCCCAGTCGAAGATCTTGTTACCGACCTGGCCAGCCTTGTCATCACGGATCTGAACTGCATCCGCAGCAGCTGCCTGAACTGGGTTAACGATGGGAGGAAGGATTTCGTAATCTACAACGATCTTTCCGCAAGCATCCTTTGCGATGTAAGGGTCATCTGCAATAACTGCGCAGACTTCCTGGCCCTGGAAGCGGACCTTATCTGTCGCAAGAACAGCTGCTGTGTCGTATGAAAGCGTTGGCATCCATGCGAGGTTACGTGCAGCCATCATCTCGCCCGTAAGAACAAGGCGAACACCTGGCATATCCCATGCAGCGCTTGTATCAATTGACTTGATACGTGCGTGAGCTACTGGGCTGCGGAGGATCTCCATGTGGAGCATGCCTGGGAGAACGATGTCATCGACATAATTTCCCTTACCGCGGATAAAGCGATTGTCTTCGACGCGCTTGCGGCTTGCGCCCATTCCGCCGATCTTGACTTCGTCTAGTTTCATATTCTCTGCTCCCCGACCTTAGTTAAGTTCCGCGCGCATTTTTTCAGCGGCCCATAGAACAGCTTTGACAATGTTTTGGTAACCAGTGCAACGGCAAAGGTTTCCAGAAAGCGCCCAACGAATTTCATCTTCTGTTGGATTGAGGTTCTCTTCGAGAAGAGCCTTTGCAGCCATCATCATTCCTGGAGTACAGAAGCCGCACTGAAGAGCGTGCTCTTGCTTGAAGCCTTCCTGAATTGGATGAAGCTCTGATGCTGTTGCAAGACCTTCAACAGTTTGAACGCTGTGGCCATCTGCCTGAACTGCAAGCATTGTGCAGCTCTTGATTGGGCGACCATCGAACAAGACTGTGCAAGCACCGCAGTTAGTTGTATCGCAACCTGAGTGAGTACCTGTCATCTTGAATGCTTGACGCAACAAGTGCACGAGCAACAAACGTGGCTCAACATTTGCAGTGCGATCTTCGCCATTTACATTTACTGTTAAACGACGAACAGCAATATCGCTGGCTGGAGGAGTCTGGATTTCTTCATAGAGGCTCGACATGTCAGGCTGCTTTCTGTGTTGAGTTAGCTGTGAGGATTCGCTTTACAAATGTTGCAACGATGTGACGCTTGTATTCTGATGAACCGCGGTGATCTGTACGAGGTTCTGCCTTTGCAGCAACAAGGGCTGCACACTCTGCAATCGTCTCTTCAGTCAGCTTCTTGCCGATCAAAGCAGATGCTGCTTCATTTGCATCGATTGTCTTTCCACCGACACCAGCGAGCGCAAAACCTGCACCCACAACAGTGTCACCCTGCATATCGAGTGATACAGCAACTGATGCTGTTGCGAAGTCACCAACGCGACGTTCTAGCTTGAGGTATCCACCGCGAGCAACGCCCTTTGGTGCTGGAATAACTGCTTCGATTGCAATCTCATTAAATGCGAGTGCATTTGCATATGGACCGAGAACAAAGTCCTTCATATCAATCTTGCGCTTGCCCTTTGGACCTTGCGCAACGATGTGGCCGCCGAGAGCGATCATTGTTGCTGCCCAGTCACCTTGTGGATCTGCGTGACATACAGAGCCAACGAATGTTCCGCGTGTGCGAACAATTGGATCTGCAACGAGTGGCGCTGCAGCTGCGATTGTTGGTTGACGCTTTGCAATCTCTGCTGACTTTTCGAGGTGCTCGTGACGAACAAGTGCACCAATGCGAAGAGTTCCATCTGCATCGAATGTGATGTAATCAAGATCAGGAATGTTATTGATATCAACTAGTTGTTCTGGGAATGCAAAGCGAAGCTTCAACATTGGAACAAGTGACTGTCCGCCTGCAAGAATCTTTGCATCTCCTCCTGCTGCATCGAGAAGACCAATTGCATCTTTCAGTGTCTTAGGAGATTCGTAAGCAAAACGTGATGGATACATTAATTCTTTCCCTTACTTCTTCTTGTTGTCGCGGACAGCGGTTGGTAATGAATCTGCATCTGGATCTGGTCGTGGCTCTTGGTGTGCAGGCCATGGACCCTGCACAGGTTGACCTGCGACTTTGAGAAATTCTGTAAATTGTGGCCATGCCCAAATAGTGGGGCTATCACCAGTCTTTGGAGAGTTTTCAATGAGTGCGAAAAGACGTGGTGTTCCACGCTCGTTACCTGTTGATTCGACGGCCATGGGCGCCCCTCTTCGTTGAAAGTGAGTGGCAAAAGTAACACCGAGCGTATGCACCTGCAACAGATAAGCGGAAAGAAATTATTGAATCTTGGTAACGAGACGTTATAAAAAAGCGGCGGGAGATTAGCTTTTAAATGAGTCGAGATCTGCTGGCGTATCCACATCGTCGCCGCCGGCAATGGCGGAAAGTTCAATATGCGAGATATCGCTGCGGCCCTTTAAGAAATTTCGCGCACCAATATCACCCGTTGCAGATTCGATAAGGGCGGGCCAATGCTTGCGAGCGAATTTAACTGGGTGGCCAGACTTTCCGCCGAATGTTCCCATCGCGATCTCGCTAGGACTTTCGCTAATTGCTTGTATCGCTGCCGCCGTCATGCCGGGTAAATCAACGAGAGATATCACGACATCGAGATACTTTGGATTTTCCAGAAGTGTGCGAAGGCCCGCGCGCAGCGAACTGCCCATTCCTTCTTCCCATTGATCATTGATAATGATGTGCGCACCGGGAACATCGCCCTGCCATGCACCAAGGACAACAAATACATCTTTAATTCCGGCGCCGTGAAAGTTTTCAATTGCGCGGTCGATTAATCGTTGACCATCAATTACCAGCGCAGCTTTCGGTTGGCCCATACGTGAGCCAGAACCTCCCGCCAAGATTAATCCAACCTGCATTGCTACACTCTACGTTATGCGCGAAATAATCAATGAGGTTTTGCCCTCTTTTAATGAAGGCAAGCCTTTCGCACTCGCAACTGTTACTCGCACCTGGAGCTCTGCTCCACGCCCAGTCGGTGCTGCCATGGCAGTCCTCTCATCTGGTGAAGTCATCGGTAGCGTCTCAGGTGGATGCGTTGAAGGCGCGATCCATGAAGCATCGCTCGAAGTTCTCGCCACCAAAGTTCCGCAGAGCGTTACATACGGAGTCAGCGACGATAACGCTTTCTCAGTGGGCCTCACATGTGGCGGCACAATCGAACTATTTATTCAATACGTTGATAAAGAGCACTTTCCAGACTTTGCAGAGATCGCAGCGAAGATTGAGAGCGAGAGCGCAGTAGGTGTAGCAACCCTCGTTAATGGTGAAGGCGCAATTGGCTCTCGTATTGTGCTGACAAAGACAGAGGCCAATGGAACTCTGGGCAATGAGGGCCTTGATCATGCGGCGCTCGAGAGCGCACGCGCCTTCTTATTGCGCGGCACCACAAAGACAGTGAAATTAGGCGTCAATGGCGAGAATCGCATGGATGACCTCTCTATCTTCGTCGAATCCTTTGCACCAGCGCCTCGCATGATTATCTTCGGTGCAATCGATTTTGCTGCAGCTGTTGCTCGCATCGGTAAATTTATGGGCTACTACGTCATCGTCTGCGATGCTCGTGCGCTCTTTGCAACAAGGCGACGTTTCCCTGATGCAGATGAGGTCATCATCGATTGGCCACATCGTTATCTACCAACAATCGAGGTAGATGAGACCACCGTTATCTGCGTGCTGACACATGATCCAAAGTTTGATGTCCCTGTTCTCGAGGTCGCGCTACGCACCAACGCCGGTTACATCGGTGCAATGGGTTCACGTCGCACACACCTTGATCGCCTCGAGCGATTGAAGGAAGTGGGAATGACAGAGGCAGAGATTGCGCGATTGAAGTCACCTATCGGTCTTGATCTCGGTGGACGCACGCCAGAAGAGACTGCAATCTCGATTGCTGCAGAAATTATTTCAAATCAAGTGGGCGGAACAAATCAACCGCTCAAAGATGGCACTGATTCAATTCATAAGACATCACTTGCAAGTGAGAGTGGCCCTGCGCCAGTTATTGCTTAATAGTTAAAGGGTAGCCAGCGCGCAACTGCGCCGGCAGAGTTATTACCTGGTTCAACAAGTGCAAAGCCATCTGAATGTGCAACACCACGCAACATCGCAGAACCCAAATAATCTGATTGGCTAAATTCTTTTCCATTCAGAGTTCCAGGAACTAAACGGGAGAATCCTTCAGGGGTTTTAATTCCAGCACCGAGATTGATTTCTTCAAGATCGTCTTGAGCTGCGCCGAGAAATGATTTCACAAGAGGTGCACCAAAGGATGCAAAGGCTGCGAGCGCTGATTGTGGATTACCCGGCAGCGCTACAAAAGCCTTAACGCCCTTAATGCGTGCAATAAGGATGTGATAACCGGGGCGCACCTTGGCACAATCGATCACCATCTCACCGGAAAGGTGCGCAATAGCTGGCTTTACGAAATCACGTGGTCCATCTGCGGTTCCACCTGTTGTGACGACGATATCTACATCGTTGATCACTGCAGCGATTTCGGCGTTAAAGAGATCTAGATCATCGATCACAAACTTCGCTGAGATTACATCTGCACCTGCGCGAGTAAGAATTGCAGGCAGTTGAGGACCGAGCGCATCGCGGATAGAACCATCGAGTGGCACACCGTTATGTAAGAGCTCATCACCGAGAAAGAAGATTGCAACCCGTGGGCGCTGTGATACCTCAACGCGATCATGTCCAGTTGCAGCGAGCAACCCCACCATCGGCGGTGTTAATACTGTGCCTGCCTTAATTAATACATCACCTTGCTTGCACTCCATCCCTGCTGGTCTGAAGTTGGCACCGGCTTCAACTGATCCAGAGATAACACCTGCGTTATCAGTTGCCGCCTCCCACGGAATTACCGCAGTTGCTCCATCGGGGATTACTCCACCTGTAGCGATTGCAGCAGATTGCCCCGCAGTTAATTTCAAGGATGACTTCTTACCTGTGGCAACCTCGCCTACGACTGTCCAAGGAGCTGCGCCAGAGACCGCCCAGCCATCCATTGAAGATGTCTCATAGGCAGGTAGATCACAGAATGCGGTGGCATCTAGTGCAAGTACACGGCCGACAGAGTCAGCAAGGGATACCTGCTCGGATGTAAGGGCTGGAAAGGTTGTAGCCGCGATTGCGCGAGCTTGATCCCAACTACCTTCGCGCATTGTGCTTACTTTCGTGAAGCGAGTTCTGCTTCGAGGGCAACCACGCGACGGTGCATACCAACATGGGCATAGAGCATTGCGACATCGAAGATAAACATGATCCCCATCAACACATACATGATGTTCATTGCAGTGTCGTGAGAGCTTTCAATATTCATTGTGTGTGCTGTCATCACGATATCCATGGAGGAATTAAACACCCTTCAAGACTGAAATAACTTCGGCGAGAACTGAAATGGCGATCTCTTCAGGTGTCTTTGCGCCAATATCAAAGCCGGCAGGGCCATGAACGCGTGATAAATCAGTGACATCGCGATAGGCGAGCCAATCTGCGCGGTCTTCTTGCATCTTGATTGATCCCAGGGCTCCGATATAGCCAGCCTTACTTTCAAGTGCGAGCATCAAGTTCTTTCCTGAATTTTCAACATCGTGGCCCATGATGATTGCTGCATCCATTGGTGAGAGACGAGCAGCAAGGCCTGCATAATTTGTATTTCCAATATCGACATTGACATCCCAACCAAGTGCGCGAGCAAACTCTGCAATCGCATCTGCAATGGGGCCGCGGCCAGCAAGAGCGAGAGTTGTTACTGGATGATAGATCGTGACGATGCGATCTCCGAGATCGACAATCATGGATTTATTCTGATTAAAGAGCTCTGCAATATCTGGCGCCGCTGCAACGATTGAAACAGAGGTGAAGTATTCGGCGCGAGTAATTTCTTCGCCATCGATATAGGAGATAACTACAAGCGCCTCTTTATCAACGAGTGCTTGCCAGAAATCTCCATCAATCAAACCTGTATGTAAGAGTGCAAACTTAAGTTCTGTGCCTTCAGGGATATTTGAAAGAATTGATTCGAGGGCGGTTACTTTGCGAGTAACGATTCGTCCGGTTGCAAATTTGCGCTGCGCAATTTCAATGAGCGGGCTATCAAATGCTGAATCTAAGAGATTTCCGATTCGTCCACCACCTGGGGTGATTGCAATTGCTTGGCTACCGATTGGCACATTGGCATCAGAGGTTGAGATAAGCCATGCCACATCGGCGCGAGTATTCGAGCGGACGCAGGCGTTGACGCTAAGGGCGATATCGAACATGCGCAGAGTCTAGGAGGAAAATCTCGTTTATGAGATTTGAGCAGCAATTTCATCTGCTAGCGCAGGACCTACGCCCCACGCTGTGCCTTCATGGCGATCGATGCACCATGCTGAATATTCGGCGAGCTCCAGCTGGGTGAAGAACTTTGCGCCGTTATCACCTGTGACCATCAACGCCGTTGCCATCGCATCTGTAATCCCGCCATCGGGACCTAGAACAGTTGCAGATTTTGCACCGATTGCAATGAGCCCTGTGTAAGGGTCGGTGATGTGAGCTCCACGTTCGTAATGACCTGATGTTGCAATTGCTCCATCAAAGATTTCAAAGATACGTAGGACTTCTTGGGTGTTATCGGGGTTAGAGATTCCGATCTTCCATGGTTCGACCTCGCCGCCATCGAGCAGATTGCCCCCGCGCAACGTTAGATCACCAGCTGCATTGACCTGTATGTGCGCACATCCCGCCTGCAGAAGGATCTCTGCCACTTTATCTGCAGCCCAACCCTTCACAAATCCTGATGGATCAAAGCCGCCCTCGACCTTCCAGGGATCAAATGCTCCATCACTTAAATAGTGCGCGTTAAGGCATGCCGCCCAGACATCCTGCACATCCTGTGGGCATTGGTTGATCTCGATCTCGCGACGACGCAAACGCGAAACGAAAGATGATTCTTTATAAGTTGAGAAATTATTATCAACCTCAACTACAAATTTCTTTACATCATCAATTACATCATCAATTGCAGCGCGATCAATAGTGGTCGAGGCAACTTCGATATAGAGAATGGTTCCCCACACTTCAATTTCATACGCCCCACGTGCAATTGCCACTTGTATTACAAGCCTGCCTTAGAGAGCGCCGATACTAGAGATTTATACCAACCATAAGATGTGTATGAAGCGCCGGATACGCCGGTGATCTGTGATGATTGCGCAGCAAGTGTCTTCTGACGCAACTGTGGGACAGCCATCTGTGTAAAGCGATCGTTACGACCTGATGGCGCTTGCACTGCTTGTGCATCGGTGATCTTGCCATTGTTAACGGTGATCTTTACCTGAACGATTCCGTAGCCAACGTTGATGGGATCGCCGGTAAAAGTTCCGGAGACGCCATTTGTTGTAGGAGCTGCAGTTGTCTTAGTTGCAGATGGAGCAGGCGTTGCAGATTTCGTTGCAGCAGGAGAAGTTGTAGCTGCAGCGCTCTTACTTGGCGTCGCCGTCTTAGTTGCAACTGGCTTAGTTGTCTTCGTTGTAACAGGTTTATTAGTCTTCGTTGCAGCAGGAGTTGCCTTCGTTGTCGCTGCAGCGGTTGCTGCATTGGTATTTCCGCCCGTGGTTGGAAGTGTTGTTCCACCACCGAGTGCGAGAGATGAAGATGATGAATTCAGCTGTGGCGGTGTAATTGCTAAGACAGCACCGAGTCCACCGACTGTGCCACCTGCGATCAGTAATGCGCGTTTCATATCTCTACTCTCTTCCTGCTACCTGTGAAAAATCTGTATTAACTATCTGCTGCTCTTGTTAGTTCTTAAGCCGGATGGAAGGCGAAATCCTCATCGTGGAAACGGTTCTTCGGGACGCCAAGTTCCTCTGCCGCCTTGCGGACGGTCTCGACGAGAGCCTCTGGGCCACAGATGTAGATATCGCTATCTGCCACGCGAGGTGCGTAGGACTTGATGAATTCAGCATCCATTGGGAACTCCTTGCGAGAGCCGACCATGTAGTGCACGCGTGCAGTGCCGTTGGATTGAGCGACCAAGTAATCAAGTTCATCCTTAAGGATTAACTCTTCAGCCTTTGAGACGCGGTAGAAGACATCCATCTGAACACCATTCTTAAACTCATCCATCAGCGCGCGAATTGGAGTGATGCCAACTCCGCCGCCGACCATCACAACGTGAGGCCGCGTTGCACGCCCTGCAGTAAATGCACCGTATGGACCTTCAACGAAGACTCGTGTGCCCTTCTTGATATAACGCGTCGCACGTGAGTGATCACCGAGATCTTTAATGGTGATGCGCAAGTGATTATCCGTAGGCGCTGCAGATAAAGAATAAGGGTGTGACATCAAGAAGTGTCCGCGAGTTAAGAAGCGCCATCCAAAGAACTGTCCACCTTCTGCAGATAATTTGCGAAGATTGCGACCGCGCATAATGACTGAGATAAGACCTGGTGCTTCGACAACGACTTTCTCAACAACAAGATTGTGGCGAAGTGAGCGCACCAATGGGATTCCAAAGCGATAGATGATCACAGCTGCTGCCATACCAATGTAAAGCAGAGTCCAGTAAAGACGGTTGAGCGGATGATTGATAAACATCTGACCGTTAAGCACCTGGTGCATAAATGATGCAGCGATTGCAACGTATGTGTAGATATGGATGATCCACCATGTCTCGTAGCTCATCTTTGCGCGAGCCTTGCGATATGAGGTCACACCGGCCAACATCATCAAGAAGAAACCAGCAAGGGCTGGCCACATCCATGGGAATGACTTAAGGAAATTCCAGATCTCGCGATAAAGCGGGATGTGATCTTGTCCCGCCCATGACAAGGTAATAAAGAGAACGTGAATCAAAATCAGATAGAGAGACCATGGACCTAACTTGCGGTGCCATGCAACCAATCGATCGTGGCCGACTCCTCGTTCAACAGCAGGGATGCGAGCTACAAAGAAGATTCCGATGATCGAGAAGTAGGCACCTGTCAGCGCTGCAAGGCGTGAGAGGGAGGCGATGATCGCGTAGAGCGAATCGATATCGCTCTTGCGCATCGTGGTGACCTGTAGAGCCAAGGTGAGGCCCAGACCGATACCGAGCAACCATGCAGCCCAGTCAACGCCTGCTGCAGAGTGCTTTCTAAAGGTCTGTGCTGATCTCATGGGTTAAGTGTTGCCTGCCAACCTGTGAATTGGCTGGATGCCAGGTGAGCGCCAGAGATGAATAGCAAGCCCCACCGTTAGACTGGCCCTATGCGCGTACTTATCACTGGTGGAGCAGGCTTTATCGGATCCCACCTCGCCGATGCCCTCTTGGCCCAAGGCGACCACGTCGCAATCCTGGATAACCTCACCACAGGTTCTCGCGCCAATATCGCTCATATTGAGAACCAGATTGAGATTCATCAGGGCGATATCCGCGATGAAGCTCTTGTAAATAAGTTAGTAGCGGACGCAGATCTCGTCCTTCACATGGCTGCAGCACTTGGCGTTAAGAACATCATGGAGAACACTGTTGAATCAGTATCTATTAACTTCACTGGTTCTGATGTTGTCCTTAAGGCAGCTACCGCTCACAGCAAGCGTTTGATTATTGCAAGCACATCAGAAATTTATGGCAAGAACCCAGCACAACCGCTCAATGAAGAGTCAGATCGCGTTGTCGGTGCTCCACAGAAGATTCGTTGGACTTATTCAGATGCAAAGGCACTAGAAGAAGCGATTGCTCATACTCTGCATCGCACACATGGCCTTAAGGTCACAACCGTTCGCTTCTTTAATACTGTTGGCCCTCGTCAGACAGGTCAATACGGAATGGTCTTACCTCGCTTTGTGAAGCAAGCCCTCAACAATGAGGACATCACCATCTATGACGATGGATCACAGTCACGTGTCTTCTGCCATGTTGAAGATGCTGTCCGCGCCGTACTTGCTCTCGCTGCAGATGACTCAACTATTGGCGATTACTTCAATATCGGCGGTCTTGGTGAAACCACAATGAGAGAACTCGCGCTCAAAGTAATTGAAAGGACTGGTTCCCAATCAAAGCTAATCAGCATTCCTTTTGATCAGGCTTATGGTCCTGGCTTTGAAGATATGCAACGCCGAGTACCTGATATCTCAAAGGTGAAGGCGAAGCTCGGTTGGGCTCCAACACATAGCCTTGATTCAATTATCGATAGCGTTGTAGCGGAAATGAAGAAGCTTTGAGAAATCTAGTTGTTGAGGAATTCCAGAATTGGGTAGTTACCTCGAATCCTGATATCTCAACAGTCGCAGTTGTAGGTGGCACATCTGCTGATCCCGAGATTGCTGTTGTTAAACGGCATTTTCCTGAAGCGACGATTCACTTTTTGGGAATAGATAATTCGAGGAATGACTCAAACTATTTAGACTTGGATTTAAATTCTGCCCCGATTATGAATGTGGCTAAATTTGATTTAGTAATTAACTCGCAAGTTTTGGAGCACGTGTGGAATCTCGCGAATGCGTTTGAAAATCTTGCGAATCTGACAAAACCCGACGGCTTTCTTTGGGTTAATTGTCCCGCGTCGAATATGGCCCACGGAAGCCCTGCTTACTATTCCGCAGGTTACACAGATGGATATATTGCCGAAAACCTGAAGTATAGAAATTTCGAAATCCTCATTTCAAAAACCATAGGATCAAAGAGAAATTATTTTATGACTCATATCTTGAGACATTGGCCGGCAGAGGCAGAATTGAAACATCCGGTTCTGAATTACAATTTTCAACCAGGTTCATTCTTGGGCGTTATCCGAAAGTATTTACGGGATCTTCCTGGGCGATTATTGAGCGTTGCTTTTAGCAATAGGGTAGTTCACTCAATAGATTATGCAACTGAATCTGTGGTCTTAGCCAAACTTAGAGAGTCTTAGCCCCTACAACTTTTCCAGTTGTATCAAATACATATGGTGCGCTTGCCAATACATCTGCGGGCTTCACAACGCTATGCAATGTAACAACGATTGCGATATCTGCACCCGATAAAGGTGAAGAAGTTTCACCCATCCAGCTACCGACAACGTCATCGTGCCAAGCAACAACTGCTCCGCGCTTTCGAAGCTCTTCAATAACAATCTCTGCAGGAGTTTCACGTACATCTGCCACATTTGGCTTATAGGCAACGCCTACAACAAGCACTGACTTGCCCTTAAGAGAGCCACTGTTATCTGCTTCCACGCGATCAACAATATAAACCGGCATCTCGAGGTTTACCTCGTTAGCGCGCTCGATAAAGGTAGATGGAGCTCCAAGCTGTTCAGCAACATGTGCCAAATAGGTTGGATCGACCGGGATGCAATGTCCGCCCACGCCAGCAGATGGCGTGAACTTCATAAAGCCGTATGGCTTTGTGTTGGCAGCATCTAATGTCTCGTGAACAGAAATACCCAACTTATGAGCAATCTGTGCAAACTCATTAACAAGTGCAATATTTACCTGGCGAAAAGTATTTTCAAATAACTTTGCAGATTCAGCAACCTCAGGGGATGAAACTTCAACCAGCTGATCACAGAAAGATGAGTAGAACTCACGAGTCTTCTCAGATGCCTCTGGTGTGAGACCTGCATAGAGCCGAGGCGTGTTCTTCTGGTTGTAATCTCCGCGACCTGGATCAACGCGCTCTGGCGAAATAGCGTAGAGATGCTCAAACTTATTTACCGATAACTTCTCAATCATCGGCTTAATGAAATTACGAACTGTGCCTGGGAAAGATGTTGATTCATTAATGACCAAGACCGGTCGATCAATATTTTCAGCAATCGTCTTGCAGGCTGCCTCAATAAATGACATATCTGGCTTGCGATCTTTTGTCAGGGGAGTCGGAACCGCAATTACCACTATGTCAGAGCCCTTGATATCCGCACCGTTTGTCGTTGCCGAATACCGACCGGCTTTAGCCCAGCGAGATATCACTTCGCTCTCAACACCTTCAATATGCGAAATACCCTTATTGAGCTGATCAACAACGCGCTGGCTCTTATCAAAACCAACTACATCGTGCTCTGCCGCGGCAAAAGCGCTAATGGTTAGGCCAACATAGCCTTGGCCAATAATAGAAACTTTCATTTATTGTGCCAGAACATCAGGGTTGAAAGGATCAAGACGCTTCATATTCTTGAGCGCCTCATCCTTATCAGCTTGTGTAGATTTGCTAATTGAATAAAGCACACGCCAAGCGTCAAAATAATTTGGATTGAACTTAACACCTTCAAGCGCGTACTTGTAGGCCTGGTCGTATAACTTGCTGTTTTCAAATAAGAGAACTGCCTGTGCTAAACGCTGGGAATCGCGTGGAGCTAAGTAAGAAGGCGTTAGTGCTGCTTCGACTTGCTGCACATTTTGTGCCTTCAGACCAGTGCGCCACTTAGAATCTGCAGCCATTGGTGGGACTGCAATAAGAGCACCAATAACAACGCCGATTCCGCCGACGAGTTGAGGTGAGAAGATCAGCTCTTTCTGCTTTACAGCCTTCACCTTCTCCGCAGACTCTGGACGTGGCCTTGTTGAATACTCGTAAGCAATGAGCGCTCCAACGGAAACCCATCCCCAGATTGCAAGACCTACTTGGTTGATAGAAATGATTGATTGGAGGTTATAAGTTGCCCAAACGGCAACGAGGGCAACAAAAGTGCCTTCATAGGCGCGCTGGCGGAGTGTCACGCGGATTACTGCCCATGCACCGATAAATAGGATTGCAAGATAAGAAAGCATAAGTGGATAGCCGCCGTATGCAAAAATATCAATCACAACATTATGTGACGCATTAGTTATTACTCTCGGACCAGGAAGAACAGTCGCGGCATATTCACTGCGAGCTCGACGGTACCAATCACCGTAAGAATCCATTCCCACACCAGTAAGTGGGTGATCTGAACCCATCTTCATGCCGGCGGCCCAGTACTGGCCGCGTAGAGAGACAGATGTTTTATAAATCAATGAGGTCAGTGGTCCCTTTTGGAGAGCGCCACCAAGGGCGAATGCTCCGACGACTCCAACCGCTACCACATAGATAGAAGTGAATAAGGAGCCTTTGCTTTTTCCACGTACGAGGTAGAAGCCAACGATAGCAAGTCCTGCACCTGTGACAACCAAGCCTTGGATTGCATGAGAGCGCTTGATTTCATAGAGCGCTATGACTGAGAGTGCAATAAAACCACCGCGGTAAAGCCATGAATGCTTTCCGCTAAATGCATAGCCAATCGTGCCTGCAATAAACATTCCTAGAAAGGCCGAGATAAAGTCAGGATTTCCAAAGAGTCCTAAGATGTTTCCGTATGGGTTACTCCAGTGAATGAAGTCACCGAAAGCTAACGCCCATCCGCAGTACAGAACATTGACAGCGCCCGAGAAGAGAAGTGCCCAGATAATTCGATCGAAAGATTTCTGTGATCGAATTAAGGTTGTTCCAAGTGCCACTAAGGTGAGCAGGATGTATGTAATGAGGCCGGTTTGCCGACCAAATACTCCGTAGAGCGTTTGTGTAACTGGAGCAACGCTATTTATTACCGAGCTTATGCCAGCAAGAATAAAAAGTACTGAAGAAATTATAAGAACTCTCGATGTGGCCCAAAGCTCTTTGATTCCATATACAAGTGCAATAGAAAAGACACCTACAGATACACAACCAGCTGCAAAGAGTTTAGTGACGTTTACCGGATCGGTAACTGAGTCAGTCACAAGGAAGAGCGTTGTAAATGGAACTCCAATAAAGAGAAACCAAGAGATTGTCTTTTCAACTGTCTTATTCAACATAGTCCAATCTTAACGATAGAAAGGCCGAAACCCGGCTCCTCGTGAGAGGAACCGGGTTTCGGTTCTTAATCTAGTTAAAGATTAAAGGCGATTATGCCTTTACCTTCTTCTGGATCTTGATAACAAGGTTTGTAAGTGTTGTGATCTGAGCCTTGAGAGCTGTGATCAACTTGCTTACCTGTGCAGAAAGTGTTGCAACTGCGTCAACAGCTTCCTGTGCCTTTGTTGTAGCTGCATCAGCTGCATCAGCTGCAGCAAGTGCTGCGTCTGTTGCGTCTGAAGCTGCCTGAGCTGCTTCGTTAGCTGCATCGATAGCAGCTGAAGTTGAAGCTGATGAGACATTTACAGTTACTGAGCCCTTAACAGCTGAGTTAGCTGTTGATGCTGCAAGTGTTCCTGTTGTCCATGAGAATACAACATCACCCTCGACTGCTGGTAGGTACACCTTGTATGTAGCTGATCCTGAAACAGTACCTGTTCCAGCAACTGCGCCATCCTGTGTTGTTGTACCTGAGATAGCTACTGAAGCTGAACCAAGTGTGTATGAAGATGTGATACCGCCAGTAGCGAATACTGTGTATGTATCGTCAGCAAGTGCAAGACCAGCTGCATCAACTGGAGTTACAGTGATAACTGCAAGCTCGCCTGGTGCATATGATGACTTGTCTGTTGTGACCTTCACGTTTGCAAGCTCAGCTGAAGTTCCACCAACGCGTACTGCTGCTGCAGTTGCCTTAACGTTTGTTGTAGCTGTTGAAGATGAACCTGAACCAATAACAACAGTTGTTGAGCCAGCCTTCACGCCTGTAAGGCTGAATGTAGCTACACCTGATGTGATTGAAGCTGATGAGTATGAGTTGCTGATGATTGTTGTATCAGCTGATGTTGCGTAGAGAGTACCTGCAGAAACAAGTACGCCTGCTGCATCGTATGCCTTAGCTGTTACTGCGCCTGCATCTGTGCGAACACCGATTACTGGCTTAACAACTGTAGTTACGATTGATGCAATATCACCGTAGAAAGTAAGTGTCTCAGTTGCGAGAACCTTGCCTGCTGCTGATGAGATTGTGATTGTTGAGACGCCTGAAGTTCCATCAGGGAATACCTGAATAACATCACCGTTCTTAACTGTGATTGCACGACCTACAGCGTCAGGACCTGTGATTGTAGTTCCTGAGTTTGCGCCTGAACCAAGAAGACCTGGACCAGAAACTGTTGCTGTGATTGATTCTGAAGAGATCGCTACAGCAGCAGCATTTGAAGTTGTGACCTTGATTGTTGCAGCAGCTGTTGTTGTGTTAGCAACCTTTGAAGCTGTAACTGTTGCATCAGTTGTTGCTGAAGCAGTTTCTCCTGCATTGATCAATGATGTTGCAGAAGCAACAACTGTGTCTGATGCTGGGTTAGCAGCAACAGTGATTGTAAGAGTCTGTGCTGTACCAGCTACAGCTCCACCGCCAGCTACAACAGCTGGTGCTAGGCGTACAACGTATGTACCAGCAACTGTTGGTGCATTCATGTATACCTTGAACTTCGCTGAAACTGCAGATGTGTTTGCAGATGGCTGAACGCCAGCAACCTGTGTAAGGATTTCGTAACCAGCTGCACGGACTGTGCCAGCTGAAGTTACGATAGCTGATGAAGTTTCAACAACTGCGAGCACTGGAAGTGCTGTAGAAGTTGCTGGTGCTGATACGAGAAACGCACTAACAGTCATTGAGTCTGTTGTAGCTCCACCAAGGTAGGCAAGAGTTACAGTTGCAGAACCAGCTGTCGCTGTTTCACCTGTGAGCTGTGATGCTGTTGCTGCTGAGAGTGTAAGTGAGTCAGCCTGTGATACTGCCTGTGAAGGCGCAACAGAAAGAACACCAAGACCCAAAGCTGCAACTGCAACAAGCGCAACGCGCTTAATTGTTGTAGACATTTGTTTCCTTTCGAAAGTCGATCCACGGAATTTCCGTAGTTCGGCTTGGAGAGAATTGCTTCCCTCCGCTCGATTCATCGCACGTGCTGATGAATCAAATTCCCCACCGTGTATCCGGACGCGGTGAAGAAACTTATTTGTTAGCTGACGTAACACGTGATCAGCCCTTTGCCTTTACTGCAGACCCAGAGATGTAAATCGCCTGAGCCAAAATTTGGGTCTTGCTCGCGTTGAGCAAGAGACGAGTTGTGATCGTCTTAGGTGCGCCTGCCACGTCGTAGCCACGGTCTCCGACCGGGTTGGCCAACTCTGAAGTAGGGGTTGAGGTTAGGGAAATTGTAACGGTCATAAGGTACTGGCCATTGGACATTCGCTCAAAATCCACGCCTGTGGCGTCGGCATTAGCTACCGCCCACTGCTTGTTGATTCCGAGGGCGACATATCCGACCTCATACTTTGTGCCGTTGCCGTCAACTGTGATGGTCTGATCGATCATCACATTTGGACCACCCTTAGAAGTGACGGCCTGGGTAGCCAAAATTGTGCCTTGCTCGGTCGCGACTGGTCGGTTATTGCTAACAAAGACCTTTCCGAGACCGTTCTCACCTGCGACAGTGAAACCTGTTGGGGTGCCCTCAGCATCTAGGCCAGGGAAGGCCACTCGAGCGCCCTTGATGTAAACGCCATTTGTCATCTGATCTGACTTCTTGGCAGCTGCTGAAACTGAGACTGAAGGGGCTGGGGTAGCTGACTCTGTTGCCTCAGCTGTAGCTGATGCAGAAGGAGCTACCTGACCCTCCTGCTGGACAGTTGGAAGGACCGATCCTTCGTTGCCAGTCAATGAGTTAAAGCCAAGGAAGGCTGTGACTACTAATAGTAAGGACAAAGCGACCTTTGATGACTTTGCAGCAAGGTCAGCTGCCTTCTTATATGTAGTTGAAAGCATGTCGAGAGCAGTAAGGCCACGCTCTTCATCAATAACAAGCTCAGAAAGAACTCGGCGGAGGCTTGTGCGAGCGCGAGAGACAGTGTGGCGAACCGCAGTCTCCTTGATACCAAGCTCAGCTGCGATTTCCTCTGTTGAGCGGCCTTCCATCTCCCACATAACGAGGGCTGCGCGCTCTGCTGGTGAAAGCATCGCAAGTGCCTGACGAATAATTGCAGCATCCTCTGCAGCTGAAATAGCAGCTGAGTGATCGCCTGAAACCTGCCATGCAGCCTCGACCTCAGCCTGGGCATCGTCGATAACGACGAGATTAGGGCGGCGGCCCTCCAAGCGGAAGAAGTCGATGCAGAGGTTCTCGATGGTGCGGTGAAGGTAAGAAAGTGCGTGATCTGTCGATTCAAGCTCAGGAGCTGCCAACATAAACTTAATAAGAGAGTCTTGGGTGATTTCTTCAGCCTTAGCTGAATCCTTTAAGACGCGGTTTGCATGGGCGAGAAGCTCTGAACGATGCTCTGTGTAGAAAGCACCGAGCTCTGCAACGGTCCACACGCGGGGACCTGATACAGAATTCTTAAGCTTCATTTCGCTTGGATCCTTCTTAACCGGTTTGGAACTACAGGAGCACCCGTCGGTGCCTCTATAGCCTTCTACGAATCCAACCCTATATTGTCGCGGGGAAGGGACAAATCGGACATTTACTAATACCCTGATGCCTTATGGGGCTACTTAAACGGTATGTGAAGAAGCGGGTTAAGCCACTTGTTTGGAATGCTATGGCAAATGCCAAAATTGAATATAGGTTATCAAAGCTTTCGCACCACATAAATGAGGAACTCAAAAAAGAACTAGGTCATTTGATTTCCATGATGCCAGGGCAATTTGAAAAATATTATCTTGATGTCGGTGCACATGATGGCCGAACACACTCGAATACTTATCACCTCGATCATCAATTGCACTGGAGTGGGATTTTGGTTGAACCCATACTCCACCTGACTTTTATGTCTAGGAAAACGCGGTCAAATGATCGTAATTTGTTTATCAACGCAGCTTGCGTTGGCCCAGATTTTCAAAGCGACTCAATTAAATTGCTCTATTGCGATCTGATGACACTTGCTCCAGAAATTTCTGAGAACTCTGGCGAGGAGTGGGTTACAGGAGGCTCGCAATATTTGCCAGAAAATCAATTTGTGGTTGAAACTTACGCTGCAGCTCGAACGGTTAAACACATTCTCGAAAATGCCGATTCGCCAACAAAAATTGGAGTGTTTTCAATAGACGTTGAAGGAGCAGAACTAGAAGTGCTTAAGGGTGTTGATTTCGAAAGATATAGTTTTGGAATAATTATTTTAGAAACAGCTATTCAGTCAGCCGCATATGAATATTTGATCGCTCAAGGATATTTTTTCTATAGGCACATCGGGCAAAACCAAATTTTCTTAAACGATACGTTTAAGTTTCGAAGTGAGAAATTTGGAAAGTTTAACTAACACTACTTTGCGGTTGTGAGCTAAAACTCTACGGAAATTAGCGAAATTGAAAGAGTTTTCGATTTGTTCCAGTTTTGGACGAGCTATTGCGCCTTTTCCCTCGAGGTACAGAATGTCAATTGAACTCCGTAATGGTGCCAACTTTTTTCGAACTATATTCTCTGCAAGAACTACTGGATAAGTCATGTTCCAAGTTTCGTCGGATGTTACGAGTTTTAACTGTTCGAGAGTATTCAGTATGAACTCAGATTTTTCAATTCTACCTCCATAACATTGGTCACCAATAGGGCCTTCTGCTGTGGGAAGTAACTGTCCATAGAAAACTAAATCGTGTTTGAACAACTGCGAAAGGGAACCCGCATCCAGTAGAAAGTCAGTTCTGAGTCTCAAGAAATTAGTATATGTTTCATTATACTTAATTTTTTGATACACGGCATCTATACCGAGATACATTCCGCAAGAATTCAATTGAGATCTATAAAGAATGTTGTCTTTGGAATTTCCTAAATTGAATTCTTGTGCGATTTTATGTTCATCAAATTTCTCTACTTGTATGAAATGAAAATTATATTCACGCGCTATATATTGATGGTTAAGTACTTCAATAAATGGCTTAAATTTCTTCATTTGAAGTGAGAAATAGAATCTATTGTTAAAAATATTATCTAAGACATCAATGTCTAAACTCGGATTATCTTCCCAGGTATGAAAAAAAACATCATACTCAATTCCTAAATCATTCAAGCATGCCCTATTGATCGGCCACGTTTCGTTAAAATTGCGAAAGCTTCCAGATATCAAAACTGCAAGGCGAGGTTTAACCATTTTGGAAGAAATCTTCGGAGTCGAGTAATGAATCAAAGTCAATCCATTGATTGAATGAGTTGCTCATTCCAAGCCAATCTAGATGCGAAAATTCATAATATTTATGTGGGAATAATCCAGATTTCCATCGGTTTGAGAGATTTGTATTCTTCGCCCAAATTTGCCCTAAAGCTTGTTGGTCAATGATTACAAAGGAATCTCTAATAAATTGAAGATTTTCTTTCCAGGAGAATGAAGGTGCAGTACCTCTTATTTTCTGAAAGTAATTAGTATTCAAATAAACTTCTGCAACTCTCTTTTTGCCTTCGGTTCTCATGCAATTAGATTGCTGAGTGAGTTCTGATGCCGGACGATAATCTAGAGGTTGCTCCCAATAATGTAATAAAGTTTTCGCCTTGCTGAATTGAAACATATCGGATGCGCCATAAAACCTAAACCCGAAAGTATTAAGGCTTGATACTACAATTTTCAAATCGGCTTCGTTTCTTTCTCCATATGCGAGCCAAATTGAATAAAGATTTCTTAGTAATGATGGAGAGGAAAGCAACTGATCGGTACGAGTCTTTATTGCAAAAGTAGCGACTCCAATCGCACTTTCGAGTCCTCGCTGACTGGAAACAATTTGATTGTTAATGTTGAAAACACCAGGTGTCTGGGGCGGTGTACTTAAGACCATCTCAAAACGTGGATTTGTTAGAAAAGAATTAAATTCTGAGATCACATCCTCGGGGGTGTCTGCCCAGGTGGAGAGTATTATTTTAATTTGCTGAAAATTCTTTAGATAATAGTGAACTATGTCTTTCGTTAAGTTGTTACGTACTATTATTTGACCTTGAATTACTACGGCTAAATCATCCCCGAAAGGATTCGAAAAGGGTCTCGAATCATTAGTTGATAGTTTTCGATTCAAATAAATATTGTCTTTTGTCTTTGAACTAGAATCCTTAAATCCTCTTAGTGGAGTTACATCCCAGGTTATAAAGTTGGATGTTTTTTCATAATATCTTGCCAACATCGAGTCCATCAGAATCGCCAAGTTAAGGTTCGCAAGCAACTTTGAAGTCATGTCGACTTTTATGGCATGCGTGCGCCGTAAGAGCGATTTCAATATTCTTCTCAAAAGCCTCAGTGACATGAAAGTATTGTAAATCCTCATGTTGTTATTCAAACAGCACTGAAGGTTGAGATACTCTCTAGCAATGGGATTCGATGAAGAGACTCTCCGAAAGAGAATCTACTGCCATCGAGGCTTTTGGAGAAGTCAAGAGGATCAGAATTCTCTGAATTCTCTCCGAGCTGCTGCCTCTAGTGGTTTCGGAATCGAGACTGATGTTAGAGACTCAAGAACTAACCTGGTCATTGCCCACGATGCATTTTCTGAATCCAAAGTTGAACTCTCAGCGCTTTACGGATTAAATGTACCTATCGCATTGAATATAAAGAGTGATGGACTATTGCGAAGAGATCTTGGTGGCATCTCGGAGTCTTTAAGTGCCCCTGGTTCATTCGCCTTCGATGGTTCAATTCCTGAAATGCTCCAGTACAAAAAGGCGGGCCTACCTCACGCATTGCGAGTTAGCGAATACGAACCTGAACTGTCTTGGAAATGTAAATATATTTGGTTAGATGCTTTTGAATCGGACTGGTGGGTCGAGAAGGAAATTTTACCTAGATTATCGGAGAATCACTTTGTAATAATCGTCTCCCCAGAATTGCACTCGAGAAACCATGAGAAAGTGTGGAGCATCGCTGCAAAAGAAATATTTGCATTAAACCCAAATGTGGCAATCTGCACTGACAAACCTATTGAGTTCTTCGGGATACTTCAGTGAAAATTGAGGCAGTTGTTTTCGACATGGATGGCGTGCTTATTGATGCTCGAGATTGGCATTTCGAAGCCCTAAATAAAGCTCTACGCGCATTTGGTTTGCACTTCAGTTATGAAGAACATCTAGCGAAGTTCGACGGTTTATCGACAAGGCAAAAGCTTAAGTATCTGACTGAGAATCAAGGTCTACCTGCGGAATTGCATCAGACAATTTCAGATACCAAGCAAGATCGGACATTAAGAATTGCTGCTGAGAAGTGCTTCCCTAATACTCAACACTTAATTTTGCTTGATCGACTCCGACATAAAGAATTCAAAATAGGGGTGTATACGAATAGCATCAGAGAAACAGCTGAAGCAATGCTCAAATATGCGGGAATATTGCCGAAGATTGACACATTGATTACGAATCAAGATGTGGCAAATCCAAAACCAAATCCTGAAGGCTATCTTCTTGCGTGCAAAGAACTTGGCGTAGATCCCGAGGAAGTGTTAGTTATCGAGGATGGCGAATATGGATTCCAAGCGGCAACAAGTGCAGGTTGCCACGTAGTTAGGGTCGCGAATCCATCTGATGTATCTATGCAACTTCTTGCTATATACCTCCCGGAATTACTGAGTTGAATTGAGCTTCTTATGACTTCAACCTCAATCGTCCTTGCAAATACTTCAAATAGGCAACTCGGGCTGTCGAATGGAACATCCCTATTCTCAAATGTACGTATCAGAACAGCTTTAGATTTTTGTGGTCCTGCAGGCAAAGTATTGATTGCCTTGAATCATGAAGCAGATGTTACGGAGTTCACTGCTGGAAAACCTTCGAATTGTTATTTGAAGTTTCTTCCAGAGACCGAAGGTGCATTAGCGACTTTAGGCTTAGTCTTGGATCTAATTCCAGATGTAGGAAATATTGTTGTGGTCCCGACAAACGCCTCGATATCTGAGGGGGTTGAAGAATTCATCGAGTTTATGACCGATGCCAGAGCAGATGTTGGCATGGCTGTTATTGAATCCAATTCAGAAGAACTTTCGTATATTCGTGAGGTAGATGGAAAGGTTCTAGAAATTCACGAGAAAGAAGTTGTTGGAAACTTAGCTTGCGCAGGGGTCTACTTTTTTAGCTCTAAGCAACTCTTATTGGAGTGCATCCACTGGACTTTATTAAATGACGTAAGAAAGAATGGTTTGCTCTACATTGCCCCAGCCATGAATTACTGCATCACTAAGGGCATGAGAGTAATACCCTTTCCTATTAAGTCAGAGGGGTATTCACGCTCCTTCGAGCAGAATGGATAATTATGCCGGGTATAGAGAAATTCCTGTTGAGTGATTTCAAATTGGGTTGGGTTGTAGGTAATTTCTCACCTTCTCTAATGAAATCAGATCAAGTTGAAGTTGCAGTTAAGTACTTCAAGTCAGGTGAAGTTGAACCTTCACACAAGCAATTAGTTGCAACAGAATTAACAATTGTCGTATCGGGAACCATCAGGTTAGCTGAAAATATCTACTCTGAAGGCGAAATTATTAAAATTGACCCAGAGATCTTTGCCGACTTTGAAGCAATTACAGATGCCTCGCTTGTTTGCATTAAGTATCCTAGTTTACCGAACGATAAGGTTTTAGAATGAAGAATATTCAACTCGTAATTCCTGCTGCGGGGCTGGGTTCTAGATTTGCTGATCACGGATATACGGCGCCCAAGCCTCTTATAGATGTAGCCGGTTTACCCATGATTGAGTGGGTCATTGGAAATTTTCAACTTATCCCGGGCGATACTTTGATTGTTGTATCTAGAGTTGGCTTAAACATCCAAGAAGAAATAGCACCAATAGTTGAGAAGCTAGGTGTTTCAGTTAACTTTATTGACGTACCAGCTCTGACTGAAGGGCCAGCGATGACCGTTGCTGCCGCAGCAAGCAAAATCAACATGGATATGGCTCTTGTCGTTGCAAACTCCGATCAGTATGTGTCAAATTCTCTAAATCTATTTCTTAATCGTCTTCGGCATAGTTCAAAGGAATATGGTCTTATTCTCACAATGAAAGCTAGCTCTAATAAGTGGTCCTATGTCGGCCGCACTGACAACGGCACTGTTACAGAAGTAATCGAGAAAGTTGAAATTTCAGACGAAGCGACAGTGGGTATTTATGGTTGGAGTTCTGCCAAACTCTTCTTTGATTCTCTTGAAGTTATGATTTCGAATAACGATAGAACGAATGGTGAATTTTACGTCGCCCCCACTTATAACTACCTGATTCAGAAGGGTATAACTGTGGAGACAGAACATGTTGGCAATGTTGAAGATAGCGTGCATGGCCTTGGGACTGTCGATGATTTACTTATTTTTCTTGAAAATCCTCAATTAAAAAACTATTTAACGAATGTTCAATCCTCACTCGGCATATTGTCATGAATTTAAATATGCGTTCCTTGAAAGGAAAAGTTAGGCAAAGACGAAAATTACTGTTTAGTGACATAAATAGTCAGGTAAATCTTGCATCAGAAAACCTACTTCGATATGGCACCTCTATTGAAGAAGCCTGTCAAGGTAAAAGTGAAAAATTTGAAATTCTCCTATTAGCTTCTGCTCACGATCTCCCGCTTGCGATTGCCAATGCCAAGCACATGTTGGCCCTTCATGGGGATGAAATATTGAAAGTATCAGTTATTTGTCAAAATCCGGTCATTAATGGCTCCGAGGGTTTGACATTCTTGACTGACGATCAGTTTGGTATAGGTGACGAAGTCCAAAGAACTTTAAAAAGGTTTGGTGCTCGTACATCCTGGATGAAGCAGCAATATTTAAAGTCTAAGTTTGTACATTCAGCACTTAATCCAGTATTAATACTAGATTCAGATACATTCTTGAATATTCCTTTTACCTGGTTGAAGAACGATACTCAAATTCTTCTTGTAAATACTGAGGATTTTCATATTCCTTATAATCTGCATATTTCCAAATTCCTACGCATTACACCGCCGGCCTTGAACTTCGTGAGCCACGTTCAATTACAACAACCAGCAATTGTCCGAGAAATTTACTCCAGTGACTTTGACGCTGGTTGGTCTGAGTGGGCTAATTCTTCCTGGAAGTTTGGTGAAGATTCTCCTGCTTCCGAGTTTCAAACCTATGCCTCTTACTTACTTTCCACTAAAGCTAATTGCAGAATCGTAATTCCGCGTCATACAGTAGTAAGCGGTAAGGGGACAAATCTTACAGGGGTTTTGATTCAAGATGCAGCCAAGAACTCCGAGATAGTAACTATCGGCGAGAAAACGTTATTAGTGTCTGAAATGAATTGAACGTATTCTCCATAGCAACCAAGTGAGTACCCACTGAAATTTATTCTTAAAGCGGTGAAGGTAAACAACATTGGAAAATTTTGCTTCCTTGTCGAAGTTCCATTCCTGCAAATAGAACGGCTTAGGACAGACGATTTCCTCAGCTTTTGAAAAGTAAATTCCCCACCAGGAAAGCGTTGAGTTAGAAGCAACAATATATTTTGAACGAGCGATTTGAGAAAGGATGCCTAAGGGGCTAGTTTCAGTACTAATTTCTGCATTCTTTAAATTGAGTTTCTGTACCAGCACATCCGCTGCAAAATTATCATCTGAAAAGACTGTTGTTGATTTTTCTTTCCCAATGATCTCCATCGCCTTATCAAAATATTCGAAATCCAATACGCCGATACCTTTAGAGGTTACATAATCACCTACTCTGAAATGCAACGCAGTCCGATGTTTTTCAGCCAAGTCGCCACCAAAGGGAAATTGACCTTCTTTAAACAAACCAGAATTCCTAACTCGAGCGGTCGAAAATTGCCAGCCGGTGAAAAGACTTTGTGTACTAAAGTCTATTTGGACGTCAGTTGATCCTATGTTTACAAGTTGCAGGTTGGAGCTAATTTTGAGGGGGACCTGAATTAGTTTCATCCACTTTTGCGTTGTCGCCCAGTTCAACCAATCAGGTCTCTTATTGAGAGTGTGCTCTATCGCTCCCAAATCTATGATAATCCGTTTATTGGTGTTTAGGTGAATCTGGTGAGCTTCGCTTAAGCCAAAAAGTTGATTGCCGAGTCCTCCGGTAAGTCTAAAATAAACGACATCTTCGGCATTAATTAGTCGTTGGAGCTGTTCTAGTGAATCAATTGAAACGATCAATTACAGCCCCATCAATTTTGCTTGTTCTGAGAAATCTGGAACAGAAGATTTGATTTCTTCAAATGAACCCTTGGCCAAAATTTTTCCGTTGGACATGTAAATAACAGAATCTGCTTCGCGAACTGACGCAAGTCTATGAGCAATAAGAATCACTGTCGTCTGACCTTTGAGTTTACTAATCGCGGCAGAGATTTCATCTTCCGTCTTACCGTCTAGTGCGGATGTCGCTTCGTCTAAGACAATAAGTTTTGGAGAAGTAAACATTGCTCTAGCAATCCCAAGTCTCTGTCTTTGACCACCACTAAGTCTGAATCCTTTATCCCCAAGTTCCGTTTCTAAGCCCTCAGGCAGCCCTGAAATAACCTCGGTTAATTGCGCAATACTTAGAGCCCTGTTAATTTCTGGCAGAAAGGATAAATCCTTTTGATAACCGAATGCGATGTTTGAAATAACGTCACCCTTAAATATCTGAATATCTTGCGGGACGTAGGCAATTGCGCCTGGATTATCGTAAATACAAGTAGAAGGTTCACTTCCAGAAATTGAAATTTGACCTTTTGTTGGCTTAATTGCACCAAGAATCAAGTCAGCTAGCGTTGTTTTACCTGATCCAGAGGCGCCAACTATTGCGATTACTTCACCTGCATTTATCGACAGGTCAATTGGTCCGATTTGGAAAGTGTCCCCTGAGTGATATTGAAACTCCACACCTTTTAGAGACACGTTAGGCTCGAAATTCGGATGGTTGAACACGGGCTTTGGGCCAATATTTGGTAAATCTCCAGATTCTAAATTTCGAATGAGCTTAAGTGTGGTCTGAGCTCCACCCAAATTGTTCTTGATGCTAATTAATCCTTGTTGCACACGCAAAACCGCGGGCGAAATTCGACTTCCCGCTGCAAGAAATACAGTCAAAGTCGCTATTGAATGCTTGGCGTCATATTGCATAAATTGAAAAGTCGAAACAACTAATGCTCCAACAATGATAGAACTTTCAATTACATACTTGCTTACACTGGGCAGGAAGCTCATTTTCGCAAGAATGGTGGATAGCTCAAACTTATTCTCAGATATCCGATCGGCATAACTTTTTCTTAGCCCTTTTACATAGATTTCACGGTAAGAGTTGAGAGATTCAAACAAGAGCTGATTTGTGTTTATGCTTATTTCTGCTTCTTTTTGCCCTAAGACACGAGCCTGTGTTTGCATTACCTTATAAAGTACACCGGCGATGCTTCCGAAGAAGATCAAACTGAAAATTGCTATTTGAACGTCGAAAACAAAAAGCCCGGTACTCATGATTGCGAGTAAAGCGGTGTCTGCGATTAGATTTACGGTATTTCCGACCACACCTAATGTAATCGCCGTTATTCCATTCGATATTGAGTACATAGTCTGTTGAACTGGAAACCTCTGTAAAGACGGCAAATCTTGGGCAAAAAGATTTTTAACAATTTCTTCAGAGATAACAGCGGACCTTCTTGATATGAATAGCAAAGATTTTCTTGTGAGCGTCACAGAAACAATAGTTCGTGCAACAAGAATTAATGTTGCAGAAATTCCCAAGATGACGGTCTGTGTTTGAAAAGTAAATGATTGAAGATGTAAAAGTCTCAGAAGAGCAGAAACTCGATTTCCAGGAGAACTAGATTGGATTCCCGTTATTGCAAGTGCGCCGATAACACCAATGAGTGCAACGCCAACCAAATCCAGCAATCCCACAATAACCTGAATCGCAACTACCAATCGAATTTTCCTTCGATCTTGCTTTGAAAAAATGCGGAAGCTTTCGCCGAAGGTACTGCTTAACATCTTTTTCCACGCACTTTGCATTGAATGATTCTAGGCTATTTGTATCTATTCCCAGATACTTTGGTGGCAAGTCCAGGATGGTGGAAGTAAATCACGTGGTTCTTCCATGCCTTTAAACCAAGGTTTCGGGGCATGTACTTCGGTGCCTTCTTGGATACTTAAGAAAGCTCCCCACCAACTAAATGATGAATTGGCGATTACGTAGCCATATCCCAGGCGCATTGCTTGGAGCGTAGCGGCAGGGGATTTATCAATTTCGTCAATCAGGCGAACCTTATCTACTAGTTCGCTTGGAATGCATTTAACTGCACTTTCTAAATCATCGCTAAATAACCAAATTTTACCGTATTTGCCACTGGCGAAAAGAGTAGGAATAACTTGGGTGTAGTAGTCGGCCGAAAGCAATCCGAAATTGTCCTCGAGACGATAATCACCTCGTCTTATGTGCACCACTAGGGGTTTTTCAATACTCGCAAGGGATCGTAAGTCACGAAGTTCAACTGGATCACCGCCTGCTAATTCCAGATTTCTTAGTACTTCAACACATTCAGGCCGGTGATTGAAAAATCTATACGACTGAAAGTAACCGATTACTAGAGCTCCTTTCTTGGCAATATTGAAACTTGAATCAAATCCTAAATTTGAAGGTGAAATTACTCTTACTAAGTTGTGAATAAGTAGTGAAGATAAAGCCGAGATGGTCAATTTCTTACACATCTTAAGAATTTTGATTTGAAAAGAATTGCTGCTTTTCAAAGAAATTCTTAGCGAGTAACCGAGTGCTCTATTAATTACTGATGACCAGGAATTATGCAACGTAGCATTTGGAATACGAAATTCTAAAAGATCTGGGATTCCTTCCGTGGTTCTTGGCTTTCCAAGTCGAGTCTCCAGTTCCACCTTTGTAACGTTTGCTTCACTATGGCTCAAAGCAGCCGCAAATTGAAATAGTTGATTTCCAAGACCACCTGTAAGTACAAATCGAGAATTTTTCAAGGTTTAACCACCTGCCGTTTAATTTGGTGAACAATTCTTTCGGTAATTCTCCTCTTAGTACTGACTGTAATCTTTTTGGTAAAGAATAATTTCATAGTGTTCTTACAAAGTGTTGGCGTATGTAAACGGCTAGTTATTAAAATTCTGGCAGCTACGGTTTCGAAGGCGTCGGATGTTTCGCTACTTTCCGACCTAAATTCATCCAAAACAAAATCAAATGCCTTATCTAAACTCATAATCTTCTTCTTGTTATTTGTAAGTTGGTTTACATTGTTTGTTAAATAGGTATATAGATTCTGCGATACAAATTCGATTGTTCTCGTAGAGGATAATGCCCGAAGCAGGAAGATTTGATCTTCAGCCATAGATATTTCCGGAAAATTCACGTCGGTTATGGAGTCAGTCTTGAATATATATCGCCATAAACCTGGGCCAGCGGTGAATAATTCAGACAATTGAATCTGTTGTGTTCGGTCGGTAAATTCTTGTGTAGCACCAGTAATAATGTTTCTGGTTCCGTAACCACCCCTAATGATGGTCTTTCCATTTGTATGTGAAGCTACTGTTTCAAGTGCTCTTCTTGCATTTGGGATGTCATCTGAATCCCAAAACGCTACCCACTCTGTAGTGACTTTCTCAATTCCAACATTGCGCGCACCACCAGGGTTTTTAGATGATGATTCAAGAATTTCAAGATTTGAAGATTCCAGCTTTCTTAGAATTTGACGGAATTCTTGTGAAGTCTCCGGTTTCAGACCGTCAAAAACTATAATCACCTTAAGGGTGCTCAGTATTTCAGCAGAGAGCCACGATGTTAAAACTTGCAGAGAAGGTGCTTTACCGCCGACAGGAATAATCGCAGTGAGCGTAGGTCTAGAACTAGTTGTGCTCACTCCTGGCATGGTTCAACGATACAGTAGGGCCATGTCTTTAAAGGGTGCCATCTGTTTTTTAGCAATTAACGAAATCGAGGAATTGCCTCTCTTAGCGGTGAAATCGGCACTTTCTGAGTCCTCCTTAGACATTTATATAGGCTATACACGCATATCTGATATTCAAGATTTGTTAATCAACGATCGCGTGCATGCAGTTGATTTATCTAGTAATTTCACGTCTAAGGAAGTTCCTGTTCAGTATATGGATTTCTCAACTTCCGAGTTCTATCGAATAGTGCAACTCAAATGGGCGCTTTTCGAATTATTACTCCCCCAGTTTGATTTCCTTATTTACTCAGACATTGATGTCCTTTGGCTTAGGGATGCCGGAACCTATGTGCTTGACGTTTTCCAAGAATGTCCTGAGTTAAATTTCTTAGTGCAGGGTTTCACTGAAAAAGTTGGACATGAATTGCTATGTATGGGATTCGCAGCAATGCGAAATAATCTAGAAACAGTCAACTTCATTCAAAGTTGCCGAAAATTGCACACCAATGAATATCTTTCTAACAAGTTCGTAGGTGATGATGAAATAGTTACTAGTCAATACCACAACTTATCGAGGCCGAATTCGATAAGAGAACTGCCTCATATGTATTTCCCTGTAGGTCGAATGTTGAACCTTTATTCAACGAAGCCTGTTTTTCCGGGACTAGCAGCGCCCGAACCTTACATTTTTCACTTAAATTATGTTGTAGGTTTATTAAACAAGCGGTTAATGTTGAGACTACTGAGAAATTTTGAACCAGTCAAAACCATGTTAAGAAACTCTTCATTTTCTATTTGGTATCTTTTACTTATCTTGAAGAGGGCTCGCTTTTTGCTCGGTTCTTTGAAAAAGAAACTTTCTTTGGATCGCCCGTAGGTAACTTTTCACCTGAAGCCATACGTAAGAGATGTAGAAGCCTGGAAGCTTAAATGTTGCCTGGACTCCCAAGTGCGGAATGTGGCTGCGTCTAATGTACAAAACATCGCCCCAACCAAATGGCGTTAACCTGGTAACTTTTCTTGTGAATCCATATTCATCCAGGAATCGATCCATTTCATCAATCAAAGCGCAGTCTTTGTAAACTTCCTTCTTGTTGATTTCTGTACAAATCCAATTTATATTCTGGAGCCCCTTTTTAAATCCTTTTAGCGCTCTCAGTTCAACGCCTTGAATGTCCAATGCTAAGTAGTCATGATTTTCGGGTAGATTCAAATCATCTAATGTCACTGTCTTTACGGGTATTTCTGCCGAAAAATGAATTTCGGGATGAACTTTTGAGTGTGTACCGAATTCAAGAAGTGATGTTGACTCCGAATTTGATGAAACATGAAGGGTTAATTCTTCGCCCGAAGAATCCCATATGGCCGCTTGAATGACCCGATCGCCAAGCTGTGAAGTTACTTCTTTTAAGCGAGCCGCTAAAGCTGGTTGAGCTTCTATCCAGATAACTTGACCCCAACTGTTCGACTTGTATTCTGAATTCTCTTCTCCTAAATGGCCACCTACATGGACGATTCCTTTGGGACGAACACCCCACACGAGTGATTGTTCTCTTATGGAAATAAGCATGAGCAATAGTATCCTTGCGAAGTGGAAGCCGAGAGACCTTCAAGATTTTATGTGGCAAAAGTATACTCGCGTCGAATAATTAGGTGGAGATGCAATTCTTTTCCATATATATCTGGTGATGCCTTCGCCGATTTGGCGGATTTTGTCTATAAACCACCCAAATTCCGATCTTTCAAACGTCAACGAATTCAAATTGAGGATGCAGCGACTATTTTCTGTAGAAGTGAAGATTTGTCGGAAATGCTCTCCTTGCATGGAAAATCTATAACCGCTTCAGTGATCATTTGCGGAAATAGTGACTATGAGTTCCACAAATTGCCAGAGAATATGCCTTCGTCGGTTACTTCTCTATTTTTACAAAATTCATTCATTTCAGATGGGGCATTCATTAATTCCATTCCCATTGGTCTTGAAAATTTGAGGTGGGGAGTTAATGGAAATCCGCGACTCCTATGGAGAATGAGTCGCAAGGCGGACAATAGAGTGTTGTTCGGACCTTTTGGGAAGACTCACCACATTCGTTTAGAAGTCGCGAATATGTTTTCAAAATCTGGCCAGGTTTGGGATTTTTTGGAATCTCGTCGGATTTCTCCTATTAAATACGCTTGGATAGCGCGCCAATATAGGTTCATAGCTGCAGTACGCGGAAATGGAGTAGACACTCATAGACACTGGGAGTCGCTCTATCGCGGAATTACTCCAATTGTTTACAGTGATTCATGGAGCACGTCGATGACCTCGCAGGGGATACCTTTCCAACTTGTGACATCTTGGGATCCTTCTGAAATCAATCTGATAGTACAGAAGGAATCATTGAAGATTAAACCGAAGGATTTGCCTGTTCTGTGGATGCCCTACTGGGCAGAAAAAATCAGAGCGGCGGTTGAGTTATCAAAAAGCTAGTTCGTATAAATTAAAATGCAGATCCTGTTGCTCCAAAATAGCTGGATTCAACAAAGGAACCGTCGCGGAATCCGTCTTCAGCTTTCAAATAATTTATCTCAAGTCCAAGTTTGTCTGCTAGTACGCTTAATGCAATCTGCTCACTGATTCGCAAGAGTGAGTCTTTATACTCGGCGAAGTAAACTTCAAAGTTACAAATTTGATTGATCGAATCCATGACATCACGAATTAATTCTGAATCAAGATTGGTTGTTTGATAACCCCCCCAATATATGAATGATGTATTTTTCATTGAAATTTCATTGCCAAAATTCCAATGACGGTTTCTAGATAAATCCCGATATGGCTCTCGATCTGAAAAATCAAATTCTTTAACAAAATATGTGATGTCCTTAAGTGGCGGTATTTTTCCGTTCCAACGTAAATCCGCATCCATAAAGAACTCATTTTCCGCCTGCATGGAAAGCACAAGATCTAGTTTTAGCTCCTGCCATGTTGACGAATCTGAATTCACGCGTTCAACTTTGACTACACCTTTTTTGATTAAACGCTTTAAAGACTTCTTGACTGCAATTTCTGTAAAAATGTCTACGTGTATCACGGCTTTACATTTCCGATTATGGAAAAAGAAGCTTTCCAAGCATATTTTTGCTATCTTGGCATAAATGGGTTTCTTGACGACTAGTAAGTTTGCAACAAGCTCAAAATCTGAACTGTTTGAGTTTTTTAGCAATCGATACTTATATGACTGAAGTTGGGTTATCAGATTACGAGCAGTCCTACGAAATAATCTAACAGGGAAGCGAACAAAGCCTCGTAACGTCATATCTAATCTTAATGCATAATTACTCTATGAAGGCTTATGTCATTAACTTGGATTCAAGGACGGATCGATGGAATTCCGTACTTGCACAGGAAAAGAATTTAGCTCTCCCTTTAGTCCGAGTTCCTGCTGTGTCCTCTAATGAGGTCTCCTCATCGGAATTTACAACATTGGCTGTCAATGCCACTTGGGGATCGCATCAACGAGCAATGAGACTCTTCTTGGCTAGCAACGATGAATATGGACTCATTCTTGAAGATGATTTCATTTTAAGTCCGTCGTGGTCCAAAACCACTTTAGACAAATTCCAGACGCTTGGATGCGATTTCCTACAAGTTGGTTACCTGATAACTACTCCACTTGATTTGATAGAAATTAAACTCAAGTCAACGGTCGATCTTGCATTGAAATTACTAAATAGATTGACTTCAATGGGGTTAATTCCTAAGTCTTGGTTTGGAGATAGGCTACTTGTTAGGGAGCAAGATAACGTTCCATTTAGTTTTGTTTGCAATGACATTCGGCCTGGAGCGCATGGATATATAGTGTCGAGAAGGTTTGCGCTGGCATCTCAACAGTTCAATAATCCAGTTATTTTAAGTACAGATGCATTATTCATGGCATTGGGTTGGATGAGAACTTTTAAATTTATGCGCATCAGAAAAAGTGTCATATCGCAAAGTGACTCCGCCACGTCAATCACGGAGAGATTTCTTTCTTAAAGATTTTGTAAGAAGTCGTTTTCGTATGCACTCACTCCATTTATGTTCAATTTATTAGCGAAATCACTCTGCATATTGAGGTTCCAATGCTGCGGTAAGTACGCTGGAAAACCTCTGCGTGAGACTAAAAAGGCGCCCCACCAAGATAGTGTTGAGTTCACACCAATAAATCTTGCGGCATTTGTGAATATTACTAAGGTTTCCCAAGCTGTTGATTCTTCCGGTGATATGACGTAATCTGCTTGAAAGCCTAAGAATTGACTTATCTCTGTCTTAGCGCCATTTGTACATATGACTATTGGTAATTCGGGATCAAGAAGTCGTTTATAGGATGCTGGATCGATAACTCCAAAACTTGACCCTACATAATCCCCAAGTCTCAGGTGTATGACTTGATATTCAGGAAATTTCGTTTTGAAATCTTTCAAGAAAAGACTCTTATTTTCAACTTTATCTAAAGCATTTGAGAGCAACAGGTTTATTGAAGTGTCATTAGCCAAGACAAATTTGGATTCTTGAAAGAACCCTCGGATGATGTTCCGTCGATTGAGTGTTCCCTCTCCTTCCGTACCAATGCGAAGTACAAAACAAATGCATCTGTACGGCCATCTGGCAAATCTTCTTATCCAATCAAGAAACTTTAAAACTGCACCTAGGAGGTTGGATTGACTGAAGTGAACATACTTGGATTCAAGTAGGTTTGCAGTTTCGAGTTCCTCCGCCCCGATTTTGCTATGGTACTTGTCCCAAAAAATCGACGCTCTCTTTTCCGATTTAATCGAAACTCCATACGCGTAGGCCCAAATAAACAGGTTATTGCCTAGTCGCCCCGCAGATTGAATTTTCATTTGACGCGAGTCTTGAACTCCTCAATTGTCCGCTGCAATCCGTCTAGCAAATCAATTTTTGGTTCCCAATCGATTACTGATTTAGCCTTTGAAGTGTCTGGTTTGCGCTGTTTTGGGTCATCTTGAGGTAAGTCATGAAATGTAATCTTAGATTTTGACCCTGTAAGTTCTATTACATTCTGAGCAAGTTCCAACATCGTGAACTCAGTTGGGTTTCCTAAATTAATAGGTCCTGTAACTGAAGAATCAGAAAACATTAATTTGACGAATCCGTCAATAAGATCTGAGACATAGCAAAAGGATCTTGTTTGGCTTCCATCACCGTAAATGGTTATCGGCTCATTCTTAAGCGCTTGAACTATAAAGTTACTAACCACGCGTCCATCATTCAAACTCATACGCGGCCCGTAGGTGTTAAAAATTCTCGCTACTTTAATTTCAGTTCCATATTGTCGGTGAAAATCGAAAAACAAAGTCTCTGCAGAACGCTTACCCTCGTCATAGCAAGCTCGTATTCCAATTGGATTTACATTTCCCCAGTATGACTCGACTTGAGGCGAAACAGATGGATCTCCATACACTTCGCTAGTAGAAGCTTGAAATACCGGCACCTTAAGTCGATTTGCGAGATCTAGAACGTTGATTGCACCAAGAACACTAGTTTTAATCGTTTGAACGGGGAACTTTTGATAATGAACAGGCGAAGCCGGGCAAGCTAAGTTCATGATTGCATCAACTTCAAAGTTGAGAGGAGAAGTTACATCCTGGCGAATGAATTCAAAATTAGGATGAGAAAAGACATTGGCGAGTTTTTTCTTTTCCCCTGTGTACAAGTTATCCAAAGCAATAACTTCATGACCTAACACAATGAGGCGCTCACATAAATGCGAGCCAAGAAATCCAGCGCCACCTGTAACTAAAATTCTCAAAATTGCCCACTTCCCCTCGATTATTCAAAGTATATAGCACTCTATATTTCAACTACTTACGTGCATCTGATTGCAGATTAGACATGACGCTCTTCAAACTTGAAGCCAGCATTTTTGAGGCAAAAACATCAATGTGGTCATGGTTCCAATAGAGACGGTGACCTGAATTAAGGTATTTACAGGACGCATTAGGGCATAAACCAAGTAAGGATCGTAAATCCGCACTTAGGCGTGAGTTGAGAAGCTCTGATAGAACCTAATCAGCATTTTCTGCCCATTTCAGCCTGAGACCGTTGGAATCCTTTACTCAAATTAACCGTGAAATGGCGGAGTAAATTGGAGTCATAAACATCGGGAGTCCCTGGTGACGCCGAAATCAGGATTATTGACGACCCAAAATCCTTAATCGTGTCTACTATTTAGGTCATGTTTTTTCATACTCTGCTAATTGTAAATCTGAATTGATCACGATTCTAGGCATCATTACGAACCTGGAAATTACAAAAAAGTATCTACGCCGAGATAGCCCTTTTCCATATGTGGCATTCCAAGGTGAAAAAAATCGACAGCCAATACTGAAATTCCCCGCAAAAATTGAATATCGCGACGTTTATTTAAATGGGGATTTGTATTTTCCACTCCTCAACTTTAGTCGGATTTGGGCTTAAAGCAGACTATTAAAGTTCTTGGCTTCGTACATTTAAATACCAATTAAATGAAGCTAATTCACATTAAAATTTTCATACACTCGGTATGCTTCCCTCCATGACCAGGAATTTAATCCGTCGGGCCAAGCTAGTTGTGAATTTCGGGCCAATTTTCCTCATTGACTCGGTCAGAAACCGACTTCGACGATGGAGGTGGGCTTCACAAAACACTTCCGTGACCTCGGGAAGCACGAGCCTTAGCGACGGAACTAAATACGTGGAAGTGTGTAAAGCCGCAGTCGAAAATGACTCTGTATATTTGAAATATAAGAGTTGTGAAGATTACAGGCAAATCTTGGAACATTGTGACTACCCACTGGGATTGGAATATTTGTCGCAAATTCACACTAATAGACTAATTACGAACTCCTTGCGGGAAATTTCAGAAAAGGATGGCGGGCTTCCAGCTAAATTCTGGTATCCAAAATTGGGTCGGATTTCTCCAACCCACATTCGCTATGCAAAAGTATCTCAAGATCTCTTGACGCTTTTTGGCAGTTTAGACGGTTTGCGAATTGCAGAAATTGGAGTTGGGTTCGGAGGTCAAGCTCAGCATGTATTAAATCTCTCAGACATAGCCAAGTACGAATTGATTGACTTGGAGTGGCCTGCAAAGTTGGCCATGAAAAATCTCGTCAAGTTTAATTCGGATGCAGCGAAAAAAGTTCAAATTGCGCCAATTGATATCAAGCTAGTTAGTGACTTAGTAATAAGTAACTACGCCTTCTCTGAATTGGCACGTAATATTCAAGATATTTATATGAAGGGCATTATTTCAAATGCCACCAAGGGTTATGTTATTTTCAACTATATTCATGAAGTAGGTTCAGATTCAATGAGTGCTGAAGAATTCCTTAGTGTGTTACCTCATGATGCAGAAGTCTTTAAGGAGAAACCTCTAACTCACCCCGAAAATGTGCTGATTGTGTGGGGTCACAGTCGAGAATTACCTGAAGATTTATTTGAGCGCATTATTTAATTTGAAAATTTTTTATGCTTCCTTCTGAGAAAACTGTCTAGCCTATATTTTTCATATCAAATTTCTGTTCTATGCTTTTTCGGAGGTTTAATCTTGTTCGCGTGGTGCGCGACACCAAGTTCCGCTCGAGCGATAGCTAACTGCTCTTACTCGCCATTGATCTGCTCCGTGTGGAACTCGATTATCTGTGTGGCTAATTCTCTCAGAGGGGTGAAGGATTTATGGGGAGCAGGTGGTCAGATCTTTGTGGGGTGGGGTATTGAGGTTGTCGGTGGGTGATGGGAGGGTTCCATCATGAACCTGGAACTCCTAAACTCAAAACGTAACGCTTGGCTTACGGCCGAAGGAACGATGCAGCAAGTTATTGAACAACTCGCAAAGACCGCTTACAGTAGTAAATATTATGAACTTGAGTTAGAAGCCAGAAGACTCTCTGAATTGAGAAAATCATCTCAGGATTCGTACTTTGCCGCCTTGTCAGAATGGAATGCTTTAGGCAATTAAATGCCTAGTGATTCCCGAATTACTTTGGAAATCACGGAAGAAAGTATTTCTTTAACATTTTCTTTGTTGAGGGCATCTCCTGCCTTTGACTTGATTTTTTCCCAAATGCCTTTTGCATCGGGATTTTCCATATCCAAATTACGCAATTTTTCTAATTGACTGCGCACAACTTCACGATCAAACTCATCATTCATCTCTAATAATATTCGATTTTCCAGTTCGAAAATCTTTTGTTCTCTAGTTGCCCAAGGCAATAGAAATCCACAATTGTCACAAAAGCCAGGGTTTTCTTGTGGGGGCATGTGCCAATGGGAGCCCCGCACTACATGCGTTCCCGCTATTCTCACATTGCATCTGCTACAGGCAACCATGAATGAGGTGCCGCATATGGTGCATTTATCCGGTACATATGAGTCTTGCCTGGGATCTAGATCTCTCGAATGAACATGACCTCTTAAGCAGATGGCAGAAGCCCGATGGTAGGACCCACCTCGCTGCATGTTTATAGCTTCGTCTTGTGGCCATAAAAGATTTTTAATATCCATCGTTTACCAGACTTCCACTATTTGGATCAGCAATTTCGGTTTAGAACAAGCTTTCCGTACTCGCCTCTAGTGAATACTTCGAACTAAACCCGATAGCGCTCCTAATCAGCGACACATCAGCACATAAGAATGCTGGATCCCCCGAACGTCTTTCTTTCTCATCTGCAATCACATCACTTTGCCCCGCAGCAGCACAGACAAGCTTGATCACCTCACGGACAGAGCCTCCGCGACCTGTTCCAACGTTCATTGCAAGTGGCAAGGTTGCTGTGGAATCTGCTGCTGCAAGGTGGGCACGAGCAATATCTCTCACATCAACGTAGTCACGGATACAAGTTCCGTCTGGTGTTGGGTAATCAGTGCCATAGATAACTGGTGGTTGGCCCGCCTTGAGCTTGTTAATCACGATAGGAACAAGGTTTTCAACTGAGTTATCGAGTAGCTCAGGAGCTGCTGTTCCGACAACGTTAAAGAAGCGTAGAGACGTTCCATGGTGACCTGGAGGGGCGAGGAACTTATTTACTTCGCCTTCTGCAGCAAGCTTTGAAGCGCCATAGGGGGAGATGGGGTTCTTCTTATCATCTTCCTTGATGGGGTTTGAATGATCTGGTGCACCGTAGACAGCTGCCGTGGAAGAGAAGATGAAGTTGTGGATGTTATGGGATGCGATGATCTCGAGCATCTTTGTTGTGGCGTGGAAGTTGACCTCGAAGTACTCATCAGGCTTCTCCATTGATTCACCGACTGCCTTAAGGGCTGCGGTGTGGACGATGCCATATGGCTTGTATTGCTCGAGGGTCTTGGTAAAGGTATCTGTGTCGCGGATATCGGCGACGATCAGTGGGATCTCTTTCTTGTATTTCTTACGTAGGTATTCGATGCGTGACTCGAGACCTTGGTAGAGGGAGTCATAGATGACAACATCTTTGCCGCTTGCAAGGAACTCATCTGCGACATGGGATCCGATATAGCCGGCGCCGCCTGTGAGTAGCCAAGTCTGTGTCTGCGGGGTTGTCATGTGGGTGAGTCTATCGCGCGACGCGGGTCTTTACAGAAAGTAGTTAAAGCTTTCTATTTCAAAGTTGAAAATTCTCTGGAACTATTTAACCGTAGCTCCCCACCGTCCTCCGGGACTGGTGGGGCTTTTCTTTTATCCCCACGCTCGTCGAATGGTCAGTATTTGTCGGTGGCAGAAAATAGTGTGCCTGTATGACTCTACTTCCCATACACTTTATTTCAGGAGGCATCATGATTGAAGATACTGAAGTAACAATCGCTGATGTCGCGCGCTATATTCTCGAAAAATGTGGCCAGATGACCACAATGAAACTGCAGAAGCTTTGCTATTACTCACAAGTTTGGCACTGCTATCACTTAGAGAAGAAGCTTTTTAAAGAAGATATTCAGGCTTGGGCATATGGACCTGTCTCATACGATTTATTTGAACTTCACAGGGGTAAGTATCAAGTCTCAGCACTAGAAATTCCTGGAGTGTCGCCACTCTCGTTAGATCAAGCCTCTATTGCGCTCATTGACCAGGTTCTCGATTCATACGGACCACTCTCCGGTGCGCAATTGAGTGATTTGTCGCATACAGAAAGTCCTTGGTTAGTGACGCGCGGATTAGCTTCGAAAGAATCTCAAAGTCCGACGATTTCTGTAAACGCAATGTATGAATTTGCAGCATCAGCAAGTGCCAGGGCTTAATCCTAAGTACTCATTTCCCGTTCCTAAACCAACTCAAGTCAAAGTTGAGCGTAGAACTGGTTTTGAGGTTTCATTTGAATATACCGATAGAAAATCTAACTACTGCTGGCCCATTGATCCTGCAGCAAATTATCTAGTTTGTTCATGGCTTTATATTCTCTCTCAACTCCATAATCTTGATTCTCTTTTTAAGTTTAAAATTGTTGGTTACCAGGACTTCGCACATCATGAAGTTTCAATAGAAACTTTTCATCATCTTCCTAAGAAATTGATTAGCGCGTGGAAAGAAGACCTGAACTTTGATGAATTGTTAGCGCATCCAATCTATTCTCTTCGGTTCTGTTATAAGGAAAATAGTTCAGAACGTTTGATTGGAATACCGAGAAATGGTGTTTTCTATTTACTTTGGTGGGATCCCAACCACTTAATCTATGGCGTCCCGCTTAATTTAGACCCGCAAAAATGCGAACGCGCTGATTGCGTTCACCCGAACTTTGAAGCGGACTTTCAACGAGAAAATTAGTCGAGAACTACAACGCCATTAGGTGTTGAAAGATGCACTGCAACAATGCCTGATTGACCATCGTTTGTTGATGGATCAACCCACTCGATTGCAATATCGCCAAGAGCTGCAAGGATCTCATCCTTAAACCAAGAATCTGCAAGCTGATCCTTATCTGCAATAACAATCTTCTCAATCTCTGATTGTGGTGCACCATCTTGTGATGGGTGATCAGATGTGAGCCATTGGATAAAGAATGGAAGCTCGCGCTCCTGTGTAATCTCCTTAACGCCAATCTGCTTCCACTTTAAATCAGAACCAGCTGGACGTGTGCGGTGACCTTCAACTGCATCGCGACCGAACTTCTCTGCAATCGGTGCAATGTCCTTAGTTGAGAAGACCCATGTAAACCATCCGCCGCCTTCGTTAGCCATTGTTGAAACAGCCTTACCCCACGGAGTTGACTCTGTTGATGGGTGATCGAGCGGACACACAACTTCGATGTATTGACCGTTCTTGAGCGAGGCAGTGAAGTTACGTGTGCCAAAGCGTGGGTGGATTCCGCCATCAACAAATGTAGAACCAAGGCGCGAACCAAGGCGCTGCACAGTGTCTGCAAGTTGATCGTGGGAAGTCACATAAGAAACATGGTCTAAACGCATGGGGAAATTATTCACCAAGGTAAGGGGTGGTCATTACCACCATCAACTAGCCGTTGAAGGTTAGGCGGTACAGCGCAGGTTCTTGGTGGGAAGCGTTCCGCGTAAGAAGTAGGCATCTACAGCGTCATCAATACAGGCATTTCCACGCCCCTGGCCGGTGTGGCCATCGCCGACAAATGTAAGCAAATCAGAGTTAGGCAGCAGCTTTGCAAGGCCCTTAGCCCATTCGTATGGCGTTGCTGGATCGCCGGTAGTACCGATGATGACAATCGGTGCATTTGTCGTGGTCTTCTTTACCTCAACCGGCTTCGGTGTTGTGAAGTACTTACATGTCAGACCGCCATAGGCGATGTAGGGACCAAAGACTGGAGCAACCTTTGCAACCGCTGCTGCATGCTTGCGAATCTCTTGCGGTGTGCGGCTGTCGGCAAAATCTAGGCAAGAGATGATCGCGCCGGAATCAAATTCATTATTGGGGTAGGTGCCATCTTTCTGTCGACCTGTGTAGAGGTCGGCTAATTCAATATAGGCATCACCATTGCCAGCAATTGCTTCGCTGATTGCTTTGCGAAGATCTGGCCAACCTTCTCCGCTGTCATACAAAGCAGAAGCTGTGCCGATCACCAGAAGAGATTCTGTAACGGTGCGGCGATCCTCCTTATCTTTAAGTGGAAGAGGATGTGTTGCAGCGTGATGCCAAATATTAAGTAATTGATCTGTTGCTTGCTGCACAGTGCCATGAAGCGGACAATCTTTTCGCGAGACACAGTTTGTAATGAATGCCTTCAGCGCATTATCGAAACCAAGCGCCTGTGTCTTTGTCTGCTCGAAGTTAGAAATTGTTGGATCCACTGCGCCGTCAAGAACTACGCGACCAATCTTGTTGGGAAAGAGTGTTGCATAGAGCGCACCCATATAAGTGCCATAAGACTTACCCATGTAATTTAACTTCTTATCGCCCAATGCCTGTCGCAAGATATCCATATCGCGGGCAGCATTAGCTGTACTAAATGCAGTCAAGTATTCATTCTTGTTAAAACATTTCTGTAAGAAAACTTTGGTATCTGCAATTGTCTGCTTGAACTCTGCAGTGCTATCTGGCTTTGAATCCGATGAGTAATTGGCATCAGTCTCTTGATCGTTGTAACAAGTAATCGGGGCTGATCGCGCTACTCCGCGAGGATCAAAGCCGACAATGTCATAGCGGTCGGTGATATCTGGGCTAAAGATATATTCGGCGTTATAAGCGTAATCCACGCCTGATGCCCCTGGCCCGCCAGGGTTAACAATCAAGCTGCCGATGCGCTTTGCTGGCTCTTGGGCTACATAACGAAGGACTGAAATCTTGAAAGTGCCGGTGCTGATCTTCTCGTAATCAATTGGAACATCAAGATCGGCGCATTCGAAATTGTCGTAACAGGTATTCCATGACAACTCTTGCTTGTAGTAATCGTTGAGGTTGTTATAGATACCGCTATGGCTCTTTGTGTAACCAAGGATTGAGATAACGAGGGCAACGATAATTGCAAAGATAGCGAGCGCCTTAAAACGACTTCCCATCTATGCCTTCGCCAATCGGCAGAACAAGGCCTCGCATGTCAGAAGCGGCGCAGCGTTATGTGCAAGGTTGGTACGCGCATCCATAATCGCACTCATCTTATTGATAGTTGTGTGCTTGGGATGCTTTGCAGCATATGCGTTAATCGCATCGACCATATCTGTATTGATAATTGCATCAGAGCTGCCTGATTGCACCATCATCACATCGCGATAGAAAGTTGCGATATCTAAGAGCGCACCGTCGATAGAATCTCGGACCATACGAGTCGAACGTGACTTCTGCTCTTTCTCAAGTTCTTTCACGGCCTTTGCTGCCCCTGTCGCCATACCGCGACCTGTTGCGCCTTTGCCATATGCCTCTTGTAGAGCTGCAATCTCTTTCTCATCGCGAACTTCGGCTGCTGCATTGGCAGATGTTGTTGCAAGATCTACCAAGGTTTGCGCTGCCTTAAATGCTGCAGCGAGTGAATTCAATTGCAGAGGCAGATGCATAATCGTTGAACGATTGCTTCGAACAGATTCATTGAGCGCTAAATACTTTGCGCGACCGATATGTCCCTGGCTTACCCGTGCTGCAAAGGTTGCCATCTCAGGTGAGATGCCATCGCGGTTAATCAATACTTGAGCAACTGCTTCATCGCTAGGTGTGTGCAGTTGAATATGGCGACAGCGAGAGCGAATTGTTGGCAGCACATCGTGCAAGGTGGGCGCGCATAACAACCAGACGGTGCGATTGCCTGGCTCTTCAATCGCCTTCAGTAACGCGTTGGCTGCAGATTCAGTCAGGCGGTCGGCATCTTCCATGACGACTACGCGCCAGCCGCCCATTGAAGGTGCCCATGCGACTCGGCTCAGGAGCTCTCGGACCTCATCGATCTTGATTGAAAGGCCTTCGGTGCGGATGATTTCAACGTCTGGATGAGAGCCAGATGCGGCGCTTCTGCACTCATTACAGGCTCCACAGCCGGATTCTGCGCATACGAGGGCCTGGGCGAAGGCAACGGCGGCAGATGATCGGCCACTTCCTGGAGGGCCGGTAAAGAGCCAGGCATGGGTCATCTCCTGGGATTCAACCCCGGTGCGCGATGCTTCGACGGCGCTCTTCAATATGGATGTGATGTGGTCTTGTCCCACGAGGTTGTCATAGACCGTTGCCATCGTAGTTACTTAGCTTTTCCTTGCTTCTTAGCCTTTGAAACTTTTGATGTCGCCTTTGATGCAGTGCTCTTTGCGCTCTTAGTTGCAGACTTTGTTGCGCGACCTACTGCGTGTGATGCGGCGATGATGGGGCGCAAAACATTGCGTGAGTGTGGGCTCTGCGCATTGCGCTTGAGCTGTGGCAACTCTGCAACGCGAGCGATGATTGCCTCGTGAATCTCTTGCACAGATAACGTGCCATCGACAACGAGATAGCGCTCTGGATCAAGAAGAGAAAGCTGCAAGAACTCTTGGCGCACACGTTCGTGGAATTCAACCGGCTCTGCCTCAAGGCGATCGAGTGACTTCAAACGTCCTAAACCAATTACTGCAGGAAGATCAATCAAGATTGTCAGAGTTGGATATAAGGTCTCTGTCGCCCAACGATTAATTCGTGCCACTTCACTTGGGATGAGAACACGTCCCGCACCTTGATATGCAATTGATGAATCCATATAGCGATCGTTTATAACAACTTCACCCTTAGCAAGTGCTGGACGAATGACAGTCTCTACGTGGTGTGCGCGATCTGCGGCATATAACAGCGCCTCTGCGCGAGGATTAATGGCACCTGTCTCATGGCCCAATAAAATCTTGCGAAGACCCTTGCCGAGCTCTGTTCCACCTGGTTCGAAGGAGAGAACAACTTCTTCTCCCTCTTGGCGTAACCACTCTGCAAGTAACTTTGATTGTGTTGACTTGCCGGTTCCTTCGCCACCTTCAAAGGAGATAAAGATTCCATCGGTTGATTGTCCGGTAATTGCACCGAGCTCACCTTGCATTGCTGCAAGAACATCTGACCAGAGTGATACTTGTGGACGATCCTTCATCTGGCGATAAGAGAGAAGACCAATCAATGAACCAATCACACCTGCAATCAAGATGGTGATCTGTGCGCCGTTGTAATCAAGGCGGACGTTATAGAAGTCGTAATGAATATTGCCGATTGTCGCCGCGATGATGGGTGCGATTGCTAGAACTGCCACCAAAGTAATACGGATCAATGACTGTACGAAGGCGAAGGTGCGGCCGCGGACCTCGTTGTTAACCTCCATGCCGAGCATGGTGAAGCCGGTAACCCAGCAGATTCCGCTAAATGCGCCCAAGATAACGACGATAAAGATTGAGATGACTAGGTTTGCAATCAGCGCGAGCAGGATAAGGAAGAAGCCGGCGACAGCAAGGGAAGCACCAAATAAACGGCGACGGCTAAATTGTGCAAAGACTTTTGGGCCGAATGCGATACCAAGTGCAAGGCCGGTAAAGACGGATGCAAAGAGAACACCGTATGCAGCATCTCCACCGCCGAGGTCGCCCACAAATGTGCGAGCAAGGCCAATGACCGCGCCAGCTGCAGAGAATGCGCCGACCATTCCAACAATGAGTCCTCGAATAATCTTTGATGAGGCAACGGCTTTCCAGCCTTGAATGAGTGACTTACCAATGTTGTCATCTGATCCATTAGCTGATGCAGGGCCCTTTGGAATTTCGTGGAGTCCGCGAATTGTCCAAGCTGCGAAGAAGAAGCTCAACGCATTTATGTAGAGGGCAATATCAACTGAGCGCGATGGCAAGAGTGGGCTGATTGCTGCGATTGCACCTGCAAACAAAGTAAGAAGTGAGAAGAGAACAGCTGCAATTGGCGCTGTTCCATATGCTGCCAAGAGTGAAACTTGATTGGCATTCTCTAAACGATCTTTAGGAACAAGATTGGGAACAGATGCCTCTTTCGCTGGTGACCAGAAGAGCGTTAAGCACTCGACGAGAATCATCGCGGTGTAGAGCCAGAAATATGTATGAACAATTGGAATAGAGATGTAGAGCGCGCCACGCAATAAATCGACAACGACCATTAAACGGCGGCGATCAAAACGATCTGCGATGACCCCAGCTAATGGACCGAGAAATACTGCAGGCAATAGACGGGCGATAAAGACACCTGCGATTGCAAAGTTTGCTGTTGCATAAGAGCCACCGGACAACTGTGCTGCTAACGCAGTTGTTGCAAGAAGACCGAGCCAATCTCCGAGAGATGAGAAGACCATCGAGTTCCAGAGCTTGCGAAATGCCGGGATCGCCAAGACGCCGCGAGTTACCTCTTGAGCAGGAGCTTCAGGAGTCGGCAGGCCTTTAGACATAGAGGTGAGTCTATCGGTGAGCGTGGATTGAGCTAAATAGCCTCATTTCAGCTGGTAATTACGATCTCTACCGCGCCACAGTGAAGGTGATTTCAACCCGTCGAGCAGTGGCATCTCTCTCGTTGGCATAGCCGCCAGATGTGATGAGCGGCTTCACCGAATACCCCATCTTCTTGAGGAAAATTGCAACCGACTTTGCTCGAAGCTGCGGAAGTACCTTGTCATTGATCTGGGTATATGTTTTTTGAGCAAACCCATTAATTGCGATCTTTACGACTTTGCTTCGATTGATCTTTGAGATTGAAGAGGTAAGTGTTTTACTCGCTGTAGTTGTGATTCGATCACTGCCCATAGCAAAATAAACCTTGATTGTTATTTCCTTTGTTGGCTGCGTAACTCTTACTGGAAGAGAGAGGTTTGCCAATCCACCATCGTTAAGGAATCCCACCAACTGAACTGTGTGGCCTCCGATAGCAAGTCCAAGGGGAGAAGAGAATGACTTTGAGAAAAGTCCCTTGCTATCTGTCATTACCTTGCCCAATAGAGTTGGGGTAGAGAAGATATAGACAAGTACTTCCGAATTAGGTTTGAAACCCTTTGCGGTAAAGAGGACTTGATCGCCTGGTGAAAATGTAATTGTCGAATCAAGAATCTTATTCGAAGCTCCTGATGGGCTTTGAGCAGATAAGGTCATCTCAATCTCGCCCGCAGTAACCACCTGTGTGTTAGAAACGGTTGGTGAAATGCTCACAACCTGAACTGTCGATGTAACAACGCCTGATGCGCTCTGTATCTCAACCAAAGCTGAGCCACTTGCGATTGGAGTAGCTGGTGCAATCGGAGTTGCTACCAATGGCACACTCACAATTGGGTTCTCTTTAGGTGCGCTGACTACAGCAGGTTCTTTCTCTACTACCGGTGGAAGAACCACGACAGGGGTCTGAGCAGTTGATACCGATCCACCACCTGAAGGTGGAGTAACAACTGGTGGATTAGCGATAACAATTTCAGGGTCATCGGTAAAGGAGACAGAGGCAGAACCATCCACCGTTGCAGTTCCTAGAAGTGTGACGGTATCTCCAATAAGGCAGTAAATCTTCGCACCGGCCCTGATTCCAGCATTAGTAATTACTACAGATATTGGGCTTCCAACAGCTGTTGTTGGCACAGTTCCATCTGTTGCCTTCCATGCAACGACCAATGAGAGCAATAGATTGCTTGCATCAGGGATTAAACCGGCAGCACGCGTTGTATTAGGCAGTAAGTAGGCATCAATGACAGTACCTACAGGAAGTGCATCTGCAATATATGTAACAGTGACAGAGGTACCGCCACTATTGGCAGAAAATGATGTTCCCACTCCTGCAGTAGTTGTATTGGAGTTAATGAGGGTTGCTCCGCCAAGACCAATCAGAGAGAGCTGAGTCCATTGAGCGAAGAGTGATTGGTTACTTGTTGGAGTTACCAATTCACCGGCGCCACCTAGTCGTATGCCACCACTATTAGCTGAATACCAACCATTGAATTGGTAGCTCGCGCGAGATGGTGTGCGCAGTGCGATTGCAGGATCTCCATATGTGTAGGTAACAGTCGATGTATCAACTGTTCCACCATTGCCGTCATAGTTATATGAATAACTATTGATCAGCCAATGTGCATAGAGAGTTCTCGATAGGGCTGCGCTATAAGAAGCTCCGCCATCTGCAATCTTTGTTCCAGCTGTTGTTGTGTCATACCAACCGAGGAATGTGTAGCCAGTCTTAGTTGGCGTTAATAAGGTTGTACTTCCACCGTAATTAAATGTTGCAGAAGGTGCAGAGACAGTTCCTGTATTTGCATCATAAGTTACCGTGTATGTATTTCCCACCCACTGAGCGAAGAGAACGGTATCTGCAGCAAAGGTAACTGCAGTTGCACTCTCTACATATGAAGTACCGAGGCCATTGGGTTGGGTATTCCAGCCAGTAAAGGTGTAACCGGTACGCGCCAGCGATGAAGTGTTTGCGCGTAATGTGATGCCAGGATCGCCGAAGGTGTAACTCTGGCTACTTGGCGCCGATCCGGAAGTGTTCTCATTTCCGGTGTAGAGAATCGAATAGCTTGCGCCTAACCACTGCGCATAAAGGGTTGTATCCGCGCTAAATCGGGCGTTACTTCCACCAATTGCATAGGCAGTTCCGGTACCTAGTGGAGCGGTATTCCAGCCCACCAAGGTGTAACCGGTACGAGCGAGGCTTCCGGCATTATTTGAGACCGTCAGAGTTGGACCACCGACGTAATAACTCTGAGCAGTTGGAGTCTCGCCAGATGTCGCACCATTTCCAGAGTAGCTAATGGTCAGGTTCTGGCTCCAGACTGCATACAAGGTAATAGGTGCTGCGAAGCTATAGGTGTAGCTCGCGTTGTAATTGGTACCTGTTCCATTTGCAAGTGTGTTCCACTTTAAGAAGGTGTAGCCAGTACGCGAAAATCCATTGGAATTGAGGAGAGTGTTCTGACTCGCAGTTTGTGAATCAGTTGCGCCTCCTGTATTGCCATTTCCGTTGAAGGTAACGACATTGGGGGCCTGCACCTTCCAAATTGCATAGAAGGCGAGGTTGGCACCAAAGGTGTAACTCTGTCCATCGATATATGTTGCAGTTGTCGCCGCGTAGTTGGTATCCCAACCTAAGAAGTTATATCCAACGCGAGTAAATCCATTGAGGGTAAGTGCAGTTGGCATATCGGCTGTTTGAGTAGGAGTTGATCCATCACCACCGTTTGCATAGAAGGTCACGGTGTAAGAAGGTCTTACCGCCTGCCATTGCGCGTAGAGTGTCACATCGGATGTAAATGCATATACCGCGCCATTGCTATAGCTATAGCCGCTTCCATTTGCCAAGGTATTCCACCCGGTGAAGATGAAATTGGTGCGAGCAAATTGATTGAGGCTGATAGCTGTCGATGTGCCAGCTGATTGTGCTGACATAGTTCCACTGGTACTGCTATTTCCATTAAATGTAATTGTTTTATTGACGCCGGTAATCCACTTTGCATAGAGAGTGACGTTGGAAGATGTTGTTATATTTGTTGAATCACCATAGGAAGTTCCAGTGCCATCTGCATTAACTGTCCAACCAGAGAAGATATAACCGGGACGTGAGAAAGTTCCCGCGTTCAGTTGTGTTGCAACACCACTTGTGACATTTTGAGTTGAAGTCTCTGGTGTTCCGTAATTAGAGTTAAAAGTGACTGTTTTTAAGCTATTAGGTGCAACCCATCGAAGGATAACAATTCCCGATCCGCCCGCGGCGCCATTATTATCTTCAGGGTCAGTTCCGCCGCCGCCACCGCCAGTATTGGGTGTTCCAGCGGTCGCGTTCGCGTATTGGCCACGTGTTCCTCCAGAGAAACCGTAAGAGCTTCCATTTCCGCCGCCGCCCAAACCACCGATTCCTCCACCTCTAATATCTAGAGTTGGATTGCTTCCGTTGCAATAATAATTAGAGTTAGAAGTGCCTGGCGCATGCAATCCACAATACGTGTTTGTGTTTTCATTAATACTTCCGCCGCCGCCGCCGCCATAATAAATATCGCTTCCGGTAATTGAACTAATAACGCCATTACCGCCGGCTCCACCAATATGGGAGAGCGTTGTATTTCCACCGGCGCTTCCTGCACCACCACCGCCACCGCCTCCACCGTAACTGGGATAGGTACTTGATGCACCGTTATTTCCTTGGCCTACTGCGCCAACTCCACGACATGCTGATGAAACAGTTGTGCAGTCATAACGTGCACCGCCGCCGCTACCACCATCACCTGCTGCTTGATTGCCTTGACCACCACTACCGCCACCGAGAACGCTGATAGCTGAGAAAGATGAGTTACCACCATTGGTGGCGTTGGTTCCGTTGCTTCCATTTCCACCTTGTCCACCATTACCACCGGCGCCCACAACAACTGTGTATGAAGAGCCAGCAGTGACTGAATAATTGCTTCCTTGCTTTACTCCACCTGCACCGCCACCGCCAGAACCGCCGCCGCCGCCGCCGCCGACGACGAGGTAATCAACTGAAGTAGTTGTATTAGGAACTGTGATCGCATAAGTGCCGACTGTTTTAAATGAGAGAACGCAGTAAATTCCGGTAAGCGCTACCGGAACAGAAGCTGTATCAATAGTTACACCGGTGCTACTTGTGATAGTTACTTGGCAGATAGAAGTGCCGTCTTGTACGAGAGCAGCATGCGCGCTACTTGGTTGAAGTGTGAAGATAGTGAGAAAGAGAGTTGTGATCGCTAATCGCGTTGTAATTTTCTGACGGAGCTGCAAAGGAGGTGTACGCATTTATCGCCCCGTATCGAAGAGTGAACCATTCTCTGAAGGGGTGATATTACGGGGTTATCCCTAATGATGCTCTCTAAACTTTCATTCCAATAATTGTTGGAAGTTACTTCTTCCTTGCAGCGGCCTTCTTCTTTGTTGCAGCTTTCTTCACAACTTTCTTTGTAAGTGTTGGTGGCTTATCGCCTGCCTTCTTTGGAGCCGCCTTCTTACGAGACTTCTTTGGTGTTGGGCCATTTTCGGCCTCCCACGCTCGGCGTCCTGCAAGTAGCTCAAGTCCGCGCTCAAGGGTCATCGCTTCAAGTGTGTCACCACGTCGAAGGGTCGCATTGGTCTCACCATCGGTGACATACATACCGAAGCGACCATCTTTAATAATTACCGCCTTCTCAGAACCAGGATCGACGCCAAGTTCTTTCAGTGGAGGCTTTGCAACACCGCGACGACGCTCCTTTGGCTTTGAGTAGATATCGAGCGCTTCATCTAATGTGATTGAGAACAACTGCTCTTCAGATGTAAGTGTTCGTGAGTCAACGCCTGCTTTGAGATATGGACCGTATCGACCATTCTGCACAGTGATCTCATCACCTGATGAGTTGGTACCAAGTACACGTGGAAGCGAGAGAAGTTGCAGCGCATCATCCAAAGTGATGGTGTCGAGATTCATCGTCGAGAGAAGCGACGCTGTCTTTGGCTTTGGAGCATCTGCCTTCTTGCGCTTCTTCTTTGGTGTTCCATCTTCCTTTAACTCAACAGGCTCTTCTGGGAAGATCTCTGTGATGTAAGGACCGAAGCGACCACTCTTTGCAACAACTTCTAAACCTGTAACCGGATCTATGCCGAGTTCGCGCTCTCCGGAAGGTGCAGCAAGGAGCTCAATCGCCTTAGTAAGAGTCAGCTCATCTGGAGCCATATTTTCAGGGATATTAGCTAGCTTTCGCTCGCCGTCATCGTAATTCTCTTGAAGATATGCGCCATAACGACCAACGCGAATTTCAATCGCATCAGATAGGTTCATTGTGTTCGTTGCACGGGCATCGATATTGCCGAGATCTTGTGACAACTCATCAAGACCTGGCTCACCATCATGGCCATAATAGAAATCGCGCAGCCAATCGATACGAGATGCCTCACCGGATGCAATCTTGTCGAGATCTTCCTCCATCGATGCGGTGAAGTCGTAATCGACGAGCTTTGTAAAGTGTGATTCAAGTAAGCCTGTTACAGAGAATGCCAAGAATGTTGGAACAAGTGCGCGGCCACGCTTATTTACATATCCACGATCTTGAATTGTTTGAATAATAGATGCGAATGTTGATGGTCGACCGATACCGAGCTCTTCCAACTTCTTCACAAGAGTTGGCTCTGTGTAACGTGCAGGTGGCTTTGTATCGTGGCCTTCACATGAATACTCGTTGACCTTTACAGATTGTCCGACTGACATTGCAGGAAGTCTGCGATCAACGTTCTCTTCATCTTTACTATCTTCAGTAACAATCTCATCGTATGCAGCAAGGAATCCAGGGAATGTGATGACGCTGCCGTTGGCGCGGAAGATTGCATCTTTTCCATCTGCTGTCTTTACATCAAAGTCAACGCGCATCTGCATCTTCTTAGCATCTGCCATCTGTGATGCAACGGTGCGCTTCCAAATCAAGTCATAGAGTGCGAACTCATCGCGAGTTAACTCAGGCGCTAACTCACCAGGTGTCTTAAATACATCTCCAGCTGGGCGAATCGCTTCGTGCGCCTCTTGTGCATTCTTTGTCTTACCTTGATAGACACGTGCTGTTTCATATACATGATCTGCGCCGTATAAAGATTTAGCGGCAGCGCGCGCTGCCTTAATTGCCTGCTCACTCAAGTTAATTGAGTCGGTACGCATATAGGTGATGTAACCGTTTTCATAGAGACGTTGTGCAACGCGCATAGTGATCTGTGCACCCCAACCAAGTCGGCTACCTGCATCTTGCTGCATCGTTGATGTTGTAAAAGGTGGCTTAGGACGCTCAGTTCGTGGAGATTCCTCCATCGACTTTACTGTCAGTGGTGAACCCTTAAGAGACTCAACGAGTGATTTAGCCGCGCTCTCATCGAGGAGCAAAATATCTTTCAGTGACTTCTCTTTAACTGCGCCATCTGCACCAAAGTCAGATGTTGATGCAACCTTCTTATTATCGACAGATAATAAACGCGCAGAGAATCCAAGATCTGTTGCTGCATCGAGATCCCACCATGATGATGAGATGAAGGCCATGCGTTCGCGTTCCTTCTCAACAATGAGACGCGTTGCAACAGATTGCACGCGACCTGCTGAGATACGTGGCATGACTTTCTTCCATAGAACAGGAGAGAGTCGGTAGCCATAGAGACGATCGAGAACGCGACGAGTCTCTTGCGCATCAATGAGGTTGTAATCAAGATCGCGGGTATTTTCTACAGCGGCTTGTATCGCCTCTTCAGTAATCTCATTGAAGACCATGCGCTTAATTGGAATCTTTGGTTGCAAGACCTCAATGAGGTGCCATGCAATCGCTTCACCTTCGCGGTCTTCGTCAGTTGCAAGAAGGATCTCTTGAGCGCCCTTCATCAACTCTTTGAGCTCGGCAACTTTCGCCTTCTTATCGGGGTTGATGACATATAAAGGTGCGAAATCATTTTCGATATCGACGCCCTCTTTAGACCAGGCTAACTTCTTTACTTCCTTAGGGATATCGGCTGCGCGCTGCGGAAGGTCGCGGATATGGCCGACGCTAGCCTCGACGATGTAACCATCGCCGAGGTAGCCGCCAATCTTGCGAGCCTTTGCAGGGGACTCAACGATGACGAGCGTCTTGAGCTCGCCAGCGCTAGAGCCTGCCTTTTTCGAAGCCATAAAGGTGGGGAAGTACCTTTCTTCTTAGTACTGAATGCCGACAGCGTGGTGGCGGCGGTTACGTACCAATGCACCAACGATGATCAACGTTGCAAGACCACATGTAAATGCTGTCTTCCAATCCTGGCCATTGAGTGAGAACTCAACGATTGCAGGAGTAACGAGGAGACCAACGAGGTTCATTACCTTGATAAGTGGGTTAATTGCAGGGCCTGCTGTGTCCTTAAATGGATCTCCAACAGTGTCACCAACAACTGTTGCAGCGTGAGCTTCAGAGCCCTTGCCACCGTAGTTGCCATCTTCAACCATCTTCTTCGCGTTATCCCAAGCACCGCCTGAGTTAGAGAGGAAGACAGCCATCAAAGTACCTGTACCGATTGCACCAGCAAGGAATGCGCCGAGTGCGCCAACGCCGAGACCGAAGCCGACTGCGATTGGTGCCATCACTGCAAGGATTCCTGGTGTTGCAAGTTCACGCAAGGAGTCACGTGTACAGATATCTACAACGCGGCCGTATTCAGGCTTCTCTGTTCCGTTCATGATTCCTGGGTGCTCGTGGAACTGCTTACGCACTTCAACAACAACTGCGCCTGCTGCCTTAGATACTGCATTGACTGCAAGACCTGAGAAGAGGAATACAACTGATGCACCGATGATCAAACCAACGAGGTTACGAGGTGATGCGATATCGAGAACGCCTTGGTATTGAAGATCAGAAGTTGCGCGGCCGACCTTTACAACTGCCTCCTTGATTGCATCTGTAAATGCACCGAAGAGAGCTGTTGCAGCAAGAACTGCTGTTGCAATTGCAATTCCCTTTGTGATCGCCTTAGTTGTGTTACCAACCGCATCGAGTGATGTAAGGATCTGAGCTGACTCGCCCTTTACATCGCCTGACATCTCAGCGATACCTTGTGCGTTATCTGAGATTGGACCGAATGTATCCATCGCAACGATGACACCAACAGTTGTAAGAAGTCCTGTTCCTGCCAATGAGATTGCAAAGAGTGACAAGACGATTGAACCGCCACCGAGCAAGAATGCTCCGAAGACAGCTGCTGCGATAAGAAGTGCTGAGTAAACAGCTGATTCAAAACCGACTGAAATACCAGCGAGAATGACTGTCGCTGCACCTGTCTGTGATGCTGAAGAGACATCGTTCACTGGACGCTTGCCGACCTCTGTAAAGAAGCCTGTGAGTACCTGAATTGCAGCTGCGAGAACGATTCCGATGATTACTGCGCCAAGTGCAAATACACGTGGGTTGAGGTCGCCTGCTTCTGCAGCAACTTCTGTTGAGTAATTTGTGAGGAGATTGAACTTAGCTGGAAGGTAAGTAAATGTTGCAAGACCTGTAAGACCTGCAGAGATAATCGCTGACATAAAGAATGAGCGGTTGATCGCCGTCATTGCTGACTTATCTGTTGAGCGAAGCTTTGTAGCAAAGATTCCGATAACAGCTGTGACGATACCGATTGCTGGAACGATCAATGGATAGATAAGACCTTCGTTACCGAAAGCTGCCTTACCAAGAATCAAAGCTGCAACGAGTGTTACTGCATATGACTCGAACAAGTCTGCAGCCATGCCAGCACAGTCGCCGACGTTATCGCCGACGTTATCTGCAATTGTTGCGGCATTACGTGGGTCATCTTCTGGAATGTTCTTCTCAACCTTACCGACGAGGTCTGCTCCAACGTCAGCTGCCTTTGTGAAGATACCGCCGCCGACGCGCATAAACATCGCGAGCATTGCAGCACCGAAACCGAAACCTTCAAGAACAACTGGTGCGTTCTCGCGGTAGAGAATTACAACAAGTGATGCTCCAACAAGTCCGAGGCCCACTGTTGTCATACCGACAACGCCACCTGTGCGGAATGCGATCTGAACAGCCTTGGTGCCATCCTTCTGACGAGCAGCTTCTGCAACGCGAACATTTGCGCGCACAGCAAGCCACATACCGTTGTAACCGACGAGAGCTGAGAAGCCTGCGCCGAGAAGGAAGAAGATTGAACGGCCGATTCGGATTGTTGTCGTATCAGCAGGAAGTGCGAAGAGTAGGAAGAAGACGATTCCTACGAAATATGAAAGTGTCTGGAATTGGCGGTGCAGGTATGCAGCTGCGCCTTCCTGGACTGCGCCCGCGATCTCGCGCATCTTCTCGGTTCCTTCGCTTGCTGCGAGGACCTGTGCGCGTAGGGCTACGGCGATAGCGAGCGCGGCGAGCGCGACCCCTAGAACCACGAAAGTGATATTTAAGTTAGACCCGGTGACCTGCACCAGTGAATTAGCGGCAGAAGCGCGCATGTTTCTCCTCCGTTGGAGATTCTGTGCAGCCACATGAAGCGTGGCCACGGCTGGGGTGAGTCTACATATACATACTTATATGGGTCTATCAAAGGGAGAAATTTAAGCGTGATTTATGCCTAAGCGGCCAGTGGCGGTCGGGCTGGTCGAGATTTCTCGCCACCCTTGTCTTTTGCAGTTTTTTGCATATTCTTCCTTTACTGTGTCAGGAATCGTAGAGATCGCAAAGAAGGCAGGAGTCTCTCCTGCAACGGTCTCGCGCGCCCTTCGCGGAATGCACCACGTTAACGAGCGCACACGCAAGAAGATTATTGAGGCAGCTCAACTCCTTGATTATCCAATTCGCCCAGATCTACTGCCCTCAAGTGCAACTGCGCGCACAAATACAGTGGGCGTTATCGCTCCCTTTATCTCTCGCTGGTATTTCTCTCAAGCTCTCGCCGGAGTTGAACAAGCGCTACGTGAGGCTGGGATGGATGTACTCCTCTATAACTTTGCCCAGGTCGATGCGCGTCAACGTGTCTTTCACCAGAAGAAGCTCGTAGGCAAAGTTGATGGGCTAATTGTTATTTCACTTCCGCCCACTGAGAAAGAGTTCGATCAGATTCTCAACCTCGGAATTCCTGTCTCACTTGTAGGCACACTCAATGATCGTTGCTCTTGTGTCTCTATCGATGATGTCAAAGGCGCCGAAATTGCCACACAGCATCTCATCGATATGGGCCATCGTGATATCGGTGTCATGGTGGGGCAGAATGCCTTTGCATATAACTTTGAGGTCGCAGATCAACGTTTGACTGGCTTTAAGAATGTCCTCGCAGAGAACGATATTAAATTTAACCCTGATTGGCAGATTACGGCAGATTTCGATAGCCACACATCTGAGATTGCGATGGATGAACTCTTACGGAAGAAGAAGCTACCTACTGCAATCTTCTGTGAATCAGATGAGATGGCATTTGGCGCCATGACATCTATCCGTAAGAGAGGGCTGCGAGTTCCGGAAGATATCTCGATCATCGGTTATGATGATCATGAATATGCAAATTTGGTTGGGTTAACAACTATTGCGCAGCCAGTGCAGTTCCTGGGTCAGCTTGCAGCATCACAGATTATGGCGCGCATTGAAAAACCAGAGAGCGCGATTGCAAAGATGAAGGTGCCTACATCACTTGTCATTCGTAGCTCAGTAAAAGACCTTACTTAACTACTTAACTGCTCCTTATATATGGTCGCAGTTACTACTTCACTGCTCCTTGCGAAATACCTGAAATAAACTGCTTCTGCAGGATCAAGTAGAAGACAATGATTGGCAATACTGCAAGCAGTAGACCTGCCATCGCCTGTCCATACTCTGTTGAGTACTGGCCATAGAACAGGTATGTAGATAGTGGGAGAGTCTGTGTCTCGCGTGTAAGAACAAGGCGAGGCAACAAGAAGTCGTTCCAAATCCACAAGGCGTTTACAATCGCAACCGTTGCTGTAACTGGGCGCAACATTGGGAACATGATCTTCCAGAAGATTGTCATATCTGATGCGCCATCCATTGCAGCTGCCTCATCGAGATCCATTGGAATCTTTGAGATAAAGCCGTGATACAAGAATGTTGATAGCGCGATACCGAAACCTTGGTAGAAGAAGATCAACGCAGCACGGTTATTGATTGCTACGAACTGAGCGAAGATCGACATAAATGGAATCATCAGCGCCTGGAAAGGCACGATCATCGATGCTACGAGAATTAAGAATGTTGTATGCGTGAACTTATTCTTATTACGTGCAAGGTAGTAAGCGAGCATTGAAGAGAAGATAATCAAGCCACTGACGCTAAAGACAGTAATGATTACCGAGTTAGTCAATGAGCGGTAGAAATCCATCTTCTGAAGAGCCTGTGTGAAGTTATCCATGGTGACTGTCTTTGGCCACGCCAAAGGATTTTCAAGGATGTCGTACTTAGGTTTGAAGGCGTTGAGGAATACGAGAACGAATGGCAGTACATATGCCACTGAGAGAACAAGGCCTCCGATAAATACGGTGCGCTTGGCGATACGTGATGCCTCTTTCATGCGCGTGCCTCCATTCGCTTAGAGACTGTGACTTGGATAAGTGCCGCAGTTGCAACCATGATGAACATCAGAACAGCCTTTGACTGGCCGGTGCCGAAGTTACCGAAGGCGAATGCATCCTGGAAGATATGCATAGAGATCAACTCTGTTGTGCGGTATGGGCCACCACCGGTAAGTGCGACGTTGACGTCGTAGGCCATAAAGCCACCGCGAAGAGTTAAGAAGAGTGAGATTGTGAAGGCCTGTGCCATCAAAGGCATCTTGATAGCCCAGAGGGTGCGTGCAGCTGATGCGCCATCGACGCGGGCCGCCTCAAGAACATCTTGCTCAATTGAGATCAAACCGGTGATGTAGATGATCATCATGTAACCAGATGATTGCCATACCGTCACGATGATCAGAGCCCAGAAAGCTGTATTGGTCTCACCGAGCCATGATGATTCAAAGAGCGACCAGCCCATCTTGCCTGCGATTGAGACGAGAGCTGTATTGAAGATAAATTGCCAGATCACACCGAGAACAACGCCACCGATGAGATTTGGAACGAAGAAGAATGTGCGGAATAAGTTGGAGCTCTTCAACTTTGCTGTAACAAGGAGAGCAAGTCCAAATGCCACTGCATTAATTGCAATGAGAGAGACAAGAACGTACTTCACTGTGAAGCGAAGCGTCGTCCAGAATTCTGGGTCTTTCAAAGATTTTGTGTAATTTGCGAAACCGACATACTTATCGTGAGAGAAGCCATCCCAGTTGGTGAAGGTGAGATACAAACCTTGCAAAAATGGGTAGATCAACACTGCAATAAAGATTGAGAGTGGGATGAGCGCGAAGAGTAAGAACTTCTTCAGCTGGCTACCATGATGCATAACGTCACCTAAATTTTCTAAAAATTATCTGTTGCGATGGGGAAATAGTAGCGAGGTCACCCCGGAGTGAAAACCCCGAGATGACCTCGCCGTCATATCTATTAGTTAGACATTGTGAGACTTAAGAATTACTTCTTAACTCCGCGCCATGTCTTAACTGAGCCCTTCCATGCCTTCTGGAGCTCGAGTGCGTATTCAGCACCTGAGATCTTTCCAGCCATGAGCTTCTGACCTGATGCTCCGTAGAGATCCTGTCCACCTGCTGGGTAGTAAGTGTTGATCCACTCAAGTGTGTTACCAGCGTTGACGTACTTAGCGATCTGCTGTGCCATGTATGTCTTTGGTGAGACTGTGAAGCCCTTGTATGCAGGAATGAAGTTCATTCCGCCATCATCAACTGAACCAGCAACACGCTTCTGGCCAGCTGGAGTTGTGTACAACCACTCAAGGAAGTCCACTGCACCAGCGCGCTCAGCAGCTGTTGACTGTGTGTTGTCGATCATGAAGTAGCCAGGTACGCCAACAGAGATTGACTTGTTAGCTGCATCCTTAGGGTTGTTTGAGATTGGAAGTGGCATCAAACCGAAGTCAACACCGCTAGATGCTGTCAACAAGTTTGGCTCTGCCCAGTTACCCATGAACCAGAATGCTGCCTTACCTGAAGCAAGATCCTTCACTGAAAGGTCATACTCAGTATCAGTTGTGTTTGGCTTAGCCTGGTTGTACTTGTTAAGAAGTGAGAATGTTGCGAGGTAGTTCTGGAATACAGCATCCTGTGAGAGATTCTTTGTTCCATCTGCAAGACCATCGAGAACCTTCAAACGACCTTCGTGTGTTGTAGCTGAGTTAGCGAAGTAGATGTTTGTGAAGTGTGCACCAAGTGACCACCAGATTGAAGAGAAGCGAACTCCACCTGAACCTGCAGCCTTAACCTTACGAAGAGCAACTTCGAGTGCCTGACGTGTTGTGATCTTTGAAGGATCTACGCCTGCCTTGTCGAGAACTGTCTTGTTGTAGAGAAGACCGAATGCTTCTACTGTTGATGGAACACCTGTGAGCTTGTCGCCAACATATGCTGCTTCAAGAAGTGATTGTGGAACAAGCTTTGCAAGCTTTGAACCCTTCCAGTCCATGACCTTGTCAGCCATGTCAGGAATCTCTTGGAGTGTGTACATGATTGTTGGAGCATTCTTCGCAGCGTACATAGGTGTTACGTTCTGGAGGAATGTGAGCTTGCGATCACCTGGGATTGACTCAAGTGTGTAGCAAGTCTGTGATGCGTTGTAATCCTTAACTGCTGCAAGGAACTGATCCTGAATTTCAGGCTTGATTGTTCCGAGCATTGTTACCTTTGTCTTTGTTGAACATGTTGCAGCTGATGCTGGTGATGTTGCAGCAACAACAGAAACTGTCAACGCAGAAGCAAGTGCGAGTGCACCGAGCTTTGCGAACTTCTTCATGAAGTATTTCCTTTCACGGGTTTAGCCGGCGCCTAGGAGTTGCCGGCAGTGGGTAAACGGTAGAGCCTCGAAAGGCTCGGAGGAAAGTTAGGGCCTGTAACTCTTGAGCAACTAATTTGCAGGATTTTGCAGAACTGGGCGTGTGGCCGGCAGGGTATGCAGCGTCGTCAGGGCGATGCCCGCCTCAGGGATGAAGAGTTCGAGGCTGCCATGGTCAATGACCATTCGGATCGTAAATTTTTGTAATTCGATAGCGGGGGTGGATTGAACCCCTTCATTGACCTGCTCAAACCAAGCCTTACTGCGATCCACTGTGAGCTTCTTGGTAGTTGGGTCGAATGAAATAACAACTTCGTGGTCCTCACCCAATGTGATTGCGCTCTTCTGATCTGCAGTAATTACAAAACTGTAATCGTGTGCAGCGTGAAGTTCTGCGATGGGATGAGATGTCAACAAAAGTTGATTGTTCACAGATGTGATCTGTAAATCGCGCGGTGCAGTCATTGATCCGCGCCAGATGGGTGATGGAAGTTTTAATGCGTAATCCCAATTGCTCATCCAGGCAAGGAAGATTCTTCTTCCATCTGCAACGTTATTAAATGTCACACCTGCATAGTTATCCCGGCCGTAATCAATCCAGAGCGTTTCAGTTTGTGAAGTTGTAAAGGATGTTCCATCCCAATCACCAATAAAATATTGTGTACCCGAACCGCCAGCAACTCCACCTGGGTTGAGTGAGACAATCAACACCCATTTTATTTCACCGTTTGGTGTGGGTAGCGCAAAGAGATCAGGGCACTCCCAGATGCCGCCAATTGCTGCAAGTGGACCAAAATCAGATAGATGTGTCCAACTCTTTAAATCAGTAGATCTAAAGAATGCAATTTTAAATTCTTGTGGTTTCGCAACTGTCATCAACCACGACTGTGTATCTGGCTCCCATGAAACTTTAGGGTCACGGAAATCTTTCATTCCTAAATCAAGCACGGGGTTATTTTCGTACTTCACCCAGGTCAGACCTTCATCGAGGCTATAAGCAATGTGTTGTGCTTGGTGAGTTTCATCATTTTGATGCACTGTGTAGATAGCGACCATGGGCGGATTTTCTAGCGAACCAAAGCCACTGCTATTTGTTAGATCGATAACTGCGCTACCACTAAAAATTCCGGCCGTATCTGTACATGGGATTGCAACAGGTAGGTGCTGCCATGTATGTAAATCAGTACTTACAGAGTGCCCCCATGACATATTGCCCCACAAGATTCCTGAAGGGTTATGTTGATAGAAGAGGTGGTACTTGCCTTTATAGAAAAGTAAACCGTTCGGATCATTGATCCAATTCTTTTCAGGGGTGAAGTGAAAGGTTGGACGGAATTCTTCCGTGAAAACACTCGGGGTCGGGTGTGTTTGCATGGCGCGTACCTTATCCTCTATATATGAATATTGCTGCAAATCTCTTCGATGCACATTCAATTGTTGGGGATTTAGGTCTCATTGGAGTTCTTGCAATTATCTTTGCGGAGACAGGACTTCTTGTAGGTTTGGCATTTCCAGGCGATTCACTTCTCTTTATCGCAGGTATTGCAGCATCATCTGCCGGAGCTGAGATTTTAGGTGGTGCCTCACTGCACGCACTCTCTATTTTTATTGGCGCACCGCTTGTTGCAATTATTGGTTCGCAATTCGGCCACTTCTTAGGAAATCGCTATGGTCGCAAACTCTTTGACCGCCCTAATGGTCGCTTCTTTACTCAAGAGCGCGTAGCACAGACAGAGCGTTGGCTTACAAAGTACGGGGTTGGTAAGGCGTTAATCCTTGCTCGCTTTATTCCTTTTGTGCGCACATTGATTAATCCAATGGTGGGAATCATTGGATATCCGGCACGTAAGTTCCTTCTATGGAATGCAATCGGTGCTGTTGTGTGGACTCAATTGGTTCTGGGTGCCGGTTATGTACTAGGAAATAAGATCAGTGGATCTATCGATAAGTATTTGCTGCCGATTATCGCTCTGATTGTCTTTGTGAGCGTCCTACCGGTTGCGATTGAGGTATTGAAAGAGTGGCGTACAAAGAAGGATCTCTCTTAAAAATTAATTAGAGTCCTAAGTCTGTTAGTTGGTAGGCGGCGTAGTACTTATAACCCGCTGCCTCAATTGCATCCTTTGCACCGCGCTCAACAATTACTGCCACGCCCACAACAATTGCGCCAGCCTCAATGAGTGCCTCAACCGCTGTTAATACAGAGCCACCAGTTGTAGAAGTATCTTCCACTGCTAATACTCGCTTGCCCTTTACATCTGGTCCTTCGATACGGCGCTGAAGACCATGAGCTTTTCCTTCTTTACGAACTACAAAAGAATCAAGTGCCCGCCCATTGCGTGATGCAACATGCATCATCGCTGTCGCGACAGGATCTGCGCCAAGTGTTAAACCACCGACTGCATCGAATTCAAGATCCTTGGTGAGATCGAGCATTACTTCCCCAACCAATGGGGCTGCGACATGATCGAGTGTGATGCGACGTAGATCCACGTAGTAATCAGCTTCTTTGCCTGAAGACAAGATCACTTTTCCGTGAACTACAGCCTTGTTGATGATTTCATTCTTTAAGGATTCGCGTGCGCTCATAGGGTGACCTTATCCCTTACTTCTTCTCGTCATAGAGAATGACTTCAGGAGATTTCTTCTTACTTTTTAAACTCTTCGGTGGGTTCTCAGCTAAGAGCGCATCCATCTCAATGCGGAGCTGTGCTACTTCAATCGCCATATTTGCCATCGCAGTCTCAAGCTCAATGATTCGCTTCACACCTGCATGGTTGATGCCTTCACCAACGAGGCGTTGGACCATACGAAGAGATGCGATATCTCGTAGTGAATAACGGCGATTGCGACCTTCTGTGCGATCTGGAGAAACTAAACCGAGGCGATCATATTGGCGTAAAGTTTGTGGATGCAGACCTGAGAGTTCTGCTGCAACTGAGATGACATAGAGACCTTTCTCATCGTCGATCTCATGTGCCTCGCGCTTCTCGCTCATGCCTTTGCCTTTGTATTAAATTCAGAGCGTACGTCGTGATCTTTAGTTAACTCATCAAATTTCTTGAGTGTTTCTAACGCTTCACCTTCAACTCGACGAGGCACTTGCACATCTATTGTGACAAGGAGATCTCCGACCGTGTGGCCCTTTGTGATTCCTCGACCTTTAACACGAAGTACACGTCCTGTAGGTGTTCCAGGAGCTAAGCGAACAGTGACATCGTCGCCACCAAGTGTGGGAACTTTAATATCGGCGCCGAGAGTTGCCTCAGCAAAAGTCACCGGCAGAGTTAGTAACAAGTTCTCACCTTTACGCGAAAAGATCGAGTGTGGTTTTACTGTGAGCAAGATAAAGAGATCACCAGGTCCAGCTTCACCTGGTGCACCTTTGCCTTTGACGCGAATCTTTGCGCCGTCATTTACTCCAGCTGGAACACGGGCAGTGATGTTCTGTGCCTTTCCATCTGCAGATAATTTCAATTCAAGAGTTGTCCCGAAGATCGACTCTTTAAATGTAATTGTTGATTCGGTTTGAAGATCTTGTCCCTTACGTGGACCGCGACGCATTCCAGCACCACCAAAGAGATTTGCGAAGATATCTTGAGGGTTTCCGCCGCCGAAGATGTCGGAGAAATCTCCACCTTGGTAATTACCACCACCTGTTGGTGCGCGGAAACCTCCACGTTCAAAAAGTGAACGCGCTTCGTCATACTCTGCGCGCTTCTTGGGATCTGACAAGATGTCATAGGCCTCAGAGACAGCTTTAAATTTCTCTTCCAACGCTGAATCACCCTGAGTCTTATCAGGGTGGAGATCACGCGCTAATGAGCGGTACTTCTTCTTAATTTCCTCTGGGGTTGATTTCTTATCAACTCCGAGGACTTTGTAGAAGTCCTTCTCGTAGAGATCCTTGGCTGCCATAGATGTATTACGCCTCGGGCTCTGTTACAGATACACGTGCAGGGCGCAAGATGCGATCCTTGTACTTGTAACCGGGTTGCAAGATCTTTGATGCAGTAGCAACTGCAACATCTGCAGATGTATCGTGCATCAGCGCTTCATGAATCTGAGGATCAAAGAGATCACCATCGTTCCCGTACTTTTCGAGACCGAAGCGATTTGTAATTGATGCCAATTGATCAGCAACTGCCTTAAATCCACCAGTGAGCTCACCATGTTGTGAGGCGCGATCAACATCGTCCAAAGTAGCTAATAGCTCTGTTAATACAGAGCCGATAGCGATGTCGTGGGCGACAGATCGATCACGCTCTACACGCTTACGGTAATTAGCGTATTCAGCCTGAAGACGTTGGAGGTCTGCGGTAAGAGATGCAACCGGGTCAGTCTCCTGACCCGGCGCCTCCACAACTACATCTTCTTGGGTTAGAACGTCATCGGTAACGACTTCGTTTTCAGTTTCGTTAGTCACTTATTTACACCCATTCCAAATACTCGGCATTTTTATGCCTCATCCACTACCTCAGCGTCTTCAACACCATCTTCTGCTGGAGCACCTTCTGCCTGTGCAGCGTTAGCTGCATAGAGTGCGCCGCCAACTGCCTGTGAAAGTGTTGAGACCTTCTCAGTTGATGACTTGATCATCTCGAAGTTTGCACCACCGAGAGCTGTCTTCAACTCTTCAAGTGCTGCATCGAGCTCTGACTTCTGTGTAGCAAGTTCACCTTCGAACTTACCTTCGTTATCTTTAAGGAACTTCTCTGTCTGATAGAGAAGTGAATCGCCAGTGTTGCGAATCTCTGCCTCTTCACGACGCTGCTTATCTTCATTTGCGTGTGCTTCAGCATCTTGCATCATGCGATCGATCTCATCCTTTGATAGAGCAGAGCCACCTGTGATGGTCATGCCTTGCTCTTTACCGGTTGCAAGATCCTTCGCTGATACATGAACGATTCCGTTAGCATCGATATCGAAAGTTACTTCGATCTGTGGAACTCCGCGTGGGGCTGGTGCAATTCCGGTGAGCTCAAACATTCCGAGCTTCTTGTTATATGCAGCCATCTCGCGCTCACCTTGGTAAGCCTGAATCTGCACAGCTGGCTGGCTATCGTCAGCAGTTGTAAAGATCTCTGAACGCTTTGTTGGAATAGTTGTATTGCGCTCAATGAGCTTTGTCATGACTCCACCCTTGGTTTCAATACCAAGTGAGAGAGGTGTGACATCGAGAAGGAGAACATCCTTGACTTCACCCTTAAGAACACCAGCCTGAAGTGATGCACCAACTGCAACTACCTCATCAGGGTTTACGCCCTTATTTGGCTCTTTTCCACCAGTGAGTTCGCGTACTAAATCAACAACAGCTGGCATACGAGTAGATCCACCAACAAGAACAACTGATTCGATCTTGTTGATTGCAATTCCTGCATCTTTAAGCACTGCCTGGAATGGCTTCTTGCAACGATCGAGGAGATCAGCTGTGAGTGCTTGGAATTGTGCACGTGTGATTGTCTCGTCGAGGAAAAGTGGATTCTTCTCTGCATCAACTGTGATGTATGGAAGGTTGATAGTTGCAGATTGTGAAGATGAAAGTTCGATCTTCGCCTTCTCTGCAGCTTCGCGGATACGCTGCATCGCCATCTTATCTTTTGTTAAGTCGATGCCATTTGCAGATCCGAATGTCTTTACTAAGTGATCAACAAGTGCCTGATCCCAGTCATCTCCACCGAGGTGGTTATCACCTGATGTTGCCTTAACTTCAACAACACCGTCACCGATTTCAAGAAGTGAAACATCGAATGTTCCACCACCGAGGTCGAAGACAAGAATCGTCTGCTCTTTATCTGCCTTATCAAGACCATATGCAAGGGCTGCAGCTGTTGGCTCGTTGATGATACGCAAGACATTAAGTCCTGCGATCTCGCCAGCTTCCTTTGTTGCTTGACGTTCTGCATCAGAGAAATATGCAGGGACTGTGATTACTGCATCTGTTACTGACTCACCGAGGTAAGCCTCTGCATCGCGCTTTAACTTCTGAAGAACGCGCGCTGAAATTTCTTGTGGTGTGTACTTCTTGCCATCAATCTCTTGTGTCCAAGATGTACCCATGTGACGCTTTACGGAACGAATTGTTCGCTCAACGTTTGTCACTGATTGACGCTTTGCAACTTCACCGACGAGAACTTCGCCATTCTTTGCGAATGCGACGATCGATGGGGTTGTGCGAGCGCCTTCTGCGTTTGCAATAACTGTTGGCTCTCCACCTTCGAGAACTGATACGCAGCTATTTGTTGTTCCTAAGTCGATTCCGACTGCTCTAGCCATTTATTGCTCCTTTTTATTCTCTTGTCTCCCGAGCTGATCCAGCTCAATGGCTTTGCCATGTGAGCTTTTCATCTTGGGTCAGGGCTTGCACTTCCGAGAGACCTGAGTTGATATTACCCAAAGAGTTGAGTCGATGCGACTCAGGTTTCTTGATAGGTAGAACAGAGGCAGGTACGGCTTTATTCCCGACCTGATTTCAGTTGGAAGGCGATGTTAAGAATCGGTGCACTGCTGGCATAAGGCAATCTGACCGCACGTCGCCGTAACTGAAATCAGGTCGGGATTAGCCGTAGGTGTCGCGAGGGCCGCGGCCGTTGGAGACTGAGCGGATCCCCTTCTTCCAACTTGGGGCCTGTGGGCCGATAAATCGAAGAGCCTCAACGAGCGCGCCTGGAGCGCTAGCTCGGATCGTTGCGAGGATCTCATTTTGAGCCATAGTTAATTGGGTCGCCCAGGCGGTGGATGAACATTGAATGAGCAGCTTTCCATCAAGGAGTGAGATTGGCTCGGTGTGCTGGGCAACATCTGCCCCAACAATCTTTGGCCAGGTGGCGAAGAGGTTTCCTTCAGCCAATCCTGAATCCCATTCACGATCCTTCACCAAGTCATCGAGGATATTGGCTACAAGAGTTGGATCTCCTGGGCCCTGACCACGTTCAGGGCGCGGACGAGACTTCTTAATAAAACCGGTCTTATAACTGCGGAAGAGATCGAGGGCGAGATCGCGCTTTGCCATCATTACCTCTTCTCTACCTGTCCGGGAGTTACATAGAACTTTGCAGACAATAGCTCTGGTGGGAGATCACTTTCAACAGCTGTCGTAATAATTGTTTGTTCGGCTAACTGCGTGACTGCAGTTAATTGCTGACGGCGCTGATTATCAAGCTCAGCGAAGATATCGTCGAGAATTAATACTGGATCTGCGCCCTCTGATTTAAGAAGTGTGTAACTGCCGATACGGAGCGCGATAGCCATCGACCATGATTCGCCGTGGCTTGCATAACCTTTAGCTGGAAAGTCACCGAGTTGAAGGTGAAGATCATCGCGGTGCGGACCAATTAGCGATGCCCCTCGATCCATCTCTTGCTTAATTACCTCTGCAGCGCGCAACTTCAAGATCTCTATATTTTCATTGACATCTGCAGTGAGGCCCTCGGTGGATGATTTATATGAGATCGATGCAGGTTTTACCTCATTCAGGTTTCTGTAATGCTCTGCAACATATGGGTTGAGGTCATCTACCAACTTCACACGCTCTGCAGATAGCTCGGCGCCGAATCTAATAAGCTGTTCTGTCCAAGGTTCTAGCGCATTCTGTGGTGCACGTGTTTTTAAAAGTGTATTTCTCTGTCGTACTACTCGGTCGAAATCACTAATAACACCAGCCAAACGTGGTGATTGAGTAATTAATAATTTATCGAGGAAGTTGCGTCGATCGGTTGGTTCACCGCGGACAAGATCTAAATCTTCTGGAGAGAAGTAAACAATTTGAAGCGCTCCAAGAATTTCGCGTTGGGATTTAACTGGGTTGCCATTAAGACGTGCACGATTTGCTTTACTTGCATTGATTTCAAGATCTACTTGTAGTGTGCGATTGTCGCGTTCGATCTCTGCGCGAATAATTGCCTGGTCACTACCAAGTGCTAAAAGTGGTTGATTGGTTGAGACGCGGTGTGATGAAAGGTAGGCGAGATAGATCAAGCTCTCTGCAATATTTGTCTTACCTGAACCGTTATTGCCGATGAAGGTTGTAGGACCAGGTTCGAACTCCACATCAAGCTCTTTATAAGAGCGAAAGTTGGTGAGCGCTAGGCGTTTAACGCGCATTGTTAACTCTTTACCGAAAGGGTTCTTATGATGCGTAACGCATTGGCATCAACAAGTACTTGTATGTATCGATTGAGGCACCATTAGGTTCAGTGCGCCCAGTCAAGATAGCTGGCTTGTTTGATCCGGTAAATGAAATTTGTACAAATGGAGTTCCTACAGCTTGGAGTCCATCTGCTAGAAATACTGGGTTAAATGCGATTGAGATTGGATCTCCATTAAGGAGTACATCAATCGTCTCTGTCGCTTGCGCTTCTTCGCCGGTACCTGCCTCGAGTGAGACGCCACCATCTGCAAACTCAAGACGTAATGGGATTGTTTTATCAGCAACGAGTGCAACACGGCGAACAGAATCTAAGAATGGAGCAACTTCTACAACTGCAGTAGTTGATGCCTCTGTTGGAAGAAGGTGACGGTATGGAGGAAATGTTCCATCCAACATACGTGATGTCATTGTCTTTCCATCACCTGAAAAACCAGCCAAGCGATCTGATGAAGTTGCTGGTGCAAATGAGAGGTTTACCTCTTTCGATCCTGTTAGTGATTTAGCAGCATCGGCAAGTGTGCGAGCGCGCATCAGTGCAGATGTTGAAACACCTGGTGTTGATGGGTTCCACGTAAATTCACGAACTGCAAGACGGTAACGATCTGTTGCAGCGAGAGTTACCTTATCTTCTTCAATTTCAACATGGACACCTGTTAATGTTGGAAGTGAATCATCTCGGCCAGCTGCGATAGCAACTTGTGCAACTGCGGTTGCGAATGTGTCACTTGCAACAACGCCTGTGCGCTCAGGTAGCTCAGGAAGGTTTGGATATTCAGAGAGTGAGAGTGTTGGAAGTGTGAACTTTGCAGAACCTGATGTCACTAATACTCGTGAACCATCTAAGGTAATTGTGATTGGTTTATTAGGAAGAGAACGTGAAATTTCAGCGAGTAACTTTCCTGGTACGAGGACTTCGCCCTTTTCAAAGATATCTGCGGTGAAGTGAGATTTAGAAGAGGTTTCGAGATCTGAGGCAGAGAGAATCACTTGATCACCGGTTGCGTCGATTTTGATACCGAGGAGCTCGGTCTTGATAGGACGTGTTGAGAGGGAACGCGATACCCAATTAACGCCATCAGTTAACGCCTGCTGATCTACTGTGAATTTCATGCCGAAGCCCTCATCTCATCTGTCGGTGGATTAACCACTCCAAGGTTGGAAAGTTTGGCATAGATGCCATTAATAAAGGAATGGGTGGTGCGAACCCACAGGTTCGCTTGGGGAGAGAGATATTTATATATAAAAGTAGTAGTAATAGGTGTAGCGGTTTTCTGTGGGAAAGCAGTAAAAGTGCTGGTCAGAAGGGAGAAGTTATCCTTTATTTCTGTGGATAAACCTGTAGAAGGTGTGGATAACCTATGGATAGATCTCACCATTTTCTTCCCTCTCTTCCTTTTTAAAGTTAAATCTTCCTGAAATACCCTTAACTACCCACATAAATCCCCTTTTATCCACAGTTATCCACATCTTTTCCACATCTGGGGGTAAAGGTGTTAAAGCGGACATCTCTCAACTGGTCATTAAAGATGAGAGGTAGAGGGTTAGTAAGAGCTCTGCTGCTTAATCTTGGTGGTGATCTCATTGACGTGGTTATAGAGAGCTCGACGCTCTGCCATCAACTCACGAATCTTCCGATCGGCATGCATCACCGTGGTGTGGTCGCGGCCGCCAAAGGTCTGGCCGATCTTAGGAAGAGAGAGGTCGGTCAACTCGCGGCAGAGATACATCGCAATCTGGCGTGCCTCAACCAGAGCGCGAGAGCGAGAGGTTCCACAGAGATCTTCGAGGGTAAGTTTAAAGAAGGCAGCTGTCTGAGCCATGATCGTTGCAGCTGTGATCTCTGGATTTGATTCAGAGGGCATTAAATCTTTAAGAACGATTTCAGCAAGCCCCATATCAACGCTCTGGCGGTTCAAGCTAGCAAATGCTGTCACACGGATAAGTGCGCCTTCGAGTTCGCGAATATTTGTAGAGATCTTACTTGCGATAAATTCAAGAACATCATCGGGCGCATTGAGACGATCTTGTGCAGCCTTCTTTCTCAAGATAGCGATACGAGTCTCGAGCTCTGGTGGTTGAACATCGATCGTAAAACCCCACGCAAAACGTGAGCGAAGTCGATCTTCAAGAGTTGTTAGTTGTTTTGGTGAGCGATCAGATGAGATAACAATCTGCTTCTTCGCATTATGCAAAGTGTTAAATGTATGGAAGAACTCTTCCTGTGTACGCTCTTTATTTTCAAGGAATTGAATATCGTCAATAAGCAGTACATCTAAATCACGATAGCGGCGTTGAAATGATGTTGCTTTATCGTCACGGATAGAGTTAATAAAGTCGTTGGTAAATTCTTCAGAGGAAACATAACGCACACGGATATTAGGAAAGAGCTCACGAGAATAAGCCCCAATTGCGTGTAATAGGTGAGTTTTTCCAAGACCAGAATCACCATAGATAAAGAGTGGGTTATATGCCTTCGCTGGCGCTTCAGCTACAGCGATTGCAGCAGCGCGTGCAAATCGATTTGATTCTCCGGTAACGAAAGTTTCAAATGTGTATCGCTCATTAAGTTGTGAACCAAGTGCATCACTAGAAGATGTTGATGAAATTGATGGCGCTGCTTCACGCCCTGTTCCTGGACGTGGGACTTCAACCGTGATGGTTGGCTCAGGTAGATCTGCGAGTTCGATGCTCTCATCGACCATCACTGCGATATTTGCAGGACCTCCGAGCTCGCGAGAGAGGACCTCATTCACAACTGGGCGAAGCCGTGACTCAAGAACATCTTTTGCAAAGGCATTGGGCGCTGCAACCAAGAGACTTGCCGCGCCATCTTCATTTGGGACAAGTCCAAGAGGTTTAGTCATCGCTAAGAAGGCTCGGTGTTGGGGTTCGCCGGTCGAAACATGATCGACTACGCGCTCCCACAACTGGGTCAACTCAAGGGCGGTTAACGCCAT